>NZ_NMUL01000013.1 GCF_002234595.1 Amycolatopsis vastitatis
GGCCCGTCGCCCACCCGCGGCGGCGACAACACTCCGTCCCACGCAGGCGACTCAAGCCCGTCTCCGGCCCGCGGCGGCGACAGCAGCCCGGCTCACTCCGGCTCACCAAGCCATGCCGACGGCGGCAACCCCGCGCACTCCGGGTCGGCGCCCGCGTCGCGGGCCGATGCGCCCGGCTCGCACGCCGGCGCCGACACCCCCAGCAGTGCCGCGCCGCCGCGGGCGGACGGGACCACCTCCGCCAGCGGCACCGCGCCCACCACTCCGCGGACCGGGGATCCCGGCACCCAGTTCCCGTCGCCGCGGGGTGGCGACGGCGCCGCCTCCGGCATCCCGCCGCAGGGTGGCCAGCCCATGATGGGCGGCGGCATGCCACCCGGTGGCGCACCCGGCGGCGGTTCGCCCCGCACCGGCGGTGGCGGCGGCTGGACCGGCACCCCGGGCAGTCCCGGGGCCCACACACCGCACGTCGACGCGCCCGGACGGCCTCGCACCGGCGGTGACCTGCCCCAAGGCCGCCCCCGCACGCCCGACGCCCCCGCGCCCGCTGCCCGCGGCTTCGGCCCCGGCACGCACGGCCCGGACACCCGCACCCCGGGCCCGGGCACCCGGCCCGGCGGCCCCGGACACAACGGCCCGGGCCACACCGGTCCCGGCGGCCCAGGACACAACGGTCCCGGCGGCCCGCACGACCCCGCGTCCGGGCACGGCCCGCACGAAAACGGCCCCCACGACCCGGACGGCACCCCGCCGCACCACGGTGACTCCGCGCCGCTCACCCCGGACGAGGTCAACGCGCGGCACGCCGAAAGCACCCCGTCGGGCAGCTCCTACCACGCCGGGGACCCCGAGATGGGCGATCTGCCGCACCGGGTGCGGCCGGACGCGGACGGGCGCTACACCGTCGACGTGCACGTCACCCCGGACGGGCACGCGCGGATCGGCAACCGGCTCTACACGCCGGAAGAGTTCGCCGACATCCTGCGCCGCAACGCCGACTACGACGGCCGCCCGATCCGCCTGATCGGGTGCGACGCCAGTTCCAACGACTTCGCGCACCGGCTGTCGCGTGAGCTGGACACCGAGGTCATGGCGCCGACCAAGCCCGCGTGGACCGACTCGCACGGCCGCGTCTTCTCCTCCGACTACGAAATCGGCCCGGACGGCCGGATGCGGCCGCGGATCCCGCCGGACGGCGAGTGGAACACCCACCACCCGGACGGCTCGGTGCACCCCGCCGGCGAGGACGGCTTCACCCCGGACACGCACGAGTCGCACAAGCACGACATCGACGCCGACGACGCCGTGGAACGCGGCCGCCGCCCGATTCCGGCCGAGCCGGTCGAGATCGAGACCCGGCAGCCGGCGGCGTCGATGAAGGAGAAGATCAACGACACCGACTACCGCAACAAGTACTACGACGGGCCGGACACCAACGGCGAGTTCAAGCGCAAGAACGCCGAGCAGTACGACCACAACGGCGAACGCGTCGAAAAGATCCGGGAAGACACGGACAAGGACCCGGGCGACCGGTTCGAGACGAAGTCCGACGACTACGTCCCCGCGCAGTACCGGGACGACATCCCGGAGGTCGAGCACAAGTCGACGCAGGCGCAGAAGGACCGGGCACAGCAGCTCATAGACGACCGGGCCGAGGCGAACGCGCACGCGCGGGACGTCGAGAAGGAGTACCGGGCGCACCGCGACGCCGAAACGCTGACCGACGAGCTGGAGGAACAGCGCGCCGCGGCGCACAAGGCCCGGACCGACTACGGCGAAGAACTCGGCGAGCACGCCGCGAGCGACGCGGTGGCCGACCGGTACCCGCCCGACCGGTACGACGTCAAGGAACTGCCCGACCCGGCGATCCACGGCGACGACACGCGTCCGGGCGGCGGGCAGAAGCCCGGCGCGGGCCGGTTCGACCAGATCTACGAGGTCACCGACCGGACGACCGGCGAGACGCGGCACGTGATCGTCGAGGCGAAAGGCCCGAACGCCGAACTCGGCACCCGAAAGGGCCTCGACGGGAAAACCAACTACGAACAGGGACACCCGCTTTACGTCGACAGCGTCATCGAAAACATGCGGAAGAACGGGACGCCCGCGGAACAAGCGCTCGCCGACGACCTGGAGATGGCGAAGGAGCTCGGCCAGCTCGACTATTCGGTGGCGAAGGCCAGGGTGCGTGAGGAAGTGGTGGTCGGAACCGATGGGCAGCCGGTCATCGAGAACGGGAAACCGGTGAAAAAGCCCGTGTACGGTGGCTACAACCTCAAGCACTTCGACATGAACGTCACGAGCCGATGAACGACGACAGGGGAAGAGACCGCAATCGTGCGTAGCGTCAGCAGGCACCCGGTCGACGAGGCGGCCGCCGAACAACGCGTCAAGGTCCTCGAGCAGGGATTCGGGAAACTCCCGAAGGTGATCGAGCAGAGCCCGCACTCGGGCGGCTTGCGCATGGCGATGACCCGCTCGCTCGAAGAGCTGGGGCTCCGCCTGATCGGCGACCCGCGGGCGGCCTGGCTCGACACGTGGGAGGCCACCGTGCACGCCATGCAGGCGGGCGCGGCCCTGTTCCTCGCGACGAGCCGGACCGAGGGCGAAATCGAGTTCCGGTTCGGCGAGGAAACCCTCCGCCGGCCGGCGGTCGGGCCGAACATGTACGGCAACGCCACGATGTGGCTGGACGCACTGTGGCTGGCCATGATCTGCCGGGAACGGCCGCGCATCGACCTGCTTTCCTCGATCCCGCAGGACCTGCTGCGCGCGTCCACGATCGAGTACGACGAGTTCGTCTACTCCTGGGTGGACGCGCTGCAGACGTACTGGACGCGGGGCGAGGGCCTCGTGGACCGGATCCTGGCCGCGATGGCGGGCACCGACCCGGCCGGGCTCCGGCAGCTCGACCCCGACGCCGTCCTCCAGCGCTACTACCCGCCGATCGAGATGTTCTACCACCTCACCCAGCGGGACGACGCCAAGTTCAACGACTCCCTCTACAACGCCCTGGAGCTGCACCGGCGCTACTGGTCCACGGAGGAAGAGCGGAACAGCCCGCAGGGGTACGTCGCGCTCGGGCCGCTGGCCATCGCCTGCCTGGCCCGCGACGTGGGCGTCACCATCGAGGTCGAGTCGGAGTACCTGCCCGCGAACCTCCTCACCGGCTCGTGGGTCGGCGAGCACTCGACGTGAGCCACCCGACGCCCGAAAGGATCCGGTAGATGACCCAGCCGCCGGGACCGGACCAGCAGCACGAGCTGGTCCGGCAGATCGGCGCGGTGCTGACGGCCCCCCTGCCGCCCGGGTGGCGGCAGGTGCGGATCGAGTACCGCGCCGCGGGCCGGCACGTCGAGACCGACCTGCTGGTGACCGGGCCGGACGGGGTGCCCCGGCCGGTGTCGCCGCACCCGGAAGCCGTGCGGCTGCTCGGCGTGCTGCGGTCGGGCATGTACCGGCCCGGCCTCGGCACCTGGCTGGGCGCGATCCTCGTGTTCGAACCGGGGCTGGAATCCCCCGACGCCGAGTTCGTGCGGCCGGACCTCGAACCGCCGTTCCGGCGGCCACCGCCACCGATCGGCTTCCAGGACGAGCTGCGGTTCTTCCCGCGGGCCGAGGAGCACATCCCCGGGTGGCTGCGGGAGCGCGCCGGGCTGACGCCGCTGGTCGCCGGCGGGGAAGTCCGCACACCGCGGATCTACGACGGCGTGGACGCGTCGGGGCGTCCGCTCATCCGCCGTCAGCCGCTCGCCCCGGCGGAGGCCGAACGGGTGCTGGCGTACCTCGACGCGGGCCCGGTCATCCTCGCTTCGCGCAGCAACGGCCCGGATGCGTTCGCGCCGGAGCGCACGGACGCGGTCCCGATGAACTTCCGCACCGACGGCGCCTGGGCCTGGCCCGGCGCGGTGGCGTACTACCTGCGTGAACACGGCGTGCCGCCGGACCCGGACCTCCTCGCCCACATCCGGGCCCGCCGTTTCACCGCCCCCGCCGACGTCCCGGAACCGGCCAGGGACCTGGCGCTGGCGGCGATCACCGGAGAGCTGAGCTAGACCACGGTGTAACCCGCGTTCGTCAGCGCGATCTCGAGCTCCTTGCAGTGCTCCGGGCCGCGGGTTTCCAGGGCCAGCTCGACGTCGGCCTCACCGAGGTCGAGGGTGCCGGAGATGCGCGAGTGCTCGACGTCGAGCACGTTCGCGCCCAGTTCGCTGACGCAGGACAGCACGCCGACCAGGGAGCCGGGACGGTCCGGGACCCGCAGCTTGAGTCGCAGGTAGCGGCCGCCCGCCGTCATGCCGTGCTGGATGATCCGCAGGAGCAGCACCGGGTCGACGTTGCCGCCGGAGAGGACGGCCACGACCGGCGGCTCGAACGCGCCCACGTGCTGCAGCAGCGCGGCGACCGACGCGGCACCGGCCGGCTCGACCACCAGTTTCCGCCGCTCCAGGCAGAGCAGCACCGCGCGGGACAGGGACTGTTCGGTCACCGTCACGACGTCGTCGACCAGCGATTCGACGTGGGCGAAGCTGACCAGGCCGGGCTCGCCGACGGCGATCCCGTCGGCCATGGTGGCGGTCTGCCCGAGCCGCACCGGCGCGCCCGCGGCCAGCGAGGGCGGGTAGGCCGCGGCCTCCTCCGCCTGGACGCCGACCACGCGGACGTCCGGGCGCAGCGCCTTCACCGCCGACGCGACCCCGCCGACCAGCCCGCCACCGCCGGTGGCGACCAGGACGGTCTTCACCCCCGGCACCTGCTCGAGGATCTCGAGGCCGACCGTGCCCTGGCCGGCGATGACGTCCGGGTGGTCGAAGGGGTGGATGAACACCGCCCCGGTCCGCTCGCCGAACTCGATCGCCGCAGCGAGGGTCTCCTCCAGCAGCGCGCCGTGGAGGTGGACGTCGGCGCCGTACCCGCGGGTCGCGGCGAGCTTCGGCAGCGGGGCCCGCAGCGGCATGAAGACGGTGGACCGGATGCCGAGCAGCGACGACGCCAGCGCGACGCCCTGCGCGTGGTTCCCGGCACTGGCCGCGACGACACCGCGCTCGCGCTCGTCCACGGTGAGGCCGTGGATGCGGGTGTAGGCGCCGCGGATCTTGAACGACCCCGTGCGCTGCAGGTTTTCGCACTTCAGGTGCACCGGGCCGCCGTGGAGCTTGCGCAGGTCGCGCGCGTGCTCCATCGGCGTCACCCGGGTCACTCCATTGAGGAGCTCCCGGGCGGCGCGGATCCGCTCGAGGGTGACGAGTTCCATGGCCGGGATGATGCCACTCAGGAACTCCACAGGTTGACCGGACCGCGAGCCGGGTACCCTGGGTCGCGTCAACACGCGGTAAACAAGGAGCAACCATGGCATCGGGGAACGACGCGAAGACGGCCCGAAGGGCTCGCGCCACCCGCTCCGCCGGCCTGCTCCCGCTCGTGATCGGCCTGGCGTCGGCGGCCGCGCTGACCGGCGCGGCGTACCTCACCGTGGACAGCGCCGGCTGCGGCGCCCCGGCCCAGTACATCCGCCACGACAGCCACGTCGAGCTGGTCGGCGGCTGCGTCGACGGCTCGAGCCTGCCGGCCGCCGGCACCCCGAAGAGCGGCGGCGTCGTGCACGGCAACTACAACCCCTGACCTGCGGAAACACGAAACGGCGCCGGAGTTCTCCGGCGCCGTTTCGTTGGTCCGGGTTTCAGCCCAAAGCGGCCAGCAGGTCCGCGACCAGGTCGCGGCCGTCCTCGATGCCGACCGAGAGGCGCAGCAGGTCGGCCGGGACCTGCAAGGTCGAGCCCGCCGTGCTCGCGTGGGTCATCTTGCCCGGGTGCTCGATCAGCGACTCGATGCCGCCGAGCGACTCGGCGAGGATGAACAGCTTCGTGCGCGACGCCACCTCCAGCGCCGCCTCCTCGCCGTCCACGTGGCTGAACGAGACCATCCCGCCGAAGCGGCGCATCTGCTTGGCCGCGATCTCGTGGCCGGGGTGCTCCGGCAGGCCCGGGTAGTAGACCTTCGCCACCTTGGGGTGGTTGACCAGCGCCTGCACGATGCGCTCGGCGTTGTCGCTGTGCCGGTCCATGCGCAGGGCGAGCGTCTTGATGCCGCGCAGGGTCAGCCAGGCGTCGAACGGCCCCGGCACCGCGCCCGCGGAGTTGCGCAGGAAGAAGAACTGCTCGCGCAGCTCGTCCTCGTTCGTGACGATCGCGCCGCCGACGACGTCGGAGTGGCCGCCGAGGTACTTCGTCGTCGAGTGCAGGACGATGTCCGCGCCCAGGGCCAGGGGGTTCTGCAGGTACGGGGTCGCGAACGTGTTGTCGACCACCAGGCGGGCGCCGGCCTCGTGCGCGGCACTGGCCAGCGCGGCGATGTCGGCGATGCCGAGCAAGGGGTTGGTCGGCGACTCGCACCAGATCAGCTTCGTCTCGGGCCGGATGGCCGCGCGCACCGCGTCGAGGTCGGCGAGATCGGCCACGGTGTGCTCGACGCCCCACAGGCTGAGCACCTTGTCGATCAGGCGGAACGTGCCGCCGTACGCGTCGTTGCCGAGCACGAGGTGGTCACCGGGGCGGAGGGTACTGCGCAGCACCACGTCGGACGCCGCCATGCCGGACGCGAAGGCCAGCGCGTGCCGGCCGCCTTCCAGCGAGGCCAGCGCCTCCTCCAGTGCCGACCGGGTCGGGTTCGCGGTGCGCGAGTACTCGTAGTCGCCCTCGCGGGTCCCGCCCACGCCGTCCTGCGCGTAGGTCGAGGTCTGGTAGATCGGCACGATCACGGCGCCGGTGCGGGGGTCGGGCTTCTGACCGGCGTGGATCGCGCGCGTCTCGAAACCCAGTACGGAGTAGTCGTCCACCATTGGGTCAGCGTACGGGCCGCTCCGAACATTCCCGTCAGGTGGGATGGATCTCAGTACCGCGTCCACCGGCGGGTGGCCGGCAGCGCCGCGAGCACCAGCAGGGCCACGAACGGCACCGCCACGACGATCCGGCGCGGCACCAGCGGGTCGATCCCCGTGGGACCGCCCACGAAGAAGAGGATGCGCTGGTAGATGAGCACCGTGCCGACGATCGGCGCGACCAGCGCGAGGACCGCGGACGCCAGGCACAGCACCCGGCCCGCCTCCACGCGCGCAAGCAACGAGACTCCGCCGAGCAGGAGCAGCAGGCCGACGACGGCGTCGGTGATCTGGCCGGGGACCAGCACGTCCGACTGGCCGTAGCCCAGGACGAGGCTCGCCCAGAAGATGCCCAGCAGGAACCACAGCCCGCCGATCAGGGCGAGGATCCCCGCGGCGACCGCGGTTCGCGCGCCGGGCTTCGGCGGGGCCGCGGGCAGCCTGGCCGTGACGTCCACTCACCAGCTCCGCGACGAGTACGCGCCCTGGCCGGACAGGACCGGCAGCGTGGGCGTGCGGTAGCGCAGGTAGCGGAACGTCGGCGGCAGGAACGCCAGCACCAGCACGAGCACCGCGAGCGCGGCGAGACCGACCCGGTCGGCCATGGCGAACCCGCCGTGGGTGAACATCGCGTCGGCGAACCGGGCCGGCGGCACCCCGACCGACAGCGGCTCGGTCAGCAGCGCGCCGACGGCCAGCAGCGCGCCCAGGCCCAGCAGGACCGCGCCCGCCGTCGCGCGGAACAGCGTCGCCAGCGAGCCCAGCAGCAGCACGAGGCCGGCGACGAGGTAGCCGGCGAGGTCCGCCAGGACCCAGCCGGGCAGCGCGCCGAGGCTGAATTCGGCGGGCATGTCGAGGAAGATCTTGACCGGCACGTATCCCGCCGCGACCGCGGCCGGCAATCCGAGCACCCCGGCGAGCACCGCCGTTACTCCGGATGGCCGAGCCGATGAATACGAATGCGAATGCGAGACCGGATATCCGTGCGGACCGGGCACAACTCCCCCATCGACGAGCGCGAGCGACGGCGCTCACCCTAGTCGGAATCGGCGGAAGCAGGCCGGAAAAAGAACGGAATTCGGCCGGACGGCGGAACCCAAGATCATTTATGTGCGGTAGTGGCAGAAATGCTGTCACGCGATCACGGCGCGTGCACTACCCAGCCCATTGTCCTTTTCGGACAATTGCGGATCCGGCCGTGAATGCAGCGTGCCCCGGAGCCGAATCGGCTCCGGGGCACGAATGCGCGTCTGGAGTTCACCACTGCTGTTGCTGCGGCGGCTGGCCCGGTTGGCCGAACCCGCCGCTCGGCGGGCCCTGCTGGCCCGGCGGCGTGCCCCAGCCCTGCGGCGGCTGCCCCGGCTGCTGCGGGTAGCCGTGCGGCGGCTGGCCCGGCTGCTGGCCGAAACCGCCCGGCTGCGGCGGCTGGCCCGGCTGCGGGAACCCACCGCTGGGGGGATTGGGTCCGCCCGGCTGGCCGTACCCCGGCGGGCCCGGCTGCGGGAACCCGCCGCTGGAAGGGTTGGGTCCGCCCGGCTGCCCGTACCCCGGCGGCGGGCCGTAACCCGGCTGCGGCTGGCCGAAGCCCTGGCCGGGCTGCTGCCCCGGCTGACCGAACCCGCCCTGCTGCTGCGGGCCGCCGAAACCCTGCTGCGGAGCGCCGAATCCTTGCTGCGGGCCACCGAAGCCCTGCGGCCCGCCCGGCGCGGCGCCGCCGCCACCGCCGAGGCCGACGAACGGCGCGGTCTGCGGGAGCAGCCCCAGCAGCCCGATCGCCAGCACGAAGACGCCGGCGATGAGGTAGAGCGCCTGGCCGTTGCCGAACTTCAGGTCGATGCCCCTCGGCAGGTCGATGCTGAGCTCGATCATGATCAGGATCCCGGCGAGCAGCAGCACGAAGCCACCGCCGGCCGCCAGGAAGGACGCGATCTTGTTCTTCAGGAACGTGAACACCGCCGCGGCGAGGGCCGCGAGCGCTCCCACCAGGGCGGCGATGTAGTAGATCGTCAGCAGCCCCGGGGAGATGTACCGCCCGGCGTCCTTCGCCGCCTGGATCTCCTGGTCGGTGGCCTTGCCGACCGCGTCGGTGTAGTCGCTGAAGTTCGAGTCGAACATGTCGACGAAGAAGAACACGAGCGCGAGCAGGCCGAAGACCGCCAGCAGGCCGACCGCGACGTAGCCGAACAGCTGTGCGTTGCCGCCCGAAGCCGGAGCGGCGCCGAAGGGCTGCTGGCCACCGAAACCCTGCTGCTGCTGCTGCGGGCCGCCGAACCCGGGACCGCCGAAGCCCTGCTGCGGCTGGCCGGGCTGCCCGAAGCCCGGCTGCTGGCCGTACCCGGCCTGCGGGGGCTGGCCGTAGCCGCCCTGCTGACCGAAGCCGCCCTGCTGCCGGCCGAACGCCGCGGCGGGGTTGTCGGCCGCGCTCGGCGGCGGGGTGTACGGGATCGCCGGGGGCTGCGAACCCGGCGGCACCAGCTGAGTGGACTCCGCGACGGGGCCGCCGACCGGGTGCACCATCTGGGTCGCGTTCGCGTCGACCGGCTGGACCACCTGGGTGGCGCCCGCTCCGCCGTCACCCGGCTGGACGACCTGCGTCGGCTCCGGCGTCTCCCCGAAGGGGGAACCGCTCGGCGGCTGGCCGGGCTGCACGACCTGGGTGGGTTCCGGGCTGCCGAACGGATCGTCCTGCTGCGGCTGGGGGCCACTCGGCGGGCCTTGAGGTGGCTGGCCGCCACCCCACGGCTGGTTCGGCGGCTGCGGTGCACTCATGTGGGTCTTGAACCCCCTTGACGAGGACGCGAAAGTGTTCTATTCACGTCCACGCTATCGGATCACCCGGCAGGGCGCTCGTAACGCCCCTGCCGGGTCCGCCGATATGGATCCTTCTGCGTAACAACCGGGGCTGCGCCCCGGGCCGGGGGCTCCGCCACCCGGAACCCCCGAAAAGCAGCAAGTTCGGTCAGCGACCGGCCAGGAACCCCAGCAGGTCGTGCCGCGTGACGACCCCGGCGGGCTTGCCGTCGACCAGGACGAGCGCGCCGTCGGCGCCTTCGAGTGCCTTCATCGCGGCACTCACCTGCTCGCCGCCGCCGATCGTCGGCAGCGGCGGGGACATGTGCTGCTCGAGCCGGTCGGCCAGCTGCGCCTTGCCGGTGAACAGCGCGTCGAGCAGGTCGCGCTCGTTGACCGCGCCGACGACCTCGGCGGCCATCACCGGCGGCTCCGCGCTGACCACGGGCATCTGGCTGACGCCGAACTCGGAGAGGATCGCGATGGCCTCGGCGACCGTCTCGTTCGGGTGCGAGTGCACCAGGGACGGCAGCGAGCCGCTCTTCTTCGTGAGCACGTCGGCGACCGTCGCGCCCGAGGAGTCCGGCGGCAGGAAGCCGTAGGAGGACATCCAGGTGTCGTTGAACACCTTCGTCAGGTAGCCGCGGCCGCCGTCGGGCAGCAGCACGACCACGACGTCGTCCTCGGTGAGCCGCTCGGCGAGCTTCAGCGCGGCGGCGACGGCCATCCCGCAGGAGCCGCCGACCAGCAGGCCCTCCTCCAGCGCGAGCCGCCGCGTGGTTTCGAAGGAGTCGGCGTCGGAGACGGCGATGATCTCGTCGGCGATGTTCCGGTCGTAGGTGTCCGGCCAGAAGTCCTCGCCGACGCCTTCGACCAGGTACGGGCGCCCGCTGCCGCCGGAGTAGACCGAGCCTTCCGGGTCGGCGCCGACCACGCGCACGCCGCCGTCGCTGACCTCCTTGAGGTACTTGCCGGTGCCGGAGATCGTGCCGCCGGTGCCGACGCCCGCGACGAAGTGGGTGATCTTCCCGGCCGTCTGCTTCCACAGCTCGGGGCCGGTGGAGAGGTAGTGGCTCTCGGGGTTCTGCGGGTTGGCGTACTGGTTGGGCTTCCAGGCACCGTCGATCTCGCGGACCAGCCGGTCGGAGACGTTGTAGTAGGAGTCGGGGTGCTCGGGCGCCACCGCCGTCGGGCACACCACGACGCGGGCGCCGTAGGCCTTGAGCACGTTGCGCTTGTCCTCGCTGACCTTGTCCGGGCAGACGAACACGCACTGGTAGCCCTTGCGCTGGGCGACCATGGCCAGGCCGACGCCGGTGTTGCCGGACGTCGGTTCCACGATCGTGCCGCCGGGGCGCAGCTCGCCGGAGCGCTCCGCCGCTTCGATCATGCGCAGCGCGATCCGGTCCTTGACCGAGCCACCCGGGTTCAGGTACTCGACCTTGGCCAGCACGAGCGGCTTGAGCCCCTTGGTCAACGAGTTCAGCTTGACCAGGGGGGTGTTGCCCACGAGGTCTGCGATGTGCTCTGCGTACTCCACGGACACCAGCCTAAACGGCCCACCGGTGGCGTTGTCCACTCGCGGGTGGCCCGGGTCCGGGCGGTCGTCCGGGTGCGCGTCGGGAGCGACGGGTCGCGAGCGCGGGGTCGGACCGCCCGGCGGAGACCGGAGGCGGCCACCAAGCCGCGCGTCTACGCCGGTGCCGGCCCGAGGGCCGCCGCACGCTGAGCCGTCATCCCGTCCCGGAGCTCCCGCCCGGTGCCGGGCACCGTGCGACAACCCGTCCGCAGGATCAGGGGCGCCCAGTAGGCGGCCCGCCGGCTCAACATCGCCTGTTCACCTCCGCTCGGAATGGCGATCTGGCATCAATGAGACGATCCTATCGACGCGCCGGTTGCCCCGGATCGTCCTTTCGAGTCAATTGCGCGCGATCCGGCCGGTCGGCGATCGGGCGTTCCTCCCAGCCGGGCGGCCAGCTCCGGGGAAATCCTCGCACCGCTTCGGAACCGGCGAGCCGGGCGGCGGACTTCGTCCCGAAATCGGCCGGACCAGCGAAAACGGCGTCGTTGAAGGATTCGCAACCGCCGATGAAAATCGTTCCGCGGAAATCGGCGCGGTCTTCGAAGCTCGCCTTGTTGAAGTCGGCTTTGGTACGGAATTCGGTGCCGCGGAAGGTCGTCAGCTCGGAGAACTTCGTCTCGTAGCAGGTGATCGACCGGATCGAGCAGTGCGTGAGGGTGAACGCGACGAGCGTCGCCCCGGAGAAGTCGAGGTCGATGTCCGGCCAGAAGCCTTCGTTCGGCTTCTCGGCGGACCCGGGACGCAGGTGCAGCAGCAGGATGCGCTGGGCGGTCTTGCGGACCTGCAGCTCCTCGAGGTTCTCGTCGGCGTTCTCGAACGGCATCCGCAGGTAGGCGCAGAGGACGTTGACGATCGTCTGCCGGTGCTCTTCGTACCCGCCGGCGAGCCGTTCGAGGGCGTACAGGCCGGCGAGGCGGACCGGCGCCTTGTCGCTGCCGAGCTGGTCGGCGGCCTTGCCGTAGATCTCGGTGACCCGGCGCTCGGTGGCGTCGTGGTCCTTCTGCACGAGGTCGAGCTCGGCCGAGCGCTGGCGCCGAGCGGCGAGCAGCAGAGCGGCGGCGCCCCCGGTACCGACGACGATGTTGGCGGCGGTGCGCAGGGCGTCCAGCCGGGCGGAGTCCTCCGGGCGGCCGCCGCCCAGGAGGGCCAGGAGCAGGGTCGCGGCGACCGCGGCCACCACCAGCAGCCCGGCACTCCACAGCAGGATGGTTCTCGTCCGCAGCACGCCGTCCTCGGTCCCCACCCGGCTGATCCTGCCAGCTCCGGGCGCCGGGGATCCCGCGAACGGTCAGTGCGGCCGGAGTTCTTCGCGGGTCGCTCCGTGCCGGGCGAGGTAGGCGTCCAAGTGGCCGGTCCACCGCCGCCCGACCTCCTCGGGCGGCTCGAGCCACTGAGTCGGCGTTTCGGGCAGCGGCAGGCCGACCGAGGCGAAGAAGCACTCCACGGGTATCCAGGAGCGGGTCCGGAAGCCGATCTGGCTCACCTTCGTCCGCAGGTCTTCGAGGCGGCGCCGGTCGCCCGCGATCGCGGCGGCGCAGAACTCCGCGATCGCGTACCGGAACTCGATCGTCCCGGCCGCCGCCGAGGCCCGCTCCAAGTTCTCCAGCCGCTCGAGCGCCACGGAGATCGTCGTGGGGTCCGCGTCGTGGTGCAGGACCGTGCTGAGCAGGGCGTTGCGGATCGCCAGGACGTGCCCTACCCGCTCGCCCTCGGCCAGGAGGTCCGCAACCTCCTGGCCGCCGACTTCGGCGTGGAAGAAGACCCTCCGGGCGAGGAGGTCGCCGCGGTCTTCGAGGGCTTCCCGTCGGCGGCGGGCGGTCTGGAGCCGCTCGATCTTCTCGCCGATCTCGGCGAAGTAGCTCTCGGGACGGCCGTGCGCGTACTCGGCGAGGCGGACTAGGTCGGGCACCTCGCCGCCGCATTGCCGGGCGTCCTCGAAGCGCCTCGCCAAGCTGAGGGTCAGGGGACCCTGCCGCCGGTTCACCCGGGTGGGAGCGAGCCGGACCACCTCGTCGAACACGGCGAGCGCTTCGTCCCAGCGGCGCAGCACCTTCAACGTGTACCCGAGGTGCCGCCCGGCGGGCAGCCGGAGCGGGTGGTCCGAGTCGAAGACCGACCGGAGCAGGCGCAGCCGCTCCTCCAGCGGTACCTCGATGGACTTGCCGGAAATGAAGTCGAGGACGTGCCGTCCGTACCCGGTCCGGCTGGCACCGGGCACCCGGGACCGCAGCCCCTGGATCGACGGGGCGAACACGATGGCGCGCGTGAGCCAGTCTTCGTAGTTCGGGCTGCCGGCCGGCTCGATGTCGGTTTCCTGGTCGCAGACGACGCCGATGGCGATCGCGAGGGCCGACATCAGCCGGTCGTCGTCCTCGCGGTGTTCGGCGCCGTCGTGGAGTTCGCGGGCCGCCGCGACGGCACGCGCGGCGGCGAGCCGCCAGTCGCGGTCCGACCAGCCGCCCGAGACCTGGAAGTCGGTGTGGCGAATGGCTTCGCGGACCGCGTCGTGCATCCGGTACGGGAACCGCTCGCCCTCGTGCCGGTCGATCATCGGGCGGAGGACGGCACGCTCGGCGCACCCGTGGTCGACGTCCGCGGCCGCGGCGATCAGGCCCGTGTCGAAGACGCGGAACAGGCAGGCGGCCCGGATGGCGCGCTGCTCGTCGGCGGGGACGTCGTCGAGCACGCGCAGGACGAGGGACCCCAGGGAGCCGGTGACGTCCGACGCCCGCACCTGCCTGCCCTGCCCGGAGTCCTTGACGGAGACGGCCACCTGGCGGGCCACTTCGATGTACTGCGGCAGCCCCCGCGACGCCGTGACCAGCTCTTCGACGACCTCGTCGCTCATCGGCAAGTCGAGCTGACCGCGGCTCAGCCGGATCAGCTCCCGCGTGTCCGACGGGGACAGGTTGCCGACGAGGTGCTGCCGCGGCTCGCCGCCGGCCCCCGGCACGAGGCCGGGCCAGGTCCACGGCCCGCGGTGCGGCAGCTCGGTCCTGGTCTCGTCGTGCCAGTCGAGCACATCCCGGCCGGTGAGGACGAACAGGACGTTCGGCATGCCGTGGACCAGGGTGTTCAGGTGCCGTTCGGCCACCCGCCGGGGATCGAGCTTGAGCCGCTCGGTCGTGTCGACGAACACCACGAGGACCCGGCCGGGCTCGCGGGTGGCGATCTCCCACGACAGGGTCGCCGCGAGCTCGCACACCAGGTCGGGCCGGGGGTCCGTGGGGCCGGGTTCGTCGGCGCACCGCAGAAGGAAGTCCTCGAAACCGGCAAAGGCCCCGATGGCGAGGTTCAGGTCGCGACGCCGCCGGAGCTCGCCGACCAGCTTCCGGGCTCCGCGCACGGCAAGCCCCGCACCGGCGCCCACGGCCAGGTCGGCCAGAGACCCGACATCGCTGAGGACGTCTTTGACGATGTCCCCGATGGCGGCATCCATGTCCTCCCGCGCGGCGAACCGGGGAAGGGACTCGCCGGGGTGCACGGCCGACCAGTAGGCGGTGAAGGCGAGGTCGAACACGGGCCAGCGCTTCCGGAACTTCCCCACGCCGGCGCGGAGGGCGATGAGGGCGCCGGTCAGGTCGAGCTGCCCGGCCGAGCCGTGCAGGTCGATCCGCGCGGTGGCGTCGACCTTCGTGGGCGGCGGTGGCCCCCAGCCGTTGACCAGCGGGAGGCGGCGGCCGACCCAGGCGTCGAGCCGTTCGGAGAGGGTCGTCTTGCCGATGCCGCCCAGGCCGTAGAAGGCCAGGACGTTCCGGCGGGCGACCCCGGCCTCGTCGTCGCGCTCGATTTGCCGGCGGAACTCGGCCAAGGACTTCTTGAACGCCTTGGACTCGCTCTCGCGGTCGGTGAAGAGCTCACCGGCGTGGGGCAGCCTGCGACCGGCACCGCTGCCGGGCGGCGGAACCCTCATGGCGGACATCCCTCCGGTCGCCTCCACAGCGGGATCGCCCCCTGTACCCAGGCGGTCGCGCCGTCGCGGGTGCGCGTTACGCGGCCTTCCCGCGAAGCTCACACCGCCTCCGGCTTTCTCCCCGGCCCGCTACGCGGCAGTATGTGAGCAACCGCTTAGTGACAGCCGATACGAGGATGTGTCCGTCATGCCCGAAGCCGTCATCGTCTCCACCGCGCGCTCGCCGATCGGGCGCGCCAACAAGGGCTCGCTGGTCAGCATGCGGCCCGACGACCTGACCGTGCAGATGATCCAGGCGGCGCTGGCCAAGGTGCCGCAGCTCGACCCCGCCGACATCGACGACCTGATGCTGGGCTGCGGCCTGCCCGGCGGCGAGTCCGGGTTCAACATGGGCCGCGCGGTCGCCGTCGAGCTCGGCTACGACCACCTGCCCGGCTGCACGATCACCCGCTACTGCTCCTCCAGCCTGCAGACCACCCGGATGGCGTTCCACGCGATCAAGGCCGGCGAGGGCGACGTCTTCATCTCGGCCGGCGTCGAGACCGTCTCGCGGTTCGGCAAAGGCAGCTCGGACTCCTGGCCCGACACGCACAACCCGCTGTTCGCCGACGCCGAAGGCCGCACTAAGGCGACCGCCGAGTCCGGCACCGACACCTGGACCGACCCGCGCACCGAGGGCAACGTCCCGGACGTCTACATCGCGATGGGCCAGACCGCGGAGAACCTCGCGCGGCTGAAGGGCGTGACGCGCGAGGAGATGGACGAGTTCGGCGTCCGCTCGCAGAACCTCGCCGAGAAGGCCATCGCGGACGGCTTCTGGGCCAAGGACATCACGCCGGTGACGCTGCCGGACGGCACGGTCGTCTCGAAGGACGACGGCCCGCGCGCCGGCGTCACCGTCGAGGGTGTCTCCGGGCTGAAGCCGGTCTTCCGCCCGGACGGCCGGGTCACCGCGGCCAACTGCTGCCCGCTCAACGACGGCGCCGCGGCGCTGGTCGTCATGTCCGACACGAAGGCGCGTGAGCTGGGCCTGACGCCGCTGGCGCGGATCGTCTCGACCGGCGTCACCGGGCTTTCGCCCGAGATCATGGGCTACGGCCCGGTCGAGGCGTCCAAGCAGGCGCTCTCGCGCGCGGGGCTGTCCATCGGCGACATCGACCTCGTCGAGATCAACGAGGCGTTCGCGGCGCAGGTCATCCCGTCCTACCGGGACCTGGGCATCGAACTGGACCGGCTGAACGTCAACGGCGGCGCGATCGCGGTCGGCCACCCGTTCGGCATGACCGGCGCCCGGATCACCTCGACGCTGATCAACTCGCTGCAGCACCACGACAAGCAGTTCGGCCTCGAGACGATGTGCGTCGGCGGCGGCCAGGGCATGGCGATGGTCCTCGAACGCCTCTCCTGACCCCCAGGCACGACGAAGGCCACCGCGGCGCGCGGTGGCCTTCGTCGTGTGGTGCGGCTATCAGCTCTCGTTCGTCTTGACGCACATCGTCGTCGCCGGCTCGGGGTAGATCGCGACGCGGGTGGCGTCGGTGCCCTCGCAGACGCTCTTGTCCGCCTGGCCGTTGACGACCTTGACCAGCTCGGCGTCCTTGCTCGGGTCGGAGCAGGGGACCTTCTTGTAACCCTGCGTCTGCGAAGAGAAGTTCGCCAGGCAGTCGCCCTGCTTCGCGTTGATCATCAGGCACAGCTTGTACGAGGTGCGGCCGCTGACGGTGTAGGTGTCGTAAGCCCCGTCCCCGGTTCCGGGGCACTGGTCGCCCGCCCCGTCCAGCCGGGCGGCGATCTTCACGTTCGCGTTCACGTCGTTGCAGTCGGCCTTGCTCGGCTCGGCACCGGACTTGAACTCGGTGATCTTCAGGCAGTCACCGACGTTGGAGCTTTCGGGCGAGTTCATGAAGCTGATGACCGCCACCGTGCCGCCGACGGCCAGGATCACCGCGAGAACGGCGAGGCGGATCCACAGGGCCTTCGACTTCTTCGGCGGAGCCGGCGGCGCGGGCGGGAAGCCCGGCTGGCCACCGGCGAACCCCTGACCGGGCGGGAACTGCCCGGGCGGCGGCCCGTACGGTCCGGGCTGGCCGGGCTGGCCCTGCGGCGGCTGGCCGTAGGCACCCGGCTGGCCGTACTGCGGCTGCGGCTGGCCGTACTGCGGCTGCTGGCCGTACGGCTGCTGCGGTTGGCCGCCCGGAGGCGGACCGTAGGGATCGGGCTGACCCACCGGCTGCTGGCCCCCGGGGGCCGGAGGGGGAACGCTCACTGTGAACCTCACACATGTGAAATAAGAACCGACCGGCACATCAAACACGCAGGGTGAGCACGGTCCGCACCGGGGTCCACAAACGCGCGAACAACTGACGAAAAAGGCGCCCCGTTGGTTACGGAGCGCCTTCGTCGCGGAAGAGTGAGCCAGGGTCAGTCGCGGAGGTACGAGAGCAGCCGCAGGATCTCCAGGTACAGCCAGACCAGCGTCGTCATCAGGCCGAACGCGGTGTACCAGGCCCACTTCGACGGCAGGCCCTCGCGGATCATCCGGTCGGCCTGGTCGAAGTCGAGCAGGAAGCTGAACGCCGCGATGCCGATGCAGACGATGCTGAAGATGATGGCCATCGTGCCGCCGCCGCGCAGCGGGTTGAAGCCGAAGGCCAGCGAGCTGATCAGGTTGAACAGCATCAGGACCGCCGCACCGACGACGGCGCCGACGATCCACTTGGTCAGCTTGGGCGTGACCTTGACCGCACCGGTCTTGTAGACGACCAGCATGCCGACGAAGACACCCACGGTGCCGATGATCGCCTGCAGCGCGATGCCGGGGTAGATCACCTCGAACACGCCGCTCAGCGCCCCGAGGAACAGGCCTTCGGCGGCCGAGTACGTCAGCGTCAGCGCCCCGCTGGGCTTCTGGCGGAAGATGATCACCAGCGAAATGACGAGGCCGACGATCAGGCCGCCGACCATCGCGCCGATGAGCGCGCCGGACAGCCGGCCGGTCTCGGACAGCTGGACCTGCGCCCAGATCGCCGTGATCACCCCGAAGAGCAGCGCAGTGCCGAGCGACAGCCCCGTCTTGACGACGACGTCGTCGACGGTCATCGGGCGGTCGCCCTCACCGGAGGCGGCCCGGCCCGGACCGTACCCCGGCACGCCGCCCTGGGGTTGGTTGAAGCCCACCGGGGGCCCGTACTGCCCATATGTCTGGGTTCCGCCGCCGGGCAGGTTGCGGAACGCCGGGTTGCTACTGGAACGCACCTGATCCTCCTGGATCTGCTGCTTCGTGGATCATCGCTGCATCGGGTTCAACGACCGCCGGGGACGCGCGGTTCCCGTCGAGTAAAGACCACTTTACTCGACGGCGGGACGGCCGCCTCGGATGACACGGTAAGCGACAGAGGTCACGACCGTTCGGCGACAGCCACCCGAAGAGCGGTACACAGTTTTTCCTCTTGGCGCAACGCTCACTTCGCGTGCTCGGACGTTCACCGGATGCGCGTCGGGGATTTGATCAGTCGTGTGACCTGCAGAGACGCGCGGGCGCTGCCGCGCGTCGAACGAAGGAGCATGGACATCATGGGGTGGTCACCACGCCCGCGCGCGGGTGCTCGCGCGCTCACCGGACTCCTCGCCGCGGCCCTGCTCGGCACGCTTTCCGTGACGGCCGGCGCCGCCCCGGCCGCGGCCGCCGTCCAGGAAGGCATCGGGCACCACGTCGGGGGCCAGGACGGCCACGACGACAAACAGGTCTGGCTGGGGTCGTACGTCGTCGGCGGGCAGCAGGTGTTCTGCGTGAGCTTCCTGCTCCGGGCGCCGGACACCGACCAGCAGTACAAGCCCGGCGACGAGCTGCTCACGAAGTGGGGCACGAAGCTGCCCGCCGACCAAGCCGCGAACATCTCGTACCTGCTGCTGCGCTACGGCGGCACCAAGAACCCGGACGAGGCGACCGCGCTCGCGCACCTGCTGCACTCGTGGACCGCGCCGCCGCGCACGACGGCCGACCTCAACCCGGGCCTGTCCGCGGACAAGATCGCCTACGACGCGCGGGGGCACCTCGACTTCATGCAACGCAACTTCCGGGCCGCGGCCGACGCCGTCGAGCGGCTGAAGACGGACGCCGAAACCAACCGCGGGCCGTGGACCGCTTCGGTGACCACGCCCAAGGGCGCCCAGCACCTCGGCGAAGCGGCCGAGTGGACCGCCACCGTGAAGAACGCCCACGGCAAAGGCGTCCCGGGCGTCGCGGTGAAACTGACGGCGACCGCCGCCACCTTCGACGGTGAGAAGGCGGACAGCGCCGCGGGCAACGCGAGCCCGCAGGCCGCCGCGAAGGACGTCACGCTCAAGACCGCCGCCGACGGCACCGTGCGCGTGAAGCTGACTCCGACCGGCGACCGGCCGAAGCTGGTGGCCTCGCTGTCCGCGCCGGCCGACCGGCCTTACGTCCGGCTGCCGATCGACACCGACGTGCAGCGCGTGGTCTCCACCGGCGGGGAGAAGGAACTGACCGCCCAGGGCGTCGTCAACGTCGCCAAGCCCGGCAAGGTCCAGGTGACCAAGACGGACGCGAAGACCGGCGCGGGCGTCGGCGGTGCGGTCCTGCGGATCACCGGCAAGGACAAGACGTCCGCGGCGCTCGACCAGGACGGCAAGCCGCTCACCGGGGCCGACGGCAAGCCCGCGGTCGTCACCACCGACGGCAAGACCGGCGGTGTGACGGTCGAGAACCTCCGCGCCCCGCAGGAGATCTGCGTCGTCGAGGCGAGCCCGCCGCCGGGGTACACGAACGCCTACGACCCGCAGAACCCGCCGTCGGCGTGCGGCACCCTGCAGCCGGGCGAGACGCTCGCGCTGACCGTGACGAACAAGCCGAACGAGGTCCCGCGCGCGATCCCGGCCGGCGACCAGCCGGTCGCGCGGGCGCAGGGTGTCGTCGAGACGAGCTACTCCGTGCCGGGCCTGGCCGGGCTCGGCCTGCTCGTGCTGCTGGCGGCCGGGCTGATCGGCGTCGCCGCGCGGCGAGCGTCCCGGCGGTAACCGGCGTGGCGAACCACGGCGGCGACTGGCAGGGCGAGGACTGGTTCGTCGACGAATGGCACCGGGGCATCGGCTGGGCGGCCGTCGACGTCGAGCCGCCCGGCGGCGCCCCGGATCCGCCCGCGCCGAAGCCCGGGCGGCGCCGGCTGCTCGCCGGCTTCGCCCTCGGCGCGGCGACGGTGCTCGCCGTGCAGTTCGGCCCCACCGTGCTCACCGCGCCACCTGTGGTCGTGACCGGCACGGCGTTGCCCGCCGCGGGGGCGGCGGGAGCCGCGGCCCCGGTGCCGTCCCCATCCCCGACGGCCACCGCTCCCGCGCCTGGAGCCGCGCCCGCCGCGCAGACGCCGTCATCGGCCGGGCCACCACCGTCCCCGCCGCCGCAGCGGCCGGGGACCGTCCGGCTGCCCGCCGGCGGGACGGCGACGCTGGTGCGCAAGGACCTCGGCCCGGGCGGCGAGCTGCCGGTGCCCACGGACCTCGGGCAGGCGACGTGGTGGGGCGCGTCACTCGACGCGGCGGGCGGGGCGAGCGTGTTCGCCGGCCACGTGAACTGGCGGGGCGCGACCGGGCCGTTCGCCGAGCTGTGGAACGCCAGGATCGGCACCGATGTGACCATTGTGGACAGTTCGGGCAAGACGTGGCGGTACCGGATCTCGCAGCTGGTCACGGTGCACAAGAGCGACCTGGCCGCCCGCGCCGACTACCTGTTCGGCCCGTCCGGCCCGCACCGCGTGGTGCTGGTGACGTGCGGCGGCCGCTGGGTCGGCGGATCGGACGGCTACGAGGAGAACCGCGTCGTCATCGCGGACCCGGCCTAAGTTACTCGTGGGTAACATCACGTTTCGAACCGGTGGTCGTGCGCCTCCGCATGCAGCAGAATGCCCAGGGTCAGGGCTGTGGGAGCGAGAGGTGTGAGGAAGATGGCGACGTTCTTGGTGACCGGGGCGACCGGACTGATCGGGCGTCACTTCACCCGGCTGCTGCTTTCCCGTCCCGACGACGACCGCGTGGCACTCGTCGTGCGCGCGTCTTCGCGGGCCAAGCTGGCCGCGCTGGTCGACCAGTGGCCGCACTCCGACCGCGTCACGCTCGTCACCGGCGACCTCGCCGAGCCGCTGCTCGGCGTGTCCGAAGCCGACCGCGACGAGCTGCGCGGCAGCGTCGACCACGTCGTGCACCTCGCGGCCCTCTACGACCTCACCGCCGACGACGAAGCCAGCGTCAAGGCCAACGTCGACGGCACCCAGGCCGTCGTCGACCTGGCCGCGGACCTGCGCGCGGGCTGCCTGCACCACGTGTCGTCGGTGGCCGTCGCGGGCGACCACGAAGGCGTCTTCACCGAGGAGATGTTCGACGCCGGCCAGCGGCTCGTGACGCCGTACCACCGGACCAAGTTCGAGGCCGAGAAGATCGTCCGCGAGCAGGAGCGGGTGCCGTGGCGGGTGTACCGGCCCGCCGTCGTCGTCGGGCACTCCGAGACCGGCGAGATGGACAAGATCGACGGCCCGTACTACCTCTTCCCGGCGATCAACCGGCTCGCCGGGCTGCCGGACGTGCTGCCGCTCGTCGGCCCGGACCTCGGCGACACCAACATCGTGCCGGTCGACTACGTCGCCGAAGCGCTGCTGGAGCTGGTGGTCAAGCCGGGGCTCGACGGCCACGCGTTCCACCTGGTCAACCCCGAGCCGCAGCCGGTCGTCTCGGTGTACAACGCCTTCGCGAAGGCCGCGGGCGCACCGACCATCACCGTCCAGCTGGGCGAAGGCATTTCGAAGCGGATCGTCGGGCTGGTCAAGCTGACCGAGCACATCCCCGGCGTCACCATCGCCCGCGACGCCGTGATGGAACGGTTCGGCATCCCGCCGGTGCTGCTGGAGACCATGGCGTTCCCGTCGGTGTTCTCCTCGGCCGAGACGCGCAAGGCCCTCGCGGGCACGGTCGACGTGCCGCGGCTGGAGGAGTACGCGCCGACGCTGTGGCGCTACTGGCGCGAGCACCTCGACCCGTTCCGCGCGCGCAAGCACGGCCCGCGCGGCGAGCTGGACGGCCGCCGCGTCATCATCACCGGCGCGTCGTCCGGCATCGGCCGCGCGACGGCGTTGAAGGTGGCGGCCGCGGGCGGTGTCCCGCTGCTCGTCGCGCGGCGGCAGCACGAGCTGGAAGAGGTCCGCGACGAGATCGTCGCCGCCGGCGGCACGGCGTCGGTCTACCCGGCCGACCTCACCGACGAAGACTCGGTGCACAAGGCCGTCGACGCGATGCTGGCCGAGCACGGCCGGATCGACATGCTCGTCAACAACGCCGGCCGGTCGATCCGCCGGTCGATCAAGCTGTCCTACGACCGGATGCACGACTACGAGCGCGCGATGGCGATCAACTACTTCGGCGCCGTCCGGCTGATCCTCGCGGTGCTGCCGCACATGTCGGAGCGGAAGTTCGGGCACATCGTCAACGTGTCGTCGATCGGCGTCCAGGGCATCGCGCCGCGCTTCTCGGCGTACGCGGCGTCGAAGGCGGCGCTGGACTACTTCTCGCGGATCGCGGCGACCGAGACGCACGGCGACGGGATCACCTTCACCACGATCCACATGCCGCTGGTGCGCACGCCGATGATCCGCCCGACGAAGATCTACGACGCGTTCCCGACGAAGTCGCCGGAACAGGCCGCGGACATGGTGATGAAGGCGCTCGTCGAGCGGCCGAAGCACATCGGCACCCCGGCCGGGCAGGCGATCGGGGTGGCGTACACGCTCACGCCGGGGCTCACCGACGCGATCGCGTACCAGGGTTTCCGGATCTTCCCGGATTCGACCGCCGCGGGCGGTTCGGGCGAACTCAAGATCGGACGTGGCGAGAAACACCTCTCGCGCGCGGCGATGGCCTTGGCGCGGCTTTCGCGCGGATTCCACTGGTAACTCTGCGTTTCAAGGGTGCGGCCAATCCGGCGACACGGCGACACGTGTTGGTGATTCGTTAAGCCGGACGGCGGAGGCGGCGGGTGCCCGGGTACGGTCGGGCGCATGGTTCCTGAGCGCGACCCCGCCGCAACCGCCCTCAACGGCCTCCTCCCCCTTCGTCGTGAGTACACCCAGGCCTGGCACGGTTTCGACCGCAACGAGGTCCGGCAATACCTCGACCACATCGAAGCCCAGCTGCGCCGGGTGCTCAGCGAGCGCGACGCCGCGGCGGCGCAGGCCGCGGCCGCGAAGCGCGAAGCCGAGTCCGTCCGGCAGCAGGTGGCTGCCCTGGAAGCGCGCATCGAGGAGCTGAAGAAGCCGCCGGAGCGGCTCGAGGACCTCGACGAGCGGATGCAGCGCACGGTCACGCTCGCCCAGGCGCGCGCGGACGAGATCATCAAGCGCGCCGAGGCCGCCGCGGAGAAGACGTGGGCGTCGTCGACCGAGGCGTCGAAGAAGCTGCGTGAGCGGTACACGAAGCTGGTCGAGGAACTGGACAAGCAGGCCGACCTGCTGCACTCCGAGCACGAGAGCGCGCTGGCGGAGACGCGGGCCGAGGTGCAGCGGCTGACCGTCGAGGCGGCCCAGCGGCGCGAGCTGCTGGACAACGAGGCGGAGCGGAAGCGGCGGAAGATCGAGCGCGAGTTCGAGGCGACCCAGTCGGCTCAGCGGGCGTCGCTGGAGAAGCACATCGCCGACCAGCGCACGGCGAGCAAGAACCAGGCGGAGCGCCGGATCGCGGAGGCGACGGCCGAGGCGAAGCGGCGTCTCGACGAAGCGACGGCGGAGGCCAAGCGCCGGCTCGACGAGGCGACGACCCAGGCGGCCCAGCGCACGACGGTGGCCAACCGCAAGGTCGAGCGGCTGGCGGAGATCCGCGAGCAGGCGCGCAAGAGCCTGGCGATGGCGGAGGACATCCTCAACCGCAGCGAGACGCAGCTCGCGACGCTGCCGGAGGAAGCGGTGATCTCCCAGGCGTCGAAGCTGGTCGGCGGCGACGCGGACGCGGAGTCGGCCACGACGCCGGCCGCGCCGGTGGTCCCGGTGGTCCAGCCGTCGATCCCGGCCTCGATGAAGGCTTCGGTGAAGGCGGCTGCTCCGGCTTCGGCTCCGAAGCCCGCGCCTCAGGCAGCGAAGGCGACTCCGGCGCCGAAGCCGGGCAATGCACCCGCGAAGCAGAACGGCCCGGCGACCAAGCCGGCGAACGGAAACGGCAACGGCGCGAAGCCGCTCTCCCCGACGGGGAGCAAGCCGGGTTCCTGACCCGGTCGCGAGGCCGTCTGAGCAGCCCCCGTTTTCCACGCTACCGGTGGGCACCGACAGTTTCGGGCTCGCGCAAGACGGGTGCCCAAGCGCCCCAATGTGGCGTTCGGTGCGTCCAACGCACCCAACGCCACATTGGGGTAGTTCAGTTGCGCGCCGTGCGGGGCCAGGGGTTGGCCGACTCCAGCTGGGCCGCCAGGCCCAGGAGCAGTGACTCGCCGCCTTGCCGCGCCACCAGCTGGACCGACGTCGGCAGGCCCGACACCGCGGACCGGCCGATCGGGACCGTGATCGCCGGGTAGCCCGCCAGGTTCCACTGGCCCGTGAAGCCGGCCAGACGCGTCGACGGCACGACGTTCGACAGCCAGCGGCGCTCGTGCCAGCGGCCCGCCTTCACCGGCCAGTGCGACAGCGTCGGCGTCATCAGGATGTCGTGCGACGCGAAGAACTCCTCCGCCCGCGACAGCCAGCGCTGCCGTGTGCGTTCGCGGATCAGGCCCGCTCGCTGGATCCACCGGCCCGCCCGGACGTGCGCCCGCGTCCGGCGTTGCAGACGGCCGAAGTCGAAGTCCTCGGCCTGGGCTGCCGGGCCCGCCAGCCAGCGGGCCGTCATGCCCAGGACCATCGATGCCGGGTACTTCGGTGCTGCCGGAGACACCACGTGACCGGCGGACGCCAAGAGGCCTGCCGCGGTGGAGACCGCCGCCACCAGCTCCTTCGGTACCGGCGTGTGCAGCAACGGCACCGTCGTCGACATCCCGATGCGCACAGCCGACGGCGATGGCACCGAAGCCAGCGAAGGCACGTCCGCCAGCACCGAGAGCAGGACCGCCGCGTCGGCGACCGTCGTGGCTAGCGGACCGTGCACCGACATGCCGAACCAGCCGCCTTCGCGCAGCAGGTCCGCGCCCGGCTTCAGCCCGACCAGCCCGCACATCGCCGCCGGGAGGCGGATCGAGCCCAGGCCGTCCGAGCCGTGCGCCAGCGGGACCAGGCCGGCCGCCACCGCCGCCGCGCTGCCGCCGGACGAGCCGCCCGAGGCGTACGTCGGGTCCCACGGGTTGCGGGCGATGCCGTCCGGGGTGTCGGTCATCGGCCAGATGCACAGCTCCGGCACGCGCGTCAGGCCGACCAGGACCGCGCCGGCGGCCCGCAGCCGCGCCGCGATCACGCCGTCCGAATCCGCCGGGGACGACGGGCCCGCGAGTGAACCGTGCGAAGCGAACTCGCCCGCGATCTCCGTGACGTCCTTGACCGCGACGGGCACCCCGGCCAGCGGCAGCGACGCGAGGTCGAGCCGTGCGGCGACTTCCCCGGCCTCCTTCAGCGCCTCCTCGGCCCGCACCCGGCGGAACGCGCCCACGACGCCGTCCGCCGCCGCGATCCGGTCGAGCGCCTCCTGCACGACGTCCACCGGGTCGAGCTTCCCGGCCCGGACGGAAGCCGCGATGTCCACTGCGGTCAGCACCATGATCGGGACACTAGCCCACCGAAAGGTGACAGTGGCAACAAAAACGTCTCAGATGGCGCCCGCCCGCAGCGCGTAGGCGACGGCGTGGGCGCGGTTGTTCAGGCCGCACCGCGTCATCAGGCCGTAGAGGACGTTCTTCACGGTCCGCTCGGAGTAGCACAGCTTCGCCGCGATCTCCTCGGTCCCGAAGCCCTCGGCGACCAGCCGCAGCACGTCGCACTCGCGGGCCGCGAGCCCGGACAGCGTGAGCCCGTTCGGTTCCAGGACGTCCTTGCGCATCCGCTGCACCTGCGCCAGCAGCGCGCCCTGCAGCCGCGGCGGCAGGTTCGCCGTGCCGTCACCCGCGGCGAGCACCGCCGTCACCAGCTCGGCGCCGCCCGTCTCGCGGCGCGGCAGGATCGCCACCACCCCGCACTCCAGCGCCGCCATCAGCTCGCTCTCGCGGAAGTGCTCGACGACCAGCACGACGTGGGACGCCTTGGCCGCGCGGATCTGGCCCAGCACCGCCTCGGTGACGTGGTCCTCCATCACCAGCAGCACGTCCGGCACGAGGTCGGTGACCCGGACGTCCGGATGCGTTTCCAGGAGGCTCACCGCGCCGGCCTGCGTGATCGGGTCCGAGGCGAGGACACTCACTTCGACGGGCTTCATGATTGCAGTGTGGACCGGGGGTCTTCACGCCTTCCCTATTCCGTCTTCACGCCCGTGAAGACGGAATAGGCCAGCTCGCCGAACGCCTCCCGCGCCCGCTCCAGGCACTCCGGCATCCGCTCGACGGCCCGCCCCCAGTCGCGCTTGGCGCGCAGGTACTCCTCCCGCGCCTCGCCGGTCCAGCCGGCCAGCTCCGGCTCGACGTCCGCCTCCAGCGCGGCGAGCAGCTCGCCCAGCTCCCCCGTGATCGCCGCCATCCGGTCCAGCACCAGATCGGCGCGGTGGCAGTCCCGGGTCACGGCTGCCGCGGCCGCGGCATCGAGCCGCCGGTCGTCTCCAGCAGCCCCGCCAGCCGCGAGAGGATGACGTCGAACTCCTGCTCCCAGTCGCTCATCGCCTGGCCGAACCGCACCGAAGCCTCGCCACGCCACGATGCTTGCGTCACCGCCATCTCGCTGTTGACGTCGCGAAGCCGGGAGCGGGCCGCTTCGACGGCGTACGCGAAACGGGCGGCGGCCCGCTGCATGTCTTCGGTCTGCGCGGCTGTCGCCATGCGGAACTCCTCTCGAGCCTCCCGCAGGGTGACCCACGCCGGTGCGGCGCGAAACCCCGCACCGCCCGCCGTTGCCCGAATGTCCGCCATCCTTGCCTGCCGGTTCACGGCGCCCGCGTATGCTCACGTCAGGCATCCGGCGCGTGACGATTCGTCAGCGCACGAAGGGAGACCGATGTCGGCTGCGGACGGCTCCGCACCGAGACTCCAGCTACTGGGCCCGCTCAAGGCCTGGCAAGGTGAAACGGAGCTGGATCTCGGCTCCGCGCACCGGCGGACGGTGCTCGCCGCACTGGCGATGAACCCGAACCGCACGGTTTCGCGCGAGGAGCTGATCGACGCCGTCTGGGGCGAAGCGCCGCCGCAGAGCGCGCAGGGGTCCATCTACACCTACGTCTCCGGGCTGCGGCGCGCGCTCGAACCCGGTCGAGTCAAGGGCGAGGGCCCGCAGCTGCTGGCGTCGATCGGCTCCGGCTATTCGCTGTGCCTGGACGCCGAAGCGATCGACGTCCACCGGTTCGAAAGCCTGCGCGAGCAGGCACAGCGGGAGCAGGCGGCGGGTGACCTCCGCGGCGCCCGCGAAACCCTCGACACGGCTTTGGCGCTCTGGCACGGGGATCCGCTGTCCGGCCTGCCCGGGCCGTTCGCCGCCGCCCAGCGCGCGCGGCTCACCGAAGTGCGGCTGGCGACGATCGAACGGCGCGCCGAAATCGTGCTGGAGTCCGGCGGCCACGCCGAGGTCGTCGCCGAGCTGACCGCGCTGACCCGCGAACACCCGTTCCGTGAACCGCTGCGGGGGCTGCTCATGCGTGCCCTGGTCCAGTCGGGCAGGCGGATCGAGGCGATCGCGGTGTACGTCGACGTCCGCGACCGGCTCGTCGAGTCGTCGGGCACCGAGCCCGGCCCGCAGTTGCGGCGGCTGTACGACAAACTGCGGGAAGAACCCGCCCCGGCACCGGAACCGCCGCGGTTCCCGCGTCCCGCGCGGGTCCCGGCCGCGGCGCTGCCGGAGCGGGCGGAGATCTTCGTCGGCCGGGAAGCCGAGCTCGCCCGGCTGCGCGACGCCGTCGCCGGTCTCGAAGCGGGAGCCGGCCGGTCGGTGTGGCTCGAGGGCGAGCCGGGCAGCGGCCGCACGGCGCTGCTGGCCGAAGTGCTTGCCATGACCCAAGACCTGAAGCCCGCCTTCGCCGCCGCGGACGCGCTGGACCAGCGCTTCGCCTTGCGCCCATTGCTCGACGCGCTGGGCGTCCACCCCGGCGCCGACGACGAACGCCGGGCCGCGCTCGCCACCCGGCTCGCCGGGCAACCCGGCGAGGACCCGGTCGACGGCGTGCTCGGCCTGGTGCGGGACCTGTGCGCGGAAGCCCCGCTGGTGCTCGTGGTCGACGACCTGCAGTGGGCCGACGACACGACGCTGCGCGTCTGGCGGTACCTGAGCCGGGAGACGCGGCAGCTGCCGCTCCTGCTCGTCGGCGCCTGCCGTCCGGTGCCGCGGCCGGCCGCGCTCGACGACCTGCGGGCCGAGTTTGACAACGATGACATCGCGGTGATCTCGCTGCCTCCGCTGACCGAAGCCGCCGCGCGGGAGCTCGCCACCGAGCTGGCCGGCGCGCCGCCCGGCCCCGGCCTGCAGACGCAGGTGTCCCACGCGGCCGGGAACCCGCGCTACGTCCGGGAAATCCTCGAGGCGCTGCTGGCGCAGTCGTCGATCGTGCTCGACGGCGTCCACGCGGATCTCGACGGCAACTGCGGCCAGACCATCTCGACGGCGCTGGGCTCGAGGATCACGCTCTACCTGAGCTTCCTCTCCAGCGGGAGCCGGGACACGCTGCGCTGGGCCGCGCTGCTCGGCCAGGAGTTCTCGCTGGCCGACATCGCCGTCGCCACCGAGCGGCCGCCGACGGCGCTGGTCGGCGCGGTCGACGAGGCGATCACGTCCGGGATGCTCGTCGAATCCGGCGACCGGCTGGCGTTCCGGCACCAGCTGGTGCGCCGGGTGCTCTACGAAAAGACGCCCGCGGCGATGCGGGTCGCGCTGCACCGGCAGCTGGCCGAGGCCTTCGCCGCGGCGGGAGCGCCCGCCGAGCGCGTCGCCGAGCAGCTCGCCGCCGCCCCCGCGCAGGTCGACCCGTGGGTCACCGCGTGGCTGCTGGAGCACATCGGCGCGGTCGCCACCGGGACCCCGCGCGTCGCGGTCGACCTGCTGCGCCACGCCGTCACGCAGGGCACCCTGCCGCCGGACGCGCGGGAGACGCTGACCGCGACCCTGGCCCGGCTGCTGTTCTGGCTCGGCCGGGAGCCCGAGGCGGAGGCGCGTTCGGTCGTCGCGCGGACGTCCGACAGCAGGCGCGCGGCCGAGATGCGCTGGATCCTGGCCTACGTCTACTACCGCCGCGGCGACTTCTCCGAGGCGACCGCGGAGCTGAAACGCACCCTCGACGACGCCGACGTCCCGGAGATGTGGCGGGGGCGGCACGAGGCACTGCTGGCCACGCTGGAACGGCTCGGCGAGGACACGGTCCTGGCGCCGGCCGGGCTGCACCCGCTGGACGACGCGGCGCTGTCCGTCCCGAACCTCGACAGCCTCGACGAGGCCGCCGAGCCGCTCGACGCCGCCCGCCGCATCGCCGCGACGCGCGCGGTGCCGGGCGAGATGCACCTGGCCGGCGCGGTGCACTACTACTGGCTGGGCCGCTGGCCCGAGGCGCTGGCCGAGCTGGACGCGGTGATCCGCGACGGCGCGGAAACCGCGTCCTACGTCCTGCGCAGCCCCGGCTCGGCCCTGCTGGTGCACGGCGTCGGGGCGTTGATCGCGGGGCACCGCGGCGAACCGGCCCTGGCCAGGACGCACCTCGACGCGGCCGACCGGCAGCAGTGGCCAGCGGGGCTCGAGCCCGACGGCGGCGACTTCCTGCTCGCGGCGCGGGCGTTGCTGGCCGAGCAGGAAGACAGGCCCGAAGCGGCGCTGGCCGCGCTCCTGCCGCTGCTGGAGGACGACTACCCGCCCGCCGCACGGCACCAGTGGCTGCCCGACCTGGTCCGGATCGCCGGACGGCTCGACGACCACCAGCGTGCCCACCAGGCGCTGCGCCTGCTCGAACCCGAGGGTGACGGCCCGCCCGCGCACGCCGCGGCGGCCGCGCACTGCCGCGGCCTGGTCACCGGCGATCCCGAGCCGGTCCTCACCGCGGCCGGGCACTACCGCGCCGCCGGGCGGCTCCTCAAGCAGGCCAAGGCGACGGAGGACGCGGCGATCCTGCTGGCCGAAGCGGGCCGGCTCGACGACGCCCGGACGGCGTTCCGCGGCGCGATGATCGCCTACACCGGCATCGGCGCGGTCTGGGACGTCCGGCGCGCGGAGGCCCGGATGCGGCCGTTCGGCATCCGGCGGGCGATCCCCGCGCGCCCCCGCGCCGCTGCCCGGGAATGAGCGCGCTCGGCGAGGCGGCGAACGTCATGAACGACTCTTTCCTGTCGTCGGACGTCATGAACGAGTCGTTCATGACGTCGGCCGGCCGCGCAACCTCGGGAGGGGTTGCCACGTCACTAAGGTCACCGGAGTAGTCGGTACCGAGATGTCCCTGGGGGAACGGGGTCTGGGGCTGGTGTCCCAGAGGGGACGGCAACGACATGCGAGGGGATGCGGACACCGGCCTGCGGGTGGGCGTGCTCGGCCCGCTGCGGGCCTGGCGCGGGGCAGCCGAAATCGGCCTCGGCCCTGCCCGCCAGCGCGCGATCTTCGCGGTGCTCGCGGTCAACGCCGGCCGCCCGGTTCCCCGTGCCGAGCTGATCGACGGCGTGTGGGGCGACTCGGCGCCCGCGAGCGTCGAGGGCAGCGTCCACACCTACGTCTCCGGGCTGCGCCGGGCCCTCGAACCGGACCGGTCGCGCTGGTCGGCGGCCAGCGTCCTGGTCTCGGACCCGGCGGGATATTCGCTGCTGCTCGGCGAAGACGCGCTCGACGCGGCCGTGTTCGAGCGGCACCGTGAGCGGGCGCGGCGGCACCTCGAGCAGGGTGACCCGCGGGCGGCGGTGACCGAGCTGGACGCCGCTCTCGCGCTCTGGCAGGGCGAAGCGCTTTCCGGAGTGCCGGGCGGGTTCGCCGAGCGGCACCGCGAACACCTCGCCGAGCTGCGGCTGGACACCCTCGAACGGCGTGCCGAAGCCGTGCTGGCCCTGGGCGGGCACCTCGATCTGGCGCCGGAACTGGCGGTGCTGGCCGGCGAGCACCCGCTGCGGGAGTCGCTGCGCGAGTCGCTCATGCTCGCCCTGTACCGCAGCGGACGTCCCGCTGACGCCCTCGACGTCTTCCGCGACGCCCGCGCCACGCTCGTCGCGGAGCTCGGCGTGGAGCCCGGCCCGGCACTGCAGCGGATCCAGCGGCAGATCCTCGCCCAGGACCCGGCCCTCGACGCGCCCGCGGCGCCGGTCGTGGTCACCGGGCACCGGCTTTACGGCCGGGAAGCCGAAACGGCGAAGCTCGCCGAACTGGTCGCCGACGTCCGCGCCGGCCGCGGCCGGGCCGTCTGGATCGAAGGCGAAGCCGGGATCGGCAAGTCCGAGCTGCTCACCAGCTCGTTGCCGGACGGCCCCGGTTTCGAGCGGCACTGGGTGGCCGCCGACGAGCTGAGCACCCGGTTCCCGCTGCAGGTGGTGCTGGAGTGCCTGGCGATCGACGTCCATTCGGCCGACCCGCGGCGCGCGCGGCTGGCGAAGGAGCTCGCGGGCGAGGGCCCGGTGCGGCGTGGCTGGGGCCCGGCCGACCCGGTGCTCGGCGCCGTCGACCGGCTGCTGGCCCTGGTCGACGAGCTGTGCGCGCGCTGCCCGCAGGTGCTCGTGATCGACGACCTGCAGTGGGCGGACGAGGCGTCCGTGCTGGTGTGGCACCGGCTCTGCGCGGCAACCCGGCAGCTGCCGCTGCTGCTGGTGGCCGCGACCCGCCCGGCACCCGGCCGCGCCGAGCTCGCCCAGCTGCGGCGCGGCGTCCAGGCGCGGGACGGGGTCGTCCTCGACCTCGGGCCGCTGACCGGGGAGGACGTCGGCAGGCTGATCGAGGACCAGATCGGGGCGCCGCCCGGGCCGGGACTGCGCGAGCTGGCCGCCCGCGGTGCGGGAAACCCGTTGTACGTCAGGGAGATGGTCGACGTCCTGCTGCGCGCCGGTGCGGTCGAGGTGAGCGGCGGCGAGGCCGACGTCGACGACTCGGCGGAGTTCGAGGCGCCGCGGTCGCTGGTCGCCGCGGTCGACCGGCGGCTGGACTTCCTGACGGCGCCGACGCAGGAAGTGCTGCGCTGGGGGGCGCTGCTGGGCATGGAGTTCGCCGTCGGTGACATCGCCGCGGTGCTCGGCACCCGGCCGTCGGACCTGCTGGAGCCGCTGGAAGAAGCCGTCGCGGCGAACGTGCTCATCGACACCGGGACGCAGCTGGCGTTCCGCCACCCCCTGCTGCGCCAGGCGCTCTACGACCGGTTGCTGGCCGGGACGCGGGCCGCCCTGCACCGGCAGGCGGCCGAGGCGCTCGCCGGGATCGGCGCCCCGGTCAAGCGCGTCGCCGAGCAGCTGGCGGCGGCACCGGCCACGGCGGACGAATGGGTGCTGGACTGGGTCGCCGGGCACCACGCGGCCGTGTCGCACCGGGCGCCGCTGATCGCCGTCGAGCTGCTGGAACGGGCCCTGGCCGCGTGTGACGGCACCGACCCGCGCCGGGAGACGCTGCTCGTGGCGCTGGTCAAGGTGCTGTTCCGGCTGGAACGCGGCCCGGAAACCCTGGCGCGGCAGGCCTTCGACGTCGCCACCGAGCCGGACGCCGTCGAGGAGATGCGGCACATCCTCGCGGCGCTGCAGCACCGCCGAGGCGACACCGGAGGCGCGGTCGCGACCCTCGCCGCGTCCGTCGACGACCCGGCCGTCCCGGAGCTCTGGCGGGTCAAGCACCGGCAGCTGCTGGCGAACTTCCGCCGCGGCGACCTGTCCGATTTGGACAGTGCGGAGAAGACGGCGCACGAGACGAAGGCGCTCGCCGGCGGTGACCGGTACCTGACCGCGCACGCGCTGCAGTCGTTGTGGCTGGTCGATTCGGTGCGCCGGGAGCACGACCGCGCGCTCACCCACGTCGACGCCGCGATCGAAGCGGTCGGCGACGAGCACGAACTGGCCGACCTGCACCTCGACCTGCTCGACAACCGCGTGTTCACGCTGCAGAACCTCGACCGCCTGGCCGAAGCGGGTGACACGCTGTGCGCGGCGGGCGAAGTCGCGGCACGGCACGCGCTGCCGGTCGGGCTGCAGGTGTCCGCCGCGGTGCACCGGTACTGGGAAGGCCGCTGGGACGAGGCGCTGGTCGAACTGGACACGGTCATCGAGGACGGCCCGGCGATCACCTTCTACGGCCTGCGCGAGCCCGGCCCGGCGGCTCTGCTGCTGCACGGCGTCGCGGCGCTGATCGCGGGCCGCCGGGACGACCGGGCCCAGGCCGCGGCCCACCTCGACGCGGCGGAGGAGTACGCCCCGGCGACCGGCGCCGAACGCGAGAGCTTCGACTTCCTGCTGGTCGCCGACGCCCTGGCGGCGGAGCAGCGCGGCGACCGCGTCCGGGCGATGGCCGTCCTCGAGCCGATCCTGAACCCGACGTACGCGCAGATGATGCTGCGGCACCAGTGGCTGCCGGCGTTCGTGCGGCTGGCGATGGAGCAGGACGACGTCGTCCGCGCCCGGCGGGCTTTGGCGGTGTGCGAGGAAGAAGCGGCGAAGGAACGGCGTCCGGCGCGGGCGCACGCGGCGGCGTCGTGGTGCCGCGGCCTGATCGACGAGGACCCGGCACCGGTGCTCGCGACGGCCGAGCACTTCCGCGCGGTCGGCCGCCGCCCCGAACTGGCCTCGGCGCTGGAGGACGCGGCGGTGCTGCTGGCTCGCGCGGGACGCCTCGACGCGGCACACGCGGCGTTCGAAGAGGCCGCCGAGCTGTACACGGCCTTGGCGGCGCGCTGGGATCTGCGGCGCGCGGAAACCCGGCTGCGCAGACTTGGCGTCCGCCGCGGTGCGCTGTTCACGGCGATCCGGCCCGGGCACGGCTGGGACTCGCTGACGCCGATCGAGGTCCGCATCGCGAGCCTGGTCGCCGAGGGCCGGTCCAACCCGGACATCGCGGCCGAGCTGTCCCTGCCCCGGCGGACGGTCCAGGCCCACGTCGCCCGGCTGCTGGGCAAGCTGGAGACGCCGTCACGCTCGGGCGTCGCCGACGCCGTCCGCCGGCGCGCTTAGCGCGTTGGCCTTGGCGACGCGGCCGAGGAAGCGGCCGGATTCCTTGACCGTCCGCTGTTGCGTCTCGAAGTCGACGTGCACCAGGCCGAACCGTTGCGTGTAGCCCATCGCCCACTCGAAGTTGTCCAGCAGCGACCAGGCGAAGTACCCGCGGACGTCGGCGCCGTCGCGGATCGCGTCGTGGACCGCCCGCAGGTGCTCCATGAAGTAGTTCACCCGCGCCGCGTCGAACACCCGGCCGTCGACGACCTTGTCCACAAAGGACGCTCCGTTTTCGGCCACCACCAGCGGCAACCCGCCGGATCGGGCGGAAATCCACGTCAGCAGATCGGTGAGCACCGCGGGTGCCTGTTCCCAGCCGAACGCCGTCAGCGGGCCGGGTGCCGGGAGGACGTCCAACCCGCGCAGCCCCGGCAGCGGGCAGTTGCCCGGCGCCAGCGGGTCGGCGAGCGGGGTGACGCGGGCGGGCGCGTAGTAGTTCACGCCCAGCCAGTCGATCGGCGCGGCGATGACGTCCGTGTCGCCGTCACGCACCGAGGCCGCGAACCGGCCGCCGTGGTGCTCGACGTCCGCCCACACGTCGGCCGGGTAACCCTTGCCCAGCACCGGGTCCAGGAAGAACCGGTTGTGGATGCCGTCGAACTTCCGCGCCGCCTCGGCGTGCGCCGGCGAGGAACCGTCCGGGATCGCCGGGGCGAAGTTCAACGCCAGCGAGAACTCGTGACCCGGCCGCGCCTGCCCGGTGAGCGCGCGCATGGCCAGGCCGTGTCCCAGCAGCAGGTGGTGGGCCGCGACCAGCGCGGTGTCGGGGTCGGCGATGCCGGGGGCGTGCGCGCCGGTGCCGTAGCCGAGGAAGGCCGCGCAGAACGGCTCGTTGACCGTCGTCCAGTGGTTCACGCGGTCGCCGAGCGCGTCGTGCACGACCGCGGCGTAGTCGGCGAACCGCGCCGCCGTGTCGCGCTCCGGCCAGCCGCCCTCGTCTTCCAGGGCCTGTGGCAGGTCCCAGTGGTAGAGCGTCAGGACCGGCACGACGTCGCGGCGCAGCAGCTCGTCGACCAGCCGGTCGTAGAAGGCGAGCCCGGCCGCGGACGTCGTGCGGCCGTCCGGCATCACCCGCGGCCACGCGACCGAGAACCGGTAGGCGTTCAGGCCCAGGCCGGCCAGCAGGCCGATGTCCTCGGGGTAGCGGTGGTAGTGGTCGCAGGCGACGTCGCCGGTCGCGCCGCCGAGCACCTTGCCGTCGGCCGCCGCGAAAGTGTCCCAGATGGACGGTCCGCGGCCGCCTTCGGCGACACCGCCCTCGACCTGGTAGGACGCGGTCGCCGCGCCCCACAGGAAACCCGCCGGGAAGGTCATACCGGTGCCCCTTTCGGGATTCCCCGCACGATGTGGCGGCCCAGCAGCAGGAACAGCGCGATGACGGGCAGGACGCCGACCGTCGCGCCGGTGAGCATGAGCGCGTAGTCGGTGTAGTAGCCGCTGGCCAGCTGCGACAGGGCGACCTGCACAGTCGGCGTCTCGTTGGGGTCGAGGACCACCAGGGGCCAGAAGTAGTCGTTCCAGGTGGCCATGAAGGTCAGCATGGCGAGCACCGCGGCCGGCGCGCGGAGCGCGGGCACGGCCACGTGCCAATAGGTGCGCAGGATCGAGCAGCCGTCCACGGTCGCCGCGTCGACGAGGTCGGCGCTGATCGCGTTTTCGCACGCCTGGCGCATCCAGAACACGCTGAACGCGCTGACCAGCGCCGGCACGATCACCGCTTCCAGCCGCCCGTACCAGCCGAGGTCGCCGACGACGAGGTACAGCGGGATGACGCCCAGCTGCGCCGGCACCATCGCCGAGCCGACGACCAGCAGGAACAGCGTGTCGCGGCCACGGAACTCGAGCCGCGCGAAGGCGAACCCGGCGAGGCTGGCCAGCACGACGTTGGCCACCATGACGGTGCCCGCGACGATCAGCGAGTTCCCGATGGCCAGCCAGAAGTCGACGGTGTCGAAAACGCGCCGCACGTTCTCGGCCAGGTGCCCGCCCGGCAGCAGCACCGGCGACGTCTCGCCGATCGCCGCGTTGTCGCGGGTGGCCACGACGAACGACCAGTACAGCGGGAACACGGACGCGCCGAGCACCCCGGTCAGCACGGCGTACACCCAGCCGCCCGGCCGGCGCCGCGCCGTCACGCCGACCTCACGAACCGGCGCACCAGCCGGTAGTTGACCAGCGCGAACACCGCGCAGATCACGAACATCACCCAGGTCAGCGCGGCCGCGTAACCGGCGTCGAAGTGCGTGAAGCCTCGCTCGTACAGGTACATGACCAGCGTCTGGAACTGGCGGTCGTTGCCGCCGGTCCCGCCCGAACCACCGGCGTCGAACAGCTGCGGCTCGGCGAACAGCTGGAGGCCGTTGACCGTGCCGGCGATGGCCGTGAAGGCCAGCGCGGGCCGGATGCCCGGCACGGTGATCGACCAGAACGTCCGCCACCGCGAGGCACCGTCGAGTTCGGCGGTCTCGTACAGGTCGCCGGGGACGGCCTGCATCGCGGCCAGGTAGATCAGGGCGTTGTAGCCGGTCCAGCGCCAGAGCACCATGCTCGCGACGGCGACGTGCGACGACCACGTCGTCGCCTGCCAGTTGACCGGCGCCACGCCGATCCAGCCGAGCACCTCGTTGACGACGCCGTAGTCGCGGCTGAACAGCTGCCCGAACACCAGCCCGATCGCGACGACGGAAACGACGTTCGGCAGCAGGACCCCGGTGCGCCACCAGGTCGCGGCGCGCAGCGGCCGGTCCAGCAGCGCCGCGATGCCCAGCGCCAGCAGGAACTCCGGGACCGCGGCGAGCAGGAAGATGCCGACGGTGTTGGCGAGTGCGTTGTAGAACCGCGGATCGGTGAGCAGGTCGCCGTAGTTGGCGAGGCCGACGGCACCCTGGTCACCTTCGAGCAGGTTCCAGTCGCGGAGGGAAACCCACGCCGTGTAGAGCAGCGGGAACGCGCCGAAGACGACGAACAGGGCGAAGAAGGGCGCGACGAGCAGCAACGGCGTGACCTTGCGGTCGAAACGGGCGAGCCGGTGCTGCACGCGCGGCTACTTCAAAGCCGCTTGGGCCTGCTGGACGGCTTCCGCCCAGGCCTGGTCGACGCCCTCGGTCCGGTCCTCGACCCGCCCGAGAGCGCGGCCGAACTCCGGCCGGACGTCGGCGTCGCGCAGGCCGCGGTAGTTCGGGCGCAGCTGGTCGGCCGAGGCCGCGAAGATCCGGCCGATCGGTGCGTCGCCGAAGTACGGGTCGGCGTGCGCGACGACCTGCGGATCCTGGTAGACGGACGGTTCGCTGGGCAGGATGCCCTCGGAGAGGAAGAGCTTTTTCTGCTGCTCCGGCGCGGTCAGCCAGCGGGCGAGCTCGTACGCCTCCTTCTGGTGGCTGCCCTGCTTCGGCACGGTCAGGAACGAGCCGCCCTGGTTGCCGCTCTTGCCGGGGACGGTCGTGACGTCCCACTTGCCGCGGTTGGCGTCACCGCCGGCTTCCTTGATCTGGCTGAGCATCCACGCGGGGCAGGCGACGGTGGCGAACGAGCCCTGTTTGATCGCCACGTTCCACGCCTGGGTGAAGGTGGTCGCCGCCGCCGTCTGCCCCTTCGCGGCGATGCCGCCGGAGAGGAAGAAGGCGGCGCGCACGCTCGGGTTGCGGTCGGCGATGAAGGAGTCGTCCTTCGCGGAGAAGTAGTTCTCCGGCGACTGGTTCAGCATCGCCGTGTAGACGGTCCCGGCGGAATCGGCGAACTTCACGCCCGGCGTCTTGGCCGTGAACCGTTCGGCGGTGGCGGCGTAGGCCTCCCAGTCGGGCATCAGCTTCGCGACCTCTTGGCGGTCGGCCGGCAGGCCCGCGGCCTGGAACAGGTCACGCCGGTAGCAGAGCGCCAGGCTGCCCATGTCGGTGCCGAGGCCCAGCACGAAGGCGCCGTCGGTGCCCTGCGCCCACTTCCACGGCACCCACTGGTGTTCCAGGTCGCGGGCGCCGAACGAGGCGAGGTCGGCGAACTTGTCCTTCGCCTTCCGGTACTGCGGGATGTACTGCTCTTCGATCGCGACGACGTCGGCGGCGCCGTGCCCGGTGGCGAGCTGCGTCGCGAGGCCCTTGTGGTGGGTGTCGAAGTCGGTGACGCGGTTCTGCACCGTGATGTCCGGGTGCAGCTTCTCGTACTCGGCGATCAGGGGCGCGTAGCCGAACTCCCCGAAGGTGGCGATGGTGAGCTTCGTCTTCCCGGCGTCATCAGGGCTGGTGTCACCCGGGCTGCAGGCGGCGAGCGGGATCAACGCGGCGACCGCGATGGCGGTCCGGCGGACGATCGTGCGCAACAGGCTTCCTCAGATCACACCGGCCCGCACGGCGTAAGCGACCGCGTGCGGCCGGTTGCGCAGGTTGAGCCGGTTGGTCATGGCGTAGATGACGTTCTTCACGGTCCGCTCCGAGTAGCAGAGCTTGCCCGCGATCTCGGCAGTGTCCCAGCCTTCGGCCATCAGGCGAAGCACATCCACCTCGCGCGGCGTCAGCGCCGCCCCGGCGCCCTCGTTGGCGAGGGCCTCGACCTGCTCGCGCAGCGACGCCGAGCGTCCGCGCGCGGCGGCGAGCACGCTTTCGGTGAGCCGGTCGAGCGCGGTCCGCGGCAGCACGGCCGAGACGTGGCAGTCGGCGAGCAGCTCCAGGTGCGACGGGTCGACGCGCCCGGCGACCAGCACGATCGCGGCGGGCGACTCGGCGGCCGCGGCCCGCAGCGCGGCGACGGCCTCCCGGTCGACCTGCCCGACGGCGAACACGAGCACAGCGGCCTCGCCGCGACGGGCGCGAGGCAGGACCAGCAGCTCCGGCCGGGACTTCAGGTGCTTGGTCAGCCCGGTCAACGCGATCGGATCGGACGCCCACGCCGCCACTCGCACCTGGTCCATCGAGCCTCCCCTTCACACCATTTCCTGACTCGCTCCAGTCTGCTGAGGTCGCCTTCACGAATTCTCTAACGGAGCTACTGCCCTTCTTCACGCCGTGCAGTCGGGGCGTCGACTACCGTCGGGGGACATGCCGACGAGTGAAGGGACCGATGAACCACCGACGTCTTGCCGCCTTCGGGGCGGCATTGGGCCTCGCAGCCGGCTTTCTGCTGGTCGCGAACCTGCCCTCGCAAACCATCTCCGGGCTGGCAGTGCCCTTGACGTCAGGGCCCTTGGCCTCGGTGCCTTCGTCGCCGGTGGTTCCCGTTCCCTCGCGGCCGTCGGTACCCACGTCGCGGCTGGCGCGGCCAGGTGACTGTGCGTCGCTGGCGGCCAGTCTCGACGTCCCCGCGCAGGTCGCGCAACTGGTCGTCGTGGGAGTGTCCGGCGACAACCCCGCCGCCACGGTCTCGCTGGTTCGCGACCACCAGGTCGGCGGGATCTTCATCGGCGGTAACGCAACAGCGTTGTTGAAAGATCGTTCCCTGGCGGCGGTCCAGGCCGTGGCCCGGGTGCCGGTGGCGGTGGCGGTCGACGAGGAGGGCGGCCGCGTCCAGCGCATCGACGACCTCGACGGCAACCTGCCGTCGGCCCGGACGATGGCCGCGACGAAGTCCCCGGCGGAAGTCCGCGCGCTGGCCACCGAACGCGGTCGTCAGCTGCGCGCCCGCGGGGTGACCGTGGACTTCGCCCCGGACACCGACGTCACGGACGCGCCGGACGGCGACGTGATCGGCGACCGGTCGTTCAGCCCGGACCCGGCCCGGGTGAAGACGTACGCGACGGCGTTCGCGGCGGGCCTGCGCGAGGCGGGTGTCCAGCCCGTGCTGAAGCACTTCCCGGGCCACGGCCACGGCTCGGGCGACTCGCACAAGGGCACGGTGGTCACGCCACCGCTCGACCGGCTTCGGGCGGTCGATCTGGTGCCCTACCGCGACTTGGCCGACTACGGCCCGGTCGCCGTGATGATCGGCCACCTCGACGTGCCGGATCTGACGGCCGGGGTCCCGGCTTCCGTTTCGCCGGCCGCGTACCAGTTGCTGCGCGGCGAATTCGGGTTCACCGGCCCGGTGGTCACCGACGATCTCGGGGCGATGAAGGCGATCACCGCGCAGTATCCGTTGCCGGAGGCGGTGCTGAAGGCCCTTCAGGCGGGCGCGGATCAGGCGTTGTGGTCCTCCGGGGGACGGGTCGACGAGGTGCTGGACCGGTTGGTCAAGGCGGTGGCGTCGGGAGAACTGCCGAAGGCGCGGGTGCAGGAATCGGTCACGCGGGTGCTGCGGGGCAAGGGCCTCTGCTGAGCTTTCCGGAAAGCGGGCTTGACCCTGCCCCTGCGTCAAGGTTCGACGATGGTTCCCATGACCGAGAACGCACTGCACACCGCCGAAGCCCGGATCCGCGACCTGGCCGCCGACGCCTGCGCGGCCGACCACATTCCCGGCTTCGTCGCCGGCGTCCACCAAGCCGGCGAACAGATCGTCGTCGCCCACGGCACCGCGAACGTCGCCACCGGCGCTCCGATGCGCGATGACACCGGCTTCCTCTTCGGCTCGGTGACCAAGGTTTTGACCACCACGCTGGTCCTCCAGCAGGCCGAGCGCGGGAACCTGGACCTCGACGCGCCGGTGTCGAAATACCTGCCGGAATTCGCCCTCACCACGCCCGGCGCCGCGGACGGCATCCTCGTCCGGCACCTGATCTCGCACACCAACGGCATCGACGCGGACCTCTACTTCCCCGACGCGCGGGGCCGGGACGCCCTCAAGACCTACGTCGAAGGCCTCGCGAGCAGCTGCGGCACGCTTTTCGAGCCCGGCGAGCAGCTCAGCTACTCCAACGGCGGCATGATCGTCGCGGGCCGCGTGCTGGAAGTGGTGACCGGGCTGTCCTTCCCGGAGCTGCTCGAACGCGACGTCTACGCGCCCGCCGGCATGGCGGACGCGAGCACCTCGGCCGCCCAGGCCATCCTGCGCAGTACCGCGATCGGCCACTTCCCGGACCCCGCCACCATGACACCCCGGCCCACGGGCATGTTCATGCTGCCCGACACCTGGGGGCCCGCTGGGGGCACGCCGATCGGCACCGTCGCCGACCTGCTCGCCTTCGGGCGCATTCACCTCGCGGGCGGGGTGTCGCCGTCCGGCGCCCGCGTCCTGTCGGCCGAATCGACCGCGCTGATGCAGCGGGTCTCGCACGACATGGCCACCCCGAACGTCCCGCCGATGGGCCTGGGCTGGGTCCGCTACCCGTTCGGCGACACGACCGTGCTGGCCATGTCCGGCGCGTCGCCCGGCGGCGTGTCCATCCTGTGCGTCGTCCCGGAGCACGACCTGGTCTTCACCGCCTTCGGCAACACCCCGGGGGCGATCGTGCTGCACGACCGGATCCTGCGGATGCTCCTGAGCGAGCACCTCGGCGTGACGATCCCCGCCGTGCTGACCGAACCGGAGCCGGACGTCGACCTCGCCCCGTACGCGGGCACCTACCGCTCCGGCCAGCTCCGCATCGACGTCAGCGTCGTCGACGGCCGGCTCGAGGAGCGGACCACCTACGAACCGGCGGACGAGTCGCAGGAACGGATCTTCACCGCGTTCGCCGGCGGCACAACCTCCGCTCCGCCGCAGCGCTACGTGCCGATCCGCCCCGGCCTCTTCGCGCCGGCCGGGTACCCGCCGGAGATGTTCGACGGATACCTGCGTCTCCTGCTGGTCTCCTACCACGACGTCCGCGACGGCCGGGCGCGCTTCCGCAACGGCGGTGGGCGCCTGACCCGGCGAGCCTGACCGGTTTCCCCGGCCACGTGGAACGATGCCCGCATGATCACGATCGGCCGGCTCGCGGACTACGCCGGCGTGACCGTCAAGGCCGTGCGGCACTACCACGAGCGCGGCCTCCTGGCTGAGCCCGGCCGCGATTCGTCCGGCTACCGGCGCTACACCGCCCAGCACGCCATCGACCTGGTCAAGATCAGGACCCTGGCCGCCGCGGGCGTGCCGCTGGCCCGCATCAAGGACCTGCTCGACGCCGACGAGGACACGCTCGCGGGGGCCATCGCCGAAATCGACGACGATCTCCGCGAGCGCATCGCGCAGCTGCGGCGGACCCGCGGCCAGCTCGCCCAGCTGCGCGGCGGCGACCGGCTTTTCGTCTCGCCGGAAGTCGCCGGCTACCTCGACGAGCTGCGCGAGCTCGGTGTCAGCGAGCGTCAACTCCGCCTGGAGCGCGACGGCTGGATCCTGATGCAGACGGCTTCGCCCGAGGACGCCGCGGCGTGGGTCGCCGAAAAACGGGAGCTCCTGGCCGATCCGGAGTTCCGCGCCCTGTGCCTCGACCACGACGCCGCCTACGACTGGTCGCCGGACGATCCGCGGCTTCCCGCGCTCGCGGAACGCACGCGGAACTGGTTCGCCGAGCGGCCCGGACCCGGCGCAGCGGGCAACCCCGCGATCGCGCGGCTGGCCGCGGAATCCTTGCCCGGAGCGTCTTCGCCGGCCTGGGACCGCCTGGCCCGGCTCATGGAGAATCCGTGAGCCGTCGCGGCGTAAGAAAAGGACCGCCCGGCGGGCCACCCACAGCACGGTTTCGGTTGCGTTCCAGCGATTCGTCGTAGTCACACCAACGACGTTACCGAACACGCGTTCGAACATCATCGCTGAATCAGGTGAATCCACCGAAGAACTTCGAGCCCCCGATTTATGTTGCGGCACAAGGGAAATCCGGGCCGACCGACGTGAGCAGCCCCGTTTTCCATGCTATCGGTGAGCACCGACAAAACGGGGGCGGCGATCGCGCCCGGACTTTCCGCAAGGGCACCCGGAACCAAGGAGCGGCGTGGCGAATCCCGGCGGCACCTTCACCCTCGGCGGCGACCTGCCGGTGACCCGCATGGGTTACGGCACCATGCAACTGACCGGCCCCGGGGTGTGGGGACCGCCGCGGGACCACGACACCGCCGTCGCCGTGCTGCGGGAGGCCGTCGAACGCGGCGTCACCCACCTCGACACCAGTAACTACTTCGGCCCCCACACCGTGAACACCCTCATCAAGGAGGCCCTCCGCCCCTACCCCGAATCGCTCGTCATCGTGACGAAGGTCGGGGCGCGGCGCAGCGCGGACAAGGGCTGGCCGGCCGCCCTGTCGGCCGAGGACCTCACCCGGGCCGTGCACGACGACCTGCGGAACCTCGGCGTCGACGCGCTCGGCGGGTTCAGCCCGCCGCAGTCCGGGCTGCTCGACGACTGCGCCGCCCGGGCCGGCGCCACCCCGATGCAGGTGGCGCCGGCCTGGCTGCCGCGGCGGTCGCCGTCGATGCTGCTCATCCCCGGCACGTCGTCGCCGGAGCACCTGCGCGAAAACCTCGCCGCCGCCGACCTCGAACTGCCCGGCGACGTGCTCGCCGATCTCGACCGGATCGGCACCGCCTGATCGCTACGCTGAGCGCTCACACACGCACGAGGACGGAGAACAGCGTGGCGCAGTGGGGCGATCTGGTCACTTACATCAGGCAGTCGTACCGGGTGGTGCGCGACGAACCGGACGAACTGCGCATCCGCCTGATCTTCGGCGACGAGCCCGACACCGAACAGCGCGCCCAGATCGTCGTGATCGCGCGCGAAATCCTCGACCAGCGCGAGGACTGGGTGCAGATCGCCACGCCGTTCGCCCGGCACGACGAGGTCGACCTCCTCGAGGTGCTGACCGAGGTCGGCGAGGCGATCGTGGTGGGCGGGCTCGCCGTGATGGGCGACCACATCGTGCTCCGCCACTCGCTCCCGCTGATCAACCTGGACATCAACGAGTTCATCGACCCCCTCGAGCTGGTCGCCGGCGCGGCTGAGCTGCTGGAGCAGCAGTTCACCGGTCGCGACGACTACTGAGCGGGAGCACCGCGGCGCCCGCGGCCACGGTGAGACCGGCCCCGAGGCCGAGCGCCGCGGCCGCGCCGCCGGTGCCGAGGCAGAGGCCACCGAGGAGCGCGACGCCGAGGGTGCCGCCGAGCTGCTGCACCGCGTTGAGCAACCCGGCCGCCGAGCCGGTTTCGTGCGGCCGGACGCGGTGCAGGGCGGCGGTGAAGAACGGCACCGTGAACGTCCCCATCCCGAGCCCGCACAGCGCGAGCGCGCCGAGCAGCGGCCACGGGTACGAACGCACCCCACCGGCGTAGACGGCGGTGGCGGCGAGGATCCCGGCCAGCAGCAGGGCCAGTCCGGCGAACATCACGCGCGCGCCGAACCTCGGCACCAGCCGGGCGCCGGCGAACCACGACGACACCGCGAGCCCGGCCGAGAGCGGCAGGAGCGTCAGGCCCGCGGTGCGGACGTCGACGCCGAGGCCGAGCTGCAGCTGCATCGGCACCACCTGCATCAGCCCGGTCATCGTCGCGAAGAACAGCAGCGATCCCGCGAGCGCCCCCGGGAACCCGCGGTGGGCGAACAGGCTGGGCTCGACCAGCGGCGCGGCCGAGCGGCGCTGGTGGAACCCGAACACCACCAGCAGCGCGGCACCGGCCGCGAGCAGCGCCCAGTTCGTCCCGCCCGGTTCGATCAGCGGGTACACGACCAGCCCGGCACCGGCGACGGCGAGCGCGGTGCCGACCGGGTCGAGCCTCGGCCGCGTGACGGCCCTGTCCTCCCGCAGCAGCCGCGCGGCGAAGAGCACCGCGAGCCCGAGCGGGACGTTCACCAGGAACACCGCCCGCCACGACACCGCCTGGGTCAGCAGGCCGCCGAGCAGCGGACCGGTGACCGCCGACAAGCCCATCACCGGCCCGATGCCGCCCAGGGCCTTCGCGAGTTCGTCGCCGTCGAACAGCGCGCGGATGAGGCCGATGGTCTGCGGGATGATCAGCGCCGCCGCCGCGCCCTGCACCGCGCGCGCCCCGATCAGCAGGCCGGCCGCGCCGGAAACCGCGCACGCCAGTGACGCGAGCACAAAGCCCATCACGCCGATCCGGAAGACCCTGGCCCGGCCGAAGAGGTCGCCGAGGCGGCCGCCGGTGATCAGGAAGACCGCGAACGGCAACGTGTAGGCCGCGCTGAACCACGGGACGTCGGTGGCCGGGCCGGGCAGCGCGGCGTGGATCACCGGCCCCGCGACCTGCACGATCGTGGCGTCGAGCAGGTTCATCGCCTCGGCGGTGAGCAGGACGGCCAGTGCGGCCCAGCGCCACCGGTAACGAGTCGTGGTCGGCAAGAGGTGCCCCCTTTCGTTCGCCGCCACCTTGTCGAGTGATCACACCGGCGTTCCAGCCATAGGGAGCAGATAGCGGATTTCTTCCATGTGTTGCGGTTGAATGCGGGATATGACCACGCTGGACGCTGTCGACCGTGCCCTGGTCCACGCACTGCACATCGACGCCCGGGCGCCGTTCACGAAGATCGGCGATGTCCTCGGCGTCTCGACGCAGACCGTGGCACGGCGCTACCGCCGCCTTCGCGCCGAAGCCTCGCTGGGCGTCGTCGGCCTGCCGGACCCGCAACGCCCCGGGCAGGCCGAATGGATGGTCCGGCTGACCGCGACGCCGCACACCGCGCAGGACCTCGCCCACGCACTCGCCCGTCGCGCCGACACCGCGTGGATCAAGCTCATGTCCGGCGGCACGGAGATCTGCGTGAACGTGCAGACGCCCGCCGCGAGCGACCATTCGCTGCTGCTGCGGGACATCCCGCGGACCGTGAGCGTCACCGCGGTGTCGGCACACCAGCTGCTGCACCGCTACTTCGGCGGCCCCAGCGCCTGGCTGGGCCGGGCGAACTCCCTCGACGCGGCCCAGATCGCGGCGCTCACGCCGGCGCACCAGGGCCCGGGCAAGCCGCTGACCGGGGAAGACGACGCGCTGATGGCCGCGCTGCAGCGGGACGGCCGCGCGAGCCTGGCCGAGCTGGCGGCGGCCACCGGCTGGTCCGCGGCGACCGTCGCGCGGCGGCTGGCGGACCTCCAGGCCGGCGGCACGGTGTTCTTCGACCTGGAGATCGACCCGGCGCCGCTGGGCGCCACGACGCAGGCGCTGCTCTGGATGGCGGTCGCGCCCGCCCACCTCGACCGCGTCGCGAAGAAGCTGTCGACGCACCCGGAGCTCGCGCTCGTCGCCGCCACGACCGGCTCGGCCACCCTGGTCGCGCACGCGCTCTGCCCGGACGCGGCCGCGCTGCACCACTACCTGACCCACCGGCTGGGCGCGCTCGAGGCCATCCGCACGCTGGAGACGGCGCCGGTCCTGCGAACGATCAAGGCCGCCGCGTCCCGGTGAGCCCGGACGTCATGAACGACCCGTTCCTGTCGTCCGGCGTCATGAACGAGTCGTTCATGACACCGGAGCGCGGCCGCGGAGTCCTAAGTGGACTTGGCTTCGACCAGGTGGTCGAGCATGCCGCGGACGGCTTCGAACTCCCGGACCTCCTGGCGGCAGTCCGGGCAGGCGTCGAGGTGCCGCTCGACCCGTGCCACGTCGGCGGCGTCGAGCAGCCCCAGGCTGTAGGCCCCGAGGTCGGTCCGGTCGTACCGGCCCATGGATCGCGTCTCCGTTTCCGCGCCCCCCGAGGGAACGCCCGCACTATCGGGATGCCTCCAGGGTCCGGAAAGGGACGCGTCACCGGAGAAGTTCCGCGGTTTTCTACCCGATCGGCCGACAACTTCGGACGGCAAACAGCCCATGTGAGTGAAAGCGGTCGTCACGCAGCTCACCCGTCCGAACACGGAACGCTTTTCTGGGAGCGATTTCGGCGATTCCGCGTCATCGCTCCCCGGCTCGCCCGTCGGACCTGCGTCGGGTCGGAGTTTTCCGGCCTCGACCTGGGCATGCAGGCGATCCGAAACGAGGAGAGCGATGACCGTACGGAGCCACCGGGCGGACGACGTCGTGGACGAGGTCGGGGTGTGGCTGGCGGGGGAGTTCGCGGGGCGGCTCCCCGCCTCGGAGATCGATCGCGTCGTCCGGGCGACGCGGCTCGACCTCGAAGGGAGCATCGCGCCGGAGGAGCTCGGGGAAATGCTCCACCGGCTGGGCCGGGCCCGGCTGCAGCGGCTCCTGCAGTACGCGCCGGCCGCGCAGGTGCGGATTCCGCAGGCGCGCTGACCGGGGGCGGCGGGGATCCCGGGAGCGGCAGGGTTCCCGGGGCCGCAGGGGCTCCGGGCGGCAGGTCCCCCGGGCGACAAGGACTCCAAGGGCGGCGGGGTCGTCCTGGCCACCCGGCCACGGCCGGTCCGCGAGGGGACGTTCGCGCACACCCCTTGCCCGGACCGGCCCCATTCTTGACTGGACTAGACCAATCTGCTCTAGTGACCGTTGTCACGTTCGTCTCGGCCGGATGAGCACCCCCGATCTTCGACGCCGGGCGCCCGCGCGCCCGGATCCTGTCGTGGCCGAAGGAGTGAGCGAGTCTTGAGAAGACGTCTTGTCGCGGTCCTGTCCGCTGTCGCCGCCGTAGCCGGGCTCGCGTTCGGCGTACCCACGCTGACCGGGCAAGCTCCGCAAGCGGCCGCCGCCGCGTGCAGCGCGCCGAACTGGGTCGCGGGCCAGTGGTACGACGTCGGCGCGGTCGTGCGCTACACCAACGGCGGTTACTACCGCGCCAAAAACGCCAACCCGGGCTACGACCCGATCATCAGCACCTGGTACTGGGAGCCCTACAGCTGTGACGGCGGGAGCGGCACCACCTGCAGCTACCCGGACTGGGTCGCCGGCCAGTGGTACGACGTCGGCGCGGTCGTGCGCTACACCAACGGCGGTTACTACCGCGCCAAAAACGCCAACCCGGGCTACGACCCCGTCATCAGCACCTGGTACTGGGAGCCCTACGACTGCGGCGGCGGCACCGACCCCGGCAACCCGGGCGCGTTCGTCGTCAGCGAAGCCCAGTTCAACCAGATGTTCCCGGGCCGGAACTCCTTCTACACCTACAGTGGCCTCACCGCGGCGTTGTCGGCGTACCCCGGCTTCGCGAACACCGGCAGCGACACGGTGAAGAAGCAGGAAGCCGCGGCGTTCCTCGCCAACGTCAGCCACGAGACCGGCGGGCTCGTCTACATCGTCGAGCAGAACACGGCCAACTACCCGCACTACTGCGACTGGAACCAGCCCTACGGCTGCCCGGCGGGCCAATCGGCCTACTACGGCCGCGGGCCGATCCAGCTGAGCTGGAACTTCAACTACAAGGCCGCCGGTGACGCGCTCGGCATCGACCTGCTCGGCAACCCCTGGCAGGTCGAGCAGAACGCGGCCGTCGCCTGGAAGACCGGGCTCTGGTACTGGAACACCCAGAGCGGCCCCGGCACGATGACCCCGCACAACGCGATGGTCAACGGCCGTGGGTTCGGCGAAACCATCCGCAGCATCAACGGCTCGATCGAGTGCAACGGCGGCAACCCGGCCCAGGTCGAGAGCCGCGTCTCGAAGTACCGGCAGTTCAGCTCGGTCCTCGGCGTCGACCCCGGCGCCAACCTCTACTGCTGAGCGAGCGGGCAGGGCGCGGCGCGCCCTGCCCGCCTCCGCTCAGCGGGCGAGCCGGTCGCCGATCAGCCGGGTGATCGTCGCCGCCTCGTCCTTGAGGTAGAAGTGGCCGCCCGGGAACGTCTTCAGGTCGAACCCGGCGGACGTGCGGTCCGCCCAGCCGCTCGCTTGGGCCTCGTCGACCTTCGGGTCCTGGTCGCCGAGCAGCGCGACGATCGGGCAGCCGACGTCCGGGCCGGGGCGGTAGTGGTAGGTCTCGGCGGCCCGGTAGTCGCTGCGCAGCGCGGGCAGCGCCATGCGGCGGATGTCCGGGTCGTCGAGTATCGCCGCGTCGGTGCCACCGAGCCGTTTGACCTCGGCCAGCAGCTCGTCGTCGTTCTTCAGGTGGACGGCTTCGCCGAGGGGCGGGCCGGGGGCGCGACGGCCGGAAACGAACAGGGTGTGCAGCCGCGTTCCCCGCGCTTCGAGCCGCCGCGCGACCTCGAAGGCCAGGCTGGCGCCCATGCTGTGGCCGAAGAACGCGACCGGCTCGTCGAGCACCGCCGGGAGCACGTCGGCCAGCCGGTCGGCGAGCACGAACAGGTCGTCCACCGCGGGTTCGCCGTACCGGTCCTGCCGGCCCGGGTACTGCACGACCAGGACCTCCACCGCGGGTGCCAGCGCCGCCGAGAAGGGGCGGTAGTAGCTCGCCGCCCCGCCGGCGTGCGGGAAGCACACGAGCCGCGCCGCGGCGGCGGGTGCCGGGTGGAAGCGCCGGATCCACGCCGAAGCCTCGAGCGAAATCGTCATGCTTCCGAATCTGTCAGGCCGTCGCGCCCGCGTCGACCCTGTCGCACGGAAAACGGGGCCGGTCCGCGTGGACCGGCCCCGTTCCTGGTCGTGCGTTACGCGCGGCTGCGACGACGGTTCAGCAGCAGCACCAGCGCGCCGCCACCGAGCAGCAGGCCGCCGGCGGTGAACGGAACCGCGGCGTCGACACCGGTGTTGGCCAGCTCGCCGCCACCGGACTGCGCGCCACCCGGGGTGGTCGGCGCCGGGCTCGTGGCCGGGGCACCCGCCTCGGTCCAGCTGGCGGCCGCCTTCGCGGTGACCTGGGTCTTCTCCGAGTCGGCCACGATCAGCGACTGGGCTTCCTGGGTCTCGTAGTTCTGGGCGACGAACAGGCGGCCGGTGTCCAGCTGCCCGGTCACCTTGAGCGAGAAGGAGCCCTTGCCGGGCTTGGTGCCCGCCGGGACGTCGACGAACAGCTTGCTGCCGTCCTTGACGTCCGCCCCCTTCAGCTCCTTGCCTTCGGTGTCGGTGATCTTGACGCCGTCGGGCAGCTCGCTGGTCAGCGCGGTGACGTCACCGGTGGTGGCGACGTTGAACGGCCCGATCTTGGTGCCCGCGGCGCCTTCGGTCTTGTCCGCGGCGATGTTCAGCGTCGGCTTCGGCTGCTTGCCGAGGCCGGCGTTGTCCGCACCGGTCAGGTAGTCGTACAGCGCGACGACGTCAGCCGAGGCGTCGCCGTCCTCGTACGGCAGCGGCTTGGTCTTGTCGAGGTTCGTGTTGTCGCTGAAGTGCCAGACCGAAGCCTGCGTCGCGGTGATGGCCTCCTGCTCGGACAGGCCGCCGTGCAGCTTGGCGCCCTTCTTCGCGAGCACCTGGCCCAGGTCGTCCAGCTTGACTCCCGGGTAGCCGTGGTGCAGCACCCAGTTGATCTTGTCGCTGTTCTCCTGGAAGTTCTTCGATTCTTCGCTCTTGGGGTACTGGTTCCACGGCCGCTCGACCATGTCCACGTCGGTGCGCATGCCGACCTTGATCTGCACGCAGTAGAGCTTGAGCGTCTTGCCGTCCGACAGCTTCATCCCGAACAGCTCGGTCACATAGTTCCGGTGGGGGCCGAGGTTCACGCTGAACCCTTCGGTGCCGCCGCCCTTGACGACCCGGCCACGCGCGGCGCCGTCGTCCGCGAGGGCCGAGGGGGTGCCGACCATGACCGCGGCGGCCGCGGCGAGCACCGCGATCCCGCCACGCACGAGTGCTGACCTGACCTGCATAAATCTCCTATTCCGAGCCCGAACCACGCCGTTTGGGCCGCGTGGGATGAAAATCCCCGACCACGGCGGCCACCGATTCAGGTGAGTGATCACCCGGTCAAGCGAGATCGGAGCATACACAGACCACACAAGTGCTACGCAGGGTGCCCCCACAAACACGAAAGTGCGCAGAATTCCGCTGAATGGCGCAGTCAGGAAGTCTCGAAACGACGTTTTGTCCGGCGTGCGCGGCGGGGCCCGGCGAATCCACGCCGGGCCCCGCCGAACTCACGACATCAGCCCCGGAAGTACCCCTTGAACAGGATCTCGCTGATCTTGGTGGTGGTCTCCATGCCGGTCTCGTAGCCGTTCTGGATCACCTTCGTGTTGTTCATCAGCGCCAGGGTGTACCGCTCGTGCGGGCCCACGAAGCCGACCGAGTTCATGATCCACGAGCCGTCGTCGTTGTCGTCGGACCAGCCGTCCTTGTTGCCCGGCCGCGCGGCCGCGCCGGCACCCCAGACACCCCACTGCTGGTTGACGTCCACGGCGCGCATCTCGCGCACGATGTAGTCGCGGTGCCGCCGGGGCAGGCGGGTCAGCACGTAGTTGATCAGCCGGTCCAGGTCGTTCGCCGTGGTGAGGATCCAGCCCCAGTGGTGCGGGTGCTGGTCGGTGAACCGCATGTCGGTCATCCCGTAGGAGGGGAACCGCTTGGCGAACTCGGCTTCGCCGCCGTAGCGGGTCCACAGCGTGTGGGCGGCCGCGTCGTCACTGGAGTTGAGCATCCGGTGCATCAGGTCGCGGTCCTCGGCGGTCAGCGTGACGGCCCCCGAGTCGTTGCGCAGCAGCAGATCCACGACCATGGCCAGCTTCGGTGTCGAGCACGCCCAGATCAGCGTGCCGGCGGCCGGGCTGCGGTAGACGGCACCGGTCCACCGGTCCCGCAGCACGATGCCGGTCTCGCCGGGCCGGCTGTCGGCGTAGGCCTGCGCCTGCGCGATCCGCGCCCGCAGCTCCCGGTCGAATCGGCCGGTCGCGCCGGCCTCGGCCGGCGCCAGCGCGAGGGCCATCAGTACCGCCGTCAGGACGGCGAACAGTCTTTTCCTCATGAGTTCCCCAGGTGAAGGTAAGACGATCTTTACCTACCTGAAGGCGTTCACCGTGGATCAAGGTTGCCGTGATCGCCGTCACACCCGACTGTGGACGCCGTGAGCCGAGCCGCCGCCGCGGCGGCAGCTCGGCTGGCCTTTCACGGTTTGACGGTCAGCAGGTGGGCCCGGAAACCCTCGCCGTACGTCTTGGTGGGGGTGCCGTTGTAGTCCTCGATCAGCACGTTGCCGCCGCTGCAGCCCCACGGGTTCCACGTCCACGCGGTGTACCCGAGGTTGTGCGCGTCCAGCCACGCCATCAGCTGGTCGATGTAGTCGTGCGCGCAGCTGTTCTGGCCGATTTCGCCGGCCTGCACCGGCACCTGCGCGGCGACCGTCCCGATCTGACTGTCCCAGCAGGACACTGTGACGCAGGCGTTGAAGTTGTACGAGTGCCAGGAGGCCACCAGGTTGCCCGCCGGGTCGTTCGGGCGGTAGGTCAGCCACTGCGTGAGGTCGTTCGTCCACGTCAGCCCGGCGGTCATCACGACGTTCTTGGCACCCGTCGCGCGGACGGCGTCGACCAGTTCCTGCATGCCCGCCACGGGGTAGCCGATCCCGGTGCAGGTGCCGCCGTCGCGCAGGCACTTCCACTCGGCGGCCGCGTTGGCCCAGTTGTCGGCCGCGTCCGGGTAGGGCTCGTTGAACAGGTCGAACACCACGGCGTCGTCACCCTTGAACGCGGTCGCCACCTGCGTCCAGAAGGCCGGCGCGTACTGCCGGTCGGGCATCGGCTTCTGGCAGGTCGCGTTGACGTCGGTGCAGGCCGAGGAGGTGCCGGTGTACTGGCCGTGCGTCCAGTGCAGGTCGAGGATCGGGTTGATCCCGTTGGCCTCCAACAGCTTCGCGTAGTCCTTGACGGCCTGCTGGTAGGGAGCTCCGCTGGGCGTGCCGGACAGGCCGAGCCAGCAGTCCTCGTTCAGCGGGATCCGCACCGCGTGGATGTTCCAGGCCTTCATCGCGTCGACCGACGCCTGGTCGACCGGGCCGCTGTCCCACATGCCCTTGCCCTGCACGCAGGCGAACTCGCCGCTGGACCGGTTGACGCCCAGCAGCCGGTAGGTCTTGCCGTCGGCGGTCAGCAGCTTGTTGCCCGACACGTGCAGCGCGGGCGCCGGGCCGGGCGGCGGTGGCGTCGTGGTCGTGGTCGTGGTGGGCGTCGTCGGGAGCGTGATGGGTGTCGTGGCCGTGGTCGGCGGCGTCCCGGTGCACGCGGCGCCGTTGACCGCGAAGTCGGTCGGCGTGGTGTTGGTGCCGCTGTAGGAGAAGTTCGCGCCGGTGTTGACGGTTCCGCCGGCCGGGATGGTGCCGTTCCAGCTCGCGTTGGTCACGGTGACCCGCTTGCCGGACTGCGTCCACGTCCCGCTCCAGCCCTGCTGGAGGGTCTGGTTTCCGCTGTAGGAGTAGGTCAGCGTCCAACCGTCGACGGCCGACGAACCGAGGTTGCCGATCCCGACGGCAAGGCTGAAACCGCTTCCCCAATCGTTGGGCGAATAGGTGACGCGGCAGGCGAACGCCGCACTCGTCTCATTCGCCGCCGACACGGCCGTCGTCGACGTGACGACGCACGCGGCAGCGGCCGCGAGACCCGCGACCGCAAGCACGGCAGGACGTTTTCCGGCTCTTACCCACATCGGCACTCCCTTGTGCACACTGACGGCGGCCACGGGCGGCAGATTCTGGGAGCGTTCCCAGTCGCCCGACACACCGTCGCTTCCCGGCCCCGGGTTGTCAATCACCAACGTCGGGAAAGGGTGCCGATTCACGCGAACAGCGCCCGGCGGGTTCGGCCATCTACCGCAAGCGGCTGCGCGCCCCGGGTCAGCCGGCGACCGGACGCCGCCGGGAGAAGAACCGGGCGATCCCGCGCCGGCGGGGTGACAGCCAATCGGCGATGTCGGCGACCACGGCGGGGTCAACGTGCTGCGGCGAGGAGTATCCGGGCTTGGACGACCCTTCGCCGCGGAAGAACAGGTGGTCGTCGGCGTCGTGGACGCGGATCGTGACGTCGGGCCGGTGCGCCAGGCCCGCTCGCCAGCGCGCGAGGTCGTCGGCCACGGTCACCTGGTAGTCGCGCCCGCCCTGCAGGATGAGCATCGGCTTGTCCAGCCCGGCCGCCGTCGCGACCGGGTCGTACTCGCGCAGGTCCAGCCAGTACGAGGCCGGCCAGCCGAAGAGCAGGTCCGCCGCCGGGGCCGAGGGTGAAAGACCGGGGCTCTCGACGAGCGCGGCCTGGCGCGAGACCGTCTCGAGGGCGGCCGTCGTGGCCGGGCCGGGGTCCAGCTCGGCCAGGTAGCGGGCGACCCGGACGGCGGCCCGGCTCAACGGCACAGTGTCCCCGGCGAGGCTGATCAGCCCGGCGACCGAGGCCTCGGCGGCCGCGACGCGCACGGCGGCCTTGCCGCCGCCGCTGTGGCCGAGGAGGTACACCCGCGCGGGGTCCACGTCCGGCTCGCGCTGGAGCAGGTGAACGGCGGCGACGGCGTGCGGCAGGTATTCGCCGGCCATCGTGAAGCCGGGTTCGGAGCCGGCGCCGGGGTGGACGTGGGTCACCTTGTCGAACCGGGCCACCGCGACGCCGCGGCTGCCCAGGCCCCAGGCCAGATCCTTGAACGGCTTGCCCGGCCCGGTCGTCAGGTCGCGGTCGAAGGGGCCAGAGCCGAGCAGCACCACCGCCGGCCAGGGACCGCGACCCCTGGGCAGGGTGACCGTGCCGGGCACGGCGAGCGGGCCGGAACCGACGGTGACCTCGTGCTCGGTGAACCGGTCCGGGGCGGCGTAGGCCGGCGGCTCCCAGGTCAGGCCGGACGGCGGCGCGAGCCGCAAGCCGTGCAGCAGGCCGTCGCTGTCGACCGACATGACGACGGTGAGCCCGCCGCGCCGGCAGGTCACCGGGACGCTCACCCGGACCAGACCCGCCTTGACCGGCTCGCTCACCGGCTCCCCGACCGCCGTGACCGGCCCGGCCTTGGCGATCTCCGTCTCCCAGCCGACCCTCAGCGTCCCGGCGGACGCGGCCGCCCGCAGCCGTGGCGCGAACAGCGCCTCGACGTCCTCGAAGCGCCCCTCGGCCGCCATGTCGACGACCGTCCTGGCCACCATCCCCGATTCCGGCATGCTCCCCCACCAACCTTTCTCGTATTTTGCGAAAGGTATCACGGTATGAGATCGTTCGGTAGTGGACACGTTGGAACTGCTGGGTCACCCCGTGCGGCTGCGGATCGTGCACGCCATGCGCGGCGGCCGGACACTCACCACCGCCCAGCTCTGCGCGCTGCTGCCGGACGTCTCGAAGGCCATGGTGTACCGGCACGTCGACCTGCTCGCCGCCGGCGAAGTCCTGGAGGTGGCGGAGGAACGCCGCGTACGCGGCGCGGTCGAGCGCCATTACCGGCTGCGCCGCGAACGGGCTTCCATCGACCCCGCGACGGCCGCGTCCCTGTCACGCGACGATCACCGGCGCGCGTTCACCGTGGCGGTGGCCGCGCTGGTGGCGGAGTTCACCGCCTACCTCGACCGCGAATCCGCCGACCCGGCCACCGATCCCGTCGGTTATCAGCAACACGCCGTCTGGCTGAACGAAGACGAGCTCACGGCGATGGTCGGCGAACTGCGCGCGGCGATCCTGCCCCGGCTGGCCAACCCGTCCGCGCCCGGCCGTACCCGGTATCTGCTGAGCCCGATCCTCTTTCCCAGCGAAGAGGCGGAAAACTGAGCCCGGACCCACGCGCCGAGCCACTACGGCGAGATAACATTGTGGGAGCGCACTCAATTCTTGCTCAAGCCAGCTTGACACCGACTATGCCCCACCGACTAACGTAACCACGTTCGTTTGCGATGTCTGGGTCCGGTGGGGGGATTCAACGTGGAAAACGACTGGCGCCCGGACGCGGTCGACGAGGATCCGGACGGCTTGGCGGCCATCTTGGATTCGCTCGGCCAGGATCCGGCCGTGAAACTCACCGATTCCGGCCGTGCCCTTCTGCGGTGGCTCGCCTCGCACGCGCTGAGTCCCGAGGACACCGACGTGTTCGACGCCGTTCCTCCGCAGTACGCGAATCTCGTCGCGGATATCGCCCGGCGCAATGCCGCGATCTGGCAAGAGCTGGCGAATATCGTCGAACGGCTCTCCCGCGAAGCGACGTGAGACAGGGAAACCGCGAATTCCCTTTCCGGCGCCCAGCGATGGCTCGAACGCGCGGGATCAGCTTCCGGCCGCGGACCGGTAGCCCTCCGCCTGGGTGGATTCGGCCGCGACGCGGACGCCGTAGTGGTAGGCCAGCTTCCCGCCGAGGTACCCCGACGCGGCCAGCACGACCAGCGACACCGCCGACAGCACGAGCGGGCCGGCCCCGACCGGCCCCGGCCCGTCCGCGGCCGCCCGGCGCCAGAAGAACCCGATGGCGTAGGCGGCCGTGACCGCGACGTTGAGGCTCATGTGCGTCAGCCCGGTGCGGAACGCCGGCGTGCCGGTGGGGATCGCCAGCAGGTCGAGCGTGCCGACCAGCGCCGCGGCGAGCGCCCCGACGACGCCGATGGCGCTCAGCCAGAGCGATCCCCTGGCCAGGAAACCCGGGTCGTCGACGATCCGCGAACCGATGTCGAACACCAGGCCGCTGACCCAGGCGCCGATCGGGACGGTCACCAGGATCGGGTGGAACGGGTGCCCGTACGGGCCGGCCAGTACTGCGCTCACCGGCCGCTTCGCCTGCTCGATGTCGTTGGCCATGGCGCCTCCTTTTCGCCAATAAAGTTTGGTCTTATTACCCCGGCGGGTCAAGCTGAGCTGGTGAGCACTACCCGAACGGAGTTGCGGCCAGGAAGTTCGGTGTAGCCTGCCGCCATGGAAGCGGAGCCGATCAGCGCGCTCGCCGCGCTGGACGACCCCCTGCGGCGCGGCATGTACCAGCACATCCGGCACGCCCGCCACCCGGTCACCCGCGACGAAGCCGCCGAAGTGGTCGGCATCTCGCGCAAGCTGGCCGCGTTCCACCTGGACAAGCTGGTCGCGGCCGGGTTGCTCCGGACCCGCTACGAGTTCGTCGGCGGGATCCGCAAGGTCGGGCGCGCCCCCAAGGTGTACGAGCCCTCCGGCTTGGAGGTGCGCGTCAGCGTCCCGCCGCGCCGGCACGACGTCCTGGCCGAGATCCTGCTGGACGCCGTCCTCGGCGAAGACGGCGGGGAAACCGTCCGCGACGCGGTGCTGCGTACGGCGCATCGGCACGGCGAGGCGCTGGGCGCGGCGGAACGCGACCAGGTCCGCCCCGGACGGCTCGGCGCCGAACGGGCGCTGACGCTCGCGTCGGCCGTCGTGGAACGCCACGGCTTCGAGCCGGACCGGGAGACGCCGACCTGCCTGCGGCTGCGCAACTGCCCGTTCCACCCCCTGGCCGCGAAGGCACCCGAGCTGGTGTGCGGGATGAACCAGGCCTTCCTCAGCGGCCTGCTCGACGGTCTGCGGGCCGCCACCGTCGAAGCCGTGCTGGATCCCCGCGCGGGCGAGTGCTGCGTGGAACTCCGGCCGGCCGGACCGCGGCCCTGACCGGTCTACTATTCGCCATAGTATGATCGGGAACCGGTGGTTGACACGATGACGGCGAAACGGCTCGGCCGGGTGCAGCAGGTTCTCCTGCTGTGCGCGCTCGCCGTGGGCGTCGTCGCGATGCACCACATCGGCATGGCGAACGCCGGCAGCACGGCGATGCACGCCATGTCCGCGGCCGCGCCGCAGGTGGTCACCGCGCCGCCGGCCGCCGGCTCCGGCGAACACGATCCGGGCATGCCGGACGGCCTGCACGACATCCTCCACCTCTGCCTGGCCGTGCTGTGCGCGGCGGGCGCGCTTCTGCTGGCCGTCGCCGTCTTCCTGGCTGTCTCGTGGTCCACCACGACGTTCTCCCGGGCCGTCCGTTCCCGTGGCTCACCGAGCCGGGGACGTCCGCCGGACGAAGGTGGCCGCGACATCCTGACTTCTCTGTGCGTGTTGCGCACGTGATCGACCGGCTTCTCCCGGTCTGCCGAAATCACGCACACCTCACAGAGAAAGATTTGTCATGCGCAAAAACTTCGCCATCGCCGGCCTCGTGCTGGCCTCCGCCCTCCTGCTCGGCGCGTGCGGCGGCAACGACTCCATGGCCGGAATGGACTCCAGCTCGCCGTCACCGTCACCGTCCTCGTCCGCGCAAGCGGACGGCCACAATACCGACGACGTCACGTTCGCCCAGCAGATGATCCCGCACCACAGCCAGGCGCTCGACATGGCGAAGCTCGTCCCGTCGCGCAGCACGAACCCGAAGGTGCTCGACCTCGCGAGCCGGATCGAAAAGGCCCAGGACCCCGAGATCCGGCAGATGCGGGGCTGGCTGTCCACCTGGGGCGCCGGCACCTCCGAAATGCCGGGGATGAACCACGAATCGATGCCGGGGATGAGCGGCATGATGTCCGACGCCGACATGCAGAAGCTCGGCGCCGCCAAGGACGCCGAGTTCGACAAGATGTGGCTCGACATGATGATCGAGCACCACCAGGGCGCGATCGACATGGCCAAGACCGAACTCGCCAAGGGCGGCAACGCCGACGCGAAGGCGCTCGCCCAGAAGATCATCGACGCCCAGCAGGCGGAGATCACCGAAATGCGGGGCCTGCTCACGCAGAGCTGATCCCCCGGTCGCCGGGGCGGGCCGCCGCCCCGGCGATCACCGGCCGCGCGGGAAGTATCCTGCCTGCCGGAGGTGCCATGCTCGGTTTGGGCGAGCTCGAAGCGTCGGTGATGGACGTGCTCTGGGACGCGGCGGAACCCCTGCGGGTCCGCCAGGTGCTCGACGAGCTGAACCGGCACCGCGACCTGGCGTACACGACGGTGATGACGGTCCTGGACAACCTGCACCGGAAGGGCTGGGTCGTCCGCGACCTCGAGAACCGCGCCTACCGCTACCGCGCTGTCACCACGCGGGCGGAAGCGACCGCGCAGAGCCTGCGGGAGGTGCTCGACTCCGTCGACGACCGCGAGTCCGTGCTGCTGCACTTCGTCAGCGCGGTCACCGAAGAGGAGTCCGACGTCCTCCGCCGGGCGCTGCGCCGGAAGCCGAAGAAGCGGTGATCCTCGCGGCCGCACTGGCGCTCGGGACCATCGCCGTCGGCTGGTGGTCTCCGTGGCTGCTGAGCAAGCTCGCCGCGCGGGTCCACCCGCGGACGGCGATCGCCTGGTGGCTGCTGACCGCCGCCGGCGTGGCCACCGCGTCGGTCGCCGGGGTGCTGCTCCTCGTCCTGCCCGGCCACGGCCCGGCCGACGCGGTCATCCGGCTTCTCCACGACTGCTGGGCCGCGGTCGGCCACGACGACCTCCCCGCGCTCGACCCGATAGCCGGGACGGCCGCGGGCCTCGTCCTGGCCGTCGCGACCGGCCGGCTGGCGGTGACCTGGCTCGCGCGCCGCCGGCGGCGGACGGTGCCGCACCGGCGTCACCTGACCGCGCTGCGGCTTACCGGCGCCCGAGACACCCGGCCGGTCCCCACCCTGTGGCTGCCGGACGAACGGCCGATCGCGTACAGCCTCGGCGGCCGCCGGTCGCTGGTCGTCGCCAGCGACGGGCTCGCGGCGCGGCTGACCGAGCCCGAGCTGGGAGCCGTGCTGGCGCACGAACGCGCCCACGTCCGCGGGCGGCACCACCTGCTCACCGGCTGCTCGGAGGTACTGGGCCGGACGCTGCGGTTCGTGCCGCTGATGCGTGAGCTGCCCGGGGCGACGCGGCTGCTGGTGGAACTGGCCGCCGACCAGGCGGCGGCCGCGCAGTGCGGGCGCGAGCCGCTCCGGTCGGCGCTGGTGTCGATCCGGGCGGTGGACGGGCCGCGCCGCGCCCTCGCGATGGCGGGCGGCGACACGGCCATCCGGCTGAGCCGGCTCGAGGCCGGCTCGTCGACGGCACCACGGTTGACGACCGTCGCCGGTGGGCTCGCCGCCTTCCTCGCGCCGCCCGCGATCGCGGTGGCCCTGGTGCTGGTCACCAGCTTCCTCACCTGCCGCTGAAACTCCGCAGCCGCAGGCTGTTCCCGACGACGAACACCGAGCTGAACGCCATCGCCGCGCCCGCGATCATCGGGTTCAGCAGCCCCGCCGCGGCCAGCGGCAGCGCGGCCAGGTTGTAGGCGAACGCCCAGAACAGGTTGCCCTTGATCGTCCGCAGGGTCCGCCGCGACAGCCGGATCGCGTCGGCGACCGCGCGCAGGTCACCGCGCACCAGGGTGATGTCGCTCGCCTCGATCGCCACATCGGTTCCGGTGCCCATCGCCAGCCCGAGGTCGGCCTGGGCCAGCGCGGGGGCGTCGTTGACGCCGTCGCCGACCATGGCGACGACCTTGCCTTCGTCCTGCAGCCGCTTGACGACGTCGAGCTTGTCGGCCGGGAGAACTTCGGCGATCACTTCGTCGATGCCCACCTCGGCCGCGACAGCGTTGGCCACCGCCGTGTTGTCGCCGGTGAGCAGCACCGGGTTCAGGCCCAGCTCACGCAGCTGGGCGATCGCCTCGGCCGACGTCGGCTTGACGGTGTCGGCGACCACCAGCACGCCACGGGCCGCGCCGTCCCAAGCCACCGCGACCGCGGTGTGCCCGCGTCCCTCGGCTGCCGCCTTGGCCGCGGCGAGGTCGTCCGGGAGCGGCTGGCTCCAGTCCTCCAGCAGAGCCGTCCGGCCCACCAGGACCGCGTGGCCGTCGACGATGCCCTGCACGCCGAGCCCTTCGACGTTCGTGAAGTCCTCGACAGCGGGCAGGTCGACGCGTTCCCGCGCGCCACGCGCGATGGCGGTGGCGATCGGGTGCTCGGACGCGTCCTCCAGCGCGCCGGCCAGCCGCAGCAGCTCGACCTCGTCGACACCCTCGGCCGGGTGCACGGCGGTGAGCGTCATCCGGCCCGCCGTCACGGTGCCGGTCTTGTCCAGCACCACGGTGTCGACCCGGCGGGTGGACTCCAGGACCTCCGGTCCCTTGATCAGCACACCGAGCTGGGCGCCACGGCCGGTCCCGACGAGCAGCGCCGTCGGCGTGGCCAGGCCGAGCGCGCACGGGCAGGCGATGATCAGCACCGCCACCGCCGCCGTGAACGCCGCCGCCGTCCCCACCCCGCTGCCGAGCCAGAACCCCAGCGTCGCCACGGCCAGCCCGATCACGATCGGCACGAACACCCCGGACACGCGGTCGGCCAGCCGCTGGACCTCGGCCTTGCCGCTCTGGGCGTCCTCGACCAGCTTGGCCATCTGCGCCAGCTGCGTGTCCGCGCCGACCCGGGTGGCCCGCACGACCAGCCGGCCACCGGCGTTGACGGTCGCGCCGGTCACCGCGTCACCCTCGCCGACTTCGACGGGCACCGACTCGCCGGTGAGCATCGACGCGTCGACCGCGGACCCGCCTTCCTCGACCACGCCGTCGGTGGCGATCTTCTCGCCGGGCCGCACGACGAACCGGTCCCCCACCGCCAGCTCGGACGTCGGGATGCGGACCTCGGCGCCGTCGCGCAGGACGGCGACTTCCTTCGCGCCCAGCTCCAGCAGCGCCCGCAGGGCGGCACCCGCCCGTCGCTTGGACCGCGCCTCGAAGTAGCGACCGGCGAGAATGAACGTCGTGACACCCGCGGCGACCTCGAGGTAGATGTTGCCCGCGCCGTCCGACGGCGCGATCGTCAGCTCGAACGGGTGCACCATCCCCGGCGTCCCGGCCGTACCGAACAGCAATGCCCACACCGACCACGCGAACGCCGCCAGCACACCCATCGACACCAGCGTGTCCATCGTCGCCGCGCCGTGCCGCAGGTTCGTCCACGCCGCCCGGTGGAACGGCCACGCGCCCCAGGTGACCACCGGGGCGGCCAGCGTCAGCGAAATCCACTGCCAGTAGGTGAACTGCAGCGCGGGCACCATCGCGAGCACGATCACCGGCACCGCGAGCACAGCGCTGGTGATCAGGCGCTGCCGCAACGGCCGCGCCGGATCCTCTTCGTCCACTTCGGACTCGGCGGTGTTCTCCGGCCGGGGCAGGGTCGCGCTGTACCCGGCGGCTTCGACCGTGGTGACCAGGGTCACCGGATCGACGCCGTCGGGTGCGTGCACGCGCGCTTTTTCCGTGGCGTAGTTGACCGACGCGGTGACGCCGTCGAGCTTGTTCAGCTTGCGTTCGATGCGGTTGGCGCAGGACGCGCAGGTCATGCCACCGATCGCGAGTTCGATCTCGGTCATCACGCCCTCCCGGTCGTCGTCACGGTGAACTCGGCGGTCCGCACGAAACCGCCGTGCCGGAAGTCGAGGAACAGCCGGTAGGTCCCCGCGCTGGGGACTTCGGCGGCGAACTTCACCTGCGGCCCGGCGGCCGTCTTGCCGTCACCGGGTTCGCCGTCCGGGTGGACGTGCAGGTAGGCGAGGTCGCCTTCGCGCAGCGCGACCAGGTGCCCGTAGGCGCCGAGGTAGGGCTGCAGGTCGGTGACCGGCACACCACCGCGGCTGACCGTCAGCGTCAGCGGCGACGTCTTCCCGGCGGTCAGGTCGCCGTCGAGCCGGACGGTGTAGCCGTCGACCTGGGCCGTCCGGCTGGGCGCGTAGGTCACCGGCTGGTAGTTCCCCGCGACCGACAGATCCACGCCGAGGGTCATCGGCTTGCCGCCGGTGGGCGCGAAGTCGGCGAACGCGCGGTACGAGCCCGCGGCGGGCAGGGTCAGTGGGACGCTCCACGTGCCGTCCGGCGCCATTTCGGGGTGGACGTGCCGAAAGCCCGCGGTGTCCCGGCGCACCACGATCAGGTGCAGCTTCTTCTCGTGCTCGACGTCGAACGCGGTGACGGGCTTGCCGTCCGGGCCGGTGATGGTGAACGAGAACCGGCCGGGCTCCGGAGTCGCGCCGGTCACGGCGAACGTGTAGCCGTCCTTGCTCGACGCCAGCCCGCCCGGCAGCTCACCGGCCGGCGCGGCCATCCCGGCGTGCTCGCCACCCATGTCGCCGTGGCCGGCGTTTTCGCTGGTCACGGCCGAGACCGGACCGACCGCGCCGCCCACGGCGAATCCGCCGACCGCCAGCAGGACGAGCGCTCCGCCGAACCCGGCGAGCCGTGCTGTGGTGTTCATGTGTGCTTCCCTCCGCGAAGCCGGGCCTACCCGGCGAGCGTGTAACCGGCCTCCTCGACGGCCGCGCGGACCTGCGCGTCGTCGACCGGCCGGTCGCTGGAGACGGTGACGGCCCCGGTGGGCAGGTCGACGGCGACGGCGGTGACGCCCTCGATGGCGCCGACCTCCTCGCTGACCGAAGCCACGCAGTGCGAGCAGGTCATGCCGGTCACGGTGTAGGTGCTGGTAGTCATGACACGACCATACCCCTAGGGGGTAGGGGTTACAAGCCCGTGTCTACTATGACAGCTAGTACTAGGCCGCCTAACACAGCGTGACTTGGCTGCACACAAAGATTTGTTGCGCCGGAAGGTGGACATCACCGACGTCTTTTCGTAGCCTGGCCGTGATCTTGCGGCAACTGCCGTCGACCGGACGGCGACGCGGGATCACCGCCGGCCCGGCTTTGTCCCCGACGCCGGAAAAGAAACGGAACCACCGCGCGTCACCTGGTGCGGTTCGCGCTGCCCGGAAGGGGCGCGGTTCCGGCCGGCGGACGACGAGCAAAGGAGACCCGCGCGACCGTGCAGTCGCAGCCCATCCGGCGGATGGTTTCAGGCATCCTCGCGGCGACCTCGGTGATCCTCGTGGTCACCGCCGCCCAGCCCACGGCCACCGCCGCCCCCGTCCCCGCTCCCCAGGCTCCGCCCACCTCCTCCGACGCCCTGGCCAAGTACCGCGAACTCGCGGCGGAGGCCGAGAAGCTCAACGAGGACCTGCTCAAGGCGCAAACCGACCTGACGACCAGGCAAGGCGAGCTCGACAAGGCCACCAACGACGTCAACGCGGCGAAGGACCAGGGCGTCAAGGCCACCGAAAGCCAAAAGAAGTTCCAGGAGGAGGTCGACAAGTTCGCCGGCGCGTCGTTCACCAGCGGCGTCCAGCTGAACAAGCTGTCGGCGCTGCTGTCCGGCACGTCCACACAGGACTTCCTCGACCGGTCCTCGGCCCTCGAAGTGCTGGCCACGGACAAGAACGCCGCGATGGACAACCTCACCGGCGCCGTCCGGCAGGCCACCGACGCCACCAAGAAGGCTTCGGACGCCGCGAAGCGGGCTCAGGACGCCCGCGACGCCGCGGCCAAGCTGACCGAGGACATCAAGGCCAAGCAGAAGACCCTCGACGACCAGATCCAGCAGATCAAGGCGGCCGACAAGAACCTGAGTGCCGCGGACAAGGCGACCCAGCGCGACACCGGCGGCAAGGCGCCCAACGTCAAGGCGCCGACGGCGGCCGCGCAGACCGCGGTCGACGCGGCGTTGAGCAGGCTCGGCAAGCCGTACGTCTGGGGCGCCACCGGGCCGGACTCGTTCGACTGCTCGGGCCTCCTGCTGTGGGCGTACAACAAGGCCGGCATCACGCTGCCGCGCAACTCCGCGGCCCAGGCCCAGTTCGGCACGCCGGTCCCGCGCGACCAGCTGCAGCCGGGCGACCTGGTGGCCTACTACTCACCGGTGTCCCACATCGGCATGTACATCGGGGACGGCAAGATGGTCCACGCCCCGACCAGCGGCGACGTCGTGAAGATCTCGCCACTGCAGAGCCAGTACGCCGGCGCGACCCGGCCCACGGCCTGAGTTCGCGGACCAGCACCGGGCGGCGTCGCACTCTCGGGTGTGGCGCCGCCCCGGTTCGTCAGCGGACGGACGAAACACCGGCTTTGCCGTCGTTCCGGGTGGCCAGTCGCTCTTGAAGGCGGGCGTGGCGAAATTGGTAGATGGCGCCAGTCTGCCGGAGAACCCCTCTGCGGTGGGCGTCTTCGAGAAAATACATGAGGTGGAACGGAAGCTGTCCTCGGAGCGCGAGCCAGATACGGGTGAGGGTGTAGGTTCCCCACGCACGGGCGACGCAGACGGTCAGACCTGCCGCCAGCCCGAACAGGATCCCGAAGGCCACCGCATGGGAGCCGTAGGCCACCGGGAAAACCTGCCCGCCGACGACGAAACCGGCTGCTCCATAGGCGATACCGCCTGCCTTCAACAGGAAGTAGCCGAGCACGGCCGTGGAAACACCGGCGGCGAGGGCGGGTATCGGGTCGAACCGGCCGCTCAACGTCTCACCGAAACCATTGCCGGGGGTGAAGGCGAAGGCGATGCCGCAGAACAGGCCGAGGGACACCATGAACGACAGCGTGTGTGCCCAGGTGGCCGCTCGATCGTTGCGGAGGACCGTGGCAGGCGTGGAGACGCGTTCGGCGTTGACGGGAACGTCCAGCCACACGTTCACCCCGAGGGCCGTGCCGAAGACGACGCCGAGCAGGATGACGAACCTGATCGGCAGCACCCATCCCAGCCCGAAGGTGACGCCGACCATGACGCCGGTCGCGAATCGCAGGAGAAACCGGTCGGCGGAATGGTGGAAGTGAACCTCCACGTGCAGGGGGTCGGCGTGCCGGCCGAAGCGGTGGGCGATGAAGCCGGCGACCGTGAAGGACCCGCCGTAGATCAGTCCCATGCCGGGGCCGGCCGCCGTCCACCCGGTGATCAGGAACAGCAGTCCGGGCAGGATGCTCAGGTAGAGGCCGGCCGTGTAGCGCGGGACAGCGTGGTACAGGTGCCACCACGCGAGGTCCTGGGTGCGTTGGCGATGGAGTGCCTTGGCCAGAAACGTGAACCAGCGCTCGGCTTGCGCCGCGGTGTACGTTCTCGACCGCGCTGACGGGTCGAGCGCCGGCGAGAGCGGGCGGGGGGCGTAGGCGGTGGGTATGTAGGTGTCGAGAAGATGGTCCTCGATCGTGTCGGGTTCCCCGAAGCGCACGGGATCGCACAGGTCGGCGGGGGCCGTGTCCGGACTCGTGTACGCGGTTTTGGCGAGGTCGACCATCAGCGGGGTGCTCAGCGCCTGGGCGAGCGCACTGTCCGGCCGGCAGCGCAGGTGTTCTTCGACGGCCTCCCAGCGCCGATCGCCGCCGGCCGTCCTGCTGGTGAGGAAGGCGATCGCGGCTTCGGGTTCGACGGGGTCGATCTCGATCACGGCCGCCCGGCTGAGCACGGCACCGGTTTGTTTCACGGCGTTCTCGTACTCCTCGGCACGGCAGGTCACGACTAGGGGTCGTCCGTGCGCGGTGGCGTGGTCGAGGGCGTCGATCGCCGCGGCGTGCAGCGCGGGCGGTATCTCGTCGAGGCCGTCGAGGATGGGAAGTACCGCGCCGTCGAGCACCAGCTGGGTCGCGGCGTCGCGGCCGTAGCGATCTTCGTTGGCCAGGCCGGGATGAGCCTCGAGGAGGCTGGCGGCGAGCCATTGGTGCAGGTGCTGCCGGTGGGGGTTCCACGACGCCAGGGACGACAGGACGGGAATCGGCTCGCCGGGCCGCGGGTCGTTGAGGAGTCCGAGAGTGAGGAGGATGGCGAGCACGGATTTCCCCGCTCCCGGCGCGCCGAGGACGACCAGCTGGCGAGCCGGGAGCTCCCGGAACCTGGTCACCACATCACCCAGGCTGCCGCTGAACGTGAACTGCTGGCTGTCGCCGGAGACGGCGCCGAACACCCTCGCGGCCGGTGCCGAGACCGGCCGGCCGGTGCTGGACCAGGTGAGGGAGATCGGCTCGGGCCGGTTGAGCGAGCGCAGTTCGGCCTCGGCGGTCCATTGCCGGGTGATGGCCGTCCGCAAATGGGGTATCGCCCGGTCCGACCGGACGGACGAGATGCCGGCGTCCAGCCCCGGCGCGCTGACGGGGATGGCAGGCGGTGCGGCCGAATCCGGTATTTTGGCGAGGATTTTCGCGTGGAGCTCATGGAGCTCGGATCCCGGGTCGACGCCGAGCTCGTCGACGAGCCGGGCACGGAGATCGTGGAACACCGTGAGGGCGTCCGCCTGCCTGCCGACCCGGTCCAGCGCGGTCATCAGCTGTGCGTGTGGCCGTTCCCTGAGGGGATGCAGCGCGATCAGGTCGGTGAGCTGGTCGATGACTTTCTCGTACTCTCCGAGCTCCAGGTGCCAGTCGGCGCACCGCTCGACGGCCCTGATCCGCTGCTCGTCCAGCTGAGCGATCAGGCCCGACAGCGCGTGCGCACCGAGCCCGTCGAGGGCGGGACCACGCCACAGCCGCAGTGCACGACGAATGGTGGCGACGGCGGCGGCGGCGTCTCCGTCGGACGCCAGCTGGTGGGCTGTCCGCACGAGGCACTGGAAACGCGAGGCGTCGAGTTCCTCGTCGCCGATCACAATGCGATAGCCCCGCCCATCGGTGACAATGACACCACGATCAGCACCCAGTTTGTCACGCAGCGTGGAGATGCAATTCTGCACCTGTTTGACGGCCGTCGCCGGTGGATTTTCGTCCCAGATCGCCGCGACCAGTCTGGCGACGGGCACCGCCGAGTTGGGAGTGAGGAGCAACGAGGCCAATACCCGCTGGTGACGGCTGCCGGGAAAGTTGGTTCGTTCTCCGTCAACCCAGGCTTCCAACGCCCCGAGTATCCGGAAATCCATGTTGCAGCCCCCTTGGCGGCGTCGTGCCGGTGTCGATCGTACCGGTCGCCCGATCCCCACCAATGCTCCTTCCTGCGTAAAGGACACGATGATGACGTGGTATCCGGCGGCGAGGACAATCCGATGACGGCCCCGACGATCGTCTCCGCCATACGAACGGCGACGGCGGAGGCATTACGGCCTGCTGGGGATCCGTCGCCGCGTCGAACTGGGGCTGGGAGGCGTGCACCGTGATCAAGACGTGCACCATGCGCAGGACAAACAATGAAATCGCCGGCCACCCTGAACGACGGCGGACCAAGCGGCGTCGTGGTGGCCCGATACGAGTGCCAGGCGTGACCTCCGGGGTTCCGGTGGTGGCGCTGTCGGACACCGGCGGCACCGCCATCCCGCACACATTGGAGGGGTGCGATGCGGATAGACATCCTCGGCACGCTGTCACTCACCGGCGTGAATGGCAAGAAGTTCAACATCGGCTCGAGAAAGCTGCGCACCGTGGTCGCGTTGCTGGCTTTGTCTCCGTGCACACCGGTGCCGATCGACGAGCTGGTCGAAGAACTCTGGGCCGAAAGACCGGTCAGAAATGCGCCGAATGCACTACAGGCCAACGTCGCGCGCCTGCGAAAACTACTGGAAACCGTCAGCGGACGGCCCGGAAGTGAGCTGGTCAGAACGTCCAGTGGCGGGTACGTCCTGGATGTTCCGCCCGAAGACGTCGATGCGCACGAGTTCGTGGCGCTGGCGGACCGCGGTGCGAAAATCCTTCAGGAACGTCCACCGGAAGCGGTCGACCTGCTGCACCGTGCGCTGCGGCTGTGGCGCGGGCCGGCGCTGGTCGACGTACCCGACGGTATGCGTTGTCGAGCAGGCGCCGGCTACCTCGAAGAACGCAGGCTCGCCGCCCGTGAAGATCTGGTGGCGGCCCGGCTGAGCACCGGTGAGGAACGCGCTGTGGTTTCCGAGCTGAGGCAGCTCGTCGCCGAGCACCCCGAACGCGAACGGCTGAGCGAGCAGCTCATGCTGGCCCTCTACCGCACGGGGCGGCAGACCGAAGCCCTCGACGCCTTCCACTCCCTGCGCAACTGGCTCGACGAAGAACTCGGGCTGCAACCCAACCGAGAGGTACGCGGCCTGTACCAAGCGATCCTTTCGCAGGACAACGTGCTGGGCTGAGCCGGTGGCGGATGATCCTTTCGCGCACCGCTCGCCCGGCATCCTTCCGAGACCGACTACGCCAGGAATGAGGGGCGCCACCGTGACGCCGAAAGGTGGACACAGATGACGGACGCGACCGGGCCGCTGCGCCGGGCGATGGAGACGATCCGGGCGCTGCGCGCCGATTTGGCCGCGGCGCGGGGAGCCACCCAGGTGGCCGTCGTGGGCATGTCGCTGCGCGCACCTGGTGGGTTGCACGACCGGACGGCTTTCTGGGCCGCGCTCGCGGAGGGCCGGGACCTGACCGGGCCGTTGCCCGGCGACCGCGCCGCCGCGTTCCCCGGCCAGTGGGACAGGTTCCCCACCCGGGGAGGCTATCTGGAGGATGCGTTCGGGTTCGAGCCGAAGTTCTTCGGGTTGTCGACGCCGGAGGCGCGGGCCATGGACCCGCAGCACCGGTTGCTGCTGGAGGGCACCTGGCTGGCGTTCGAGGACGCCGGGATCACACCCGGCTCGGTCGCCGCGTCCACCGGGGTCTACGTCGGCATCACGGGTCAGGACTACCGGGACTGGGCGAACGCGCCGTCGGCGTCGTGGACGATCGGCAACGGCCACTGCTTCGCCGCCGGCCGGATCGCCAACGTGCTGGGGTTCGGCGGTCCCGCGTTGGCCGTGGACACGGCGTGCTCGTCCTCGCTGACCGCGCTGCACACGGCCTGCCGCGCGCTGGCGGCGGGTGACTGCGATGTGGCGGTGGTGGGCGGCGCGAACCTGGTGCTGTCGCCCCGGTCGACCCGGGAGATCAGCCGCACGGGCGCGCTGTCCGCCGATGGCCGCTGCCGGCCGTTCGACGCGCGTGCCAACGGTTTCGTGCGCGGCGAGGGCTGCGGCGTGTTCGTGCTCAAGCGCCTGGCGGACGCGCACCGCGACGCCGACCGGGTGCTGGCCGTGGTGCGGGCGACGGGCCTGAACCAGGACGGCCGCGGAACGGGGTTCACCGCGCCGAACGTCCACGCTCAGTCGAGCCTGGTGGAGTCGGTACTGGCCGACGCGGGCCTGCAGCCCACCGACATCGGCTACGTCGAGGCCCACGGCACCGGCACCCCCCTCGGCGACCCGATCGAGATGGAGGCCCTGGTGGCGGCGCTCCGAAAGCCGTCGCACCCGGTGTTCGTCGGCTCGGTGAAGGGCAACCTCGGTCACGCCGAGGCGGCGGCGGGAGCACTGGGCATGATCAAGGCGATCATGTGCCTGCGGGAGCGCGCGATACCGCCGCAGCACGGGTTCACCGCGCTCAACCCGCGCATCGACCTCGCCGGGACGGGTATCACCGTGCCGACGAAGATGACGCCCTGGACGACGGGCACGCACGCGGCGGTGAGCTCCTTCGGGGCGAGCGGAACGAACGCGCACGTGGTGATCGGACTGGACGAACCCCGCCCGGCACCCGCCGCGTCGCCGACCGGGTTCCTGATCTCGGCCGCCGGCGAACCCGCGCTGCGCGCGCTGGCGGCCGCGTACGCCGACGTGGTGTCCGATGTGGACTACGCCGGCTTCTGCCACACCACGACGTTCGGCCGCACCCGGCTGTCCTGTGCACGATGGGTGTCGGCCGGTGACACCAGCTCCGCCCGCGATGCGCTCGCCGCGGTGGCAAGCGGTCACGAACATCCTGCCGTCGGCGAGCCCGGCACCGTGCCGGAGCTGCCGCGGCACGTGGTCGACCTGCCAGGATATCCGTGGCAGCGCAAGGACTGTGTGATCCGACGCGGGTAACTGAGCCGGGTAGCGGTCGTGAGTGAGAAACAGTGTTAGAACA
>NZ_NMUL01000014.1 GCF_002234595.1 Amycolatopsis vastitatis
ATCTAGTCGTCGTTCCAGGAGGCGTCGGCGGCATCGGCCTGCCGCGTGCGTTCCCGGGCGATGTCGAGCGCGCGGCGCGCGGTGGCTTCGTCCGGGTACGGGCCGAGCAGGTCGACGCTGCGGCTGCGTTCGAGGTGCTCGACCTGGTGGGTACGGGTGTTGTAGTACCACCCCTGGTCCGGGTTCGGGTCTTTGGCCATGGAACCAGGTTCGCACCCGGCGGCCCGGCTGTCAGCGCTTGTACCGGTACGGGATCTCGGTCGGCTGGCCGGTCGGGCCGAAGTCCTGCGGTTCTTCGGGATCTTTCTGCTCGGTGAACTCGTCGAACCAGCCACGCGGAGTACCACGCGGCGGAGTGGCGGGCTCTTGCCGTGAAGGCTGCGGAAGAGGCGTGTCCCGCCCGGGGAACACCGGGCGCGCGTTGGGGGCCGGGGGTACGGGAGGCATGGTCCCGGGCCCGGGGAAGACCGGACGCGCCGGGGCGGCGTGACGGGCGGGGAACGGCTGGGGGGTGGATTCCGGGCCGGGGAACACCGGCTTGGCCTGCGGAGGCGGGGCCGGGTTCGGGCTGGCGGCAGGGGCCGGGTTGAAGCCCGGCGGGGGCGGCGGGTTGGGGACCTGAGCGGGACCGGAATCGAAGCCCGGAGCCGGGCTGGTCGGCCTGGGGTCTTGCGCGGGGCCGGGTGCCGGGTTGCTGTCTCGTGCGGCGAGCCCGCCGGGTACCGGGTGGGATCCGGGAACCGGCTCCTGAGCGGGAGCGGCACCGGAACCTGCGTTGGCGGCTGGGAGACCGACGGGTCCCCAAGGCGGCTTCGGGAGCTGGGAACCGGTCACACCGGGCGCCTGCGGAGATGCGGTCTGGGGCGTAACCGGCGACTGGGGCTGCGGGGTTCCGTCAGGAGCCGGTGCAGCGGCCGCCGGCTGGGAAGCAGCAGGCGGTACCGGCGGCTGAGCAGCAGCGGGCGGCTGCGAGGTGCCACCAGGATCCTGCGAAACAACAGCCGACTGCGAAACAGCAGAGGGCACCGACGGCTGCGAAGCAGCAGACGGCTGCGAGGGGCCCTCAGCAGCGGCCGGCGGCTGCGAGGCAGCAGGCGGCACCGGCGACTGAGCGGCAGCAGGCGGCTGCGCGATGCCACCAGGATCCTGTGAAGCAGCAGGCGGCTGCGGGGTGCCATCGGCAGCCGACGCAGCGGCCGCCAGCTCCGAAGCCGCAGGCAGCACCGGCGACGGGGAAGCACCAGGCGACTGCGCCGCGCCGCCAGGATCTGGCGCACCGACAGCCGGCTGCGAACCAACAGACGATTCCGGCGACTCCGCAACAGGCGGCACCGGCTGAGAAGCAGCCGCAGGCTGCGACGAACCCGCGGGCGGTGCCGTCTCCGCAGGCGGCGCGGTGGCCCCCTCCGATGCCTGCGCCGCAGCCGCCTCCGGCAGCGCCGCTTGGGGCACCGTGGGCGGTCCGGTCTGGAACTCCGGCTCGACCGGGTGGACCGGCTTCTGTTCCGCCGGTGTGAGCGCCTCGGCCTGGTCTTCGTCGGCCGATGACGGTACGGCCGCCTCAGGCCGGGCCGCCGTCCACGGCCCGAGCGCCTCGACAGGCTCCGTCTCGGCCGGTGCGATCACCTCAGGCTGCTCTGCTTCCGGCCGGTCCGCAGGCTCCGACGGAGTCTCCGCCGCGACCGGCTCCCCGGCTTCCGGGTGAGCTTCCGTCGGCACCGCCCCGGCCGCGGGCGCCTGCTCCGGCGCTGCTTGCTCTGTACTCACCTCACCTGAGGCGACGGGTTCCTCCGGCTCTTGCGAGACATCCCCCGAAGGCCCGGGGTCGGGCTGTTCCGCGGCCACTTCGGGGACGGGTTCGGTCACCGGAGACTGTGTGGCCGCAGGCGGCTCGGGAGCGGCATGCCGTGGGAAGGACTGCGGAGCCTTGACCGGTCCCGGCGGGTCCGACTCGACCGGCACCGACCATTCCGGCTCCGCGGCCGGAGCAGCGTGGCCCGCGGAATCCGCTGGTGTCCAGGCCGCGCTCGGCGGCGAGGCGGCGACATCGTCCGAACCCCGCCCCGGCGCCCAAGCGGCTTCCTCCGGACGTCCCCACCCCGGGCGTGGCTCGGAGGGCGGTGCGACGTGCTGCTCCGGCGTCCCCGGCACCGACTGCGCCGGTGGTGGGTGGGGCACCGTCCGCCACACCGGGGCCGGGCCGATGTTCATCGGGGCCGGTGCCTGGCCGGGCGCCGGCGGGGCTCCCGGTGGTGGCGGTGCCGGACGCGCCGCCGGCTTCGGGATCGGGTCCAGGCAGGACACCAGGACCGTCGTGTTCAGCGGGTCGTCGACCTTGCGGCCGCTTCGCTCGCGGTAGACCATCTCGCCGTCGGCGTCCATCTCGACCAGGTAGCCCGCCTCCGCGAGCTGCTCCTCGTCGAGGTCCGCCAGCTTCTCGTACCGCGAGGGCACGACCCGGTAGACCGGCCACGCCAGCGAGGCGTTCTCCGCGTGGAACTGGGCCAGCAGCGCCGCCATCTGGTGCTGCCACGGCAGCGACATCCCTTCGGCCAGCGAACGCGGCAGCACGACGTACCCCGCGTCCACGCCGGGGTACCCCTGGCCCAGCTGGTCGGCGAGCGGGGTGCTGGACGCGGGACGAGCCGACTGCCGGGGCGGCTGGGGCGCGCCGAAGAGCGCCGCCGGGTCCCGGGGCTCGCCCGCGCCGGCCTTGCCTCGCCTGCCGAATTTCCGTCCCACGTGCTCATCCTCTGCCAGTACGCGGCCACCTGCTCGTGGAAGCGCCGCGACGTCGGGTGAATCGGTTCCGCTGTCGGCCGAATCCGCCGGCCCCTGTTCGTGTCAAGAGGCTCTCACCCATGCTAAACGCCGGGACGGACCGCCTGCGGTACCAGTTCGCGCTCGTCGAACGAGAAGGGCCGGATGTGCACCGGGACGCCGGTCTGCTGCGCTTCGACGACCTTGTTGTCGCCCAGGTACATCATCACGTGGTGAATGGAGTCGGGATCCGCCGGGTTGGTGGCGAGGAACAGCAGGTCACCGGGCTGCGCCTCGCGCACCGGCAGCAACGCGCCGGCGTGGTACTGGTTGTAGGAGACGCGCGGCAGGATGATCCCGGCCGACTCGTAGGCCCGCAGCATCAGCCCGGAGCAGTCGTACGCGTCCGGCCCTGTGGCGCCCCACACATACGGCTTCCCCTGCTCGCCCAGCGCGAACTTGATCGCCTGCCCGGCCGCCTGGCTCGGCGGCAGCAGGGCGCCCATGCCCGTGCCGCAGCCGACGACGTCGACGACCTGGCCGACGTTCTGCACCAGGGTCGCCGCCATCGGCTCCCACTTGTGGTAGCGGCTCGGGAAGCCCGACCGCTCGACGGCCTGCGCGGCGTCGCCCGGCAGCTTGTTCTGCCAGTCCGGCACGCCCAGCAGGACGTCGTAGAACTTGTTGACCTCGTACGTCGGGTCGGTGACCTGCGCCACCGTGCCCCAGCCCATCGACGGGCGCATCTGGAAGATGCCCAGGGAGTCGCGGTCGCCGTAGGTGAGGTTGTGCAGCCCGGACTCGGTCATCCCGGCCTGGATCGCGACCTGCCACGCGCGCGGCGCCAGCGACCGCTGCTTGCCGATCGAGACGATCAGCGCGACGATCCCGCGCTGCTCGTCGTCCAGCTTCGACGCGTCGACCGTGCCGCGCTCGCCCTGGCCGGGCTGCGTCGGCCCGACCGAGGCGTCGCAGCTCATCAGCGACACGCCCCGGGTCTGGGCCTGCTGGTTGTCGATGACGACCTTCGCGGCGACTGCGGTCACGACCAGGGCGCCGATCGCGACGAACACGACCAGCCCCAGCCAGAGCCCCAGGCGCCGCACGGTCAGCTCGCCTGGTCGTAGTTGGCAACACGCCAGCCGGCGTTGGTGCTGACCACCGTGATGGCCAGTTTCGGCCCGTCGGTCGGGATGGTCAGCTGCACCGAGCTGGAGTACGACGTGCCGACCACCGGCTCACCGGTGACCTTCGTCGCCGGGATGTTCGCCGGGTCGACCGTCTGCATCACCGGCAGGTATTCGTCAGTGGTGAAGGGTTTCAGCTGGGCGAGCCACTGCGCGGAAGTGATACCGGCCGGGTGGTTGACCCAGGCCGCGGCCCACTGCTTGGCGACGCGGAGGGCGTCCTCGTTCGGCGGCACCGGGGTGGGGGTGACCAGCGGCGTGGACAGCCGCGTCGGCAGGTTCGACGTCGGCACCGGCGCGGCGATGCCCGGCGGGGTCGTCGTGACGGACGTGGTCGTCCCGGTGGTGGGCGACGCCTTGGCCTGCGGTTTGCCGACCGCCTTCGGCAGCACGATGCCGAGCGCGGTGACCAGGATGGCCAGGAACACCAGGGTGCCCATCAGGTGGCGGGGCGAGCGCAGCGGCCAGCCCCACAGGCGCCGGTAGACCGCGGCGCGGCCGCGGTTGGTGCGGATCGGCATCGGTCACCGCCCCATCACTTGGTCGGTGTCACGGGGTTCTTCGCGAACCTCGATGCCCCGAGACGGCCGGTAGAGCACGAAGACCGGCTTGCCGGCGACGACTTCGGGGTCGACGCGGCGCGGCTGGGCGCGCGCACCCGGCACCCGCGGCGCATCCGGCGACGGGTAGTCGCTGAAGCCCGACTCCGGGGTACGCAGGTCGGAGGGCACGACAACGGGCTCGGGCTCGTCGCTCCAGCGCCGGTCGGCCACCGGCGAGGTGTCGACCCGCCGGCTCTCCTGCCGCGTCGTCGGACGGCCGCCCGCGCCGACGACGACGTAGTCCCCGGGGTCGCCGCCCGCCGGGTTGTACTGACCGAACACCGGAGCGCCGGGGCGCCGGGCCGCGGGCAGCGCGCCCGCGGAGCCACCGCCCCCGACGGCCCCCGGCCACGCGCCGGACCACGCGGCGGCCGGGCGGGACGCACCGGAGCCGTGGTCGAGGCGCTGGGCGTTGGCGAAGATCGTGGCTTCCGGCCGGAACCGGCCACCACCGACGGTGGCACCCATCGGCCCGCGCTGCTCGCCGTCGACGACGTCGTCGGTGTCACGCACGTTCTGCCAGAACTCGTCCTGCGGGGTGGGGCCGCTCCGGTTGCGCCGGAACCGCGAGAAGATCCCGCCACCGGGCGACGGCACAGCGGCGCCGACCATGCTGACCGACATCTCGACCATCTGCCACAGCCGCCGCACGGGCCGCCCGACCATGAACAGCAGCACGGTGATGAGCCCGGCGAGGACCATCTGCGTGAGCATGTTCAGTGAGTTCCCGGCGGCGAAGATCGCCTGCAGGAGAAGGGCGTGCACACCGGCGAGCACCGAGAGCACGACCAGGTTGAACGCGACCCCGCCGGCGACCTTGAGCACGCGGCGCAGGATCTCCGGGTGCAGCAGGGCGACGAGCCCGATCAGCGGCGCGGTGAGCGCGAACAGGCGGATGAGGACCTGGGCCAGCAGCACGGACGCTTTCGCCAGGAGCTGGAAGAGCGAGTAGACGAGGGCTTGGCCGAGGGACAGGAAGCCCGCACCGATGCGGCCGCCGGCTTCGCCGGTGAAGTAGCCGGTAGCGGGGCCGAGCTTGGTGGAGATGTCCTTGTAGGCGTTCTTCTTGCCGTCGATGACGGCCTGGTTCCCGTCGTCGCCGTTCACCAGCTGGTTGCGGGTGAACGCCTGGGCGTCGAGCAGCGGCTTCCCGTACTGCCCGGCCTGGGGCGCCGACGGCGTGCCGAACTCCCCGCGCAGCCAGTTGTTGTACACGATCTGGGTGTGGAGCTGGGTCGGCAGGATGTCGCGGACGATCCGGTCGCCGCTCTCGTCGACGAACCCCGCTTGGATGTTCGTGGTGGTCTGGACGATCGCTTTGTCGATCGGGTCGAAGTACCGCAGCATCGCCAGTGACGACGCCGCCAGCCACACACCGGCCAGCGCGTAGAGCGCTCGTTTGCTGACCGCGGCCAGGTCACCCCGCCAGATGTTGCGGAACATCATGATCGAGAGGATCAGCGCCACCAGCCCGAACAGCTGGGCGTAGATGTTGTTGTAGACCTTCTCGGCGCCCGACTTCACCGCGTTGTAGATGGGGTTCAGCAGGCCGCCCTCGAGCACCGTGTAGTGCAGCGAGTTCGTGGCACCGACGATGTTCTTGCCCAGGTTGAACAGCTGGTTGCCACCCCAGGTGTCCAAAGTGGACCCCGCCGGGGTCAGGTTCATCGCCGTGCAGTTGGTCTCGAAGGTGTTCCAGACCATGCCGGCGTAGCCGTAGTCGATGTAGGCGCTGTTCGGCTCGCCGTGGCCTTCCGGCGGGTCGATCGCGCCGACCATCCCGGCACCCGGACGTTCCGGGTTCGGCGCCTCGCCGCACGCCGCCGCGCTGGCCGCGGGGGCCGTGGCGATGGCCTGCAGGCCGAGGACCAGCATGACGGCGAACATGGTCGCCTTGCGGCCCGGTACGCGCCGGGCCCGCGGACCTTCCTTGACCCGGCGCTTCAACGCGTGCCATCCGGCGGCCAGCGTCAGCAGCACCGCCAACGTCAGAAGGGTGTTCATGCCGCCCCCTCCGACGTGACCCGCGTGGCCGCGACGGGAGCGGTCTCAACGACGGGGCGGTTGCCCGCGGCCCGGTGGCCGGGGCTCGCGCCCCGATCCGCGCGCGTGCCTCGTTCCCGGGCGGCGTTCATGCGGCGTCCCGGCCGGTGCCGCCCTTTCCTCCGGTACGGGCGTGCTGTTGCCCGGTCGGCGGCTGGACGCCGCCCTCCACCTCGCCTGTCTCCGATGCCAATGGGTCCGGGGCGCCCAGGAGGTTCTCGTCGGCGAGGCCGACCTCCAGTTCCGCCGCCAGCTCGAAGTCCTGCTCCAGCTCGATGTCGTCCTCCGGGGGCACAGGGACGTACGGTTTCTTCTCCTCCGTCTTCGGCAGGGCCAGCTCGTGACCCGGGCGGGGCTTGGCCGCGTCCTTCGAGCCCGGCGTCGTGTCCATGACCGCGCGCAGGTGCTCCAGGTGTGGGCCCGAGAAGTCGACGCGGATGCGCTCCACGCCGCCCGCGCCGTCGCCGAAGATGAACTGGCGGGGCTCGACGTCCCGCTGAAGATCCCGCTGGGCGCCCGGGCGGCGCCCCAGGGCCGCGACGACCTGCTCGTACCCGACGCCCACCGGGACCTTCAGCAGCCGCAACGCATCGGCTTGCGCGTCGTCGTCGTCGAGACGACCCACGAACACGGAGTCCAGCAACGCCACGAAACCCTGGATCTTCAGGAAGTCCGCCGGGATCTGGGACGACAGCAGCACGCGGACGTTCCACTTGCGCGAGTCACGCGCGAAGCGGTTCATCAGCACGCGCCCGGTCGGGACCTCGGACAGGAAGAACGCCTCGTCGATCCAGACGCCCTTGCGCAGTTCCTTCGGCTTCTCGTACACCGACCGCTGGGTCAGCCACGCCGCCAGGTTCAGCATCTCGACGCCGAGGGACTCCGCGTCCGTCCAGTACTCGCGGGGGACGCCGTCCTTCGGCAACGTCAGCCCGGCCATCGTCAGCACCGTGAGCCGGTCGTCGCGGGTCTCGGAGTACGGGTCCGCGTCGGTCTCCGGGATGAGCAGCGCCATCCGCTCGCGCATCTCGTCCAGGAAGTCCGCGACGACGCCCGCGTGCTCGTGGTGTTCCGAAGAATCCCGGCGCAGCGCATCGATTACTTGGCCGGGGTCGGCGTCGAAGCGGCCACCGACCGCTCGGACCGCGCGCAGCAGCACGATCCGGGTCTGCGCCATCCGCGAGACCTCGTACGGCAGCACACCACTCAGGACATCGAGCACCAGACGCCGTCGCGTCGCGCCGGCAAGGGCTTTCTCGCGGCGCCAGGAACGCTCGGGGTCGTCCTCGTCCATGAAGTGCTCGATCAGCGGCTCGGCGACCACCCGGTACGGGTTCAGGATCCCGGGCTGGGCGTTGAGCAGGTTGATCGGACGCGCGTACGGCCGCAGCTCCGGCAGGTCGCAGAGGCGGGACAGGGGACCCGAAGGGTCGAGGATCGTCCAGTTCGCCCCCGCGCGCAGCGTCTTGTAGACGATGCCGCCGCCGAGGAACGACTTACCACCACCCAGGCCCGCCACCATGGCCGTCAGGCCGGAGCCGTCACGGATCTCCTGGGCCATCCACGGGTCCCACGCCACCGGGCGCCGGGTTGCCGTGCACGTCTCGCCGAGCAGGATGCCGCGGCGGTCGCCGACCTCCGCGGTCGCCGTCGGGACCGCCGAGGACGCCCAGACCACCGAGCCGCGGCGCATGTACGCCGCCGAGGCCAGCGGCTCGCCGGGGATGAACTCCCTGGCCATCGCGTACTGGGCTTCGGGGTGCTCGATGGCGATCTTCGGCTTGTACAGGTCGAGCAGCTGCTGGGCCAGGCGCAGCGCGTCACGCTCGGTCGGACCGGACACCGCCAGCCGCCACCAGGAGCGGACGCGGGTGGCGAGCGCGGTGAAGCCCGACGTCATCTCGTCGTCGATCTCCAGCACACGCCCGGCCTGCCGCGACAGCGACTGCGGCGGCTCCAGCTCGTGCTCGTCGGTGTAGTGCTTGACCTGCGAGCGCACCTTGTTCATCTGCCGCTGCAGTTCGCTGGCGACCTCTTCGGGACGCCGGACGTAGATCCGGGCGGACACCTCGACCGCCGCCGGCAGCCGGTCGGCGTGCTGGATCCACGGGTCGTCGACCTCGGGGATCTGCAGACCGTGCATCTGCCCGACGGTGAGCACGGCCAGGTGCCGCGAGACGCCGGCGTTGGAGCCGGTCCGGCCGCGGACGGTCACCGTCGGCGCGTACGGGTCGGCGTAGTAGTCGGCGGCGTCGGTGAAGCTGGCCAGGTCCTCCGGCTCCCAGGCCGCGCCCGGCACCGCGGGCATGTTCCGCGGCGCGGGCAGGCCCAGCGAACAGGACCGGTGCATCAGCCAGGACATCTCCTCGGCGTGCACCGGACGGCCTTCCAGCCCGGCGCTGCCGATGACCTGGTCGAGGTGCTCGACCTCGGAGTCCAGCGCGGCCAGCTCGGCGTCGACGGCCTCGGGCAGGATCTTGCGCAGCACCGGCGCGGCCCGCTCGACCGCGCGGTCGACCATCCGCCGCGTCTGCACCTGGACGCCGATGTAGACCTCTTTTTCGGCCATCGAGCGGCCCATCAGCTGCTGCTGCTCGCCGATCAGGTAGTCGTCGAACGACAGCGCGCCCGGGACGTCGTTGGGCCGCCCGTGGGCGTTGTAGACGTGCGCCTCGGCCCACATCCGGATCGGGTACGGCCGGTTCGTCACGCGCAGGTGCAGCCAGCGGCCCTGCAGCTCGGCGTACTGGCCCGCGATGGCCGCGATCAGGTCCCGCCGCTGTGAGTCCGAGCGGAACGACCAGCGCTGCGGCGCCAGCCGGTACCAGGCGTAGACCTCGTACCCCGTGCGCACCAGGTGCCCGTCGATGCTTCGCACCGCGATCGACGGGGTATACGCGGGTATGGCCTGCTCACCGGGCAGGCGAGCCTTGTTCCCCGAGCCGTTTCGCGACGCGCGGACCTGCTCGGGCGGTTGCCATGCGCCCGAGTGTGCGTCCCGACCCGGTTTTCCTCGGCTAGCGCCGCGACCGAACAACGACTACCTCCCGGCCCGAGCCGCGTTGCCGCGGTTCCGGCGCGCTCGTGGTGTTCCCTGGGTGATGGCGGCACCCGGCGGGCCGCCGTGGTGCTGGTACTGCCGTCTCCGCTTGTGCTTCGGCAGCGGGCGCTCGGCCCGTACCCGGACGCGGCTGGCGCTGACGGCGCCGCCCGTGCCCGTGGTCACCGCTCGGGGGGTGTTGAGCTCGCGCCCGGCCATCGCGACCACGGTGCCCAGCGGGCGCTCGTGGCTGATCTTGGCCGTCAGCAGCCGGGTGATCGCGATGGTGGCGACGAACGCCCACGCCGTCGAGAAGAACCCGAAGCTCCACCCCGCCCAGCGTTCGATGCCGAGGACGACGAAGAACGCCGGGATGCCGATGAGCCAGGCGACGTACCGGGCTCTCCAGGGAAAAGTCGCTTTCGGCGGGCCGAGCCACACGGCGTCGACCCGGTAAACCTCGTCATCGGTCCTGATGCGCACGCCGCCGCCTCAGCCGGTGAACAGGCCGGCGATCCACTGGCCCACGTTCACGCCCGCGCCGCTGACCGCGAGACCGATGATGGCGAGCGCGATCACCACGCCGGCGAGCCGCCGCATGACGCCGGCGTTGTCGCCCTTGCCGCCACCCAGCCAGAGGAGCAGGAGGGCAACGGCCAGCAGCACCAGGGGGATGACGTTGTCGAGCAGCCACTGGCGCACGTTTCCCGTGCCCAGTTCGCCGCCGGCGGCCAGCGTGTCGAGGGTGGTCAAGGTCATCATCGCGATACTCCCGGTGCGCGGTGGGGCCCGCGCGGTTCTGGCTCAGGCGGTGCTTCGAACAACATCATGGAGGCTACGAGGGGTAGTGGTCAAAGCGCGCAGAGTAGACACCGGCTGGCTCTTCAACCGGTGCAGTGCGCACGGCACACGAAAACTCCACGCTCACCATCATCGCGGCAAGGGCCCTCGGGTTGAACCCCGGCCACCCATACTTCTCAGTGTGCTGACGAACTCACCCCTATGCCCGGGATTTGCTCACTGTGGGTACTGACGTTCGAGCCGTTGTACGGCCCGGAACAGTGTGACATGACACGAACGGCCCTGTCGCACGAGTCCACTCTGTCACGACCCTTCGGCCGGTCGAGCCCCATCTCGATCTTGTGAGCCCGCGCTGTCCGTCACAGGGCGCTCAGAACCTCACAAGTTTTTCACTACATAGCGTGATCTTGGTCGATCAGGGCCGGCCCTGGGCGAAAACGTCCGCCGGGAAGGCGCCGGCGTCGAGGACGCGGGCGCTGAGGTCGCGGCAGAGCTCTTCGAGCCGGGCGGTCTTCTCGGGTCCCAGGTGGTCCCACGGCCCCCGCGCGGCCGTCTCGGTGGCGATCTCGACGCGGTCGCGCAGTGCGACGCCCGACTCGGTGAGCGCGCCCTCGGCGTCGAGGAGCCCGCGGTCCTTCAACGCGCTCTCGGCGGCGTTCCACTGCTCGTCGCTCCAGCCGCGGGTGAGCTTCGCGGCGGCGGTGACGAAGCCGCGTCCCGTCGCGCTGTGGGTGACGAGGGCTTCGAGGCCGCCGATGCCTTCGAGCACGAGAGCGGCGATGTGGCCGTCGCCGCGGTGCTCGCGAAGCAGCGTGACGGCGTGCCAGAGAACGAGGTGCGGCTCCCCCGGCCAGGCCAGCCCGGCGTGGGCGGCGTAGAGCGGGCGCCCTTCTCCGCGGCACCCCGCCGTGGCTTCGCGGGCGAGTTCGGCGGCCTCGGCGACCTCGTCGCTCTTGACGTGGTCGCCGAGCAGCCGCGTGAACGCCTTGTCGACGCCGGCCAGCCGCGCCTCGAGGACCTGCTCGGGCGTGGCCAGGGTCCAGGCCCGCGGGATGGTGCGGGCGATGACCTCGGGGTTGAAGTTGTAGAAGGTGGCGGCGATGACCTCGGGCCCGACGGCCCCCATGGCGGCGCCCCGGCCGGCGAAGTACGGCATCCGCCCCGGCCGCAGCCCCACGTCGGCGAAAGCGGCGTCGACCTCGGGCGCGAAGTACACCAGGGCGTGCAAGGAATCGAAAGCCACCTTGAACCGCTGCTCGTCACCCGCCATAGCCGCACCCTACTACCGAGTAACCCGCCAACGGTACCGACTTCCGTACCCAGGGAGTCGGCTCGCGTACCTGGACGGTCGGCCGGCGAGCCGACCCTCTGGGTACGCGAGCCGACCGGCTGGGTACGCGAGCCGACCGGCTGGGTACGCGAGCTGGGCGCGGACGAGCTGGCATGTAAGCCGGATCCTGTTCCCCGGTCGCCTTGCGGCTCGCGGGGCGGCGGTCATCCATCTCGGCCTGCCGTCGCCGGCAGGCTCCAGCGGCCTACCCGCAGGCTCGGACGGGCCGTCCTCGAACGCCTGCGCAGGAGCGAACTCCCTCTTGGCCTTGCTCCGGGTGGGGTTTACCTAGCCATCCCGGTCGCCCGGGATGCTGGTGGTCTCTTACACCACCGTTTCACCCTTACCCCCGCCTGACGACGGGGGCGGTCTGTTTTCTGTGGCACTGTCCCGCGGGTCGCCCCGGGTTGCCGTTAGCAACCACCCTGCCCTGCGGAGTCCGGACTTTCCTCGAGCCGGGTCACCCCGGCTCGCGACCGCCCTGCCAGCTCGTCCGCAGGCTGGATGGTAGCTCAGTACCCGGCCACGGCCTCGCTGTGGTGGCGGGGCCGGACTTCGGGCGGGGGTTCGGCGGGCGCGGGGTGCTGGCGGGCGAGTTCGGCCGTCCAGTGCAGGACGGCGGCGGGGCTGTCGAGCCCGATCAGGCCGACGAGCTTGCCGTTCCGCACGAAGCCGGTGATGGGGCGGGTGCCGGGGACCGGGGATTCGAGCAGGACGGTGTCGGTGGCCAGCGCGGGACGGCCGGCGACCTGGATGCGGACGCCGTGTTGTTCGGACCAGTAGCGAGGCACGGGAGTGTAGGCCGGGGAGCCCTGAGGACCGGTGAGGAGGTTCTGGGCGGCCGCACGGCTCATTTCGACGGCGTTGAGCCAGTGCTCGTCGCGCTGGGGGGTCGCGTCGAAGCGCAGGTTGGGCCAGCGGGCGACGTCGCCGGCGGCGACGATCGTCGAGGAGCCGACGACGTGGCAGGTGGGCCCGCAGACGACACCGTCGTCGAGGGGCAGCTTGGCGCCGCGGAGCCAGGAGACGGCCGGGACACTGCCCACCGCGACGACGACGCAGGCGACGTCGAGGGCGCGGCCGTCGGCGAACTCGAGGCCGACGTGGGTGGGTGCCGGGCGCCAGCGGCGGATGGTGGTGCCGAGCTCGAGGTGGACGCCGCGGGCGGTGTGGAGCGCGGTGAGCCAGTCGCCGATGTCGGGCCCGAGGACGTCGGCGAGGAGCGCTCTCGAACGTCCGAAGAGGACGACGTCCCGGTTCATCTCGCGCAGGCTGGAGGCGACTTCGCAGCCGATGAAGCCGTCGCCGATGACGGCGACCGGGCCGGGGTTGGAGGCGAGGGCGCGCTGGAGGGCGATCGTGTCGGCCAGGGTGCGGACGACGACCACGCGCGGGTGGCCGTGGGGCGCGCCCGGCATGCGGCGGGGCTCGACGCCGGTGGCGATGATCAGGCCGTCGTAGGGGAGCTCCTCGTCGCGGAGGTGGACGACCTGCTTCTGAGGCGACACCGCCGTGACCGGGGTGTCGAACCGCCATTCCGCGTCGATTTCGAGGGGGTCGGCGAGGAGGGTGTCGGCACGGCTGACCGCGCCGGTGAGGAGCTGCTTGGACAGGGCCGGGCGGTGGTAGGCGATGTCGGGTTCGGCGCCGAGGACGACGACTTCGCCGTCGAAGCCGAGTTCGCGCAGCCGTTCGGCCGCGCGCAGGCCGGCGAGGCCGGCTCCGGCGATGACGATGCGTTCGCTCATCGGGTGGCTCCCAACAGGTGGATGGCTCTCATGGGGCAGGCGCGCGCGGCGGCCTGGACGTTCGGGGCGAGCTGGGCGAGCGGGCGTTTCTCGTACGCGAGCTGCCCGTCCAGGCCGAGCTGGAAGACCTGGGGCGCCTCGGACTGGCAGACGCCGTAGGCGTGGCAGCGGTGGCTGTCGACGTCGACGCGCAGGGTGGCGGGTTCGGCGTCGGGCTCGGCGGGTGGCGCCGTGACCAGCCCGGCGCGGGCGAGGACCTTGGCGGGCAGCACGCGCAGGGCCGACAGCAGCACCGGCGGGACGAGCAGCGTGATGCCGGCGAGCCAGACGACGGTGAGGTGCCCGCTCGAGACGGCGCCGAGCCAGGCGTGCACGGCGAGCAGGCCGATGGCGAGGTAGCCGGCCTGGTGGAAACGCAGCCAGCGGCCTTCGCGGGTGCCGCGCCGCAGGCCCGCGGTCACGGACACGGCGATGACGAGCTCGAGGCCGGCGATGCCCAGCGCGTGCCGCGGGGTGCCGTCGTAGAAGGGCAGGAGCAGGTCGGCGACGCCGAACGGGTCGTCCTCCAGGAAGAGGAAGGTCAGCCCGTGCACGGTGCCGAGGGCGAGGGTGAACGCGGCGAGCAGGACGTGCCCCGTGCGGATCGCGTCCTGGCCGCTGAACCGGCGGACCCAGCCGGTGGCGGCGAGGACGCCCCAGCACAGCGTCAGGCACATGCAGAGGTAGGTGAGGCGGCCCGAAAGGGCGGCCGCCTCGGCGATCCCGATGTCGTGCGGCGACACCGGGATCAGCGCGGCTGAGGGGGACATGGGGCGGCTTACCTCCGGGTGCGCGGCGCGGTCCTGCCGGGGGTTCCGAGCAGGCGGAGCAGGCCGAACGTGACGACGGCGGCGAACGCCACGAAAACGGCCGCGAGGGCGAAGTCGCCGCCGCCGAGGGTGTCGTCCTCGGTGGCGGAGACGAGCAGGGACGTGGTCTCGGCGAGCCCGGTGCTCTCCAGGAGCGTCAGGTGGCCGAGCGTGGTGTCGACGGCGGTTTGGGCGAACGCGCGGACGTCGTCGTCGCGGGTGCCGGCGCGGACGTCGGAGGCGAGGGCGAAGAGGGTGCCGTACTCCGCGCGGAGCCGGTTGACGTAGGCGCGGTCGAACGCGTCGCCGGAGTCCGCGGCGATCTCGCCCGCCCAGGCGCGTTCGGCGTCCGTGGGCTCCCCCGGCAGGGTGACCGCGAGCCGGTCGGCGACCGCGCGCAGGGCGACGTCGAGCCGGGCCTGGTCGTCGGCGATGCGGACGGCGACGGCGCGCACGCGCCGGTTGGTGGCCCGGTCGGCGGCGAGCCTGCTCGACGGCACGGCCCACAGCGTGTGCTGCTTCAGCCGGGTGAGCAGGGTGCGGTCGGTCTGCTGCAGTTCCCCGGCCGACGCCGGGAAAGCACAGCCGAGCACGAGCGCGGTCGTGGCGGCCAGCAGCGCCACGAATCGGAGCGGCATCCCCGTTGTCCCTTCGCGAAGGAGTCCTCATGGACAGCTACGGTGCGGACCTGTGATCCGGTTCTCGCCGTCACCTTTTAGTGACTGTGACGTGTATCACAAGACACATTGTGAACCAACTGATGACGACTGTCGTCGGTTCGGCGGCTAATTGAGCGTGAAAACTGATGCATATGGTCTATTAAGTGATTTTGCGCTACGCTCCGATGACCCCTCGGTCCGCCAGTCAGGTGAGGTTGCGAGCTTTATGGAAGCACTGGACAGAGAAAGTCGCGGCCAGGTCGGCTACGCCTCGTCCGCCACTGCGCTCGACGTCGCCACCGTCGAGGCCGACGATCTGGTCCCGCTGCTCTACAAGGACTTCCGCGCCACCCTGTTTTCGCAGGTGATGGCCCTGACCAACCACGACCGGCAGTGGACCGAAGACGTGGTGCAAGAGACGATGATCCGCGCGTGGCAGCACTCCGGCACGCTCGAACGCGAGCCCGGAATGCTGCGCGGGTGGCTGCTCACGGTGGCTCGGCGGATCGTCATCGACGGCTGGAGAAACCGCCGGGTCCGCCCGCAGGAGGTCGCCCTGGAGATCCCGGAAAACGCCGAGTCCGCCGACCGCACCGACAGCTCGTTAGCCGCGCTAACGATTTCTCGGGCATTGGTCGAACTCGACGAGAAATACCGCTCTGTCATCTACGAGACATACCTCGCCGGAAACACCGTTCGACAGGCGGCACAAATTCTGGGAATTCCCGAGGGAACCGTGAAATCGCGGTTGTACACCGCGATGCGGCAATTGCGGAAGGCACTCGGGGAAGTGACAGTGCGATGAGGGGGCGGCACGCCGATTCCGCGGCCTACGGGCTGGGCGTCCTGGACGATCCGGAAGAGTTCGAGGAGCACCTTCTCGGCTGCGCCCGCTGCCGGGCCCTGGTCACCGGGTTCGGCCCGGTGGCCGGTGCGCTGGCCGAAGCGGCCCGGCTCGGCTGGGTCCCCCGTGGCGGCTCATCCGGCCGCTACCGGCCGCCCGGCGATGGCGCGACCGGAAAGCCGTACGCGCACCGGCGGGGCTCGGTGGCCGGCCCGCTGCTCCTGCTCGTGCTGGGGATGGCCGTGACGGCCGTCGGTGTGGCCCGCCCGGTCGCCGGGAAGATCCGGGTCGCATCGGCTGCGTACATCGTCTCCCCTGCTCTGGTGGTGGACCTGCGTCGTCAGGGTGTCTCTTGACGACGGTGGGGCGTTCTGTCGGCCGTAGCGGTTCCCGGGCCGTTTCCCCAGGTCACCGCGCTCCACTCCCGTGGTGGGCCGGTTTCCAGTAGTCTGCCCGAACCCAACATGAAAGTCCTTACGGTGGATACCGAAGTAAATCCCGAGAACCCCGTCAGCGGGGCTTCGGTACCGAAGCGTCCCGCCCTGCGGCTCCCCGGCCGCGAGCCCGAGCTCAACCGCCTGACCAGCCTCTTCCCCGCCGTGCTCGGCGGCTCGGCGGCCAGCGCGGTCCTGGTCGGCGAGTTCGGCATGGGCAAGAGCGCCACGCTCCACACCGCCGCGGCGCTGGCCGCCGACGCGGGCTTCACCGTCGCGATCGCCACCGGGTCGCGGCTGGAGAGCCACCTGTCCGGCGGGCTGGCCCGCCAGCTGGCCGACGCGCTGACCGCCCCGGGCGCCCCGCGCCCGCCCGCCACCGAGCTGTGCGGCCCGGCCGGCGAGAGCGAAGCGCTCGAACTCTTCTGCCGGATCGTCCGCGACGCGGCCGAGAAGAGCCCCCTGTTCCTCGGCATCGACAACGTGCACCTGGCCGACGCCTGGTCCATGCGGTGCCTGGCCTACATCCGCAACCGCGTGGCCGACCTGCCGGTGCTGATCATCCTGACGGCCCTGACCGGGCATCCCCCGCACCGCGAGGTCGCGCTGCTGGAGATGGCGGGCTGCCCGCAGGCCTCGATCACGCTCAACGGCCTCGGCGACGCGGCCGCGGCGGAGATCCTCGGTCTCGCCGCCGGCGAGCTCGCCTCGGCCTGCCGCGAGGCGACCGGCGGCAACCCGTACCTGCTGCACGCGCTGCGGCCGCGGCTGCTGCCCGGCGCGGACCCGCACGAGCTCGGCTCGTCGCTGATCGGGCAGGTGCTCATCACGCGGATGCAGGAGTTCCCGCACGCGCCGGCGATCATGCACGCGGCGGCGATCCTCGGCGAGGACGCGGGCTTCGACCTGCTGGCCCGGCTCGCCGGCGTCGACGAGCTCGACGCGCTGCAGGCGATCGACACCATGGTCCGGCTGCGCGTGCTCAACAACAGCAGCCAGCCGACGCTGACCTATTCGTTCGTCCGCAACTCCGTGCTGAAGGACATGCCGCAGACCACGCGGGCGGTCAACCACTCCCGGGCGGCGAAGCTGCTGACGGAGGCGGGCGCGCCGGTCGAGCGCGTAGCCGCCCACCTGCTGGAAGCGACGTCGATCCGGATCCCGTGGGCGGTGGACGTGCTGCGGCTGAGCGCGCGCGACGCCGTGTTCTCCGGGCGGCCCGAGCTGGCCGCCCGGCACCTGCGGCGGGCGCTGGAGGAACGGCTCACGTCCGGGACCCGGATGGCCGTGCTGCTGCAGCTGGCGCACGCGGAGTTCCAGTTCGACCCGCCGGGCGCGGCGAAGCGGGTGCGGGAGGCCGTCGACACCGTCGGCAACCGCGAGACCGCCGCGTACATCGCCTCCGCGATGCTGCTGTCGCTCTGCGGCGGCCAGGACGCCCGGCTCGGGATCAGCGCGGCGGGCCAGATCGCGGCCCGGCTCGACGCCGGCGGCCCGGACGCCGTCTGGCCGCTGCTGTGCATGACCTACCTCGCCGAGGCCGGGAGCAGGCTGGGCCCGCCGCCGGAGTTCCGCGACTTCGAGGAGCAGTGGGCGCCGCTGACCGACCCGGCGGCGCAGCGGAGCCGCTCGGCGCTGCTGGCACTCGACGCGGTCCGCAGCGGCGAGTCGGCGCAGGAGGCGGTCGGGCATTTCGCGGACGTCCTGAGCCAAGCCGGCGCGCCACCCCAGGCGGAAGACAGCCGCAGCCGCCGGGCGCAGAGCGACGACGGCGACCTGTTCGAGCAGCACTACTTCTTCACGCTGGCCACGGCGGTGCTGGCGGACGAGCCGGCCCACGTCGACCGGCTGTGCCGGGTCCTCGACGTCGAGCGCGAACCGTGGGACGTGCACGTGCCGCACGGCGCGCTGCCCACCCTGGCCCGCGGGATCGCGCTGCAGGCCAGCGGCGACCTGCAGCGGGCGAGCGTCCACTTCGAGTCGCTGCTGCGCCGGTTCGACGAGCGCGGCGGGACGACGACCTGCCCGGTCGGCGTGCTGTGCGCGGCGAAACTCGTCGAATGCTGGGTGGACCTGGGCCGGTTCGAGGCGGCGACGTCGCTGCTGGACCGGATGGACTTCGTCGCCAGCCAGGGCCTGTTCACCCACACGTACCTCCTGTACGCGCGGGGCCGCCTGCGCGTCGCGACGGGGTACACGCGCTTCGGCTTCGAAGACCTGCTCAGCTGCGGGCGGCGGCTCGCGCACCACGGCATGCGGTTCCCGGGGTTCGTGCCGTGGCGCGCGCACGCGGCGCGGGCGGCGCTGGCCCTCGGCCAGGCCGACGACGCGGCGCGACTGGCCGAAGAGGACATCAACGCCTCGGCCCGCTGGGGCGCGGCCCGGCCGCTCGGCACGGCGCTGACGACGCTCGGGCTGGTCCGCGAGGACGACGAAGCCGAGCGGGCGCTCAGCAAGGCGATCACGACGCTGCGTTCGTCGCCGGCCCGGCTGCAGCTCGCGACGGCCCTGACCGAGCTGGGCACGCTGCAGGCGCGGCACGGCCAGTCCGAAAAGGCCATCGAAACGCTGCGGCAGGCGGTCGAGCTGAGCGAGCACTGCGGAGCGCGACCGTTGGCCCGCCGGGCGGCGGAGGAGCTGCGCTCGGCCCGGCGCGCGCTGACCCCGGCGAAGGACAACGAGCACGGGCTGACCCGCCAGGAGAACCGCATCGCGGTGATGGCGGCGCAGGGCCTGACCAACCGCGAGATCGCGACGGCGCTGCACCTGACGCGGCGGACGGTGGAGCTGCACCTGTCCGGCGCGTACCGCAAGCTGGGCATTCCGGGCCGCGCGGAGCTCGGCGGCGCGTTGGCGAAGTCGCAGCGCGGCAGTTGAGTCCACTTCGGACACTGCGCTGAGCTGCCCCCGGTTTCCACGGTAGCCGGGGGGACCGACAAAACCGGGCTGCTTCGGCGGAGCGGGCAGCGACGGCTCCGGACGGGCGTGCCCTCGTCGGCGTGCGGGCGCCGCGGCGATGTCATGAACGACTCTTTCCTGTCGTCGGACGACAGGAAAGAGTCGTTCATGACCTTCGGCGAGCCGCGCGGGGGCGGCAGCGCGGCGGAATTGTCGGTGCCTGCCGGTAGTGTGGAAGACGGGGGCGCCCCCGCGGGGTCCGTACGTCCGAGGTTAGCGTGCACATGTGAACTTCTGGGCAGGCGCGGGAAGCCTGGTGCTCTTGGCCGGCGTGCTGCTCTTCGCGATCGTCCGGCCGCGGGGCTGGCCGGAGGCCGTGGCCGCCGTGCCGGCGGCCGGGCTCGCGCTGCTGCTGGGGCTCGTGCGGCCCGCCGCGGCCGCGCACCGGGCCGTGGAAATCCTGCCGACGCTGGGTTTTCTGGCCGCCATCCTCCTTTTGTCCTTTTTGGCCAGTGTGGACGGCGTCTTCACCTGGCTCGGCAGCCGGCTCGCCGAGGCGTGCCACGGGCGGCCACGGCGGCTGCTCGTGCTGACCTTCGCCGCCGCGGCCGGCGTCACCGCGATCCTCAGCCTGGACGCCACCGTCGTGCTGCTCACCCCCGTCGTCCTCGCGACCGCGACGAGCCTGAAGCTGCCCGCCCGTCCGCACGTCTACGCGTGCGCGCACCTGGCCAACTCCGCGTCGACGCTGCTGCCGGTGTCCAACCTGACCAACCTCCTGGCCTTCGCCGCGTCGGGGCTGACGTTCGCCGGGTTCACCGCGCTCATGGCCCTGCCGTGGCTGGTCACCATCGCCATCGAACTCGTCGTGTTCCTGCGGTTCTTCGCCGTCGACCTCCGCCCGCGGGAAACCGCCGAGCCACGGCAGCACCAAGATCCGCCGACGTTCGCGCTGGTCGTCCTGGCGCTCACGCTCGTCGGCTTCGCGGTGGGCCAGCTCGGGCACGTCGAGCCGGTGTGGATCGCCACGCTCGCCGCGCTCATCCTCGGCGCGCGCGCCCTCGCGAACGGCAAGATCCGGCCGTGGCAGCTGTTCACCGAAGCGGCGCCGCAACTGTGCCTGTTCGTGCTGGGGCTCGCCGTCGTGGTCGAAGCCGTGTCGGAACACGTTCTCGGCGGCCTGCTGCGCGACGTCCTGCCGACGTCCACCGGCCTGGTCGACCTGCTGCTCGCGGCCGGGGTGGCGGCGCTGCTGGCCAACCTGGTCAACAACCTGCCGGCGACGCTGATCCTGCTGTCCGTGCTGGGCCCGCACCCGGCGCCGGGCGTGCTGCTGGCGGTGCTGCTCGGCGTCAACATCGGCCCGAACGCGACCTACCTCGGCTCCCTGGCGACGCTGCTCTGGCGCCGCACCCTTCCGGAACACCCGTCGGCCAGGACGTTCCACGCCCTGGGTGCCATCACGACCCCGCTGTGCCTCGCCGCGGCCACCGTCGCCCTCTGGCTCGGCCTCAGCCTGGCCACCTGACGGGCTTCACCCGTGATCAGAGAGGCATCACTCGTGATTGAAGGGGCATCACGCGTGATCAGCCGGGCATCGCGATCGTCTGGCCCGGCTTCATCGTCGGGCCGCAGTCGTCCAGCGGGCCGCCGAAGCGGTTCGCGGCCACCTCGGGGATCGTCTTCGCCGCGTAGTCCTGGGCCGCCTTCAGCTTGGCCGGGTCCGTCACCGCGTCGCGGCGGACCCAGTCGCCGTTGCGGAGGCCTTCGATCGGGGAGCTGTAGATCAGCAGGTAGTCGCGGTCGAGCCGGGGGTCCAGCGCGATGCCGTTGCCGGCCGCCCACGGTCCCCACGAGTGGATGAACGTCGGCTTCACCGTGTCGAACACGTAGTTGCGGAGCCCCTGCAGGTCGTTGTCGTGCACCAGGTCGGCGATCGGCTTGTTGACCAGGCCCGCCATGTCGACCAGCTCGAGCCTGCTGGTCATCGACGAGCCGCCGAGGTCCGGCAGCAGCAGCGACGCCTTCGGCAGGCCCAGGATGTCGGCGTAGGTGTTGAAGCCGCGGCCGAAGCGGTCGGCCACCAGGCACGCCGTGATGTTCGGGTTCTTCGCGAACTTGTCCGCCGAAGCCGCGAACCCGATGCCCGACGGGACGAACGCGCCCAGCAGCACCACGACCACGCCGACGCGCAGCAGCGCCTGCCGGTGGCGCAGCAGCTCACCCGCCGACAGCGTGCCCGCGATGACGGCCAGCGGCCAGATCGGGCTGGCGAACCGGTGCTGGTACATCCAGTCGGCGACCATCACGCCGTACGCGACGACCCCGAGCCCCAGCGGCACCAGCAACGCGATCAGCGAACGCCGCCACGGAGCCTTGACCAGCGCGAACACGATCACCAGCACGAGCACGACGACGCCGGCCCAGCCCGCGTAGCCGACCAGCTCGAGCGGCCGCTTCACCGCGTCGAATCCGGGCAGGCCCTGCTGCTTCGCCACCGAAGGATTGGCCAGCAGCCGGCCGAACTCCCCGTGCCGCCAGGCGACGTACGCGCCGAACGGCACGGCGAACGCCGCCACCGAAAGCAGCGCGAGCCGGAAGCTCTTCCAGAACAGCCCGGACCGCAGCAGGAACAGCGCCGCGAGCGGGTACGCGCCCGCGTAGATCAGGCCTTCCGGCCTGGTCAGCGCGGCGAAGGCCACGATGACGCCCGCCCACAGCGCGACCTTCGGCGTCAGCAGCTTGTCCCGCTTCACCGAGACGAACAGCGTCACGCCGAGGGTGACGACCGCGAACGCGAACAGCGAGTTCTCCAGGCCGGACACGACCCAGATGACGTACGACGGGATCGTCGCCAGCGTCAGGCCGACGACCAGCGTCGCGAGCCAGGCGAAGCGGGTGAAGATCTGCTTCGCGGCGATGTAGCACGCCGTCAGGACGCCGCCGGTGAACAGCAGGCCCAGCGCCTTCGGGAACAGCACGTAGTCCGGGATGCCGAACAGCAGGCCGTGGTCGAAGAGGCCGACGAGCTTGCCGACGCCGAGCAGGACCATCCACGTCGGGTCGGAGAAGCCCTCGACCGGCGGGGCGCCCGGCTGCAGCACCGGGCCGAGGCCGTCGGCGAAGCTGCGGGCGTAGGAGAAGGTGATGGCGGCGTCGTCGACGATCCAGTGGCCGTAGCGGGTCGCGTGGACGGCGACGGCCGCGACACCGGCGAGCACGGCCAGCACCGGCGCGAGGCGCGCGCCCCAGCCGCGGGTGGCCGTGGTGGTGGCCGGGTCCTCGGGGACGTCGCTCGGGGAGGTCTCGGTGAGTGCGCTAGCCGTCATGTCCTCGTCACTGTTCCGCCCGCAGGCTTCTGCCGGTGGGATACGCGCGAGCTGGCGCCCCCTGACTGGGCCCGGAGGCCGGACCCGCCACCGCGGCGACGCGGTCGAGACACTGTAGCCAATACCCCATCCGGGGTCGGCCACGCGTCGGCATTGAGCGTGATCCACCCCACACTTCCCTGAATATCCCAGCGCCGGTCAGGCGAGGTGGGAGGTGTCGTTGACGAGCCGCACCGAAGCGTTCCCGTCCGGGTAGAACTCGACGATCGACAGCGACGCCAGATCGAGGTGCAGCCGGAACAGCAGCTGCGGTCCGGCGTCGAGGCCCATCCGGAGCAGCGTCTTGATCGGCGTCACGTGGCTGACCAGCACCAACGTCCGGCCGCCGTGCTCGGCGATCAGCTCGTCGCGGGCCTTGCGGACCCGGCGGTGCACGACGTCGAAGCTCTCCCCGCCGGGCGGCGGGACCGAGCTGTCGCCGAGCCACGAACGGTGCAGCTCGGGGTCGCGGTCGGCCGCTTCGGCGAACGTCAGGCCCTCCCACTCGCCGAAGTCGGTCTCGATGAGACCGGGGTGAGTCTCGACGCGGCCGCCGAGCGCGTCGGCGACGGCCTGCGCGGTCTGCTTCGTCCGGGTCAGCGGCGAGGAGATGATCGGGACGGCCTCGCCGTCGACGACCAGGTCCGAGATCGCGGCCAGCCGCTTCGCCGCCGCCGCGGCCTGCGCCTGCCCGAGCTCGGTGAGCGGGACGTCGCCGCGGCCGGAGTAACGGCGCAGCGCCGACATCTCGGTCTGGCCGTGGCGCAGCAGGAACAGCCGGGTCGGAGTGCCCTGCGCACCGGTCCAGGCGGTCGTCGCGCGGTCGGGTTTCCGGGTCGGCAGCTTCGGCTTGCCGGTCTTCGCGGCGGCGCTGGGCCGGCCGGCGGCGGGCTTGCCGGTCGCCGCGTCCATGGCCTCGTTGGCCAGCCGGTCGGCGCGGGAGTTCTGCGCGCGCGGGATCCACTCGTACTTGACGCGGGAGAACCCGGCGGCCAGCTCCTTGGCCCGCTCGGCCAGCGGCTGCATGTCCGCGTGCTTGATCTTCCAGCGCCCGGACATCTGCTCGACCACGAGCTTCGAGTCCATCCGGACGTCCACAGTGGACGCTCCGAGCTCGGCTGCGGCGGTCAGCCCGGCGATCAGGCCGTTGTACTCGGCGACGTTGTTGGTGACCACGCCGAGGCTTTCCTTGCGCTCGGCGAGGACCTGGCCGTCGCTGTCGAGAACCACCGCGCCGTAGCCGGCGGGGCCCGGGTTGCCTCGGGAACCGCCGTCCGCCTCGACGATGACGTGCGAGGTCACAGACCCGACTCCATGGTCCGGACCAGGATCGCGCCGCAGTTCTCGCACTGGATGACGTCGTCCTCGGGCGCGCCCTTGATCTCGTTGACGGTGTTGCGGTCCAGCTCCAGCTGGCAGGCGCCGCAGCGGCGGGCGCGCAGCAGCGCGGCCCCGATGCCCTTGTGCTCGCGGACGCGCTCGTACAGCTTGAGCAGCGGCTCCGGGAAGCGCGGCAGCAGCTTCGCGCGGTCTTCGTCGCGGCGCGCGCGGGTCGTGTCGAGGTCCTTGAACGCCTCGTCGCGGCGGGCGATCGCGGCGGCGACCTCGGCCTCGGCCTTGTCGACCTCGGCGCCGGTGCGCTGCGCGTCCAGGCCGAGGGCCTCGCGCTGCTCCATCAGCTCCAGCAGGTCGTCTTCGAGCGCGCGCTGGCGGCGTTCGAGTGACTGCAGCTCGTGCTCGATGTCGGTCATCTGCTTGGAGTTCACCGAGCCGGACGCCAGGAGCTTGCGGTCGCGGTCTTCGCGGGCGCGGACCGACTCGATCTCCTTCTCCTGGCGGGCGATCTCGCGGTCGAGGTCGGAGCTGGCGGTCTCCACCGACACGAGCGCGTCGCGGCGCTCGCGGGCGGTCTTCTCCCCCGTGTCGATCTCGGCCAGCTCGGGCAGGGTGCGGCGGCGGTGCGCGGTGCGCGAAAGCTCGGCGTCCACCTTGGCGAGCTCGAGCAACTGGCGCTGCACGGCGGGTTCGGCCTTCACGGTGCTCCTCTTAATTCGATGTGCGCTCGGCGCGGACGTTCCACGGGTCGGTGCACCGCGTGGAGACGCGGATGTCGACGTTACCCGCAAACGCGTCGGCCACGACCGCCGAGGCTTGCCCGCACCAGGGCCATTCGCTGGCCCAGTGGGTCAGCCCGACCAGCGCGGGCACCGGGCCCCGGCCGGCCAGGTGCTCACCGGCGGGGTGATGCCGCAGGTCGGCGGTGACGAAGGCGTCGGCGCCGGCCTCGGTGGCCTGCTTCAGGTAGGAGTCCCCGGCCCCGCCGGACACGGCGACGGTGCGGATCGGGCGGTCCTCGTCGCCGGCCCCGAGCACGCCCGGGACGGTCTCGGGCAGGGCGTCGGCGACGCGCTGGACGAACACCGCGAACGGCTCCGGCTCGGGCAGCTCGCCGAGGCGGCCGATGCCGGTGACGCCGTCGGCGTTCGGGGCGAGGGGCCCGGTCACGCGCAGCCCGATCGCCGTGGCCAGCGCGTCGGAGACGCCGGGGTCGGCGGAGTCGGCGTTCGTGTGCGCGCAGTAGAGGGCGATGCCTTCGCGGATCATCCGGTGCACCAGTGCGCCCTTGGCGGTGTCGGCGGGCACGCCGTGCACGCCGCGCAGCAGCAGCGGGTGGTGGGCGACGATCAGCTGCGCGCCGACGTCCACGGCCTCGTCGACGGTTTCGGCGACGGGGTCGACGCAGAACAGCACGCGCGACACGGGTTCGGCGGGATCGCCGCAGACGAGGCCGACGGCGTCCCACGACTCGGCGAGCGCGGGCGGGTAGGCCCGCTCGAGCACGGAGATGACTTCGGAAATTGCGGAAGGCGCGGACACGCGGGGATTTTCGCATGTACCGTCCGGGACCATGCGCCTTCGGTCCTGGCTCGTCACGGTGACAGCGGTCCTCGCCGGCTCACTCCTCTTCGCAGTGCCGGCCTCGGCTTCGAGCCCGTCGTTGTGGCGGCTCACCGACCTGGCCGCCCAGCGCGTCCAGATCGCCGACCAGGTGGCCGCGGCCAAGTACGGCACGCCGTCGCCGATCGACGACCCGGCGCGCGAGCAGCAGATCTACGACTCGGTCGCCGGGCGAGCCCCGCAGCTGGGCCTCGACCCGGCGGACGCGGTCCGGTTCTTCCGCGCCCAGATCGAGGCGAACAAGCTGGTGCAGCGCGGCCTGTACGCGCGCTGGGACGCCCACCCCGCGGAGGCGCCCACGACCCGCCCCGACCTCGGGCAGATCCGCCCGGTGATCGACGGGTTGAACACGAACCTGCTCACGGAGCTGGCGGCGACCATCCCGGTGCGGGCGGCGCGTTCGTGCCCGGTCCGGCAGCTGGTGACGGCCGGCGCGGCGGACGTCGTCCACCGGTTCGACCCGCTGCACGCACGCGCCCTCGGCGAAGCGACTTCGGCGACCTGTACGGCGGACCAGGGCAAAGCCGCGTAGCAGCGCGACTGGGGCCCTGGGCAACCCGCGGCCGCCACGCGCGTCCGTACGGCGTGACGAGGACGAAGTGGATGATCGCCGCGGCCGTGGCGGCCGCCGCGCTGGCCACGGCCGGCGTGTTCGTGCTGGGCGACAGCGCGGGTGCGGCGGACGGGATCGTGACGGCGATCCACCCGGACGGCCGGGTGGAGTGGACGGACGCCCGGTTCGTCAAGGCCGAGGAGAACGGCAGCAACGCCGAACCGGTCCCGGGCACCGCGCACAAGGCGGTCCTGGCAGGCGATGTGAAGATCTTCACGGGCGTCGGCAGCTGGTGCGCGTCGGCGGCCGCGGGCCTCGCGGTCGGCCTGGACGGCACGGGTTCCCGCCCGTGCACCCGCGCCGAGTTCCTGGCGACCACCCCGGACAGCCTGTACGCGGTCAAGATCACGGTGAAGGGCGACGTGGTCACCCGGATCGCGGAGTACTACCACCCCTGATCCGGGGGTGGGGGCGCCGCGGCGGCGCCGGGCCGCCGCGGGCGCCGGGGGCGGTCAGTTGCAGTTGCCGCAGCAGCCGCAGCCCTGGCCGGTGCACTTCGAGCAGCACCCGTGCATGATCGCTCTCCTTCCGGTTCGCGTCCTCGCCCGATCGACGCTAGGTGCGCGTCGCGGGCCGCGGATACCGCCGAGCGGGCGGGTGACCGGGTGAACCCGGTGGTTACGCTCGCGGCGTGACGCACATCGTCTTCGTCTGTTCGAAAACCTGGCATAACATCTTTACATGGGACGAACGACGGTCGAGGTAGCAGCCCCGCGCACGGCAGCGATCTACCTGCGCATCTCCGAGGACCGGGAGGGGCGCGAACTGGGCGTCACGCGTCAGCAGCAGCACTGCCGCCAGCTGGCGAAGCGTCTCGGCGTGAAGGTCGTCGCGATCTTCACGGACAACGACATCAGCGCTGCCGCCGCGAGCCAGAAAGAGCGGCCGGAGTACCTGCGGATGATCCGCGACGCGAAGACCGGGCTCTTCGGGACGATCATCGCCTACACCTCGGGCCGCCTCACCCGAGCGCCGCGCGAGTTCGAGGGCCAGATCGACCTGGCCCGCAACCACGGCGTGCTGTTCCAGTTCGTAGCCTCCCCCTCGTTCGACCTCACCACGTCGGCAGGGCGGATGATGGCTCGCATGATGGCGGCGAAGGACACCGGCGAGGTCGAGGACATCTCGGAGCGGCAGTCCGACCGCAAGCAGCAGCTGATCGCCAACGGCGAGTGGACCGGCGGCCGGCGCCCGTTCGGCTATGACGACGACGGGCTCACGTTGCGCCCGGCCGAGCAGGAGCGCGGCCTGGACGCGGCGAAGCGGCTGCTGGCCGGGGACAGCGCGCGCTCGATCTTCACCGAGTGGAACGTGGCCGGGATGACCACGACGGCGGGAGGCCCGTGGGATGGCAGCAACTTCCGTCAGATGATCTTGCGCCCCCGGAACGCCGGACGCGTCGGCAAGATCCCGCCAGGCACGAAGGACTTCCGGAAGGCCCTCGACAAGCTGCCGAAAAGCCGCTGGCCGCCGCTGTTCGCCCCCGACGACCGTCAGGCCGCCGAGGACACTTGGGTGGCCTTGATGATCAAGATGACCGACCCGACACGCCAGAAGAACGGCGGCGCCACGTCGCTCGTCCTGGTCGGCTCCCACCTGTACACGTGCTGGTGCGGCTCGATCGCGCGCTCCGGCGGCACCACGGCGTCCAAGCAGTCCCGATACATGTGCAAGGGCGGCGGGCACACGCGGCTGGCCGGTCCGGTCGACGAACTGGTCCGAGCCGTCGTCTGCGCCCGACTGGATAGCCAGGGCGTCAGGCTGCTCCCGAAGACTGGGGACCGCGAACCGCTCCTGAAGCGGCTCGCGCTCCTGAAGGCTCGGGCCGAGGAGGCCGCCGCGCTCTTCGGCGACCCTGAGTCGGGTTTCACCGCCGAACAGCTCAAGGTCACGAACGCGCGGCTCAAGCCGAAGATCGAAGAGGTCGAGCGCGAGCTGGCTCAGCTCGCCGATGGCAGTGCACTGGAGGGCATCGCAGACGCGCCTTCCCCGTCGGCCGCGTTCCTCGCGAAGGGCATCGAGCGGCAGCGCGTGATCATCGGCGCCTTGGTCGAGGTGACGATCCTGAAGGCCCCGCGCGGGCGCCGCGACTTCGATCCGGAGACCGTCCGGATCGTGCCTCGGCCTCGCCCGGCGTGAGGAGCGCGGCCAACTGCTCGCGCTGCTCAGCATCGAGCGGCGGCCAGTCGGCCACCAATGCCTCGGCGTAGGCGCGCAGCTCCTCTTCGGACACATCAGGATTCTGACCCCGACAAATCAGAATTCCAACCCGCCTTCGAGCGCTATCACCTCCGTTACCAGTTATATGGAAACGGATACTCGCGAGATTTGTGGAATCGCACAAATTGACTGGTCACAGCATCGCAACATAGGCGTTTACCCGCTATAACACGAGCCACGCTACCCACATGGGTAGATGTGCAACCTCTCTCGAACCTGTATTGTCGTTGGCACAAGAGAAAACGGAGTTGGGCACCGCACCGGAGGAGCCCCCTCACACGACAACGCGTGGAGGAGAACAAGGTGCGGGTGATCACCATCCCGGAGTCCGTCGCTCAGGACGGCAAGTTGAGCGGCAGCGCGATGCGCGCGCTGCTCACGATCTTCACGGTTCCCGACGGCGAGCCGATCACGGCTACACGGCTGGCCGAGCTGATCCCCTGCCAGAGCAGCCTCTCGACGTGGCGTGGCCTGCGGCAGCTCGAAGAGCGTGGGTGGCTCGTGAAGTCCGCCGAGTTGCTGGAGGGACACGCGGCCGTGGTCTACAAGCTGGCCGGCGGTGCGGCGTGAGCGACGGCCGAGGACGCCGGGGCATCGCCTCCCGGCCGATCGCCTGCGAGTCGCAGCTGAGCAAGCACGGCAAGGCTGCGTACATCGGACTCACCACCTTCGCCGACGGCGACCGTGAGACGTACGTCGGTCTTGCTCGACTCGCGGCCACGATGGGGGTCAGCGAAGACTCGATCCAGCGCGGCATGGCCGAGTTGCGCGCGGCGGGCTACCTCGAAGTCGAGCTGCGATCGGGGAGGACGTCGCTCTACACGCTCGTCGACGACGTGAGCGCGAAGCAGGCCGCCGAGGATCCGGAGACGGTCCAGGGGATCTACGGGTTCGTCTACGCGGGACCGTTGGAGACGGCGCGCTCGGCGGCGGCGAAGGCGACGTACTCGTGCTTGGCGATTCACGCGAACCGGCTCCGGGTGGCCAGTCCGAGCGTTGCCCAGATCGCCCGGGAGTCCGGCTACTCGAAGGCGACCGTGAAGCGGGGCCTTCGCGAGCTGCGCGACCTCGGCATCGTCGAGACCACCGAGCGCCACCGTGGCGACCCGGACTTCCCCGAGGACGGATTTCACTACGCGTCCAACCTGAGCCAGCTCCGCGAAGAGGTGGGGTCACACAGCGGTCGCCTGGGGTCAGGGAGCGGTGGGTGGGGGGTCACGCAGCGGCCACCCGGGGTCAGGGAGCGGTCGGTGGGGGTCAGGGAGCGGCCACCTGGGGTCACCCAGCGATCCGAACAGGACCAAGACCAGGACCAAGACCAGGACCACGGCCAGGACCAGGAGAACCAGGACCACGAAGCACGACCAGCGCCGCTGCGCGTCGCGGACGAAGTCTCCGAGCCCGAGCGTGATCCCATGGCCAGCGAGCGCGTGGTGAGCGTCAACTTCGGTCGGGGTGGTGCTGCCGCACGTGAAGCGCAAGAGCGGCTGGACGAGCAAGAGCGGCAAGAGGACCTGGACGAGATCGCAGCCCCGATCCTGGCCAGGATCGCCGAGCTGCAAGACCGGGGGATCGACCTGCGGGCCGGGCTTGGCTCGGAGATCTACTCGGAAGCGTGGCAGCTCGGCCTGATCCCGCCGAAGCGCTCGGCCTGACCTGGCGGACGGCACCCGTCGCCTGTCCAACCCGGACGCAGAACTTCGAAGGTTTGGGGATAACCCCGCGAACAGCAGGAGGAGTCATGATCAACTGGGAGACGCACTACATGGTGGCCGTCGAGCCTGTCGAGTGGTCCGGGATGCCGACGCCGTGCTGGATCTGGTCCGGCACGCTCGACGGCGGCGGGTACCCGGTCCTGCCGCGTCTCGTCAACGGCGAGCAGAGGGCGCACCGCGCGCACTACAAGCTCCACGTCGGCCCGATCCCGCCCGGGTTCGACGTGGATCACCTCTGTCGCCTCCGGGCGTGCGTGAGGCCGGATCACCTCGAAGCCGTCGAGCCGACGGTGAACAAACAGCGCGGGAATGGCCGGGCCGGTGTTGGCCGGGGTGAGCCGATCGACTTCCGTGCGGCCTCGCTGGCCGCGCAGCGGGGTCACTGGGCGGAGTACCGGGCGCTGGCGAAGATCGACGAAGACCCGCTGCCGGTGCGGGAGAAGCGCTTCGTGCTCACGTCGGGGTTCGCGAAGAGGTGGGCCGCCGCGCTGCGCTCGTGCCCGGACCTGGTCGACGAAACCGGGCTCGTCGACGAGGGGTCGGCCTGGCCGCGCACGGCAACCGATGTCCTGGCCGACGAGCTGCCCCGTGTGACGGCGGAACGGATCCGGGCGGGCTTCGCCCCGGTCATCGACGTCCAGGCCGTCACGGGGCCGCTCAGGGCCAAGGTCGAGCGCGTGGCCGGCGGTGAGCCGACCGTGGCCGTCGAGAGCCTGGAAGGCGTGCTGCACCCGGTCGAGCTGGCCTCGGTGATCGAAGAGGTCTTCGCTGAGGAGGCGTCGTGCTGATCGTGCTCGGCGTGTCCGTCGCCTTCGTCGCCGTCCAGCTCGTCCGCTTCCGTAAGGCGTTGGCCGAGCGCGACCGTGAGGCGAAGGCCGTCCGTTCCGAGTAGCCGGACACCTGAACGCCCTCGGGATGCGTTGCGCGTTCCGGGGGCGTTCGTGTGTTACCTACGCTGACGGCTCGTCGTCCGGTGGCAACAACTCGACCAGGTTCTCTTCGGGGTACCACCGCTCCGGCTCCGCACGCCCCCGGCGCGTCCACCCGCGACCATCCGCGTCGAAGAACCGGATCATCGCGGTCGGCTGCACCTCGGGCGTAGCCTGCTGGACTCCCAAACCTGTCTTGAAAAACACGTTTAGCGCGCTGCTCCGCCTGCGTGCTTCGAGTTCACCGGCGATCACGCGGGGGAAGTGATCCAGGACCTCGCCGTCAGCGGGGCCGACAAACCACTCACCGACCCCGTACCGCGAATCGGTGGAGAGGCTCATCACCTCCGGATCCAGAATGTGTCCACCGGACCGATTGACCACCACGACTTCACCGACGAGACCGAAGTTGGGCTGGTACTCGCCGAAGATCAGCCGCGCCTGGATCTTCTCGTCAGCCTTGCGCTGCTTCTCGGCCTCACGCCGCCCAAGGTCGGCGAGGTACAGCGCGATGCCGACCGCAAGGATCGAGCCAACGGCGCCAAGCCACTGACCAGCGGCACCCCACCAGCCGGAGTCCTTGCCGCCGATCCAGCCCCACGCGACGAATGCTGCGAGCACGACGGCGGAGCCGACCCCGCCCCAGACCACGAGTTTGCGCATGCCCAGGATCGTGACAGCCGAGAAGAGCGAAGTCACCGGCGGCGCGCGACGCGAACCACTCAACCCCTCGCCATCGACTCGGACCAGGTCTCCGCCGCTCAGTTCGCCTCTACGTTCGCGTACCTGGACGGTGCGGCCTCGGTGCTGGGCAAGGACTGTACGGGCGTCTACGGCGAGTTCGACGTCATCGAAAAGGCACTCCCGGCCCATGCCTCCTACGGGTGGCAGACGGCCGCATGGTCTCGGGGCCTGAAGTCCGCGAAGGCCGCGCTCTACCAACGCATCGGACAGGTCTTCGTGGCCGGAATCCAGTGCGACGTGAATGACATCCTCGCCCCGGACTGGGGTCAGCACTCGGGAGGCGACATGCCGATCACCGACGACGACGCGAAGCTCATCGCGAAGCACATCTGGTACGACTGGATCTGGTCGGGCAAGAACGCCGACGGCTCCGCCTGGGGCCTGAACCCCTCGCAGGTCTTGGCCAAGCTCGACGCGGCCAACAACACCGAGTCGGCGAAGGTGGACGCCTTGGCCGCTGCCATCGCGAAGGTGACCACTGACCCGAGCATCACGGCCAACGCCGTGAAGGAGTGGGTCACCGAAGCAGTCAAGCAGAACGTGAGGATCACGGGGACCGTCGAGATCACCGGGAAGGACACCGATCCGATGGCGGATTGAGTGCGGGAGGCTTTCTCGCGTTCGATAGAGGTCCAGTCCCTACGAAGGAGGAAGCCGCCCGTGGTCCAGCAATCCGTTGAGGCATATCGCGATAGCAGTCCCGACCGCATCTCAAACAAGGTCAACGAGATTTTGAAGAAGTTCCCTGGTCTGCGGGTGTCCTCGATCGCTATGAGCGAGGCCTGGTCGCAGAACGGTGGTTGGGTCAGCGCTCTGGTCGTGTACGAACGCGACTGACAGCACAGAGCCCCACGGTGGCCTACTGGGACGTGGGTTCCGTGGGGCTCTGGCCTTCACCCCGGTGGTGAAGTGGACACCCGGCCGACGCACGAGGGAGGGCGCGCCGACCGGGCTGCTTAGCGGCTCTGCCGCGTGTGCTGTTGCGGGATGTTGTGCTCGCGCCGGTAGACCGAGTCGCACCGAGGGCACATCGTCGGTACGCCGCGCTGGGTACTTGGCTCGAACGAGGCGGCGGCCGACGCCCCGCACAGCATGGTGATGCCCTGGCCCGGTGCCGGGATGCCACGCAGTCGAGCGCGGTGCCACACGCCGTTGATGACGGGGTGGATAGCCGCCGGGTCGATGTAGATCACGGCCGTCATCGCGCACCCTGCTCAGCGTCGAAGCGTTCGCGTAGCTTCCGCGCCTCGGCCCAGTCCTCCGGGGTCATCTCATCGATGGTCCTCGGGCGCGATTCCTCACCTGCGTCGTTCGTGTCCACGAAATTGAGCATCGTCCTGACGGACAGGTGTGGTGAAGGGATTGGGGCTGTGCGCACAGGTCTGCGCACAGGTCCCTCAGCTAGCGGCTTTCGCCTGGTCAAGTCCGTCGCGGTACTCGTTCGTCCACTCGGCACCCTGCTGGTCCTCGGGAAGGTTGCCCAGGCCGGTCTCCAGGTGGTCGACGGCGACCTGGTGATCGCCGAGGGCGAGATGCGCCAGGCCGGAGTTCAGCCTCTGGAACGTCGGGGTGAGCCAGTACGCGGTTGCCGGGGGTTCCTCGCGCGCCGACTCGTCGATCATCCCGTCTGCGGTGTCGAGCAGCCGGAGTGCTTCGTCCCGCTCGCCGATCTTCGCGTAGCCCTGCGCGGCCTGGACCGCGTCGCCGATCCGCTGGGCGATGTGCGCGCCCGGGGTGTGGTACGCCGTGAGGAAGCCCCTGATCATCGCGCGCGGCCGGCCTTGCTGCCGGGCGAGGTAGCCCCGGAAGTTCAGAGCCTGCGCGGCCAAGGTCCCGTCTTCCGCTTCGTCGGCCAGGTCCTCGGCCTCTTCGAGCAGGCGCACGGCCTGAGCATCCCGCCTGGCCTCGGCGTGGAGCCACCCGGCGAACTGGACGTGCTCGCTGGCTACGCCCGCCAGCTGCTGCCGGTGCGGGCCGTTCACCTCTTTGAGGAGGTCCGTCACCATCTCCGTCTGAGCCAGTGAGGCAGGAATGAGCGGGACCGGGCCGATGATGTCGTCAAGCCGCCGCTGCGCGGCGAGGCTGTCTGCGAGGGCCGTGATCGCGGCTTCGTCGATCCGGCCGGGGAACCTCACTGAGTACTCGATCCGCTCACGGTCGTCGGTCGTCAGCGGGTCGATGTCCAGGGGCGACCATCGCGCCAGCAGTTCACCGTGAGCCCCGAGCAATTCGTCCAACCGGGCGGCCATGCGTTCTTCGGGATGCTGGAGGCCGCTTTCGTACCGGGACACATTCGAGGTGTGGACGGGCACGCGCCGGGCAAGAGCTGCTTGCGACAAACCGGCCGCCTTGCGCAGGCGGCGGAGTGCTGAACCGAAGTCCTCGGCCATCGTGACCTCATTCGCGGAGTCAGCCTCCCCGCGTGCCCCCGGGAGCTACCCGGGGGCGTTCCTCCGCGAAGAGGTACATCACCAGGTTACTGGCGAATGGTCACCGGCGATCGCTGGCAATTTCGATGACGGCTACACCAGCTCGGTGTGCTCGTAGAGGTAGATGGGGCATCCCTCATCGTCGAACGTGTCCGAGAACCGGAACACGGCTGTGCCCTGCCGAGAGCGTGTTACCGGACCCGTTTGATCAGTCTGGAACGTGACTGTTCCCGCGTTCGCGGGAAGACGCAAAACGGCTGGTGGCTCCGCGTCGGCAAGCTCGGCTGTCGTGCGCCTGCCGTCTTTCCAAACGAGCACTGCGGTCGCCATGCCAGCTCCAGTCGTGATCGGTGGGAGATCAGTATGTCAATGGTCACCTACCGTCCCAACCGGCGGAGACCTCCTTGGGCGTGATCCCCGCGCGCAAGGCCTTGTTCACGCGGCCGGCCAGCCGCTCGGCGGACTCCCGGACGTCGGCGTCAGGACCAAGCTCGGCGCCCTTCCGCAGGTCGAGGAGGTACCGCAGGACGCGGTTGGTGTCGTTCGCTTCGCTGACCAGCATGGTTAGGCTCCCTGGGTGAACGCCGAAAAAGTGTTGAAGCTGGTCTTCGTCTGTTCCGGCAACATCTGCCGCTCCCCGATGGCCGAGCTGGTCTTCCGGGCCCGGCTCGACGACGCCGGTCTCGGTGACGTCGTGCGCGTGACGAGCGCGGGCACCGGGCCGTGGCACGTCGGGGAGCCCGCCGACAAGCGCGCCCGCGCGACGCTCAAGGCGCACGGCTACCCGACCGCGCACGTCGCCTCCGAGGTGTCCGACGAGGACCTGGCCGCCGATCTCCTGCTGGCCGCCGATGAGGGGCACGCGGAGTTCCTGCGGGCGCGCGTCGGCGACCCGGGGAAGGTGCGGCTGCTGCGGTCGTTCGACCCGGCGGCCCCCGAAGGCGCCGAGGTCCCGGACCCGTACTACGGCGGCGACGACGGCTTCGAAGACGTCCTCGGCATGATCGAGCGCTCGGTGCCCGGCCTGCTGGACTGGGTCCGCACCCACGCGTGACCGGCGTCACAGCCGGTCCGCGTACGGTTTTCCGGTGTCCCGCGATACCCCCTCCGGCATCGTCATCGATGAGGGGAATCGCGTGCTCAAACAAATTTCGGGCGTTCTCGCGCTCGTGGCGGCGGCGGGGGCTGTGGCCGCCGCTCCGGCCGCGGCGATCACCGGGGGAAGTCAAGCCGCCGACGGGACGTATTCCTTCGTCGCCAAGGTGAACACCGCCGGCCGGGCCTGCACGGGCGCGCTCGTCGCGCCGCAGTGGGTGCTCACCGCGTCGACGTGCTTCGGCGACTCGGCGCAGGCGGGACCGCCGCCGTCGCCGTCCACCGCGGCCGTGGGCGGGCGGACCGTCCCGATCACCGCGCTCGTGCCGCGGACCGACCGGAACCTCGTCCTGGCCCGGCTCGACGCGCCCGTCTTCACCGTCACGCCGGTGGCACTGGCCACGGGCCCGGTGCGGACCGGCGAGGTGCTGCGGCTCGCCGGCTACGGCCGGACCGCCACCGAATGGGTGCCGGACAAGCTGTCCACCGCGAACTTCACGGTGCAGTCGAGCACCGCGACGACGCTGGCCGTCACGGCCGTGACGGGCGAGGCGACGACCTGCAAGGGCGACGCGGGCGGCCCGGCGCTGCGCGAAACCGGCGGCGGCACCGAGCTGGTCGCCATCAACGCCACGTCGTGGCAGCACGGGTGCCTCGGCGAGACCGAGACGCGCCAAGGCACCGTCGAAACCCGGCTCGACGAGCTCACCGACTGGGTCCGCGCGCAGATCCCGCCGTACGCGATCCGCAACTTCAACGGCCTGTGCACCGGCGCGGGCGCGCGGGTGACCACCGTGGTCTGCGCACCCGACGCGGCCGGGCAGCGGTGGACCCTCCCCGGTGACGGCACCGTGCGCACCGCGGACGGGCTCTGCCTCGCCGTCTCCGGGACGGCGGTCGGCACCACCGCGTGCGCGGCCGCCCCGGAGCAGCAGTGGCGGTTCCCCGGCGACGGCACCCTGCGCACGGCGGCCGGGGCCTGCGCCGACATCGGCAGCAACGCGGCGGGCACCTCGCTGCTCGTCACGTCGTGCGTCGCCGGCAACCAGAGCCAGCAGTGGTTCCTCAAGGGCGACGGCACGCTGCGCAACCACAACGGCCTCTGCGCCGACCTGAGCTCGAACGCCGAGCAGACGCCGATCACGATGGTGGCCTGCGGCGAGGGGCTCGTCAGCCAGCGCTGGGGGCTGTCCGGCGGCACGCTGACCAACACCAACCGCCTCTGCGCCGACCTCGGGTCCGACGCCCCCGGGACGCGGGTGGTCATGGTCGCCTGTCAACCGGGCAACGTCAGCCAGCAGTGGACCACGCCGGGTGACGGCACCCTCCGCAACCACAACGGCCTGTGCGCCGACCTCGGGTCCAACGAGCCCGGCACGCGGGTGATCACGGCCGGCTGCGTCGCGGGGAACCCGAGCCAGCAGTGGCGGCTCGATCGCTGAGCCCGTTCGCCCCGCCCGGGCGGTTCGTCCCGGCCTCCGTCACAGGTGACGGAGGCCGGCGAGCGGCCGGGGCGGGGCACGGCCTACCGTGGTGGGGTGCGGTTGCGGTTCCTGCTCCGGCCCGGGTGGCTGGCTCTGACGGCGGTGGTGTTCACCTTCGCCATCTGCTGCTTCACGCTCCTCGCGCCGTGGCAGTTCAGCCGCAACGCCGAACGCGAGCAGCAGAACGCCGCGCTCACGACGTCGTTCACCGCCGCGCCGGTGCCGCTGGCGCAGCTGCTGCCGCCGGGGACCGAGCCCGGCCAGCACACCGAATGGCACCTCGTCTCGATCAGCGGCCAGTACCTCCCGGACAAGGAGATCGTCGCGCGGCTGCGGACGGTCCAGGGTGAAGGTGCCTACGAGGTGCTGACGCCGCTGCGGACCACCGACGGCACGGTCGTGCTGATCGACCGCGGTTACGTCGGGCTCGACAGCAAGTCGGGAGCGCTGCCGTACGCGCCGCCGCCGGCGGGGACCGTGCAGGTGACCGCGCGGGCGCGGGCGGACGAGACGGACCCGAAGAACCGCGAGGCGTTCGCCGACGCCTCGACCGGCGGGAAGCTCCAGAGCTACGTCGTCGACTCGCGGGTCGTCGCGCGGGCGGGGAAGCTCGACATCCGGCCCGGGTACTTCCAGCTCGACGTCGGCCAGCCCGGGGTGCTCGCCGCGCTGCCGCTGCCGCAGACCGACTCGGGGCCGTTCCTGTCGTACGCGCTGCAGTGGATCGCGTTCGGGACGATGGCGCTGCTCGGCTGGCTGTACTTCACGGTCCGCGAGCTGAAGCCGGGCGGGGCGCTGAGCGCTTCCTCCGCTCCTACGCGCCGGAGGTCCGTCGCGGAGATCCTGGCCGAGGACGAGTACGCGGAAAGTGGCCCTCAGAGATAGGCCGGAAATGGCCCTGTGACGAGGCCACTTGGCTCGCCAATACTCAAAGCCATGCTGATCCACCCGTGGGACGCCGCCTCCGATGACGAGTGGCGCGAGTGGCTGTCCGGGCACGACTTCGGCCAGCTCATCGCCGGTGGGGTGGGCCGCGACCTGCCCGTGGTGACACCGGCGCACTTCGCCTTCGACGGCGACCGCACGATCGTCACGCACCTGGCCCGCCCGAACCCGATCTGGCCGCTGCTGGAGGAACACCCGCGCGCGCTGCTGACGGTGGTCGGCGACTACACCTACATCCGCGCGGACTGGAACACGGCCGCGGACCCCGCCCACGGCGTGCCGACGTCGTACTACGCGACGGTGCAGCTCGAAGGCGACGTGCGGCTGGTCGACGATCCGGCGGCGAAGGCATCGCTGCTCGACAAGCAGCTGCGGCACTTCGAGCCCGACGGCTCGCGGGCGCCGGTGAGCGCGACCGAGGCCCCGGACCGGCGGTTGCTGCCGGGGATCCGCGGGATCGAGTTCGCGATCACCGGGGTGCGGGCGAAGTTCAAGTTCGGCGGGAACAAGTCGGCCGGGGACCGGGAACGGATCGGGACCCGGCTGACGGAGCGCGGTGGGCCGCTGGACGACGCGGCTTTGGCGCAGCTGCGGCGCCGCGGCTGAGGGAGCGCCCCGCCGCCTCGTCCCCGGCAGGGTTCCGGCAAAGTCGTAGCGCCCCTTTTCAGGTGCCTCACCGGTTGACGGCACGTTGATGGCATGACCGGCACCCCACCCAGACCTCCCCCTGGCACCCCGATACGAAGCCAGAACACGGACGGCAGTGCCGGGTCAAGGCACGCTTTCCCGCCTTGACGCGGTACTGCCGTCCGTAGTCACAATCGGGCTTCGGGGTGGTGGGTCAACGAGTGCTTTGCGGAGCTACCGGCAACGACACGACTTCGCCGGAACCCCCGCCCCGGAAACCTCCCCCACCCTCCCTGGGGGGCGTCCCCAAGTCCAGTTTACCGGCGGTAGGCGACAAAACCGCCGGAAAGCAGGCCGGGCAGCGCAACTGTCCACATCCGACCGATCCTGTGGACAACTGCCCTGCGTCAGCTCGAGCGGCGCCGGAAGCTCGCGGCCACCGCGAGCACCACGGACGTCACCCCGGCCAGCCAGCCGACGACCCGGGACAGCTCGACCGCCCGCGTGACGTGCCCCGCGTCCGGATTCCGTCCGACGCCCAGCACCGGCAGCTCCGCCACCCCGTGCGGGTACACCGTCCGGCCGCCGACGCGGATCTCCAGTGCTCCGGCGAACGCGGCCTCCACGCGGCCCGCGTTGGGGCTCGGGTGGGCGATCGTGTCGCGGCGCCAGGCCCGCCACGCGCCGCCCGCCGAGCCGCCGACCACCGGGGCCGCCAGGACCGTCAACGCCGCCGCCACGCGGGTCGGGACCAGGTGGACCAGCTCGTCGGCGCGGTCGATCGCCCAGTGCCCACGGCGGCCGTGGCGGCCGCGGCGCAGCAGGCTCACCGCTCGCGCGCCCAGCAGGCCCGGCACGCCCGCCAGCGCGCCCCACACCAACGGTGCGACCACGGCGTCGGAGGTGTTCTCCGCCAACGTCTCCACCGAGGCCCGCGACAGCGCGATCGCGCCCAGGCCGTCGGCGACCCGGGGGTCCAGTTCGGACAGTGTCGAGCGCGCCGGCTCGAAGCGGCACTCCTCGAGGTCGCGGGCCAGCTCCGTGCCCTGCAGGGCCAGGCCCGCCGCGCCGAGGACCGCCCACGTCGTCACCGCCGTCGCCGACGCCTGCACCAGCGGGCGGCCGCGGCCGGCCCGTTCCAGCAGCGCCCCGCCCAGCACCGCCGCCCCGGCGACCAGGACGCCAGAGCGGGGCGGGAGACGGCGGAAGGCCGTCACCGGGAGCCGCCGGCGGGGGTCGCCGACGGCGCCGTCGGCCGCCACACCCAGCACCAACCCGATCGCGCGTGCCGCGCTCACCCGTGCCCCCCGGGGTACGAAAGTCCAGTTCCCCGAGGAGGCTACCCGGCCGCGGGACCCGCCTCCGATACCAGGGCGGCGATCTCGTCGCGCGCCTGGACGACGATGTCGCGCATCGCCCGCTCCGCCCGGTCCGCGTCCCCCGCGGCCACCGCCGCCGCCACCGCCAGGTGCAGTGCCACGGCCTCGGGCTGCGGCTCCGGCGGCATCAGCCCGTGCCCGGTCCGCCCGGTGAGCACCTCCGCGACGACCGCGGACAGCTGGCCGAACATCGGGTTCCGGGACGCCGAGAGCAGCAGGTCGTGGAAGGCGATGTCGAACTCGAGGAACGCCGAGAGGTCGCGTGCTCGGGCCGTCCGCGCCAGCCGTTCCCCGAGCGCGCCCAGGCGGCCGCGTTCCTCCGGCGTCGCGCGCAGGGCCGCGAACCGGGCCGCGCACGGCTCGATCGCCGACCGCAGCTCGTTCAGCGTGGCGAGCGCCGCCGGCCGGGCCGGGCCGTCGAGCTGCCAGCGGATGAGCCGCGGGTCGTAGTGGTTCCACTCCGCCGGCTCCCGGACGATCACCCCGACCCGCCGCTTGCTGCTGGTCAGCCGCATCGTCTCCAGCACGCGGACGACTTCGCGCGCCACGGTCCGCGAAGCGCCGAAGCGTTCCTGCAACTCTTCGGAGCGCAGCACGGTGCCCGGTGCCAGCGATCCGTTCGCGATCGCCGCGCCGAGCGCGTCCAGCACCTGTTCGTGCCTGTCGGTTCCCACCCTCCGAGGCTAACGTCTGATTCGATTAAGTAGTACTTCATCTTGAATAAGTAGTACTTTTGAGTTTCACTCACCTGGGCACAACGAAGTGGGAGGTGCGGATGACCGTCATCGTGGTGATGGGGGTGTCAGGCTCCGGGAAGACGACGATCGGCACGGCGCTCGCCGAAGCCCTGGGCGTCGAGTACGCGGAAGCGGACACGTTCCATCCGAAGGCCAACATCGACAAGATGACCGCCGGCACGCCGCTGACCGACGACGACCGCGCGCCCTGGCTCGAAGCCATCGCCGGCTGGATCCGCGACCACCAGGCCGGCGGCGTCGTGACGTCGTCCGCGCTCAAGCGCCGGTACCGCGACGTCCTGCGCACCGGCGGCGACGTCTGGTTCGCGCACCTGAACGGCCCGCGTGCGCTCTTGGCCCAGCGCATGAAGACCCGCACGGGCCACTTCATGCCGGTGTCGCTGCTGGACTCGCAGCTCGCCGACCTCGAACCCCTCCAGCCGGACGAGCCCGGCGCCGTCTTCGACATCGGCGGCACTCCGGCGGAGATCACCGAAGCCGCGCTGACCGCCTTCCGGGAGCACGCGTGAACGCCGTCCTCGCCGCCGGCTGGACCGGCCACGACACCCGCCTGATCGCCGCGACGGTCGTCGCGATCGCCGTCATCGTCGTGCTGATCACGAAGGTGAAGCTGCACCCGTTCCTGTCGCTGACGCTTGGCTCGCTCTTGCTCGGCCTGGCCGCCGGGATGCCGATCACCGACGTGATCAAGAAGTTTTCCGACGGGGTCGGCAGCACGGTCGCGTCCGTCGGCATCCTGATCGCCCTGGGCGCGATGCTCGGCAAGCTGCTGGCCGACTCCGGCGGCGCCGACCAGATCGTCGACACCGTGCTCGGCAAGGCCCGCGGCGCCGCGCTGCCGTGGGCGATGGCCTTGGTCGCGGCGCTGATCGGGCTGCCGATGTTCTTCGAGATCGGGCTCGTCATGCTGATCCCGGTGGTGCTGCTCGCGGTCAAGCGCACCGGGAAACCGCTGATGCTGCTGGGGATTCCCGCCGTCGCCGGGCTTTCCGTGCTGCACGGCCTCGTCCCGCCGCACCCGGGCCCGCTCGCCGCGGCGGGCGCGCTGAACGCGAACGTCGGGATCACGCTGGCGTTCGGCCTGCTCGTCGGCATCCCGACACTGATCGTCGCGGGCCCGCTGTTCGGCAAGGTCGCGGCACGGCTGGTGCCGGACGCCGTGGCTCCCGAGCGGCTCATCCCCGAGCGCGCCGACACGGACAAGCCGCGGCCGAGCTTCGCCGCGACGTTGACGACCGTGCTGCTGCCGGTCGTGCTCATGCTGGCGAAAGCGCTGTCGGACATCCTGCTGGCCAAGGACAACCAGGCCCGGAAGATCTTCGACTTCGTCGGCGACCCGCTGATCGCGCTGCTCGCGGCGGTGCTGGTGGGCATGGTGCTGCTCGGCCGCCCGGCCGGCCTGGACCGCGCGAAACTGTCCACTGTGGTCGGTGACTCGCTCGGCCCGATCGCCGGGATCATCCTCATCGTCGGCGCGGGCGGCGGGTTCAAGCAGACGCTCGTCGACGCCGGCGTCGGCGACGTCATCACCGGCCTGGCCAAGGACGCGCACCTGTCGCCGCTGCTGCTCGGCTGGCTGGTCGCCGTGGCGATCCGGCTGGCGACGGGCTCGGCCACGGTCGCGACCGTCTCCGCCGCGGGCATCGTGGCGCCCCTGGCCGCCGGCATGGACCCGTCGCACAGCGCACTGCTGGTGCTCGCGATCGGCGCCGGGTCGCTGTTCTTCTCCCACGTCAACGACGCCGGCTTCTGGCTGGTCAAGGAGTACTTCGGGCTCTCGGTCGGCCAGACGCTGAAGAGCTGGTCGGTGATGGAGACGCTGATCTCGGTGGTCGCCATCGCGCTGATCCTGCCGCTGTCGCTGATCGTTTAGCACCGCACGAACGAGGAGGCCGTCACCCCAGCCAGGTGACGGCCTTTTTCGCGTCCGTTGACATGTGACCTTTTGGTCACCTATTCTCGCTCACGTGCCCGACGACGACCTGGTGTTCAAGGCGCTGGCGGATCCGACCCGCCGGTTCCTGCTCGACCTGCTCTTCGAGCGTGACGGCCGCACGCTCACCGAGCTGGAGACCCAGGTGGAGATGACCCGCTTCGGCGTCATGAAGCACCTGAAGCTCCTGGAAGAAGCCGGGCTTGTCGTCGCACGCAAGGAAGGCCGCGAGAAGCGGCACTTCCTCAACCCCGTCCCGATCCGCCAGATCCACGACCGGTGGATCGACAAGTACACCGAGCGCCAGGTCACCGCGCTCCTCGATCTCAAGAACGAGCTGGAAGGCGAAGAACCATGACGAACACCGTGCAGGTCTACCGCGTCTACATCAAGGCTTCCCCGGAGCGCATCTGGGACGCCATCACGAAGCCCGAGTGGACGCAGAAGTACGGCTACACCGGCCTCGCCGACTACGACCTCAAGGTCGGCGGCAAGCACCGCACCCGGCCGACGCAGGCGTTCATCGACGCCGGGATGACCGGCGACCTCGTCGACGGCGAAGTCCTCGAGGTGGATCCGCCGCGGAAACTGGTCGTCACCTGGAAGCTGCTGATGGCTCCGGAGGACGTCGCCGCCGAGCCCTACACGACGCTCACCTACGAGATCGAGGAGTCCAAGACCGCCGGCACCCGGCTGACCGTGACCCACGACGTCACCGGCGCCCCCACGATCGCCGCGATGGTCAGCGGATCGCTCGAGCGGCTGGACGCGCCTCCGAACGAGAACGCGGGTGGCGGCTGGGCCTGGATCCTGTCGGACCTCAAGTCCCTGCTGGAGACCGGCGAAACCATCGTCCCGGCGCCATAGCGTCGTGAGTGAGAAACAGTGTTCTAACGCTGTTTCTCACTCACGACCCGGTCAGGCGCGCTGGGTCGCCGCCTTCAACGCCGCCTTCGCGGCCTCGGTGGCGCCCAGTGTGTCCAGTCCGAACAGCGCCGCGCCCACCACGGGGTTCACGTCGACGACGCGGACCACCGCGCGCGGCGCGACCTTCAGGCACCGCTTCTCGATCTCGGCGATCACCGGCGCGCCGACCCCGGTCAGCACACCGCCGCCGAGGACGATCTCCGGGGCGTCCGCGGTGAGGTCCAGCTTCCGGAGGATCACCGCCGCGAACACGCTGACCTCCTCGACGAACCGCGTCACGATGTCCTGCGCGACCTCGTCGCCCGCCGCGGCCACCTCGAACAGCAGCGGGCACAGGCCGTGGATCGACGCCGCGTCGATCTCTTCGAAGTGCAGGCCCTGCACGACGTCGAGCAGGGTCGGCTGCCCGAAGTAGCGCGCCACGGCAAGCCGCAGGGCGGTAGCAGGGCCGCGGCCGTCCTCGGCTCGCACGGCCCACCACAGCGCCTCTTCGCCGAGCCGGTAGCCGCCGCCCCAGTCGCCGGAGATCTTGCCCAGTGCGGGAAAGCGGTGCACCCGGCCGTCCGGGCCGACGCCGGCGCCGTTGATCCCGGCACCGCACACCACCGCGACGCCCACCCCCGCGCTGCCCGCCCGGAGCAGCGCGAGGGTGTCGTTGCCGACGGTCAGGGTGTCGCTCCAGCCGCGGGCGGACAGGGCCGCGTGCAGCGTCTCCTCCTCGCGCGGGAAGTCCAGCCCGGCGAGGTAGGCCGACGTGTGGACCGCGAAGGGCTTCTCCCCGAACGCGGGATACGCCGCCAGCACCAGTTGTTCCAGCGCCGCGACGCAGGCCGCGACGCCGATGTTCTGCGGCGACGCGCCGGGGCCACGCGACTTCCCCAGCACGACACCGTCTTCCGAGACCACCAGGACCTCGGTCTTGCTGTTGCCGCCGTCGATCGCGATAATCGCAGGCCTCATCCGCGCGCCCAGGGCAGGTACTCACGGTTGATCTGCACCAGCGAATCGGCCAGCGTGTCGGCCTTCGAGTACTGGCCGACCAGCGGGTGCGCCAGGAGGGCATCGGCCACGCGGTCGCGGCCGCCCTTCAGCGCCGCTTCCAATGCGAGGAACTCGTACGCCGTCGTCGCCGAAATCAGGCCCGAGAAGTTCGGCTCGACCGGCGGCTGCGGGATCGGCGTCGCACCCTTCGAGTCCACAGTGGACCGCGCTTCGACGACGGCGTCGTCCGGCAGGAACGGGAAGGTCCCGTCGTTGCGGACGTTCACGACGTGCTCCTCGGCCGGGCCGCCCGCGGTCAGCGCGTGCACCAGCTGCACCGCCGCCTCGGAGTAGTACGCGCCGCCGCGCTTCTCCAGGGACTCCGGCTTGGTGTTCCGCTCCGGGTCGAGGTAGATCTTCAGCAGCTCTTCCTCGACGTCGGACACGACGTCCGCGCGCGGACGTTCGGTGCGCTGCTTGGTGACCTGCTCGTCGTGCGCGTAGAAGTACTTCAGGTAGTACGACGGCACGACGTTCATCCGCCGCAGCCACTTCTCCGGCACGCTGACCTCCCTGGACAGGTAGTCCAGGTGCTCCTCCAGCAGGTCGGGCAGCCGGTCGACGCCGTCGACGAGCGCGCCGCGTTCCCAGCTCAGGTGGTTCAGTCCGGTGTGGACGAGCTTGACATCGTCCGCGCCCACGCCGAGCAGCTTCCCGAACTGCCGCTGCAGGTTGATCGCGACGTTGCACAGCCCGACCGCGCGGTGCCCCTCGTTGAGCAGCGCGCGTGTCACGATGCCGACCGGGTTGGTGAAGTTGACGATCCACGTGTCGTCGCCGGCGACCTTGCGGACGCGGTCGGCGATGTCGAGCACCACCGGAACCGTGCGCAACGCCTTCGCCAGCCCGCCCGCGCCGGTCGTCTCCTGGCCGACGCAGCCGCAGACGTGCGGGAACGTCTCGTCCGAGCGCCGCGCACGCTGACCGCCGACACGCAGCTGGATGAGCACGGCGGAAGCGCCGTCGACGCCCTCTTCGAGCGACTGCGTCGTCCGCACCTGCGCCGGGTGGCCGGCGTGCTCCAGCAGCCGTTGACTGAACCCGCCGACGGCCTCGACGCGGTAGGCGTCCGGGTCGACCAGCACGATCTCGTCGACGTCCAAAGTGGACCGGCGGCCGGCGATCCCGTCGATCAGCTCCGGCGTGTAGGTGGACCCGCCACCGACGACTGCCAGTTTCATCCCTTGACCCCCGTGAACGTGATGCCCTTGACGAACGACTTCTGCGCGAACACGAACAGCACGATCACCGGCGCCATGATCAGCGCGGTCGCGGCCATCGTCATGTTCCATTCGACGTGGTGCATCCCGCGGAAGGACGCGATCGCCAGCGAAAGCGGCCAGTGGTCCTGGTTCTCGCCCGTGTAGAGCAGCGGGCCGAAGTAGTCGTTCCAGGTGAACAGGAAGCAGAACATCGCGGTGGCCGCGATGCCCGGCTTGGCCATCGGGATGAGCACCCGGTACATCGCCTGGAACTCGTTGCAGCCGTCGATCTTCGCCGCTTCGATGTAGTCCTTCGGAATGGTGAGGAAGAACTGCCGCAGCAGGAAGATCGAGAACGCGTCGAAGAAGAAGTACGGCACGATCAGCGGGACCAGCGTGCCGGTGAGGCCCATCCGCACCCACAGGTCGTACAACGGGACGACGGTGACCTGCGGCGGCAGCAGCATCGCGGCCACGGTCAGCATGAAGAACAGGTTCTGCCCGCGCCAGCGCAGTTTCGCCAGCCCGTAGGCCGCCGGGATCGCCGAAAGCAGCGCGCCGACCGTCGCGCACGCCGAATACAGCAGGCTGTTGCCGAAGTACTCCAGCAGCGGTGCCTTCTTGAACACCGTCACGAAGTTTTCGAAGTGCCATTCGCTCGGCCACAGGCTCGCCGTCATCGCCTGGTCGCTCTTCATCACCGCGGTGAGGAAGACGAACAGGATCGGCAGCATGAAAATGACACCGAGAGCGATCCCGACGGCGTGCGTCGCGATGTAGGAGAGCCGCTTGTCCCAGTTGCGCTTGAAGCGCACGCGGGGCGGCACGGACACCGGCGGCTTGCGCGCGGTGTCGGACAGCGTGATCATGCCCCCTCCTCCTGGTGCTGCGTCTTCCGCAGCTGCCGCACGAGAATCCAGGTGAAAGCGGACGACACGATGAACAGCAGGACCGCCATCGCCGCCGCGTAGCCCATGTTGAAGTAGCGGAAACCCTGGACGTACAGCCAGATCGGGTAGGTCAGCGTCGAGTTCTGGGGTGCGCCGATGAGCTTCGAGTTGCCGGCGACGTCCGCGGTGCCCGCACTCGCGGAGGCCGCGACGATCGCCTGGGTGAAGAACTGCAGCGCGTAGATGATCGAGTTGACCACGCCGAACAGCAGGACCGGCGAGATCGACGGCAGCGTGACGTGCCAGAACCGGCGCACCGGGCCGGCGCCGTCCAGCTCGGCGGCCTCGTACTGCTCGGTCGGGACGTCGAGCAGCGCGGCCAGGATGATGATCATCAGCTCGCCGGAGCCCCACAGCGCGAGCAGCGTCAGTGCGGGCTTCGACATCGCCGGGCTGTTGAACCAGAGCCCGCCGTCGATGCCGACGAGCCGCAGGAACCGGTTGACCGGGCCGAACTCCGGGTTGAACACGAAGACGAACGCCAGCGTCGCCGCCGCGGGCGGGGCGAGCGTCGGCAGGTAGCAGAGCGTCCGGACCAGGCCGACGCCCGACTTCAGCCGCGAGATCACCGACGCGATCCCGAGCGAGAACACCACCCGGCAGACCGTCAGGACGACCACCAGCCACAGCGTGTTGTACGCGGCCGTGCCGACCAGCGGCTCGGTGGTGAACATCCGGACGTAGTTGTCGAAGCCGATGAACTGCGGCGGGTTGATCAGGTCGTAGCGGGTGAAGGAGTAGTAGACCGTGGCGATCAGCGGGTAGCCGAAGAAGATCAGGAACCCGAGGAACGCCGGGGCCATGAAGAACAGGACGGTCCGGCGGCGCTTGGCCCGGCGGGCCCCCGCCCGCACCTTCACAGGTGCGGACGGGGAAGCCTTTTCGGCGAGCGTCGTCATCCGCCCGCGCCCTTCTGCTTGAGTTCGTCGTTGATCTGCGCGTCGACCTTCGCCAGGCCCGCGGTCAGGTCAGGCACCGAGCCGGCCTGCCACTTCTCGGCGAAGTCGTTGACCGCCTTGAGGTGCGCGTCGCCGATCGGGGTGGTCTGGTTGGCCACCAGCTTGCCGCTGTCGTAGATGTCGAGGAACGTCTTGAACTGCGGCTGCAGGTCCAGCCGCGGCGAGGTGAGCGACGCCTTGGTGCTGGGCACGTTCTTCAGGCCGTTGGCCATGTCCACCAGGGTGTCGGTGTCCAGGGTGACCTGCTTGATGAGCTCCCACGCCGCGCCGGGGTTCTTGGCGCCCTTGGGGATCGCGATGATCGTGCCGGTGGTGAAGCCGCCGCCGTAGTGGTCGGCCATCGTGTCGAGCACCGGGAACGGCGCGGTCTGGTACTTGACCTCCGGCGCCTGGTCCTTGAGGAAGGCGGTGCGGAACTCGCCGTCGATGATCATGGCGAGCTTGCCCTTGTGGAAACCGTGGTCGGCGGAGTACTCGTCACCGAGGCCTGCCTTGAACTTCTCGACCTTGTCGTGGCCGCCGTAGAAGTCGATGAGCTTCTTCTGGAACTCGAACATCGCCTTCCAGCCGGGGTTGGTGGCGAGGTCGGACTTGCCGTCCGCGCCGAGGAACGGCGCGCCGAAGTACTGCGCCCAGTACTGGGCCTGGTTGGCGTAGAACGGCATCGAAGGCAGGAAGCCGGCGACCTTGATCGAGCCGTCCGGGTTGAACTCGGTGAGCTTCTTGGCGTCCTCGAACAGCTCCGACATCGTCTTCGGCGGCGAGGTGACGCCCTTCGCCGCGAACATGTCGGTGTTGTAGTACATCCCGTAGACGTCAGCGAGCATCGGCAGTGCGCACCGCTTGCCCTGGTACTCGGTGTAGTTGCGGACCGCGTCCGGGATCTGGTTCAGGTCGATCTTGTCGCGCTCGATGTAGGGCTTGAGGTCCTGGAAGCTGCCGGTGGAGCACCAGGCACCGAGGTTGTCGGTGTAGAAGGAGATCGCGACGTCGGGTGGGTTGCCCCCGCGGATCGACTGGGTGAGCTTGTCGTCGTCCTGGTTGCCTTCGTGCTTGATCTCGATGTTCGGGAACTTCGCCTTGAGCTTGTTGAGGCCCGCGGTGACCACGCCGTACTCGCGGTCGGTGAACTTGGAGTACACGGTGAGCGTGAGCTTGTCGTCCTTGCCGGGCGCGGCCGCGGCGTCCTTTGTGGACGACGGTGCGGCGGCGCCGGAACAGGCGCTGGTCAGCAGGACGGACGCCGCGGCGACGGCCACCAGCAGTGCGCCGCGGCGGGTCCGGGTGGTAGGGGGCATGGCCCTCCTCCTCATCGGTTGGGGCTACTCGGGCGGGGACGGGTGCTGCCGGCCTCGGGCCTGCGCGACCCGAGGAGCGTGGGGGTGACGACGCCGAAGACGTCCTCACGGGTGGTGGCCAGCGCGGACTGCAGCGCACCGGCGCGGACGGCGTTGCCCTGCACCGACGCGCAGCCGACGGGCGTGCGCGGCAGGACAAGCTCGTGCAGCTTTTCCTGCACGAGGGCGGCGAAGCCGTCGCCGCCGGCGCGGCTGGTGTCGCCGCAGAGGAGGACGAGCTGCGGGTCGGCGACCGCGACGAGGTTGGCGACGCCGCCCGCGACCCGCTTGGCGAGGTCGTCGAGGAACTGGTGGCCTTCCGGCGCTTCGGCGACGGCTTCCCAGGCGGTCTCGGCCAGGATGCCGTGCGCGGCGGCGAGGCGGCAGATGGCCGGGGAGTCGACGAGGTTGCCGAAGCGGGCACCGGCCACGGGCCAGACGTCACCGGTGTCCACCGTGGCCGGATCGGGCACGCGCATCCAGTCGATCTCGCCGCCCCCGCCGGTGGCGCCGCGCAGCAGCCGCCGTCCGATCACGACGGCGCCGCCGACGCCTTCGGACAACCAGACCATGACGAAGTCGTCGACGTCCTGGGCCATCCCGACGGTCATCTCCTCGACGGCGACGAGGTTGACGTCGTTCTCGATGAGGACGTCGACGCCGAGTTCGTCGCTGAGCTTCTGCGGGACGTCGAAGCCGAGCCAGCCGGGGATGTGCGGGGCGGAGGAGAGCAGGCCGGTCCGCGGATCGAACGCCCCCTGCGCGCCGATCACGACGTGGGCCAGCTGGTTCCGCGTGATCCCGGCTTCGGCGGTGACGTGGTTGAGGGCGTCCCCGAAGGTCCCGACGACATCGGCGCCTTCGTGCACGGGCAGCGGAGTCCGGTACTCGGCGAGCACGACCCCGGCGACATCGGCGACGACGAAGTCGGCGACGTGCGGAGTGAGATCGACGGCGGCGACGAAGGCGAGGCTGCCGTTGGCCGCCCAGAGCTGGGCCCGCGGCCCCCGGCCGCCACCCCGCACGCCGGCCTTGACGACGAGGTCGTCCAGCTCGAGCCGGGTGATGAGCTGCGCGGTGGCGGGCTTGGAGAGGCCGATGGCGAGCTCGAGTTCGGCACGCGTGAGAGGCCCTTCGCGGAGAAGGACCTCGATCGCGGCGCGATCGTTGATCTCGCGCAGCATCCGCGGGCTACCGGCTCGCACTCGTCCCTCCGGACTTAATTAGGATACTTTACAGACGGTTTCCGGGGACTGTAGTGAGCCCGAGCACAGCCGTCAACGGCCCTGGGAAACGGCCGGGTAACGCTTGGGGCCGCGCTGGGCCACCTGGCCGAAACACCGGTGAACGACTTCCGCCGGGCCACCTGGGCCTGGTCAGCGGATTTCGGTTGCCCGGCGCGGGATGCTGGAGGCATGGATTCAGCGGACTGGCCGATCCCGCCCGACGACGTGCTCGGCTGCCCCGTGCCGATCGCGCGGTTCGTCGCGCGGACGGACCTCGCGGTCGTCGCGCTGCGACACGTCGTCGCCTACCCGGCGGGCTGCGCCCTCCACCTGCACCTGGCCATCCGGCGCGGACCGCTGGACCAGGCGACCTGGGAACGCATCGACAGCAGTCACGCCGGCGGGTACCCCGGTCCGACGGACGCGGGCCTGCAGTTCCGGGTCAGCCGAGGGTCCTTGGTCGACGTCGGCGGCGGATCGAGCAGCGGCGACGACCGCTACCGGGGCGACCGGCAGCTCTGGTTGTCGCCGCTGCCGGCCGAGCCGTTCGAATTCAGCGTCGAGTGGCGGAAGGTGGGCCTCGCCCGCACCGCCATCACCCTCGACGGACGAGCCATCGCCGAAGCGGCGGCCCGAGCCGAGCCGTACTGGCCGTGAGGAGTGAGGCGACGGTGTCCGAGGAGAACAGGGCGGCTCACTGGGAGAACGGCACCCTCCCGCGCTACCTCGAGGCGCCGGCCGCGTGGCTGCACGACTGCGAGGGTTACTACACGAACCAGGGCGTCCCGCTCCCCGCCGAAGGCTGGGAAGTTTCCGGGACGCCCTCGAGGCGGCGACGGTCTACGAGTAGCAAACACGCTGAAGACCGCCACGCCGGCGCCCCTCAGCGGATCGGGCCTCCGGCCTCCCCCCAGGGGCTGACTCACTCAGTCGGCGGGCGCTTCGGCGGCGCGCCTTCGCTTCGCCTTTCCCCCTCGCGACTGTCAGGCACCGCCGGTCTCGCCACCCCGTCTGCCCACTGCTTGAACTGGGTCGCCAACCACTGTTTCGTTTCGTCCGAAATGTAGTTGCGCGCATCTCGCAGGAGTGGATCGACGGCGTGCTCCAGTACTTCCTTGTGGTTACCAGGTGCCGGGCAGATGAAGATCGCGATGATGCGGAGGTTTCTCAGCAGATCTTCACTGCTGAGGAGAGCGAACAGAGGCGTGTGGGTGATGGCGGCGGCTTTGAACGCCGACCACGCCTTGTCCACGACCATGTCCACGACTCGCTTGGTGAGTTCCGACCGCACCTTCTGCTTGCTGGACCCGCAGATGGCTTCGGCGATGATCTCCTTGGCCTTGTCCGGGACCTTTTCGACCACCTTGCCGTAGGCCTCCAAAGCCTGCACGAAACCGATGAACAGGTCGCACCAGCCGTGGTGGGCAAATTGGAGGCGGATCGCTTTGACCTCCTCCGGGCTCCCGTCGAGCTCGTCGAGCACGCCTTGCCAAATGTCTTTCGCCATCGCTCGAGCGAAGGCGGCGACCTGCTCGACCTCGTCCGGCCGATCCGGATCGGCCTCGTGAGGAACCGGCGCACTCTCGGCTTCGGGAGACGAACCATCAGGTTCGCCGACAGGTGCTCGCACACCGGATTGCCCGACCGTTGCCGGCTGCCCGGAGGGCGCTTCCCCAGCCTCGTTTTGCACGTTGCGGCGAGGCACCGGGGCGGAATCGGGAGCAGAGCCGGCCGCGCTCCGCTCGAGCCAGCCGGCGCAGTCGATCCGCACCAAGTCCATGGTCGCTTCCTTGGGGTGAACCTTTGTCTTCGGCTTCTCCCCGTGCTTCGCCGACCACCAGTCGGTCAGGGCATGGATGATCGTTCTCCGCCTCTCGGTGCGCACTGGCTCTGGCTCTCGGGCGACCTCGATCCAGTTGCTCCAGCCGTGTTGCGTGCCACCGCAGTTGCCGCATTTACAGCCGGGCCGCGTTGCCTTCTCGCAGTTCAGGGGATGCTTTCTCGTCGCTGCCATCGGCCGGCCCCTCGCTCGACAATTCGCCCTGCTCGATCTTCCGAGCGCGCCCGACCGGGCAATACCGCCACGTTGGTAATGGAGAGGTCACTATTCGTGACAGGGCCTGACCTCATAAATCCCGATCACCACAGCAGCCGCAGGAATTGCCGATTGCCGCGGCGATCGGGTGAACCGGCGGGAAGGCAGGTCGGCAATCCCTGCCCTCACGCCATGGAGGTGCCACTCATGACGAACGGCCCCGGCAGATAGCCGGGGCCGTTCTGTGGTCGTCCTGCTGCGGGCGGCTACTCCTCCGCGTCAGCCCAGGCTTTGAGCATCACGCGGGCGATCGACGAGTTACCCGGCAGGATGATCTCCGCCGCACCATCAGCGATCGGCGTCGGCTTCGAACCCTCACCCCGTACCGAGCTGTTCTCGAACGCCTCCCGCACCTCGGCGCGAGACACCCACAGCGCTTCTTCGATCTCGCCGTCCGCGGGCACCAGAGGCAGTGCACGATCAGCCCGGGCCGTGAAGCCCAGCATGATCGACCGCGGGAACGGCCACGGCTGGCTCCCGAGGTACCGGACGTCCGAAACGACCGCGCCCACCTCTTCGCGGATCTCGCGGACCACGCAGCTCTCCAGCGCCTCGCCCGCCTCCACGAACCCGGCCAGCACCGAGTAGCGCCCGGCCGGCCAGATCGGCTGGCGCGCCAGCAGGACGTGCGAGCCGTTGACGCCCTCCTGCGAGTGGACCAGGCAGATCACCGCCGGGTCCGTGCGGGGGTACTCCTCACGTCCGCAGTTCGTGCACTTGCTGGCCCAGCCGAACTGGGTCAGCTCCGTCGGGTGGCCGCAGCGGGTGCAGAACTTGGCCTGGCGGCGCCAGAACCGCAACGCCTGCGCCGTTGTGAAGAGCCCGGCCGACGTGTCGTCCAGCAGGTCTCCGTACCCGCGCAGCTCGACCCAGATCTCGCCGTCGGCGCGCGGGACCTCCTCGACGAAACCCCAGCTGCCCGCCATCTTCACCGTGTCGGCTTCGCCCGACGGGCCGCCCGGCAGCGACCAGTAGTCGACGTCCTGCCACTCGCCGAGGAACACCGCGTCCGCGGGCGGCGCCGTGCCGAAGTCGACCGCCTTCCGGAACGCCAGCGTCGACGTTCCTTCGACCACCGGTGTGCGCCCGGTGTCGTCCAGGAGGACGACCCGGGCGTCGGCCCATCGCGACGTCAGCCGCGAAGGATTGGTGCGCAAGCCTTCCTGGCGATCCACTGTGGACCTGGACAGGGTCGGCAGGGCACCGAGGGTGAACGGGACGGACATCAGGCCGGCTCGCCCACGACGACGTCGCCGAGGGCCAGCAGCTTGCGCTCCAGGACGGCCGCGTCCCCGACCACCACGCCCGTGAACCGCTTGGGCGCGAAGTACTTCAACGCCGCTTCCGCGACGTCGGAAGCCGTCACCGCGGCCACCCGCGCCGGGTGCTCGATCAGCCACTCCAGGCCCAGCCCGGTCGAGGCCAGCGCCAGCACCTGCCCGGCCAGCCCGGACTGCGACGACGTCGAGGTCAGCAGCGAGCCGATCGCGTACTGCCGCACCGACTCCAGCTCGTCGCCCGTCGGCGGGACCTGGCCCAGGCGGCCCAGCTCGTAGCGGGTCTCCAGCAGCGCCGGCGCCGTCGCGTCGGTCGCCGTGTCCGCGTCGACGTTGACCACCGCCGTGCCGTCGGTGAACTCGAACCCGGAGTGCGCGGAGTAGGTGTACCCCTTGTTCTCGCGGATGTTCTCCACCAGCCGCGACGAGAAGTACCCGCCGTAGGCCAGGTTCGCCAGCTGCAGCGCGGCATAACCCGGGTCGGTGCGCGGCACGGTCTGCGCCGACAGCCGGATCTGCGACTGCACCGCACCCGCGCGGGGCACCAGCAGCACGCTCGGCCCGGTCAGCTCCGGCAGCGGCGGCAGCCGGACGGCGGAGCGGTCCGACGCCCAGCCGCCGAGCACCTTCTCCAGGTCGTCGAGCACACCGCTCGGGTCGAGGTCGCCGACGAGCACCAGCACCGAGCCGCGCGGCAGCACCGACGCCTGGTGCAGGGCGCGGACCTGCTCGGGCGTCACGACGGCGACGTCTTCGGCCTTCGGGACCTCGCGGGTCGCCGGGTGGTCGCCGTAGCGGTGCTTCTGCAGGGCCTCGCGCGCGATCGTGCGCGGCTGGGTCCGCGAGACGGCAATCCGCTCGACCAGCCGTTCCTTTTCGCGGGCGATCTCCTCGTCGGCGTACGTCGCTCCGGTGAGGACGTCGCCGAGCACGTCGAGGAACGTCGGCAGCTTGTCGGCCAGCGCGGACCCGGTGAGCACCAGGCGTTCCGGGTCGACGCCGGCGCCGATGTCGCCGCCGATCAGCGCGAGCTCGGTGTCGATCTCGATGCGGTTGCGGCGCGCGGTGCCGGTCAGGATGGTCTCGGCGAGCACCTCGGCGGTCGCCGGGTGCAGCGCGTCGTCGCCCGCGAACGGGATCCACAGCCGGGCCTCGACCAGCGGCACGGTCGCCTTGCGCACGGCGACCACCCGCAGGCCGTTGGACAACGAAGTGTCCACATGAGACAGATCGGTGGCGGCCCGCTGTTCGCCGAGCGGCGGCAGCGGCCGCGGACCCCGCGCGGTGCGGCCGATTTCCCCGGCGCTGCGGTGCGTTGCAGAAGTCACTGCTCGTTGTTCCCTTCCGAAGCGGGCTTGACCACCAGCACGGCGCGCGCGTCCGGGCGCAGCGCCTTGGCCGCCGCCGAAACGGCTTCCGAGGTGACGGCGGACATGCGGTCCGCGAGCTTGTACACCAGCGACGCGTCGCCGTAGAGCAGTTCGAACGAGCCGAGGGCCAGGGTCCGCGACACCAGCCTGTCGTGCTCGGAGTGCAGGCTCGCCGTCCAGCGGGCGGTGACCTTGCGCAGCTCCTCCTCGCTCGGCGGGTTCTCGGCGAGCTTCTCCAGCTCGTCGTCCAGCGCGGCGAGCACGCGTTCGCGGGGCACCTCGTGCGGGTGGATCAGGGTGATGGTGAACGTGTCGGGGTCGCGGGCCTCGAACGGCCCGAACAGCCCGGCGCCGGCGCCGATGTCGACGACCAGGGGCTCGCGGTGCACGAGCCGCTGCTGCAGGCGCGAGCCGTCGCCGTCGGTGAGCACGCCGGCCAGCACGAGGTAGGCCAGGTAGGCGTCGACGTCGTTGATCGGGTCCGGCATCCGGTAGCCGATGCCGAGCGCGGGCAGCGGGGCGTGCGCGTCTTCGACCTCGCCGCGCAGCTCGGTGGTGGGCAGCGGCTCGGCGAACGACGGCCGTTGCGGCGCCGGCCGGTGCGGGACGTCGCCGAAGTGGTCCTCGATGAGCTTCTTGGCGTTGCCGACCTCGAAGTCGCCGGCCACCGTGAGGACGGCGTTCGCCGGGGAGTAGTAGGTGTCGAAGAACGCCGCGCAGTCGTCGACCGTGGCGCTTTCGAGGTCCTCGAAGCCGCCGTAGCCGTTGTGCGCGTTGGGGAACGTCGAGTACAGCACCGGCGGCAGGGTGATCCACGGGAACCCGCCGTACGGCCGGTTCAGCACGTTGAGCCGAATCTCCTCCTTGACGACGTCGATCTGGTTAGCCAGGTTCTCCGCCGTCAGCTTGGGCGCGCGCATCCGGTCGGCTTCGAGGAACAGCGCGCGCTCGAGCGCGGCGCTCGGAAGCACCTCGAAGTAGTCGGTGTAGTCCGGGTGGGTGGACCCGTTGAAGGTCCCGCCGCTGGACTGCACGTGCCGGAAGTGGGCGAGTTTCTCCAGGCTCTCCGAGCCCTGGAACATCAAGTGCTCGAAGAGGTGCGCGAAACCGGTGCGCCCCTCCGGCTCGGAGCGGAAACCCACGTCGTAGTGCACGCTGACGCCGACCACCGGCGCGGTCGCGTCGGGGGCGAGAACCACCCGCAGACCGTTGTCGAGGGTGTATCGGACGAGCTCGGGATCGGCCATGGCCCCACCCTACGACGGGTCGGCCGTTGCCCGCGTCCCGGCTCGTGAGTGAGAAACAGTGTTCTAACGCTGTTTCTCACTCACGAGCCCCACGAGGCGGCCGCGACGGGCGGCGGCGAAGGTGCCCGCCAGCGCCGTCGCGAAGGATCCGGCCTGGTCAGGGGTGACGTCGCCGTCGTGCCAGTACACCGGCGGCGGGTGGTCGAGTGAGCCGAACGCGGCCACCCACGGCGCTAGTTCGCCCAGAGCGAGCGCGTACGGGAGGCCCCGGGAGAACACCAGTTCACGTTGGGGCTTCGTCAGCTCCTTCGGCTTGACCGACGCCAGCTTCTCCGCGACGCCGCGCAGGCGCCGGGCCACGTCGTCGCCGACCCGCCGCCGCGTGGGCAGGACGGCCGAGGCGACGACGGCCGCGACCCCGGCGAGCACCACGATCACGCCGAGCTGGGCGTAGCCGACCGTCAGCGCCAGCAGGACGGTGAGGAAGACGCCATAGAAGACGAACCGGACCCCGGCGCGGCCCAGCTTGCCGAGGCGCTTGCCCGGCGGCCGCGCGAGCCAGCCGCGCCGGAAGGCGTCCTCGTAGAGCGCGTCCGGTGCGACACCGACGTGCCGCCGCCGCAGTTCGGCGAGAGTCACCGGCTCGTCCGGCACGACCGCGTCGAAGACGGCCCGCTCGAAGGCCGTCAGGTGCTCGTCGGCCGGGTTGCGGCGGGCCAGGCGCCAGCCGCCGTCCTCCGCGCTCACCCAGAGGTAGTTGCGGACGGCGAGGTCGAGGACGGTCGCGGCCAGGTCGGCGGGCCCGGGCCCGCCGTGGAGGAGGACACCGGCGTGGCCCGGCAGGACGCCGGCCGGCGACGCGAATTCGCCGCCCTCGGAGACCAGCTCGGCCTTCGGCGGTTCCCCTCTTCCGGCGTCGCGACGGCGGGCGAGCCCGACGAGCCCGGCCGCCACCAGCAGGAACGCGCCGAAGGCCGCCCAGGCCCAGCCGACCGGAGCGGTGAGCACGAACGCACCGGCGACCGTCTTGGCCGGGACCAGGACCTCGTTGTCGGGAACGGTGCCCGCGGGCAGCTCGACGGTCGCCGTCATCCGCTGGCCCGCGGCGAGGTTCTGCTGGCTGAACCGGGTCAGCCCGGCGTGGTCGATCTGCGCGGCACCGCACGAGAAGTCGGAGTCCGCCGGCCCGGCGAGGCAGTCGACGGCCGTCGGGATCTTCGGCGCCGCGAAGGACGCGCGGACGAACTTCAGCTCGGTGTTCCAGCCACCGGCGAGCTCCCAGGTGACCCGGTTCCCGGCGACCGCACCGTCCACTGTGTACCGGATGATCGACGTGCCCGCGGTGAGGTGGACGGTGAAGGCGCCGGAGTCGACGTTCGCCGTCCCGCTGCCTTCGAGCACGACGTCACGGACGCCGTAGACGCGGTCGCGGTGGTGCGGCGCCGGAACCCGCAGCGCGACCCGGCGGTCCATGGTCGCGCCCTGCGGCACCGAAATCGCTTCGGCGACCGACAACGAGCCGTCGCGCTGCACCTTGAGCTGGATCTCGGCGCTCTGCGCCACGGTCGGCAGCGGCGGCTGGTCCACGGGCGCGGCGGCCAGGAAGAGCGCGAGTACCGCCGCGGCGAACACGGTCAGCGCGTCGCGGCGGCGCGGCCGGACTCGGTGAGCAGCCCGTCGAGCGCGGTCAGGAAGGACGGGAAGTGCGTGCCGAACCGCCGCAGGTCGTGCTCCGCTTCCATGCCGCCGTACCAGTACAGCCCGGCCGAGCCGTCGGACGCCGGGTTGAGCCCGGCGAAGGCGCCGAGCCAGCGCTCGGTGTCGCCCAGCACCACCGCGTACGGCAGCGACCGGGAGAACACCAGCTCGCGGTCGGCGGGCGGGATGTCCTCGGCCTTCGCGGTGTGCAGGTAGTCGAGCAGGCCGCGGACCTGGCCGGCCAGCGCCCGGCCGCGCGCCGTGCGGGATGGTAGCAGCGCGGCCGCCGCGGCGACGGCGAGCCCGGCCAAGGCGACGGCGACGCCGAGCAGCGCGTCGCCGACGGTGAAGGTGAGCACCGCGGTGGCGGCGAGGCCGAGCGCGAAGATCCCGGCGCCGAGCCAGGTCAGCCGCCCGCGCGCGGTGTCCGGACGCCGGGAGAACCAGCGCTTGGTGACGACGTCGGCGTACATCGCGTCGCTGATCCGGCGCAGGTCGAGGCCGCCGCGGGCACGCAGCTGCGACACCAGCACGCTGTCGGTGCCCTCCGGCAGCAGGGTCTCGTAGACGGCGCGCTCGAAGTCGTGCAGGTGCTCGTCAGGCGGGTTGCGGCGGGCGATCTGCCAGTCGTGGCCCGGGACTTCCGCGAGCCACAGGTAGTTGCGGACGGCCAGGTCGACCACGGTGGCGCTGATGTCGACGACGTCGACGGTCTCGTCGACGACGGTGCCGACCTGGCCGGGCAGCACGCCGTCGGGACTGGCGAAGAAGACGCGGTCGCCGTCGCGCAGGAGGACTTCGACCGGGCCGGTGGCGGTCAGCAGCGCGCCGGCGTCCTGCTGGCGGCGCCGCCGGACGAAGATCGCGCCGGCGACGAGCAGGACGAGCAGGACGGCGAAGACGATTCCGGTCAGCGGCGTCAGCGCGAAGGCGTTGGCGAGCAGGCCGATGTCGGCGAACTTCGCGTTGGCGGGGACGGTGTTCGCGGGCAGGCCGACGAGGAGGTCGACGCGGTCGCCGGGCCGGACATCGTCCTGTTCGAGCCGGACCACGCCCGTGTGGTCCAGCTCGGCGAGGGTGCAGCGCTGGTTCGAGCCGACCGGACCGGCGAAACAGTCCACAGGGGACAATCCGGGCGACGGGGCGATGAACGACGCGGTGAGCTTCTCCAGCGGCGCGTCGAAGCCGCTCCCCACCTGCCAGCGCGCCTGCCGGCGGCCGCTCTGGTCGGCGATGGCACCGTCCACTGTGTACGTGACGGTCGAGGTGCCGCCGGTGAAGGTGAGGACGAGCTGGTCGCCGGTCAGCCGGCTGGTGGCGGCGCCTTCGGTCTTGACGTCGCGGATCCGGAAGACGCGGTCCTGGTCGTCGCTCGCGGGGACTTTGAGGGGAACGCGGGAGGTCAGCTGCTTGCCGCCGGGAACGGTGACCTTCTCGGTGACGGAGAGAGTGCCGTCGCGCAGGACCTTCAGGGCGACGTCGGCGACGGTGCCGTCAGCCCGCTGGACGTCCTGCCCGGTGAGCAGCTGAGGTTTCTTGGCCTGGTCGGCGGGCAGGTCCGGCAGCACGGGCCCGGCGGAGGGCCCATCCTCGGCGACGGCGGTCCCGGACGTGACCAGCACGCCCGCGGCGACGGCGGCCGCTGTCACCCATTTCCTCGACACAGCACCACACCCTAGAGCACCCGATCTATGCTGACGCCCGGAACGGCGCGATCCGCGCGGGTAGGCCGTTTCTTTCAGGGGAAAACGCACGGGGGGTCCATTTCGATGACGCACGGCCCGCAGGGTCCCGGTCCGCACGACCCGCGCCGCCCGCTGCCGCCGCCCGGAAGACCGCCGCTGCCCCCACCGGCCGCGCGGCCACTGCCGCCGCCGGTGATCCGGCCTCTGTCGCAGGGACCCGTGGGTCCGCCGCCGGGGCGCCCCCCGCAATTCCCTCAAGCCCCGGCCGGGCAGCCGGGTCGTCCCGGCGGATTCGGCACACCGCCGTTCGGCTACCCCGCGCCGCCGCCCGCGCGGGCTCCGCTGCCGCCGCCGGCCGTCTTCACCCCCGGCTATGCCGGGCCGCCTTCCTTCGGTCCTCGCTTCGCCCCCGGCTACACGCCCTACGTCGCCAAGAAGTCGAACGCCGGGGTGATCGTCGCGGTGGCGATCTTCGCGATCGTCGCCGTGGCCGGCGGGCTCGTCGCGGCCGTCGCGCTGAGCGGTGGCCAGTCGCGGCACGTCGCCGACGCCGGCTACTCCAGCACCGAACCCACCGACACCTACTCCCCGACGTACACCACGGAGGAAGCCACCTCCACCACGTCGTCGACCTCCGAAACGACCACCACGCGCACGTCCGAGCGCGAAACGCCGACGTCGCAGACCCCGTCCGGGCCCCGCTCGGTCGTGGCCACCGGCGACAACCCGCTGTTCGGCCAGGCGGATTACGGGCTGCAGAACATCCCGTGCTCGCTGAGCCGCTGGGCGGCCGACCAGAGCAGCGCCACGCGGTTCTTCCAGTCCGGCATCGGCTGCCTGGACGCGGTGTGGTCCCGCATGCTCGGCGCGGCGGACCTGCCGTTCCGGACGCCGAACCTGGCCGTGCCCCAGTCGCTCTCGGAGGCTTCGACGCCGTGCGGCAGCGGCGGCACGACAACCGGCGTCACGCCGTTCTACTGCCCGTCGAACAACACGATCTACCTGCCGATGGACCGGATCGAGATCGACGTGTGGGGCAACCACCCCGGCCCGTACCTGTCGATCCTGGCCCACGAATACGGCCACCACGTGCAGAACCTGGCGGGCATCACCGAGGCGTTCGGCGAGCAGCGCTACGACGCGGGCGCCGACTCGGCGGCGGGCCTGGAACTGTCACGGCGCATGGAGCTCGAGGCGCAGTGCTTCTCGGGGATGTTCCTCGGCTCGTCGTCGATCTCCGGCGGTTCGGTGGACCGCAACATCTACAACGAGGCCTGGAACGCCCAGGACCGCGGCGACGACTACGCCCGCAACGGCAAGCGCGACCACGGCAGCGCCAAGCACAACATTTCCTGGTGGCAGCACGGCGCCACGAAGAACCGGAACCAGCAGTGCAACACGTGGCTCTCGGCCTCGGCCGAGGTCTCTTAGCCCGGGCCCAAAGCGCCCCAATGTGGCGTTGGGTGCGTCCAACGCACCGAACGCCACATTGGGGCGCTTGAGAAGCGGGTCAGCTCGGCGGGGTGAACGGGTTTTCGGGCGCCGGTGCGGTGGCGGACCCTGCCGCCGGCGGAGGAGGCGGCGGAGCTTCGAACCGAGGCTGCGCCATGTAACCGGGGCCAGGCGCGGGCTGAGCCGGCCACCCCGGGTGAGGCTGCGCCGGGTAACCCGGCGCAGGCGGCTGACCCGGCCCGAAAGCCTGGTACGCCGGGAACGCCCGGGCGTGGTCACGGTTGCGCCGCTCGGCCAGCACCGCCGCCAGGAACGCCCACGGCGGCACCCCGGGCGGCACCGGCGTGCCCAGCGCGTTGCCGACCTGCTCCGCGAGGCTCCAGCCGAGCGCGTGCGACGCCTCCGGGCGCAGCTGGCCGAACCGGCCGAGGAACTGGCGGCTCGCCAGGGCGAGGTCGTCCGGGAGCCGGGTCAGGTCGAGCTGGGCCGCCCAGCCTTCGAGGCCCGGTGGCATGGCGATCGCCGGGTAGCCGGCGCTCTGCGGCACCCGCTCGCGGACCACCAGCGTCCCGGCCAGGAAGTCGCCGACACGGCGGCCGTCGGACGAGCACAGCGACACGATCACCGCGACCGCGCCGAACAGCCCGAGCGTCCAGAAGTCCACGATGAACCCGGCGAGCCCGCGCACCAGCGCGTGCCGGAACCGGATCGGGCCGCCGTCGACGCGCACCACGCGCAGCCCGACCGCCAGCTTGCCCAGCGACCGGCCGCGCGAGAGCGTCTCGAACACCACCGGGTAGCCGACCATGACCAGCACCAGGAGCACCAGCAGGATGGCCACGCCGAGCGCTTCGTCGATCCCCGGCAGCGTGATCGCGAGCACCATGAACGCGCCGAACAGCAGGGCGAACTGGACGAGCACGTCCAGCGCCATCGCCAGGGCCCGGCTGGCGAGCTTGGCGACGTGCAGGTCCAGGACGACGGCTTCGCCGGTGACCAGCTCGGATTCCTCGTGCACGACGCCAAGGGTAACGACGGATAGGGTGGTCACGTGGATGTGGACGTCTTCGTCGCGGCGCACGCGGCGGAGTGGAACCGGCTCGGCGAGCTGACGCGCCGCGGCGGCAAGCTGACCGGGCCCGAGGCCGACGAGCTGGTGACGCTCTACCAGCGGACCGCGACGCACCTGTCGATCGTCCGGTCGGTCGCGCCGGACCCGGCGTTGGTCGGGCGGCTGTCCGGGCTGGTCGCGCGGGGCCGCTCGGCGGTTTCCGGAGCGCACAACCCGGCTTGGCGCGAGGTCGCGCTGTTCTTCACGCGCCGGTTCCCCGCCGCGGTCTACCTCTCGCGGCGCTGGTGGATCCCGGCCGCGCTGGCGTCCATCGCGGTGATGGTGGTGATCGCCGTCTGGGTCGCGGGCGACCCGCACGTGCGCGCGGCGATCGCGACGCCGGAGGAGCTGAACGCGCTGACCAAGCCCGGCGGCGAAGCCGAGAGCTACTACTCGACCTCGCCGGCGACGTCGTTCGCGGCGCAGGTGTGGACGAACAACGCGTGGGTGACGGCGACGTGCCTGTTCCTCGGCATCGCGCTGGGCCTGCCGGTGATCGGCGCGCTCTGGCTGAACTCGCTCAACGCCGGCGTCATCATCGGCGCGATGAGCGCGGCGGGCCGCGGGGACGTGATGATCGGCCTCCTGCTGCCGCACGGCCTCCTGGAGCTGACGGCGGTGTTCGTCGCGGCGGGCACCGGGCTGCGGCTCGGCTGGACGGTCGTCGACCCGGGCCGCCGGTCCCGCACCGCGGCGCTGGCCGAGCAGGGCCGGTCGGTGGTGATCATGGCGATGGGGCTGGCGTGCGTGCTGTTCGTCTCGGGGGTCATCGAGGCGTTCGTGACGCCGTCGGGCTGGCCGACGTGGGTCCGCGTCGGCATCGGCGTGCTCGTGGAAGTGGCGTTCCTGACTTACGTCTTCACGCTCGGCCGCCGCGCGGCCCGCGATGGGGAGGTAGGCGACCTCGACGCGCGCGACGCCGGAGACGCCCTGCCCGAGTCCGCCTAGAGCCGTCCCGCGGCTTTCAGCGCCAGGTAGCGGTCCGCCAACGCGGGCGGCAGTTCCTCCGGGACCGCGTCCACCACGCCGACTCCGTGCCGCGCCAGCCGTTCGGTCACGCGCAGGCGCTCGGCCACCGTTCGCGAGGCCGACGCCGCGTCGTAGACCGCTTCCGCGTCCTCACGACCGGTCAGCATCTCCGCCACCCGCGGGTCCGCCACCGACGCGACGATCAGCTCGTGCCGCGCGGTCAGCGAACTGAGCACCGGGAACAGCCCTTCCTCCAGGGGCGCCGCGTCCAGTCCCGTCAGCAGGACCACCAGCGCGCGGCGGCGGGTCCGCCGGAGCACCTCCGCGACCATCCCCCGCGCGTCCGTCTCGATCAGCGACGGCTCCAGCGGCGCCATCGCGTTCACCAGTGACGTCAGCAACGCCGCGCCCGACGAGCCCTGCACCGCCGCTCGCAGCCGCCGGTCGTAGGCCAGCAGGTCGACGCGGTCGCCGGCCCGGGACGCCAGTGCCGCCAGCAGCAACGCCGCGTCCATCGCCGCGTCCAAGCGCGGCGCGTCACCCACCCGGCCCGCCGAAACCCGGCCGGTGTCGAGCACCAGCACGACGTGCCGGTCGCGCTCGGGACGCCAGGTCCGGACCATGACGTCGGCCGCCCGCGCGGTCGCCCGCCAGTCGATCGACCGGACGTCGTCGCCGATGACGTACTCGCGCAGCGAGTCGAATTCCGTGCCCTGGCCCCGGATCAGCACCGCGTTGCGGCCGTCGAGCTGCTGCAGCCGCGCCAGCCGCGAAGGCAGGTGCTTGCGGCTGTGGAACGGCGGCAGCACGCGCACCGTCCACGGCACCTCGTGCGAACCCTGCCGCGCGGCCAGGCCCAGCGGCCCGACCGACCGGACCGTCACCCGCGCCGCCGTCCGGTCGCCGCGCCGGGTCGGCCGCAACGCCGTCACCAGCGCACGCCGTTCCCCCGCCGGGACGCGCACCGCGTGCCGGTCGGCGGCACCCGCGCTCGGCGGCCACGCGTCACGCAGCTGCCCGCGCACCGGGTGGCGGCCGGGGTTGGCCACCACCAGCGTCACCTCGCACGGCTCGCCGAGCCGCACCGACGTGTCGCCGGAGCGCGAAAACCGCAGCGGCCGGACGCTTCCGGCCAGCACCAGGTCGACCACGACCAGCACCAGCAGGGCCCCGCCGACCGCGAGGATCCCGGTGTCCGACGGCACGAGCAGCCCGACCACCAGCGCGCCGAACAGCGCCAGCAGCCCGAGCCTTCCGGTGACGGCCATGTCAGCGCGGCACGGGCACGGACGCGAGCACGCGGTCCAGCACGCCGTCCGCGGTCACGCCCTCCAGCTCGGCCTCCGGCCGCACGTCCAGCCGGTGCCGCAAAGCGGGGCGCGCCAAGGCTTTCACGTCGTCGGGCGTCGCGTAGTCGCGTCCGGCGAGCCAGGCCCAGGCCCGCGCGACCGCGAGCAACGCCGTCGCGCCACGCGGTGAGACGCCGATCCGCACCGACGGCAGCTGCCGCGTCGCCCGGCACAGGTCGACGACGTACCCGATCACCTCGGGCCCGATCGTCACCCGCGCCACCGCTTCGCGCGCCGCCGCCAGTTCCGTCGCGCCCGCGACGGATTTCAGCCCCGCCGCCGCCAGGTTGCACGGGTCGAAACCCTGCGCGTGCCGCCACAGGATGCCGATCTCGTCCTCACGCGACGGCGTCGGCATGGTCAGCTTCAGGAGGAACCGGTCCAGCTGCGCCTCCGGCAGCGGGTAGGTGCCTTCGTACTCGACGGGGTTCTGCGTGGCGATCACGATGAACGGGTCCGGCAGCGGCCGCGACTTGCCGTCGATCGAGACCTGCCGCTCCTCCATCGCCTCCAGCAGCGACGACTGCGTCTTCGGCGGCGTCCGGTTGATCTCGTCGGCCAGCAGCAGGTTCGTGAACACCGGGCCTTCGCGGAAGGAGAACTCGCCGCTGTGCGCGTCGTAGACGATCGACCCGGTGACGTCGCCGGGCATCAGGTCCGGCGTGAACTGCACGCGTGTGGTCTCCAGGTCCAGCGCCGCGGCCAGGGCCCGCACCAGCAGCGTCTTCGCCACCCCCGGGACGCCTTCGAGCAGCACGTGCCCCCGGCAGAGCAACGCCAGGATCAACCCGGTGACGGCGGCGTCGTTGCCGACGACGGCCTTGCCGACCTCGGCGCGCAGCGCGATCAGCGCGTCACGGGCCCCCGTCGCGTTCTCGGTAGCGCTGCTCAAGTTCGTCCTGCCTCTCGTTCCACCCTGTCCAGTTCGCCGGCCAGCCGGACCAGCGCCGGGTCGTCCGGCACCGGCGGGCCGTACAGCACCGCGCCCACGTCGTTCGCCGCGCGTCCGGTGCGCGTGCTCACCGCGGTGACCAGCGCCGTCGCGTCGGCGTCGCGGGGCAGGCCCAGCGTCGTCCGCAGCCGGGTCCGCGCCGCTTCCCGCAGCGTCTCACCCGCGTGCCCGGCCGCTTTCGCCCGCCGGTACAGCCGGGCACGGCCCTCGGCGGTTTCGGCCGCCCGGACGACGATCGGCAGCGGCTCGGTGACCACCGGGCCGAGCCGCCGCGCCCGCCACAGCGCCAGCAGCGCGACCGCGATGAACGCCTGCGCGACGCCGTAGTACCAGCCGTCCGGGATGAGGTCGAAGAACGACTTGCGGGAGTCGTCCAGCCCCGGGTCCGACGCCGCCGGCAGGTACCAGACGAGCGTCGGGTGCGCCCCGAGCAAGCGCAGCGCCAGCGCCGCGTTGCCTTCTTCGGCGAGCCGCGCGTTGGTCAGCGGCGCCGCCGAACCGAGCAGCGTCGTCGTGCCACCCGCGTCGGCGAGCTGCAGCAGCGTGCCGCCGCCGTCCTCGCCGGGGTAGCACGAGCGCGCGCCGGGCGCGGAGTAGCCGGCCCCGCCCAGCGTCACGTTGCCCGCCGCGACCGCCGCGGCGACCGTGCACTGCGGGCTCAGCACGGCGATGGCGCTCTGGCCCGCCTTCTGCACCAGCGGCAGCGAGTCGTGCAGCGTCCGCTCCCCCGGCGTCACCAGGACGACGTCCGCGGCACGCGCCCGCAGCGCATCGAGCCGCTTCGCCGGGACCAGGTCCGGCTGGGTGACGAGCAGCGTGGCGCCTTCGCCGAGCTGGTCGTCCGCCTCGGCCATCGTGCGCGCGGTCCGGACGTCGACGCCCTGGTCTCCCAGGAGCTTCGCGAGCGCGTGCGCGCCGCCCGGTTCGTAGGAGCCGGGTTCGAGCGCGCCGTAGGCCTGCTCCCCGCGGCCGAGCAGGAGCAGGGCGCCGGCGCCGAAGATCAGGGCGACGAGAGCGAGCGGGACGCGGGCGCCGCGCCAGATCCGGCGCAGGTCCGGCGAGACCGAGGTACTCACGAGCCCGCCATGGCGACCGGCCGCTCACGGCGGCAGCGTTCGTCCAGCTCGGTCAGCGCGCGGTACGCCGCTTCGGTGCCTTCGCGGCCGCCGTAGTGGACGTCGTCGAAGAGCCGCGCGCCCTGCCGCAGCTCGTCCGCGACGTTCGGCAGCAGCACTCCGGCCTCGGCGGCGGCTTCGTCGGCTGTCCGGCCCGAGCGGGCGTCGAGCAGCGCGCGTTCCTCCAAGGCCCGCACGACGGCGCGGAAGCGGTCTCGGACGGCGTCGCCGTAGCGGTCCGCGGCCGCGGCTTCGGCGGCCGAGCGGCGGTAGTCGTCGGCGCTCTGGCGTTTCCCGCCGAAGACCACCCGGTCGGCGTGGGACGCGCGGGCGACTTTGCCGGTGCGCAGCCGGATCACGACGCCGAGCACGATCAGCAGGACGACGAGCAGCAGCAGCCCGAAGGCGCCGCCGGGGACCACCGAAGACACGCTGTTCAGCAGCTTTTCCACTTGCTCGCCGAGCCACTGCGCGGCTTCTTGCAAGGGGCTCGGCCGCGCGTCCCGGTACTTCGGGTCCGACAGCTCCTGAGCCGCCGCGCGCCGCGCCGAGTCCCGGTCGATGTCGACCGGGACGTCTCCGAGCAGCAGCGTCACCATGCCTGCGGCGGCTGGACCCCGGCCGCGCGCGCCAGCTCGATGTCCATGCCTTCGCGGCGCATCCGCTGGTCGAGGTAGACGATCACGGTGACGAGCGTGACGAACGGGATCGCGATCGTGCCGGAGATGATCTGCCCGGCCGACTGCAGCAGCAGGTCGCCGGTGCTCGGCACGTACACCTTGCCGGGGTTCATGAACTGGCTGAACAGGCCGGCGCCGACGTTGAACGGCAGCTGGATGATGCTTTCGAAGAACGACTGGATGATGTAGGCCAGGAAGAGGACGCCGAACACGCGCCAGAACGCGCCGGAGACGAGCTTGACCGACCGGGAGAACGCCTCCTTGAACGTCCCGCGTTCGAGCACCAGCGCCGGGGCCGCGAGCGCCCAGAACACCCAGGCGAGCACGCCGGGGATGATGCAGAGCATCAGGCCGACCGTGGTGCCCAGCGCGTAGACGACCGCCACGCCGAACAGCGGCAGCAGCCGCGGCCGCACTTCGCGCCACGCGATCGCGAAGGAGACTTCGCGGCCCAGCGCGGCCTTGCCCATCACCGCGGCCATCAGGCCGGTGGTGATCGTCATCAGCAGCGCCGAGACCAGTGCGGCCGGGATGGCGACGAAGAAGAGGTCGCCGAGCGCGCCGAACATGGCGTTCCACACCTCCGCCGGGGTCGCGCCGGGGCCGGGCGCGGCGGTCGAGGCGAGGCTCTGGAGGTCGGCGAGCAGGAACTTCTGCGTGAGGAACGTGAGCCCGGCCGTGATCACCGCCATCACCGCGCCGATGCCCAGCACGAGCAGCGGGTGACGGCGGATCGCGGTGATCGCGCCGTCGAGGATGTCGCCGATGTTGAGCGGCCGCAGCGCGATCACGCCGGGTTTGCCGAGCCCGTGCGGGCTCCACCGCGGCGCCTGCGCGTACTGCGGGCCGCCGTAGGGCGGCTGTCCCGGCGCCTGCCAGCCGGGCGGCGGCGTGGCCTGCTGTCCCGGTGCCTGCCAACCGGGCGGCGGAGCGGCCGGGGAGTCCGGGGCCTGCCATCCCCGCGGCGGGGTCGCCGATGACGCGGCGTGATCTTCGGCCGGTTTCGGTTCACCCGATCCAGGGGCGGGAGCCTGGGGGAAACCCTGGCTCGGTGTCGGCGTGTCGGCGCCCTCTCCGCCGGGCGCGCCACCGGTGTCTGTCATCGAAGCCCCTCGCCTGCAGTACCTGCTTGACGACACTCTCTCAGAGCCGGTCACACCCGGCCAGACCTGGGGTGACGTCCGCGGGCCGTGACCGCACGCGCACGGATGGGTGCGAGAGGACCCATTCCCCCGATATGCTGAACGGCGGATCGGGTACCCCCGGTCCGTACCGAGACCCTTCGGGACTGCCTAGATGACGCAACCGCCCCACGGCCAGGTACCGCCTCGCGGAACCGTCCAGCCGCCGCCGGTGCCGGATGCGCAACCGGATCTCCCGTGGCTGGGCCGTCCTCACACCGTGTCCGCCCCGAAGCGCCGTTCGCCGGCGGCGGTGATCGGCGTGTGCCTCGGCGCGGTCGCCGTGCTGGTGCTCGGCCTGGTCGCGATCGTGGCACTCAACCGCGCCGAGACGCCGCTGGCCAATGCGAACTTCCGCGACGCCCCGACGTCCCAGGACGTCCCTTCGCAGCTGCCCGGCGGCGCGGGTGCGCCGGCGTCCGGGCCGCCCAGTCCCTCGGCCTCGCTGTCGGCGCCCAGCGCGACCGGCCCGCAGAAGATCCTCAAGCTCGCCGACCACCCGATCCTGCAGGACCCCAACGCCGGCCTGCAGAACCGCACCTGCACCCTCCCGGCCTGGCAGAGCACGCAGGCCGGCGCGGAAGCGTTCTTCACCGCCGCCAGCAAGTGCCTCGACGCCGCGTGGGGCCCGTTCCTCGAGGCCTACCACCTGCCGTTCACGCCGCCGGCGCTGCACTTCCCGACCGGCGCGAGCTTCGAGACCGAGTGCGGCACCATCCAGGTCGGCATCGCGACCGCCGCGTACTACTGCGAAAACAACCTGTACGTCCCGTTCCGCGGCCTGCAGACCGACCAGTACGGCAACAACCCCGGCGTCTACCTGGCCCTGTTCGCCCACGAGTACGGCCACCACGTCCAGGAGGTCGCCGGGCTGATGGACGCGGCCTGGCAGAAGATCTACGAGGCCGGCCAGAACAGCCCGGCCGGGCTCGAGATGTCGCGGCGCAAGGAGCTGCAGGCCCAGTGCTTCTCGGGGATGTTCCTCGGCGCGCACGTCGACCAGGGCGGCACGATCAGCCGCGACATGTACAACAAGGCCTGGAACGACCAGGAGACCCGCGGCGACAACACCTCCCGCAGCCACGACCACGGGACGAACGCGCACTACGCGTCCTGGTGGCGGGCGGGCGCGACGAGCAACCGGATCGCCGACTGCAACACGTTCGCGGCGCCGTCGTCCGAGGTCAGCTGACCTTTGCGGGCTTCGGCCTCGCTGTTCCGGGACGCAGCGGGATGCTCAGCCAGAGGTAGACGAACATCCCGCCGGAGAAGCAGGCGAACACCAGCAGCGCGAGCCCCAGCGGGCGCCGCGCGTCGGACGAGCCCGTCGACGTGTCCGCGGCGGTGACGGTGACCGCGCCCTGGTCCGGCAGCACGTCGGGCACGCTGACCTCGACGCGTTCGTCCTGCCCGTGCCCGCAGCCGTTGAGCCTGCCCTCGTGGGTCTTCCCGGCGACGGTGAACTTGACGGTCTCGACGGCGTCCGGCCGGTCGCACGGCGCCGGCTTGGTCACCTCGGCCTGCACCGGCGCGCCGGCGACGTCGCTCGTGATACCCAGCAGGCCGGGTCCGGCCAGCCAGGCGAGCAGCACGACGAGCACGCCCGCCGCGGCGGGGATCGCCACCGTGGGCCACTTCAGGGCGAGGGATCGCGGGGGCACTTCGCCATGGTTCCAGATCCCGCGGCCAAAACCCAGGTGCCCTGGTCGGACGTCAGCGCTGCGCTATTTTGTCCGTCTGCGTCACCTTTTTGACGTACAGGAGCTTGTCGCCGGGCTCGATGGCGTCGGCCTGCGGGGCGTCGACGCGGTAGAGGACGCCGTCGCGGACCACGCCGAGCACGAGGTCCGGCAGGTGCCGCGGCGACCCGCCCTCCTCCGACGGCTCGACCGGCCGCTCGGCGATCGCCAGCCCGGACTCGGGCGTGAGCAGGTCCTCCATGATGTCCACGACCAGCGGCGTCGACGTCGCCATGCCGAGCAGCCGCCCGGCCGTCTCGCTGGAGACGACGACCTGGTTGGCCCCCGACTGCTTGAGCAGGTGGACGTTCTCCGCCTCCCGCACCGACGCGACGATGTGCGCCTTGGGCGCGAGCTCACGCGCGGTCAGCGTCACGAGCACCGCCGTGTCGTCCCGGTTCGGGGCGACGACGACCGCGCGCGCGTGCTGCACCGCGGCGACGCGCAGGACGTCGGACCGGGTGGCCGAGCCGTGCACGGCGACGAGGCCGAGCGCGCTCGCCGCGTCGAGGGCCTGCTGGTCGGTGTCGACGACGACGATCTGGCCCGGGGCGACGTTCTCGTCGCCGAGCAGCGCGTTGACGGCGGACCGGCCCTTGGTGCCGAACCCGACGACGACCGTGTGGTCGCGCACCTTCGTCCTCCACTTCTGGATCTTGAACGCCTGGCGGGAGCGCTCGGTGAGCACTTCCAGGGTGGTCCCGACCAGGACGATGAGGAAGAGCACCCGCAGCGGGGTGATCACCAGGACGTTCACCAGCCGGGCGGACGCCGTGACGGGCGCGATGTCGCCGTAACCGGTCGTCGACAGCGAGACGGTGGCGTAGTACAGGCTGTCGAGCAGGGACAGGCCGTCGCCGTTCGCGTCGCGGTAGCCGTCGCGGTCGACGTAGACGATGATCACCGTGGCCAGCAGCGCGAGCAGCGCGCCGATGATCCGCTTCACGATCGAGCGGAGCGGGCTGACCGTCAGCTCGGGCATCCGCAGGACGCCCACGAGCTCGTGGTCCGGCCGATCGGTCAGACTGCCCAGCGGCAACCGTTTCAGGGCTTTCATGCTGGCTCGTGTCGAGCGTCACTCACGCCCGGAGGATAGCCGAACCGGACACCGCGCCGCCGCGTGAAACGATGAGTTCATGGCAATCTCGCAACGGCCCGCGCACTTCCTCGCCGGACTGCTGACCGTCGGCGGTCTCATGCACTTCGTGAAGCCGAAGCCGTACGACGCCCAGATCCCGAAGCAGCTGCCGGGTTCCCCACGGACGTGGACCTACGCCTCCGGCGTCGCGGAAATCGGCGTCGCCGCGGCGATCGCCGCACCGCGCACCCGCCGCCTCGGCGGGCTGGCCGCGGCGCTGCTGTTCGTCGGCATCTTCCCGGCGAACGTGAAGATGGCCGTCGACGCCCACCGCAAGCAGGCCCCGGCGAAGCTCCGCGCGATCACCCTCGGCCGTCTCCCCCTCCAGTGGCCCCTGGTCACCTGGGCCCTGAAGGTCCGCGACAACGCCTGAGCTGTGATTGAAGCGCCAACTCGCGTGATTGGAACGCCAACTCGCGTGATTGGAGGGTCGACACGGCCTTGGCCCGAAACCCGCGCCGTGTCGTCGCTTCAATCACGCGTGTCGACTCCCCAATCACGCATGTCGACGCCCTGATCACGCCTCGGGGAGGTCGCGGAGGAGGCGGCGGAGGGCTTCGGGGTCGAGGAGGTCGGCCGGGCGGATCGTTCGGTTGGCGCGGACGTAGTGGAAGGCCGCGCGGACCTGGTCCACCGGGACGTTCTTCAGTGCCGCCCACGCCATGCGGTACGCCGCCAGCTGGACTGACAAGGCCGGGAGACGCGACTCCGCCGGGACTCCGCCGGTCTTCCAGTCGACCACCGTCCAGCCGCCGTCGGGGTCGGCGAAGACCGCGTCCATGCGGCCGCGCAGGGTGATGCCTTCGACGTCGGCCGAGAACGAGACCTCCACCGCCACCGGCACCCGCGACGCCCACTCGCTCTTCTCGAACTCCGTTCGCAGCTCCTCGAAGTCCGCGTCGGGCGCTTCGCCGAAGTCGGCCGCGCCCGGGAGGTCGTCGATCTCGATGAGCTGGTCGCCGGCGAACCGGCGTTCCAGCCAGCCGTGGAACTCCGTGCCCCGGCGGGCGAAGCTGTTGGGCTCCACCGGAAGCGGACGGCGCAGGTCCGCCGCCAGCCGGCCGGCGTCGTCGGCCAGGGCGACCAGCTGGCTCACCGAAAGCCGCGAAGGCAGCGGGACGCGGTTGACGTGGTCGTCCTTGCGCGCCCACTCTTCCAGCAGGACGTCGGTGTCCGTCATCCAGCCGTCCGGATCGTCCTCTTCGGACTCTCCGGACTCGTCGGGTGCCTCGGCTTCCGGCTGCGCGGCGAGCGCTTCGGACACCAGTTCCACCCCGGTCTGCATCCCGGTGCGCCGGTCGGCCAGGGGATCCACCGGCCACCGGGACGCCCGCGAATCCGACACGAGCGGGTTTTCGTCTTCCTTGTCGGGCTCCGGTGCCCACTCGGCGAGCTGCCCGACGCCGGTTTCCCGCAGCACGTCGGCGATCTCCGTCAGGAACTCCGACGGCCCCTTCGCCCGGCTGCTGCTTTCGTTCCACCAGTGCCCGGACACGATCAGCGCGTGCTCCGACCGCGTCAACGCGACATAGCAGAGCCGCCGCTCCTCCGCCTGCTCCCGCTCGACGAACCCGGCTTCGTGCAGCTCGAGTCCTTCTTGGACTTCCTTGCGGTCGTAACCCTCGGCGATCCGCAGTTCCGGCAGGTCCGCGGCGTCACCCCGCAACGCGGCGGGCAGCGACGTCGCGGTCCGCAGCCACGACGACGACCGCCGCCGTCCCGGGAACACCTCGTGCACCAGGTGCGGGACGGCGACGACCTCCCATTCGAGCCCCTTCGCCGAGTGGACGGTGAGCACCTGCACCCGGTCCGGGACGACCTCGACCTCGCCCGGGGTCAGCCCGTCCTCGGCGTGCGCGGCGGTGTTCAGATAGTCCACAAAGGACAGCAAGGTCGCCGTCGGCGCCGTCTCGGCGTAGTCGGCGACGACTTCGGCGAACGCGTCCAGGTGCGCTCGTCCCGCGGATCCCGGCCGCGCCAAGGATTCCACGTCCAGCAGCATCGTGCGCTCGACGTCGGCGACGAGCTCCGGCAGCGACTGGTCGAGCCGCCGCCGCAGCGCGGCCAGCTCCCAGCCGATCCGCCGGATGCGTTTGTAGCCCTCTTCGGAATACCGCGCGGGATCCCCGGGCTCGTCGATCGCGTCGATCAGCCCCGCCTGTTCGACGCGTTCCACGACCAGGTCCGGCGTGTCCGGCTTCTCCGGGCTGGAAAGCTCCCCCGCCCGCCGCCACAGCGCGGCGACGTCGGCGGCCGCGAGCCGCCAGCGCGCACCGGTCAGCAGCCGGGCGGCCGCACTGCCGGACAACGGGTCCGCCAGCACCTTCAACGTCGAAACGAGGTCGGCGACCTCGGGTTCGTCCAGGAGCCCGCCGAGTCCGACGACCTCGACCGGCAGCCCGCGCGCCCGCAGTTCGGCGGCGATCGGTGCCATGTCGGCGCGGCGCCGCACCAGCACCGCGGCGGTCGGCGGCTTCCCGGCCCGCTCCTGGTGGGCGTACCAGCGCCGGGCGAGCGCGTCGGCCACCCACGCGCGCTCGGCGCGGACGTCCGGCAGCAGCGCGCACGCGAGGTCCGCGGGCCCGGCGCCCTCGCGTGCCCGCAGCCGTTCGACGCCGAGGCCGCGGGCCCGCAGGGGTTCGGCGATCGCGTTGGCGAGGTCGAGGATCTCCGGTGGGTTGCGGAAACTGGTCAGCAGCCCGAAGTCGTGCGCGGGGACGAGCCGTTCGCCGTCGAAGCGCGGGAAGTCCGTGGTGAACCGGGGCAGGTTGGCCGCACTGGCGCCGCGCCAGCCGTAGATCGCCTGCGCGGGGTCGCCGACCGCGGTGACCGGCATCGGCGGGTTCTCGACGCCGCCGAACAGCGCCCGCAGCAGCACGCGCTGGGCGTGCCCGGTGTCCTGGTACTCGTCGAGCAGCACCGCGCCGAAGCGCTCGCGCTCGCCGCGTACGACCGACGGGTACCCGCTCGCCAGCTGCGCGGCCAGTGACATCTGGTCGGCGAAGTCCAGCGCGCCTTCGTTGCGTTTGCGCCGGTGGTACTCCTCGACCAGCGGCAGCAGCGCGAGCCGGAAGTGCTGCGCCGCCATGACTTCGGTGAGCTTCTGCGGCAGCGCGGCCCGCTGTCCCTTGACGCGCGGCGCGTTCTCGATGACGCGGCACATCCACGTCGTGTACTCGGCGAGCTGTTCGGTGGAGATCAGGTGCTCGCCGAGCTCGCCGGCCAGCTGCAGGACATCCGCCGTCACCGTCGGCGGGACGCGGTCGGTGTCGAGCTCGTTGTCCCATGTGGACACCACGCGGTGCGCGATCTGCCACGAGGACGTCTCGGAAAGCAGCCGGACGCCGGGTTGCACGGGCAGCCGGAGGCCGTGCTCGGAAAGCAGCCGCCCGGCGTAGGCGTGGTAGGTGAGCACTGTCGGCTCGCCGGCGACCACAGTGGACCGCAGCCCGCCGGTGGGGTCGAGCCGGTCGAGCAGCCCGGACCCGGCGAGCCGCCGCAGCCGCGCGCGGACGCGTTCGCCGAGCTGGCGCGCGGCCTTGCGGGTGAAGGTGAGGCCGAGGACGCGGTCGGGGCTGACGATGCCGTTGGCGACGAGCCAGACCACGCGCGCGGCCATGGTTTCGGTCTTGCCTGCCCCGGCCCCGGCGACGACCAGCGACGGCTCGACCGGCGCGGCGATCACCGTGGCCTGCTCGGGCGTCGGCCGGTGCAGGCCGAGCGCGTCGGCGAGTTCGGCGGGCTCGACGGGGTTGGCGATGAGCAGCGGGCTCACGCGTCCACCTCGACCGGTCGTGAGTGAGAAACAGTGTTAGAACACCGTTTCTCACTCACGACGTCTTTGGCCTGGCTCATGGGCCCGGCACCTGCCGTCCCTCGGGGCGCAGCGGGCAGCAGCCACGGGCCGGGCAGCGGTCGCAGTCCGGGTTCTCCTGGGCCTGGTAGTCCGGACCGGTCGCCGACTCGGCGGCCCCCCGCACCAGATCCAGCCACTGCTTCCCGCCCACCTCGTCGAGCGGCGGCTGCGCCCGTTCGGTCGCCCCGGTCTTGTTGTTGGCCTTCGCCACGTACACCAGCCGCGCGCCGCCCGCCTCGGTCCGGCCCTCGATCGCGCCCAGCAGCACCGCCAGCTGGTACGCCGCCAGCTGCGGGTGCGCCTCGGCCTCCGCGCCGGACACCGGGACCTTGCCGGTCTTGATGTCGACGATCACCGGCCGCCCGTCGGAGTCCAGCTCGACCCGGTCGACGCGCCCGCGCAGCAGCACCCGGACGTCGTCCTCACCGCCGACCGGCAGCTCGACCTCGATGTCCTGCTCGACGCCGGCTTCCTTCAGCTCCGCCCGGCTCTGCTCCAGCCACGTCGTGAAGTTCCGCAGCATCTGCTCGACGCGCCGCCGCTCGCGCCGGGAGAACCACGGCGCTCCGGCGTCGACGCGCACCCAAGCTTCGTCCAGCGCGGCCTGCAGCTCGGGACCAGTGCTGCCGGACGCCACCGCCTGCGCCAGCCCGTGCACCAGCGTCCCGGTCACCGCCGCCAGCTGGGCCGGGTCGCTGCCGCCGTGGCGCTCGATCATCCAGCGCAGCGGGCACTTCGTCAGAATTTCCACTGTGGACGGTGAGATCCGGATGAGGTCGCCGGGCGGGTGCACCGGCTCGTCGCTGGATGCCGGGAGCAGGCCGTACCACGTCGAAGGGTGCGCGCCGGGTACCCGAGCGTCGGCCAGGCGCGCCAGCTGTTTCGCCGCGCGACGCCGCCGCGCGGGGTCGGCCTTGTCGTCGCAGACGACCTCCCGCAGCTCCCCCACCAGCTCGGCGAGCACCAGCGACCGGCCCGGCGGCTTCATCCGCGAGTCGAGACCGCCGTCGTCGGCGCCGTTCTCCTCCAGGTCGTCGAGGAACCGCGACGGCTGCTCGTCCTCCCCCGACACCGCCGTCACCAGCAGCGTCTGCTTCGCCCGGCTCATCGCGAGGTAGAACAGGCGCCGCTCTTCGGCGAGGATCGGCGCGGTCTGGGAGACGGCGTCGTCGTCGACGCCGGCCATCAGGTCCTTGAGCCGTTCCACGCCCAGCACCGACCCCCGCAGCCGCAGGTCCGGCCAGGCGCCTTCCTGGACACCCGCGACCGCCACGACTGTCCACTCGCGACCGGCGGCGGAGTGGGCGGTGAGCAGCGAGACGCCGTCGGACGGGACGGCGGCCGGCGCCAGGGTGTCGCCCGCGATCCGTTGCGCGCCAAGGTAGTCCGCGAAGGAAGCGACGCTCGCGCGGGGCAACCGGTCCACGTACCGGCCGGCCGCGTCGAACAGCGCCACGACGGCGTCGAGATCACGATCGGCCTGCGCGCCCAGTGATCCGCCGCGCCCGGCCTGCTTGAGCAGCTTCTGCTCCAGCCCGCTTTCCCGCCACAGCTGCCACAGCACCTGCTCGACGCCGTCGCCGCGGGCCACGGCCTGGTGCGTGAGGCGCAGCAAGCCGCCGACGCGCCGCACCGGCTCGGCCTCGGCGTCGGCCAGCCCGGCGAGGATGTCCCCGCCCCGCAACGCTTCCACGAGCAGTTCGTCGCTCGACCGCTGCCCGCCGCCGGCCAGTTCCAGCCGGCGCAGGCCGCGCCGCAACCGGCGCAGCGCCAGGGGATCCGCGCCGCCGAGCGCGGACGACAGCAGCATTTCGGCGAGGTCGACGTCGAGGAGTTCGGGTGCGGGCGCGAGCTTGAGCACGGCCAGCAGCGGCCGCACCGCCGGCTGGCGAGCCAGCGGCAGCTCCTCGGTGGCCGAGCCGATCGGGACGCCGGCGGCGCGCAAAGCCCGTTGCAGCACCAGGAAAGTCCGCGCCGGCGACCGGACGAGCACGGCGATCTCCGACCACGGCACGCCGTCGACGAGGTGCGCGCGGCGGAGCTGGTCGGCGATCCAGCTCGCCTCGGCGGCCGGGGTCGGCATCACGCGGACCCGCACGTTTCCCCCGGAGGCACCCGCGGGCGGGAGGATCTTGCGGTGCGGCGACGCGCCCGGCAGCGTCGCGCCGATCTTCGCCACCGCCAGGCGGACGGCCGGGGCGAGCCGGTGGGCCGTCGTCAGCGTGACGGTCCGGCTGCCGTCCGGGTCGGCGTCGGCGAACAGGCTCGCGTCGGCGCCACGGAAGGAGAACACGTTCTGATCGGGGTCACCGGCCACGACGAACTCGGCGGCGGTGTGCCCGATCACCCGGACCAGGCTGGTCTGCAGCGGGTCGAGGTGGTGGGCGTCGTCGACGAACAGGTGCCGCACGCGGGTGCGCTCGCGTTCGCGCAGCTCGTCGTCGTCCTCCAGGGCGAGCAGCGCGGAGGTGACCAGCTCGGCGGCGTCCAGCGCGGGCGCGCTCGCCACGCCGAGGGCGTTGCCGCCCGCGCCCTGCAGCTGCGTGACCTCTTCGTACTGCGCCCAGAACTGCCCGGCGGCCACCCATTCCTCGCGGCCGCGGCGGCGGCCCAGCTCGGCGAGGTCCTCCGGTCCGAGCCCGCGCTCGGCGGCACGCATCAGCAGGTCGCGCAGCTCTTCGGCGAAGCCGGGGACCATCAGGGCGGGCCGCAGCTGCTCCGGCCAGTACCCGGCGCCTTCGTCGAGGTCACCGGCCAGCAGCTCGCGGACGACGACGTCCTGCTCGGCGCCGGCGAGCAGCCGGGGCGGGGGGAGCTCTTCGGCCATCGCTTCGAGCCGCAACAGCGAGTAGGCGTAGGAGTGCACGGTGCGCACGAGCGGTTCGCGGACGGTCCGGGGCAGCGGCCGGGCCTGGTCGGGATCGGCGGTGAGCCGGCGCGTGATGTCGGCGCGCAGCACGTCGGCGGCCTTGCGGGACGTGGTGAGCACGAGCACGCTCTCCGGATCGGCGCCCTCGGCGATCCGGCGGGTGGCGGCCGAGGCCAGCAGCGACGTCTTGCCGGTGCCGGGGCCACCGAGCACGCGGCGGAACCCGCCGGGCGCGGAGAGCACCCGCCGGGCGCCTTCGTCCCAGGTGAACGTGGGTGCGTCCGGGAGCGGGGTGCGCACCAGCCGCGCGTCCGCCTGCGCCGTTCGCCTCCCGTTCACCCCGCGATGGAACCACGCCCGCTCCCCCGTGTGGTGCACCGGCACGGCTTAGCGGGGGTGCGTTCGGCGAAGGTGTCGCTGCGTGCGCCGGGCGGCGACGGAAAGTGTCGTACCCGTGCGGCAGAGTGTCGGTATGGACGACGTTCTGCACGAGCGCGTGCGGGAAATCATCGAGTCCGTGCCACCCGGTACGGTCGCGACGTACGGCGACATCGCGGCGCTCGCCGGAGCACCCTCACCGCGGATGGTCGGCGCGATCCTGGCCGAGGACGGGCACGACCTGCCGTGGCACCGGATCCTGCGCGCGAACGGCACCCCGGCGCCGCACCTGGTCCACGACCAGCTCGAACGGCTGCGCGCGGAAGGCGTGCTGGCCGACGGCCAGCGCGTCGACCTGCGGAAGTACCGCTGGAAACCGGACGGGGAGGAGGACGACGGCCCCGAGGGACTGTTCTAGGACTGCGCCGCGCCGAGGGCCGTGACCAGCAGTTTCACCAGTGCCCCCAGCCGCTGGCGCTCCGGCTGCAGGGTCTTGACGCCGGCCTCCTCCAGCGGCGCCGCCGTCACCGGCCCCACGCACGCGCACACCAGCGGCCCGCACATCGCGGCCAGCAACTCGTCGTAGCGTCCGTAGGACCGGGCCAGCGCCAGGAAGTTCGCCGCCGCCGGGGCGCTCGTGAACGCCAGCGCGCCCAGGTCACCGGCGATGGCCGCGTCGATCAGCTCGTGCACCGGCCGCACGTCCGGCGGGGAGTACCACCGGTACGGCTGCACCTCCAGCAGCGTCGCCCCGGCCGTCACCAGCGGCGAAGTGTGCTCGGGCAGCGGCGTCCCGTGCAGCTGGACGGCGACCCGCGCGCCGCTGATGTCCGCGGCCGCCAAGGCACCGAAGAGTTCGGCGTTCGATTCGGACTCGGCCGAATAGGACTCGCGCAGCCCCGCGCCGCGGATCGCGCCGACGGCCTTCGGGCCGCGGGCGTAGATCCGGGACTCGCCCAGTGTGGACAGCAGCCGGTCGCGCAGGCCCCAGTCCTCCGCCGCGGCGAGCCAGCCGCGGAAGCCCGCGCCCGTCGTGACCACCGTGAACCCGATCGGCGCGGCGAGCACGGCTTCGGTGCCCGCCCGCAGCTCGGGGTCGCTGTCCAGCGGCACGATGGTGATCGTCGGCGCGTGCCGGACCTCGGCGCCGGAGCGTTCGAGGGCCGCGATGAACTCGCCGGCCCGGCGTTCGGCCGTGACGCCGATGGCGATCCCGCTCAGCTCACCCATAGATCGCGCTCATCTCCTCGATCGCTTCCGCCAGCTCCGCCCGCAGGTCCGCCGGTTCGAGGACCTCCAGGTGCGGCCCGAAGCGCAGCAGCTCGCCGATGGCCGGTTCGCCCGGCTCCACCGGCAGCTCCACGGTGAGCCAGCCGTCCGCGTCGGGCTCGTTGCGGCACTCGCGCAAAGCGCGGGTGCCGACCGAACCTGCGTAGAACGGTACGAGAGCCTGCGCACGCGGCGACAGCCGCACCACCGCCACGCGCGGGAACATCCGGCGTTCGAACTGCTCGGACCACTCCTGCCAGTACCGCGCGAGGTCGAACCCGGCGGGCCGCTCGAACACCTCGCCGAGGTCCGTCAGCTCCAGCACCCGGGAGATCCGGTAGGTCCGGTCGGTGCCGTCGCAGCGGCCGGCGAGGTACCAGTTACCCGCCTTCAGGATCAGTCCCAGCGGCTCGACCTCGCGCTCGACGACGCGCTGCCCCCACCGCTCGTAGCGGATCCGGATCCGGTGCGACGACCAGACGGCGTCGGCGACGGCGGACAGCGCCGGCAGGCTTTCGATGCCGCGGTGCCAGCCGGGAACGTCCAGGTAGAAGCGCTCGGCGACGCGTCCGGCGCGGTCGCGCAGCTCCGACGGCAGCGCGGCGTACAGCTTGAGCTGAGCGGCCGCGAGGACCGTGCCGAGCCCCAGCTCGGCCGCGGCCACGGGCAGCCCGGCCAGCGACAGCGACTGGGCCTCTTCCTCGGTCATCCCGGTCAGCCGCGTCCGGTAGCCGTCGACCAGCCGGTAGCCACCGGTCCGGCCGCGGTCGGCGTACACCGGGACACCGGACGCCGAGAGCGCGTCGATGTCCCGGTAGACCGTGCGCACCGAGACCTCGAGCTCCTCCGCCAGCTCCTCGGCCGTCATCCGGCCGCGGTTCTGCAGCAGCAGGAGGACGGTCAGGAGGCGGCTCGCGCGCATGGTCCGATTCTGGCAGAAATACCTGACACAAGCTGACAGGTAAGCCCGGCAGAGTGTCCCCCATGAACGCATTCACCATGAAGAACTGGGACGAGAAGATCGTCAGCGGCACCGAAGGTGGCCCCCGGGTGGCGTACGCGCACGCCACGATGGCGTACGACGGCGTCATCGAGGGTGAATCGATCTGCGACCTTCTGCTGTACTACGCGGGCGAAGGCTACGAGAGCGGCACGACGACGTCGCCGAGCTTCGAGCGCTTCGAGGGCAAGATCGACGGTCGCGAAGGGACGTTCGTCGTGCGGCACGAGTACACGTTCGACGCGAAGGGCATCGCCTCGACGTTCACCGTGGTCCCCGGCTCGGCCACCGGCGAGCTGGCCGGGCTGACCGGCAGCGGCACCGTCGGCGGCGCGATGGGCGAGGAGAAAATGGGGTACACCTTCGAGTACACGTTCTAGGAGTCGCACGTGGACCGTCGCCAGGTACTCGCCTACCGCATCGCCGAGCACGGCCTGCACCGGACGGCGCGGGACGCGGCCGAACTGGCCGTCGTCCGGGCCGGGCTGCAGGACAGCATGCGCGACACCGCGCTGCTCGCCCTGGTGGCCCGGCTCGACGGCCCGGTGTCCCTCGAGGAGGACGACCGGCTCGTCCTGGCCTGGACGTTGCGCGGCGCGCCGCACTACCACCTGCGTTCGGACCTGCCCGAGGTGATCCGCGCGCTGGTGCCGCTGGACGACGCGGACGCGCTGGCGCGGATGCTGTGGCAGCGCAAGGAGATGGCGGCGACGGGTCTGTCCGCGCGCGAAGTGGTGTTCACGGCGGCGGCCGCCATCCGGAAGGTGGTCACGGAACCGATGACGAAGGGCGCCGTTTCGGGGGCGGTGACGAAGGTGCTGCCGCCGTCGTTCTCACGGTGGTGCCGGGGCTGCAACGCGACGCACATCCAGGAGCAGCTGATGCGCATCGCGGCCCCGCACGGCGGCGTCCGCCTGGTCACGGGAGCATCCCCGGCGACGCTGGCCCCGCTGGAGGGCCGCGGCCGGCTGCGCCGCACCCCGGATCCGGCGGCCGCGACGGCTTCCGTCTCGCGGTACCTGGCCCTCAACGGCCCGGCGACCCCGGGTGAAGCGGCGGAGTACGTCGGGACGGCTCGCGCGGTGGTGGACCGGACGTGGCCACCGGACCTGGCGACGGTGAAGGTGGAGGGCAAGGTCCGCCACCTGCCATCGTCCCGGCTGGCGAACTTGGAGAACCCCCCGGAGCCGGACGTGGTCCGGCTGCTGCCACCGTGGGACCCGTTCATCCAGGCCCGCGACAAGGCCCTGCTGGTCCCGGACCCGGCACGGCGCAAGGAAGTCTGGAAGATGCTGGGCAACCCGGGAGTCCTGCTGGCGGACGGCGACATCGCGGGAACGTGGCGCACGAAGAGCAGCGCCGCGAAGCTGACATTCACGGTGACGGCGTTCGACCCGCTACGCCCGGCGGTCCGCGAGGAAGCGGAGGCCGAGGCGGCCCGGGTGGCGGCGGCGCGGGGGTTCGAGAAGCACACGGTCACCTGGGTCGGCTGAGCCGGCCCCCCGGCCCCACCGTCGCGAACGGCACGCCGAAGACACAACCGGCACCCCACCCAGACCCCTCCCCGCAACCCCGATACGAAGCCGAAACACGGACGGTAGTGCCGGGTCAAGGCACGCTTTCCCGCCTTGACGCGGCACTACCGTCCGTAGTCACAATTGGGCTTCGGGGTGGTGGGTCTCAGCACGCAAAGCCGCTCAGGCGTCCACCGCCAGCCGATACCCCCGCTTGACCACCGTCTGCACGACCTTCCCGCCCCCCAGCGAAGTCCGAAGCCGCCCGATGGCCGTCTCGACCGCGTGCTCCTCACCGCCCCCGGGCAACGCCGCGATCAGCTCACGCCGTGACACCACCCGACCCGGCGAAGCCGCCAGCGCCCGCAGCAGCGCCATCGGCGCCGGCGCCACCTCTCGCCACTCGCCGTCCACAATGGCCGCCTGGCCGCGAAGCTCGATCGAGTGCCCTCCGGCCCGCAAGCGCGGCGACCGCGCCACCAAAGTCTCCGACACCGTCCGGGCCAGTGCGCCGATGCGGGCCCGGTGCGGCTGGACCGTGGGCACCCCCAGTGCCGCCAGCGGTGCCGCCGTGATCGGGCCGACGCACGCCGCCACCACCGGGCCCGACAACGCCGACACCAGGCCCGCCAGCCGGCCCGTGCGGCGGGCCAGTGCCACCAGCGAAGCCGCCGCCGGGGCGCTCGTGAACGGCAATGCGTGGATCGATCCGTCCAGGACCCCGTCCAGCAGCCGGTCCACCGGGCCCGGGTCCACCGGGCCGACCCAGCGGTACACCGAGATCTCGATGACCTCCGCCCCGGCCGCCCGCAGCGTGTCCACGAAGTACGGCAACGGCTCGCCGTGCAGCTGCACCGCGATCCGCATCCCCTCGACCCCCGACGAGAGCAGGTGCTGCAGCAGCTCCGCGTTGCTCTCCGACGCCGGTGAGTACGACTCCGAAAGCCCTGCCGCGCGGATGGCGCCCGTCACCTTCGGACCGCGCGCCAAGAGTGAAGACGCCGACAAGCGCGAGACCAGCGCGTCTCCCAGCCCCCAGCCCTCGGCCGCCTCCAGCCAGCCTCGGAAGCCGATGCCGGTGGTCGCGACGACCGCGTCGACCGGCGAGGAAAGCAAAGTGGTGGTCGCCGCGTGCAGCTCGGTGTCGTCCGTCAGCGGCACGATCCGGATCGCCGGGCCGTAGCGGACGCTCGCCCCCTTGCGCACCAGCAGCGCGCCGAGCTCGTCAGCCCGGCGCGCCGCGGTGATGCCGATCACGAAACCGGCCAGTGGGAGCACATCGGTCATGGACTCTCCACTTCGACCACGCCCTCTCGCACGCGCACCTCGTACACCGGCACCGAAACGTCCGAAGCGTCCAGGCACTGTCCACTGTCGAGCGCGAACCGTTCCTTGTAGACCGGCGAGGCCACCACCGGAACGCCGCCCGCGTCGCCGACGATGCCCCGCGAGAGCACCGCCGCGCCGCTGCACGGGTCCCAGTTGGACAGTGCGTACCACCGGTCGCCCGGCAGCCGGAAGATCGCCACCTGCACGCCGTCCAGCAGCGCGGCGACGCCCGAGTACTCCGGCACGACGTCCGCCGCGCACACCGCCGTCCAGGTTCGTTCGATCGACGTGGTCATCGCCGCACCTCGCTGTTCGAAAATCCAGGAACTCCCAGCATCACGGGGACTTTCTGCGCCCGCTCCTCGCGGAACGAGATGGCCGGGTCGGGCGCGCCCGGCGCGTTGACGAAGGACGTGAAGCGGGCCAGCTTCTCCGGGTCCTCCAGGACGCCCTTCCACTCGTCGGCGTAGTTGTCGACGTGCTTGGCCATCGCCGCGTCGAGGTCTTCGCAGATGCCCAGCGAGTCGTCGACGATCACCGCGCGCAGGTGGTCGAGCCCGCCCTCCATCTCCTCGATCCACGGCGCCGTGCGCTGCAGCCGGTCGGCGGTGCGCACGTAGAACATCAGGAACCGGTCGATGGTCCGGATCAGCGTCTCGCTGTCCACATCGGACACCAGCAGGTCGGCGTGCCGCGGGGTCGTGCCGCCGTTGCCGCCCACGTAGAGGTTCCAGCCGTTCTCCGTGGCGATGATGCCGAAGTCCTTGCTCCGCGCCTCGGCGCACTCCCGGGCACACCCCGAAACGGCCGACTTGAGCTTGTGCGGCGAGCGCAGGCCGCGGTAGCGCAGCTCCAGCTCGATCGCGAGCCCGACGCTGTCCTGGACGCCGTAGCGGCACCACGTCGACCCGACGCACGACTTCACCGTGCGCAACGCCTTGCCGTACGCGTGCCCGGACTCGAACCCCGCGTCGACGAGCCGTCGCCAGATCAGCGGCAGCTGGTCCACCGTGGCCCCGAAGAGGTCGATCCGCTGACCGCCGGTGATCTTGGTGTACAGCCCGAAGTCACGGGCCACCTCACCGATCACGATCAGCTTGTCCGGCGTGATCTCGCCGCCGGGGATCCGCGGCACCACCGAGTACGTGCCGTTGCGCTGCAGGTTCGCCAGGTACCGGTCGTTGGTGTCCTGCAACGTCATCTGCTCGCCGCCGAGCACGTGCCCGTTGCCGAGGGTGGCCAGGATCGACGCCACCGCCGGCTTGCAGATCGCGCAGCCGCTGCCCGAGCCGTACCGGCCGATCAGCTCGCTGAACGTCGTGATCCGCGTGGCCTGCACGATCTCGAACAGCTCCGCGCGCGACTGGGGGAAGTGCTCGCAGAGCGCCTTCGACTGCTCGACACCGGCCGCGCTGAGCAGCCTGCCCAGCAGCGGGACGCACGAGCCGCAGGCGGTACCCGCGCGGGTGCACGCCTTCAGCTTCGGGACGGTGTCGCAGCCTTCCTCGTGGATGGCCTGGTTGATCGCGCCTTTGGACACCGCGTTGCACGAGCAGATCTGCGCCGCGTCGGGCAGCGCGTCGACGCCGACCGCGGCGCCGCCGCCCGCCGGGGCGAGGATCGCGCCCGGCTCGGCCGGCAGCGGGCGGCCGACCAGCGCCCGCAGCGTGTTGTACTCGGTCGCGTCGCCGACGAGCACGCCGCCGAGCAGCGTCTTGCCGTCGTCGGTGACCACGAGCTTCTTGTACGTCCCGGCGACCGCGTCGTTGACGGCGACTTCCAGGGCACCTTCGGTCTGAGCGTGCGCGTCACCGAAGGAGGCGACGTCGACACCCATCAGCTTCAGCTTCGTGGACGTGTCCGGCTCGGGGAACGTCCCGCTGCCGCCGGTGAGCTGCGCGGCGACGATCTCCGCCATCGCGTAGCCGGGCGCCACGATGCCGTACACCTTGCCGTCGACCGACGCGCATTCGCCGATCGCGTAGATCGACGGGTCGCTGGTGCGGCAGGACGCATCCGTGAGGACACCGCCGCGCGGGCCCAGCTCCAGGCCGGACTGCCGGGCGAGGTCGTCCCGCGGCCGGACACCGGCCGAGAACACGACCAGGTCGACGTCCAGCTCGGTGCCGTTGCCCAGCTTGGCCAGCAGCCGCGAGCCGTCGGCCTCGATGGCGTCGGTCGAAGTTCCCGTGTGGACGGTGACGTCGAGGCCGGTGATGAGGCGCCGCAGCAGCGAACCGCCGCCCTCGTCGACCTGCAGCGGCATCAGCCGCGGCGCCATCTCGACGACGTGCGGGGAGAGTCCCATGTCCCGCAACGCCTTCGCGGCTTCCAGGCCGAGCAGGCCACCGCCGATGACGACGGCCGAGCGGCGGCCGCGTCCCGGCTTTTCGACCGCGGCCGCGCGGATCGCGTCGAGGTCCTCGATGGTCCGGTAGACGAAGCAGCCGGGCAGGTCGTGCCCGGGCACCGGCGGTACGAACGGCCGCGAGCCCGTGGCCAGCACCAGGGCGTCGTACGAGACGACCGCGCCGGACGCCGTGGTGACCGTGCGAGCGTCCCGGTCGACTGAAACGGCCAGCTCGCCGAGCCGCAGGTCGACGTGCGAATCGCCCGCGTAGTCCGAGCCGGGCAAGGCCAGCGCGGCCGGGTCCCAGGTGTCCACGTAGGAGGTGAGCGCCACCCGGTCGTACGCCGGACGCGGCTCCTCGGACAGGACGACGACGTGCCAGTTTCCTTGGGGGTCTTCCGCGCGCACCGCCTCCACGAGCCGATGGGCGACCATGCCGTGTCCGGCGACGACCAGGGTGGGCATCTCAGACCTCCGCTCCCGCGAGCGCCAGACCGCGCTCACTCGTGGGCTGTTCGGCGGGCTTGCGCAGGTAGACCGCCCAGGTGACGGCGAAGCACAGCCCGTAGAAGACCAGGAACCCGATGAAGGCGGGCACGCCGCTCTTCGCGTCGGCGAAGGACTGCCGGAACGCGAGGTTGATGAACAGGCCGCCCTCGGCGCCGATCGCGCCGGCCAGGCCGATCAGCGCGCCGGAGAGGCGACGGGCCTTGAGCAGCTCGGCCGCTTCCTCGGCGCCGTTCGCGATGGCGATCTTCGCCTTGGCGCGGAAGATCGCCGGGATCATCTTGTACGTCGAGCCGTTGCCGATGCCGGCGAGCACGAACAGCACGATGAAAGCGACCGTGAACAGCGTCAGGGACTTCGACGTCGACGCCAGGATCAGCACGACCGTCGCCGCCGCCATCCCGATGAAGGTGGCGAACGTGATCTTGCCGCCGCCGATCCGGTCGGACAGCCAGCCGCCCGCCGGCCGCGACAGCGAACCGAGCAGCGGGCCGAGGAACGTCACCGCGGCCGCCTGCAGCGGGGTGCGGCCGAACTGGTTCTGCAGCACCAGCCCGAAGGCGAAGCTGTAGCCGATGAAGGACCCGAACGTGCCGACGTACAGGAACGACATGACCCAGGTGTGCGGTTCCTTGACGACTTCGCGCATCGCCTTGGTGTCGCCCTTGACGGTGGCGAGGTTGTCCATGAAGAAGTACGCGCACAGCGCGGCGATGACGATCAGCGGCAGGTAGATGAAGAGCACCAGCCGTGGCGCGGTCGCGCCCGCCGTGCCGATCACGATGAGCCCGATCACCTGGATCGCCGCGACACCGAGATTGCCGCCGCCGGCGTTGAGGCCCAGCGCCCAGCCCTTGTGCTTCTCCGGGTAGAAGGTGTTGATGTTCGTCATCGACGACGCGAAGTTGCCGCCGCCGACGCCACCGAGGGCCGCGACCAGCAGGAACGTGCCGAGCGAAGTGCCAGGGTGCAGCACGATCGCGGCCAGCGTGGTCGGGATCAGCAGCAGCAGGGCCGACACGACCGTCCAGTTGCGGCCGCCGAACTTCGCCACGGCGAAGGTGTAGGGCAGCCGCATCAGGCCGCCGATCAGCGTCGGCGTCGAGACGAGCAGGAACTTGTCGGCGGCGGAGAAGCCGTAGTCCTTGCCCATGAACAGGACGATGACCGACCAGAGTGTCCAGATCGAGAAGCCGATGTGCTCGGCGAAGACCGAGAACCAGAGGTTGCGGCGGGCGACCTTCTTGCCCGTGGATTCCCAGAACTCTTCGTTCTCGGGTTCCCAGTGTTCGATCCAGTGCTTTCCTTGGTGGGCCACGGCGTTCTCCTTCGTGCGGCGGTTCGTGGTGGTCATTGCGCGGCGAGCCAGTTGGCGATGCCGCCGACGGTGTCGGAGCACCCGCCGCATCCCGTGGTGGCTCGCGTGGCCCGCGCCAGTGCGGGAGTGTCGGTCGCCCCGGCCTTCCAGGCCTCGATCAGCCGGCCCTTGGTGACGTTGTTGCAGCGGCAGATCACCGCGGCGGCCGGCAGGTCGGCCGGGCTGGCCGCCGGGGTGGCGCCGGTGGGCAGTGCGCGGCCCAGCAGGACGCCGAGCCGGTCGTCGGGCAGCAGCGTGCCGCGGTCGTGGAACTGGGTGATCGTCGCGGCCGCGTCGGGCAGGCCGAGCAGGATCGCCCCGGTGACACGGTTTTCGCGGACGACGAGCTTGCCGTACCGCCCGCCGGTGGGGTCGTTGAACGTCAGCACCTCGGCGCCGCCGTCGGACGCTTCGAGCTGGGTCTCGCCCAGCGCGGCGAGGTCGATACCGCGGGCCTTGAGCCGGGTCACGGCTGTCGTGCCGCGGTAGCGGGCGGCCGCGTTCGTGCCGGTCAGGACGTCGGCCAGCACCGACGCCTGTTCCCATGCGGGCTGGATCAGCCCGGCCGGGGCGCCGGGGTGGCGGGCGCAGTCGCCGAGGGCGTGGATGCGGCCGTCGCTGGTGCGCAGCGTGTCGTCGACGAGGATGCCCATGTCGACGTCGAGCCCGGCTTCCGTGGCCAGGCTCGTCTCGGCGCGGACGCCGGCGGCGACCACGACCAGGTCGGCCGGGACGAGGCTGCCGTCGTCGAGCTTGAGCCCGTCGCCGGGCAGGTAGCGGGCGGCGGTGGCACCGAACTTGAACGTCACGCCCATGTCGGTGAGCTGGCGGGCCAGCACGTGCCCGGCGGCCGGGTCGAGCTGGCGTTCCATGACGTGGCCGAGCGGGTGCACGACGGTCACCTGGTTGCCGCGCCCGGCGAGGCCGCGGGCGGCTTCGAGGCCGAGCAGGCCGCCGCCGAGCACCGCGACCGGCGCGCCGAAGCGGGCGGCGTCGAGGATCTTGGCGCAGTCGTCGAGGCTGCGGAAGGCGACCACGCCCGGGCCGGCTTCGAGCCCTTCGACCGGCGGGATCCACGGGTTGGCGCCGGTGGCCAGGACCAGGGCGTCATAGTCCACTGTGGACCCGTCGCCGAGTTCGACACAGCGCTTCTCGCGGTCGATCCGGGCGACGTCGACGCCGAGCCGCAGGTCGATGTTGTGCCGCTGGGCCCACTCGTCGTCGTGCAGGCGGACGCTTTCGGCGCTCATCCCGCCCGCGACGACCGCGGACAGCAGCACCCGGTTGTAGGCGGCGTGCTTCTCCGCGCCGAGCACGGTCAGCCGGACGCGCTCGGCGATCGGGTCACGGCGGCGGATCTCGTCGGCGAGCCGGGCGCCGGCCATGCCGTAGCCGACGATGACAACTTCACGGGGGCTCATGCGGCACCATCCACGGTAGACAAGGACACGGCACACACCTTGAACTCCGGCATCCGGCTGACCGGGTCGAGCGCCGGGTTGGTGAACAGGTTGGCGCGCTGCTCACCGGGGAAGTGGAACGGCAGGAAGACCAGGTCGGGCTTGAGCGACTGGGCGAACCGGACGCGTGCCACCGTCTCGCCGCGCCGGGAGCGGACCACCGCGCGGTCGCCCTCTTCGAGCCCGGCGCGCTTGGCGGTGTCCGGGTGGACCTCGACGAACGCCTCCGGGACGACCTCGTTGAGCTCGCCGATCAGCCGCGTCTGCGCGCCCGACTGGTAGTGCTGGAGCACGCGGCCGGTGGTGGCCTGCAAGGGGAACTCGTCGTCCGGGACCTCGGCGGGACCGGTGTGCTCGACCGGCACGAACCGCGCGCGGCCGTCGGGGTGGGCGAACGCCTCGAGGAACATCCGCGGGGTGCCGGGGTGGTCGTCCTCCGGCACCGGCCAGTGCAGCGCCTCGCCCGCGCGCAGCCGGTCGTAGCTGACGCCGGAGTAGTCGGCGATCCCGCCCTTGGACGCGATCCGCAGTTCTTCGAACACCGTCTCGGCGTCGGCCGGGAACCGGCCGTCGGGCTGGCCGAGCCGCTCGGCGAGCCCGGCCAGGACGTCCAGGTCGGACCGGACACCCGGCGGCGGGTCGAGTGCCTTGCGGCGCAACAGGACCCGGCCTTCGAGGTTGGTGAGCGTGCCGTCCTCTTCGGCCCACTGGGTGACCGGCAGGACGACGTCGGCCATCGCCGCGGTTTCGGACAGCACGAAGTCGGCGACGACCAGGAAGTCCAGCGCGGCCAGCCGGTCCTGGACGCGCTGCGAGCGCGGCGCCGAGACGACCACGTTGCTGCCGAACACCATCAGCGCCTTCGGGCCGTTCTCCTGCCCGAGCGCTTCGAGCAGTTCGGTCGCCGAACGGCCGGGGCCGGGCAGGCTGTCCGCGTCGACTCCCCACACGCCGGCGACGTACTCGCGGGCGGCCGGGTCGTCGAGCTTGCGGTAACCGGGCAGCTGGTCGGCCTTCTGGCCGTGCTCGCGGCCGCCCTGGCCGTTGCCCTGCCCGGTGAGGCAGCCGTAACCGGAGCCGTTCCGGCCCGGCAGGCCGAGGGCCAGTGCGAGGTTGATCCAGGCGCCGACGGTCGCGGTGCCAGTGGCGTGCTGTTCGGTCCCGCGAGCGGTGAGGACGTAGGCGTTGCGCGCGTTGGCGAGCTTCGCCGCGGCGAGGCGCATGTCGGCGGCCGACACGCCGGTGACGCGCTCGGCGCGTTCCGGCCACCAGCTCGCGGCGATCCGCCACATTTCCGCGAAGCCGCTCGTCCGGTCGTCCACATAGGACTGGTCGAGGTGGCCGTCGGCGACGACGGCGTGCAGGATGCCCAGCGCCAGCGCGAGATCCGTGCCCGGCGCGGGCGCCAGGTGCAGGCTCGCCAGCTCGGCGGTCGGCGTGCGCCGCGGGTCGACGACGACCAGGTCGACCCCGCGCAGGTGCTGGGTGAACGGCGGCATCGTCTCGGCCGGGTTCGCGCCGGCGAGCAGCACGACGTCGGCGTTCTTGAGATCCGTGACGGGGAACGGCATCCCGCGGTCGGCCCCGAAGGCCTTGATCCCCGCCGCGGCGGCCGACGACATGCAGAACCGGCCGTTGTAGTCGATCTGCGAGGTGCCGAGCGCGACGCGGGCGAACTTGCCGAGCAGGTAGGCCTTCTCGTTGGTCAGCCCGCCGCCGCCGAAGATCGCGGTGGCGTCCGGACCGTGCGCGTCACGGATTTCGGCGAGTTTCCCGGCCACGTGGTCGAGGGCGAAGTCCCAGCTGACGGGCTCGAGCGCGCCGTCCACCCGGATCATCGGGGTGGTCAGGCGCTTCGGCGACGTGAGCAGGCTGCCGGAGGTCCAGCCCTTCTGGCACAGGCCGCCGGCGTTCACCGGGAAGTCCCGCGGCGTGACGCGAGCGCCGTCGAGGCTCATCCCGCACTGCAGCGCGCAGTACGGGCAGTGGGTGTCGACCTGCGGCATCGGGCACCTCCTCGGCGTTTCGGGCGTGCCCTGACGCTAAGGAGGCCGTGTTAACCGGATTCGACCGAATGTTTCAGGCAGTTGACATTGCGGCGGTTTACGCGGCGCCCGGCCGGTGAGATCGGCGTCCACGGACCGGGACTCCGGAGGTCAGCGGCGCTTTACCCGAGATGTCCCGCGATCTTGCGACCTCGGTCACAAGACTCCGGACACCTCGCGCGCCGCCGCGCGCAGACCGTCCAGCGATGCCTGCGTCGACCTCGGATTCAGCGCGTTGGCCGCCAGCCGGAACAGCACCGCGCGCAGCAGCAGCTGCGGCCACTCCGGCAGGTGCGCCCAGCGCTCCAGGAGGTCGCGGCCCGCGCCGCCCCAGGCGAGCGCGTCGACCGCGACGATCGCCGCGCCGTACTCGCCCGGCCGGTAGTACGGCACGAAGTCCACCACGCCGGGGACGTCGTCGCCGTCGAACAGGAGCGCGGCCAGCAACTCGCCGTGGGCCACCTGCGACGGCAGCCGGATGGGGCGGCGGGCGCCGGCGAGGACCTCGAACCAGCGGCCGCCCTTGGTCTCCTCGAGCGGGACCTCCAGCTCCTCCCAGGCGATGCGGTCGGCGACCGCATCGACGTCGGTGCGCGCGTCGAGGAAGTCCGGCCGGGGCAGGCCGACCGTGGCCCGGTGCAGCTTCACCGCCGCCAGCACGGACGCGTCACCGCGGTGCTCCGGCGTGCCGGGGACGAACCGCGACGCCGTCCAGCCGCCGACGATCCAGCGGCCGTCGGTGGACCGGACCGGCTTCGCGACGCGCAGTCCCGGCTCGCGGACGTAGTCGAGCGCGTGAGCGGTCCACAGCGTCCTGACCTTGTCCGTGACCGGCTTGAGCACGAGGTCGCCGCAGCGCCACGCCGCCGAGTCCGGCAGGCGTTCGCCGCCGTCGGCCGGGCCGCCGAAGGCCGCGCAGACGTGCGCCGGAGGACGTTCGAGGGTTGACCGCACGGCCGTGACGTTACCCGGCCGGGTGTTCCACGATCGAGAAGACGCGCTGGTCACACACGGTTTTGCCGACGGCCCGAAATGCCGTGAAGGCCGCCTCCGGAGCCGGAGACGGCCTTCACGGGCGCCACTGTCAGTAGGTCGGCAGGCTCGGGTCGATCTGCTTCGCCCAGGCGAGCACGCCTCCGCCGAGGTGCGTCGCGTCCTTGAAACCGGCCGCGTGCAGGGCGGCGAGGGCCTCGGCGGACCGGGCGCCGGACTTGCAGTGCAGGACGATCGGCTTGTCCTGCGGCAGCTCCGCGAGGGCCTCGCCCGAGAGGATGCGGTCCTTCGGGATCAGCGTCGCGCCCTTGATGTTGACGATCTCGTACTCGTGCGGCTCGCGGACGTCGATCAGCGCGAAGTTCTCGCCGCTGTCGAACTTGGCCTTGAGCTCGGCCGGGGTGATCGTGCTCCCCGACGCCGCCTGCGCCGCCTCGTCGGAAACGACACCGCAGAACGCCTCGTAGTCGATCAGCTCGGTGATCTTCGGCGTGTCCGGATCCTTGCGGATCTTGACCTCGCGGTACTTCATGTCCAGCGCGTCGTAGCTGATCAGGCGGCCGAGCAGCGGCTCGCCGATGCCCGTGAGCAGCTTGATCGCCTCGGTCACCATGATCGAGCCGATGGACGCGCACAGCACGCCCAGCACGCCACCCTCGGCGCAGGAGGGGACCATGCCCGGGGGCGGCGGCTCGGGGTAGAGGTCGCGGTAGTTGAGGCCCTTGCCGTTCGGCGCGTCCTCCCAGAACACGCTGACCTGGCCCTCGAACCGGAAGATCGAGCCCCAGACGTACGGCTTGCCCAGCAGCACCGCGGCGTCGTTGACCAGGTAGCGCGTGGCGAAGTTGTCGGTGCCGTCGACGATCAGGTCGTACTGCTCGAAGATCTCCAGCGCGTTCGACGAGTCCAGCCGGTCGGTGTGCAGGTGCACCTTGACCAGCGGGTTGATCTCCGCGATCGACTCCTGCGCGGACGCGGCCTTGAGCTTGCCGACGTCGGACTGGCCGTGGATGACCTGGCGCTGCAGGTTCGACTCGTCCACGACGTCGAAGTCGACGATGCCGAGCGTGCCGACCCCGGCGGCGGCCAGGTACAGCAGCGCGGGGCTGCCGAGGCCGCCGGCCCCGATCACCAGGACCTTGGCGTTCTTCAGCCGCTTCTGCCCGTTCACCCCGACGTCCGGGATGATCAGGTGACGGCTGTACCGAGCCACCTCTTCCTTGGTGAGCTCGGCAGCCGGCTCGACGAGCGGCGGCAGTGCTGACATGGGTCCTCCATCTCGCGCGTATCGCGTCCATCCCACTATGCACAACGCGCGGGGGCAAATATGCCTTCCCGCGTCCGGATGCTGGGACTCGCTAGGAAGCCGGCTTGGGGTTCGGCCACGCGTTGGGCACGCAGGTGCGGCCGTCCTTGGCGACCTTGCCCTTGTCACCGCCGGGGATGTCGTTGAGCATCGAGACGTAGTCGTCGGAGACCCCGAAGGACTGCTGCATCATCACCGGCGCGGGCAGGCCGTCCCCGCCGCAGCCGACGTGCTGGTTGCCCAGGGCGTGCCCGACCTCGTGGTTGATGGCGTACTGCCGGTAGCCGGTCATGTCGGCGTTGAACGCCTTGGCGCCGCGCACCCAGCGAGCCAGGTTGATCAGCACCCGGCCGAGGCTCTTGCGATAGCAGGAGGCCTCGAACTTGATCTGGAACCCGCAGGCGTCCGGCCGGTGGGTGGTCTCCGGCGTGGTGAGGCTCACCTTGAAGGACGGGTTCGGGAAGTTGCCGTCCACCCGCTGGAACGCGATCTTGCCGTCCCACGTCCAGCCCTGGGCCGGGTTCGACAGGGTGCCCTGGACGGTGGCCGCGAAGGCGTCGTCACCGGCGTAGCTCGACGGGTCGATGCCGTCCTCGACCTCGATGGTGTACGTGTACAGCTTTCCGGTGCCGACCTTCGGGCCGGTGCCCGGGATGACGTGCCACTTGCCGGTGCCCGCCTGGGTGAACGGGATGCCCTCGGGCAGGTCCGCGGTCGGCACCTTGAGGTCGACCGGGGTGGCCGGGTTCTCCGGGATGGCTTGCTCGCCGTTGCCGTCGATGGCGCCGCCGGAGCTGTCGCCGCCCGCCGATTCGACGCCGGCCGCGGTGCCGCCGGTGCCGCCCTGCTCGGCGATCGGCTGGGCCGGGCTGTTGGCGGTGTTGACCACGACGAGCACGGTCAGCACGACCAGGATCGGCAGCGCGTAGACGCGCCAGCCGTAGGTCTTGGTGAGCTTCATGAGGCCGGACTTCGGCGGCGGTTCCGTCCGCTCCGGCTTGTCCGGGACCTGCGGCTTCCACGACGCGCTCAGCGGCTCGGCGGTGGTCCGCCGCCCACCCGGGCGGTAGCGGTCGTCGTCGACGCGCTGGGCAGGTGTCTTGGACGGGCGGTACTGGCCGGTGCGAGGGTGGTCCTCGGTGCCGGGCGTCCGGCGGGCCGACGCGCGGTGGGGCGTCCGGCGATCCTCGCCTCGCGCGTCCTGCTTCACCCGGTCCACCGCACCAGGGTGCCACAGCGCCACCGAACCGTTATCGGCGACTGGCGGATCATCGAGTGAACTCACCGTCCCCCGATCGGGCTACCAGGTGCCCGCTTCGACGTGCTCCCACATGCCCAGCACGGCCTTCGCGACGACGACCGGGCGTTCCATCTGGGCCACGTGCCCGGTCCGCGGGAGCACTAGCAGCCGGGCCCGTGGGATCGCCCGGGCGGTCCGCACGGCCCGCTTCACGGAGATGACGCGGTCGTCGCGGCCCCAGACGACCAGGGTCGGCGCCTCGACCCGCGGCGCGACCGACCACAGCGACGCCTTCCCGAGCGTCGACCACGCCCGGAAGATGGCGAACGTGCTGCGCGCCATCGCGGGCGCGGCCCAGGCGAACCCGGCGCGAGCGCCGTGTTCCTCGGTCAGCTCGTCGAGCCGGCTTTCTGGGAACCGCGAGGGGTCCGCGAAGCACAGCTTGATGACCTGCGCGGCGCGTTCGCGCGGGCCGAGCGCGGCCAGCTGGGCCCGCACCCGCGCGCCGACCAGCGGCAGGTAGGCCAGCGCCATCCGCGGGTCCGACAGCCGACGCGGGTCGGGCCGCCGGTCGGGCACCGCCGGCGAAATGAGCGTCAGCGTCTTCACCAGTTCCGGCCGCTGGGCGGCGACCAGCAGCGCGATCGCCCCGCCCATGGAGTTGCCGAACAGGTGCACCGGAGCGCCCACGGCCTCGATGTGCCGGGCCACGACATCGGCGTGCGCCTGGAGCGTGAAGTCGAAGCCCTCTTCCGGCTCGGAGCAGCCGAAGCCGGGTAGGTCGGGCGCGGTGCCGCCGGCGACCGGCGCGAGCAGCGCGGCCAGGTCGGTCCAGTTCGTCGACGAGCCGCCGAGGCCGTGGACGTACACCGCGGGCACGTCGTCCGGCCCCGGCGTCCGGCGGACGTGGAGCCGGGCCGTGCCGACCTCTTCGAAGGCCGCCGGCCAGGGCGGCGGGACGGGGTCGAGCGAGGGCAGCGCCCTGTTCGAGAGCGGCACCTGGGTCAGCGGCGGCCGGGCCCGCACGGGGGTCTTCACGGGTCCAGAATGCCCGACCCTTGGCGCGGCACACGTACCGGCGAGTAATCTTCAGGGCGACTTCACGCGGTGGCGACCCCGCCCGTCGAAGAAACGATGACGGGAGGACGAGCATGACGGAGATGACGCGGCTGCAGCAACGTGGGGTGCGGCTGCCCCGGACGGAGCGCCGGGCCCAGCTCCTCGCCGCGGCGCAGCGGGTCTTCGCCGAGAACGGCTACCACGCCGCCGCGATGGACGAGATCGCCGAGGTCGCGGGCGTCTCGAAGCCCGTGCTGTACCAGCACTTTCCCGGCAAGCTCGACCTCTACATCGCGCTGCTGGAGAGCCACGTCGACGAGCTGGTCAAGCGCGTCCAGAACGCGCTGGACTCGACGACCGAGAACAAGCAGCGCGTCCCGGCGACGGTCGGCGCGTTCTTCGACTTCGTCAGCAACGACGCGGGCGCGTTCCGGATGGTCTTCGAGTCCGACCTGCGCGGCGAGCCGTCGGTGCAGGAGGCGGTCGACCGCGCGACGTCGGCAAGCGTGGACGCGATCACCGAGACGATCACCGCGGACGCGGGCCTCGACGAGGACAAGGCGCGGCTGCTGGCGGTGGGGCTGGTCGGGATGAGCCAGGTCAGCGCCCGGTTCTGGCTGCAGCACCACCAGTCGATGAGCCGCGAGGAAGCCGTGGCGTTGACGGCGAACCTGGCCTGGCGCGGCATCGGCGGCGGCTTCCCCCTCAAAGACTCCTGACCCGGACCAGCGCGCTGATCCGGCGGGCGACCTCGAAGGGACGCTCCTGCGGCAGCATGTGCCCGGCGCCCGGGTACCGCACGAACTCCGCGTGCGGCAGCTCGTCCGCGATCACCTTCGCGTGGCCGAGGGGGCAGAGCCGGTCCTTCTCCCCCGCCAGCACCACCGACGGCACGTCGCACAGCGCGCCGAGGCCGCCGACGCCGCGGTGGGACGCGATCGCGTCCAGGAACATCCCCGCGCTGGCCGGGTGCGCGCACAGCAGCTGCTCGACGACGCTGTCGACCTGCTCGCGCCCCGGGCGGGCACCGAACACCAGCCGCCGCGCGACCGAGCGGACCAGTCCCGGCCGCAGCCGCAACGTCTCGCTCCGCAGGCCCGCCAGCAAGCGCGCCAGCCTCGGCTCGACGCGCGTCACGCTCTTGCCGACCAGGCCCGGGAACCCGAGCGTCAGCTGGTCCATGTCCCCTGACGACGTCGCCACGAACGCCGCGCCCGCCAGCCGCTCCCTGACGAGGGAAGGGTGCCGTTCGGCGAGGACCATCAGCGTCATCCCGCCCATCGAGTGCCCGGCCAGGACCAGCGGGCCGTCCGGGACGCGGGCGGCGATCAGCTCGGCGAGGTCGTCGGCGAGCCGCGCGATCGTGGCACCGCCGGGCCGCGCGGGTGCCGAACCGCCGTGTCCGCGCAAGTCGTAGCGCAGGACCCGCAGGCCGGGGTCGAGGTGTGGCAGCACGAAGTCCCACGTCCGGTGGTCCTGCGTCCAGCCGTGGACGAGCACCAGCGTCACGGCGGAATCGGCCGGTCCCGACAGCGAGACGTGCAGCGCGGCGCCGTCGCTCGCGACGAACCGGCGCCCGGGCGAGAGGACGGTCGTCATCGGCTCGCCGGGAGCAGGAACGACTTGCGCCAGAAGTACTTCCCGGGCAGCCCGACCAGGCCGGACTCGGCCAGGAACGGCATGATCTTCTCGCCCGCCCACGCGATCGTCCCCTGCCAGTGCGGGTTGTTCAGTGCTGCTTCGACGCCGTCACGCGGCCGGATGCCGACCGCCTTGTAGACGTCCGGGTTGATGAACGCCCGCGTCACGAAGTACGAGATGAGCGCGATGATGAACTGCTGGTAGCCGATCTCGGCCTTGGACAGCTTCGCCATGCCGCGGGTGACCTCTTCGCGGGCGAAGGTGACGTGCCGGGCCTCCTCGAGCACGTGGATCCGGTTGACCATCCGGACCAGCGGCTGCACGCCTTCGTCGTTCATCTGCTCGCGCTGCAGCCGGTCCAGGACTTCCTCCGCGACCAGGATCGCGCCGTAGCGCGCCGGGCCGTAGGAGATCGTCGGCATCAGCTTCGCCAGGCGCCGCAGCCACGGCACCGGGCCGTACGCGGGGCAGCCGATCCGCGACGCCATCCGCGCGAACATCGTCGAGTGCCGGCATTCGTCGGCGATCTCGGTGAGCGCGAACTGGGCGTGCGCGGACGTCGGGTCCTCTTCGTAGACCTCCTTGAGCAGCATCTGCATGAGGAGGATTTCGAACCACAGCCCGGTGGCGGCGACGCTGGCGACCTCGTGTTTGCCCAGCTCGATGCGCTGTTCGGGGGTCAGCTTGTCCCAGAGCTCGGTGCCGTAGAGCGAAGAGCGCTCCTCCAGGATGAAGCGCTTGCCTTCGACCAGCGGCGCGCCCCAGTCGATGTCCACGTCGGGGTCGTAGAACTTGTTCGCCGACGACTTCAGCAGGCGGTCCGCGGTCTTCTCGCGATCCGGTTCCTTCAGCGTCCGCGTCATTGCCGACACCCCTTCCGCGACGTGTAACTTGAGGTAACAGTTACCTGTGCGTAGCATGACTCTCGTGATCGAACGTGTCAAGCGCACCAAGCAGGCCGGAAAGTCCTCCCGCGACGAGGAGGCGACCGGCGACGCCCGCCGCGACCGCTGGCGCAAGCACCGGATCGCCCGGCGCAAGGAGTTCGTCGAGGCGGCGCTGCGGGCGCTCGACACGCACGGCCCCGACCTCGGCATGGAGGACGTCGCCGCGGAAGCCGGCGTCACGAAGCCGGTGCTCTACCGGCACTTCGACGACAAGGCCGACCTCTACGTGGCCCTCGGCCAGCGCGGCACGGAAATCCTGTTCGAGCGGCTGATCCCGGCGATCAACGCCGAGCTGGCGCCGGTGCCGCGGATCCGGATGGCGCTGGACGCGTTCTTCACCGTGATCGAGGAGCACCCGAACCTCTACCGGCTCCTGGCGCACGGCCGGCCGGAGAAGCCGGTCTCGTCGGACGTCGTGGCGGAGGACAAGGAGCTGATCGCGACGGCGCTGACCGCGCTGCTCGGCGACTACATGCGGATGTTCAACATGGACTCGGGCGCGGCCGAGCCGTGGGCGCACGGCATCGTCGGCATGGTCCAGAACACCGGCGAGTGGTGGCTGGACCGCCGGTCGATGAGCCGCGACGCGGTCGTCGAGTACCTGACGCAGATCATCTGGGCGGCCATCGACGGCCTGACCAGGCAGCACGGCGTGGTCATCGACCCGAACCTGCCCCTGGAAGTCAACAAGGTGGTCCAGCTGGGCCGCGCGGATTCGCTGAAGGAGACGTCATGAGCGGGCACGACGAAGACGGCTACAGCGGCGAAGCGACCCTGGTGGTCGACGGCGTCTCACTGAGGGCGACGGTCGAGCTGCGCGGCTACTTCCAGCCGATCGACGGCTATTACCGCTGGTACGGCCGGGTGGCGGCGAACGACGAGCTGACCCGCCTGGCGGGCGGCAAGAAGAAGCCGGTTTCGATCCAGGCCGGCACGCACTCGGCGACCGGCGAGCTGTCGGACCCGGACCCGTGGGGCCGCTACCGGATCACGGGCACGAGCACCCCGCCGTTCCACGTCCCCACAACTCTCGAAGAACTTAACGCCTGACCCAAACGCCCCAATGTGGCGTTGGTTGCGTCCAACGCACCCAATGTGGCGTTCGGTGCGTCCAACGCACCGAACGCCACATTGGGGCGCTCTTGTCTGTCAGTCGCCGACGCCGAAACCGACCTTGCGGACGTCGGACGGGGCGATCTCGACGTACGCGATGCGGTCGGAGGGGACGATGTACTTGCGCCCCTTCTCGTCGTTGATGCGGAAGAGCCCGTCACCGGCCGTCAGGGCCTCGGCGACCAGCTTCTCCACCTCTTCGGGAGACTGGCCACTGGACACCACCAGCTCGCGCGGCGTGTCCTTGATGCCGATCTTGACCTCCACGTGGGACCTCCGCTGGAAATTCGTAAGGGATGTGCCGGCCAAGGCTAACCGAACCGGCTCGTTCCGGTGGCGCATGTCCGCGCCCGACCGCGTCGTCACTTCCGGGTACTCCATCGGGTTCAGCCCAGGCCGAGCGCCTGCATGCGCTTGGTGTGCCCCTGTTGCAACCGCCGGAACAGCGCGGCGATTCCGGAGAGGTCGCCCGAGCCGTTGATGATGAGCTCGGCCAGCCCGTCGCGCTCGGCGACGACGTACTGGGCCTGGGTCAGGGCCTCGCCGAGCAGGCGGCGGCCCCACAGGGCGAGCTTGTCACGGGTCTTGGGGTCGGCTTCGATGCCGGCCGCGACTTCGCGTTCGGCGAACGCGGAGTGGCCGGTGTCGGCGAGCACGGTGAGCACGAGGTCCTTGGTCTCGGGGTCGAGCCAGCTGGCGATCTCACGGTAGAGGTCGGCGGCCAGCCCGTCACCGACGTAGGCCTTGACCAGCGACTCCAGCCACGACTTCGGCGGCGTCGAAGCGTGCCAGGCGTCGACCTGGGCCACGAACGGCGCCATCGCGTCCTCGATCTTGACGCCGTGCGCGGCCAGGTGCGCCGACAGCAGGCCGTAGTGACCGATCTCGGCGGCCGCCATGGTCGCCAGCGCGCCGCGGCCGGCCAGCGTGGGCGCGCTGCGCGCGTCCTCCGCCAGCCGGTCGAACGCGGACAGTTCGAGGTAGGCGATCACACCCAGAAGGTCGACTACGCCTTCTGAGATCTCTTTCGGCTCGGTCACGGGGGCAGGGTATCGCCGAAGCGCCCGGGCGTGCCGCGACGAGACCGATCACACTGGTTCCGGCGTGCCGGGTACTGTCGAAAAACTGCTGACCAGGTACACTGGCGTCCGATATCAAGCTTCCGTACGCCATACCGGCGTCGGGAACAGGCAGGTCACGCGGCTTGCCGACGTACTGCAATGTGCGTGCACGCCTCTTCCGGCATTCCCGGGACGGACCGGTTCCGCGCTCCAGTTCAGCGCCAGGGACCAGGGTTTACTCCCGGTCGAGTGTCGAGCGGACCCACGGCTGTGCGCGCTGGTCACGAGAGAGGCGATCACCCTGACCGCAGAAATTCCCACAACCGAACAGACCCCCGCCGTCGCGCTGGAGCACAGCGAGACCGGCCCGGCCGCGCTCGACGTGTCGCACCCGCTGCAGGCGGGTGTCGAGGTCGAGCCCGAAAACCCGACCTTCGCGTCCTTCGGCGTCAAGCCGGAGATCGTCAAGGCCCTCGCCGAGGCCGGCATCGAGCGGACCTTCGCGATCCAGGAGCTCACGCTGCCCCTGGCCATGGCCGGCGACGACCTCATCGGCCAGGCCCGCACCGGCATGGGCAAGACGCTGGGCTTCGGCGTCCCGCTGCTGCACCGCGTGGAGGTCCCCGGCGACGGCACCCCGCAGGTGCTCGTCGTGGTGCCGACCCGCGAGCTGTGCATCCAGGTCGCCAACGACCTCAAGGGCGCCGGCAAGCACCTCGGCATCCGGACACTGGCCATCTACGGCGGCCGCCCGTACGAGCCGCAGATCGAGGCGCTCCGCAAGGGCATCGACGTCGTGATCGGCACCCCGGGCCGTCTCCTCGACCTGGCCGAGCAGCAGCACCTGGTGCTCGGCAAGGTCCGCGGCCTGGTGCTCGACGAGGCCGACGAGATGCTCGACCTGGGCTTCCTGCCCGACATCGAGCGCATCCTCCGGATGGTGCCGGACGAGCGGCAGACCATGCTGTTCTCGGCCACCATGCCCGGCCCGATCATCACGCTGGCCCGCACGTTCCTGAACCAGCCGACGCACATCCGCGCCGAGGAGAACGACGCGAGCGCGATCCACGAGCGCACCGCCCAGTTCGTCTACCGGGCGCACTCGATGGACAAGCCCGAGGTCATCGCCCGCGTCCTGCAGGCCGAGGACCGTGGCCTGACGATGATCTTCAGCCGCACCAAGCGCACCGCCCAAAAGGTGGCCGACGACCTGGTCGAGCGCGGTTTCGCCGCCGCCGCCGTGCACGGCGACCTGGGCCAGGGCGCGCGTGAGCAGGCGCTGCGCGCGTTCCGCTCGGGCAAGGTCGACGTGCTGGTGGCGACCGACGTCGCGGCCCGCGGCATCGACATCGACGACGTCACGCACGTGATCAACTACCAGTGCCCGGACGACGAGAAGACCTACGTCCACCGCATCGGCCGCACCGGCCGCGCGGGCCGGACCGGCGTCGCGGTCACCCTCGTCGACTGGGACGAGATGCCCCGCTGGAAGCTGATCTCGGACACCCTGGGCCTCGACAAGCCGGAGCCGGTGGAGACGTATTCGTCGTCGCCGCACCTGTTCGAGGACCTGGGCATCCCGGAGGGCACGAAGGGCCGGCTGCCGCTGGCCAACCGCACCCGGGCAGGCCTGGCCGCCGAGGAAGAAGAGGACCTGGGCGGCAAGCGCCGCGGCCCGCGTGGCCGTGGCAAGCCCGACGAGGCCGCTTCGGAGGACGCGCCGCGCAAGCGCAGCCGGACCCCCCGCAAGCGCACCCGCGGTGGTGCGCGGTCGGCCGAAGAGGTCGAGGCCGCGGACAACGCGGCCGCTTCCTCGTCTTCGGAAGAGGCTCCCGCCTCCGAGGGCCGCACCCGCGCGCGTCGCCGCACCCGCGGCACCGCGCCGGAGGCGACCGGCCCGGCCACCGAGAAGGAGGCCGGCGACAACGCCGAGCGTCCGGCCCGGCGGCGCCGCCGTCGCCGTCCCGCCGCGACGTCTGATACACCTGCGTCGGCAGACTGAGGCCTACGCAGCGGGGGTCGGGTAAGTGAGCGACGAGGAGAAGGCGCCGGAAGCCGCGCCTGAAGAGTCTTCCGGCTACGGATCGGAAGACGTCCTCGAAGAGACCGAGCCCGCTCCCGCCCCCGCCCCGCGGGTCAAGGCGCGCCGATCGCCTTGGAACCGCGGGCGGGACCGGGTGCTCGCCGCGCTGATCGCGGTGACCGTGGTGGCCGTCGCGCTGGTCATCGGCGTGACGAGCGACAGCGCGGCCACCGACCGGACCGAGGCGGCCCCGCCCCCGCCGTTGCCCGCGGCGCCCGACAAGGTGCCGGGATCGATGGCCGAGCTGTGGAGCGCCCCGAGCGGCGCGACGCCGGTCCCGGTGACGGCGGGCGACGCGGTGGCCACCGCGGACGGCGGCGAGGTCGCCGCCCGCGACCCGCTGACCGGGCAGATCCGCTGGCACTACTCGCGTGACCTGCCGTTGTGCACGGTGAACGAGACGTGGGGCCGGATCAACGCCGTCTACCACAAATCGCTGAACTGCAGTGAGGTCACGCAGCTCGACCCGGCGACGGGCCGGATCACCGCCCAGCGCAACGGCAACGCCGAGCTGGGCACGCAGCTGGTCAGCGACGGCTCGCACGTGACGGCCACGGGCAAGAAGCTCCTCGACACCTGGCGCGACGACCTGGTCAAGAGTGCCGAGTACGGCCAGGTCCCGGCGCTGGTCAACGCGGGCAAGCAGCCGCGCACCGGCTGCACGTACGGCACGGTCGCGGCGGCGTCGGGCAAGGTCGGCGTGATCGAGCGCTGCCCGGGCGACCCGGCCGACCGCCTGACGGTGTACAAGGCGACACCGGAGAAGGACGACGAACCGCAGGTCAGCTTCAGTTCGGTGCTGGCGGGCAAGCGGGCCCGCGTGATCGCGATGTCCGGCGACCTGACGGCCGTGGCGCTCCCGGACCAGAAGCTCCTGGTGACTTTTAACGGCGACGGCACCCAGCGCGCGGCGTACCCCTTGGACGTGCCGGCCGGCGATCTGGCGGCCGACCCGCCGGCGGGAGTCGAGGCGACGACCCAGACAGCCCAGAACGTGTACTGGTTCAGCGGTTCGAAGGTGCTGGCGTTGTCACGTGACGATCTTTCGCCGCGCTGGACGTTGAGCAGCGCCCAGGGCCCGGGAATCACGTTCGCGCAGCAGCTGGTGGTCCCGATCAAGGGCGGCCTGGCGGTGCTGAACGAGAACGACGGCTCGACGATCCGCACGGTCGGCGTCGACCGCCGCGGCTACACCGGCGTGGTCCGCCTGGGCGCGGCAGGCCCGGTCCTGCTGGAGGAGCGCGGCACCACCCTCACAGCCTTGAAGTAACGACGAACGCGCGAGTTTCGGCCGCCGACGTGCCCGGGCGAACCCGAACTCCCGTGCGCGGAGAGGCATCTCGTGTGATCGAGCGGGCATCACACGTGATTGGCGGGGCATCACACGTGATTGAGGGGGCATCTCATGTGCTGGAACGCGGGACTCGCGTGATCGGAGCCGGAAGTCGCGTGATTGGGGGCGGGACTCGGGTCAGGTGAGCCAGAAGAGGGTCAGGGCCGAGACCGTGAACAGCACCACCGCTACGCCCGCCCCCACCGCCGGGAGACCGTTGCGGCGGTCGGCGACGCGCTGGGCCAGCACGGCCAGCACCGCGGCCACCGGGTGGCCGATCAACAGCGTCGCGCCCGGACCGGGTGCGCCCGTGTACAGGCAGATTCCCGCCACTACGAGCACCCCGGCCGCGAGGACCGTCAGCCCCGCCGCGAGCGAGCCGGTGAAACCACGCCACCAGCGGCCGCCGCTCTTGGCCGGAGCCGGAGCTTCCGGCTCGGCGGGCTCCGGTTCGATCCGTTCGGGCTCGACCCGCTCCTGCGGCGCCGTTTCGGGCTCGGAAGCACCGCGCTGCTGCGGTGGAGTTCCGGCCTCGGGGGCGTCGGCGGCGAAGGGCACTGTGGCCAGTTCGTCGGTGTCCGGTGAAGCCACGTTCCCTCCCGTTCAGGGCGCGAGCAGGTCCCAGGGCTGCGCCGCCGGGGCCGCTTCCTGCCCCGCCGCGCAGCTCGGCCTGAAGTCGCACCAGGCGCAACGACGGTCCGGGCGGGCCGGGAACAACACGTCCCCGTCGCCGCCCGCGTCCAGGGTATCCGTGGCCAGCCTGAGGTCTCCGGCGGTCTCGCCGGCGCGTTGCAAGTGCCGGCGCAGGCTCTCCGGCGTGTGCTCCGCCGCCGCGATCGTGCCGGTCGGCAGGTGGTGCAGCTCGACCGTCGTGCACGGCATCCGCAACGTCCGCGCCGCGGCGACCGCATACAGCGCAAGCGCTTGCGACGCCCGCGCTTCGTACTCGTCCGGTGGCCGGCGGCCCGTCTTGTAGTCCACGATGACCAGCTCGCCGTCACGCGCGTCGATCCGGTCCGCGCGCCCTTCGATGATCATCGAAGGGCGCTCCCCCGGCGCCGGGCTGACCGGCGCCGACACCCACCGCTCCAGCCCGACCGGGTCGTGGCTGACGTCGTTGTCCTCGACGTACTCCGCCACCCAGCCCTTGGCCCGCGCCCGGTACCGCGCCGCCTGCTCGTCGCTCTCGAAGCCCGCGTCCTTCCAGAACTCGGCCACCAGCGCCATCGCCCGCTGCGGCACCCGCTTGAGCACCGGCAGGTCGAACAGCGCCCGCAGCGCGTTGTGCACCACCGCGCCGAGCGTGCTGTGCGCCCACGGCCCGGTGCGCTGCGGCGTCGGCCGTTCGAGGTACGCGAGCCGGTACCGGCGCGGGCAGTCGTCGAAGGTCGCCAGCCGCGCCGGCGACACCTTCGTCAGCCGCACCGGTTGCGCGACGCCGAAGTCGAACCCCATCTGCTCCTTCACGCCGCCCACGCTACGCACCACCACCGACACTTTCCGCGCGGGGCGAGCCCGCCCCGCGCGGAAAGCTCGGCTACCGCACTACGAGCACCGTGTGGGTGCCACCGGACACGGCAAGCGTTCCGGCGGCCCGCACCGCGCGGCCGTCCAGCAGGACCAGGCGACCGGCCGGGACCACGAGAGTGCCCGACGTCCCGCGCGGAGCCGTGACCGTCAGCGAAAACACCGAACCCTGCTGCGCCCACGAAGCCGACAACGCGCCCTTCGGCGTCGGCACCGCTCCGCGTGCCCAAGAAACGCCGCCCGGGTTCGGCGCGACCTTCCACGTCGCGAAGCCGGGCGACGTCGGCGAGACGCCCAGCAGCTCGTTGGTCAGCGCCGGGACGACACCCGTCGACCAGCCGTGCGCGGCCGACGTGTAGCCCTGTTCGTACTGCGAGCCGCCCTCGCCGATGCCTTCCCACGCCGTGATTCCGGGGTCGTGCGCAGCCATCCAGCCGTACATCCGCTTGATCTGGTCGATCGCGGACGCCGCCTGCCCGCTCCGGAACCGCGCCTGCAGCTCAGGGAACGACGTGAACGCGTACACGCGCTTCGTGCCGTCGGACACGAGAGTGTCGTTGTCCATGAACGGGTTCCCGTACGGCAGCGCCCCGGCCGCCAGCCGCGCCAGCGCCGAAGTCGCCTGCGACGGCGAGGCGATCCCGGCCAGGATCGCGTGGCTGTTGCCGTCCTGGCCGTGGCGCACCGCGCCCGTCGCCGAGTCGAGGTACGCGCCCGCCGCCGGATCCCACAAATAAGCGTTCACCGCCGCGGCCACGCCGGAAGCGCGCGAAAGCCACCGGTCCGCGTCCGCCGCGTGCCCGGTCGCCCGCGCCAAGCCCGCCGCGCCCTGAAGAGCGCGGACGTACAACGCGTTGTAGTACGTCACTTCGCCCGTACGCGGCAGGAACGCGTAGTCGCCGTAGCCGCCTGTGCCGTTGAGGCCCTTCGCGAGCAACCCGCGCGAATCAGTGACCGACGGATACCACGTGTCGAGCGTCTTCACGAGGTGCGAGTAGTACGAAGCCGCGTACGCGGTGTCGCCGCTGTAGAGGACATAGTCCCAGCTCGACGTCACCCACCAGAGCGGATAGTCGAACAGCGGCAGAGTGTAGTTGTTGATCGACGCCGGCGGGATCCAGCCGTCCGCGCGCTGGTGGTCGGCCAGGTCGGCGAGGACGTTCCGCGCCGCCGTGCCGTCCTGGTGGGTCAGGTACTGCGTCAGGCCGGACACCGCGACGTCGCCGACGTACGGGTCCCGGTCGCGCTTGGCGCCGTCGTGCAGCACCAGCTTCCCGTCCAGCGACGGCGAGAACGCGCCGCGCGGGTCCACATCGGACTCCCGGAAGGTGTCCATGCCCAGCTCGTTCGTGTAGGAAGCGGCATACCAGTAGCGGTTGAGGTCTTCGTCGGACGACTCGAACCAGCCGCGGTAGGTCGACGGCGTGCCGAGGAACGGCGTGAAGTCGAGCGAGACGCCGCTGATCCGCACCTCACCGGACGGCTGCGCGAGCGGGGCGTCCGACGCGAGCGCGTCGAGGCTGATCCGCAGGTAGCGGAAGCCGTGCAGGCCGTCCGCGCACACCTGCGTGCCGCTCTGGCACCCCTTCGTGTCACGCCAGACGGTCGGCGTCGCGGGCACCGCGTACTGGTCGCTGCCCGGCCCGCCGGAGAAGTCCGAACGCGTGAAGTCGGAGCGTTCGCCCAGGTACTGCTGGGTTTCGGAGAACGACAGCCGCACCCCCGGCCGGTTCGCCGACGCGCCCGCGAAGGCGATCTTCGGGTAGCCAGCGACGACCTTGCCGAAGTCGAGCACCGCGACCGGCACCGGCGGATCGGCGACCAGCCCCGGCCAGACCTCGCTGACGCGGCTGAACTCGCCGGACGGGGTGTTCTGGTCCTTCGTCACGGTGATCCGGACCTGCGTGGTGGTCACCGGCCGGTCGAAGGCGACCGCCCGCTGCACGGCGGTGTTGCCGCCGACCGTCGCGGCCACCCGCCACGCCCCGGCGTCCAGCACTTCGACCGTGAAGTCCTGCGGCACTCCGTCCACATTGGACAAGAGGGTGACGCCGGGGAGCGCGACCGGCGCGGCCGCGGTGATCGTCAGGACGTCCGGGTAGGCGCCGATCGTGTCGTCGTTCCAGAACGTCTCGGTGTTCCCGTCGACGGCGTTGCCCGGGTCGTACGTCCGCGGCTGGCCGTTTCCGCCGTTGTTCGGCGCGTGGAACGACGACGCGGTGGCCGTGGTCCCCGCCGGCCACACCGGCTTCGGTGGCGGCGCCTGCCGTTTGAACGTCGCCACCCCGCGCCCGAGCAGGCCGTTCGGGTTCGAGACGTCACCGCTGGTGGACAGCACCTTCACCGGCCGGACGTCCCGGGTCGTGGGTGCGACGACGTACTTCTGCCAGCCGGGCGCGGCCGTGGCGGGCGCGGCGGCCACGCCGCTCGCCACCAGGACTGCCACCGGCAGGAACGCTCTGAGCCACTTCATCGAGGCCTCCGCAAGGCGTTTGAATCGTTTCAACCGCTGAGCTGAGCTTCAGGCTGCGGGAGAAGTGCCAACGATGTCAACGAACCCGGCTCATCCTGTCCGATCGGACAACCGGGGTGAAGGCGTCAGCCGGCGCCGGAGATGAAGCCGCGGACCGAGTTCGCGACGAGCTCGACCGCGATGGCGGCGAGCAGCAGACCGGCCACCTTGGCCAGCAGCGTGATGCCGCTTTCCTTGATCAGCCGGATGACGAGCCCGGAGTAGCGCATGCAGAGGTAGATGACGAAGTGGGTCGTGACGATCGCCAGCGCCAGCGCGATGTACGCGCCGAGGTGGCCGTCGGCCTGCCGGACGAACACGATCGTCGCGGCGATCGCGCCGGGGCCGGCCAGCAGCGGCGTGCCGAGCGGCACCAGCGCGACGTTGACGTCCTCGGCCGCCGCTTCGGGCTCGTGGCCGTTGCTGGTGAGCAGCTGCAGCGCGATCAGCAGGAGCAGCAGCCCGCCCGCGCCCTGCAGCGCCGGAATGCCGATGCCGAGGTAGGCCAGGATCGCCTGGCCCGCGACCGCGAACAGGGTGATGACCAGCAGCGACACCAGGACGGCCTGCCGGGCGGCGCGCGCCCGCGTCGCCACCGGCTTGCGGCCGACGAGGCTGAGGAACACCGGCACCGTGCCGGGCGGGTCCATGATGACGACCAGCGTGATCGTCGCGCTCATGAAGAGCTTCACGTCGAAGAAGTCGGCGATCGCCATGTCAGCCCTTCACGACCTGACTGCCGGTTGCCCGCGCGACCAGTTCCTCGAACTGACCGGGGTCGGTGGTGCACTCGCCGAGCGCGATCGTCTTGTTCGTGCCGTGGTAGTCGCTGGAACCGGTGACGAGCAGGCCGAGCTCGCGGGCCAGCTCACGGGTGCGGGCCCGCGTCGGCGCGTCGTGGTTCGGGTGGTCGGCCTCGACGCCGGTGAGCCCGCGTGCGGCCAGCTCGGCGAGGGTGTCCTCGCTGATGGTGGCGCCGCGGCTGAAGGCGAAGGGGTGCGCGATGACCGTCACACCGCCGGCCGCGACGATCATGTCGATCGCTTCCCCGACCGGGGTGTCGCGCCGGGGGACGTAGTAGCCGCGGCGGGGGCTCAGGTAGTCGGCGAAGGCCTCGTCGACGGACTTGACGAGCCCGGCCCGGACCAGGGCCTGGGCCAGGTGGGGGCGGCCGGGCGGCGAGTCCTCGGGCAGCAGGCCGAAGATCTCGTCGGCGTCGATCGGGAGGCCGTCGGCGGCCATCCGCTCGGCCATCCGGCGCAGCCGCGTGCGGCGTTCGAGCCGCAGCCGGGTCTGCTCGGTGACGACGGTCTCGGCCGTCGGGTCGAAGAGGTAGGCGAGCAGGTGGACGCTGATCTGCCTGCCCGTGTCGGGGTCGATCGACACCGTGGAGAGCTCGGCGCCGGGCACCAGCGTCAGGCCCGGCGGCACCGCCTCGGAGGCGGGCGCCCAGCCCGCGGTGGTGTCGTGGTCGGTGATCGCGACGACGTCGAGCCCGGCTTTCACGGCCGCGGCGACGAGCCCGGCCGGCGAGTCGGTGCCGTCGGAAGCGGTGGAGTGGGCGTGCAGGTCGATGCGCATCATGTCCATTGTCGACGATGCGCTACGTCACACGTGCGGCGGGACGCCTCAGCCGACCGGCTTCTTCCCCCGGGCGGCCCGCTGGGCCTTGATCATCGAGAAGCGCTCGGCCTGCTTCTGCTTGTCGCCGAAGACGAGCTCCGAGATCGTGTCGTAGAACTCTTCGGGACGCGGGATGTAGTCGATCCGGTTCAACGCCTGGATCTGACCGGCGGACTCGACCACCATCGTGCCGTAGCCCATCATCCGGCCGTTGGCGGTGCGGACGTAGCTGAGGTCCGTGACCTTGCTGATCGGCATCATCAGCACCTTGGTGGTGAACACGCCGGTGGTCATGACGAACCGCTTGTCCGTGACCACCAGCCGTTCGACCCACCACTCGATCACCACGTAGGCGAACCGCAGGACGACGAGCAGCGCGACGTACCAGAGGATGTTCTGGCCGATGTACAGCGCCGGCGGCAGCAGGTAGGACACCAGGACGCAGACGGCCAGCAGCGCGGCCGCCTCGAAGGTGTCCCACAGCAGCACCGCCCAGTGGCGGCGGATCCGGATGACCCGCCGCTCGGTGTCGAGGAGGTACTCGTCGGGATCGCGTGGCGCGAACATGGTTCGAGGGTAGCCCCCGATCAGCCCTTGAACACGCTGCTGACGAAGGTGATCACCGATTCGGCCGAGTCGCGCAGGAACTGGATGATGTTGCCGACGAGGCCCGCGGCCTGGCCCGGCTGGGCAATGACGAAGAACAGCACCAGCGCGATACCGGCGAGGCCCGCAATCTTCTTCACGTTCACCGTGATCAATCCCGTCTCTTACGGTGACACCGGACAAGTGGCACTTAACTTGTACCGCACTGGACAGGGGCACGGGAGGGAAGTCCCGCGCTCGGGTCAGCACGCGGTCCGAAGTGTACCGTACGGCTACTCTCCGTGTACAGGACATCCGTTTTCAGTTCGGTCACGTCTACCCTTCGGGACATGGCACACCCCGCGAGCACCACGGTCCGCTGCGTCGGCGGCATCGCTTTCGACTCACGGGGCCGCTTGCTGCTCATCCGGCGCCTGAACGAGCCCGGATCGGGGCTGTGGTCCCTGCCCGGCGGCCGCGTCGAACCGGGCGAATCGGACGAAGTGGCCGTGGTCCGGGAGCTGCGGGAGGAGACCGGGCTGGACGTGATTCCGGGCACATTGATCGGCACGGTGACGCGAGGGCCGTACGCGATCTACGACTACGCCTGCACGGTGGCGGGCGGCGTTCTCACGGCGGGTGACGACGCGTCGGAGGCCCGTTGGTCCGATGCGGCGGACCTGTCCACGCTCGAGGCGGGCGGAGAGCTGGTGGATCTGCTTTACGTGACGCTTCGTGACTGGGGTGCCCTGCCGCGGGCTTGAACGGCCCGCCACTTCCGGCCCCGCCCCGGAAGCCTCCCCCGCCCTCCCTGGGGGGCGTCCCCAAGTCCAGTCTATCGGCGCCGGCCGACGAAACCCGCGGGAACGCCGCTGCTCAGCCCAGTTGTCCACAAGACGGCATCCCTGTGGGCAACCGGCCCGCCACAGGCAAGCCGCTAGAGCGGCAGCCAGGTCATCCGCTGCCCGTGCGGCGCCGTCCGGGCCAGGGCGTGGGCCTCCGGCTTCCCGTCCTCCCACCGGACCACGCCCAGCGTCGCCAGCCCGTCCGCACCCGACAGATCCGACCGCCCCGGCAGCACGATCTCCAGGCCCGCGCCGTAGAACTCCTCCGACACCCACCACACCGGCCGCGACTTCGCCAGCGAGGCCAGCTCGGCGACGAACGCGGCACGCCGGTCGGCCGGGAAGTAGGCCAGTGCGTGGCTCGTCACCACCACCAGCGGCCCGTCCAGCGTCGCCGCCGCCGAGGCGAGGTCGTCCACGCCGTCGCCCGTGATCAACCGCGGCCGGTGGCGGGTCTGCTCCGCCGCCGCCGTGCGCAGGAGCCTGATGCGGTCCGGCTGGTCCGCCCAGACGCACGCCTCCAGCCAGGCCAGCTCGTCCTCGTCCGACAGGTCCACCGGGGCCCGGTCGAGCCCCGCCCGGTCGAGCACCGCGAGCTTCTTCGGCAGCTTGGGCGTCACCGCGCCCGGGGCCAGGTCCAGCGCGCAGTGCAGGCCGACCGCGGCCTTCGCCGGGCCCGCCGTCAGCTGGTCACCGCCGTCGCACTGGTAGCGGTAGCCGAAGCGGTCCAGGCCCAGCAGCAGCCCCGCGCTGCAGCCCACCTCCAGCAGCGAGACCTTCCCGCCCGCTTCGCGAGCCGCCCGCGCGACACCGGGGTACAGCAGCGCTGCCCGCCGGACCTCGTTCGTCTGCGTGTACCGCGAGGCGATCAGAGAACGCGCCTTGTCCGCCCGCTCCAGCAGGAACGACCGGAACAGCGGCCAGGTCTCGGAGTCGACGCCGTCGAAGCCGCCCAGCGACGGGTAGTACCGCGAAAGCGGGTGGATCGGGTCCGCCTGCACGAGCCGGTGCGCGGTCGCCATCAGCAGCGTCCCGCGGACCTCGCCGTCGCGGGCCACCGACAGCAGCCCCGCCACGTCGTCGTCCTCCGCCGCCTGCAGCGCCAGGTGCTCGTACAGCGGCGACACCCCGCGCGCCTCGGCTTCCGCGAACGTGCGCAGTACGCCCTTGATCCCGTCCAAGTCCATCAGAGCCTCATTCGTGCGGCACCGGCCGGCCCGGCTGCTCCCCGCCGCGAGTCTCCCCGTAGGAGCGCTTCGGCACCATCACCTTCCGCCGGAAGATGCACACGATCGTGCCGTCCTGCTTGTACCCGCGGGTCTCGACGTACACGACTCCCCGGTCGTCCTTGGACTTCGACGGCGTCTTGTCCAGCACCTCGGTCTCGCCGTAGATCGTGTCGCCGTGGAAGGTCGGCTTGACGTGCTTGAGCGACTCGACCTCCAGGTTCGCGATCGCCTTGCCGGAGACGTCGGGCACGGACATCCCGAGCAGCAGCGAGTAGACGTAGTTGCCGACCACGACGTTCTTGCCGAAGTCGGTCGTCTCCTCGGCGTAGTGCGCGTCCAGGTGCAGCGGGTGGTGGTTCATCGTGATCAGGCAGAACAGGTGGTCGTCGTATTCGGTGACCGTTTTGCCCGGCCAGTGCTTGTAGACCGCACCGACCTCGAACTCCTCGTAGTACCGACCGAACTGCACTCGTCTCTCCTGTTCGCGTAACACCGCGTGAGGCTGGTACGACACGCATCCGTAGTGAGGAGTACCCTCAACCATCGGTAGTTCGCGCGTCAACGCGAGCCCCACCACTGTTGCCCCCGGCCCGAAGGAGGTGAGGAACTCGATGAGTAGTGGCGATAGTCCGCTCCCTAGTAGTCCCAGCGTTCCCACCTCACCGGCCGGCCGGCTCATCTCCTGGTAGGCCTTCTCTCCTCCGGGAACGCTGGTGTGTCGCCGGGCGGACGCATTTCCGCCCCTGGTCAGTCGTCTCGCACGACCACGCACGACACCAGGAGATCCCATGCCTGCCATTCCCTCGCTCGGCGGTCTTCGCGGCCGCGGCAACAAGGGCGCCGTTCCCGTCCGCCCGATCCCGGTGCCGCTGTCGGCGTACGTCGTCGACTGCGCGGTCTACGTCGCCGGTGAGCGCCTGCCCGGCCGCTGGACCCACTCCGAGGCGATCAAGGAGGTCCGGAAGCGCCACGAGGGGTTCGTCTGGATCGGGCTGCACGAGCCGGACGCCCAGCAGATCCAGGGTGTGGCGGACACGTTCGGGCTGCACGAGCTGGCGGTCGAGGACGCGCTCGAAGCACACCAGCGGCCGAAGCTGGAACGCTACGACGACACGTTGTTCCTGGTGGTCAAGACCGTGCGGTACGTCGAGCACGAGTCGCCGACCACGGCGAACGAGATCGTCGAGACCGGCGAGCTCATGGTCTTCCTCGGCCGCGACTTCGTGATCACCGTGCGGCACGGGAACCACTCGGGGCTGGCGCGGCTGCGCCGCGAGCTGGACGACGACCCGGAGCGGCTGCAGCTGGGCCCGTCCGCGGTCGTGCACGCGATCGCCGACCACGTCGTCGACCACTACCTCGACGTCACGGGCCGGATCGAGAACGACATCGACGAGATGGAGGCGCAGGTCTTCGCGCCCCGCTCGCAGGTCAGCGCCGAGCAGATCTACCTGATGAAGCGGGAGGTCCTCGAGCTGCGCCGGGCGGTGGTGCCCCTGGCGACGCCGGTGCAGCGCCTGGCCGAGGGCTACACGCGGCTGGTGCCGGACGAGGTCCGCTCGTACTTCCGCGACGTCGCCGACCACCTCACGACCGTGTCGGAACGGGTCGCGGCGTTCGACGAGCTGCTGTCCACACTGGTCGACGCGACCGTCGCGAAGATTTCCCTGCAGCAGAACACCGACATGCGCAAAATCACGTCGTGGGCGGCGATCATCACCGTGCCGACGATGATCGCGGGCATTTACGGGATGAACTTCGACTACCTGCCCGAACTGCACTGGAAGTTCGGGTACCCGCTGGTGATCACCGTGATCCTGGCGATCTGCCTGTTGCTGTACCGAATATTCCGGAAGAACGGCTGGCTCTAGGTCCCCCTTTCTTTTCCCACCGGATTCCTTCGGAGACACGTCATGTCCAGGATGTTGTCCAACCTCAAGTTCTGGGCGCTCACGCTCAGCCTCGTGTGGATCTTCGTCATCACCTTCGTCATCGTCGCCGACCCCGGATTCGCGCACGGCATGAAGTAACCGGGGCGTCGTACCCTGGGGCCATGCCGAAAGCGCTGGTGGTCGCCGACGAGGTCGACGAGCGGTTGTGGACCGATGCGGTCCGCACCGTCTCCGTCGACCTCGTCATCGGCGCCGGCGACCTCCCCTACGACTACCTCGCGTTCCTGGCCGGCGCGCTCGACGTGCCGTGCGTGTTCGTGCCCGGCAACCACGACCCGGACCTGAGCGGCTACACGCGCTACGGCGGACTGTCCATGAAGGACGGTTTCCCCACGCCGTGGCCCGGTCCGGCGGGTGGTGTCAACGCCGACGGCCGGGTCGTCGACGTCGCCGGGCTGCGGTTCGCCGGGCTCGGCGGTTCGATCCGCTACAACGACGGCCCCAACCAGTGGACCCAGCGCCAGCAGGCCCGCCGGGCCCGCGGCCTGGTGCGGCGCGCGAAATGGCGGCGGTGGCGCGACGGCCGCGACGTCGACGTGCTGCTGACGCACTCGCCGCCGCTGGACCTCGGCGACCGGCCGGACCCGCCGCACCGCGGGTTCGCGTGCCTGCACCGGACGATCGACGTGCTGCGCCCGAAGTGGCTGCTGCACGGGCACATCCACCCCCACGGCGAGCCGGTGCCGGACCGGGTCGTCGGCGAAACCCGCATCCGCAACGTGGTGGGCCACCGGATCATGGAGTTCTCATGAAAGAGACGGGGTTCCCCCGCGCCGACGCGGAGAACGACTTCCTCCGCGCGCGCCGGGGCCAGGTGCTTTCGCGGCTTTCGACGTGGCTGCGCCGCGAGCCCGACGACGTCAACATCATGTTGCCGTTCCACGAGGTGGTGGAGGCGCTCGGCTACCTCGGCGAGCACCGGATCGGGTTGCGGGTGATCAAGCTGGACTCGATCGCCGGCACGGTCGACCGCAGCCGCGACTTCGACCGCCGCTTCCGCCCGACGTCGGCCCGGGTCCGCGAGCGCTGGGAACGCCTGGCGCTGGCCGCCCGCCGCGGCGAGGAGATCCCGCCGATCGAGGTCTACCGCGTCGGCGAGCTGCACTTCATCATCGACGGCCACCACCGGGTGTCGGTCGCGCTCGCGCAGGGACTGTCCACAATAGAGGCTTCGGTGACGGTCGTGAAGACCAAGCTGGACCCGAGCGGCATCCGCCACCGCGGCGACCTGATCGTCAAGGACTACCGTCGGCTGTTCCTGGAGCGCGTCCCGCTGACCGGCCACGCGCGGGCGTCGGTGATCGTGTCGGACCCGTGGGACTACGCGAAGCTGGGCGAACACGTGGAGGCGTGGGGGTTCCGGCTGATGCAGGACGAAGGCAAGTTCTGCGACCGGGCGAACGTGGCGCAGCGGTGGTTCGAGGAGGAGTTCGTCCCGGTCGTGGCGATGCTGCGGCAGGCGGGGCTGATCGGCGACCGGACCGACGCCGAGGCGTACATGTGGGTGGCGGCGGAACGGTACCGGCTGATCCGGACCCACCGCTGGGACGACGAGGTCATCGAGGCGCTGCGATCCCGCCGGCACTAGGCAGGTGGTAGACGACCAGCGTCTGCTCGGGCCGTTCGGCGACGGGGAACGCGGCGTGCGCCATGGTGATCACGCCCAGCCGGGGATGCCGGAAGCGCTTGCGGCCCGCGTGGCTGAACTGGATGTCGTACCGCGGCCACCACTCGCGCACCTCGGGGCTCGCGTCGGTCAGCTCCGCCACGAGCCGCTTCACGCGCGGGTGGCCGGGGTGCCGCCCCGCGACCGCGCGCAGCCGGGCCAGGATGGTGCGCGCCTCCTGCTCCCAGTCGACGAGCACCTCGCGCGCGGCGGGCTCGGTGAACACCCAGCGCACGACGTTGCCGCCCGGCCCGATGCCCCGGAGCAGCTCCGCGGCGGCGGCGTTGTGCGCGAGGACGTCGTAACAGATGCCGGTGACGTACGCGGGGTTGTCGCCCAGCAACGCCGGGACGCCCGCGACCTCGGGCGCGACCTCCTCGGGGGCGTCCTCCGCGGCCGTCGCTCCTCCCCCGGCGAGGCGGCGCAGGTGCTCCTGCTCGGCGGCGCTCAGCCGCAGTGCCCGGGCCAGGGCGTCGAGCACCTGGCCGGACGGGCGGACGTCGCGGCCCTGCTCGAGGTAGGTGAGCCAGGTGGCGCTGATGCCGGCCAGCAGGGCCAGCTCCTCGCGGCGCAGCCCGGGCGTACGGCGGCGCCCGGTGACCGGCAGGCCCGCGTCGGCCGGGGACAGCCGCTCCCGGCGGCTGCGCAGGAACGTGCCCAGCTCGACGCTCACCCTGGAACCTCCAATACCAGAATAACCCGATTCTGGATACCAGCTTAACGAGTCGCGAGGCTGGTCCCATGCGAGCTTGGACTGTGACTGCACAAGACGACGACGTACGCCTCTCCGACGTGCCTGCCCCCACCCTCCAGGGCGGTGGCGTACTCGTGGAAGTGCTCGCCGCGCACCTCCCGGCGTACACGAAAGCGGTGGTGCAAGGGAACCGCGGCACCCTGCCGGTCCCCCTGATCCTGGGTCCCTCCTGCGTCGGGCGCGTGCTCGACGTCGCGCCCGACGTGTTCCACGTCGCCCCGGGTGACATCGTGCTGGACACGGCGTTGCTCGACGCGGGCGGCGGCGACGAGATCCTGGTGGGCTGGGTCGGCCTGGGCGGTTCCGGCGCCGGCAGCGAACGCACGGATCGCATGCGCGCGGTGTGGCGCGACGGCGTCTTCGCGGAAAAGGCGCTCTGCGCCAAGGAAACGCTGGTCAAGCTGCCCGGTGCGGAGAACCACCCGGACCCGGCCCGCCTGGCGTTCCTGCCGTGGCTCGGCATCGCCGCCGCGGGCCTGCGCGCGGCGGGCCCGCTGACCGGCCGCGACGTCGCGGTGGTCGGGGCGACGGGCCAGCTGGGCGGCGCGGCGGTGCTGACGGCGCTGGCGGAAGGCGCGGCGACGGTGACGGCGGTGGGCCGCAACGAAAAGGCGCTCGACCGGCTGGCCGCGCTCGGCCCCCGGGTGCGCGTCCACCGGCTGACTGGCGACCGCGCGGCGGACGCGGCGGGCATCGGCCCGGTGGACATCGCTCTCGACGCCCTCGGCGCCACGCCGACCGCGGACGCGACCATGGCCGCCTACGACAGCTTGCGCGTGCGCGGCACCCTGGTGGTCATCGGCGGCGTGCGCCAGGACCTCACCATCCCGTACGGCGACCTGATGCACCGCAGGCTCACCCTGCGCGGCTCCTGGATGAGCGACGACGAGACGGTGACCAAGGTGTGGCACCTGGTCCGCGCCGGGCTCTTGGACCTCTCGGCGGTCGAACCGCGGACGGTCGGCCTGGACGACCCGGCGGCCGCCCTCGACCTGGCGGAGCGGACGACGGGCCTCGGTTTCGTGGCCCTGGTGCCCTAGAAGTCCAATCCCGGCGTCAACGCCAGCTGCCGCACCTGGGCGAGGGTCAGCGTCGGCTCCGGGCGCTGCTTCGGCAGGTGGACGCCCATCTGCTGCAGCACCCCGCTGTTGTTCGACGTGAACTGCACCTGCGCGCCCGGTGCGGACAGTGCCACGCGGTGGGTCACGACATCGCCGGAGCGCAGCGTCGACTGCCACAGCACTCCCTGGGGCGTCGGTTCCACGCGGCAGGCGATCTCTTCCGGGTTGTCGCCGCACGGCGGGCCACCCGAGTTGCTGCTGGGCACGAGCAGGACGTACACCGACCCGGAACCCCGCGCGTCGGTCACCCGGACCCCCATGTGGAACAACGCGTCCTGGGGCCGGGGCGAGTCCCCGGCCGGGTCGGCGATCAGGTGGAACGGGTCCGCCGGCGGCGTCTCCCCCGGGATCGTCAACCGCGTGATCTGCGCGTCGGAAGGCAGCAGCGCACGCACCGCGTTGCCGATGACACAGCTCAGCCGGTCGACCAGAGCCTCGCGCGTGGCCGACGCCGTCGGGCACGGGCGGCTCGCGACTTCGGCCCGGTGCGGCAGGACCACGACCGCGAGCCCCAGCGCCAGAATCACCACGGCCAACGCCACCGCCCCCGTGAGCAGGTACCGGCGGCGCGAAAGGCGCGCCGCCGCGAGGACCTCCTCCCCGGACAGGCCGATCGGCGGTTCGCCTTCGGTCACGTACGCCGTCAACGCGGTCCGGACGTCTTCCATCACGACTCCTCCGTCGTCGGCGCCGGCAGGGCCGCGCGCAAGGCCTCGACCCCGCGGGCCGTCTGGGACTTGACCGTGCCTTCGGCGACGCCGAGCAGGGCCGCGACCTCGGTCACCGGGAGGTCTTCGAGGAACCGCAGCACGACCATCGCGCGCTGGCGAGGCGTCAACCCGGCCAACGCGCGCTCCACGTCGAGCCGCAGAGACGTGTCCCGGCTCGGAAGCGACGCCGTGTCCGGCACGAAAGACGTCACGTACTCCCGCCCGGACCTCCGCTGCCCGGCGAGGAAGAGGTTCAGCAGGATCCGGCGCGCGTAGGCGTCGACGGTGTCCGGCCGCACCCGCCGCCAGCGCCGGTACAGCTGGACGAACATGGTCTGGACCAGATCCTCGGCCGCGTGCCAGTCACCGCAGAGCGCGAAGGCCACGCGGCGGAACCGCTGCACGCGCGCGGCGAAGTACTCGCTGAAATCGAGGTCTCTCGACGTCGCCACCGTGCCTCCTTCCCCCGCTCCCAGTGTTACTAGTGCGCCGGGGCCCGGAAAGGTTCAAGTGACTTGTCCCCCGTGCGAGCTACGCGCAGGTGTCCACCGCGAGGTGACGATTCCCGGCCGCCGGATCCCTAGCGTTCTTCGCAGCCGCGGCAGGCAGGCCCGCGGGATTCGAAGGAGTTCTTCATGAGGCTGGTCTGGCAACTGCTGGCCGTCGCGGCGGTCGCGTTCGTCGGCGGTCAAGTCGTCAACGCGGTGGGGAATCCGTGGCTGACGCTCGTCCTCGGAGCCCTGACCGCCGTGCTCGCGGTGGTCGTCTACCGGTGGGTGGTGCGGCGGACCGAGCACCGCCCGGTCACCGAGCTGGCCCGACCGGGTGCCGGGCTCGCGTTCGGCCGGGGCGCGCTGGCCGGGGTCGCGCTGTGCGGGCTCGTCATCGCGAACATCGCGCTGCTGGGCGACTACGAGGTCCGCGGCTGGGGCTCGGTGCCGGCCGCGGTGGGGCTCGTCGGCTTCATGGCCGCCGCCGCGGTGACGGAGGAGCTGCTGTTCCGCGGCGTCCTGTTCCGGATCGTCGAAGAACGCACGGGGACGGGGATCGCCCTGGCGCTGACCGGCGTCCTGTTCGGCCTGGTGCACTTGTTCAACGCGGACGCGACGCTGTGGGGCGCCATCGCCATCGCGATCGAGGCCGGCGGCCTGCTGACCGCCGCGTACGTCGCCACCCGCAAGCTGTGGCTCCCGATCGGCCTGCACTTCGGCTGGAACTTCGCCTTGGCCGGCATCTTCGGCACGGAGGTCTCGGGCAACGGCACCCCGCAGGGGCTGCTGGACGCCGCGACGTCGGGTCCCGTGGCCATCACCGGTGGCGACTTCGGTCCGGAGGGCAGCCTCTACTCGGTGCTGTTCTGCGTGCTGGCGACGGGCGCTTTCCTGTGGCTGGCCCGCCGGCGCGGCAATCTGGTGCCCCGCCGTCGCACCGGACGCCTCGACGACGTCACTACACTTTCCCGGTGATCGATCACCGGGCGGCCTTGGCGCGGTGGCGCCGGCTCGACGTCGTGGTCCGGGACCTCCCGCTCGGGTTGCTGTTCCTGGCGGCGACGTTCGTGCCGGCCCTCGAAAGCCACGGGACCGAACTCGGCGGCGTGCCGTCACGCTCCTTCGACGCGCTGGCCGTCGGGGTGGTCCTCCTCGAATGCCTCCCGCTCTCCGTGCGACGGCGGTGGCCGGCCCTCTGCCTCACGCTGGTGTCGCTCGGCTTCGCCGTCGACCAGGTCCGCGGCTACCACCTGGCCGCGGGCGCCGCACTGGCCGTCGCGCTGATGAGCGCGGGAGCCCACCTCGAGCGACGACGGCGCGCCACGGCCGCCGGGTTTTCGGTGGCGTACGCGCTGCTGGCGGTCGTCCTCTTCCGGCTCGGTTCGGAGCCGCCCGTCGAGTTCGTCACCTTCTACCTGCTGCTGGTGTTCGCCTGGGGAACCGGCTCGTGGCTGCGCGCCACCCGTGCCGCGGAAGCGGAACGCCGCCACCGCGTCGCCGACGACACCCGGGCCGCCGAACGCAACCGCATCGCCCGCGAACTCCACGACGTCGTCACCCACCACGTGACGGCGATGGTCGTGCAGGCCGAGGCGGCGCGGTACCTCACCGCCGCACCCGACCGCCTCGACGAGACGCTGACCGCGATCACCGGCACCGGCCGCCGGGCCATCGCCGACCTGCGGCACCTGCTCGACCTGCTCAACCCCGACCACGGCCCCGAGATCACGCCGCCACCCGGCGGCCTGCGCACGCTCGTGGAGCACGCCCGCGAGGCCGGGCAGCCGGTGGAGTTCGCCGAGGAGGGCACGGCGGCGGAGTCGGCGGGCAGCGCCGACCTCGTGGCCTACCGGGTCGTGCAGGAAGCCCTGACGAACGCCCTCAAGCACGCGCACGGCAGCCGGACCTCGGTGCGGGTCCGCCACGACGAACGGGAGATCGAGGTGGAGGTCGGCACGGACGGTCCCGGCTCGCGGGACGCGTCCCCCGGCGGGAGCGGGCGGGGCCTCGCCGGCCTCCGCGAACGGGTTCGCGTCCTGGGCGGCGACTTCAGCGCGGAGCAGGCCGACGCGGGCTTTGTCGTCCGGGCGCGGATTCCCACCGGGAACCGGTCGTGACCGCGCCGATCCGGGTCCTGGTCTGCGACGACCAGATGCTGATCCGCACCGGGCTCGTCACGATCATCGGCGCGCAACCCGACTTCGAGGTGGCGGGCGAATGCGGCGACGGGCGCGCCGCGGTCGACCTCGCCGGAAAGCTGCGCCCGGACGTCGTCGTGATGGACGTGCGCATGCCGGTGCTCGACGGCATCGAAGCCACCCGCCTGCTGGCCGGCGCCGGCGTCCCGCACCCGGTGAAGGTGCTCGTGCTGACGACCTTCAACCTCGACGAGTACGTCTACGAGGCGCTGCGCGCGGGGGCGAGCGGGTTCCTGCTCAAGGACGCGCCGCCGGACCGGCTGCTGCACGGGATCCGGACCGTCGCCTCGGGCGCGGCCCTGCTGGACCCCGAGGTGACTCGCCGGCTGGTGGGGCGGCACGCGGCCCGCATCCGGCCCGCCGCCACGACACCCGATCTTCCGTTGACGCCTCGCGAACTGGAGGTTCTGCGGCTCATCGCGGACGGCCTTTCCAACAGCGAAATCGCCGCGAGCCTCGTGATCAGCCCGGAGACCGTCAAGACGTTCGTGTCGCGCATCCTCGCCAAGCTCGACCTGCGCGACCGCGTCCAGGCGGTCGTCTACGCCTACCGCCACGGCCTGGTGACTTGAACGGGCCTCCCCGGGAGGAGGCCCGTTCACCCACGACAGGAACTACAGGTGGACGGCACCCGGCGCCGCTTCGCCCTTCGGGACGCCCGGGCGCAGCAGGAACGCGGTCAGCACCGCGCCCGCCACGTAGATCACGGCCGCCCAGGTGAACGCCGTCGTGTAGCTCTCGATCGACGCCTCGGCCGCGAGCTGCGGCGTCGGGACCTTGCCCGCGAGGTACGCCGTCGCCGCGTTGCCGGCCAGCGTCGACAGCAGCGCCGTGCCGATCGAGCCGCCGACCTGCTGCATCGTGTTCACCGCCGCCGACGCGACGCCCGCGTCGTGCGCCTCGACTCCGAACGTCGCGACGCTCATCGCCGGCGCCATCGCCAGCCCGATGCCGAAGCCCATCACCAGGAGCGGGCCCAGGACGCCGGACGCGTACGTGCTGTCGAGGCCGATCCCGCTGAGCCAGAACAGGCCCGCGGCGGCGATCGCCATGCCGGTCGGCACCAGCGGCCTCGGGCCGAAGCGCGGCAGCAGCACGGCCGTCGCCGACGTGGCGGACAGCATCAGCGTCGCCACCATCGGCAGGAACCCGACGCCGCTCTGGATGGGCGTGAACTGGAGGTTCTGCTGCACGTAGAACGTCAGGAACAGGAAGATCGCGAACATGCCGATGGCGAGCAGGAACATCGCCAGGTACGAGCCGCCGCGGTCCCGGTCGAGCAGCACGCGCAGCGGCAGCAGCGGGTGTTCGACGCGCTGCTGCAGCCACACGAACACGCCCAGCAGCACCACGCCCGCGGTCAGGAAGCCCCAGACCGAGGCCGACGACCACGAGTCCGACGCGGCGTTCGCGAAGCCGTAGACCAGGGCGAACAGACCGGCCGACGCGGTGATCGTGCCCGGCAGGTCCAGCTTCGGGCGCGGGCCGGCGTCCCTCTGGTTGCGCAGGAGGACCATGCTGCCGGCGAGCGCGACGACCGCGAAGATGATGTTCACGAACATGCACCAGCGCCAGTCGAGGTACTCGGTGAGCACGCCGCCGAGCAGCAGCCCGACCGCCGCGCCGCCACCGCCGATGGCGCCGAACACGCCGAACGCGCGGCCGCGTTCCTTCGGGTCGGTGAACGTCGTGGTCAGCAGCGAAAGCGTGGCGGGCGCGAGCAGCGCGCCGAACACGCCCTGGGCCGCACGGGCGACCAGCAGCATTTCGATGTTGGTGGCCGCGCCCCCGAGCGCGGACACCGCGGCGAAGCCGGCCAGGCCGACGAGAAGGGTGTTCTTGCGGCCGAAGAGGTCCGCGAGCCGGCCGCCGAGCAGCAGCAGGCTGCCGAACGCGAGGGCGTACGCCGTGACGACCCACTGCCGGGCGTCGTTGGAGAAGCCGAGGTCGACCTGGGCGGACGGCAGCGCGATGTTCACGACGGTCGCGTCCAGCACGACCATCAGCTGCGCGATCCCGATCATCACCAGGATCAGCCACCGTCTGGCGTGGTGGGGGTTCTCGGCGGCGCGCGTGTCCCCCGACGGCGCGACGGCGAGCGTGGACTCGGTCATGGAATGTCCTCACAGAGAGTGATCAAGACACTATGTGGAGTAGGTATCTCCCCTTACGTGGCCCAAGGTACACAAGAACCGGAGACGGTGCCTCTACTTCAGGGGTTAGACTGGCGGTATGGCACGGGACACTGGTCCCGCCGCACCGGCGCGGCCGCTGCGACGTGACGCTGAACTCAACCGCCGTCGCATCCTCGCGGCGGCCCGCGAAGTGTTCGGCCTGCGCGGGCTCGAAGCCACGCTGGACGACATCGCCCACCACGCCGGCCTCGGCGTCGGCACGGTCTACCGCCGGTTCCCCAGCAAGGAACACCTGGTCGAGGCCATGTTCGCCGAGCGGATGGAAGAAATCGGCCGGCTCGCCGAGGACGCGCTGAAGACCGAAGACGCGTGGCAGGCGTTCGTCGACTTCACCTGGAAAGCCGTCGAACTGCACTCCTCCGACCGCGGGCTCCGCGAGATCATGCTGTCCAACAAGTTCGGCCACGAGCACGTCGCCGAAGAGAAAGCCCGCTTGGTGCCGTTGGTCACACAGCTCGTCGAGCGCGCCAAGGCGCAGGGCGGGCTGCGCGCCGACTTCGCCCCGACGGACATCCCGCTGCTGCACATGATGGTCGGCTCGGTGGTCGAGTTCACGTGCGCGGTGGACCCGGACCTGTGGCGCCGCTGCCTCGCGATGCTGCTCGACGGCCTCCGCGCCGAGCCCGGCAAGGCGTCGGAGCTGCCCCACCGGCCGCTCGAGGTGGCGGAAGTCGAAGAAGCGATGTCCTGCTGGCAGCCCTGATGGGGTGATCGCCACGGGATCCCGGCGCCGCCCTCCCGCCCGGACACTGCTGCCCGCGCGATCATGGCTGACGGGGAGGTGCGCGGGTTGGCGTATTACAGCGTTCCGGCGATCAGGCGGCTGCAGCTCGGGAGAGAGCTGAAGGCCTGGCGGGAACAGGCCGGGCTGACGCTGGAGCAAGCCGGCGGGGACCTCGATCTGTCGAAGAGCACGCTGTCGCGGCTGGAGAAGGGGCAAGGAGCCATTCACCCGCTCCACGCGCGGGCGATGGCGGAGCTGTATCGCGTGCCCGAGGACGATCTCGTCCGGTTGGTCGACATCGCCAGGGAAGCGCGGCGGCCCAACCAGAACCGGATCGAGGGGGTGTCGGCCAACAGCTACCCGGCGCTGGAGGCCGAGGCGGTCTCGGTCCGCAACTTCGAGCTGGCGTATGTGCCGGGACTCCTCCAGACCGAAAGCTTCACCCGCGCCCTGTACGCGCACCACGGCACTCGGGAACGCAACCACAAGCTGCACGTGCGTATGCGCCGCTGCGAGCGGTTGAAGGGCGACGATCCGCTGCGGCTGCACGCGATCGTGGACGAAACCGCACTGGTGCGGCCGATCGCGGAGCAGCACGTGCTCGTTGCTCAGTTGCTGCACATCGCCGAACTGACCGAGTTGCCGAACGTCACCGTCCAGGTGGTGCCTGCCGAAACCGGGCTGTACCGCGGGTTGCGGGGCGCATTTTCGCTGCTCAGCTTCCCGCCGGACACAATCGGCGATCTCGCCTACGTGGACCACGCCGCCGGTGCCCTGCAGTTGGTCAAGCCGGGCCAGCTCGTCGAGCTTTCCCGTCGATTCAAGGACATCGGTAAGCTCGCTCTGAGCGAGGCGGAATCCTGCAATCTCCTGCTCCGGCTCGCGGACCGGCTGAGCGAGTAGGGGTGTGCAGTGGACCTGGTATGGCGTAAGAGCAGCTACAGCGGCGACGAGAACCAAGCCTGCGTCGAGGTGGCCCTCACCTCTCCCGCCGTGGCCGTCCGGGACTCCAAGGACCCCGCCGGACCGCACTTCGCCGTCGGGGCCACCGCTTGGCGCGGCTTCCTCACCTCCGTCACTCGGACGGAATGACCGCCCACATGATCAGGTAGGCCACGAACTGCGGCCCGGGCAGCAGGCAGGACAGCACGGCCAGCAGCCGGACCGTTCCGGTCTTCATGCCGTACCGCTGCGCCAGGCCCGCGCAGACGCCGCCGATCATGCGGCCGTGGCGGGGACGGGACAGCCGTCGTGTGACCGGTGCGCTCATCGTCGTTTCCCTTTCCTCGAAGTTCCGATACCGCTACTTCACCACCGGAGTACCCGCTTCCGCATCGCTCGCGGGAAGGATCGTTCCCTTAGGGGATGGTAAATCCGAAAATCGTTCAGCCGCCTGGGGAACCATGCGAAGTCCGGGCGGAAATCCGATGACCTGCGCGTTCTTCTCCCGATGTCGGGTCAATAGTGAGACATGTCCCCGTCAGGGCTGGTTTTTCGGCCCGATGTGGTGATACTTGCACCCCGTGTACCCGCGTTCGAAATCCTTGGTCGTCGCGATGCTCTGCGCCCTGCTCGCCGCCGGTTGCGCGAAGACCCAGGCCGCGCCCGAGCAGAGTTCCGGGCCCACCCCGCTGACCGCTTCCGCCGCCCTCGGCGACTTCGGGAGCGTCGACTACTGCAGCCTGCTGGACGTCCCCGAGGTCGCGCCCGGCGCCGTGGCCGTCCCCACGTTCGAAAGCTGCCGGGCCACGCTCGGCCCGCGCACGATCCTCGTCGGGCCGCTGGCGTTCGACTCCGACCCGAACATCAAGCCCTACGCCTACCTCGGGCAGGTGCCCGACGGCGTCGCGATCCAGCAGTCGATGTTCAACGACCGCAGCGCGTGCACCCGTGCGATCACCTTCGCCGACGGCAACCGGCTCGACCTGTCGGTCACCGACACGGGCACTGACCAGGCCTCGCGCTGCGGCGTCGCGGACGCCGCCGTCGGCTCGGCGCTGGACGCGATCACCGCGGACAAGGTCCGGCGGCTGACGTTCCCGGACCGCTCGTGGGGCCGGGTCGCGCCGTGCGTCCTGCTCGACAGCCACGACCTCGACGCCGCCGCCGGGGCCGCCAGCCGGCCGACGACCGGCCTGTCCGGGCACAGCTGCATCCGCGGCAAGGTCAGCCTCAAGCTGACGGTGGAAACCGAGGTCGCGGACAGCCCACCCGAGGCACTGGGTGGCCGCGAGGCCCGGGTCCGCGTGGCGGGCGCGTTCTGCCTGGTCGACACCACCCAGCCGGCCCCGGGCCTGCCTGGACGCCGTGAGCTGGCGGAGATCAGCGTCGTCGAAACCGCGGGCACCGCGGGCGACGCCACGTGCGCACTGGCCCGCACGGCGGCGGCGTCGATCCTCCCCCGCCTCCCGACCCCCGGACAGCCGTGAAGGCCATCCCGGAACTCCGAGATGGCCTTCACGGACCTGCTCAGTCCTCGTAGGTGAGGTTCTTGCCGTTCGAGGGGTCGAACAGCTTGATCTTGTCCGCGTCGTACCAGACCTCGAGGTCCGCGTTCTCCGCCGCGGACGACTCCGCCGAGAGGCGGGCCACGATCTGGGACTCCGCGCCCGGCACGTCCGCGGACCCGCTGTCCGCGGCCAGCTCGGCCAGCTCCGCGGCGGTGGCGGCTTCGCCCTCCAGCGTGAAGTGGGCGAACTTCTCCGAGCCCATCGACTCGAGCACGTCGATGTGCGCGGTGAAGGTGGCGCCGCCCGTCTTCTGGCCGGCTTCCACCAGCGCCGCGTCTTCGAAGTGCTCCGGCCGGATGCCGACGATGACGTCGCGGGGCGCGTTCGCCCGCTCCACCAGCTGCCGGACGCGGTCCGTCAGCGGCGTCGTGCCCAGCGCACTCCGCAGTTCGTTGTTCTCCAGCGTCGCCGGGACGAAGTTCATCGACGGCGAACCGATGAACCCGGCCACGAACAGGTTCGCCGGGTTGTCGTAGAGGAACTGCGGCGAGCCGATCTGCTGCACGTACCCGGCCCGCAGCACCACGACCCGGTCGCCCAGGGTCATGGCCTCGGTCTGGTCGTGCGTCACGTACAGCGTCGTCGTGCCGAGCTGCTTCTGGATCTTCGACACCGAGGTCCGCATCTGGCCGCGGAGCTTGGCGTCCAGGTTGGACAGCGGCTCGTCCATCAGGAACGCCTTCGGGTTCCGGACGATCGCCCGGCCCATCGCGACGCGCTGGCGCTGGCCACCGGAAAGGTTGGCCGGCTTGCGGTCCAGGTGCTGGGTCAGGTCGAGGATCTGGGCCGCCTCCTCCACCTTCGCGCGCACCGTCTTGTCGTCGACCTTGGCCAGCCGCAGCGGGAACGCCATGTTCTCCCGGACGCTCATGTGCGGGTAGAGCGCGTAGGACTGGAACACCATCGCGATGTCCCGGTCCTTCGGGGCCTTCTCGTTGACGCGCTGCCCGTCGATGCGCAGCTCGCCGGAGGTGATGTCCTCCAGCCCGGCCACCATGTTCAGCATGGTCGACTTCCCGCAGCCGGACGGGCCGACCAGGACCAGGAACTCGCCGTCCCCGATCGTCATGTCCACTTCGGACACCGCGAGCGCGCCGTCGGGGTACTTCTTCGACACCTTGTCGAGCACGATCTCTGCCATAGCGCTACCCCTTCACCGCACCGGAGGTCAGCCCCGCCACGATGCGACGCTGGAAGAACAACACGAACACAATGATCGGGATGGTGATCACGACCGCGGCCGCGCACACCTGCCCGGTCGGGTCCTCGAACTGCGAGGACCCGGTGAAGAACGACAGCGCCGCCGGCACCGTGCGCGACGCCGTGGTCGATGTCAGCGAGATGGCGAACAGGAAGTCGTTCCAGCAGAAGATGAACACCAGGATCGCCGTGGTGAACACGCCCGGCGCGGCCAGCGGCGCGATCACCTTGCGGAACGCCTGGGCCGGCGTCGCGCCGTCCATCTTCGCCGCCTTTTCCAGCTCCCACGGGATTTCCCGGAAGAAGGCGGACAGCGTGTAGATCGACAGCGGCAGCGCGAACGTGATGTAGGGCAGGATCAGCCCGGGCCAGGTGTCGAACAGCCCGATGTTCCGCTCGATGTTGAACAACGGCGTCACCAGCGACACCTGCGGGAACATCGCGATCAGCAGCGACAGCCCGACGAGCAGCTGCTTGCCGGGGAAGTCGAGCCGGGCGACCGCGTACGCGGCCATCGTGCCCAGCACCACCGCGATCAGCGTGGAGATGATCGCGATGCCGATCGAGTTCACCAGCGCCAGCAGGAACTCCGAGGTCGCGAAGATGTCCGCGTAGTTCTGCCAGGTCCACGACTGCGGGATGAACGACCCGTCGGTGATCGTGTCCTTGGTCTTGAACGACAGCGAGATCACCCAGAGCACCGGCACCAGCGCGAACACCAGCACGAGGATGTCGACGAGGCCCCACCTGACCTTGCGGCCCGTCGTGACGGTTCCCATCGTCATCAGCGCTTACCCCCGTTGTCCGAACCCGGTGCGGCCGTGCCGAACACCTTGATGAAGATGAACGCGATGATCGCCACCGTGATGAAGATCAGCACCGCCATCGTCGACCCGACGCCGAGGTTGAGGCCCTTGACCAGGTTGTCGTAGGTCTGCATGGACACCGAACCGGTGTCCTGCGCGCCGTTGGTGAGCACGTAGATGTTGTCGAAGATGCGGAACGCGTCGAGCGTGCGGAACAGCAACGCCACCAGGATCGCCGGCTTCATCACCGGCACCATCACCTTCGTGAACCGCTGCCACGCGGTCGCGCCGTCCATCGCCGCGGCCTTGAGCAGGTCGTCCGGCACCAGCGCCAGGCCCGCCATCAGCAGCAGCGCCATGAACGGCGTGGTCTTCCACACCTCGGCGCCGATGATGATGAACAGCGACGGCCACTGCTCGGTGAGCGGGGCCGCGTCGGAGGCGAGGAGGTTCGCCAGGTAGCCGGTCTTCGGCGTCCACGCGTAGTACCACGAGAACGCCGCGACGACGGTGACGATGCCGTACGGGATCAGCGCGACGGTGCGGACCAGGCCACGGCCGACGAGCGTCCGGTGCATGATCAGCGCCAGCGCCATGCCGAGCACGAACTCGATCGCCACGGACACCACGGTGAGGAACATCGTCGTGCCGAACGCCGTCCACCAGTACGAACTGGACAGCACGGCCGCGTAGTTGTCGAACCCGATGAACTTCTGCTGCGCCGGGAACCGCAGGTCGTACCGCTGCAGCGACAACCAGAGCGAGTAGAGGATCGGGTAGCCGGTGACCGCGATCATCACGATGAACGCCGGCGCGCACAGCCACAGCCCGAGCCTTCTCTCGGCTTTCTTTCCTTCGGAGAGCACGGGTTTGGCCTTCTTGCGGGACGTCGCCTCCTCGGCGACGGTGGCCCCGGCCGGGGTCGAGTCCTGGACGGTCACGGGATCACTCCCTTCGACTGGAGCGCGTCACCGAGCTGCTCGCGCAGCTTGGCCGCGGTGGCCTGCGGGTCGATTTCCGACGGCGGCGAAAGGACCTTCGACATGACCGTCGAGGCGTTCTGGTACGCCGGGGTCAGCGGGCGCACCGCGGCGGTCTTGAGCGCGGTGAGGATCGCTTCGCGCATCGGGTACTGGATCGCCATGTTCGGATTGTCGGCCGACGCCGGCTTGCCCGGGTCGAGCGGGACGTCGTTGTGGTACACCGATTCGATGCTCGGCGGCACGCCGTCGTTGATCGCGGAGATCTTCTGGCTTTCCGGGCTGCGCAGGCACAACGCGGCCTCGAAGGCTTCCGGCTTGTGCTGCGAGTAGGTGCTCACCGCCAGGTCGAACCCGCCGATCGTGGTCCGGGCGGGCATCCCGGCCTGGGCCTCCGGGTAGACCGCCCACTTGAAGTGCGGGAGGTCGGCCTTCTTGTCCTTGGCGTAGGCGGCGTAGACGTACGGCCAGTTGAGCTGGAACGCGGCCTGGCCGCGCTGGAACGCCTGCCGGATGTCGTCCTCCTTCATGTTGCTCAGCGACGGATCGGTGAGCCCCGAGGTCGAGACCTTCTTGAGCAGTTCCAGCGCCTTCACGGCGCCGTCGTCCATCACGACGGACTTGCCGTCGTCGGACAGGATGTGCCCGCCCATCGACGCGACCAGCGTGTTGTAGAAGACCACCAGGCCTTCGTACTGCGCGCCGGTGAACACGATCTCGTAGGGCTTGCCCCGTTGCTTGAGCTCCTGGGACTGCTGCATCATCTCGTCCCACGTCTTCGGCGGCGTGGGCGTGACGCGGTCGTCGTACCAGAGCAGCTGGACGTTGGTGTTCTTCGTGGCCGCGTACAGCTTCCCGTTGTGGGTCGCCGTGTCCAGCGGCCCCTGCAGGACGCCCTGCGACGCCTCCACCTTGTTCTGGCCGGTCCATTCCTCGGCCCAGCCCGCTTCGGCGAACTCCGAGACCCACGTGACGTCGAGGCCCAGGATGTCCATGGCGGTGTCGCCCGCGGCCAGCCGGCGCGCCATCTGCAGCCGCTGGTCGTCCGCCCCGCGCTGCAGCTTGTTGTAGACGATTTCGTACTTCCCGGCCGCCTTCACGTTGCAGGCGTCGACAACCTTCTGGAAGTTGTCCTCGGGCGACATGTAGATATTGATCTTGAGTCCGGAACTCGTCCCGCACCCGGCCAGCATGCCCGTCACCAAAGCCCCTGCCCCCAGCAGGACCGCGGTGCGGCCGGGCGAGCGTCCCCGTTTGCCCGCGCCGATCCTCTTCCCCATCAGGCCTCCTCACCCGCGTGCACGCCGGTTACCGCGGTACCCGGTGGGCACCGCGACGCGATGAGGCGAACCGCGCCAGCACCCCGACGTGCTAGTGCTCGGGCCGCCGCGCTGGTTGGGCGAGGCCGCCCGACTGGTGTCGGCCAACTTATGCCGGGCGATCACACCCCGCAAGCAGTATCGGTAACGATTCAGCGCACCGCGCGCCGAATCGTGATTTTTCCCTGGTAAAGACCCGCTTTTTCAGGCGTTCGCGGACGGCGGTTTCAGAGCGAGCTTGGCGAGCAGTTCCCGGCCCTGCTCGGCCGAGCGCGGCTGGCACAGGACGTCGTAGCGGCCGGCGACCAGCTGGCTCGCCGACGAGAAGTCCCGCCGTCCCCGCGACATGCTGTACCCGATGGCGGCGAACATCAGCCCGGACAGCACACCGAGCACCAGCCCGGTCAGCAGCTGGAGCGCGAAGCCCTGGTTGACGAACAACCCGAGCAGCAGCCCCGCGAACAGACCGAACCACGCCCCGGACACCGCGCCGGTGCCGAGGACCCGGCCCCAGCTGAGCCTCCCGATGACGCGCTCGACCAGCATCAGATCGACGCCGACGATCGTGACGTCACCGACCGAAAACTCGCTGTCCGCGAGGAAGTCGACCGCCTGCTGCGCCTCGCCGTAGGTCGCGTACGACCCGATCGGCCAGCCGGTCGGCGGGGTCGGCAGCCGCGGCAGCCCACCTTGCGCCCGGCCCCCGCCAAAGGGACTACTCACCATCATCACCTGCGCACTCGTGGTCCTGGGTGTCCATCTTGTCAAGAACACCCGGACCGTGCGAGCCGCTTACCCCGAAAGGCCGGGCGGGAATTGTCGATTCGACGACAAAGCGCGTCCCGGACTTCACGAGCGGGACTTGTACTCCCGCAGCAGGCCGCGGCTGATGATGGTCTTCTGGATCTCGCTGGTGCCCTCGCCGATCAGCAGGAACGGCGCCTCGCGCATGAGCCGCTCGATCTCGTACTCCTTCGAGTACCCGTAGCCGCCGTGGATGCGGAACGCGTCCTGCGTGACCTCCGCGCAGTACTCGGACGCGATGAGCTTCGCCATCCCGGCCTCGACGTCGTTGCGCGCGCCGGAGTCCTTGAGCCGGGCCGCGTTCACCATCATCAGGTGGGCCGCCTCGACCTTGGTCGCCATCTCGGCCAGCTTGAACGCCACGGCCTGGTGCTCGGCGATCGCCTTGCCGAACGTCTTGCGCTGCTGGGCGTACTCCACCGCGAGCTCGAACGCCCGGATCGCGATGCCGCAGGCGCGCGCCGCGACGTTGACGCGGCCGACCTCGACACCGTCCATCATGTACGCGAAGCCCTTGCCCGGCGCTTCGCCGAGGACCATGTCGGCGCCGATCTTGTAGCCGTCGAAGACCGCTTCGGTCGTGTCGACGCCCTTGTAGCCCATCTTGTCGATCTTGCCGGGGATGGTCAGCCCGGGAGCCACCTCGCCGAAGCCCTCGGGCTTCTCGACCAGGAACGTCGTCAGGTTCTGGTGCGGCTTCTCGGCGCCTTCGTCGGTCTTGACGAGCAGCGCGATCAGGTTGGACGAGCCGCCGTTGGTCAGCCACATCTTCGAGCCGTCGATGACGTACCCGTCGCCGGTCTTCTTCGCCTTCGTCTTGATCGCGGCGACGTCCGAGCCGAGGTCGGGTTCCGACATCGAGAAGGAGCCGCGGACTTCGCCGGTCGCCATCCGCGGCAGGAAGTGCTGCTTCTGCGCTTCGGTGCCGTGGCGGGAGATCATGTGCGCGACGATGAAGTGCGTGTTGATCACCCCGGACACGCTCATCCAGCCCCGCGCGATCTCCTCGACGACCAGCGCGTAGGTGAGCAGCGACTCGCCGAGCCCGCCGTACTCCTCCGGGATCGTGATCCCGAACAGGCCCATCTCCTTCATGCCCTCGACGATGTCGGCGGGGTAGGTGTCGGCGTGCTCGAGCTCCTGCGCGTGCGGGATGACCTCCTTGTCCACGAACTGGCGGACGGTCGCGAGGATCTCCGACTGCACGTCGGACAGGCCGGCGGTCTGGGCGAGACGGGCCATCACAGCTCCCTTTCCGGAGTACGACGCCGCTCCCGGCGCTGGGTTACCGGTGAGTATGACCCGAAAGCCGCAACGCTGCTATGAGGACGCTCACGCTCCCGGCGGTCACGGTCGGTGGATCTCCCGCGGGCGGCGGCCGGCGAGCGGCTAACGTGGGAGCCCTGCACGCATCGAGGGGACTCGTCATGACCGACCCGTCCGGGGACAAGGACCGTCCGGCCACCGACCCGACCGCGGCGTACGACCCGCCGCCGACCGGCGACCCGGCGCCGTACGCGCCGGAGAACTACGACCCGCCGGCGTCCGACGCGACCACGTCCGACACTGCGGTGTCCGACACGACGGTGCCGGACCCGGCCATCGACGGCACCACGGCCGCTCAGGACACCCCTGCCGCCCACGACAACACCGCCGCCTCCGACAACCCCGCCGCCCCCGACAGCACCGTCACCTCCGAGCAGCCCGGTCAGCTGCCGCCCGGTGCGTTCGAGACGCCCGCGGCACACATCCCCGGCACGCCCTACGCCGCTCCGGGCGAACCGCAGCCGGTGTACCAGCCGCCGTTCCAGCAGCAGACCTTCCAGCAGCCCTACCCGCCGCCGTACGGGCAGCCGTACGCGCCGCCTGCGCCGTACGGGCAGCCGTACCCGGCTCCGCCGCGCGGGCAGGACAACGCCCTCGCGATCGGCGCCCTGGTCTGCTCGATCCTCGGCTTCTGCTCCGGCATCACGGCGCTCGCCGGGCTGATCATGGGCCACATCGCGCTGAGCAAGACGAACCGCGGCGAAGCGGGCGGCCGCGGGCTGGCCACGGCCGCCGTGATCGTCGGCTACGTCGTGATCGCGCTCTGGGTCGGCTTCTTCACCACCCTGATCATCCTCGGCGCCAACGGCTACCTGAACTAGTCGGCTGCGGGCAGCACGGCGTCGCCGGGGCTGCGCGGCGACGGCGCCGCGTGGCCGTTCGCCTCCGGCTTCGCCTCCACGGCTTCGGGTTCCGGCTTGGCCTCGGCAGCGGGTGCCGCGGCCGCGGGCTTCGGCGTCTGCGCGTCCAGGAACCGCAGCAGCTCCACCGGGAACGGCAGCACCAGCGTCGAGTTCTTCTCCGACGACACCTGCACGACCGTCTCGAGCAGCCGCAGCTGCAGCGCCGCCGGGGTGTCGGCCATCTGCGCGGCCGCCTGCGAGAGCTTGTACGACGCCTGCAGCTCGCCGTCGGCGGAGATGACGCGCGCGCGCCGTTCCCGCTCCGCCTCGGCCTGCCGCGACATCGAGCGCTTCATCGCCTCCGGCAGCGCGACGTCCTTGATCTCGACGCGGTCGATGTGGATGCCCCAGTCCAGCGCCGGGCTGTCGATCATCAGCTCCAGGCCCTCGTTGAGGCGTTCGCGGTTGGACAGCAGGTCGTCGAGGTCGCTCTTGCCGATGATCGAGCGCAGCGACGTCTGCGCGACCTGGCCGACCGCCGACCGGTAGTCCTGCACGTTGACGGCCGCGACGACCGGGTCGATGACCTTGAAGTACACGACCGCGTCGACCCGGACCGTGACGTTGTCCCGGGTGATGCCGTCCTGGGCGGGCACCGGCATGGTCACGATCTGCATGTTGACCTTCTGCAGCCGGTCCGCGAACGGCACCAGCACCATCAGGCCGGGCTCCGCGATCCGCGACCGCACCCGGCCGAACCGGTAGACCAGGCCGCGTTCGTACTGCTTCACCACACGCACGCTGGCCGCGAGCCAGGCTCCACCCGCGACGACGACGGCGCTGAGAATCTCCACCACCATGACTGCTCCCGGGGTTGCGTTATCCCGTGAAATCCCAGCGTACGCTCGTGCGGACCCCGACGAAACGCACTGGACGCGGCCGCCACGATGGGGTGGTGAACGATCTCCGCGTACCCCCGCTGTTCGCCGCCCGCGCACCACGGGTGCTCGGCGCGGAGGCCGTCCCGTGGCTCGCGGCCCTGCCGGACCTCGCCGCGGGCTACGCCCGGAGGTGGGGCCTGACGTTCGAGGGCGAGGCGATGCACGGCTACGTCGGCGTCGTGCAGCCCGCGCGCCGGGCCGACGGCACACCGGTGGTGCTGAAACTGGGCTGGCGCAACTGCCGCAACAAAGAGTCCGCCGACGAGCCGCTCGCACTGTCCACATGGGCCGGTCGCGGTGCGGTGCTGCTGCTGGAGTCCGCGCCGGACGACGGCGTCCTGCTGCTCGAACGGCTCGACGCCGGGCGCACCCTGGACGACCTCCCGCTGCGCTCGGCGATCCCGCTCATCGGTTCGCTGGCGCGGCGCCTCGCCGTTCCCGCGCCGTCGTCGATGCGGCGACGGCTGCGCGACGAAGCGGCGCGGTTGACCGATGAACTCCCTCTCCGCTGGGCGGCGCTCGGCGGGCCGTTCGACCGGCGGCTCGTCGACGACGCCGTGGCGATCTGCCGCGAACTGGGACCGTCGGCGGGTGAACTGCTCGTGAACGAGGACCTGCACTTCCAGAACGTCCTGGGCGGCACGCGCGAGCCGTGGCTGGTGATCGACCCGAAGCCGCTGTCCGGCGACCTCGAGTGGGGCGTCATCCCGTTGTTCTGGAACCGTTTCACCGAGTCCACACTGGACGATCGGTTCGCGCTGATCGTCGCGTCGCAGGAGCTGGACGCCGCGAAGGCGCGGGCCTGGACTCTCGTGCGGGCGGTGCAGAACTGGATCTGGATGCTCGAGGAGTACACGGCGTCCGGCGAAGACAGCGACGACCCGGCCTACGTCACAGTGCCGGAAATCGCTGTCTGGGCGGCCAGCCGATAGTGTCAGCGGCATGGCCGGGGTCAACAGGGTTTTCGCAGCTCAGCTGTCCGGGTTGCCGGTATTCGGCCCGGACGGCGAGTCGATCGGCCGCGTCCGCGACCTGGTCGCCGGTCTGCGCCTCGACGCGCAGCCGCCGCGGATCCTCGGCCTGGTCGTCGAGCTGAGCACGCGGCGGCGCGTCTTCGTCCCGATGCTGCGGGTCACCTCGATCGAACCCACCGCCGTGACGCTCGCGACCGGCTCGGTCAACATGCGCCAGTTCAACCAGCGGCCCAACGAGGTCCTGGTGCTCGGCCAGCTGCTCGACGCGCACGCCACGCTCGCCGGGTCGGACACGCGGATCACCGTCGTCGACGCCGGGATGGAGCCGACCCGCACCCGCGACTGGGTCCTGGCCAAGCTCGCCATCCGCGAACGGCGCGTGGGCCTGGGCCGCCGCCGCTCGGCGATGCAGGTGCTGCCGTGGTCGGAGGTGGCCGGGCTGGGGCTCACCGACCTCACCGGCCAGCCCCAGGGCGCCGGGCAGCTGCTGATGCTGTTCGACACCATGCGCGCGGCCGACATCGCCGCCACGGTGCGCGACCTGCCGCTGAAGCGGCGGCACGAGGTCGCCGACGCGATGGACGACGAGCGCCTCGCCGACGTCATCGAAGAGCTGCCGGACGACGACCAGAAGGAGCTGCTGGCCTACCTGGCCGAGGAGCGCGCGGCCGACGTCCTGGAGGCGATGAACCCCGACGACGCGGCCGACCTGCTGGCCGAGCTGGCGCCGGCCGACCAGAGCAGGCTGCTGGAGCTGATGGAGCCGGAGGAGTCCGCGCCGGTCAGGCGGCTGCTGGAGTACTCGTCGGACACCGCGGGCGGCCTGATGACGCCGGAGCCGGTGGTGCTGACCCCGGACACGACGATCGCCGAGGCGCTGGCCCACATCCGCAACGCCGAGCTGCCACCGGCGCTGGCCAGCATGGTGTTCGTCTGCCGGCCGCCGACTGCGACGCCGACGGGGCGCTACGTCGGCGTCGTCCACTTCCAGCGGCTGCTGCGGGAGCCGCCGGCGGAGCTGGTGGCCAGCGCCGTGGACACCGGGCTCCCGCCGCTGAAACCGGGGGCCTCGCTGGCCGAGGTCACGCGGTACTTCGCGGCCTACAACCTGACCTGCGGGCCGGTCATCGACGCCGAGGACCACCTGATCGGCGCGGTGACCGTCGACGACGTCCTCGACCACCTGCTGCCCGAGGACTGGCGGGAGACCGGGCTGCACGACACCTTGGAGGAAGACCGTGCCTGAGCTGACTTCGGGACGGCGGCTCGACCAGCCCCGCGGCCAGAACCGGTTCAGGCTGAACATCGACCCCGACACCTTCGGACGGCTGTCCGAGCGGCTGGCGCGGTTCCTCGGCACCGGGAAGTACCTGTTCTGGCAGACGATGCTCGTGGTCGTCTGGGTCGTGCTGAACATCACGGCGGTGTCGCTGCAGTGGGACCCGTACCCGTTCATCCTGCTCAACCTGGCGTTTTCGACGCAGGCGGCGTACGCGGCACCGCTGATCCTGCTCGCGCAGAACCGCCAGGACGACCGCGACCGCGTCTCCCTGGACGAGGACCGCAACCGCGCGGCGCAGACGAAGGCCGACACCGAGTACCTGGCCCGGGAGCTGGCGGCGCTGCGGCTGGCGGTCGGCGAGGTGGCGACGCGCGACTACCTGCGCAGCGAGCTGGACCGGCTCCGCGAGGACCTGTCCATCCAGCCCAGGAAGTCCCGCACTCCTACCGGCTCGTAACATGGACGGGGTGACCAGCACCCAGCAGCTCCCCAGCGTCGACGACGTCCGCAGCGCGCTGAAGAGCGTGCAAGACCCCGAGATCCGGAAACCCATCACGGACCTGGGGATGGTCAAGGACGTGGTCGTCGGTGACGACGGGGTGGTCACGGTCGGGATCTACCTGACGGTGGCGGGCTGCCCACTGAAGGCGACGCTGACCAACGACACGAAGGCCGCCGTCTCGAAGCTCCCAGGCGTTTCGGAGGTCCGCGTCGAGCTGGACGTGATGAGCGACGAGCAGCGCACGGAGCTGCGGAAGTCCCTGCGCGGCGACGCGGCGGAGCCGGTGATCCCGTTCGCGCAGCCGGGCTCGATGACGCGGGTGTACTGCGTGGCGTCGGGCAAGGGCGGCGTGGGCAAGTCGTCGGTGACGGTCAACCTGGCGGCGGCGATGGCCGCGCGCGGCCTCTCGGTGGGTGTCGTGGACGCGGACATCTACGGCCACTCGATCCCCCGCATGCTGGGCGCGCGCGAGAAGCCGACCAAGGTCGACACGATGATCATGCCGCCGCAGGCGCACGGCGTGAAGGTGATCTCGATCGGCATGTTCACCCCGGGCAACACGCCGGTGGTGTGGCGCGGGCCGATGCTGCACCGGGCGTTGCAGCAGTTCCTGGCGGACGTGTTCTGGGGCGACCTGGACATCCTCCTGCTGGACCTCCCGCCGGGCACGGGCGACATCGCGATCTCGGTGGCCCAGCTGATCCCGAACGCGGAGATCCTGGTGGTGACAACCCCCCAGCAGGCGGCGGCCGAGGTCGCGGAACGCGCGGGCGCGATCGCGCTGCAGACGCGTCAGCGAGTGGCCGGCGTCATCGAGAACATGTCGTGGCTGGAGACACCGTCCGGCGAGCGCATGGAGATCTTCGGCTCCGGCGGCGGCGAGGCGGTGGCCGCGTCCCTGACGAAGTCGATCGGATCCGAGGTGCCCCTGCTCGGCCAGGTGCCGCTGGACCCCCGCGTCGTGTCCCAGGGCGACGCGGGCACGCCGATCGTGCTGTCCGACCCGGAGGCACCGGCGTCGGTGGTCTTGCTGGAAGCGGCGAAGAAGCTTTCGGTCCGGGCGCGCGGGCTGGCCGGGATGATGCTGAACGTGACCCCCGCGGGCCGCTGAGCAGCCTGCCTCCGCCTTCCGCAGCCCTACCCGCCCTGGGCAGATCGGACTACGTGGCGTCCGGGTCGACTGGCGGGCGCTCACCCGGCTTGAGCGGCTCCGGCTGGGACGGCGTCTGGCCGGCCAGGTAGCCGTTCGAGCCGTTGGTCCCATTCGTCCCGCCCGTCGGCGTGCTGCCGCCGTTCGTGATGCCCTTCAGGCCGAGCGGGTCGGCGTCGCCGTCGAAGAGGTGCTGCGTCACGACCCGTTTCGGGTCGAAGTTGCGCAGCCCGCGCAGGTCTTCCAGCGGCTTGCGCAGCTGGTCGAACTCCGGGCCCATCTCCTCCCGGAGCTGCTCCTTCGCACCGGTCGCGAAGTCGCGGACCTTCTTCACGCTCTTCGCGAGCCAGGACGCTGCCTCCGGCAGCCGTTCCGGGCCGAGGATGAAGAGACCGGCGATGATGAGGACGAGGATTTCCCCCCATCCGACACTGTCGAACACCCGTCTACCTCCGCTCGGAACCTACCCGCCCAGGGTACCCGTCACCCGCCGCGCTCCGGCAGGCCGAACACGGGAACTCAGTCGGAAGCCAGGGTTACGTCGACGACGAAGCTCGCGCCGTCGCGGGCCAGCTGCACCGGGACCACCTCGCCGACGTTGTGCGCGCGCACCGCGACCGTCAGTTCGGCGGAGTCGCGGACGAGCCGGTTGCCGATCTTCGTGATCACGTCGCCCTCCTTGATGCCCGCGTTCGCGGCCGGGCCGCCGGGCGCGACGTTCTTCACCTGCGCGCCCATCGTGGCCGAGCCGGCGACCGTCGAGGAGGCGTTGATGCCGATGTCGGCGTGCTGGACCTTGCCGTCCTTGATCAGCGCCTTCGCGATCTTGATCGCGTAGTCGCTCGGGATGGCGAAGCCGATGCCGATGCTGCCGCCGTCCGCGCCGGCCGAGCGGATCGACGAGTTGATGCCGACCAGGGCGCCGGTGGAGTCGACGAGCGCGCCGCCCGAGTTGCCGTGGTTGATGGCGGCGTCGGTCTGGATGGCCTCGTAGGTGACCGGCGGGGCGCCGTTGTCGCCGCCCGCGGTGATCGGCCGGTTCAGCGCGCTGACGATCCCCGCGGTGACCGAGTTCTGCAACGCAAGCGGCGAGCCGATCGCCATCACGGTGTCGCCGACCTGCAGGTCCGAGGACTTGCCGATCTGCAGGACGGTCGGGTTGGTGACGTTGACCTTCACGACGGCGAGGTCGGTCTTCTGGTCGGCACCGACCAGCTTGGCCTCGGTGCGGGTGCCGTCGATGAAGACGGCCGTGACCTTGACACCCGGGTCCGCGGCGGCGGAAGCGATGACGTGCTCGTTGGTGAGGATGTAGCCCTGCGGGTCGATCATCACGCCGGAGCCCTGCTCACCGGAGTCGGCGCCGGGCTTGAACACCTCGAGCGAGACGACGGCGGGGGCGACGCGCTTGGCGATCTCGGCGACCGAGCCGGCCGGGCGTTCCTTGCCCGCCTCGGCTTCGGAGATCGTGGCGGAACCGGTGAGCTCGCTGCCGGTGTCGGCGACCCACCAGCCGACGAGCCCGCCGACGGCGCCGACGAGCAGCGCGACGACACCGAGCAGGACGAGCGCCTTCGGCTGCACGCGGCGGCCGAACAGCACCTCGGGCAGGCTGAGCAGCGCCCCGGGCGGCCGTTTGGCGGGTTTCTCCTCGTCCTCGGCGGGCATCGCGGGCCCGGCGAGCACGGCGGCGGCCCCCGGATCACGCCAGGGATCACTGGTGCCGGTCCACAGCGGCGGTTCGGCGTCCGGCGCGTCACCGGTGGCTTCCCGCGGCCGTTCGAGAAGAACGCCTTCGGCCCCGGGCGGCCGCCGGAAGGCCTCGGCGAGCGACTCGGGCGCGGGCGGCGCGAGGTTGACGCCGTTGGCTTTCTGCGGGGTGTAGAGCTTGTTGAACGCCCCATCGACCCCGTGCGGCCTGCCGAACACGGCGGCCTGCGCCGGATCGACAGCGGGCCGCGCGAGCGGCCGCGGACCCAGCCGGTCGGCTTCGCGCGCGCCGGGCTGCTCGGGATTCTCGTTCGGCTCGGTCATCATTCCCCGGTGCAGAAGATCAGGTGGCTGGGCGTGACGATACCCAAGCCCAGTGCTCCGAGTCTGCCGGTCCGCCAGTGAAATGGCTGTTTCTTGGCGGGGCCGGCAGCAGCGCCCGGCACGAGAGCCGCTAGGCGCATGACGAAGGCCGCCGCGAGGATTTCCTCACAGCGGCCTTCAAAGACCCGTGAAAACCAGGCTCAGCGAATCCCGGCCGGAACCGCGACCGGCGTGGTGCTCGGCGCGAGGGAAGTCGGCGCCTGCTGCTGGGGTACCGCCATCTGGGCCGGGAGCAGGTTCGCCGGCTGGGGCGCTCCGCCGCCCGTTTCCGGGACGCCGTCTCCGCCGTCCGCGGACGTGCCCACCAGCGCCAGCGCGCTCAGCACCAGCCCGGACACCACCACACCCGCTCCCTGCGCCGCACGGCGCTTGAAGCGGCCGCCGCCGAGGACGTTCGGGGACTGGCCCAGCGGCGCCGACGATCCCAGCGGCGCGACGCCGCCCAGGACGCCCGCGTCGCGCAGGCCCGCGACGCGGTCGGGGCGCTGGACCGCGACCAGCTGGCCGTCGGCCGTGATCGCCAGGTTGTCGGGGGTGCTCGGCAGGTCCGTGTGCTGCGGGATGGACTGCAGGCTCGCCAGGAAGCCCGCCGACATCGACGGCGCCGACGCGCGGCGGATCGCCTCGACCGTCTGACGCTGCGCGCGCACTTCGGCCGCGCACGCCGCGCAGCGGGTGATGTGCGACGCCGCTCGGTCACGGGCGCCGTGCGACAGCTCGCCGTCGACGAACGCCACCACGACGTCCGGCAACAGGTGCGACTCGGGGAGTGCCCAGCCTCGCGGTGCGGTCATACCGTCACCTTCGCAGATTCCGGTGTGTAAGCGCGCCGGCGCTCCAGCGAAGCGCGCAGCGCCTGGCGGCCGCGGTGGATCCGGCTGCGGACGGTGCCCAGCTTGACACCCAGCGTCGCGCCGATCTCCTCGTAGGACAGCCCTTCGACGTCACACAGCACGACGGCGGCGCGGAACTCCGGCGGCAGCTCGTCGAGCGCCGCCTGCAGGTCCGGGTCCAGGTGGGTGTCCGAGTAGACCTGCTCGGGGCTCGGGTCGTCGCCCACGATGCGGTCGGTGTCCTCGGGCAGGCCTTCCATCCGCACGCGCGAGCGGCGGCGGGCCATGTCCAGGAACAGGTTGGTGGTGATCCGGTGCAGCCAGCCCTCGAACGTGCCGGGCTTGTACGACGCCAGCGAGCGGAAGACCCGGATGAAGGTCTCCTGCGTCAGGTCCTCGGCGTCGTGCGCGTTGCCGGTCAGGCGGTAGGCGAGCCGGTAGACCCGGTCACCGTGTTCGCGGACAACCTCGTCCCAGGACGGCGGCGTCCAAGCCGCCTCGTCCAAGGTCACGGGCTGAACCGCGACAGCGTCATCGGCAACGGCGTTCTGCATCGCGGGAGCAGGCACCTCCATCTGCGTATCTCCTGTCTGCTCCACCCAACGCGGGCCCTCGGTACGGTGTTCCCGTGTGTTCGGATTTCAGTCTGTCCGGGTTCCTTATGGTTCTAGTGAGACTGGACTGAGAGCAGGCTGAGAACTTCTTCCCGGGTGCTTACCAGGGAGCCTGCGCGGATTTATCGACAACCAACGCTAACCTCCGTGCGTGAACACGCCCACCCCTGCGGCCGCACCGGCCGATTCCGGGTTCGTCGACGGGTACCTGCCCGACGACGAGGTGCTGTCTTCGGCGCGGGCACGGGCCGAAGACCTGGGCTGCGTCCCGCTCAGCGCGGGTGCGGGCGCGACGCTGCGCTTCCTGGCCGCGACACTGCGAGCGAAGGCGGTCGTCGAGGTCGGCACCGGCGCCGGGGTGAGCGGGCTGAGCCTGCTGCGCGGGATGGCGCCCGACGGCGTGCTGACGTCGATCGACGTCGAACCGGAGTACCAGAGGGCCGCGCGCGCGACGTTCCGCGAAGCCGGGTTCGCGCCGGGCCGCACCCGGCTGATCATCGGCCGGGCGCTCGACGTGCTGCAGCGGCTCACGCCGGGCGGCTACGACCTGGTGTTCGTCGACTCCGCGCACATCGAGTACCCCGGCTGCTACGAGCTGGGCGTGTCGCTGCTGCGGCGCGGCGGGATCATCGCGTTCCACAACGTGCTGGTCGGCGGCCGGGTGATCGACCCGTCCCACCGCGACCCCGAGACCCTCGCCCTCCGCGAGGTGGCCCGCGCGTTCCGCGAGGACGAACGCCTGGTCCCGGCCCTCCTGCCGGTCGGTGGCGGCCTGCTGGTCGCGGCCGCAATCTGAGTTGTCACAGGCTCGCCTTGACCGATACGCTCGCAGCTCGGTACCCACTACCCCGAAGCCGGATTGTGACTACGGACGGCAGCGCCGCGTCAAGACGGGAAAGCGTGCCTTGACCCGGCACTACCGTCCGTGTTCTGGGTTTGTGGGAGGGGTCTGGGTGGGGCGCAGGTCATGCCTCAGCGTTCCGATGACTCCATGCGGTCGGGGGGCTCAGCCCGCGTTCACCAACTCGGCCCGCCCCACGCGCACCCGCGTCCCGGTGCCGACCACCGCCACGGCCAGCAGCAGCCACGCCGCGACCACGGCGATCAGCCACGGCCAGCCCGCGTGGCCGTACACCCACGCTCCGGCCGCGCCGCCGACACTGCTGCCGAGGTAGTACGACGCCGTGTACGTACCGCCGACCTGGCCGCGCGCGTCCTCCGGGGCCTCCGCCGCCGCCCAGCCGTTCGCCACCGCGTGCGCCGCGAAGAATGCGCACGTCAGGAGCAGGAAACCGGCGATCACCAGCGGCAACGAGTCGGGCAGCGTCAGCGCCGCGCCGGCCGCCGTCAGCAGCAGTGAGCCGATCAGTGCCCGGCGGCGGCCGACCCGCGCCACCAGGCGTCCGGCCGCGGCCGACGACACCGAACCGGTCGCGTAGGCGAGGAACACCAGCGACGCGACCGCCGGGGACAGGTGCAGCGGATCGCCGGTCAGCCGGAAGCCCGCGGCGTTGTAGAGGGCCACAAACGAACCCATCGCGAGCAGCGCGACGGCGTACTGGGCCAGCAGCACCGGGCGGCGCAGCGCCGTGACCAGGCCGGTCGCGACGGCCCTGAGCCGGACGTTCCCGCGGCTGGTGCCGGGCGGCAGCGTCACGACGGTGATCGCCGAGCACACCGCGCCCACCCCCGCGACGACGTACAGCGCGCCGCGCCAGCCGAGCGGTCCGGCGGTGAACCCGCTGGCCAGCCTGCCGAGCATGCCGCCGACCGTGTTGCCCGCGATCATCGCGCCGACCGCCGCGGCGACGCCCGCGCGGCCCAGCCGTTCGGCCAGGTAGGCGGCCGCGACCCCGGGAAATCCCGCGATGGCGATGCCCTGGAATGCCCGCATGACGAGCAGCGCGGGGTACGTCGGCATCAGCGGCACCAGCAGCCCGAACACGACCGACGCGACGACGGACGTCAAGATCACCGGCCGGCGGCCGACGACCTCGGACAGCGCGGCGATCGGCAGGACGGCGATGGCGAGCGCGCCGGTCGCGACGCTGATCGCGAGCGCCGCGCCACCGGGGTCGAGGTGGTACTGCGCGGCGAGCTGCGGCAGGACCGGCTGCGGGGCGTAGAGCAGGGCGAAGGAGGAGATCCCCGCTGCGGCGACAGCGGTCTTGACTCGGCGCGTGGTCACGCCTTGAAAGTAAGGAATGCTAATCAATACGTCTAATGCGCTCGTTTGGAATGATTGATGCGGTGACGTATGATTCGCTGTCGGCGCAGGTCGCGCCGCACCTGCCGTTGCTCGCCGCGCTGCGGGAGACGAGGAACGTCACACGCGCGGCGGAGCTGCTGGGCGTGCCGCAGCCGACGGTGAGCCGCCGTCTCGCCGCGCTGGCCGACGCGCTGGGAGCACCCCTCACCGTCCCCGATGGCCGCGGCATCCGGCTCACGCGCGCGGCGGAACTCCTGGCGGAGGCGGCTACCCGCGGACTGGCAGCGGTCGAGAACGGCGTCCGGCTGGCGCGCGAGGAGGTGTCGCCGGAGTCGGGGCACGTCGTGCTCGGGTTCCTGCACCTGCTGGGGCGGTCGCTGGTGCCTTCGCTGCTGCGCGGCCACCGGGCGCGGTACCCGGGCGTGCGGTTCACGCTGGTCCAGGGCTCACGGCAGGACATGGTCGACCGGCTGGCCGGCGGCGAGCTGGACCTGGCGCTGGTGGCGCCGCTGCCGGTTGTCCCCTCGTTGACCTCGGCGGGCCTGGTGGACGAGGAGATCCTGCTCTCGGTCCCGGCGGGCCACCGCCTGGCGGGACGGCACTCGGTGCGGGTGGCGGAACTGGCGGACGAGGAGTTCGTGCTGCTCGAGCAGGGCTACGGGGTGAGAACGCTGACGGACGAGCTCTGCGCGGCGGCGGGCTTCACGCCGAAGATCGCCTTCGAGGGCCAGGAGTCGGACACGGTGCGCGGCCTGGTGGCGGCGGGGCTGGGGGTGGCGCTGCTGCCGCGGTTCGGGCCGGGGACACCGGCGGGGGTGGCGGAGGTGCCGCTTTCACCACGGCCGTTCCGGACGATCGGGCTGGTGTGGCGGGCCGAGGAGCCGATGACGCCGGCGGTGACCGGCTTCCGCGACCACGTCCTGACGACGGCGGCCAGGAGCTGAAGACACCCCCACCCTCCCTGGGGGGCGTCCCCACGTCCAGTCTATCGGCGCCCACCGACAAACCCGCCCACGAGCAGCTGGTTGTCCACAGCCCAGCCACCTTGTGGATTCCGGCGAAACCCCAGCTCAGAAGCAACTCGCCAGCCCAGCGGACGACTCAGCCCAGCGAGGCCGCCAGCTCCACCAGGGTCCTCGCCGCGAAGCCCGTCGCGCCCGGCACGACCTCGTCGTAGTTCTTCTCCGAACGGGCCGGGCCCGCGATGTCCAGGTGCGCCCAGGGCAGGCCGGCCGTGAACTCGCGCAGGAACAGCGCCGCCGTGATGCCGCCCGGGCCCGGCGGGGTCTGGCGGACGTCGCCGAACTCGCCGCGGACGTTGTCCGCGTAGTCCTCCACCAGCGGCATCCGCCACCACGCCTCGCCCACCCGCGCACCCGCCGCGGACACCAGGGCGGCCAACGAGTCGTCGGACGCGAACAGGCCGCCCGTGCGCAGGCCCAGCGAGACCTTCATCGCGCCCGTCAACGTCGCCGCGTCGACCACGTAGTCCGGGGAGAACCGCTCGATGCCGTACGCCAGCGCGTCGGCCAGGACCATGCGGCCCTCCGCGTCCGTGTTCGCCACCTCGGTCGTCTTGCCGCCGTAGTGGCGGACGATGTCGCCCGGCCGGTACGACGATCCCGAGACGTGGTTCTCCGCCGCCGGGACCAACGCCGTCACGCGGACCGGCAGCTCCAAAGCGGCGATCGCGCGGGTCGCCGCGATCACCGCCGCGCCGCCCGCCATGTCCGTGCGCATCAGGTGCATTCCGTCGGCCGGCTTGATCGACAGGCCGCCCGTGTCGAACGTGATGCCCTTGCCCACCAGCAGCAAATGCCGGGAAGCCCCCTGCGGCCGGTAAGCCAGCTCGATCAGCCGCGGCGGCCGGGCCGAACCGCCGCCCACCGCCAGGACGCCGCCGAAGCCCTGTGCCGCCAGCCATTTCTCGTCCCGGACCGTCGCTTCGACACGCGGGCCGGCCACCCGGGAGGCCGTGTCCGCCAGCCACGCCGGGGTTTTCACGTTGGACGGGGTGTTCGCTAGGTCGCGGGTCAGCGCCGTCGCCGCGGCCAGCGCCGAAGCACGGGCGGCCAGGGAAGCCGCTGCCGCGTTCTCGGTCACCAGCCGGACCGTGCGCACCGACGGCTTCGGGTCCTCGCCGGACACCTTGTACCGGTAGCCGCCGAGCAGCAGGCCCAGCACCAGCTCGGTGACGTGCTCGCCGTCGGCCTCCTCGGGCAGCGCGAGCTGCACCGCGCGGAACGCCTTGCCGCCGTGGTCGACGTCCTCCGCCAAGGCCGCGTTCACCGCGCGGACCAGCGCCGCGCCGGTCTTGCGGTACTCCTTCGGCTCGCCGCCGCCGAGCCCCGCGACCCAGCGGGGGCCGTCGCCGGGCACCGTCTGGACGTCGCCCGCCTTGCCGCTGATCCGGACGCCCTCGATCTCCAGGGGCTCGACGTCATCGTTGTCAGGAGCCGCCACCAGCCGGGCCGCCGGGACGCCGCGGCGGGGTTCCGCCACGACCTCGATGTCGAGCAGAGTAGTCGGAACGGGCGGTAGCGGATTACGCACAGTGAGCAACCTTCGGGCGCAGAGGAACCGCGACCCCGGCCTCCGAACGGAGACCGGGGTGCGACGGAAGGACGGTTCGAGGGGGCCTGCTCAGCCGGTGACCTCCGCCAGCGCGGCGCCGAGGTCCTTCGCTTCTTCCGCGGAGAGTTCGACGACGAGTCGCCCACCACCCTCGAGCGGTACGCGCATCACGAGGCCCCGCCCCTCCTTAGTCACTTCGAGGGGACCATCTCCGGTCCGGGGCTTCATGGCCGCCATAGCGTGCTCCCTCCGTCTCAACCGGCGCGCCCGGGTCGCGCTCGCGTGAAAGCCAGCCGGGTCTGGTGTCCATTGTCCCTCATCAGCGGCCGGGCGCATCAGCGGAGGGGATCTTTTGCCGCCGTATCGGTGCTGGTATGCGGCCCGCGCGAGGTGAAAGACTCTCGGCCGACCGAAGTTTTCCGCGCAAGGAGAAGACGTGACCACATCCGACGTCCTGTTGATCGCCGACGCCGACGGGGTACGCACCCTCACCCTCAACCGGCCCCAGGCGTACAACTCGCTGACCGTCGAGCTGAAGGAAGCACTGCTCGCGGCGTTGCGCGAGGCGGCGGACGACAAGGGAGTCCGCGCGGTCGTGCTGACCGGTTCCGGCAAGGCGTTCTGCGCCGGCCAGGATTTGAAGGAGCACGTGGGACTGCTGCAAGCGGGTGACCCCGCTCCGCTACACACGGTGAAGGAACACTACAACCCGATCGTCAAGACGATCGTGGAAATGCCGAAGCCGGTCGTCGCGGCGGTCAACGGCACCGCCGCCGGCGCTGGGGCCGCCTTCGCCTACGCCAGTGACCTGCGGATCGCCGCCGAGTCGTCGTCGTTCCTGATGGCGTTCGCCAACGTCGGGCTCGGCCCGGACTCCGGCGCGTCGTGGACGCTGCAGCGGCTGGTCGGCTACGGCCGCGCCGCCGAGCTGATGCTGCTGGCCCGCACCGTCGACTCGGCCGAGGCGCTGCGGCTCGGGCTGGTCGGCGAGGTCGTGCCGGACGAGGAGCTGCCGGCGCGCGCCCAGCAGATCGCGGCGAAGCTCGCGGCCGGGCCGACCGTGGCCTACGCGAAGATCAAGGGCGTGCTCAACCTGGCCGCCCAGTCGACGTTCGACGAGGCACTGGCCGCCGAGGACGCCGCCCAGACCGCGCTCGGCGCGACCGCCGACCACACCGAGGCCGTCGAGGCCTTCGTCGGCAAGCGCAAGCCCGCCTTCCAGGGCAAGTGAGCTCGTGAGTGAGAAACAGTGTTAGAACACTGTTTCTCACTCACGACGCCCGGAAGCAGCCCTGGACGTGGTCGTCGACCATGCCGGTGGCCTGCATCAGCGCGTAGCACGTCGTCGGGCCGAGGAAGACGAAGCCGCGCTTCTTCAGTTCCTTGGCCATCGCCTTGGACTCGTCCGTGATGGCCGGGACGTCCGCCATCGTCTTCGGACGCCGGGGGGAAGCCGGCGCGAACGACCACAGCAGCTCGTCCAGCGGCTCGTCCAAGACGGCGATCGCCTGCGCGTTCCTGATCGCGGCCAGGATCTTCGCCCGGTTCCGCACGATCGACGCGTCCTGCATCAGCCGCTCGACGTCGGCGTCGCCGAACTTCGCCACCTTCGCCGGCTTGAACTGCTTGAACGCCTTCCGGAACGCCTCCCGCTTGCGCAGGATCGTGATCCACGACAGGCCCGACTGGAACGACTCGAGGCACAGCCGCTCGTACAGCTCGTCCTGGCCGTGGAGCGGCACGCCCCACTCCGTGTCGTGGTACTCGATGTAGTCCGGGGCCGAATTGCCCCAGCTGCACCGCGGGACGCCGTCGGTGCCGATCAGTTCACTCATTCCCGCCCACCGAATAGTTCTCCGCGAACCGCGCGAACCGCCGCAGCGACTGGCGCACCCCCAGCGCGAACACCGGCCGCGCGACCGGCCAGCCGAGCCTGCCCAGCGGCCCGAACGGCAGCCGCAGGTGCTCGGCCCAGACGAACGTCGAGCGCGTCGCGCCCTTCGGCACCACCTGGAACACGCCGGTGCCCTGGACGACGCTGCCGAGGTGCCGCACCGCGCACCGGACCGGCGGCTCCCAGCTGGTGATCTCCATGGTGTCGGTGAAGCCGATGCCGGCCACCCCGGTGAACGCCGCCAGCCGCGACCCGACGCTGCGGCCGTTGCCCTCGACGACCTCGACCCGGGTGCCGAGCATCCACTCGCCCTGGCGCGTCCAGTCGGTCAGCGCGAGCCAGGTCGTCCCGGCCGGCGCGCGGACGTCGACCGAGAGCACCAGGTCCGTCACGGGGCACCCTCGGCCGGGCTCTTCCGCTCGTGCTCACGCTGCTCCAGCTCGGCGACGCGGGCGCGCAGCTCGTCGATCTCGACGCCGAGCCGCCGCACCACCCAGTCCACTTCGGACATCTTGTAGCCGCGCAGGACAAGCTGGAAGCGCACGTCCTGCAGGTCTTCGCCGGTGATGTCCTCGGCGGGCAGCCGTGTCGGCGAACTGCCGGGGGGCAGCGGGGCGAGCTCCTCACCCCGGCCGAACACCACCGCGGCGAGCAGGAACACCACGGCCGCCACCAGCAGCATGACTACGAGGTAGATCAGCGCGGTCGTCACGCGACGATCGTGGCATACCCACCCCAGGAACGTCTCGCGAGCACGACGAGCCGGAGGGAAAGCAGCACCCAGGCGATCATCAGCAGCGCGCACGGGACGCTGAGGAACAGCCTCGAGACGTCGACGAACCCGGTCGCGGAGATCAGCAGTCCGACCGAGGCGAGGTTGACGCCGACCGCGAGCGCGATGAGGATCCCGCAGAACCGGGCGAGCCCGGCGCCGTCCAGCCGCCGGCTCAGCCAGCGGATGCCGAAGAGCGCGAGCACGCCGATCACCGGCACGACGAACACCGCGCCGTGAGCGGCGTGCGTGACGATCTTGTACCACTCCGGGGTCGGCGTCGAGAGCTTCGTCCACTCGCCGAAGGTGAGGATCCGCGCGTAGTCCCACGCGATCTGCATCGCCGGGACGCCCAGTACCAGCTTCCACAGCGTGCGGACGCCGCTGAGCATGCCCAGCTCGGCCTGGTAGTCACGGGCGACGACGGCCGCCGGGCCGAAGTCGGCGACGGCGCGGCGCTCGGCCTCCTCGTCGGTCCAGCCGCCGGCGCGGTAGGCGTCGGCGGCGTCGTGCAGGCCGTCGCGGGCCTCGGCCAGCAGGTCGGCCTTGAAGCGGCCGCAGCCGTGCAGCCGCCGGTCGAGGTCCCCCAGGTACGCGTCGATCATGCTTCCAGTACTCCCCCGATGACCGCGGTGAACTCCCGCCATTCCGTGCGTTCGGTGGCCAGCGCCTGCTGGCCGGTGCGGGTGAGGCGGTAGGTGCGCCGCTTGCGGCCGGACACGACGTCCCACTCGCTGGCGAGCCAGCCGGCCCGCTCGAGCCGGCGAAGCGCCGGGTAGACGGTGCCGGTCGGCAGGTCGAGCGCGCCGTCGCTGCGCAGCTGGAGGGCCTCGATGATCGCGTAGCCGTGCAGTTTCCGGCCATCGAGCACGGCCAGCAGCAGCGCGTCGAGGTGCCCGCGCAAGGTGTCCGCCTTCATGAGTACGCAGTCTACACGTCGACTGCCTACATGTAGCCAAGCTACGTGTAGCCTGCCTACATGAACGCACTTCCGATCGCGAGACTCCAGTTCGCGACGACGACCTCGTTCCACTTCCTGTTCGTGCTGCTCACCCTGGGCCTGGTCACGCTGGTGGCCGTGATGCAGACGCGCTGGACCGTCGGCGGCAAGCCGGAACTGCTGCGGATGACGCGCTTCTGGGGCCGCCTCTACGTGATCAACTACGCGCTGGGGATCGTCACCGGAATCGTGATGGAGTTCCAGTTCGGGCTCACCTGGACCGGGCTGTCCGCCTTCGCCGGCGACGTCTTCGGCGCGCCGCTGGCCATCGAGACACTGGTCGCGTTCTTCCTGGAGTCGACCTTCCTCGGCCTGTGGATCTTCGGCTTCGGGCGGATGAACAAGTGGCTGCACCTGACGCTGATCTGGCTGGTCACGCTGACCGCGTACGCGTCGGCGCTGTTCATCATGCTGGCGAACTCGTTCCTGCAGAACCCGGTCGGCAGCCACGTCGAAAACGGCACGCTGCACCTCGACGACTTCGGTGCGTTGTTCGCCAACCCGGCGCTGGTCGCGTCCCTGCCGCACGTGGTCGGCGCGGCGATCGTGACCGGCGGGTTCTTCGTCGTCGGCGTCAGCGCCTGGCACTTCCTCAAGCGCACCACCGAGATCGAGTTCTTCCGGCGGTCGATGCGCGTCGGCGTGGTGGCGGCGCTGGTCGGCTCGATCTTCGTCGTCAACCAGGGCTTCGCACAGTTCGGCGAGCTGAAGATGTACCAGCCGGACAAGCTCGGCATGGGCGCGGTCGGCGCGCCGCTGGGCGCCATGATCGGGCTCGGGTTCCTCATGTTCCTCTGCGCGATCCTCGGCACGGTGCTGCTGATCCGGAACTGGGTGACGCGGGCCCGGCTCCTGCACTACCTGATGGTCGCGGCGATCCCGCTGCCGTTCGTGGCCGCGATCCTCGGCTGGCTGGTGCGCGAGCTCGGCCGCCAGCCGTGGCTGGTCTGGGGGAAGCTGCGCACCGCCGACGCGATCGCGGACGTCCCGGCCGGCCAGATCCTGTTCTCCTTCATCGCTTTCTCACTGCTGTTCGCCGCGCTCGCCGTGGCCGACTGGGTGCTCATGGCGCGCGTCGCCAAGCGCGGCCCGGACCCGGTCGAAGCGCCCGCCGAACTGCCCGTCCTGAGCGGAGTCTGACCGATGGTGACCTTCTGGTGGTGCGTGCTGGGCTTCCTGACCTGCGGGTACTTCGCGCTGGCGGGGTACGACTACGGCGTCGGCATGCTCCTGCCCGGTTTCGAGGCCGGCGAGCGGCGGCGACGGCAGACGCTCGGCGCGCTCGGGCCGTTCTTCCTCGCCAACGAGGTGTGGCTGGTGGCCGCGGTCGGCCTGCTGTTCGGCGCGTTCCCGCACCTGGAGGGCAAGGTGTTCGCCGGGGCGTACGTCCTGGTCGTGACGCTGCTGCTCGGCCTGGTCACGTTCACGGCGTCGATGCAGCTGCGCAGCCGCCGCCCGGACGCCCGGCGCGGCGCGTGGACGGCGGGCATCGTCGGCGGTGCGCTGGTGACGGCGCTGTCCTGGGGCCTGTTCCTCGGCAACCTCGTCGCCGGGCTGCCGTTGTCCCCCGACGGCTCGCCTTCGGGAGACGTACTCGCGCTGTTCTCGCCGTATGCGGTGCTGTGGGGCCTCGGGTTCGTCGCCCTGTTCTGCCTCCAGGGCGCGGCGTTCCTCGCCGTGCGCGCGCCGGCGGAGCTGACCGGTCGCGCGGCACGGCTGGCTCGCGCCTTCTCGGCGCCGGTCTTCGCCTTCCTCGTCGTCGCCACGGGGTGGGGCTTCTTCGCCGTCCACGGCGTCACTGCGCTCGGCGCCGGCGTGGTCGTGCTGGCCTTCGCGGCATTCGCCGTCGCCTACCTGGGTCTGGCGGCCCGGCGGTACCGGGTGGCGCTCGTCGGGTCGATGGCGCTTTCGGCCTGCCCGGCTCTGCTCGTGGGCACGCTGCGGTTCCCCATCGTGCTGGCTTCTTCGGAGTACGCCTTGACTCTCGAGCAGGCAGCGACGGCGCCGGAGACGTTCGCGGTGCTGGCCTGGTTCGGGCCACCGGCCGTGCTGGTGCTGCTGGTGGTGCAGTGGCTGACCTGGCGCGCGCATCGCCGTCCCGTCGACCAGCACTCGCTGCTGCACTTCTAGGGGGGACGTCGTGCCCGCACTGCCCGGACTCCGGCGCTACCTCTTCTTGTTGAGCCTGCTCGGCGTGTTCACCGCCTCGGCGGTGCTCCTCCAGGCCGAAGGCCTCGCCACGCTGCTGACCGGCGGCGGGGTTTCGGTCTTCCTGATCGCGGCGATCGCTTCTCGGGTGCTGCTTTCGTGGGGCCACGGCGTCCTCAGTGGACGGTTCGCCGCTACGGTGCGAGCCGGGTTGCGGCGACGTCTGCTCGAGTCCTCTTCGGATCGTGCCGGTGTCGTCGCGACCCAGGTGACGCGCGGGGTCGACGCGACCGACAGCTACCTGACCGGGTACCTGCCGTCGCTCGTCGTGTCGGTGGTCGTGCCGGTCGCGGTGATCGCGCGGCTGTTCACCACGGACCTGACGTCGGCGCTGGTCGTCGTGGCCACCTTGCCGCTGATCCCGGTGTTCGCGATCCTCGTCGGCCGGCACACCCGGGCGTCCGTCCAGTGGCGGCTGCTGACGAAACTGGGCGGCCACTTCCTCGACGTCGTGCGCGGCCTCGGCACGCTGAAGGTGTTCGGGCGGGCTCGGGCCCAGGCGCGTACGGTCCGTTCCCTCGCCGATGCCCACGCCGACGCGACGGTGAAGACGTTGCGGGTGGCTTTCCTTTCGGCGCTGGTGCTGGAACTGGTGGCGACGCTGTCGGTGGCGCTGGTGGCGGTGCCGATCGGGTTCCGGTTGCTGGCCGGGGGCATGGACGCGCGGACGGCGCTGGTGGTCCTGCTGCTGACGCCCGAGGCTTACCTGCCACTGCGGGCGGCGGGCGCGAAGTTCCACGCCGCGGAAGAGGGGCTGACGGCGTTGCGGGAGGCGCTCGCGGTTCCGGTGGCCACTTCGCGTTCGGGTACTTCCGTTCGCCGCCGGGGTGCGCCTTCGCTGGTCTTGGAACGGGTTTCGGTTTCCTACGACGGCGCTCCGGCTTTGTCCGAAGTGGACCTTTTCGTGCCCGCCGGTTCGAGTGTCGCGCTGGTGGGGCCGAGCGGGTCGGGGAAGAGCACGTTGCTGTCGGTGCTGCTCGGATTCGTGACGCCCACTTCGGGCCGGGTACTGGTGGACGGGGTCGACCTGCGTTCGTTGTCGGCGTCCGGCTGGCTGGCCGACGTGGCCTGGGTCCCGCAGCGGCCGACGTTGTTCCGGGGGTCGCTGGCTTCGAACATCGCTCTCGGCGTCCCGTCGGCGGACATTCCCTCGGCGGCCCGGGCGGCGGCCCTGGATTCGGTGGCGGCGGGCTTGCCGCTGGGGTTCGACACTCAGGTGGGCGAGCTGGGTTCGGCCCTGTCGGCGGGTCAGCGGCAGCGGGTGGGGGTGGCCCGCGCGTTGGCGCGGTCCTCGGCGGGACTGGTGCTGCTCGACGAACCGACGGCCCGGCTGGACTCCCACACGGAAGCGGCGGTGCTCACGGCGACCCGCCGGCTGCTGCCGGGCCGGACGGCCGTGCTCGTCGCCCACCGGCCGGCGATGCTTTCCCTGGCCGAGCGCGTGGTGGAGCTGCGCGGAGGCCGGGTTCGTAGCGAGGTGGCGGCGTGATGTCAATTCGCTGTCCACAGGGCAGGGACTCACCGTCCGCTGGGCGGCAGTTGTCCACAGATCGGCGAACGGCCCGTTTTTCCTGGCTGGGGCCGATAGACTGGGTTCGGGGACGCCCCCCGGGGAGGGTGGGGGCCGCTCTGGAGCTGTGGGCGGTGTCCACAAAGGACGTCCGACGACTTCTCCGCGCCGCGCTTCTGGGTGCCGGGGCCGAACTCGCCGCTCTCGCTCTCATGGCCACCGCCGCCTGGCTGCTGCTCCGGGCCGCCGAACGGCCTCCGCTCGCCGCGCTGACCCTTGCCATCGTCGCCGTCCGGACTCTCGCCCTGCTTCGCGGCGGTCTGCGGTATGCCGAGCGGCTCGCCGGGCACGAAGTCGTCCTGCGGTGGCTCGGTGCCCTGCGTGGCCGGGTCTACCAGGCCCTCCTGCCCGGGTCGCGGTACTCCGGCGGGGACCTCGTCACCCGGCTCGTGTCCGATGTGGACGCTCTGCAGGACGCCGTGCTGCGGTGGCTGCTGCCCGCGGGGGTCGCCGCCATCGTCGGGCTCGTCGGCGTCGGTGTCACCGCCGTCACGTCCGTTCCGGCCGCGCTGGCTCTCGCGGCCGGGCTGGCCGTCGCGGGCGGGATTCTGCCGTGGCTGGTCATCCGCGCCACGAGGGAAGCCGCCCGGGAGAACGCTCCCAACCGTGCCGAGCTGGCCGAACGCGCCGTCGAACTCGTCACCGGGCACCGCGAACTGGTCGCCGCGGGTGTCCTCGAAGAGAACCGTGCTCAGGCAGCCGGGGTCGTCGAGGACCTTGCCCGTGGCGAACGCACCTCCTCCGCCAAGACGGCCCTGCTCACCGCCGCCGGGGTGCTCGTCCAGCTGCTCACGACCCTCGCCGTCGGGCTGCTCGCCCACGCCTCGGTGCCCTGGACCGCCGCGCTGACCCTGGCCGCCATGACGACGTTCGAGGTCGTCCTCCCGCTGATCGGCGCCGCCCGGCGCGTGCCCGAGATCCGCGCGTCGGCCGCCCGGGTGCGAGCCGTGCTCAGCGAACCGGCCATCCCGACGGGAACCCGCACCACGGCGGAAGGCCATTTCCGGCTCGAGAAGGCCGGCGTCCGCCACCCCGGCCGGGCCCCGGCGCTCAAGAAAATCGACCTCGACCTTCCCCCCGGCAAGCGCGTCGGCGTCCTCGGCCCCAGCGGCGCCGGCAAGACGACCCTCCTCCGCCTCCTGCTCGGCAGCGAAACCCCCACGGAAGGCAGCGTCACCCTCGACGGCCACCCGCTCGGCGAGTACGCCGACCTTTCCCGCGTCATCTCGGGCGCCGAGGCCGACGCCCACGTCTTCCACACGACCGTCCGCGAGAACCTCCTGCTCGCGAAGCCCGGCGCGAGCGACGAAGAGCTGAAGGAAGCCTGCGAAACCGCCGGGTTCGACCTGGACCTCGACCGCGACACCGGCCCGGACGGCGAAGCCCTGTCCGGCGGTCAGCGGCAGCGGCTGATCCTCGCCCGGGCCGTCCTCGCTTCACCCAAGGTTCTCGTGCTCGACGAACCCGTCGAAGGCCTCGACACCGCCCACGGCGACGCCGTCCTGGCCCGGGTCCTCGCTAAAGCGAAAGGCAGCGTGGTCCTCGTCACCCACCGCCCCGAGCACCTCGACGGCTTCGACGAGGTCCTCACTCTCGAGGACGGGCTAGTACGTCCCGCATCGGCGGCCGGTCGGCGACCCGGACGTCCGTGACGTCCGGCAGCCACTCCTCGTCGACCTGCACGAACTGCGTGAACGGCGCGTCGGCGGCCGGGACTCCGCAGCGGTCCAGTGCCGTGCCGAGAATCTGCCGGGACATCACGCCCAGCTGCCGCAGTGACCGGTTCCGGTGCTTGCGGACCCCGAGGTTGACCTGCGCGAGCCCGTCGAGGCCGTACCGCGCTTCGGCGTCGAGCAGGAGCCCGATCTCGACGCCATAGCCGGCGGCGAACGGCACCGACTCGAGGAACTCGCGTGTGCCCGCGTACTCGCCGCCGAGGGGCTGGATCAGCCCGCCGAGCGCGGGGCGCAGCGCCGAAAGCACCGGCCGCGCGAGCAGCTCGGTGACGCGCCCGCCGCCGCTGCTCTCCAGCCGCAGGGGGCGGCGGTAGAAGCCCTTGACCAGGTGGACGCCGCTTTCGGAGACCAGCGGCCCGAGCAGCGACGGCACGAACGCCGGGTCCGGGTCGACCAGGTCCGAATCGAGGAACACGACGAAGTCGCCGCTGGTCGCGGCCAGGGAACGCCACAGCACCTCGCCCTTGCCGGGCACCGGCGGCAGGTCCGGCAGGACGTCCTCGCGGCGGACCACCCGCGCGCCGGCCGCCTCGGCCGTTTCCACCGTGGCGTCGGTGGAACCCGAATCCATGACCACCAGCTCGTCGACGACCCCGCCGACCAGCGGCCGCACCGACGCGACGACGTCACCGACGGTCCGCTCTTCGTCCAGCGCCGGCAGCACGACCGAAACCGTCCGGTCACCCTTCGCGGCCAGGATGTCCTCGGGCGTCCACCCGGGTTCCTGCCACGTACGCCGCTCGAACCAACTCACGAGTAACGATCGTGCCATGCTGGTGGCTCCGCCACCGAGGAGGAGGACCCGTTGATCGCGCTGCTTGTCCGGTTCGTACTGGGACCGCTGGTCAGGGCGGTGTACCGGCCCGAGGTGCATGGCGTGGAAAACGTGCCCGCGACGGGCCCGGTGCTCCTGGCCGCCAACCACCGCGCGGCGCTCGACACCGGCGTGATCACGTTCGCGACGCCGCGGCAGGTCAAGTTCCTCGGCAAGGCGGAGTACTTCGTCGGCAAGAGCCTCAAGGGCAAGCTGCTCGCCGGGTTCCTCGGCGGCCTCGGGTACGTCCCGGTCGAGCGCGGCAACGCCCAGGCCGGGCTCGCCGCGCTGGAAGCGGCCCGCAAGGTCCTCGACGCGGGCGGTGTCTTCGCGATCTACCCCGAGGGCACCCGCTCGCTGGACGGCCGGCTGCACCGCGGCCACACCGGCGTCGCGGCGCTGGCCCTGGCGACCGGCGCGAAGGTGGTCCCGGTGGCGTTGTCCGGCACCGAAAAGCTCCAGCCGGAGGGCGCCCGCGTCCCGCGCCTCGCGAAGATCGGCATCACGTTCGGCAAGCCCCTCGACTTCTCCCGCTACGAGGGCCAGGACTACGCGCCGGCGATCCGCCGGTCGGTCACCGACGAAGTGATGTACGCGATCCTGGAGCTCTCCGGCCAGGAGTACGTCGACACCTACCACAAGCGCCCGAGCGAAGACGCCGTCTGAGGCGTCGCCGGGAGCAGCGGTCTCAAAACCGTCTCAAAGAGACACAAAAGCGCTGGCCGGCGGCCTGAGGGCGCCGTCGGCCGGGTCTGTGACGCGGATCGCGCGGCGGGAAATCCCCCTGATCGGGCGCTGACCTGCGGTTTGAACTTTTTCGAATGAGCCGGACCCAACCTTGGGGAGCACCAGGAACCCCGACGAAAGGCCTGGCCATGAAACTCCCCGAAACCACGTCCCCCGCGAAGACCACCTCGCCCGGCCGGCGGAAGGTCGTGCTCGCCGCCGCGATGGCCGCTCTCTCGCTCGGCGGGGTCGTGAACGTCGTCAGCGCGCCCGCCGCGGTCGCCGCGGTGTCCACGGCCCTGGCGGCCGCCGGCTCGGTGGCCGACGCGCCGATCTCCCGCAGCGAGGTCATGACCCGGTCCCAGTCGTGGATCGACGAGCAAGTGCCCTACAGCCAGTCCGGAACGCATGACAACCAGTACGGCTCCTACCGGCCGGACTGCTCCGGGTACGTGTCCATGGCTTGGCACCTCGGGTTCGCCCGCTACACGGGCAACCTGCCCGATGTGATGCACAACATCGCGAGATCCGAGCTGAAACCCGGGGACGCCCTGTTCCGCCGCGACGCCAGTGTGCAGCACGTCGCGTTGTTCGTGCGCTGGAACGACGCGGCCCACACCAGCCCCGTCGTCCGCGAGGAATACGACTTCGGCCACGTCGCGGTCGAGCGTGCGTGGTCCGTCGCCTACGCGAACACCTTCGCTTCCATGCGTTACAACAACATCGTCGACGACGGCCCGACGCCGCCGAAGTACGCGACGGTCACCCGCTACGGCTTCAGCAACGGCGCGGGCGTCATCCTCGCCAAGGACGAGCGTGACGGCTCCTGGGCCACGCTCAACCCCGACGGCCGCGCGACCCAGTGGGTCTTCGACGGCGACCGGATCGGCGCCATCCTCGACGGCAACTTCCTGCTCAAGAACGGCCTCTACGACAGCTGGCACCTGATGGCCGACGGACACGACGTCAAGCAGATCGCCCTGAACAACGGCCGGATCGCCTTCAGCAACGGCGCCGGGATCATCTTCGTC
>NZ_NMUL01000015.1 GCF_002234595.1 Amycolatopsis vastitatis
AAGGACGAGTTCGAAGGGGCCTGGCATGTCCTGAACCCGGACGGCCGGGCGACGCAGTGGGTGATGAACGGCGCCCGGATCGGCGCGATCCTGGACGGCAACTTCGCCATGAAGGAAGACCTCGACGCGCCGTGGATCGGCATGGCGACCGGCGGCGACGTCAAGCAGATCGCGCTGAACAACGGCCGGATCGCCTTCAGCAACAGCGCCGGGATCATCTTCGCCAAGGACGACCGTGACGGGACCTGGCACGTTCTCAACCCGGACGGCCGAGCCACCCAGTGGGTGCTCGAAGGTGACCGGATCGGCGCGATCCTCGACGGCAACTTCGCGATGAAGGAAACGCTCGACGGCAGCTGGCTGCCCATGGCCACCGGCGGCGACGTCAAGCAGATCCAGCTGAAGGGCAACCGGATCGCCTTCAGCAACAGCGCCGGCGCGATCCTCGCCAAGGACGACGTCTACGGCACCTGGCACGTGCTCAACCCGGACGGCCGCGCCACCGAATGGCAGCTCGAAGGCGGCAACATCAGCGCCGTGCTCGACGGCAACTTCGCGATGAAGGAAGCCCTGGACGGCCCCTGGCTGACGATGGCCGCCGGCGGCGACGTCAAGCACGTCCAGAACCGCGACCGCACCGTCCAGATCGGCTGACTTTCTTTTCCCTGCCAACACTTTCCAGGAGAATCCGATGTCCTTTCCTGCCCATTTCCCGAAGAGATCCGCTGTCCTGGCCGGCCTCACGATCGCTGTCGCATTGACCGGCACGCCGATGGCCACCGCCGCCGAAACCGCGGCGACCGCGTCGGTCGCGTGCGCCGTGCCGTCCGACCGGGACCTGAACGTGACCCGGACCGTCTACCAGGTCGGTGCCGGACTCGGTGTCTCGCCGAGGGTCATGCTGGCCGGTTTCGAGACCGGCTGGGTCGAGTCCCACATGAACAACCTCAACTGCGGTGACTCCGACTCGCTGGGTGTCTTCCAGCAGCGGCCCAGCCAGGGCTGGGGGACCGTGGCCGAGGTCCTCGACGTGAGCCACGCCGCGACGCGCTTCTTCCAGGCCGCGATGAACGTCGAGCGGACGCATCCGGCCTACCGGGCCGGCGATGTCGCCGCCGACGTGCAGCGGCCGCGAGCCGACCTGCGGGGCCGCTACAACGATTCGGAAGCCAAGGCGACCTCGATGCTCAACGAAGTCGCGGCACCGGTGCCGCCGAAGTACGCGACGGTCACCCGCTACGGCTTCAGCAACGGCGCGGGCGTCATCCTCGCCAAGGACGAGCGTGACGGCTCCTGGGCGACGCTCAACCCGGACGGCCGGGCCACGCAGTGGGTCTTCGACGGCGACCGGATCGGCGCCATCCTGGACGGGAACTTCCTGCTGAAGAACGGCCTTTACGACAGCTGGCACCTGATGGCCGACGGACACGACGTCAAGCAGATCGCCCTGAACAACGGCCGGATCGCCTTCAGCAACGGCGCCGGGATCATCTTCGCGAAGGACCAGCTGGACGGCGACTGGCACGTGCTGAACCCGGACGGCCGCGCCACCCAGTGGTCGCTCGAAGGCAACCGGATCGGCGCGATCCTCGACGGCAACTTCGCGATGAAGGAGAACCTCGACGAGCCGTGGATCGGCATGGCGACCGGCGGCGACGTCAAGCAGATCGCGC
>NZ_NMUL01000016.1 GCF_002234595.1 Amycolatopsis vastitatis
CGCGATGAAGGAAACGCTCGACGGCAGCTGGCTGCCCATGGCCACCGGCGGCGACGCGAAGCAGATCGCGTTGAACGGCAACCGGATCGCCTTCAGCAACAGCGCCGGTGCCATCCTCGCCAAGGACGACGTCTACGGCACCTGGCACGTGCTCAACCCGGACGGCCGCGCCACCGAATGGCAGCTCGAAGGCGGCAACATCAGCGCCGTGCTCGACGGCAACTTCGCTATGAAGGAAGCACTGGACGGCCCCTGGCTCGCCATGGCGACCGGCGGCGACGTCAAGCACGTCCAGAACCGGGACCGCGTGGTCCAGATCGGCTGAGACCAGGGAGTGGGCCCCGGGCCGGGGGGCCGGGGCCCACTCCCGCTCGGTGACAATCGGGGCTCCGCCACCCGGGACCCGAAAAGCCGGTTCAGTTCCGGCTGGTCGAGCGCTTCGCCACGGACGGCGCGACGTAGCGCCGCCGTGGTTCTCGCGCTTCCCGGCTGCCATGACGTTCGAAAATCGCACTGGCCTTCGTCCAGGCGCGATCCGCTTCCTGCGGTCTGTCCAGGCCGTCCAGGACCGTCGAGAGGTCACGCAAGGTGCGAGCCTGCCACAGCGGGACGCCGAGCGCGGTCCACCACTCCAGCGACCGGACGAGGTACGTGTGCGCTTCCGTCAGCTCTCCTTCGGCGAGTTCGAGCTCACCGAGCGTCCGCAGCATCAGCGCCTGCCCGAAGCCGTCCTGCATCTCGTGGCGGGCGGTCAGGCACTCGCGGAGGGATTCGCGCACGGACGCTCCGAGCCCCTGCCGGATCCGGACCTTGGCCAGCGACTGGGCCGCGTAGGCCACCATGGTCGGATTGTCGAAGGTCTTCAGGCGTTCCAACGCCCTCTCGCCGTACTCGGCAGCCTCGGTCAGCTGACCGTTCGCACGGTGGGCGACACCCAGAGACCGCAACGCGAGCGCCTCGGCCCAGTCGTCGCCCAGCCGCCGGTATGCGGCTACGGCGTCTTCGCAGGCTCGCACCGCCGCGGAGAGGTCGCCCAGCTCGGTGAGGATCGAGCCACGGCTGTGCACGGCGCGGGCCAGGTAGAGCTGGTTGCCCGTCCGCGTCAACGCCGGCATCGCGGCGTCGAGCGAGGCGAGCGCGTCGGACAGCAGGCCCTGGTCACGCTGGACCAGGCTCAGTTCGAGCCGGGTCAGCCCTTCTCCTTCGACGTCGCCCGTGTCGATGAAGGCGGCCAGCGCCTGTTCGTGGAACTCGACGGACTCCCCGTAGCGATCCTGTTCGGAACGCAGCCAGCCCAGTCCCGACAGCAGCCGTGCCTCACTGGCCCGGTCGCCGGCTCGGCGAGCCGCTTCGATCGCGACGGAGTGGGTGCGCCACCACTCGCTGAAGCGGTTGTGCGAGGACAACGTCGAAGCGAGTGCGGTGGTCAGCCGGGTCACCACGTCGACGAGATCGAGCTCCGCGCATCGCTCGACCAGGTCGACCAGCGTGGTCAGCTCCGCGTCGATCCAGGCCGCCGGATCACCCACGATCGTCTCGACGGTGTTCACCGGCAGCTGGGCGAACTCCGCGGGCTGGGCCGGCGTGCCGGCGTGCGTGGATCCGCTGGGGATCCTCGCGCCGGCGCGCTCCACCAGCCGCAGCGCGATCTCGGCGACCCGGCCGGCCGCCAGCACGGCCTCGGCGACGTCCTCTTCCTCGTCCGCCCGTTCGCGGGCGAAGGCACGGACCAGATCGTGCAGCCGGTAGCGCACGGCGCCGGAGCCGTCCGCCCCGACCATGTCGAGCAGCTGCGCGTCGACCAGGTTCTCGATGATCCGCTCGGTTCGTTCCGCCGATTCCGCGAGCAGTGCCGTGACGAGCCAGTGGGCGAAGTCCCCGGTGCCCAGCCAGCCGAGCCGGCGGAGCGCGACGCGCTCCTGCATGCCGAGACCGACATAGCTCAGCGTCACGCTTCCCCGGACCTCGAGATCACCGATCGTTAGCTCGTTCAGCAGCCGGTGCTGGACCCGCAGACGCTGGGCGAGGCTGTTCAACGACCATCCCGGCCGGGCGGCCAGCCGGGCGCCCGCGATCCGGACCGCCAGCGGCAGGAACCCGCACAGCCGCACGATCTCCAGCGCCTGGGCCGGTTGCGCGGCCATCCGGTCCGCGCCGGCCAGCTTGCCGAGCAGCTCGATCGCCTCGTGCTCGCCCAGTACCCGCATGTCGACGTGCCGGGCACCTTCCAGCACCGCCAGCCGGTTGCGGCTGGTCACGACCACCGCGCACGTCGATCCGCCCGGGAGCAGCGGCCGGATCTGCCGTTCGTCGGCGGCGTCGTCCAGCACGATCAGGACCTTGCGATCGGCCAGCAGGGTCCGGTACAGCTCGACGCGGGAGTCGAGGTCGGCGGGCATCGCCCGGTCGGCGATCCCCAAGGCACGCAGGAACCGCGTGAGCACCTCGCCGGGCTGGGCAGCGACCGCCTGGACCCCGCGGAGGTTCACGTGGAGCTGCCCGCCGTCGAACCACGGCCGCAGGCGGTGGGCCACGTGCGCGGCCAGGGTCGACTTCCCCGAGCCCGGCTTGCCGGAGATCACGCAGACCCGCAGCCCAGAGGGGACGACGCCACTCACGAACTGGTCCATCAGCTGCTTGACCTCGCCCGTGCGGCCGGTGAAGTCGGCGATGTCCGGAGGCAGCTGCCGGGGGACCGCGACGAAGTCGGTGCGATCCGGCGAGGCCTCGGGCTCGGCAGCCGGGCGGGAGAAGCCTCGAACCTCGGCCGGCAGCGCGATCTCGCCACGCAGGATGCGCTCGTGCACGGCGCGCAGTTCGGGCCCGGGTTCCACCCCGAGCTCGTCGACCAGCACTTCCCTGCCCTTGTGGAAGCAGGCGAGCGCGTCCGCCTGACGTCCGCTCAGGAACAGGGCGGTCATCAGGTGCCCGCGCAGGCGCTCCCGCAGCGGGTGTTCGGCCACCAGCGCCGACAGCTCGCCGACCGATTCCGCGCCGCCGTCGACGACGAGCCGCGCCGCGAAGCAGTCCTCCAGGACGCCGAGCCGCTGGTCAGCGAGCCGGCTGCGCTCCGAGTCGGCCCAGCTTCCCTCGGCACCTTCGAGCGCGACTCCCCGCCACTGCGCGAGCGCTTCGCTGAAAAGGGGCACCGCCTCGGCGAACCGTCCGGCCGAGGCCGCCTCCTGGCCCTCCTGCACCCGCGTTTCGAACACGTGCAGGTCGAGGTGCGCGGCGCCGGGAGCGAGGCGGTAGCCGCCCGGCCCGCGCACGATCACCTCCTGGCCGCCGCTGCCCTGGAGGAGGATGCGGCGCAGCGTCGAAAGGTAGGTGTGCACGGACGCCCGTGCGCGGTCCGCGGCGTCGGGGCCCCAGAGTGCTTCGATGATCCGCTCGACGGAAACGACCCGGCCCGTGGCCAGCGCCAGCCGGGCGAGCAACGTCCGGGGTTTCGGCCCGCCCAGCGGAATCGCCCGGTCGCCCTCGTACACGGCAATCGGCCCGAGTACCCGAATTTCCATTGACGCTCCCCCAGAGACGTGACGGTGTCTCGCTCAGGGGACGCGCGAGCAACTCCGGGGACGAGGCCACGCGAGCGGCTCACCGGGCACGTCGACCAGGGCTCGACACCCTCAAGATACCTGCCTTGATCACCCGGGAGTGGAGATTTTGTGGAGCATGCGGCTAGGCCGTTCGGGCGGTTTTCCGAGTTCAGCCGGGTTCTCCGGCCGTGTCGATCAGATCCCCGGCGGTTCTTTCGCCCACTTCGGCGGGGCCGGCGGCTCGTACGTCTCGAACCGGTCCAGCAGCACCGCCGGGTCGGCGTCGGCCAGCAGCAGCTCGCGGTAGTCCTGCTTGACGAACCCCTCGGTCACCATGTGGTCGGCGAACGCCAGCAGCGGCGCGTAGTAGCCGTCGACGTCCACCAGGCCGATCGGCTTGCCGTGCAGGCCGAGCTGCGCCCACGTCCAGACCTCGAACAGCTCCTCCAGCGTGCCCGCGCCGCCGGGCAGCGCGAGGAAGCCGTCGGACAGCGCCGCCATCTTGGCCTTGCGCTCGTGCATGTCCGCGACGACGTGCAGCTCGGTCAGCCCGGCGTGGGCGATCTCGACGCTGGAGAGCGCCTCCGGGATCACGCCGACCACCTCGCCGCCCGCGGCCAGCGCGGCGTCGGCCACGACGCCCATCGTGCCGACGCTCGCACCGCCGTAGACCAGGCCGATGCCGCGCTGGGCCAGCAGCTTGCCGAGCGCGGCCGCCTGCTCGGCGTAGCGCGGCGAGAAGCCCATCGACGAGCCGCAGAAAACGCAGATCCGGCGCATCAGTGCGTGTCCTCCCACGCCTGGTAGGACTCCTGCACGACGCGGACGGCGTCGTCGATGTCGTCGGTGACGTACAGCAGGTCCAGGTCGTGCGGGCTGATCTTGCCCTCGGCCAGCACGGCGTTCTTGATCCACTCGTAGAGCCCGCCCCAGTAGTCGCTGCCGAACAGCACGACCGGGAACTTCGTGACCTTCTTCGTCTGCACCAGGGTCAGCGCCTCGAACAGCTCGTCGAGCGTGCCGAAGCCGCCGGGCAGGCAGATGAAGGCCTGCGAATACTTGATGAACATCGTCTTGCGGGCGAAGAAGTACCGGAAGTTGACGCCGAGGTCGACCCACGGGTTCAGGCCCTGCTCGAACGGCAGCTCGATGCCGAGGCCGACGGAGAAGCCGCCGGCTTCGGCCGCGCCCCGGTTGACCGCCTCCATCGCGCCGGGGCCGCCGCCGGTCATCACCGCGAACCCGGCGTTGGCCAGGGCGCCGCCGATCTTGCGGCCGAGCTCGTACTCCGGGTTGTCACGCTTGGTGCGGGCCGAGCCGAACACGGTGACCGCGCGCGGCACCTCGGCCAGCGCGCCGAAGCCCTCGACGAACTCAGCCTGGATGCGCAGGACGCGCCACGGGTCGGTGTGCACCCAGTCGCTCGGGCCGCGCGAGTCCAGGAGCCGCTGGTCGGTGGTGCTGCCCTGGTCGCGGCGGTCGCGGCGGAGCACCACCGGGCCCTTGTGGCGCTCTACCGGGCGTTCGGGGTACTGGCCGTCCGGCCATTCAGACTGTTCACTCACCTCGCCATGCTACGGCCTGCCCGTCAGGGAGAAGGCGAGAAGCGCTGGAGAGGCGAGGGCGATGGCGGGCCCGTTACCGGGCCATGAACGCGGATCGCCGGAGAATTCATCCGGACGAGTGCGTCTCTTCGCCGTCCGGTCCACTGTGGAGACCGGCGTCACTCGCCGAACGACGGCCTTGCCGGCGCAGGCCGACTCGCACGCCCGTGTCGTCCTCCCCATCACACGTGATGCCCCTCCAATCACGCGTGATGCCCCTCCGATCACGGGCGATGCCCCTCCGGTGACCGTGCTTCGCGTGATCGGAGCCGGAACTCACGTGATTGAAGGGGCATCTCGCGTGATTGAGGGGGCATCACTCGTGATGGGGAGGACGACACGGTGGGTGGGTTGGTTCGTTTCCTGAGCTGTACTAACGAATCCCGATGATCGAGATCGTCCGGCGTTCGGATGGTGTCGCGGACAATCCCTACGAAAGTCGTTCCGGTGCGGAACGCGGCGAGAATCCCCTGCTGCGGCGTGGTTTGTACGAATTGATCCGTGAATCCGGAACGTACTGTTGGTCCGTTCGGCGCATTGACGCCCCGATCCACTGATCCTTTACTCGGATGCGTCCGGACGCATATCTCCCCTCTTCCCCTTACCGGACCTCGATTCTGCCTTCATGGAAGGAAGACCTCGATGACCTATCGTGGGTTCAGCACGGGCTTGGCGGCCGCCGCCGGGCTCGCCATGACGCTCGCGTTACCGGTGACCCCGGCGAGCGCGGCACCCTCAGCCCAGCCCGCCGCCGGAGAAGCCCCTGCCGCCCCCGAAAACACAGCCGCCCGCGCGGCCGACCAAGCCGCCGCGAGCGGGCTCGACGCCTTGCGCCGCGGCCCGGCCGAAGCGTTCCGGCGCATCGGCCTGACCGCCGGGGGTGGCGGCCTCTTCTACGGCGCCTACCAGCGCACTTACCAGGGCCTGCGGGTCGTGGGCGGGGACGCGGTCGTCGTCGCCGACGGCGCCGGACGCGTCCGCGGCACCAGCTCGGCGGAGACCGCGCCGATCACCGTCGGGACGCAGGCACTCGTCGACGCCGCGAAGGCCGCCGCCACCGCGCGCGCTCAACTGGCCACTGTGGACAATGTGAGCGCGCCGGAGAAGGTGGTGCTGGCCGGGACGAGCCCGAAGCTGGCCTACGAGGTCGTCGTCGCCGGGCGCACCGCCACGGCACCGAGCAACCTGCACGTCTTCGTCGACGCGGCGACCGGCGCGGTGCTCGACAAGCGTGACGACGTCAAGACGTTCGACTCCGGCGCGAAGCGCCAGGACCGGCCCGGCACGGTGAACCTCGCCGGCGCCGGCAACAGCTACTACGCCGGCAACGTCTCCATCGACACCACGCAGTCCGGCAGCACGTACACGATGCGCGACCCGGGCCGCACCGGCATCAGCTGCGGCCGTGAGGGCGGCTCGGTCTACAGCGGGCCGGACGACAACTGGGGCAACGGCTCCGGCACCGACCTCGAAACCGGCTGCGTCGACGTGCTCTACAGCGTCCAGACCGAGTGGAAGATGCTCGCCGACTGGCTGGGCCGCAACGGCATCAACGGCAGCGGCACCGGCTATCCCGCGAGCGTCGGCCTGTCCGACGTCAACGCTTACTGGAACGGCTCCTCGACGCACTTCGGGCACTCGCAGGACAACCAGCGCCAGGCCACGTCGATGGACGTCGTCGGACACGAGTTCGGGCACGGCGTCTTCCAGTTCACCCCGGGCGGTGCCGGTTCCGGCAACGAGAACGGCGGTTTGAACGAGTCGACCGGCGACATCTTCGGCGCGCTCACCGAGGCGTACGCGAACAACGCCAAGGACACCCCGGACTACGAGGTCGGCGAGGGCGTCAACCTGGTCGGCCAGGGCCCGATCCGCTACATGTACCAGCCGTCGAAGGTGGGCGACCCGAACTGCTACTCGTCGTCGATCCCGAGCACCGAGGTGCACGCCGCGGCCGGCCCGCAGAACCACTGGTTCTACCTGCTCGCCGAGGGCTCGAACCCGGGTGGCGGCAAGCCGGCCAGCCCGACCTGCAACAGCTCGAGCGTCACCGGCGTCGGCATCCAGAAGGCCGGCAAGATCTTCTACAACGGCCTGCTGAAGAAGACCTCGTCGTGGAACCACAAGGCCGCCCGCAAGGCGACCCTCGAAGCCGCGATCGCGCTCTTCCGGGGCAGCTGCACCGAATACACCGCCACCAAGGCCGCGTGGGACGCCGTTTCCGTCCCCGCCGTCAGCGGTGAGCCGGCCTCGTGCAGTGGTGGCGGGCCGGACTTCTCGGTCGCGCTGAACCCGGCGGCCGGTTCGGTGCAGCCGGGCGCCTCGACGACCACCACGATCAGCACCGCGATCACCTCCGGCGCGGCCCAGTCGATCACGCTGTCCGCTTCGGGCCTGCCCGCCGGCGCGACCGCGACGTTCAGCCCGGCCACGATCTCCTCGGGTGGTTCCTCGACGCTGACCATCGCGACGACGGCGTCGACCCCGAACGGCACCAGCCAGATCACCATCACCGCCGACGGAACCGGCACCGACCACACCGCGCAGTACGCGCTGACCGTCGGCAGCTCGTCGTGCTCGGCGGTGACCAACTCGACGCGGCTCGACATCCCGGACTACCCGGGTGCCGCGGTGAGCAGCACCAACACCGTGGCCGGCTGCGCGCGCAACGCGTCCGGCACCACCAAGGTCGAGGTGCACATCACCCACACCTACAGCGGTGACCTGGTCCTCGACCTGATCGCCCCGGACGGCACCAGCTACCGCATGAAGAACTCCAGCAGCAGCTCCACGCCGAACATCAACACCACCTACACCGTCAACGCCTCGTCCGAGGCAGCGAACGGCGCGTGGAAGCTCCAGATCAAGGACGTCGGCCCCGCCGACACCGGTTACCTCTCCTCCTGGACGTTGACCGTCTGACCCACCCCCACCGAAGGAATTCACCGCCATGAAGTGGAAGACACGACTCGGCGCCGGGGTCACCGCCCTCGCCGCCGTGCTGGGTGTCGTGAGCGCGCCGACCGCAAGCGCGACCACGCTCGCCGCGCCGGACATCTCGCTGGCCAACGTCAAGACCCACCTCAACCAGCTGCAGACCATCGCGAACAACAACGGCGGGACGCGCTCGGCCCGCGGCGGCGGCTACGCGGCCTCGGTGTCCTATGTGGAAAACCTGCTCAAGAACGCCGGGTACACGACGACGCGGCAGACCTGCACCAGCTGCCTCGGGCAGTCGCAGAACCTGATCGCGGAGTGGCCGCAGGGCGACGCGAGCCAGGTGATCATGCTCGGCGCGCACCTCGACAGCGTGAGCGCCGGCCCCGGCATCAACGACAACGGCTCGGGCAGCGCGTCGATCCTCGAAGTCGCGCTGACGCTGGCCCGCACCAACCCCGCGATGGCCAAGCGCGTCCGCTTCGGCTGGTGGGCCGACGAGGAGTCCGGCCTGGTCGGCTCGAAGTACTACGTCAACAACCTGCCGGGCGCCGAGCGCACGAAGATCAAGACCTACCTCAACTTCGACATGATCGGCTCCAAGAATTGGGGCTACTTCGTCTACGACGACGTCGCTTCGGTCAAGGCGATCTTCGACGAGTACTTCTCCTCGATCGGCATCCCGACCGAAGGGGACAGCGAAGGCGACGGCCGGTCCGACCACGCGTCCTTCAAGAGCGCGGGCATCCCGGTCGGCGGCCTGGCCACCGGCGCCGGCGACGTCAAGAGCTCGGCGCAGGCGCAGAAGTGGGGCGGCACGGCGGGTTCGCCGTTCGACAACTGCTACCACCGCGCCTGCGACACGACGGCGAACATCCCGGACGCGCCGCTGGAGAAGAACAGTGACGCCATCGGCTACGCGCTCTGGAAGCTGGCTGTCGCCGCGCCGCAGGGCAACGACTTCTCGGTCGCGGTGAACCCGACGTCCGGGACTGTCCAACCCGGACAGTCGCTCCAGGTCGCGGTGAGCACCACGACGACGTCCGGCTCGGCGCAGTCCGTCACGCTGTCGGCGAGCGGTCTGCCGGCGGGCGCGACGGCGACGTTCAACCCGGCGACGATCTCCTCGGGCGGCTCCTCGACGCTGACCATCACGACGTCGTCGAGCACGCCGACCGGCACCTTCCCGGTCACGGTGACTGCCGACGGCGCGAACGCCGACCACACGGCGTCGTTCTCGCTCGGGGTCGGCAGCTCGTCGTGCGCCCCGGTGACCACCTCGACGCGGCTGGACATCCCGGACTACCCGGGTGCCGCGGTCAGCAGCACGGCGAACGTCGGCTGCGCGCGCAACGCGTCCGGCACCACGAAGGTCGAGGTGCACATCACCCACACCTACCGCGGTGACCTGGTCATCGACCTCGTCGCCCCGGACGGCACGGCGTACCGGCTGAAGAACTCCAGCAGCGACTCGACGCCGAACCTCGACACCACCTACACCGTCAACGCCTCTTCGGAAGCCGCGAACGGCGCGTGGAAGCTGCAGATCAAGGACGTCGGCCCGGCCGACACGGGTTACCTGTCCTCCTGGACGCTGACCGTCTGACCGGCTGACCGGGGTGCCCCTCACCGGGGCACCCCGGTTGTCTAGACCACCCGATCGTCGGTAGCCAGGGGTTTCCCGCGGCTCCTATCGTGGGCGAACGCCCCTCAACGACGATGGATCCCGTATGCGAACCCGTTGGCTCGGAACCCTTCTGACGGCATTGCTCGCCGTCCCGCTGCTGGTGACGGCGCCCGCGCAGGGGGCGGTGCAGGCCGACACCTGCGCGGTGAAGTCGCGGCCCGCCGGGAAGGTCCTCCAGGGGTACTGGGAGAACTGGGACGGCGCCGCGAACGGCGTCCACCCCGGCCTGGGCTGGGTCCCGATCACCGACAGCCGCATCGCGCAGCACGGCTACAACGTCGTCAACGCCGCCTTCCCGGTGATCCGCTCCGACGGGACCGTGCTGTGGGAGAACGGGATGGACGCCGGTGTCAAGGTGTCCACGCCCGCCGAAATGTGCGCCGCGAAGGCCGCGGGCGCGACGATCCTGCTGTCCATCGGCGGCGCGGCCGCCGGGATCGACCTGTCCTCGTCCGCGGTGGCCGACCGGTTCGTCGCCACGGTCGTGCCGATCCTCAAGCAGTACAACTTCGACGGGATCGACATCGACATCGAGACCGGGCTGACGAACAGCGGGAACATCAAGACCCTCTCGGCGTCGCAGGCGAACCTGATCCGCATCATCGACGGCGTGCTCGCGAAGATGCCGTCGAACTTCGGGCTGACCATGGCACCCGAAACCGCGTACGTGACCGGCGGCAGCATCGCCTACGGCTCGATCTGGGGCGCGTACCTGCCGATCGTCAAGAAGTACGCGGACAACGGCCGGCTGTGGTGGCTGAACATGCAGTACTACAACGGCTCGATGTACGGCTGCCACGGCGACTCGTACCAGGCCGGGACCGTGCAGGGCTTCACCGTGCAGACGCAGTGCCTGAACCAGGGCCTGGTCGTGCAGGGCACGACGATCCGCGTCCCCTACGACAAGCAGGTCCCCGGCCTGCCCGCGCAGCCCGGCGCGGGCGGCGGGTACATGTCACCCAGCCTGGTTTCCCAGGCGTGGCGCTCGGTTCCGGGCCTGAAGGGCCTGATGGACTGGTCGATCAACTGGGACGGCTCGAAGGGCTGGACGTTCGGCAACAACGTGAAGTCGTTGCAAGGCCGCTAGGAGGCACCGGCCGGGATGGGGTCGTTGTACTCGCCCGGCGGGCCGGCGTACTCACGGTCGCCGTCCGGGAACGGCCACGGGTTCGGGACGCAGCCGTGCAGCCCCAGAGTCTGCTGCTCCATCACCGGCGCCGGGCGTCCCGGCCCCGGGCACAGCTCGTGGCCCTGGCCGAGCCGGTGCCCGGTTTCGTGGGTGACCATGTACTGGCGGTAGACGTCGATCGGGGCGCCGTAGTTCGGGACGGCGTTGGCCCAGCGGGCGACGTTGAGCACGACGTTGCTGCCGTTGCGGCAGGACGTGTAGCCGTCCGGGGTGCCGCCGCACAGCTTGTCGCGGCTGGCCGGGGTCGCCAGGTAGATGGTGAAGTCGGCGGCGTCTTCGGGCCCGACCTGCTGCAGCCGCCACTGGCCACCGGCGGTCCAGCCACGCGGGTCGCCGAGGATCCCGCGGATCTGCCGGGCGAAGTCGACGGGCCCGACGCCGTCGATGTCGGTCTCCAGCGCGATCCGGTAGCGCAGGAGCCTGCCCCGGGTGCCGGCGACCTCGTCGCTGCCCGGGGTGAACATCCACTGGCCGGATCCGGTCTGCGGGAACGTGATGGCGACCTCGACGGGCGCGGGCTGCACGACGGGCTCACGTTCGGCGGGCGGCGGCGCGACCGAGGTGGCGTCCCCGATGGCGGTGACGATCGGACCGGCCGCGGGCGCGGCGACGGGTTGCCCTTCGCAGGCGGCCAAGGCCCCGCACACCGCCACGGCGAGCACGGCGACGGCCGCGGCCCGTCTCGCGCTTTTCGGCATGGGTCCTCCTGCGGCTTCACGTATCCCCAGGGAATACGGCCCGCGGCGGAGAAAAGTTGCGGTGACGTCCGATCCCGGAGCGTCACCGCAGCTCAGCACCCCCGAGTGTGACGACCGCCACTCGAGCTCAGGTCAGGAACGTGCGGAGGACGTCGGTGACCTGGCGGATCTCCGCGATCCGGACGTTCTCCTGCTTCGTGTGCGCCAGCGTCGGGTCGCCCGGGCCGAAGTTCACCGCCGGCATGCCGCGCGCCGCGAAGCGCGCGACGTCCGTCCACCCCAGCTTCGCCGCCGCCCGCCCGCCCGCGGCCGCCACCAGTTCCGCCGCCGCCGGCGCGGACAGGCCCGGCAGCGCACCCGGCGAAAGGTCCACGACGGACAGTTCGAAACCGTCGAACACCTCGCGCAGGTGCCGCTCGGCCGCCGCCGGGTCGCGGTCCGGGGCGAACCGGTGGTTGACCGTCAGGACCGCCGCGTCCGGGACGACGTTGCCCGCCACCCCGCCGCCGACCGCCGTCGCCTGCAGGCCCTCGCGGTAGGTCAGCCCGTCGATGTCGACGATCCGCGGCTCGTACTCCGCCAGCCGCCGCAGCGGCTCGGCGAGCGCGTGGATCGCGTTCTCGCCCATCCACGCCCGCGCGGTGTGCGCGCGCTTGCCGGAAAACCGCAGCTCGACGCGCATGGTGCCCTGGCAGCCCGCCTCGATCACGCCGTTCGACGGCTCGCCGACGATCGCCAGGTCACCGGCCAGCCACTCCGGCAGCTCGCGCTCGATCCGGCCGAGGCCGTTCTTGACCGCTTCGACCTCTTCGTTGTCGTAGAAGACGAAGGTGACGTCGTGCTTCGGCTCCGGCAGCGTCGCCGCCAGGTGCAGGAAGACCGCGTCGCCGCCCTTCATGTCGACCGTGCCGAGGCCGTGCAGGAACTCGTCGTCGCGGCGCGAAGGGAAGTTGCCGTTCTCCGGCACGGTGTCGAGGTGCCCGGCGAGCACGACCCGCGACGCGCGGCCGAGGTTCGTCCGCGCGAGAACGGCGTCACCGTTGCGGACGACTTCGAGGTGCGGCGCCTGCTTCTCGAGCGCCTCCTGCACGAGGGTGGCGAGTTCGGCCTCCGACCCGGACACGCTGAAGACGTCCACCAGTGCCGCGGTCAGGTCCACGGGATCGGCGTGCAGGTCGAGACTCATGCCCGGCACGCTACCGTGAGGGTGTGCGTAGGTTCCCGGTCGCCGTGGGCGGCGCGTTGCTGGTCCTGGTCCTGTCCGGCTGCGGCAACGAGGCGGGCCCGACCCCCAAGCAGGGCGGCGAGCCCGGCCCGGACGCGCTCCCGACCAAGCTGGACGCGCTGACCGCGGACCAGTGCTACGCGAGCCCGCGCACCCAGCTGCCGAAGGGCTGCGAGAAGTACGTCACGGAGGTGGCGAACGTGCCGGGCGCGGCCCGCAAGCGCGCGGACGACCGCGACCCGCAGCTGTCCGCCGAGGCCGACGGACTGGAGAAGGCCGTCGGGGAGTTCCGTGGCGCGGGCTGCACCACCGTGCCGTCCCCCGGCGGCACGTGCTCGCAGGCGCTGGTCGACATCGCCGGGGCGCTCTCGGGCCTGAAGAAGCAGGTAGACGCGCGGCCCACGAGTGGTTGATCCACGTCACTCCACTACGGTGAAGGCCGTGAGCGAGCAGAGCCCGAACCCCGAAACGACCGGCGCCAGCGGCGTCGGGCTGGCCACCGTCACCCCCGGGGGGACGGTCCTCGACACCTGGTACCCGCACCCCAAGCTGACCGAAGGCGGCGGCACGCCCGGCACCGAGCGGCTCAGCGACGAAGAGGCCACCGAGCTGCTCGGTGAGGCCGCCGAGGCGCTGCTCGGCCCGGACACCGACCGCGGGGTCGAGGTCGTCGCCGTCCGCACCACGATCGGCAGGCTGGCCGACGCGCCCGCGGACACACACGACATGTACCTGCGGCTGCACCTGCTCTCGCACCGGCTGGTCCGCCCGCACGGCCAGAACCTCGACGGCATGTTCGGCCTGCTGGCCAACGTCGTGTGGACCAACCACGGCCCGTGCCCGGTCGAAGGCTTCGAGACGACGCGGCTGCGGCTGCGCTCCCGCGGCGCGGTGACCGTCTACAGCGTCGACAAGTTCCCGCGGATGGTGGACTACGTCCTGCCGTCCGGCGTCCGGATCGGCGATGCCGACCGCGTGCGGCTCGGCGCGCACCTGGCGTCCGGCACCACCGTGATGCACGAGGGCTTCGTCAACTTCAACGCCGGCACGCTCGGCGCGTCGATGGTCGAGGGCCGCATCTCGGCCGGCGTGGTGGTCGGCGACGGCTCGGACGTCGGCGGCGGCGCGTCGATCATGGGCACGCTGTCCGGCGGCGGCAAGGAGACGATCTCGCTGGGCGAGCGTTGCCTGATCGGCGCGAACGGCGGCGTCGGGATCTCGCTGGGCGACGACTCGGTCGTCGAGGCCGGCTTGTACGTGACGGCGGGGACGAAGGTCGTCGTCGAGGGCAAGGTCGTCAAGGCCCGCGAGCTCAACGGCATCTCGGGCGCGGTCTTCCGCCGCAACTCGGCGACCGGCGCGGTCGAGGTCGTGCCGCGGACCGGCTCCGGCATCGAGCTGAACGCGATGCTGCACGCCAACGACTGAGGTTTGTTCACCTACTATTCATGAGGTGACCGCCGGATCGTTGCCTCGCACTCCCGCTGACCTGGGTCTGCCGGACGCGCCCGTCGAGGCGCGCCCGGCCGATCCGGCGGCCCGTCACGTCCGGGCCAAGCTGGACCGGGAGATCCGCGCCCTGCTCGCCCACGAATCCGGCACGCGCTCGGGCGCCGACCCCGAGGACCTGCACCAGATGCGCGTCGCCCTGCGGCGGATGCGCAGCGTCCTCAAGCTGTCCGGCACGCTGGTCGGGGACGGTGCCGAGCCGGTGCGCGCGGAGCTGGGCTGGCTCGGCCAGTCCCTCGGCGAGGTGCGGGACTACGACGTCCTCATCGGGCACCTGCGTGAGGTCATCGCCGGCTTCGAGGTCCGTGACCAGGCCCCCGGCCGCCGTCTGGTGTCCCGGTTCGTCGCCGAACGCGCGACGGCGAAGCGGCGGCTGACCAGGGCACTGTCCAGCGCCCGTTATTCGACGCTGCTGCAGGAGGTCAGCCTGCTGACCCGGGAGCGGGACGCGGCCGCCGCGGCGGCGGAGCGGCCGCACGACCTGATCGCCGGGCTGGCGAAGCCGCACCGCAAGCTCGCGAAGGCCGTCCGCGCGCTGCCCGCCGACCCGCCGGACGACGACCTGCACGCCCTGCGCATCCACGGCAAGAAGCTCCGCTACGCCGCCGAGCTGGCCCAGACGTCGGCGAAGAAGAAGCAGGCCGCGCGGATCAAGGACCTGCTCAAGGCGACGAAGGACTTCCAGACCGTGCTGGGCGACCACCAGGACGCGGTGATCGCCGCCGAGCGGATGCGGACGGTGCTCGAGTCCGCCGACGGACCGGTCGGGTTCGTCGCCGGCCGGATCGCCGAGCGCGAGCTGGCCCGCCGCGCCGAAGCCCGCGCGGCCTGGCGCGACTCCTGGGCAGCGGTCGACGCCGCCGCCAGGGCCCTGCACGCCTGACCGGACGTCATGAACGACTCTTTCATGACGTCCGGCGACATGAACGACTCTTTCATGACCTCCGGCGAGCTCTCTCAGGACATCGACCAGACATAGTTGTCGGGTCGGATCAGCACCCGGCGGCCGCCCTCGACCTCGTAGGCCGCGTAGGCGTGGCCGCCCTCGTCGACCAGGTCAGTGCCCGTCGCGACGCTGCCCGCGGGCAGGATCCGGTAGCCCTCACCCGGGCCGTCGCCGAAGACCAGCTCGGTGGCGTGCGGGCCGCGGAACAGCTCGAACAGCCGGACGCGCTTGCCGTTCGCGTCCACCAGCGGCGCGTCCGGCGCGCGGTCGCCCGGCCGCAGGGACCCCGTGCCCGCCGGCGACAGCGGGCCGCCGCGGTAGGTGATGTCCAGCTGCTGGGTTTCCTCGCCGCGCCGGTCCGCGTCCTCGTCGCCGTCGACGTACTTCTGCATCAGCCCGGTCGTGATCCCAAGCACCCGGGCGGCGACGGTCCGCCGTTCGATTTCGTAGCTGTCGAGGATCTCCGGCGAGCCGTCGGCCAGTTTCCAGCCCAGGTTGTAGCCGTCCTGGATGCCGGTGTTCAAGCCCTGGCCGCCGGTCGGCGGGTGGACGTGCGCCGCGTCGCCGGCCAGGAAGACGCGGCCTTCACGGAACCGCGCCGCGAGCCGCACGTTCGGCCGCCACACCGTCGACCAGGCCAGGTCGGACAGCGTGATGCCGCCGCCGGTGACCTCGTCGAGCCGGGCCTGCACGGCAGGCAGCGCCGTCTCGGCGTCGAGGTCGCCGTCGCCGAGCGGGGACCCGAACTGGAAGTGCGGGGTGCCCGGCAGCGGGCTGAACATCATGCCCCGCATCGGGTTGTCCGTCGCGCCGAACCGGTGCCCGTAGCCGCGGTCGAGGCCGTCGGCCCGGACGTCGCCGAGCAGCATCCGGATCGACTCGTCGGTGGTGCCTTCGAAGGCGATCCCCAGTGCCTTGCGCACGAAGCTCTTGCCGCCGTCGGCGCCGACCAGGTAGGCCGACCGCACGGTCTGGCCCGTGCTCAGGGTCGCCGTGACGCCGTCGGCGTCCTGCTCGAACCCGGTCAGCGCGGTGTTCAGCTCGACGCGCACGCCGAACTCGGCCAGCCGGTCGCGCAGGATGCCCTCGGTCTGCGACTGGCCGAGGAACCACGCCCCCGGGTACGGAGTCGTCGGCGTCGGCTCGACGACGTCGAACATGAAGCGCTCGTCGACCAGCTTGCCGCCGACGTAGACGCGGGTCGGGACCGGCGCGGCCCCCTGCGCCAGCACCGCGTCGAGCACGCCGAGGTCCTCGAAGACCTCCATCGTGCGTGGCTGGAGGCCGTCGCCGCGTGATCCGGCGAAGTACGTCTCGGCCTTGTCGATGATCCGCACCGGGACGTCCCGCCGCGCCAGCTCGATGGCCAGTGTCAGCCCGGTCGGTCCCGCCCCCGCGATCAGCACCCGTGTGTCCATGTCGCCCTCTCAGTGAATTAGGATTCAGTGAATCTTGATTCAGAATGGCGCTGCTAGCGTCCCGTGTCAAGGAGGTGACGGTGAACCGCAAGGAGAAGGCCGCGGAGACCGAGAGCGCGCTCAAGGCCGCGGCCAAGCGCGTCTTCGCCCGGAAGGGCTACTTGAACACGAAGATCACCGACATCACCGCCGAGGCGGGCCGGGCCGCGGGGTCGTTCTACAACCACTTCGCGGGCAAGGAAGAGCTCCTGGAAGCCCTGCTCCAGGACATCGCCGCGTCAGGCGACGAGAGCGCGGACAGTGAAGACCACCTGGCCGACTTCAGCGACCCGGCGGCCGTGCGCTGGCACATCAGGCAGTACTGGACCTTCTACCGGGAGAACGCCGCGACCATGCTGGCCCTGCGCCAGGCGGCGATGGTCAGCGAATCGTTCGCCCGCACGGTGGCGAAGTTCGGCGCGACGCAGGCCGCCGACCTCGACGACCACTTCGCGCACATCACCCGCGCCGGCCTGAGCCTGCCGGCGGCCCCCGACCACTGCGGCATGCTCATCTACAACCTCGTCGACTCGTTCGCGGCGTCGTGGCTGCACGGCTCGCCACCGGACTGGACGCCGCCGACCGACGAAGAAGCGATCGAGATGCTCACCCGGTTCGTCTACCGGGGCTTGACCGGCCGCGACTACTGAGTCAAGCGCTCCACGGCGGCGTCGACGCGCTCGTCCGTCGCGGTCAGCGCGACCCGGACGTGCTTGCCGCCCTTCGGGCCGTAGAACGTGCCCGGCGCGACGAGGATCCCGCGTTCGGCGAGCCAGGCGAGCGTGGTCTGCGCGTCTTCGTCCCGCGTCGCCCAGAGGTACAGGCCCGCTTCGGAGTGGTCGATGCGGAACCCGTTGTCCCCGAACGCCTTCCGCAGGGCGAGCCGGCGGCGGGCGTAGCGCTCGCGCTGGGCCGCCAGTGCCTCGTCGTCGGTCAGGGCGGCGACCATCGCCTCCTGGACCGGGCGCGGCACGATCATGCCCGCGTGCTTGCGGATCTCCAGCAGCTGCTTGATCAGCCGGGGGTCACCGGTCAGGAACCCGGCGCGGTAGCTGGCCAGGTTCGCCGACTTCGACAGCGAGTGCACGGCGATCAGCCCGTCGGTCCGGCCGTCGCAGACGTCCGGGTGCAGGATCGACAGCGGTTCGGTCTCCCAGCCGAGCGCCAGGTAGCACTCGTCGGAGACCACGACGACGTCGCGTTCGCGCGCCCACTCGACGACCTTGCGCAGGTGCTCGACCGGCAGCACCTTGCCGGTCGGGTTGGACGGCGAGTTCAGCCAGATCATCGCCGGCTTCTGCGGGCCCAGCGCGGTCAGGCCGTCGGCCCGCAGGATCGACGCGCCCGCCAGCAGCACCCCGACCTCGTACGTCGGGTAGGCCAGCTCCGGGATGACGACGACGTCACCGGGACCGAAGCCGAGCAGCCGCGGCAGCCAGGCCACGGCTTCCTTCGACCCGATCGTCGGGAGCACGGCGTCCGGCTCGAGGCCGGTGACGCCGTGCCGGCGGCCGAGCGCGGCGATGGCCGCCGCGCGCAGCGCCGGGGTGCCGTGCGTGGTCGGGTACCCGGGGATCTCCGAGACCGACGCGAGCGCGTCACGGATGCCGGCCGGGACCGGGTCGACCGGGGTGCCGATGGAGAGATCGACGACCCCACCGGGATGCGCCTGCGCGGTGGCCTTGACCTCGGCGAGCGAATCCCAGGGGAAGTCGGGCAGGGCGACGCGGCTCATTCGCCCTGCGGCGGCAGCGCCTTGATGAACGCCGGGTCGTGCGCGGTCTTGCCCACCTTGGACGCGCCGCCGGGCGAGCCCAGCTCGTCGAAGAAGTCGACGTTGGCTTTGGTGTAGTCCGACCAGTTGTCCGGGACGTCGTCCTCGTAGTAGATCGCCTCGACCGGGCAGACCGGCTCGCAGGCGCCGCAGTCGACGCACTCGTCCGGGTGGATGTACAGCATCCGCTCGCCCTCGTAGATGCAGTCCACGGGGCACTCGTCGATACACGCCTTGTCGAGCACGTCGACGCAGGGCTCGGCGATCACGTAGGTCACTGCGCACTCCCGCATATCTCTGCAAAGACAGTCTCTGCAAACAGCCAGTCGGTGCCGACACTACGCGGTTCGGGCACCCGTTCGGTTGGTGAGGCAAGCCTTAGCCATACTCCGGGTATGGCACTCACCTCTGCCGGCGGCGCGGGGGCGGGGTCGCCCGGGCGTCGCCGGTGATGACGAACCGCGGCTTGGGCGCCTCGTCCTCGGTTTTCTTCTCCCCGACGGCCCGGTTGAACCCCTCGGCGATCTCGTCGACGAGCTTCTCGTTGTGCCGCTCGTCCTTGCGCTGGATACCCACGGCCAGCCTCCTGCCGAAATCCGCTCCGCGTCTTTCACCGTCTTAGGCACAATCTAGCCGTGAACGCACCCGAAACGCTCCTGGTCGCCTGCAGCCGAGCCTGGCCACCGCCGGTCGTGGAACACCTGGGCGAGTGGCGCCTGCGCTGGGCGGACGGCTTCACCGGCCGGGCGAACAGCGTTCTCGCCGTCGGCGACGCCGGCCGCCCCGTGCCGGAGGCACTGCGGACGGTGTGTGACTTCGCCCACGATCGGGGGATCACCCCGATGGCGCAGGTGGTCCGGGACAGCCCGACCGAGCGCGCGATCGCGGCCGAGGGCTGGGTGGAGGCGAAGAAGCACCGGCGCGGCCACGAGGTCGTCGTGCTGACGGCTCCGCTGACGACCGCCCCCGCGGTCCCGGGCGTGGTCGTGCTCGACGAGCCGTCGCCGGGCTGGTGGGAGTTCACCCTGGCCCCGGACGAAGACTCTCCCGCCGCGCGGGCCGTCATGACCGGCGGGCAGGTCGGCTACGGCATCGCGACGCTCGACGGCGTCACCGCCGGTGCCGTCCGCGGCGCCGTCGTGGACGGCTGGCTGCACGTCGGCCGCCTGGAGGTCTCCCCCGCCTTCCGCCGCCGGGGGCTCGCGTCCGCGCTGATGGCCGCGGTCCACACGTGGGGCGCGGAACACGGGGCGGACCGCGCGGTGTTGGAAGTCGCGGAGGGCAATGCGGGCGCGCTCGCGCTCTACGCGGGGCTCGGCTACGCCCCGCACCACAGATACCGGTACTGGGTGCCCGCACCCGGCTCGTGCGAGGATTCGACGTCGTGAAGATCGTGGTAGTGGTCGGCGGAGTGGGCGGGGCCCGTTTCCTGCTGGGTGTCAAGGCAGCGCTGGGCATGCCGGCGGAAGGTTCCGGGGACTCGGAGCACGAGGTGACGGCGCTGGTCAACACCGGCGACGACGTCTGGATGCACGGGCTGCGGATCTGTCCCGACCTGGACACCTGCATGTACACCCTGGGCGGCGGGATCGACTCCGAACGCGGCTGGGGGCACTCGGGCGAGACCTGGGTCGTCAAGGAGGAGCTGGCCGCCTACGGCGCCGAGCCGAGCTGGTTCGGCCTCGGCGACAAGGACATCGCCACCCACCTGATCCGGTCGCGGATGCTGCGCGCGGGCTACCCGCTGTCGGCGGTGACCGAGGCCCTGTGCGACCGCTGGCAGCCCGGCGTCCGGCTGCTGCCGATGTCCGACGACCGCGTCGAGACGCACGTCGTCATCGACGACCCGGAGCAGGACGGCCAGCAGAAGGCCATCCACTTCCAGGAGTGGTGGGTGCGCTACCGGGCCGAGCCGAAGGCGCACTCGATCGTCGCGGTCGGCAACGACGAGGCCAAGCCCGCGCCGGGCGTGCTCGAAGCGATCAAGGACGCCGACGCGGTGCTGTTCGCGCCGTCGAACCCGGTCGTCTCGGTGGGCACCGTGCTGGGCGTGCCGGGGGTCCGGGACGCGCTCCGCAAGACGTCCGCTGGTGTCGTCGGGGTGTCGCCGATCATCGGCGGGAAGGCGGTGCGCGGCATGGCCGACGCGTGCCTGACCGCGATCGGCGTCGAGACGTCCGCGGAGGCCGTGGGCCGCCACTACGGCTCGCGCAAGGACGGCGGCGTGCTCGACGGCTGGCTGATCGCCGAGGGCGAGACCGCGGACGTGCCGGGTGTGACCGTCCGGGACGTCCCGCTGCTGATGTCCGATGTGGACGCGACCGCGGCGATGGCCCGCACCGCCCTCGAACTGGCTGGAGCCCCTGTTGACTGACCACGCTTCGCCGAAACTGGAGATCCTGCCCGTCACCGGGCTGCCGGAGTTCCGCCCGGGCGACGACCTGACCGGCGCGATCGTGGCCGCCGCGCCCTGGCTGCGCTCCGGCGACGTCCTGGTCGTGACCAGCAAGATCGTCTCGAAGGCCGAAGGCAGGCTCGTGCGCGTGCCGTCGGACCCCGAGGTCCGCGACGCCGAGCGCCGGAAGCTCGTCGAGCAGGAGGCCGTGCGGGTCGTCGCGCGGATCGCGCGGACGGTGATCACCCAGAACCACCTCGGGATCGTGCAGGCCGCGTCCGGGATCGACGCGTCCAATGTGGCCGGTGACGAGGTCGCGCTGCTGCCCGCCGACCCGGACGCGTCCGCGCTGGCCCTGCGCAACGGCCTGCGGGAGCGGCTCGGCGTCGAGGTGGCGGTCCTGGTCACGGACACCATGGGCCGCGCCTGGCGTGTCGGGCAGACCGACGCCGCGATCGGCGCGTCCGGGCTGCGCGTGCTGCACGCCTACCGCGGGCAGGTAGACGGGCAGGGCAACGAGCTGGCCGTCACCGAGGTCGCCGTCGCCGACGAGCTGGCCGCGGCCGCCGACCTGGTCAAGGGCAAGCTGGGCGGGACGCCGGTCGCGGTCGTCCGCGGGCTCGACATCTTCGACGACGGCTCGACGGCGCGTTCGCTCGTCCGGCCGCTGGAAGAGGACCTCTTCCGGCTCGGCACCGACGAAGCCATCGCCCAGGGCCGCCGGGAAGCCGTCCCGGCCCGGCGTTCCGTGCGGCAGTTCGCGGACGAGCCCGTGGACCCGGCCGCCATGCGGCGCGCGGTGGGGGCGGCGCTGACCGCGCCCGCCCCGCACCACACCCACCCCGTGCGGTTCGTCTGGCTGCGCGACGGCGGGACGCGCAAGCAGCTCCTGGACGCGATGCGCGAGTCGTGGCGGGCCGACCTGTCCGGCGACGACTTCACCGAGGAACAGATCGCGAAACGGCTCAGCCGCGGCGACATCCTGTACCGCGCCCCCGAAGTCGTCATCCCGTTCCTGGTGCCGGACGGCGCGCACACCTACCGCGACGACCGCCGCAACGACTGCGAGAAGACGATGTTCACCGTCGCCGGCGGCGCCGCGGTGCAGGGTCTGCTGGTCGCGCTGGCGGCCGAGGGCCTGGGTTCGTGCTGGATCGGGTCGACGATCTTCGCCGCGGACCTCGTGCGGGACGTCCTGGGCCTCGACGAACGCTGGCAGCCGCTGGGCTCGGTCGCGATCGGGGTGCCGCTGGAATCGCCGCCCCCGCGTGGTGCGGTCTCGCCCGGCGAAGGGCTGCTGGAGCTGTGAGCCTGCACGCGAAGGCCGTCGCGACGCTTTCCGCGTGGCGGCCCGCTATCGCGTCCCAGGAGTCGCTGCGGCAGGCGTTCCTCGGGTTCCTGGCCGCTCGGGAGGACAGTTGTCAGCGGTCCTGCGCGGCCGGGCACCTGACGGCGTCGGCGGTGGTGCTGGACCACACCGGCACGCGGGTACTGCTCACGCTGCACCCGCGGGTCGGGCGGTGGCTGCAGCTCGGCGGCCACTGTGAGCCGTCCGATGCGTCGCTGGCCGAAGCCGCGCTGCGGGAGGCCACCGAAGAGTCCGGCATGGCCGGGCTGCGGATCGCCGCCGAGCCGGTGCACCTGGACGTCCACCCGATCACGTGCTCGCTGGGCGTGCCGACGCGGCACTTCGACGTCCGGTTCGCGGTGCACGCCCCGCCGGGAGCTTCGCCGGTGCGGAGTGCGGAGTCCGACGACCTGCGGTGGTGGCCGGCGGACGCCCTCCCGGCGGGCTCCGAAGATCTGGCCGATCTGATGAAAGCGGCGATTCCTGTCGGTGCCGGGCACTAGCCTGGATCGCGGACAGGGAGGGACCACATGGCTACGCAGTTCCCCGAGCGGGTGCACATCCACACCAGCAGCGGCGGCGGCGACGGGGTGTTCGGCTACATCGTCGTCGGCCTGCTCATCCTGGCGATCATCGTGTTCGTGATCGTGGTGGCGGTGCGGGTGTCGAAGATGCGCCGGGAAGAGGCGATGAAGAACAGCGGGCAGTTCCCGCCGGCGCCGGGCTTCCCGCCCCAGCAGCAGGGTTTCGCGCCGCAGCAGGCCGGATTCGCGCCTGCGCCGCAGCAGGGTTTCCCGCAGCAGCCGGGATATCCGCCTTCGCAGCCGATGCCGCAGCAACCCGGCTATCCGCCCTCGCAACCGATGCCGCAGCAGCAGTACGCGCCGCAGGGGCCCTACCAACAGCCGTCGCCGGGTCCGGGAGCGGGTCCGCAGAGCTGGTGATCATCCCCTTCGACAGCAGCTCGCCGGTGCCGCCGTTCGAGCAGGTCCGGTCCGGGCTCGCGACGCGGATCAACGACCGGAGCCTGGCCGTGGGCACCAAGCTGCCCACGGTCCGGCAGCTCGCGGTCGACCTCGGCATCGCCCCGAACACGGTCGCGCGGGCGTACCGCGAACTCGAGGAAGCGGGACTGATCGAAACCCGCGGGCGCGCGGGCAGCTTCGTCGCGGCCTCCGGCGACCAGAGCCGCCGCCGCGCCCAGCAGGCCGCGGCCGAGTACGCGAAGACCACCCGCAGGCTCGGCCTCGACGACGCCGAGGCGCTGTCGATCGTCCGCGCCGCACTCGACGAGGGGAACGCTTGATGCTCGGGGGGGTCCGCAGTAGCGCGACGACGTGAATGACTCATTCCTGTCGTCCGGCGCCATGAATGAGTCATTCACTACGCCGAGCCGGTCCCGTCCAGGCGGCGACGGAACTTCTCACATGGCGCGGTAGTCGCGCAGTTCGATCCGCGGGCCGAACCGCGGGCGCGTGTGCCCGGCCGCCTCGAGGTAGCGCACCGCTCGCTGCCGTTGCGGCGCGTACGGCGCCAGCAGCTCGGCCATCCCCGCGTCATCCAGTGCGGTGCCCAGCACGGCGTTCCCGACCATCGACGGGATGTTGTAGTCGCCGAAGCTCACCGCGTCCGGGTCGCCCCAGGCGCGCTGGGCGATCTCCGCCGCCGTCCACACCCCGATGCCCGGGACCTGGCGCAACCAGTGGCGTCCCTCGAGCCCGCCCAGCTCGACCGCGCGTTCCAGGTGGGGCGCGACGCGGGCGGCGTTGAGCAGGGCCGTCCGGCGCTTGATGTCGACGCCCGCGCGGTGCCAGTGCCAGTCCGGCAGCGACCGCAGCGCCACCGGTGTCGGCGGCACCCGCAGCCGCTCGGGCGCCGGACCGGGTGCGCGCGAGCCGAACCGGCGGCACAGCTCCGCCCACGAGCGGATCGCCTCCTTGCCCGCGACCTTCTGCTCCAGCACGGCGAGCACCAGCCAGTCCCACACCACCCCGGTCGCGCCGAGCCGCAGGCCGGGGTTCGCCCGCCGGGCCCGCGCGACGACGTCGTGGTGCGCGACGAACCCCGAGTCGTCGTCGTTGGCGCCGAGCAACGCGGGCACCCCGGTGAGCAGCCGGTCCTTCGCCTCGCCCCAGGCCGCGGCCTCGATGCGGCCGTCCGGGTGGCGGCGCAGCGCCAGCGTGCCGGGGCCGTCGGGCGTGTTGGACGCCAGCCAGGTGATGCCGCGCTCGTCGGTGAGGATGTTGAGCGACCCGCGGCCGCGCTTCAGCGGACCCAGGACCCGGCCCAGGTCGACCTCGAACGCGGGACGCCAGAACATCGGCTAGGCGTCGCTCGAAAACCGGACGGAACCGTCGGGCAGCACGACATCCGGCCAGACGCGGGCGCCTTCGAGGAGCTCGCAGCCGGCCCCTACGGACACGCCGTCGCCCAGCACCACGCCCCGCAGCACCGCGCCGGCGCCGACGCGCGCGCCGTGCCCGAGCACCGAGTGCTCGACCACCGCGCCCTCCGACACGGCGGCGCCGTCGAACAGCACCGAGCCGTGGATCTTCGCACGCGAGCCGACCACGGCCGCGACGCCGATCGTCGAACCGCCGGACAGCTGGGCGTCCTCGGCCACGGACGCGCCGTCGAGCACCAGGAACTCGCCGGGACGGCCGGGCAGCGCCGACGTCGGCGCCACGCCCCGCACCAGGTCGGCGGAGCCGCGCACGAACGCTTCCGGCGTGCCGACGTCCAGCCAGTAGGAGGCGTCCACGAACCCCTGGATGTGCGCGCCCTGCTCCAGCAGCTGCGGGAACGTCTCCCGCTCCACCGACACGCGGCGTCCCGTCGGGATTGCCTCGATCACCGGGCGGCGGAAGACGTAGCAGCCGGCGTTGATCTGGTCGGTCGGCGGGTTCGGCGTCTTCTCGAGGAACGCCTGGACGCGGCCGGTCTCGTCGGTCGGCACCGAACCGAACCGGCTCGGGTCCGGGACGCGCTGGAGGTGCAGTGTGACGTCGGCCTCGGACTCGCGGTGCAAGCGCAGCTGCTCGCCGAGGTCGGAGCCGGAGATGATGTCGCCATTGAAGACGATCACGTGGTCGGCGCGCAGCTTGTCGTACACGTTCCGGATGGCGCCCGCGGTGTCGAGCGGCTCCTCCTCGACGACGTACTCGAGGTCCAGGCCGATCGACTTGCCGTCGCCGAAGTACTCCTCGAACACCTCCGCCCGGTAGCTCGTGCCCAGCACGACGTGCCGGATCCCGGCCTCGCGGATGCGGGAGAACAGGTGGCTCAGATAGGGGGTCCCGGCTGTGGGGAGCATCGGCTTCGGCGCCGACAGGGTCAACGGCCGGAGGCGCGTGCCCTTGCCCCCGACCAGCACGACGGCGTCGACAGCGTCGCTTCGGACCTCGGACGTCACGGAAATCTCCTCTTTTATCACGCACCGCTGAGCGACAAGCCGTGGGAAACCCTGACGGAGGTCGCCCCGAGGGCCTACCCTAGACAGGAAACAGGCGGGCCTTTCCCCAGAGGGCCCCGGGTCAGTCGGGAGGCCGAGGGGATGGACCCCCGCGATCGGGCGGACGCCCTGCTCGCACGAGCCCAGGCGCGCGGTGCGTTCGTGGTGACACCCGACAGCGCGACGTCACCGATGGACTCGTCGAACACCCAGCAGATCCCGCGAGCGCAGATCGACGGGCTGGACCGCAGCAGTGATCCCGACACGACGACGCAGCTGCCGGCGTCGCTGATCGAGGAGAACGACCACCCGCTGGCCGGCTCGGCGCCGACGCGGCGGCTGGAGGTGCCGGGCGGCCGCCGCCCGCAGCAGACCACGCCGCTGAGCACGCCGGGGCCGTCACCGCAGGTGACCGCCCCGCTGTCCCGCCGTCCCCAGGCCGAGCCCATCACGAGCCCGTTGAAGGAGCCCGATCCGGAGGACACCGGCCTGGTGCCGACGGTGACGCAGAACAACGGCAAGTCCGACCTTTCGCGCCGGCTCGACGGGATCTAGCGGGTCTCCAGCTTCACCCGCAGCGCGAGGCCGAGCTTCGTCGCGGCCAGCACCGGCTTCCACAGGAGGCCCTGGTGGCGGTCGGCGAGGTAACGGTAAGCGCTGTCGTGGTGCGCCTTGAGCATCTTCTCCGAAGCCTGCGACGTCGAGTGCCCGCCTTCGTGCGTGACCCGCGAGGACGGCGCGTAGACGTTCAGCCAGCCCGCCTTCGCCAGCCGGTCGCCGAGGTCGACGTCCTCGAAGTACATGAAGTAGCGCGTGTCGAAGCCGCCGACGGAGTCGAACGCCTCCCGGCGGAACAGCTGGCAAGAGCCGGACAGCCAGCCCGAGACGCGCTCGACCGGGGTGCCGGTCTCCTGCCGGTACTGCTTCGTCCAGGGGTTGCCGGGCCAGACCTTCCCGAAGACGGCGTGCCCGATCCCGCGCCCGAACGAGGGCAGCAGCCGCGCCGAGGGGTAGACGGTGCCGTCGAGATCGTGGATCAGCGGCCCGAAGGCACCCCCGCGCGGCCACCGCTGGGTGACTTCGAGGAGCGCGTCGAGCGACCCGGGCTCCCATTCGAGGTCCGGGTTGACGACGACGACCCAGCCGTAGGAGTCCTCGAGCTCGGCGACACCCCGGTTGGCGGCGGTCCCGTAGCCGAGGTTCTCCCCGATGCTGAGCAGCTGGACGTTCTTCCGGTCGGCGGTGATCTGCTCAAGGGCCCCCTCGACGGACGCGTTGTCCGCGACGACCACCTTGACCTCGCGCTCGGTGGCCTTCTCGAGGGTGTCGAGGAACTTCTCGATGGTGTCCTCGGAGAAGTAGGTCACGGTCACGACGCCGACATCGTCGCCATAGCGGGAGTGCTCAGTCACCCGGCCATTGTCCACTCGTCACGCAGGGCAACCCCACCACCCCGCGGCCCGTGACAGAAGCGCCGGCACGCGTGATCAGGAAGTCGACACGCGTGATTGAGAGGTCGACACACCGCGCGAGGCCGGTCGCGGCCGTGTCGACCCTCCAATCACGCGAGTCGACCCTTCAATCACGCGTGTCGACCGTCGGGTCACGGTTCAGCGGGTGCGGAGGTGGCGGGACCAGGCCTTGGCGTACGCCTCCCGGTGCCGCTCCGCGGTCGTCGCCCACGAGAACTCCTTCGCGCGCTGCTGGGCCGCCGTGGCCAGCTCGGCCCGGCGCGAAGGGTCCGCCAGGAGCTCGCTGATCGCCGCCGCGACGTCGCCCGCTCCGACTCCGCAGTACGCCACCGCGTCGCCGCCGACCTCCGGCAACGACAGCCTGCGCGTCGTCAGCACGCACGCGCCGCACGCCATCGCCTCCAGGACCGGCAGCCCGAAACCCTCGCCCAGCGATGGGTAGGCGACGAGCGAAGCGCCGCCGAGGAACCCCGCCAGCGTCCCGAACGGCAGGTACCCGGCACGGATCACGCGCAGCCGGTGCGGGACCGCGTCCAGGGCCCGCTCGACCTGCGTGTCCCAGCCCGGCTGGCCGGCCAGCACCAACGCCGGCGCGTCCCGTTGGCCCGCCACCGCCCTGGCGAAACCGCGGATCAACGCCGGCACGTTCTTGCGGGGCTCCAGCGCCCCCAGGAAGGCCACGTACGGTGTCCGCCCCAGGCCGATGGCCGCGCGGGCCGCCGCGACCTCCGAAGGGGACGGCGGGTGGAAGCGCTCGCTGTCGACGCCGTGGTGAATCACTTCCAGCGAAGCGTGCCGTACCGGAGCGACCCGGGCCAGCTCCGCGGCCGTCGCCGCCGAAGGGACCACGCACAGCGTCGCCCGCCGGAGTGCCGTCGAGGTCCACGCCCGGAAGAAGCGGGCCTTGACCGACGAGTGCAGGACGGCGTCGGTGAAGAACGTCGCGTCGTGCAGCGTGACCACCGACGCCGCCGACGTCGCCAGGGGCATCGTGTAGTGCGGCGAGTGGACGACGTCCGCGCCGAGGCGGCGCGCCAGCCGCGGCAGCGTCGCCTGTTCCCAGGTCAGCCGCGCGGTGCGGGTGGTCGTCGTCGGCGACGCGGGCACGACGCGCGAGCGCGGCGCCAGCCGATCGTAAAGCCCCAGGTCCCGCGGCTGGCAGACGACGGTGATCCGGGCCCCGTCCGCGTCGAGGGCGGCGACGAGCGAATCCACGTACCGGCCGACGCCGCCGCGGTCCGCGGGAACCGCGGTCGCGTCGATCAGCACCCGGGGGTCATCGCTCACCCCTGCAGGGTACGGCGGCGACCCTGCGTCATGGTGGGGAACTGGCAAACCGGGCCGGGTGGGCCGCTCAGTCGTGCGCGCGCCGGTGGATCGCCCACACGGCCTCCGCGGCGCGGCGCCAGGTGAAGGCCCGGGCCCGCTCCCGTCCCGCCTTGACCAGCTCCGCCGCCCTCGACGGCGAACCGAGCACCTCGCGCAGCGCGGAAGCCAGCGCCGCGGCGTCCCCCCGCGGCACCATGACGCCGGCCCCGCCCGCCACCTCGGCCAGCGCCGGGACGTCGGTGTGCACGACCGGCACCCCCGCCGCCATCGCCTCCAGCAGGCCCAGCCCGAACCCCTCGGCGAGGCTCGGCACCGCCAGCACGCTCGCCCGGCGCAGCACGGTCGCCAGCTCGGCGTCCGACACCTTCCCCAGCATCCGCAGCCGGTCGGCGGGCAGCCCGCGCTCGGCCGCCAGCGCGACCGGGTCGACGCCGCCCCAGCCCGGCTGCCCGGCCAGCACGAGCACCGTGCCTTCCAGCGCCACGACCGCGTCGACCAGCACGTCGATCCCCTTGCGCGGCTCGATCGTCCCGACCGCCAGCACGTACTCCCCCGGCAGGTCCAGCTCGGCCGATCCCGAAGGAACGCGCACGCCGTGCGGCACCACGCGCACCGGGACGTCGACGTCGATGAGCACCGCCAGCTCGTCGGCGACCGCCCGCGTCGGCACGACCAGCCCGGACGCGCGGCGCGCGGCCCGCGCGATCATCGACCGGTGCCAGCTCACCCCGCGCGCGGTCAGCGTCTCGGGGTGGGTCCACGGCACGGTGTCGTGGACAGTCACGCTCAGCGTCCGCCCGGCCGGGGCACGCGGCGGCGCGAAGGGTGTCGGCGCGTGCACCGCGTCGCCGCCCGGCCACCAGCGCAGGCCCAGCTGCCACGCGGCGACCAGCGCCCGCGGCGGGATCCGCAGCACCCGGGGACCCTCGACGCCGTCCACCCTGGCCGCGCTGACGTCGGCGTGCCGCGCGACGGCGCTGGACACCGTCCAGCCCGGCGGCGCGGACTTCGCGAGGGCGGGGAGCAGCTCGGCCGTGTAGCGCCCAGTGCCGCCGGGCACGGGCGCGAGGAGCTGCTCGGCGAGCACGACCAGTTCGGGCACGCGGCTATTGTGCGGGACGTGACCGCGAATCCCGCCACCACGGTGGTAGTCGTGACCTGGCGGGGTGCCGGCCACGTCACGGCCTGCCTCGACGCGCTCGCCGCGCAGACGCGTCCACATCGGACGCTCGTGGTGGACAACGCCTCCGACGACGGCACCGCCGCCCTGCTCGCGGCCCATCCTTCGCACCCGCAAGTAGTCCGCCTGACCCGCAACACCGGCTACGCGGGCGCGCTCGCGGCCGCGCTCGAAATGGTCCGGACCCCGCTGATGGCTTGGCTGAACGACGACGCCGAGCCGGCGCCGGATTGGCTGGCCACGCTGGAAGACGCCCTCGAAAAGGCCCCGCTGGCCGCCGCCGCGACCGCGCTGCTCGTGCGGCCCGACGGCACCACGCAGTCCGCCGGCGTGCGGCTGACGGCCGACGGCCACGGCGCCGACGTCACCGAGCCCGCCGGCGAGGTGTTCGGCTTCTGCGGCGGCGCGGCCCTGCTGCGCGCCGACGCCCTGCGTGCCGTCGGCGGCGTCCCCGCGCGGTTTTTCTGTTATTACGAAGACACCGATACGGCTTGGCGGCTGCGGCTGGCCGGGTGGGACGTCGTCGCGGCGCCCGGCGCCCGCGTCCGGCACGCCCACGGCGTCAGCAGCGAACTGGGTTCGGCGCTGTTCCACCGTTGGAACGAGCGCAACCGCCTGCTCATGCTGCTGCGCTGCGCACCGCTCGACGTCGCGGTGCGGCAACTGGTCAAGTTCGCCGTCCTGACCGCGGTGCTGCCGCTGCGGCCCGGCCGCGGAACGGCGGTGAACTTCCGGTTCGGCCTGCGCTGCCGCGTGCTGGCCGAAGTGGCCGCGCGGCTACCTGCGACGTTGCTCGCCCGCCGCGTGATCACCCGTCGCGCGGCACTCGGCCGAGGCGCGGTCTGGGAGGCATGGGCGGGCCTTTAAGCTTGGCGCCTACCGACCGCTAGGAGCTGGCTTTGGCGCAGGGGGAACCGCAACCGCTGGTCTCGGTGATCGTGGTCAACTACCGCGGCGCCGACGACACGATCACCTGCTTGCGCGCGCTCGCCGAGCACGACTACCCCGAGCTCGAGCTGATCTGCGTCGACAACTCCGACGAGGCCGCACGCCTCCGCGAAGCCGTCCCCCAGGCCCGCGTGATCGAGGCCGGGCGCAACCTCGGGTTCGCCGGTGGCTGCAACCTCGGCGCGAAGCACGCGAAGGGCACGGTCCTCGGCTTCCTCAACAACGACGCCCGCCCGGCGCCCGGCTGGGTCTCGACCGCCGTCGCCGAGCTGCGCGCGCAGCCCCGCGTCGCCGCCGTGGCGAGCAAGGTCCTCGACTGGGACGGCACCGGCACCGACTTCGTCGACGGCGGCCTGACCTGGTTCGGCATGGGCTACAAGCGCCACGCGGGCCTGCCGCTGGCCGACGTCCCGGCGGCCGAGCACGAGGTCGCGAAGGACGTCCTGTTCGGCACCGGCTCGGCGATGTTCGTCCGGGCTTCGGTCTTCGCCGAGCTGGGCGGCTTCGACGAGCGGTTCTTCATGTTCTACGAGGACGTCGACTTCGGCTGGCGGCTCAACCTCCGCGGCTGGCGCGTCCGGTACGTCCCGGAGTCGGTGGCCTTCCACCGCCACCACGGCACGATGGCCGCGGTCGACGCGCCGGAGACCGGGCGCGAGACGTTCCTCCTGGAGCGCAACGCCCTGGCCGCGCTGTACAAGAACCTCTCCGACGAGACCCTGGCCCGCGCGCTGCCCGCGGCGCTCGCCCTGGCCGTGCGCCGCGCCACCGCCCGCGGCGAGCTGGACGCCACCCAGCTGGACCTCGAACAAGGCGTCGGCCCGATCGAGTCCGGCGACGTCGCCGTCCCGCGGACCACGCTGGCCGGGCTGCTCGCCATCGACCAGTTCGTCGAGCAGCTGCCGTCGCTGGCCGAGTCCCGGGCGGTCGAGCAGGCCGCCCGCGTCCGGACCGACGCCGACCTGCTTCCCTTGCTGCGCAAGGCGTTGGAGCCGGCCTACCCGCTCCCGCGCTACCTCGCCGCGCACGACATCCTCGTCGAGGCGTTCGGCATCGAAAAGGCCTTCGGGCAGCGCCGGAAGATCCTCGTGATCACCGGCGACGCGCTCACCGAGCGGATGGCGGGCCCGGCGATCCGCGCCTGGAACATCGCCCTCGCGCTGTCCGCCGAACACGACGTCCACCTCGTCACCACCAACCCCCTCGCCACGCCGCCGCCGTCGCCGTTCCGGGTCAGCGCGGGCAAGCACCGCGAGCTGGAGGCGCCGATCGCCTGGGCCGACATCGTCGTCCTGCAGGGCCACGTGCTCGAGCTGGCGCCGTCGCTGAAGAAGGAGCACAGCGGCAAGATCGTCGTCGCCGACCTCTACGACCCGATGCACCTCGAGCTGCTGGAGCAGGGCAAGGGCGTCGCCGACGACAAGCGCGCGGCCGACCTCGCCGGCGTCACCCGCGTCCTGGACGCGCAGCTCGAACGCGGCGACTTCTTCCTCTGCGCGTCCGAGCGGCAGCGGCACTTCTGGCTCGGGCACCTGGCCGCGATGGGCCGGCTTTCGCCACGCCTGTACGACGCCGACCCGACGACCCAGTCGCTGCTCGCGGTCGTCCCCTTCGGGCTTTCGCCGGAGCCGCCGGTCCGCACCGGGCCGGGCCTGCGGTCGTCGCTGGGCATCGGCGGCACCGACCACGTCGTGCTGTGGGCGGGCGGCGTGTACAGCTGGTTCGACCCGTTGACGCTGGTCCGCGCCATCGACCGGCTGCGCCGGAACCGCGGCGACGTCCGGCTCGTGTTCCTCGGCATGAAGCACCCGAACCCCGAGGTCGCCGAGATGGACATCGGCGCGCGGACGATCCGCCTGGCGGACTCGCTGGGGCTGACCGGCAAGCACGTCTACTTCAACGAGCAGTGGGTGCCCTACCACGAGCGCCAGAACTGGCTGCTCGACGCGAACTGCGGCGTCACGACGCACTACGAGCACGTCGAGACGACGTTCGCGTTCCGCACCCGCGTCCTCGACTACCTGTGGGCCGGGCTGCCGATCGTCACCACCGACGGCGACGCCTTCGCCGACCTGGTGCGGGTCGAGCGGCTCGGTGTGGTGGTCCCGGCCGAGGACCCGGCCGCCCTGGCCGACGCGCTCGAAAAGGCGTTGTACGACGAGGAGTTCGCCGCGGGCTGCGTCGAGCGGATCGCCGTCGTCGCGCAGCGGTACACGTGGCCGGAAGCGCTGAAGCCGCTGGTCGGGTTCTGCCGCGACCCGCGGCCGGCGGCCGACCGGCTGCCCGGGTCGGCGGACCTGGTGAAGACGCCGGCGGTGCGCGGCCGGGAGCTGCTGCGGCGGGACGTCGACCTGGTCCGCGAGTACCTCGCGGCGGGCGGACCCGGCGAGCTGGCGCGGCGCGTGGGCGGCCGGGCGTTGAAGGTTGCGAAGCAGCGGTTGCGCCGTGGCTAGGTCACTGCGCGTTCTCCTCGACGGCACCCCGCTCCTCGGCGCGCGCACCGGGATCGGCCGGTACACGGCCGCGCTGAGCGAAGAGCTGGTCTCGATCCCCGAAGTGGACACGCGCGCGGTGGCGTTCACACTGCGCGGCTGGCGGCGGCTGCGGCACGTGCTGCCGTACGGCGCGCAGGCCCGCGGGATACCGGTCGCGGCGCGGCTGCTGCGGATGGCGTGGGTGCGCTCGGACTTCCCGCCGGTGGAGCTGTTCGCCGGCCCGACCGACGTCGTGCACGGCACGAACTTCGTGCTGCCGGGCCGGTTCCGCGCCGCCGGCGTCGTGACGATCCACGACCTGGCCTTCTTCGACAATCCCGAGGAACTGGCGCCGAGCGACCGCGACCTGCCGCGGCTGGTGCTCCGCGGCGCGCACCGGGCGAACGTCATCTGCACGCCCACGGCCGCGGTGGCCGACGCGGTGGCGACCCGGCTGGACGTCGACCGCGACAAGATCGTCGTGACGCCGCTGGGCGTGAACCCGGCGTGGTTCACCGCGCGCCCGCCGGACGACGAGCGGCGGGCGCGGCTGGGACTGCCGTCCCGCTACCTGCTGTTCGCCGGGGCGGCGGGGCCGCGGAAGGGCCTGGACTGGCTGGCCCGCGCCCACGAGGCCGCACCGGACCTGCCGGACCTGGTGTTCGCCGGACCGGGCCCGTTCCCCCGGGGGCCCCGGCGGTTCCAGACCGGTTATCTGTCCGATGTGGACCTGCGGACGGTGGTGGCCGGGGCGTCGGCGCTGGTGCTGCCTTCGCGCGACGAGGGTTTCGGGCTGCCGGTGCTGGAAGCGATGGCCTCGGACGTCCCGGTGGTGTGCACGGACATTCCCGCCCTGCGCGAGGTGGCGGGCGAGTGCGCGAGCCTGGTCCCGTACGGCGACGTGGACGGCCTGGCGGAGGCGCTGCGCACGGCGGTGACGGACCCGCACGCGGTCTCGACGTCGGCGACCCGGCGCGCCCACGCGGCGAACTTCACCTGGCGCACGTGCGCCGAACTCACGGTCGGCGCCTACCGGCTCGCCTCCGGCCGCCACTGACCGCCGCTCCCCGAGCGCCCCAATGTGGCGTTGGTTGCGTTGGACGCACCCAATGTGGCGTTCGGTGCGTTGGACGCACCGAACGCCACATTGGGGCGCTTGAGTCTGGGCCTATTCGGCGGCGAAGTAGGCGGCCAAAGCCTCGTCCCACGGGCGGAGCGGGGTCAGCCAGGCTTCGCGCCACGAGTTCGGCGACAGCACCGAGTACGCCGGGCGGGCGGCCGGGCGGGGGAACTCCGCCGTCGTGCACGGCTTGACCCGGGCCGGGTCCGCGCCGAGGTGGGTGAAGACGGCACGGGCGAAGCCGCACCAGCTCACCGCGCCCGCGTTCGTGCAGTGCAGGATCCGCCGCTCCGGGCCGTCCCCGGCGGCGACGCGGGAAGCCAGCTCCAGCAGGCCCGCGGCGAGGTCGGCGGTCCACGTAGGACCACCGACCTGATCGTCCACAACGGACACGGTTTCGCGAGTGGACTCCAGCTTCGCCATGGTCTTCACGAAGTTCGGCCCCGACTTGCCGTACAGCCACGAGGTCCGCACCACCCACGACGACGCGCCGGACCCCAGCACCGCGTCCTCGCCGGCCGCCTTCGTGCGGCCGTACGCCGAACGCGGCCCCAGCTCGTCGGACGGCTCGTACGGCGAAGATGCGTCACCGGGAAACACGTAGTCCGTGGACACGTGGATCAGCGGCACCCGCCGGGACGCGCACGCCGCCGCGAGCACGCGCGGCCCGTCGGCGTTGACCGCGAACGCGCGTTCCTCGTCGGTCTCCGCCGCGTCGACCGCCGTGTACGCCGCCGCGTTGATCACCACCGGCGCCGAACCCGTTTCCCGCGCCCGGTCGGCCAGTGCGCCGACCGACGCCAGCACCTGCCCCGTCATGGTGACGTCCAGTTCGGCCGAACCCGGAGCCACGACGTCCACCGACGGGGACGCCAGCGCGGCGATGTCCCGGCCGAGCTGCCCGGAACCCCCGGGCACGAGCACCGTCAGCCGCACAGGCACTTCCTCTACTTCTTGAGCGCGGCCCGCCCGGCCAGGGGTTCCCACCACGCGCGATTGTCCGTGTACCAGGCCACTGTCGCGGCCAGACCGTCCTCGAAGGACACGCGCGGAGCGTACCCCAGCTCCTCGCTGATCTTGGTGATATCCACCGAGTACCGGCGGTCGTGGCCCTTGCGGTCCTCGACCGGCTCGACGCTGTCCCAGCCCGCGCCGACCGCCTCGAGCAGCTTCTCCGTCAACGAACGGTTGGTCAGCTCGGTGCCGCCGCCGATGTTGTAGATCTCGCCGGGGCGGCCCGACTCGGCGACCAGCTGGATGCCGTGGCAGTGGTCGTCCACGTGCAGCCAGTCACGGACGTTGAGCCCGTCGCCGTAGAGCGGCACCTTCCGCCCGTCGAGCAGGTTGGTGACGAACAGCGGGATGACCTTTTCCGGGAACTGGTACGGACCGTAGTTGTTGGAGCACCGCGTGATGCACACCGGCAGCCCGTGGGTGCGGAAGAACGAGCGCGCCACCAGGTCGGACGACGCCTTCGACGCCGAGTACGGCGAGTTCGGCTCCAGCACGTGGTCTTCCGTCCACGATCCGTGCTCGATCGAGCCGTACACCTCGTCGGTGGACACGTGCACGAACTTGCCGACCCCCGCCTCGTGCGCCGCCTGCAGCAGGTTCTGCGTGCCGAGGACGTTCGTCAGCACGAAGTCGGCGGCGCCGAGGATCGAACGGTCCACATGCGACTCGGCGGCGAAGTGCACGACCAGGTCCACGCCGCGCATCACGTCGGCGACCAGCGCGGTGTCGCAGATGTCGCCGCGGACGAACTTCAGCCGCGGGTCGGCGGCGACCGGCGCCAGGTTGGCTTCGTTGCCCGCGTAGGTGAGTTTGTCCAGCACGACCACCTCGGCGTCGTCCAGCGCCGGGTACGCGCCGGTCAGCACCTGCCGGACGTAGTGCGACCCGATGAAGCCCGCACCACCGGTGACCAGCACCCGCATAATCCCGCCTTTCCTCACGCCCCGGGCGGGGCCGTTCGCCCCCCAGCCTACGGAGGTCCCACACCAGTCTCAGTAGAGTCATGGTGGACGCACGTGGGTGTGCTGGGGGAAGCACCGGGTTCACAGGGGAGGAAGCGCGTGACCGAAGAGGCTGCGCCGACCGTCCCGGCGCGCCGCAGGCAGGACACCGGCCACGGCGGCGCGACCTTCGCGCGCCGCAGCGGCAAGATCCTGGTTTCCGCGCTGTCGGTCGCCATCCTGGCCGTGACCTGGTACGGCTGGAACTTCATCGGCGACCCGAACACCGGGCTCACCACGACGAACGTCTTCGCCGACACCGAGGCGCACGCGAAACCGCTCGACGGCGCGATCGACATCCTCCTGGTGGGCCAGGACAGCCGCACCGACGCGCAGGGCAACCCGCTGCCCCGCGAAGTGCTGGACATGCTGCACGCCGGCGTCTCCGACGGCGAGCTGAACACCGACACGATGATCCTCGTGCACATCCCCCAGAACGGGAAGCACGCGATCGCGATCTCGTTCCCCCGCGACTCCTGGGTGGAGCTGACCGGCGGCTTCGGCAAGCACAAGCTCAACAGCGCGTTCGTCTACGCGTACACGGACACTTACCGGGCGTTGCAACGCCAGGGCATGACCGACCTGAAGGAGGCCGACGCGCAGGCGAAGGTCGCCGGGCGGAAGAACCTGATCGCCACGCTCGAGAAGTTCATCGGCAAGCCGGGCATGATCGACCGCTACGCCGAGGTCAACCTGGCGAGCTTCTACGAGATCACCAAGTCGATCGGCGGCGTCGAGGTCTGTCTCAAGGGGCCGGTCAAGGAGACGAAGTCCGGTGTCGACCTGCCGGGCGGGCGCCAGACGATCGAAGGCGTGCAGGCGCTCGCGTTCGTCCGCCAGCGCTACGGCCTGCCCAACTACGACCTCGACCGGATCGCCCGGCAGCAGGCGTTCCTCTCCGGCCTGGCCCGCAAGGTGCTCTCGACCGACGTGCTCACCAGCCCGGTGAAGATCGCCGACCTCGTGTCGGCCGTGAAGAAGTCCGTCGTGCTGTCCCAGGGCTGGGACCTGACGGAGTTCGCCGAGCAGATGCGCGGGCTGACCGGCGGCAACATCGAGTTCCACACCATCCCCACCCTCGGCAACGCGAACATCGGCGGCGCCGACGTGCTGCGCGTCGACCCGGCCCAGGTGGCGGCGGAGGTGGCGCGGCTGACGTCGGACGGTGACACCCCAGCGTCGGCGCCGTCGACCCCCGCCCAGCTGCCCGGCGCGAAGGCCGTCACGATCGAGCTGTTCGACGGCTCGGGCTCGTCGACGCTGGCCGGCCAGACGCACACGATGCTGCAGGGCAAGGGCTTCACGCTGGCCGCCGACCAGCGGCTGAGCACCCGCAACACCACCGTGGTCCGCTACAACCCGGCCGACGGCACCGCGCTGGACCTGGTCAAGCAGGCCCTGGGCACCACGGTCCAGGCCGAGCCGGACCGGGACGTGACCGCCGGGCACGTGCGCGTCCTGCTGGGCAAGGACTTCCGGAGCTCGGCCGCCGGGCCGGGTGGCGCGCCGACGTCCACGGCCGCGAAACCGTCTTCGCCGCCCGCGGCCACCGCCCCCGCCGCGCCGCCGATCACGGCGGGCGACGTGCCCTGCGTCAACTAGACTGCGTACGCAGGGTGGTCGGGGGAGGTAAACCAGCGTGGAAGACGAGCAGGAAGAGCCGGAGGCGGCCACCGAGACGGTGACGCAGAGCGACGATCCCGAGGGGAAGCCGTCGCCGATTCCGCACGTGCCTTATTCACGGACGCGGCGCGCCGGCCGGGTGACCCGCCGGATCGCGGCCGGCCTGGTGTCCCTGCTCGCGCTCGGCGCCAGCGGCTACGCCTACGTCACCAAGGACCAGCTGCAGAGCACCGTCCCGACGACCGACGCGCTCACGCCGCGGGCCGGCGAGCCCGCGCCGCCGCCCGCGGACGACGGCGCGGACGACATCCTGCTCGTCGGCAGCGACGCGCGGACGGACGCGCAGGGCAACCCGCTGCCGGCGAAGATGCTGCGGCAGCTGCGCACCGAGGCCAACAACGGCGCGGTGAACACGGACACGGTGATGCTGCTGCGGGTGCCGAAGAACGGCGGCAAGCCGTCGGCGGTCTCGATCCCGCGCGACACGTGGACGGCCATTCCCGGCCGGGGCCAGGCGAAGATCAACTCGGCGTACGGCATCGCGAAGGCGCACTTCGCGCAGGCGTTGCGCGGGCAGGGCGAGCGCGACCAGGCGAAGATCGAGCGCGACTCCGACACCGAGGGCCGCCGCGTCCTGGTGCAGGCGGTGCAGGACCTGACGCAGGTGCGGATCGACCACTACGCCGAGATCAACCTGCTGGGCTTCTACCTGCTGACCGAGGCGCTCGGCGGGGTCAGGGTGTGCCTGAACCACGCGACCGAGGACAAGGACTCGGGGGCGAACTTCCGCCGCGGCGAGCAGACGGTGTCCGGCGGCGAAGCGCTGTCGTTCGTCCGGCAGCGCAAGAACCTGCCGCGCGGCGACCTGGACCGGATCGTGCGGCAGCAGGCGTTCCTGTCCTCGGCGCTGCACCAGGTCCTCTCGGCGGGCACGCTGGCCAGCCCCGGCACGCTCGGCGGCCTGATGGACGCGGTGCACCGGTCGCTGACCGTGGACCCGGGCCTCGACCTGCTGCAGTTCGCGCAGCAGGCGAAGGGTCTCGCTTCAGGTGACCTGGCGTTCGCGACGATCCCGGTGATCACCGCCAACGGCCGCAGCGAGGACGGCCAGAGCATCGTGCAGATCGATCCGAAGGCGGTCCGCGAGTTCGTGGCGGGCCTGGCGGGACGCACGGCCTCGGCGGCGGCCGGTGCCCCGGGCGGCGGCGGGTCGGGCAGCGGCGCCGCCCCCGAAGCGGCGCCGCTGCTCCAGGACTCCCCCGGAGTCCCCTGCGTCAACTGAAGTCGGCGCGGTGGTCCTCCGCCCACTGCCGGAAGGTCCGCGGCGCGTTCCCCGTCACCTCGCGCACCAGGTCCGTCACCAGCGACGGCTCCCGCAACGTGCGCGCCCAGGCCCCGAGGACCGACGCCGGCACGTCCGACGGCCAGCCCAGCGCCAGCATGCGCTCGATCGCCTGCTCCTTCGTCAGTTCTTCGACCCGCAACGGCCGGCCGAGGACGTCGGCGAGCACCTCGGCCTGTTCGCGGAACGAGATCGGCTCCGGGCCCGTCAGCGCGAGCGACTCCCCGTCGTGGGAGCCGTCGATCAGGATCCGGGCCGCGACGTCGGCGATGTCCCGCTCGTGGATCGCCCCGATCCGCGAGTCCGGGTACGCCGTGCGGACCACTCCTTCCGCGATGTCCGCGCGCCAGCCCAGCGTGTTCGTCGCGAAGGCGCCCGGGTTCAACGCCGTCGAAGCGAACGACGCCGCGGCCAAGGCCTGCTCGACCGCGCGGTGCAGCCCCGCGATCCGGCTCTGCGCGGAATCCGGTTCGAGCGTCGCGGCCGACGACAGCAGCACGACGTGCCGCACGCCGGCCGCTTCGGCCGCCTTCACGAACCCTTCGATCCCTTGCGGCCGCGTGTACAGGAAGGCCGCGGAGACGCCGTCGAGCGCGGCGTCCAGCGTCGAGGCGTCCTCCAGGTCCGCGCTCACCTTCGCGACGCCGTCCGGCACGTCGAGCTTCGCGGCGTCACGGCTCGACGCACGGACGTCCTGACCTGCGGCGACGAGCGCGTCGACCACCGCGCGCCCGACGTGTCCGGTGGCCCCGGTGACAAGAATGGTCATGCTGTTCCCCAGCTTCCGAGATACGTTTGCTTTCAAAGCAAACGTACTGGGGGCGATCATGCGGTGTCAACCGGCGAAGCCCGTGGTCCGCGCCTTAGCCTTGTCCGCATGAGCCTGACCGACGAGCTGCTGCGGCCGCTGCTGGCCTCGCCCGCCAAACCGTTGATCACCCACTACGACGACCAGCTGGGCAGCCGCGTCGAGCTGTCCGTGGCGACGACCGCCAACTGGGCGGCCAAGACGGCCAACTGGCTGACCGAGGAGTTCGACGTCGAACCGGGCGACGCCGTGGCCGTGCAGCTCCCGGCGCACTGGCAGACCGTCGGCGTCCTGCTCGGGGCCTGGTGGTGCGGGGCACGCGTGGTGACCGAGGGCGCCGGTGCGCGGCTGGCGTTCGTCGGGCCGGACGACCCGGAGCCGACCGGCGCGGCGGCGACCGCCGTCGTGACGCTGGACCCGATGGGCCGCGGGCTGGCCGAGCCGCCGGGCGGCGGCGCGTTCGACTACCTGACGGAGTCACGGGCCTCGGGCGACCAGTTCAGCCCGCTCTTCCGGATCCCCGGCGGGACGGCCGCGCTCTTCGAGTCCACTGTGGACGAGATGCTGGCCGAAGCCAGGGCGCGCGCGGCGAAGCTGGGCCTCACCGCGGACGACCGCGTGCTGTCCACACGGGACTGGACCGGTCCCGACGGCATCCTCGACGGCCTGCTCGTCCCCCTGGCCGCGGGCGCCCACCTGGTCCACGTGAGCAACGCGGACCCGGCGAAGCTGGCCGCCCGCCGCGACGCCGAACGCACCACGGCGGACCTCCCGGCATAAGCACCTGCCGCGGGTCGTGAGTGAGAAACAGGGTTCTAACCCTGTTTCTCACTCACGACGAGGGTCAGGCGTTCTGGAGTTCGCCCGCCTCGACGTCGCGGCGGGCGCGCCTGCGGCCCCACAGCAGGTGGTCGAGCGAGAGCCGGCCGCCGTTGAAGCCGAGGGCGAGGCCGGCGAGCGCGAGCACCAGGACCAGCTCGTAGCCGCCCTGGCCGGTCAGGCCGTTGTCGATGTGCACCGAGAGCAGCGCGCCGACCGAGATCACGACGTAGCCGAGGCCGACGAGCGGCAGCAGGAAGCCGACGATGAACGCGATGGAGCCGAGGATTTCGACGGTCATCGCGAAGACCGCGGCGGCCGTGGGCAGCGGGATGCCCGTCATTTCGAAGAACTTCGCCGTGCCGTTGATGCCGTTGTTCCACTTCTGGAGCCCGTGCGCGAGGAAGACGACCGCGACGCCGATCCTCCCCAGCAACAGGGCCACGTCCTTGAATCGTCCGAACATCCGGTTTCAGCTCCCCGGTAGGTGAAATTTCAACTGACCCGACCCAAAGTAGGGCACCGGGCACCCACACCCGAAGCTCCGGAGGGTGATCGACAGGAAACCGACAGGGAGCAAAAACCGGTTTCACGGCCCCTCTGCGGACGCTATCTTCGCCCTGACCTGCGTCCACGACCGTGAGGAGTCCCCGATGCGCCGACAGACCGATCCGCCCGGCCTGTCACCCGCATCACAAAGGACCTCCCACACTTGTGAAAACCCTGAACATCGGCATTTTGGCGCACGTCGACGCCGGTAAGACCAGCCTGACCGAGCGCCTGCTCTTCGCGGCAGGCGCCATCACCCACCTCGGCAGCGTCGACCGCGGCGACACCCAGACCGACTCCCTGGAGCTCGAACGCCGTCGCGGCATCACCATCCGGTCCGCGGTGGTCTCCTTCATGACCGGCGACACCCGCGTCACGCTGATCGACACCCCGGGGCACAGCGACTTCATCGCCGAGGTCGAACGCGCCCTGCGTGTCCTCGACGGCGCCGTGCTGGTGGTGTCGGCCGTCGAGGGCGTCCAGGCCCAGACCCGGGTGCTGATGCGCACGCTGCGCCGCCTCGCCATCCCGACGCTCGTCTTCGTCAACAAGATCGACCGGACGGGCGCCCGCGATCAGCTCGGCGACATCCGCGCGAAGCTGACACCACGGGCGTTCGCGCTGCGGGCGACGTCGCCCGACGAGCTGGCCGAGCTGCTGGCCGACGGCGACGACACCTTCCTGGCGGCCTACGTCGAGGACCGGGCCGACGCCGCCGCCTGTCGCGCCGAGCTGGCCCGGCAGGTGGCCCGGGGCGAGCTGTACCCGGTGCTGTCCGGCTCGGCGATCACCGGCACCGGCGTCGCCGACCTGGTCACGGCCATGGCCGAGCTGCTCCCGGCCGCCGAGCGCACCGGCGACGGGCCACTGGACGCGACGGTGTTCAAGATCGAGCGCGGCCGTACCGGGGAGAAGATCGCCTACGCCCGGCTGCACTCCGGCTCATTGGCGCCCCGGCAGCGGATCGCCTGCTACCGCGGCGGAACCGAGTTCACCGGCCGCGTCTCGGCCGTCGAAGTCGCCGGGGACGACATCGCGCTGGCCGGCGACGTCGCCCGGGTGCGCGGCCTGAGGGAGGTCCGCATCGGCGACCGGCTCGGCTCGCCCGGCACCGCCCGCGACAACGTGTTCGCACCACCCAGCCTCGAGACGGTGGTGCGGCCGGTCCGGCCCGAGCAGGCCGCCGCGCTGTTCACGGCGCTGACGCGGCTGTCCGAAGAGGACCCGTTGATCGACGTGCGCCGCCGCGGCCACGACGTCTCGGTGCGGCTCTACGGCGAAGTGCAGAAGGAAGTACTGCGCTCGATGCTGGCCGAGGGCACCGGGATCGACGTCACCTTCGAGCGGACGCGCCCGCTGTACGTCGAGAAGCCGGCCGGACGCGGGCAAGCCGTCGAGGGGATGGATCCGGAGCAGCGGCTGTACTTCTTCGCGACGGTGGGATTGCGGGTGGAACCCGGCTCCGGGGTCACGCTCGGGCTGTCGGTCGAGCTGGGCTCACTCCCCCTGGCGTTCCACAAGGCCATCGAGGAAACCGTCCACGCCACGCTGGAACAGGGCCTGTACGGCTGGGAGGTGCTCGACTGCGCCGTCACGCTGACGCACACGGCGTACTTCAGCCCGCTCAGTGCCGCGGGAGACTTCCGCAAGATGACGCCACTGGTGCTGATGGCGGCGCTGAAGGAGGCCGGCACGCGGGTGTACGAGCCGGTGCACCGCTTCGAGCTGGAGATCCCCGCGGACGCCGTCAGCGCGGCGCTGCTCAAGCTCGCGGACCTGCGGGCCGTCCCCGGCAAACCGGTGGCCGGGGCGACGGCGTGGACGCTGCGCGGCACCATCCCGGCGGAGCACGTCCACCAGTTCGAGCAGGCCCTGCCCGCGCTCAGCCAGGGCGAAGGCGTCTTCCAGAGCGAGTTCCAGGAGTACCGCCCCTGCCCCGGCCCGCCGCCGTCGCGGCCGCGGACCGGGGACAACCCCTTGGACCGCAAGGAGTACCTCGCACAGGTGGCCCGGCGTTAGCGCTTGTGCGCCCAGGCCGCGGCGAAGGCGTAGACGCCGAACGCGGCGAGCCCGAGCGCGACGACGGTGAGCAGCACGGCGCCGAAGGGCTGGGCGGCGAGCGTCTTGAGGGCGGCGTCCAGCCCGCCGGCCTTGCGGGCGTCGGAGCTCAAGCCCGCGTAGGCCAGCAGGATCGCAACCACGGCGAAGACGACGGCCTTGGCGAGGTACCCGGTGGTGCCCAGCCAGCCGACCCAGCGGCGCGAGCGGCCGGGCAGCTCGCCGACGTCGAGATCCTGGAGGAAGCTCTGCTTGACGCCCTTGACGGCCGCGGCACCGGCGACGACCGCGACGCCGATGGCCACGCAGACGACCAGGAACGGCCCGGCGGGCAGTTGGAGGACCTTCGCGGTGAACTCCTGCTGCTTCTGGGAACCGCCGCCGCCCCCGCCGCTGCCGGTGGCGATCCGGATCGCGGTGTAGCCGAGCCCGAGCACGACGACCCCGCGGGCGGCGGCGCCGATCCGCTTGCGCGTCCGCTTGCCGCCGCTGACCCACTCGTACCCGGTGGCGGCCATCAGGAACTGCCACAGCCCGAACATGACCAGGCCGACCGCCAGCACCCAGAGCATCACCTTGCCGAAGGACTCCTGCCCGATCTCCTGCAGCGCACCCTTCTGGTCGGCCTCGCGTCCCTGCTCGCCACCCAGGGCGACCTGGAGGGCGAGGTACGCGACGATGAGGTGCACGACGCCCCAGCAGGCCATGCCGGCGCGCCCGAGGTATTGCGCGGTGTTGCTCTTCTCGCCTCTTTCGGCGGTGGCCTCTGTCCGGTTCATGCCTTCTGAGTACCCAGTCCGGCCCGTCATCCGCTGGGCTGAGCGGAGCAACGTGACTGAGGCGATGGGAGCATCCGGACACGGAGGCGCGACGACCCGGCTACGGGCCGCTCACGCGGGACGGCGGCGCACCTCGTCGAGACCGGCCCAGCCACCGTTGGCGGCGAGGAGGGTCAGCACCTGCTCGGCCTGCTCGGCGAACCGCGCGAGATCGTCGTGCAGCAGCGCGGCGCGTTCGCCGTCGAGCGGCTCGAAGTCGTCGAACCACAGCGAGATGGCCGAGCCCGCGGTGACGACGAGCCCCTGCAGCAGCCGCCGGAACCCGGGCGACGGCTCGGCCACGGCCGCGCGGTAGGACGTCTCGATCTCGTCGCAGGCGGCGAGCAGCTCCCGCAGCTGCCCCACGGCACCGGCCGGAGTCCCGTCCCAGGCGGCCGTGGGCCAGGCGCGGTCGGACAGCTCGAGCCACAGCCGCCAGCCGGCGACCAGCTCGGCTTCGTCGTGGGGCGTCCAGGACGCCGGAACCGGCCAGTACATGCTTCGAGAGTGACACCGCGGAAGCCGAAATCCGCCCCGTCGGTGGGTTATGTCTCATGTGGCGAAACTCGGCGGCGACCTGCGCCACGGGCGCGGCAAAAGCGTTGACGACGCGCTCGCGGCGCTGTTGGCTCCGGCCCATGGCGAGGCGTCGGTACGTGGCGAGAGGAGTCCCGGGCGGCTACCGGATCTGGGACACCAAGGGACGCCACTGGTGGGGCGACCACTACGAGCTGTGCCCCGACGACCTCCTCGCCGAGCTCAACGGCGCGAAGGACGCAGCGAAGATCACCGCGCTCCTGAAGCGCCACCGGGCGCAGAAACGCTGACGCCCCCGCCTGTCCGGCCTGCGCCACCGAACGGGGTCTTGCCGCGCGGCGTTGATCTCCGGGAAACTGGGCAGCGGGTAGCCAGGTTTTGTGCGGCCGTTTCCGGCCCGCGGCTTGGTGGCCGCTTCCCTCTGGCGGGGAACGGGGCACTTTACGTGGTTATCCAGCAGGTGCCGGCACACCGCGGCCCCCGGTGCGGATCCGCACCGGGGGCCGTGGGTCGTTCCGGGGATCAGCCCTTGAGCAGGGCGCGGGCCATGACGACCTTCTGGATCTGGTTCGTGCCTTCGTAGATCTGGGTGATCTTCGCGTCGCGCATCATGCGCTCCACCGGGAAGTCGCGGGTGTAGCCGGCGCCGCCGAAGAGCTGGACCGCGTCCGTCGTCACCTCCATCGCGATGTCCGACGCGTACATCTTCGCCGCCGAGGCCATGAAGCCCGCACGCTTGTCGCCGCGTTCGGAGGCCGCCGCCGAGGCGTACACCAGGTGGCGGGCCGCTTCGATCTTGGTGCCCATGTCCGCCAGCATGAACTGGACGCCCTGGAACTCCGCGATCGCCTTGCCGAACTGCTTGCGGTCCTTCACGTACGCCACCGCCGCGTCGAGCGCGCCCTGGGCGATGCCCAGCGCCTGCGCGCCGATCGTCGGGCGGGTGTGGTCCAGCGTGCGCAGTGCCGTCTTCAGGCCCGTGCCGGGCTCGCCGATGATGCGGTCCTCGGGGATCGTGCAGTTCTCGAAGTAGATCTCGCGCGTCGGGGAGCCCTTGATGCCGAGCTTCTTCTCCTTCGGGCCCACCGAGAAGCCGGGGTCGTCCTTGTGGACCACGAACGCCGAGATGCCGTTGGCCTTCTTCTCCGCGTCCGGGTCGGTCACGGCCATCACCGTGTACCACGAAGATTCACCCGCGTTGGTGATCCAGCACTTGGTGCCGTTGAGCACCCAGTGGTCGCCGTCGAGCCGGGCACGCGTGCGCATCGACGCGGTGTCCGAGCCCGCCTCGCGCTCCGACAGCGCGTACGACGCCGAAGCCTCGCCCGAGGCGATCGACGGCAGGACGAGCTTCTTCACGCTCTCCGAACCGGACAGGATGATCGGCTGCGTGCCGAGCTTGTTCACCGCCGGGATCAGCGACGCCGACGCGTCCACCCGGGCGACCTCTTCGATCACGATGCAGGCGCCCACGGCGTCCGCACCCTGGCCGTCGTACTCCTCGCCGATGTGGACGGCGTTGAAGCCGGACTTGACCAGCGCGTTGTACGCCTCGATCGGGTAGCGCTCGTTCTCGTCGACCTCGGCCGCGTACGGCGCGATCTCCTTCTCGGCCAGAGCCCGGACCGCGGCCCGCAGCTCCTCGTGCTCCTCGGCAAGCTGGTACAGGCTCATCGTCACTTCCGGTTACCTTCTCTACGACGTCGGGAGGGTTCTGTCGATGTTAGCGCTCGTTCACCTGCGTCGTCCTTGTGGCGTTGACCGCAGAATTCGTATGGTCGGGTGATGCCGATCACCGCGCCGACGCCGCCGCCCGGTCTGCCCGCCTCCCTCGACTACCCCGAAGCCCCGGTCGGGTCGATCCTCGCCGCGGGAGCCGCGCGCTGGGGCGACCGGACCGCCTTCGCCCACGACGGCCGCAGCCTCACTTTCACCGAGACCTACCGGGCCGCGTGCCGGTTCGCCAACGCCCTGCTCGACCGCGGCATCGGCCGCGGCGACGTCGTGGCGCTGCACCTGCCGAACTGCCTGGCCTTCCCGGTCGCCTACTACGGCACGCTGCTGGCCGGGGCCACCTTCAGCCCGGCGAACCCGCTGCTCCCGCCGGACGACCTCGCCTTCCAGCTCGCCGACTGCGAGGCCGTCGCCGTCGTGACGTACGGCCCGGTCGCGGGCGCGCTCGCGAGCGTCGCCGACCGGATCCCGGCGCGGCTGACCGTCGTCGTCGACCCCGCCGGCGACCTGCCCGAGGGCGGTGCCGAGTTCGAGGCGTTCCACGCCGGGCAGCCGGAGACGCGGCCGGACGTCGCGATAGCGATCCACGAAGACCTCGCACACCTCGCCTACACGGGCGGCACCACCGGCCGGTCGAAGGGCGTGCGGCTGTCGCACCGCAACGTCGTGGTCAACACCCTCCAGCACGCCTGCTGGAGCACCGGGTCGGTGCCCGCACCGGACGCGCACGGCGACGTCACCATCGACCAGATCGGCGGCGAGGACGAGTGGCCGACGCGGCTGGGCACCGGCGTCGCGATCAACCTGACACCGTGGTTCCACGCCATGGGCATCATCGGCGGGATGAACGCGCCGGTGCTCGCCGGGACGACGATCGTCCTGCACACGCGCTTCGACCCGGCGGCGTACGTCGCCGACGCCGAACGGCTGCGCATCACCGGCATCGGCGGGGCCCCGGCGCTGTTCGCCGCGCTGCTCGCGACGCCGTCGTTCCACACCGCCGACCTGTCGTCGGTGCAGGCGATCGGCTCCGGCGCGGCGCCGATGAACCACGCGATGATCAACGCGCTGCGCGAGCGCTTCCCGGGCGTGGTGGTCACCGAGGGCTACGGCCTCACCGAGGCGACGATGGGCGCGGTGATCTCGCCGACGTACCGCTCGGGCACCCGCAAGGTCGGCTCGGTGGGCGTGCCGATCTTCGACACCGAGGTCAAGATCGTCCCGGCCGAGGGCGGCGAAGACCCGCTCCCCGCTGGCGAGCGCGGCGAGGTCTGCCTGCGCGGGCCGCAGATCATGCTCGGCTACCGCAACCGCCCCGAGGAGACGGCGGCCGCCCTGGCCGGCGGCTGGCTGCACACGGGCGACATCGGCGTCCTCGACACCGACGGCTATCTGTCCATAGTGGACCGCAAGAAGGACATGCTGCTGTACAAGGGGTACAACGTCTTCCCGCGCGAGCTGGAGGAACTGCTCATCACGATGCCGGGCGTCGCGGCGGCCGCGGTCGTCGGCCGCCCCGACGCCGAGGTCGGCGAGCTCCCGGTGGCCTTCGTGGTGCCGCGCGGCTCGCTGGACGCCGACGGGCTGATGGCCGCCGTCAACGAGAAAGTGCTGCCCTACAAGCGGTTGCGGGAGATCCACGTGGTCGAGCAGATCCCGGTGTCCGCCGCGGGAAAGGTGCTGAAGCGGCAGCTCCGGGCGCAGCTCATCGGCGAGCTAGCCGGCTAGCCGGTCGCCGGACAGCAGCGTGCCGGCCTGCTTGACGTGCTTGAGCAGCGGAGAGACCTCCATGCTCTGCAGGCCGGGCAGCGAGCCGATCCGGTCCGAAGTGAACTCGAACAGCTCGTCGAGGTCCCGGCAGAGCGCGACGGCGTGGACGTTGTGCGGCCCGGACACCGCCGCGGCGAAGGCGATTTCGGGTTCCCGAGCGAGCGTCCGCCCAGCTTCCTTGACCGCCGACGGGTGCACGCGCAGCCAGAGGTTCGCCCGGGCGTGGTAGCCCAGCGCCGCGGCGGCGATCTCGACGTCGATGTGCACGACGCGGCGCTCCAGCAGCGTCCGCAGGCGGCGGGAGACGCGGCCGGGCGTGAGGCCCGCCGCCGCGGCGAGCTCGACGAGGCCGGCCCGCCCGTCCACGGCGAGGACGTCGAGCATCTTCTCGTCCTCGGCGGTGAGCACCACAGGCTCTCGGGCCACCACCGGGGCTTCGGTGAACGGGGGCCCCTCGGCCCCCAGCAGCGCTTCCTGCTCAGGGGTCAGCGTGCCCCGCAGCGCGGCCCAGAAGTGACCGCGGCCGCCGATGAACTGGCGGAGCATCGCGGCCGCGTGGAGGTCGAGGACGGCCGCGGTCCGCGGTAGCCGCCGACCGAGCAGGTCGTCCCGCTGTTCCGGGCTCCGCGACCGGACCGCGAACGTGATCTCCGAGCCCGCCGAGCAGAGCGCCACCCAGTTGACGTCGTCGCGCTTCGCGAGTGAGTCGGCGATCGCCGCGACGCTGCCGGGACGGCACCGCAACCGCACGAGCCACTTGCTCTGGCCCAGCGCCCCCGGGTCGACGATGCCGGCGACGCGGACGACGCCCTCGGCCCGGAGCCGGCGGAAGCGACGGCCGACGGCGTTCTCGGTGACGCCGAGCGCGGCGGCGATCGAGGCGAACGAGGCTCGCGGAGCGACCTGCAACGTGCGGATGAGACGCACGTCATCGGGGTGTGCGGTGACGGATTCAGCCATCGACGCTCCTCCCATCGAGGCAATCCTACGAAACCCCGCCTCGGACGTGCCACCGCGGCGAAGGGGCGCACAGACTCGGAGCACACCCGACCGAAGGGATCACCCATGCAAACTGCCTTCATCGCCGGGGCTTCGCGCGGACTCGGCCACGCGATCGCCACCGAGCTCTTCGACCGCGGGTGGCACGTGATCGGCACGGTCCGCCACCCCACCACCCGGACGCCCCTGCACGACCTGGCGGACCGCTCGGACGGGCGCGTCGAGGTCGAGAACCTCGACATCACCGAACCCGCTCAGCTGCCGCCCCTGCACGAGCGGCTCGCCGGTCGCCGGCTCGACGTGCTCTTCGTCAACGCGGGCACCACGAACGACCCGGCGACACCGATCGGCGAGGTGCCGACGGCCGAGTTCGTCGACGTCATGGTCACCAACGCGCTCAGCCCGATGCGCGTCATCGCGGCGCTGAAGGACCTCGTGCCCGCGGACGGGCTCATCGGCGCGATGTCTTCCGGGCAGGGCAGCATCACGAACAACGTGGCCGGCTCGCGTGAGGTCTACCGCGGCAGCAAGGCGGCGCTCAACATGTTCATGCGCAGCTTCGCGGCCCGGCCGGAAGAGGCCGAGCGCGCACTGGTCCTCATGGCCCCCGGCTGGATCCGCACGGCCCTTGGCGGGCCGGACGCGTCCTTCACCATGGAAGAAACCGTCCCGAAAGTGGTCGACGTCCTGCTCGCGAAGCGCGGCAAGCCCGGCCTCGAGTTCCTCGACCGCACGGGCGAAACCGTGCCGTGGTGACGGGCTAGTGGCCCGTCTTCTCGCGCAGGGCGGCGTCCTTGTCCAGGACCAGCTTCTCCAGGTCCTGCTGGAAGCGCGCCATCTTCGCCCGCAGGCCCTCGTCGGACGCCGCCAGGATGCGGACCGCCAGGAGGCCCGCGTTGCGCGCGCCGCCGACCGAGACCGTCGCCACCGGGACGCCCGCCGGCATCTGGACGATCGACAGCAGCGAGTCCATCCCGTCGAGGTACTTCAACGGGACCGGGACGCCGATCACCGGCAGCACCGTCGCCGAGGCCACCATGCCCGGGAGGTGGGCCGCGCCGCCCGCGCCCGCGATGATCACCCGGATACCCCTGGCCACCGCCGAAGTCGCGTAGTCCAGCATGCGCTGCGGGGTGCGGTGCGCCGAGTAGACGCCGACCTCGTACTCGACGCCGAACTCGTCCAGCGCCGCGCCGGCCGCCTCCAGCACCGGCCAGTCCGAGTCGCTGCCCATGATCACGCCCACCTGCGGCGCCATACCGGTACTCCTGTCAGTGGATCTCGTAGCCGTCGAGCCAGACGGCGTGGGACAGCCAGTGCGCCGACAGCAGCGCACGGTTGCGCAGGTCCTCCATGCGCTCGCCGGTGAAGTTGACGTGCCCGAGCTTGCGCCCCGGCCGCTCCTGCTTGCCGTAGAGGTGCACCCGCACCTCCGGGTACCGCGCGAACAGGTGGTGCAGCCGCTCGTCCGGCCCCATCTCGGGCAGCTCGGACGCGCCCAGCACGTTCGCCATCACGCACGCGGGCGCGATCAGGTCGGTCCGGCCCAGCGGGTAGTCGAGCACCGCACGCAGGTGCTGCTCGAACTGCGACGTGCGCGCGCCGTCCATGGTCCAGTGCCCGGAGTTGTGCGGGCGCATCGCCAGCTCGTTCACCAGGAGCCCGGTGTCCGTCTCGAACAGCTCGACCGCGAGCAGCCCGGTGACGTCCAGCGTCGACGCGATCCGCAGCGCCAGGTCCTGGGCCTCGTGCACCCGCGAGTCGTCGAGCCCCGGCGCCGGGGCGAGGACCTCGGTGTTGATGCCGCCGGTCTGCACCGTCTCGACCACCGGGTACGCCGCACCCTGGCCGAAGGGCGAGCGGGCGACGAGCGCGGACAGCTCCCGCCGCATCACCACCTTCTCCTCGACCAGCAGGGCCGTGCCCGCTTCGAGCAGCTCCGGCACGGTCTCGCGGGCGTGCTGCGCGGTGTCCAGCATCCAGACGCCGCGGCCGTCGTAGCCGCCGGTCGACGCCTTGAGCACGACCGGCCAGCCGTGCTCGCCGCCGAACGCGAGCACGTCGTCCACAGTGGACACCTCGGCGAAGGCGGGCCCCGGTACGCCGAGCCCGGCCATCATCTCGCGCATCACCAGCTTGTTCTGCGCGAAGCCGAGCGCGCTCGCCGCCGGCCGGATGACGTGGCCTTCCGTCGCCAGCGTGAGGAGGTGCTCGCCCGGCACGTGCTCGTGGTCGAACGTGAGCACGTCGACCGAGGCCGCGAACTTCCGCAGCGCGTCGAGGTCGGTGTGGTGGCCCAGCGAGACGTCGCCCGCGACGAGCCCCGCGGCTTCGTTCTCGCTCGCGGCGAGCACGTGCAGGGACTGGCCGAGGGAGATCGCCGCCTGGTGCGTCATCCGGGCGAGCTGGCCGCCGCCCACCATGCCCACGACGGGCAGACCGGTGTGTTTGTCCATAACGCCAGTCAGCCTAAACGGTCACGACCTGGGGTGACCGCCGGACCAGGCGAAGCTCACGCGCCGCGAGCCCGAGGATCCCGGCCGCCGCCGCGAGCACGTAGAGATTGCCCAGGACCGACCAGCCCAGGCCCCAGCCGAACTCCGCGTCGCCGCCGTTGGGCACCAGCATCACGATCTGCGAGACGAACAGCACCGCGACCGCCGCCGCGGCCCACCACCGCGCCTTGACCACCAGCAGCGTGATCAAGGGCACGCACCAGACCCAGTGGTGCGACCACGACACCGGCGACAGCAGCAGCCCGTAGAACGCCGTCACCAGCAGCGCGGCCGCAGCCTCGCCACGCCGGTGCAGCCGCACCACCAGCCACACCGCGGGCACGGCGAGCACCGCCGCCACCCCGACCGCCACCGCCAGCGACCAGGGGGCCACCGCCGAAGCCCGGTTGACCAGCCCGTTGAGCGACTGGTTGAAGATCCAGTGCACGGACCCGACCCGGCTCGGGTCGGTCGCCGAATCCCGCCAGAACCGCGCCGCGTCGACCGGGATGACCACGAACATCACCGCTTCGAGCGCCACGAACGTGCCCAGGGCGCGCAGCCCGTCCTTCCACCGGCCCGTGAAGAACAGGTGCGGCACGAAGATCAGCGGGGTCAGCTTGATCGCCGCCGCCACGCCGATCAGCACGCCCGCCCAGCGGCGGCCCGAAGCACGCTTTCCCGCTGAGGGCCCATCAGCACTGTCGCGTGCGGAGAGCACCAGGACGTCCAGCACCACGAACGCCATCAGTATCAAGTTGATCTGGCCCAGGAACAGCGTCTTCCAGACCGGTTCCAGCGCCAGAGCGGCGGCCGTTCCCGCCGGCAGCGCCCACCACGCGAGCGAGCGCCCCGGCGACGACGAAACCACCGTGATCACGACCATAAGGGCGACCACCGACAAAACCGCGATCACGCCCCAGACCAGGCCGGACGGCACCAGGGCGAGCGGCAGGAACAGCGGCGCGGCGGCCGGGGTGTAGGTGAACGGCAGGCGCACCCAGTCCGGCAGCGCGGTCAGCACGTCCCGCGTGTAGAGCGGGTCGCCGTGCAGCAGCGTCAACGCCCCCGCGCGGTACACGGCGCTGTCCGCGCCCACGTGCCACCCGGCCAGCCAGACGACCACGCCGAACGCGAGGACGAGGAGCGCGAGAACCCCGGCGAGAAGGCGGCCGGTGCGCGCCTCAGACGCCGGTCGCGACGTCGACATGCTCGTCCGGAGCGGCCTTCTTCCCGGCCCGCCGCTGCAGTCCCCAGCGCAGGATCAGCGCCGCGGCCAGCACGACCGGCATCAGGATGTAGGCGTCCCCGAGGATGTTCTGCCACACCTTCCAGTGCAGCTCGACGTTGCGGCCGTTCGGCAGGATCAGCAGCACGCAGCTGACGAACACGAACGCCACCAGCCCGGTCCCGACCCAGCGCTTCCACGCCGTCTTCGGGGTGGTCTTCGGCAGCCGCGAGACCAGCAGGACGATCAGCGGGATCACCCACACCCAGTGGTGGGTCCACGAGATCGGCGACATCAGCAGCGTCCAGAACGCCGTGACGAGGAGCGCGGCCAGCGCCTGGCCCTTGCGGTGGAAGCGCATCAGCAGCCACAGGGCCGGGATCGCGAGCAGGAACCCGATGCCCATCGCCGCCTTCGACGCCCACGGCGCGAGGTCGGTGGCCCGGTTCATCAGCGCGTTCAGCGACTGGTTGCCCGCCCAGTGCACCGGCCCGATCCGGCCGGTGTCGGGCAGCGTGACCGTCCAGTACTTGGCGGCGTCATGCGTGTTGATCAGGAACATCAGGCCCTGGAGCAGCACGAACGTCGCGAACCCGCGCAGCGCGTCCATGCGGCGGCCGGTGATGAACAGGTGCCCGAGGAACACCAGCGGTGTCAGCTTGATCGCCGCCGCGACGCCGACCAGCACCCCGCCCCACCGGCTCCCGCGGGTGCCGATGACCAGCATGTCCAGCAGGATCATGGCCATCAGGATCAGGTTGATCTGGCCGAGGAAGATCGTCCGCCACACCGGCTCGAGGGCGAGGAAGACCAGGAAGAACACGATGGTCGAGCGGGCGGGCGAGGCCCACCAGCGCGGCCCGTCCGCGGCCGGGCGGGGCAGCGCGCCGATCGCGATCCGGATCGACAGGGCCATCGCCACCAGCGAGACGGCGGTGATCAGGCCCCAGGAGACCTGTGTCGGGAAGGCCGCGAGCGGGACGAAGATCAGCGCCGCCGTCGGCGGGTAGGTGAACGGCAGCAGCGCCCACCACGGTTCGTTGGCCAGGGTGTTCGCGTCGTAGAGGGAATCGCCGTGCAGCAGCGTCAGCGCCCCCGCCCGGTACACCGCGCTGTCGACGCCGAGCACCCAGTCGTGCTGCCAGCCGTAGATGCCGTACCCGATCGCGACCAGCGGGATCACCGACAGGATCAGGATCGACCGCGGGCGGACGGACAGCCGGGCGAGTGACTTCCGCAGGGCCAGCCGGTGCAGGGGTCTGGCCGCGACTGCGCCGTCGACGTCGGTGGATACGGTCCGGGTCACCGCACCAGGAAATCATGTCCGGCCCGGTCGCGGTCGGAAGGGTCCGCGCGGAACCGGACTTTCCGGTGTTCTACGCGCGCGCCAGGTGGGCCAGCAGGTCGCAGGCGAGCTCGTGGGTGGCGGGCAGCCGCACCGCCGAGACGCGGGGCCGGCCGACGTCCGCCAGCTGCGCGTCGACCGAAAGCCGTTCGTGCAGCGCCCTTCGCAGCGCGACGCCGTGCGAAGCGACCCGCTCGTCCTTCGAGACCAGGGCCGCGACGACGGACGGCCCGAGCGAAGCGACGCTCTGCCCGCTGTCGAACACGGCCCGCAGCGCGTCCGCGACCAGGATCATCCCGGTCAGCCGCGGGAACCCGGCGACCGCGGTGAGGTCGAGCGAGACGACCAGCAGCACGTGGTCCTCGGCCGCCGGCCGCTCGCGCGCGGCGGCGGCGCGGTAGACCTCGACGAGCCGGGTCCGCAGGTAGGCCGCCGTCGGCAGGCCGGTCAGCGGGTCGGTGACCTCGGTGTGCACGAGCTGGTCGGTGGCGACGTCCGCCCAGGCCAGCGCGGTGGTCCGGAGCAGCCGCGCCGGGGTGGCGTCGACGTCCGGCACGATGAAGCCTTCGCCGCGGTGGCCGAGCACGGCGTGCAGCGCGGCGAGGTCGGCGAGGGTCTCCGCGAGCCCCGCGCCGGCCGCCGCCCGTGCCCTGGCCAGCCCGGCCAGCGCGGTTTCGGCGGCCTCGACGCGGCCCTTGGCCATCACGGCCGCGCAGACGGCGTCGACCTCGGGCAGGGCCCAGTCGCTGGGGAAGCGCCAGCCGGCGGCGAGGCTGGCCGTGCGCCAGCGCGCCCGCAGCGCGCACAGGGAGCGGTCGCGCTCAGCCTGGGTGAGGGGTGGGACGTCCTCGGGGCCCGAGCGCGTAGCCGGAACGTCCACAGGCCTCCCGTCCCTTTCGTCCGGTCGTTTCGATCTTGCCCGGTGCTTCACGGTGAGGACGTGTCCAGACCGACGCCGTGACGCGTACTGACCAGTTTTTGTCTCGAAGCTTTTCTTCGGGACAGCCCAGGGGTGGGTGATTTTGCTCCGCCGTCGGAGTCAACACCCCGACCACGACGTGACCACGCGGGGTGGGTCAGTCACACTGGTCTCGCGTCCCGGATCCCCTGTAATGGCAGGTCCGAGCCCTAGCCGACCGAGGAGTGCCGTGTCCACAGTTCCCGCCGATCTCAGCGGAAAGAGTGACGCCGAACTGATCGCGGAGGTCCGCTCCGGGAAGCTCGCGTCGTACGGGACGCTCTACGAACGGCACACCGGCGCGGCCCACAATCTGGCCCGTCAGCTGGCCCGCTCGAGCTCCGAAGCCGACGATCTCGTGTCCGAGGCGTTCGCCAAGGTGCTCGACACCCTCCGTGGCGACAAGGGACCGGAGACAGCCTTCCGGGCGTACCTGCTGACCGCACTGCGTCACACCGCGTACGACCGCACCCGCAAGGAGCGCCGGGTCGACCTCAACGAGGACATGACCGAGGTCGGCGGCGCCGCGGCCGAGGCGCTGACCGTGCCGTTCTCCGACACCGCCGTCGCCGGGCTGGAGCGGACGATGGCCGCGAAGGCGTTCGCGCGGCTGCCCGAACGCTGGCAGGCGGTGCTCTGGCACACCGAGATCGAGCAGCAGAGCCCGGCCGAGGTCGCGCCGCTGCTGGGGCTGACCGCGAACGGCGTCTCCGCGCTCGCCTACCGCGCCCGCGAGGGGCTTCGCCAGGCGTATCTGCAGGTCCACCTGCAGGAGAACGCCGAGGAACGCTGCCGTGCCTGCGCCGAGCGGCTCGGCGCGTGGACCCGCGACGGACTGTCCAAACGCGAACGTGCCCAGGTCGAAAGCCACCTCGACGAATGCGGGAACTGCCGGGCGCTGGCGGCGGAGCTCGCCGACGTCAACGGCGGGCTGCGCGCGATCATCGCCCCGATCGTCCTGGGCGGCGCCGCGCTGGGTTACCTCGCCACCGTCGGCGCCGCCAAGGCGAGCGCGGCCACCGCGGGCACGGCCGCGGCCGCCGCCGCGGCGGCCGGGGGCAAGGCCGGCGCGGGTGCCGCGGCCGCCGGGCCCCGCCAGTTCGCCGGGGTCGCCGCGTCCGGCGTGGCGGTCGTCGCAGCGGTCGTCATCGCGCTCGCCGCGGGCGGCGGGACGCAGCAGATCCCGGCCGCGGCCCAGGCGCCACCGTCCGTCCAGCCCGTCCAGCCACCCCCGCCGAAGCCGCAACCGCCCGCTCCGGTCGTGCCCGTCGCGCCTCCGCCGGTCCAGCCGCCGGCGCCGCCCACTCCTTCCGTCGCGCCCGCGCCGCCCCCCGTCGCGCCTCCCGCGCCGCCGCAAGCGCCGGTCCCGGCACCGCCCACGCCGGCCCCGCCGTCGATGTCCGCGACGACCCCGCCGGGCGGCGTCGAGCTCAGCCCCGGCACCGCGATGTCCCTGCCGATCACCGTGCGCAACGACGGCGGCAGCCCGTCGGACCCGGTGGCCGTCGCGCTGAACCTGCCGCCGGGCGTACACGCGGTCGAGGCGGGCGGGGGCAGCGCGCCGATGGCGGCCGTCCAGGCCCCCGGCCCGATCTCGGTGAACTGCCCGGGCGGCGAGGGCACGGTGACGTGCAAGACGGGCACCGGCCTGCAGCCCGGCCAGAGCGCGACGCTGAACTTCCGGCTCCAGGCCGACGAGAACGCCGAAGGCGGCACGGTCACCGGGTCCGTCACCGCCGGCGTCCGGATCAACGTCGCGGTGAGCGTCAAGGTCACCGTGAAGCAGCCGCCGGACGCGGTGGCCCTGGAGGCCGTGGGCGACGGGCTCTCGGCGTTCCCCTGGACCCGCCACCCCCTGGTCTACGTGCGGGTCCGCAACACCGGCGAGACGACCAAGCCGGTCACGGTCACCTTCGACCACCCGCTCTGGCAGTGGTGGAGCCTGCGCGGCTTCCCGTGCACACCGGCCGACGGCGGCGCGAGCTGCACGACGCGCGGCACGCTGGCCCCCGGCCAGCACGTCAACCTGTGGGTGCGGCTGGACGGCAGGCCGGACGACGGCCAAGTGACGATCACCGCGCGGCTCGGCCGGGCGTCGGCACCGCCGGTGACGGTGAACTTCGGCTGCTGGCGCCACTGGTGCGACCACGACCCGGTGCCGACGACCACCCCTTCGCCCACGATGCCGACGACTCCGACGAAACCTTCGAAGCCGGCGCCGTCCAAGCCGTCCACCACCCCGCCGGCGACGACGAAACCCGATCCGCCGACCGAGCCCCCGGTGTCCTCGACGACGACCAGTGCCCCGCCACGCCCAACCGGCAAACCGGGCGACAAGCCGCCGACCGTCACCCCCGAAAAGGCTTTCGGCTGGTTGACGGGGTAGCGTCCGCGCGGTGCGCGAACTGCTGAAAAAGCATCGCGAGCTCCTCCGCTTCGCCGTCGTCGGCGGGATCAGCTTCGTGATCACGATGTCCGTGAACTACGGCCTGAAGTTCACCGTGCTGCGGACCCACCCGGTGACGGCGCTGATCGTCGGCGTCCTCGTGGCGACGATCTTCTCCTACGTCGCCAACCGCGAGTGGTCGTTCCGCACCCGCGGCGGCCGGGAGCGGGCGCACGAGGCCGCGCTGTTCTTCCTCTTCAGCGGCGTCGCGCTGGGCCTGAACGCGCTGCCGCAATGGTTCTCGCGGTACGTGCTGCACCTGCAGCCACCGCGGCTGTCGCCGTTCGGCGTCGAGGTGGCCGACTTCGTCAGCGGAATCATCATCGGCACGCTGCTGGGCACGGCGTTCCGGTGGTGGGCCTTCAAGAAATGGGTGTTCCCGGAGGAGGACGGCCGCCCGCGCGCGGTGCCCGCCGAGGCCGCCGAAGATCCGGACATTCACGACAGCAAGGCCGCCTGAGCCGCTGGACACCACGGCGTTCTCCTAGACTGCCGGGTGTGACCGTTGTGGAAACCGTGCTCAAGCGCACGCCGGAACCACTGCGTTCGGTGCTGATCAAGCACCGGGAGCTGCTGAAGTTCGCGATCGTGGGCGGCACGACGTTCCTGGTCGACAACGGGGTCTGGTACACGCTCAAGCTGACGGTGCTGGAGCCGAAACCGACCACGGCGAAGGCCATCGCGATCATCGTCGCGACCATCGTGTCCTACATCCTCAACCGCGAGTGGTCCTTCCGGACCCGCGGCGGGCGCGAACGGCACCACGAAGCGGCGCTGTTCTTCGTCATCAGCGGCATCGCGGTGGGCGTCAACCTGGTCCCCCTGATCGTCTCGCGCTACGTGCTCGACCTCGAGGTCCCGCACGTGACGTTCCTGGTGCAGGAGATCGCGGACTTCGCGAGCGGCTCGATCATCGGCATGCTGCTGGCGATGTTCTTCCGCTTCTGGGGCTTCAAGAAGTGGGTGTTCCCGGACGAGCTGGGCCAGCGCCGGCGGGACAACGACCAGGTCACCCGCCTGCACTGAGTCCCGTCCGGCAAACTACTTGTCTTTTGACATCTAGTTGTCTAGGGTCATCCTCGTCAGTGTTCCTTCGTGAGGACGCCGTCCGGGTTCGGCCGGGCGAGCGGGACGATTCGAGGTGGTTTCCGAGCGCGAAGAGGTCGCATCCGCCGCGCGGATGACGATGGAGCCTTTTCCCGACTCGACGGGACGTGCCTGAAGCACGTCCGCCTCTCTGTCCCTTTTCCTCACTTGGACATTCCTTGACAACAATTGCGCCTTCGCGCGCCAAAACGGCCGTATTCGGCCTGTTCCTGTCCGTTTTCCTCGCGATGCTCGACGCCCAGGTCGTCGCCACCGCGCTCCCCCGGATCGCCGCCGAATTCGGCGGCACCGGCGCCTACGCCTGGGTCACCACCGCCTACCTGCTCGCCGGGAGCGTCACCGCGCCGCTGTACGGCAAGCTCGGTGACGTCTTCGGCCGCAAACGCGTGCTCCTGGGCGCGCTCGCCGTCTTCCTGCTCGGTTCGCTCGCCTGCGGCCTCGCGCCGACGGCCGGGTTGCTGATCGCCGGGCGGGTCCTCCAGGGCGCGGGCTCGGGTGGCCTGTTCGTCTCTGTCGGCGCTTCGCTCGGCGAAATGTTCACGCCGCGCGAAGGTGCGAAGTACTTCGGGTGGTTCTCGATCTGCTTCGCCGTCGCGTCGCTGTCCGGTCCGGTCGTCGGCGGCCTGCTCACCGGCCTGGCCGGCTGGCGGTCGATCTTCCTGGTCAACCTGCCGCTCGGCCTGGTCGCCGTCGGCCTGCTCACGACCCTCGACCTGCCGCGGCGACGGAAAACCGCGCCGTTCGACTTCACCGGCGTCGTCCTGCTCGGCATCGCGATCACCGGCTTCACGCTGCTCACGCCGTGGTCGATCGCCCTCGGCGCGGCTTCGGCCGTCGCGTTCGGCTTCACCGAGCGGAAAGCGGCCGCACCGGTGCTGCCGCCGCGCCTGTTCCGCGACCGGACGTTCACCGTGTCCGTGCTGCTCAGCGTGCTCTCCGGGTTCGCGTTCCTCGGCTCGGTCAACTACATCGCGGTCTTCCTGCAGGCCGACGCGGGTCCGGCCGAAGGCGGGCTGCGGCTGGTGCCGATGACGCTCGCCGTGTCGCTTTCCTCCGTGGTCGCGAGCAAGGTCATCGCCCGCACCGGCGCGTACCGCTGGGCACCGCGGCTGAGCATGGCGCTCGGCCTGGTCGCGGTGCTCGGCCTGCTCACCCTCGACGCACTGCCGCTCGTCCTCGGCTGCCTGGTCGTCTTCGGTCTCGCCGCCGGGCTCAACCTGCAGGTCCTCGCCATGGCCACGCAGAACACCGCACCACCCGCGGACCGCGGCGCGGTCGCCGCGGCCGTCAACCTCGCCCGTGCGCTCGGCTCGGCCCTCGGCCCGGTCGCGCTCGGCTTCGCCTACAGCGCCGGCCCGCACGGCGTCTTCCTCGCCTTGCTGCCCGTGCTCGCGCTCGCCCTCGTCACGGCGTTCGCGCTGCCGCACGTGCCGCTTTCCCGATAGGAGAACCACGATGATCTTCGTCCTCGGCGCCACCGGCAAGGTCGGCCGCCACCTCGTCCCCGCCCTGCTCGACGCCGGCGCCGCCGTCCGCGCGCTGACCCGCGACCCGGCGAAGGCCCGGATCGACCCCCGCGCCGACGTGGTCCGCGGCGACCTCGGCACCTCGGACCTGCCCGCTCTGCTGGACGGCGCGGACCGCGTGTTCGTGCTGACCCAGGGGCACAGCGCCGACCGGGAAGCGGCGGTCGCGCAGAGCGCCGCCCAGGCCGGCGTCACCCACCTCGTCAAGCTGTCGACCACGGGTGTCCACTTCGGACAGACCGATCCGGTCACCCGGGCCCACGCCGAAGCCGAGCAGGCGATCCGCGAAGCGGGCCCGGCCTGGACGATCCTGCGGCCGGGTGCCTTCATGGACAACCGGTTCGCCTGGCTGGGCCCGATCCGCGGGGAGAACGCGGTGTACGTGCCCGACACCGATCCGCCGTCCGCGCTGGTCCACGTCCGGGACATCGCCGCGGTCGCGACGCTCGCGCTGACGACGTCCGGCCACGCAGGCGCGACCTACGAGCTCACCGGCGGCGAAGCCCTCACCACCGCACAGCAGGTCGCGATCCTGGCCGAAGCGCTCGGCCGTCCGCTGAAGTACGTCGAAGAACCCGAAAGCGCGGCGAAGGACCGCATGATCCGGATGTACGGCTGGCCCGCGAAGGCCGTCGACGGCCTCTTCGCCCTCAAATGCGAGTCGGCCCCGCACGAAAGCGTCGTCTTCGACACCGTCGAGCGGTTGCTCGGCAGGCCGCCGCTCACCTTCGCGACCTGGGCACGTGAGAACACGGCTGCGTTCGCCTACCATTACCAGGAGTGACGGCAGGGAGGTGACCGGATGAGCGACCGCCTGCGCGTCCTCGTCGTGGACGACCACCCCCTGTTCCGGTTCGGCGTCCGCACGCTGCTGGCCGCGGAACCCGAAATCGAGGTCGTCGGCGAGGCCGCGGGCGGTGCGGGCGCGATCGAAGCCGCGGCCGCCCTGCGCCCGGACGTCGTGGTCATGGACCTGCACCTGCCCGACCTGTCCGGGATCCAGGCGACCCGGCACATCGTGGCCGCGAGCCCGGGCACCGGCGTGCTGATGCTGACGATGGCCGACGAAAGCGAGTCGGTCTTCGCGGCGATGCGCGCCGGTGCCCGGGGCTACCTGCTCAAGGACGCCGAGCCGGACGAGATCATCCGCGCCGTCCAGGCGGTCGCGCGGCGGGAGGCCATCTTCGGCCCCGACATCGCGAACCGCGTCCTCGGCTTCTTCCACCAGCCGCCCCCGGCGAGCGAGCCGGTGTTCCCCGAGCTGACCGGGCGCGAGCGCGAGGTACTGGCCCTGATCGCGGCCGGGCACAGCAACGGCGTCATCGCGTCCACCCTGTGCCTGAGCCCCAAGACCGTGCGCAACCACATCTCGAACGTCTTCGCGAAGCTCCACGTCGCCGACCGGGCCGAGGCGATCGTCCGTGCCCGGGAGGCCGGCCTCGGCGGGTCCTGACGGGCGGCCGCCCGGGCAACATCGGGACGCCGGTCCCATGTGCCCGGGACACTCCGGCGGGCACTGTGGTCAAGGCGGGGGGTGGGACCCTCGCCTCGTTCGAGGGGAATGGGTGACGATGTTCGAATCCGAGCGGACACCGGTGGTGGTCCGCGCCACCGATCCGATCCTGCACAACGGCGTCTGCATGGCGCTGCGTTCGCGTGACGACGTCCGGGTGGTGGACGGCGACCCGGACGGCTCGGCCGTGGTCGCGCTGCTGGTCGCCGACCGGCTCGACGAGCCGATGACCCGGCTGCTGTCCGCGCTCCACCACCAGGGCTTCACCCGCATCGTGCTGATCGCGGGCGAGGTCGACGACAACGAGATCCTCAACGCCGTCGAGCACGGGGTCTGCGCGGTCGCCCGCCGCGCCGACGCCGGCCCGGAGGTGCTGGTCCGGCTGATCAAGGCCGCTGCGGCCGGTGAAGGCGCGCTACCGCCCGACCTGCTCGGCCGGCTGCTGAACCGGGTTTCCCGCCTGCAGCGCCAGGTGCTCCAGCCGCGCGGTCTCCACCTGGGCGGCATGAGCAACCGGGAAACCGAAGTGCTCCGGCTCGTCGCGTCGGGGTTTTCGACGCAGGAGATCGCCGACGAGCTGTGCTATTCGCAGCGCACGGTGAAAAGCATCCTGCACGACGTGACGAATCGGTTCCAGCTGCGGAACCGGTCGCACGCGGTCGCGTACGCCCTGCGTGAAGGGCTGATCTGACGGCTAACGCGGGACGCGTTCGGCGGGCCAGCGCACCCCGGGGACGTCGGTGGGCCGCGGCACCTTCAGGAAGAGGCTGAACACGGCCGGACGGCGGTTGGACAGCTCCAGCCGGCCGCCGTCCGCTTCGACCAGGGCCCGGGCCAGCGCCAGCCCGACGCCGGTCGAGCCACCGCCGGAGAAGCCGCGCTCGAAGATGTGCGGGGCCAGCTCGTCGGGCACGCCGGGCCCGGTGTCGCTGACCTCGATCACCACCGTGCCCTCGGCGTCGCCGCGGCGGGCGACGACGGTCACCGTGCCGGAGCCGTGGCGCAGCGCGTTGTCGAGCAGCACCCCGATGACCTCGCGGAGCCGGCCCGGCGTCGCGCGCGCCATCAGCCCGTCGGCCACGCGCATGCGCAGGTTGCGGCCCTCCGAGCGGAGCAGCTCACGCCACTCCTGCGCCATCGCGGGCAGCTGCGTGGGCAGGTCCACCGGTTCCGCGCCGACCTCGCGCGCGGCGCGGGCCGCCGCCAGCAGCTCGTCGAGCGCCTCGGCGAGCCGGTCGGCCTGCTCCTGGGCGGCCTTGGACTCGTCGGCCACCTCTTCGTCCGGGTGCACGGTCAGGGGTTCCAGCCGCAGCTGCAACGCCGTCAGGCGGCTGCGCAGCTGGTGCGAGACGTCGCCGACGAGCTGGCGTTCGCGCTGCACGAGCTGGGCGAGCGCGGTGCCGGACGCGTCCAGTGCCTCCGCGACCATGTCCAGCTCGCCGACGCCGTAGCGGCTCGGGTCGGGCCGGAAGTCGCCGCCGCCGAGCCGGGCCGCGCGTTCGGCGACGTGCCGCAGCGGCTTCGCGAGTCGTCTGGCCGTCGCGATCGCCACCACCGCGCCGGTGCCGACCGACAGCAGCACCAGCAGCACGACCACGAGCGTCACCGTCGTCTGCCGCTCGTGCATCGGGCCGGCCGGGACGGCGATCTCGACCTTGCCTTCCCGCGCCAGGTCGGCCGTCTCGGTGACGGTGACGGGACCCGGGTCGCTGCCGTAGCGCTTTTCGATCTGGCCACTCGCCCGGACGGTCAGCAACCCGTTCGCCGGGACCGCCGCCCGCACCTGATCGAGGTCGATCTCCTCGCCGTTGGCGATTTCGGTGTCCAGGATGGCCGCCGCCGCGCGGGCGTTCTCGGCGAGCGTCTCGCGGTAGCTCGACTCGATCTGCCAGCTCGCCACGATGCCCAGCGGGATGCCGAGGACCGCCGCGGTGACGGCGACGGCCAGCAGGATGGCCAGCAGAATGCGGCGGCGCACGGCTTATTCGGCGTTGAAGCGGAAACCGACACCGCGGACGGTCGCGATCCGCCGCTCGCCGTCGTGGGTCTTGCTGGTCCGCCCGGCGGCCTCGTCGGCGGCGATGGCGAGCTTCCGCCGCAGCCACGACATGTGCATGTCGAGCGTCTTGGACGTCTTCGACTCGAGGTCGTTCCAGACCTCGGCGAGGATCTCGTCGCGGCTGACGACCTGCCCGGCGCGGCTCATCAGCACGCGCAGCAGCTCGAACTCCTTGTTCGCCAGCTGCACCTCGTGGTTGTCCACGGTGACCAGCCGGGCGCCGAGGTCCATCCGCACCCCGCCCGCCTCCAGGACCTCGGGCACCCGGCGGCGCAGCAGCGCGCGGATCCGGGCCAGCAGCTCGGCGAGCCGGAACGGCTTGGCGACGTAGTCGTCGGCGCCCGCGTCCAGGCCGACGACGAAGTCGACCTCGTCGGTGCGGGCGGTGAGCATCAGGACCGGCAGCTCGGTGCCGGCCGCGCGCAGCCGCCGGCACACCTCCAGACCGTCCATCCCGGGCAGACCGAGGTCCAGCACGAGCAGGTCGACGCGCTGGGCGGCGGTGGCGTCGAGCACCGAAGGGCCGTCGGTGACGACGTGGATCTCGTATCCCTCACGTTCGAGGGCGCGGGAGAGCGGTTCGGCGATGGCCGGATCGTCTTCGGCAAGTAGGACCATGCTCACCTGCCCAACTCTACGGCTCGCGGGCGTGAAAACATCGTGACCGTGCCTGGCTACGAAGATGATCTGGCTCTCGCCACCCGGCTGGCTGACGCCGCCGACGCGATCACGACGGCGCGGTTCCGCGCCCTGGACCTGGCGGTGGAGCGCAAGCCCGATCGCACCCCGGTGACCGACGCCGACACCGCGGTCGAGGACGCGATCCGTTCCGTGCTGGCCGAAGCGCGTCCGGACGACGCCGTGCTCGGCGAGGAGCGCGGCGGCTCGGCCGCCACGGGCCGCGCGTGGGTGCTCGACCCGATCGACGGGACCAAGAACTTCCTGCGCGGCGTACCCGTCTGGGCGACGCTGATCGCGCTGGTTTCCGACGGTGACCCGGTGGTCGGCATGATCAGCGCGCCCCTGCTGGGCCGCCGCTGGTGGGCGGCGTCCGGGTCGGGCGCGTTCTCGTCCGACTCCGCCGGCACGCGCCGCCTGTCAGTTTCCGGCGTTTCGTCCCTTTCGGACGCTTATCTGTCCACAACGGACTTGAACTCGTGGACCGAGTACCACTCGCGCGAGAAGTACCTGGACCTGGTGGACGCGTGCTGGGAGACCCGCGCGTTCGGCGACTTCTGGCACCACGTGCTGGTGGCCGAGGGCGCGCTCGACGTCGCCGCCGAGTGCATCGTGAACCCGTGGGACGTCGCGGCGGCACAGGTGATCGTCACCGAGGCCGGCGGGCGGTTCAGCGACCTGGACGGTGCCGGGCGCTACGACAACGGGAGCGCTTTGTCGACGAACGGCCGCCTGCACGACGAGGTCCTGCGGATCCTCAAGCGGTAACCGGGTAGGCCGCTCGGCGGGAACTTCTTGACCGGTCTGAACCACCGGTGGTTCACTCCCAGTGCTCGCCGGGTCACCCGGTCCGTTGACAACGTTGTCAAACCCCGTGGCCCGCTCACCCCGGGAGGAAGAGCATGCGCAGAGTCGTCACCGCGGCTTTGATCGTCCCCCTCGTCACCGCCGTGGCCACCCCGGCCGACGCCCGACCCGAGAACCGAGATCTCGCCGCCTACGTCAACCCGTTCGTCGGCGCGAAGGCCGGCGACACCCCCGAGACCAACACCTACGCCGGCGACACGTTCCCCGGCGCCGACGTCCCGTTCGGCATGGTGCAGTGGAGTCCCGACACGCCGCTGCAGCCCAAGCCGCCCGCCGGGCAGGGCCGGTACTACGCCCGCGACCGCGACGGTGGCTACGCCTGGGAAGAGAACCGCCTCCGCGGCTTCAGCATCACCCACTTCAACGGCGCGGGCTGCGGCGGCGCGGCGGGCGACGTCCCGTTCCTGCCGTTCGCCGGAAACCTGACCACCTCGCCCGCCGTCGACGCGACGAAGTACTTCCCCACCTTCAGCCACGCCGACGAATCCGCGTCGCCCGGCTACTACAAGGTGACCACCGGCTCCGGCATCACGACCGAGCTGACCACCACCCAGCGCTCCGGCATGGGCCGCTTCACCTTCCCGAAGAACTCCCCAGCGACACTGCTCGTCGACGTCGCGCAGTCCGCAATGGGCAGTGACGATGCCGCGGTCACCGTCGATCCCGCCCGGCGGACGGTCGAAGGCTGGGTCTCCAGCGGCCACTTCTGCCGCGGCCCGAACACCTACAAGGTCTACTTCACCGCGTCCTTCGACCAGCCGTTCGTGACGTCCGGGACCTGGCAGAGCGCCACCGTCACACCGGGCGGCACCAGCGCCCGCGGCGGCGACCTGAGCAAGACGACCTGGGACAAGCAGGTCGTCACACCCGACGGCGGTTCCGGCGCCTACCTGACCTTCGACCCGGCCAAGCCGGTCCAGGTGCGCGTCGGCTTGTCCTATGTGGACGCGGCCGGGGCGCGGCTCAACGCCGCGGTGGAACAGGGCCACGACTCCTTCGACGCCGTGCGCGCCAAGGCACGGCAGACCTGGAACGACCGCCTGCGGCAGATCACCGTCGAAGGCGGCACCGACGCGGCGACCAGGACGTTCTACACCGCGCTGTACCACACGCTCATGCAGCCGAACGTCTTTTCCGATGTGGACGGTCGCTACCCCGGCTTCGACAAGGCGATCCACCGGACGAAACCGGGCCACGCGCAGTACGCGAACTTCTCCGGCTGGGACACCTACCGCGACGAGGTGCAGCTGCTGTCGATGCTCGCCCCGCACGAGGCCGCCGACATGGCGCAGTCCATGCTCAACCAGGCGGACCAGGCGGGCGGGATCTGGGACCGGTGGTCGCAGAACAACGACTTCATGGGCGTGATGGGCGGCGACCCGTACCACTCGATCATCGCCAGCACGTACGCCTTCGGCGCCACGGACTTCGATGCCGCTCACGCGCTGAAATCCATGGTCAACGGCGCCACCCGCGTCCAGCAGGCCGGGGAACGCGCGCTCGAACGGCCCGGCCTGTCGGACTACCGGACGCTGGGCTACCACCCGAACAACGTCTCCGACATGCTCGAAGAGACGACCGCCGACTTCGGGCTCGCGCAGCTGGCCAAGCGGCTCGGCGACGCGAAGACACATCAGCAGTTCATGGCCCGCGCCCAGTACTGGGAGAACGTCTACAACCCGGCCACCGGCTACCTGCAGACCCGGATGCGCGACGGCCAGTTCCTCTCCCCGTTCGATCCCGCGCAGTACCAGGAAATGCGTTACCAGGAAGGGAACGCGGCGCAGTACACGTGGATGGTGCCGTACAACGTCCGAGGCCTCTTCGACGCGATGGGCGGCGACGAAGCCGTGAAGAAGCGTCTCGACTTCTTCTTCACGAAGCTGAACAGTGACGCCAACTCGCCGTACGCGTTCATGTCGAACGAGCCGTCGTTCGAGGTGCCGTGGGAGTACGCGTACGCGGGTGCGCCGTCGAAGACGCAGGACATCGTGCGCCGTTCGGCGGAGCTGCTGTTCAAGCCCACCGAGGACGGCCTGCCCGGCAACGACGACCTCGGCGCGACGTCGGCGTGGTACGTGTTCGCGGCGCTCGGCATGTACCCGGAAGCACCGGGACGCGCGGAGATGGTGCTGGCCAGCCCGATGTTCCCGAAGATCACGCTGACCCGCGCGAGCGGGCAGCGGATCACGATCACCGCGCCCGGCGCGTCCAGCTCGGTGAAGTACGTGAAGAGCCTGAAGGTGAACGGTCAGCCGAGCACCAAGCCGTGGCTGCCGGAGTCCTTCGCGGTGAACGGCGGCCGGCTGGACTTCACGCTCGGCGCGTCGCCGACGTCGTGGGGCTCGGGTGCCACCGACGCGCCGCCGTCGTTCCGCGACGGCGAAGTTCCGGTGCGTGGCCGGGTCGGCCCGGGCCGGGTCGTGGTCGCACCCGGCGGAACCACCGCCGCCACGGTGACCGCCGAAGGCATCACGGGCGCGGGCACGGTGTCCTGGCGGGCGAAGCCGCCGGCCGGGATCACCGTGACGCCGTCGAGCGGCACGCTCACCGTGGGCGCCCACGGCTCGGCGACCCAGCAGGTGAAGGTCACCGCCGCGGCCGGGACGCCCGACGCGTACACCAGCGTGCCCGTGGAGTTCACCGGGCAGCTGCCCGCGTACCTGCCGGTGACCGTCGGGAAGCCAGGGACGCTGCACGCGGCGAACACGAACGTCGGCGTCACGGACGACAAGCTCGTCCAGTTCGGCGACTTCGGCGAGACCGACCTCTACCCCGGCGGGTTCGTGTTCTCCTACTCCGCGCAGGGGTTCGCGTCCCACGGGATCACGCCGGGGGCGACGGTGACGGCCAACGACCAGCAGTTCCGCTGGCCGTCGAGCCCGACGGGATCGCCGGACAACGTGATCGCGGCGGGGCAAACGCTTGCGGTCGACGCCCCGTCGGGCTCGACGAAGCTGTCGTTCCTCGGCGCGGCGACCGGCGCCGACGCCCAGGGCACGGTGACGGTTACCTACACCGACGGCTCGACGCAACAGGGTTCGCTCGGCTTGTCGGAGTGGCTGCTCAAGGGCGGCGCGGAGACCCCGCAGTTCGGGAACACGGTCGTCGCGACGGTGCCGTACGTGAATTCGGCGTTCCCGAGGTACATGTTCCGGCTCCAGCGGCCGTACACGTCGTACCTGTTCGCGACCGCCCCCATCGCCCTTGACCCGGCGAAGCAGGTTCGCAGCATCACGCTGCCGACGTCGACCGGTTCAGGACAGGCACACGTGTTCACCTACGCGGTCAGCTGATCGGCCTGCCCGGGTCGTGCTTCGTCACGACCCGGGCAGCAGGCCGACGGCGCCGCGGGCCACCTGGGCCCAGGCCAGCCGGCCGAAGAGGTAGTGGCACGCCACCTGCTCGCTGGTGAACCGCGCCCAGTCGTAGCGGTTGCCCTGCTCCCGCCAGAACACCTCCCACGCCTCGTCCTCGCCCTGCATCAGGCACCAGGCGTTGTCGACCTCGGTGCCGAGCGAGACGACCTCGGGCGGCACGCCCAGCACGCCGAGCCACCGCTGGATCGACTGGGTGTTCATCAATCGTCTTCCCCCTTGGCCTCGGCGAGGTAGCCGAGCGTCACGAGTTCGTCGGCCGCCAGCAGGGCACGGTACCGGGTGCCGCCGCCGACCTGGCCGAACCAGTTCGCCGTCTCCGACCGCCACATCGGCACCGCGCGCACCACGACGTACCGGCGGTACTCGGCGTCCAGCATCCCCGGCGGCAGCGAGCGTTCCGTGAACGGTGTGCCGTCCTCGAAGAAAACCCGCCCGTACGCCGGGCCGAAGCGGTCGAGGACCGTGTCGGCCGGGACCATCACCGGCTCGGGCCAGTCCACGCTGCCCTCGGGGAACTGCTCGCCCGGCGGCCACGCGTATTCGGGGCCCAGGTCGCTGTGCCCGACGACGAACCGGCGGATCCACACGGCCTGCGTCGCCCGCGCGTACGGGACGTACCCCTCGGTGAGGTGCCGCGGCACCGGCCGCGGCGGCGCGGTCGGCGAGCGGCGGAAGCCCGCGGTGACGTTGGTCAGTGCCTGGTCGTCGAAGATCAGCCGGGCGTCCGGGTGGTCGTTCGGGCCGAAGCCGTCCGGGTCGTCCGGCAGCGGCAGCTGGCGCGCGGGCCGGTCCATGGCCACCGGCAGGTGCCCGATCGGGAACATGTGCACCAGGAACAGCGCGACGATGCTCTCCCGCTCGGTGCGCGGCGAGCCGAGCGGCGGCAGCGGCGCGGGCGAACCCGGGTTCGGTGGCGGGCCCGCCACCGGCGGTGGGCCTGCGACCGGTGGAGGGAGTGGCGCGGGCGTCGGCGGCGCCGGCGGGGCCGGGGGCAGCGGGAACGGCGGCAGCAACGGTGACACCGCGTGCGGCCACGCCGCGGGGCTGCCCGAGGGCGGAGTCGGCGCCTCTTCGAAGGCGCCCGAATCCAGGCCGTACCCGGGCAGCTGCACCGGCCCGGTGTCGAGGTCGGCCTCGACCGGTTCGGAGCCCGCCTCGGAAGGCTCGGTCACACCCATCCTCCGGCTCGGTCGGTGCCCGGGGGCACACGCTGTTCGACGCGGCCGCGGCGCTGCCGGTCCCCCTTGATACCGCACCCCTTCCGCGGCGGCGCGGCGAGGTCAGTTTCCCTTTCGGGGGCTCCGGGTGGCGGAGCCCCCGGCCCGGGGCGAAGCCCCGGATGTCACAGTTCCCTTTCGGGGGCTCCGGGTGGCGGAGCCCCTGGCCCGGGGCGAAGCCCCGGATGTCACAGTGCGGCGACCACGCGGGACGGGCTCGGGCGGCCGAGCTGTCCCGCCATCCAGGCGCTGGCCGCCACCAGCGCGTCCAAGTCGACGCCGGTGGCCACCCCGAGGCCGTCCAGCATCCACACCAGGTCTTCGGTGGCCAGGTTCCCCGTGGCCGACTCGGCGTACGGGCAGCCCCCGAGCCCACCCGCCGACGAGTCCACTGTCGACACTCCACATCGGAGCGCGGCCAGCGTGTTCGCCAGAGCCTGACCGTAGGTGTCGTGGAAGTGCACGGCCAAAGTACCGACATCGCCGAACAGCCCGACCAGGTTTTCGACCTGGCCCGCCGTCGCGACGCCGATGGTGTCGCCCAGCGACAGCTGCGTGCACCCCATGTCCAGCAGGCGGCGGCCGGCGGCGGCGACCTGCTTCGCCGGCACGACGCCTTCCCAGGGGTCGCCGAAGCACATCGAGAGGTAGCCTCGCACGGCCAGGCCCGCCTCGCTGGCCCGCGTGACCACCGGCTCGAACATCGCGAACTGCTCGTCCAGCGACGAGTTGAGGTTCTTGCGCGCGAACGTCTCGGTCGCGCTGGCGAAGATCGCGATGTGCTCGACTCCGGCCTCGAGCGCGCGGTTCAGGCCCTTCTCGTTCGGCACCAGGACCGGGTACCGGACGCCTTCACGGCGGTCGAGCCGGGCCAGCAGCTCCTCGGCGTCGGCCAGCTGCGGCACCCACTTCGGGTGCACGAAGCTGGTCGCCTCCAGCGTGGTCAGCCCGGCGCCGGCGAGCCGGTCGAGGAACTCCAGCTTGACCTCGACGGGGACGATCGCCTTCTCGTTCTGCAGCCCGTCACGCGGGCCGACCTCCCAGATCGTGACCCGTTCCGGCAGTCCGCCTGTCGAGGGGACCCGCTCGGGCAGGCCCAGTTCGCGGGTGCCCATCAGCGGCGACGTTCGCCACGCGGCGGGTGCTGCGGCGGCAGTGGGTTCGGGGAAGGCAGGGGCTCGGTCTGCTGCGCCCGCGGCCGGTAGTCGTCGTACGGGTTGTCGTTGACCTCGCGGTAGATCACCGTGTGCACCTTCTCCACGTGCGGGATGTCCTCGAACCGCAGCGGCTCGTCGGAGGCCGACTCGATGATCAGCGTGCCGCAGCCGAAGACCCGGTCCAGCAGCCCGTGCTCGAACTGGACGCTGTTGATCCGGCCCATCGGGATGTCGATGCCGGTGCGCTTGAGCACGCCTTCGCGGGCGATGAGCCGGTCGGTCGTCACGATGAAGTGGGTGGTCCGCCAGCGCACGAACGGCGTCAGGAACAACCACACCACGAGCACCAGGGCCACCACCCCGACGGCGATCAGCCCGACCGAGTTCCACGGCGAGCCGGCGTCCTTCGCCAGGATCGCGAGCCAGGTGCCCGCGCCCAGGGTGACCAGCAGCGCGAGCGTCGGCAAGATCAGCATCTTGAAGTGCGGGTGACTGTGCACCACGACGTGCTCTTGCTCGCTGAGCAAATCGTCCGGATAGGCCACGGCGGACGCTCCCAAGGTCGGTGCGGCGGTGTCGCTTCACCGTACCGGCGCGACACCCGGCCGGTGAGCGCAACGCCCCGAAGAATCAGGCGGGACGGACGTGCACCACGTCACCGGCGAACACAGTGTGCCGCTGCCCGCCCGTCATGTCGACCTGCAGCTGCCCGGCGGCGTCGATGCCGGCCGCGCGGCCGGTCAGCGCGGTGCCGTCCGGCAGCTGGACCTCGACGTCCTGACCGAGGGTCGCGCAGTGGGTGCGGTAGTCGCCGAGCAGCCCGGCCTCGGTGAGGTCGCCGCCGGCCAGGCGCCAGCGCCGTTCCAGGTCGTCGAGCTCCGTGAGGAGTGCGACGGCGACCTCGGTGCGGTCGGTGTTCGTGGCGCCCTGCTCGGCGAGCGACGTCGCGGGCAGCCCGCCCGGGCCCGGCTCGACGTCTCCCAGCGGCAGGACGTTGAGGCCGATGCCGAGCACGATCGACGGCTCGGTCCCCGCGACGGCCTCGGCGAGGATCCCCGCGCACTTGGCACCGTCGACGAGGACGTCGTTGGGCCACTTGAGCACGGCGTCGACGCCGACGGACGCGGCAGCGGCCCGGACCGCCAGCCCGGCGACGAGCGACAGCGAGCCCAGCGCCGAGAACGGGACGCCCGGCCGGAGCGCGACGCTGAGGTACAGGCCGCCCTTGGGCGAGCTCCACGACCGGGCGCGTCGCCCCACGCCCGCGGTCTGCTCCTCGGCCAGCAGAACGGTCCGGTCGGCAGCACCCTCTTCGAGGGCTTTCCGCAGGTCGGCGTTGGTGGAGCCGGTGCGCTCGACGACGTCGATCTTCGCGTACCGATCCCCGAGTGCCGCCATCAGCCGGGCACTGTCGATCTCAGGCATGTGCCCACCATATGGGAGTCCCCCTAACGTGCAAGCTACTCAGTCGTTCAGTAAGAGGTGCGCTCTTCTAAGTTGGACACCGTGACGTCCAAGCCGACCTCCTGGGCCCGCGGCGCGGCGCTGCGCGGCCTGGTCGCGCTGCCGCTCGTCGCGGGTCTGGTCACCGCGGGCTGGCTGCTGGCCGACCGGTCACCGGAGCCCCCGCCCGCCCCCGTGCCGGTCCCGGTGGCCCAGGCCGGGCCGTCGGTCCTCGAGGTCAGCGCACCGGTGAAGGCGCAGGAGCCGGGCCAGGGCGCGTCCGGCCAGGGCGGCAAGAGCCCGTTGCGGCAGTGGGCAGAACAGCTGGCCGGGCCCCTCGACATCCCGGCGGACGCGCTGGTCGGCTACGCGAACGGCGAGCTGGCGCTGCGGAACGAACGGCCGTCGTGCCACCTTTCGTGGGTCACCCTCGCGGGGGTGGGCTCGGCGGCGTCGGCCCACGGCCGCGGCGGCGGGAACCTGCTCGGGCTGCCGTCGGCACAGGCCAAGAAGGCGGCGGACGCGGACTCGGCGTCGGTCGCGGCCGGCCGGGCGCTCTGCGCGAGCGGCACCGACCTCGGCGCCGGACCGGGCTGGTGGAAGGCGATCGCCGCCTACCACCCGGGCAGTGAGACCGAGCTGTTCCGCCAGCGGGTCCTCGGCATGGCCCAGCTCTACGCGACGCTCTCGCTGGACCCGGCGTCGGCCGGTTCGGCGCGGGTCCACGCCACCCGGTTCGCGCTGGGCCAGCTCGGCCTCCCGTACGTCTGGGGCGGCAACGGTCCCGACGCGGGCGCGGCGGGTTTCGACTGCTCCGGGCTGACGAAGGCGTCGTACGACAGCGCGGGGGTCTCCCTGCCGCGGACGGCGGACAGCCAGTTCCGCGCGCTCCCCCCGGTCCCGCCGACGCAGGAACCCCGCCTGGGCGACCTGGTGTTCTACGGCAGCCCGGCGACACGCATCCACCACGTCGGGCTCTACCTCGGCAACGGCCTGATGATCAACGCGCCGACCGAGGGCCAGGCGATCCAGATCCACACGTACCACTCGAGGGGCGACGACTACGCGGGCGCGGGCCGCCCCGCCTGACCCTGTTTCAGGACGGCCGGGGAGCCACCAGCCCGGATTCGTAGGCGAACACCACGAGCTGAGCGCGGTCACGGGCGCGCAGCTTGACCATGGCCCGGTTGACGTGCGTCTTCGCGGTCAGCGGGCTGATCACCATGCGCGCGGCGATCTCGTCGTTGGCCAGGCCCCGCGCGACCAGCGTGACGGCCTCGCGCTCGCGGTTGGTCAGTTCCACGAGCCCCGCGCCGGGGACGAGCGGCTGGGTGACGTACCGGTCGATCAGCTTCCGGGTGATCGACGGCGCCAGCAGCGCGTCACCCCGGGCGGCGACGCGCACGGCGTGCAGGAAGTCCTCCGGCTGGATGTCCTTGACCAGGAACCCGGCCGCGCCCGCCCGCAGCGCTTCGAAGACGTATTCGTCCAGGCCGTAGTTGGTCAGGATGACGACGTGCACCGCGGTCAGCGCCGGGTCCGCGGCGATGCGCCGGGTCGCCTCGATGCCGTCGACGCCCGGCATCTGGACGTCGACGAGCGCGATGTCCGGGAGGTGGTCGCGCGCCAGGCGGACCGCCTCGCTCCCGTCGGCGGCTTCGGCGACCACCTCGATGTCGTCCTCGACGTCGAGGAGCGCGCGGAACCCGCTGCGGATGAGCGGCTGGTCGTCGGCCAGCAGGACGCGGATCACGCCGGGTCCACGGGCAGTTCGGCTTGGACGCTGAAGCCGCCCTCGCGGCGCGGCTCCGCGAGCAGCCTGCCGCCCAGGGCGGTGACGCGTTCCCGCATGCCCAGCAGGCCGACGCCCGGCACCGGCACGCTGTCCACAGTGGCCTGGCCGTCGTCGTCGACCCGGATGACCAGCGCGCCGGGCCGGTGGTCGATCCGGACCGACGCGGTGGCCGCGGCGGCGTGCCGGGCGATGTTCGTCAGCGACTCCTGGACGATCCGGTAGGCGGTCCGGCCCACCGCGGCGGGCACGTCGTCGCGATAGCCCTCGATCGTCAGCCGCGCGTCCAGGCCCGCGCTGCGCGCCCGGCGCACGAGTTCGGGGACGTCGCCCAGCCCGCGCGGCGGGTCCTCGTCGTCCTCACGCAGTGCTTCCAGGGTCGCGCGCAGTTCCCGGGCCGCCTCGCGGCCGGCGTCCCGGATCGCCAGCAGGGCCTCCGGCACGTCCTCGCCCCGCTTGCGGGCCAAGTGGACGGCGACTTCGGCCTGCACCTTGATGACGGAGATCTGGTGGGTCAGCGAGTCGTGCAGCTCCCGTGCGATGTGCAGCCGCTCCTCGTCGGCACGACGGCGCGCGGTCTCCTCGCGGGTGCGCTCGGCCTCGTCGGCCCGGCGCTCGGCCTGCCGCAACGCCTCCCCCGCCGCGCCCGCGGCGATCAGCCAGGCCAGCTGGAGGACGTCCCGCGACTGCGTGAACGCCTCGCCGGTGTCGTGCAGGCCCGAAGCCAGGAGCGCGAGCGGCACCCCGGCCAGCATGAGCACCGAAGCCACCACCGCGGCGACGCGGTGTCCCGTCCGGACCGCGGCGTACACGGCGAACAGGTAGGCGACTACCGGCACTTCGAAACCGGCGGCCTGGTACCCCAGCGCGCACCCGGCGGTCGCCGCCAGCACGGCGATCGGGGCCCGGCGACGCGCGGCCAGCGCCAGCCCGCCTGCCACGAGGAAGGCGTAGCCCAGCGCGGCGAAATCCGCGGGGCGCGGCCCGGACAGCCCGGCGATCAGCAGGGCCGCCGCCACCCCGACGGCGATCACCCCGTCCACGATCCGCGCCCGGCTCACCCTCGCACCCTAACCGGGCAGCCGCGCGGGGAACTCCCGCACGCAGAGCATTTCCGGACTACCGCACCCGCGGTAGTCCCCCGCTTTCTGCGACAACCGCGGCAAGGCGAAGTGTCTGCTCCCGCGCGACGACGGCGGCGGGGTCCGGCGGACATGCTCGGTGCCGTCCGATCGCCGAAAGAGGAGCACCTCATGTCCGTTCACCTCGCCGCCGTCAGTGCCTACGACTTGACGCCCGGGCGGCTCTGGTCCTTGATAGCCGCGGTTCTGGGCCTGGCCGGCGTGGTCGCGGGCGGGCTGGCCCTGGCCCGCGGCCGGGGAGCTGCCGGAGCACTGGCCGGCGGCCTGGCCGCCGTGCTCATCGGCGGCTGGGTCGTGGCGGCGGCCAAGGGCGGTCCCGGCACCGGCTACGGGATCGTCGGGGGTTACGCGGCGCTCGTGATCGGGCTGGTGGCCATCGCCCTCGGCGGGCTGGCCATGGCCCGCTCGCGCGGTTTTGTCGGTGGTCGCCGCTAGCGTCCGGGCCATGTACGAAATCGACTTCGCCGAGTTCCCGTCCAGCTCGGCCGCGGCGTCCGGGCAGTTCTTCGAGCGCGCGTTCGGCTGGACGGTGACGCCGTACGGGCCGGACTACACCGACGTCCGGGCCGCCGGGCTCACGTTGGGGTTCCAGGCGGACCCGGCCGAACAGCCGTCAGCTCCGCTGCTCACCGTCCGCACGGACGATCTGGCGGCGGCCCGCGAAGCGGTGGAAGCGGCGGGGGGTGAGGTGACAAGGGAACCGTTCGCCTTCCCCGGCGGGCGGCGCTTCCACTTCCGCGAACCCGGCGGGAGCGAGCTGGCGGTGTGGTGCCGGGACGAATAGCGCGTGGTTCCGTTCTACGCGGACACCACCGCCATCGCCGGCTCGACGTAGCCCTCCGCCCCGCCGCCGTAGTAGGTCGCGGGATCGCCCGGCGTGAGCGGGTGCCCGAGCGCGAACCGCGTCACCAGGTCCGGGTTCGCGACGAAGTGCCGCGCGTACGACACCGCGTCGGCGATCCCGGCTTCGATCACCGCGTCGCCCGACTCGCGGTCGAAGCCGTTGTTGACGATCAGCGGTCCGTCGAACAAACCCCGGTAGTGCGCGAAAGCCGCGAAGTCCGGCCCGGTGTCGGGTCCGCGGAGGTGCAGGTAGTCCACGTCGAGCCCGGCGACCAGGTCGTCGTACTCGGCGCGGAGCTGTCCGTCCACAGTGAACAGTCCGCCGGTCCACCACGGCGAGAGCCGGACGCCGACGGGCCTGTGGGCGGCGACAGCGTCGACGACCTCCAGCAGCAGCCTGCGGCGGTTGGTCGGGGAACCGCCGTATGCATCGGTGCGCCGGTTCAGCCGCGGGTGCAGGAACTGCGCGAGCAGGTACACGCCGTTGGCCGCCACCTCGACGCCGTCGAACCCGGCGAGGCGGGCGTTCTCCGCTGCCACGCCGTAGTCCGCGACGGTGGCCCGGATCTCGGCCACGCTCATCGCGCGCGGAGTGACCGTCGGGCGGCGCCCGGCGGCGGTGTGCACCTCCTCGCCGGGGTTCACCGCCGACGGCCCGGCCGGCCGGGCGCCGCCGAGGAAGTCCGGATGGGACACCGCGCCGGTGTGCCACAGCTGCAGCACGATCCGCCCGCCGAGCGCGTGCACGACGTCCGTGACCCGCCGCCACCCGGCGACCTGGGCCTCGGTGTACACCCCCGGGACGTTCAGGAACCCGGCGGCGCGTTCACTCACCCAGGTACCTTCGGCGACGATGAGCCCGGCGCCGGCGCGCTGTGCGTAGTAGGCGGCTTGGAGGTCGCCGGGCACGCCGTCCGGGACACGCGCCCGGGTCGTCGGCGCCAGCACGACGCGGTTCGGCAGGCGCCGGCCGCCCAGGTCGGCAGGGGTCAGCAGGTTCATGGTCACCTCTGGTCGTCGGGACACGTCGGGGAAGCGACGGTGGACGCGGGCGAAAGGTGACCGATGGACGAGCTGGCAGCGGAGTTCGAGGCCGAACGCGGCAGGCTGCGCGGGCTGGCCTACCGGATGCTCGGCTCGGCGGCCGAGGCGGACGACGCCGTGCAGGAGGCCTGGCTGCGGCTGAACCGCGTGGACTCCGTCGACAACCTGGCGGCCTGGCTGACCACGGTCGTCTCCCGCGTCTGCCTCGACGTCCTGCGCTCGCGGAAGGCGCGCCGCGAGGAGGCTTTCGAGGTGTTCCCGGAGCCGGCGGACGACGCCGACCCGGCGGGCGAAGCCGAACTCGCCGACTCCGTGGGCCGCGCACTGCTCGTCGTGCTCGACGCACTCGGCCCGGCCGAGCGGATCGCCTTCGTGCTGCACGACCTGTTCGCGGTGCCGTTCGACCGGATCGCGCCGGTGCTGGACCGGACGCCGGTGGCGGCGAAGAAGCTGGCGAGCCGCGCGCGGCAGCGGGTGCGGGGCACGTCCCCGCTGCCCCCGGCCGACCTGGCCCGGCACCGCCGGGTGGTCGACGCGTTCCTGGCCGCGGCCCGCGGCGGCGACCTGGCCTCGCTGCTCGAGGTGCTGGCGCCGGACGTCGTCCGCCGGGCCGACGCGGCCGCGCTGCCGGCGGGAGCGGCGCTCGAAACGCGCGGCGCCCGCGCGGTGGCCGAGGAGACGCGGGTGTTCGGCAAACGAGCCCGCTTCGCCGAAGCAGCCCTGGTCGACGGCGCTGTCGGGGTCGTCGTGGCACCACGCGGACGGCTGGTGCTCGCCCTCGCCGTGGTGGTCGAAGGCGAACGGGTGGCGGCCTATGAGGTGATCGCCGACCCCGCCCGCCTCGCCGCGCTGCACGTCACGGTCCTCAGCGCTTGATCCGGTACGACAGGTGCGTCACGCCGGTGCCCTCGATGACCTCGGGATCGGTCAGCTTGGTCGTGGTGTCGAGGTGGTCGAAGAAGCGGACGCCGGAACCCAGCAGCACCGGGATGAGATCCACCTGGATGCCGTCGAGCAGGCCGAGGTTCAGGCACTGCTGGGCGATCGTGGTGCTGGCGACCGCGACGTTCTTGTCGCCCGCGTTCTTCTTGGCCTGCTCGACGGCGCTTTCGAGGCCGTCGGTGACGAAGGTGAACGGCGCGTCCGGGTGCGGCCAGTCCGCGGGCTCTTCGTGGGTGACGACGAAGACCGGCACGCCCATCGGGTGCTTGCCGCCCCAGCCCTGGGTCAGGGTGAACAGCCGGCGGCCGGTGATCAGCGCCCCGACGTTCTCCATCGCGGCGCGCAGCATCTTCGCGCTGGCCTCGGAGGTCTTGAAGGTGGCCCAGTCGACGGCGGTGGGCACCTCGACGTCGCCGTTGCCGAACCACTCGAACAGGTGATCGATGCGGTCCTCCGGGTCGGCGACGAAGCCGTCGAGGGACATGGACATGTTGGCGATGACGTCGGCCATGATGACTCCTTTTTCGCTGGTCGGAGGCGGTTTGCCTCGCTGATGAGAAGTCTTCCGCGTCCGCCCGGCCGGAAGATCTGCCACCTGGCCGACATCCGGCGACGGGTGGCCGATGCCTTGACAGCCGAGGGGACCGGCGGCACCATGAAAACGTGTTCATGAACAGATGTTCATAAGCGAGGGGACGCGATGACCGGGATCGTCAACACCGCACAGGCGGAGGCATGGAACGGCTACGAGGGGGAACATTGGGCAGCGCACGCCGACCGCTACGACGCGGTGAACAGCGGCTTCAACGGTTATTTGCTCGACCGCGTCCGGGCGGCCGACCGGGTACTCGACATCGGCTGCGGCAACGGCCAGCTGACCCGGCTCGCCGCGGCGCGGGCCCGGTCAGCCACCGGCGTCGACCTCTCCGGGCCGATGCTCGCGACCGCGCGGGCCCGGGCGGCCGAGGTGCCGAACGTGGCGTTCGAACAGGGTGACGTCCAGGTCCACCCCTTCGCCGAAGGGACGTTCGACCTGGCGGTCAGCCGGTTCGGGGTGATGTTCTTCGCCGATCCGGTGGCCGCGTTCGCCAACGTCCGGCGTGCCCTGAGCCCCGGCGGGCGGCTGGCGTTCCTGTGCATGACGGCGCTGTCCGGCACCGACCTCGGCCGGCTGTTCGGCGCGATGGCGGCGTACCTGCCCCAGCCGACTGGGCCGGACGGCAGCGGCCCAACGTCGTTCGCGGACCCGGACCGGACGAGGGCGGTGCTGACCGAAGCCGGCTTCGAAGACGTGGTGTGCACCCGCGTCGAGGCCGGCCAGGTCTGGGGCCGGGACGTCCCCGACGCGGCGCGGTTCATCGCCGGCTGGGGTCCGGTCCGCCACCACCTCGGCCTGGTCGACGACGCGACGGCGGCCAAGGCGACCGAAGCGTTGACGGCCGCGCTCGAGCCGTTCGCGGAACCGGACGCGGTCCGCCTGCGCGGCACCGCGTGGCTGGTCACGGGAAGGAGGTCGTGACGACGGCAGCCGTACGATGGCGGTGATGTCACCGAGGAAAGCCGCGGCCCAGCGGGACGGGCAGTCCCTGCACGACCTGCTGGTCGAAACCGCCCAGAAGATGATCGCCACGCACGGGACGACCGGGATGACCGTCCGGGAGATCGCGCGCATGGCGGGCGTCGCCGACGGCGTGCTCTACAACCACTTCTCCGACAAGGAGGAGCTGGTGGCCAGAGCCTTGCTGGAGCACGTGCGCACGACGGAAGCGGAGCTCGGCGAACTGCCGGTGGCGGGCGAAGGCACCGTGGCGGGCAACCTCCGTCGCCACCTGGAGTTCGGCCTGGCCCTGCACAAGGTGATCGTGCCGGCCTTCAGCGGCCTGGTCGGGCAGCCGCGGGTACTGCAGCGGTTCGCGGAGATCAGCGAGCGGTCCGGCTACTGGCGCGACCGGCTGGTGGCCTACCTGAAGGAGGAGCGCGAGCTCGGCAGGCTCCGCCCGGGGTCCGAAGTGGACGCGACAGCGGCCTTGCTGGTCGGCTACTGCCACGCCTCGGTCATGGCGGCGGTCTTCCCGCACACCGGCCCGCTCGACCCGCCGACCGTGGACTCGGTCGTGAGCGCCGCCCTCCACGGCGTCGCGCCCCACGACGCCGGACCGCCGCCGGCCCCCGGCGTGGTCGCCTAGACCATCGGGGTGCCGCCGGCCGTGGCCTCGGGGACCTCCTGGACCACGTCCCAGTGCTCGACGATCCGGCCGTCCCGCACCCGCATGACGTCCGCGATGGCGCTCCCGCGCGACCCGGGTGCCAGGCGGAGCAGGCTGTGCGTGCACACGAGGTCGTCCTCGGCGATCACCCGGCGCACGTCCAGGCTCAGCTCCGGGAAGCGCGCCACGAACCCGGCCAGGTACTCCGCCGAGGCCTCGGCGGACGCCGGGGCGTGGGGGTTGTGCTGGACATAGCCGTCGCCGACGTACGCGGCGAAGGCGTCGACAGGGCGCTTCTCGGTGAAGGCCAGCTTGAGGAAGGCGAGGACGACTTCCTTGTTGTGCTGCGGTTCCGTCATCAGTGTCCATCCTTTGTGGAGTTATCGACACCAAGCCCACCATCCGCGAAACAGAAAGGGAAAGACCTGTGGACTCTGCCGCGATACTCTCCCGATATGGACGATGTCGAGGTCCGTGAGCTGCGGTACTTCCGCGCGGTCGCCGAAGAGCTGAACTTCTCCCGCGCCGCCGAACGGCTCGGCATGGCCCAGCCGCCGCTGTCGCGGGCGATCCGGCTCCTGGAACGGCGGCTCGGCGTCCAGCTCTTCGAACGCACCAGCCGGCACGTCGCGCTGACGCCGGCCGGGAACGTCCTGTTCGCGGAGTCGGCGAAGGCCCTCGACGCCGTCACCGCGGCGGTCCGGCGAACCCGCCGGGCGGCGCAGCGGACGCCGGCGCTCGTCGTCACCGCGAAACCCGGCGTGGCGACCGATCTGCTGCGGCGGATCGCCGACGCGCACCCGGATCCGGTCGAGATCCGGGTCAGCGGGTTCGGCGAGCAGGCGGAGATGGTGCGTGACGGCCGGGCCGATGTGGCGGTGGTCGGCTGCCCGGGCACCCACCACGGCCTGGACGTCGAGGTGCTCTTCAGCGAGCCGCGGGTGGCCGCGCTGGCACCGGGTCACGAGCTCGCCGGCCGGGCCGCGCTGACGTGCGCCGACCTCGCCGGGCGGCCGACGCCGTGCTGGCCGCTCTCGTCGGCCGCGGACCGGGCGTACTGGTCCGGGCAGGACGTGACCGGCGGGCCGGTGACGCCGGGGCCAGTGGTGTACGACAGCGCCCAGCTGCTGGAGACCGTCGCGCTCGGACAGGCGGTCGCGTTGCTGCCGGCGTCGTTCGCGGAGCTGGGTTCGCGGGACGACGTCGTCTACCGGCCGGTCGTCGACGCGTCGCCCTACTCGCTCGCCCTCGCGTGGGCGGCCGGGGCGCGGGATGTGCGGATCGCGCGGTTCGTGCGGACCGCCACCGAGGTCAGCGAAGCACTACCTCGACCGGGAGCTGTCCCGGCGGGGTGACCGAGCGGATCACCGGCGGCACCCGGACGTCGTCGGCCTCGAAAGCCACCCGCAGCTGCTCGACGTCGGCGTCGGCCATGAGCTCGGCAAGCTCGTCGGTGCGGGCGACGGCGGCCGGGGTGAGCGAGGCTGCGGGGGTGAGGTCGCCCCAGAGGTCCCACTGGAGCATCTCGTGCTTGTTGAGCGAGGCGAGGTCGAGCGCGAGGCTGTACCGCGCGTACGGCAGGCCGCGCAGGAACGGGACGTCCAGGTCCGGGGAGACGACCAGCCGGGCCGGGTCGACGTCGCCCGCGCGGGCCGCGGTCCACGCGTCGGCGCCGGTCAGGAACCGGTCACGGGGCACGTCGAGGAGGTCGAGCTCGGTGCCGTCCACCGGGTCGCGGTACCCGGACGTCAGCTGGGGTTCGACCAGGCGCCAGCCGGAGCCGTCGTGGACTTCGGCGACGACGTGGTCGAGGTACCAGCCGGCCATCAGGTAGCTCGCGAAGCCGGTCCGGGCGCGGGCCGGGATGCCGTGGTGGCGTGCCATCGAGACGAACAGGAGGGTGAAGTCGCGGCAGCAGCCGACGATCCGGTGCAGCGGCGGCCGCGGGCCGCCGGGCGGCGTCGGGTCGAGTTCGCGCAGGCGCGCGAACATGTCCGAGGCGTACCGGAGGGTGATCTCTTCGTGGCGTTCGGCCGGGAAACCGTGCTCGGCGATGTCGCCCAGGGCCCAGTAGTGGAACACCAGCTCGTGCGCGGCCTCGCGCAGGGCCGCGACGTCGCGCGGGGTCGTGTCGAGCCATTCTGCCTGCGCGCCCGGGTCGGAGAAATGGCTGTGGCTGACGTAGAAGTCGTCCATGGCCGTTCACGCTAACGAAATTTATCCGGACTGCGCCAGGAGTTCTCCGCGGAACGTCGAGCGGTATGCGCTGGGCGACACCGCGAGGGCGGCCTGGAAGTGCTGGCGCAGCGAGGCCGCCGTGCCGAAGCCGGCTTCGGTGGCGACGCGGTCGACCGGCAGGTCGGTCTCCTCGAGGAGCTGGCGGGCGCGCTCAACCCGTTGCTGCGTCAGCCATTGCACGGCCGAGATGCCGACCTCCTCGCGGAAGCGCCGGGTGAAGGTGCGGGTGCTCATCGCCTCGCGGGCGGCGAGTTCACGCAGGGTCAGCGGCCGGTGGAGGTTCTCCAGCGCCCACGCCCGGGCCACCTTCGTCGACGACGTGCGGGGCTCGGGCACCGGCCGCCGGACGAACTGGGCCTGTCCACCTTCGCGGTGCGGGGACACCACCGTGCCGCGGGCGACCTCGTTGGCCACGGCTGCGCCGTGGTCGCGGCGGATCATGTGCAGCACCAGGTCGATCCCGGCGGCGACACCCGCCGACGTCAGCACGTCGCCGTCGTCGGTGTAGAGCACGCACGGGTCGACGTCGACCTCGGGGAAGCGGTCCTGCAGTTCCTCGGCGGAGCGCCAGTGCGTGGTGGCCGGGCGGCCGTCGAGCAGCCCGGCCGCGGCGAGCACGAACGCGCCGGTGCAGATCGACGCGATCCGCGCGCCCGCCGGGATCGTCTCGAGCGCGGCCTTGAGCGGCGGGGTCAGCACGCGGGCCCTCGGTTCGTACTCGACCAGGGACGCCGGGACGATCACCGTGTCGGCCTCGGCCAGCACCTCCGGGCCGCGGTCGACCGGGATGGTGATGTCGGAGTCGGTGCGCACCAGGCCCGGCTCGACGGTGCAGGTCACGACCTCGTACAGCGGCTCGCCGGCCGCCGAGCGAGCCTGCCCGAACAGGCGGTGGACGATGCCCAGCTCCATCACGAGCATGCCGTGGCGAACCAGGACGGCGACGTGGTGACGGTTCGGGTGCTTGAACTCGGCCATGGCTCGATTCTTGCACAGGTTGGCCATCGGGCCACTCGATCGTGGCCCGCGGCCGCGTGATCATCGGAGTCATGAACGTGTTGTGGGTTTTCGCGCATCCCGAGCCTCGCTCGCTGAGCGGGGCGCTCCGTGACGACGGGCTCCGGACCCTCCGCGACCTCGGTCACGACGTCCGGGAGTCGGATCTGTACGCGATGAAGTGGAATCCGGTGGTCGACGCCGCCGACTTCGGCGCCGAAGCCGGGGACGAACGGCTGGTCGTCGGGGCGACGTCGGCCCGAGCGCACGCCGACGGCGAGCTGAGCCAGGACATCGTCGCCGAGCAGGAAAAGCTGGCGTGGGCGGACGCGGTCGTCGTGCAGTTCCCGTTGTGGTGGTACGGCATGCCCGCGATCCTGAAGGGCTGGTTCGACCGCGTCTTCGTGAAGGGCTTCGGCTACGGCGTCCGCGCCGAGGACGGCCGGACCCTGCGCTACGGCGAGGGCAGGCTCGCGGGCAAGCGCGCGATGGTGGTGCTCACCGCGGGTGCCCGCGAGCCGGCCATGGGGCCGCGCGGGGTGAACGGCTCACTGGCCGAGGTCCTGTGGCCGCTGCACCACGGAACCCTGTTCTACGCCGGGATGTCGGTCCTGCCGCCGGTGGCGGTCTACGGCGCCGACCGCGTGCCGGACGCCCAGTTCGCCGACGCCCGGTCACACCTGCGAACGCGCCTGAGCACGCTGGAAACGACCGAGCCGATCCCGTTCCGCACGCAGAACGGCGGCGACTACGACGACGACCTCGTCCTCCGCCCGGACCGCGCGCCCGGCGTCACCGGGCTCGCCGTCCACCTCAGGCAGGCAGGGTGAGGCGCTGCCCGAGACCGCCGTCCACGGGGAGGTCGGTGCCGGTGGTGAACGTCGCTTCGAAGGCCAGGAACAACACCGCCGCCGCGACTTCTTCCGCCGTGGCGTGGCGCTTCAACGGTGTGATCTCGTCGCCGATCGCCTTGAACTGCGCCAGCACGGCCTCCGGCACGCCGGTGACGCCCATCGTCGGCGTGTCGGTGTAGCCGGGGCTGACCACGTTCACCCGGATCCCGCGCGGCGCCAGCTCGGCCGCGTACGTGCGGGCGAACGACCGCACCGCCGCCTTCGCCGCCGAGTACAGCCCCATCCCCGCGATGCCCGCCCCGACCGCGACCGACGTCGTGAAGACGAACGAGCCACCGGGCCGGACCAGCGGAGCCAGCCGCTGCGCGGTGAAGTACGCGCCCTTGGTGTTGACGTCGAAGGTCCGGTCGTAGACCTCGGGCGTCGCCTCCTGGTACGGCGTCAGCGTCGAGAACCCGACGTTGACGAACACCAGGTCCAGCTCGCCGAGTGTGTCCGCGGCCACTGCGGCCAGCTCGGCGACGTCGTCCAGGCGAGCCGCGTCCGACGACAGCAGGTGCGCCTTGCCCGGCAGGGTCCCTGCCAGCGGCGAGACGTCCCGGCCGGTCAGGAGCACCTCCGCGCCGCCGTCGAGCAGGGCGCGCACCACCGCCATCCCCATGCCGTGCGTGCCGCCGGTGACGACGGCCTTCTTGCCAAGGTACTTCACCGGATCTCCTCGATGACGCTCGCGATCGCGTGCGAACCGTGGCCCGCGGCCACCGCACGGTCGAACAACTCCCGCAGTACGGCCGGGACCGCCGGGTTGATGCCCTGCGCGCGGCTCGTCTCCACCAGCAGGCCGAGCCCGGCCGCGTTGATGTCCAAGGCGGACACGTCGGTGGCGTAGTCCCCGCTCGCCACCTGCTCGCCGATGCCGGGCAGGAACCCGCCGACCGCCGAAAGCCACTCCGTGGCCATCGGCGTGAACTTCTCCGGCGTGACGCCCTCGGTGCCGACGAGCGCGAGCGCGTGCAGGTACCCGCCCATCGTCGACCACATGATGCCGAGCAGCGCGAGGTCGTACAGCGCCGCCAGTCCGGCGTCCTCGCCGAGGAACACCGGTTCCCCCAAGACCGAGAGCACTTCGCGCTGCGCCGCGAACGTCGTTTCCGAGCCGCCGTAGAGGATCCGGGCGGCCGGCGTCCCGATGCTCTGCGGCACGGCCATGATCACGCCGTCCACGTAGTCGATGCCCTGCGAAGCCGCCCACTTCGCGGCCACGCGGGCCTCCTCCGGTGTCCCGGACGTGAGGTTGACGAGCACCTTCGGCGACGCGGCTTCCAGGACCGGTCGTTGAATGTCGTATGTGGACAGACAGCTGATGACGACGTCAGCCGAAGCCACCTCGGCCGGTGTGGCCGCGAGCCGGGCACCGCGGTCGAGCAGCGGACTCGCCTTGAGCGGCGACCGGTTCCACACCGAGACGTCGTGTCCCGCCCCCAAGAGCGCCCCGGCGAGGGCGGCGCCCATCCGCCCCAGGCCGAGCACGCCCACCTGTTTCTTGCTTTCTCCCATGGTCTCCATGCTGCTGAGGCGCTTTACACTGGACAAGTACCGACTAATAAGTCAGGTACCCACCCCAACGTAAGGATCCTGCATGCAGCCCCGGACTTACCGCTGCGGACTGGACGCCGCCGTCGACGTGATCGGCGGCCGTTGGAAGGCCCTGATCCTCTGGGCGCTGCACGCCGAGCCGCTGCGGTTCGGCGAGCTGAAGCGGAAGGTGGCCGGAATCAGCGAAAAGATGCTCATCCAGGCCCTGCGGGAGCTGGAGGCCGACGAGATCGTGCACCGCGAGGTGTTCCACGAGGTCCCGCCGAAGGTCGAGTACTCGCTGACCGGCCTGGGTCAGCGGCTGAACACCGCGTTGCTGCCGCTGGGCGACTGGGGCGAGGAGAACATGGCCGGGATCGCGAAGCGCCGCGGCGTCACGCCGGCGCCGCCGCATACTGCTTCAGCGTGATCGCGGCGGACGTCCTCGGCGAGGTGTAACGCGACGTCAGCGTGCGGCGACCTGAGCCTGGAGACGCCGGGCCGACTCCGCTCCCGGCGCCGGAAGGGGTGGAGACACCGGTGACCGGCGATCAGTTCGTCACGAACGTCAAGAACTTCGCACCCGTTCTCGCGGTCCTCGCGGCCGTCCTCCGGTCGATCCCGGTGCTCATCGTTTCGGGCAGGGCAAGGAAACGCGGTCGCAACCCCTCGCACGCGACCATCCGGATCCGGACCCTGGAGTCGGCCGCACCGTGGGACAAGTACGACGAAAAGAAGGAACTCTGGCCCGCCGACTGGGACAACGTCGAGACGAAGCGCCACTACCGCAGGCGGGAACGCCGCTGGATCTGGTTCTTCATGATCGTCTTCCTGGCCGCGGCCATCGTGTACGGCTTCTTCTTCGCCGACGACGTGGTCAGCAACTTCATCTCCTTCAGGGACGGCACCGGTTTCCTCGCCGGGCCGGCCTTCGTCCTGTTCCTCGTGCTCTTCTCCTTCCAGGTGCGGTTCCTGCGGAAGATCTGGGGCGACCGGGGGCTGAAGCCGTCGCTCTACGGCGCCTGCGGATCGGTGACCGTGACCGGCGAGCTCCCGGAAATCCGCCAGTACTGCCTCGGCGCGCTGTACGAGGCCGGCAGCACCATCGTGAGCTGCACCGACGCCCGAGACGAGCACGGAGAGCACGTCGAAATCGTGGCGGCCACCGGGATCTGGCCGCCGCAATGGCTGAACACCGGCCCGCTCCAGCTGGTGTCGTTCCGGGGCCAGAAGGTGGTGGTCCAGGTGCGCCCGGCCGGCGAAGCCGAATGGAACGTCTCCGTCTGGAGCGACAACATGGATCCCGGGGTCGACGAAGGGCACCGGGCGAACGAGCGGAACGCCCGGTCCTTCGTCGAGGCCTGGACTTTCTTCCCGGGCAGCGCCGAAGAGCCGCCGGCTACGCGCTGACCAGGTCCGCGCCGGCGAAGAAGGTCGGCGCGGCCGTCATCGCGCCGTCGTCCTGCAGCACGTCGCCCGGGCGGCTGCCGTTGCCGAGCAGGACGCCTCCCCAGTTCATGCTCAGGTACTCGGCGCACAGTTCCAGCGTGCCGATCAGCGGCTGGGCTTCGCGCGGCGTCTCGCTCAGCACGCTGACGCCCCACAACGTCTTCCCGCGCATCTTCGGCTTGAACTCCACCGGCAGGCGCATCCACCCCGACCAGTAGTCGAGGTAGAGCTTCACGCTCGCCGCGACCGAGTACCAGTACACCGGCGACACGATCACGATGTCGGTCGCCGCGAACGTCGCGTCCATCAGCAGCTGTTCGTGCTCGCCGGGCGCCGGGTGCTCGCCCACGCCGTGGCGGCGATCCTCGAACGGCGGCAGGGGCACCTCCGGCAGCCGGATCCACCGCTGTTCGACGTCGCCGGGCAGCTCCTTCACCGCCCGGCGGGCCAGCATCTCCGTGTTGCCACCGGCCCGCGCGGCACCCACCAGGAACAGGAAGCTGCGGTCGCTCATGTTCGAACCCCTTCGATATATTTGCATGTACATATAAATACTGTCGCTGGACTATCCTGGCGTCAAGAGGAGGCCGGAAGATGACCGTCGACGAACAGGCGTGGGGACGCGTTCTCGTGCTGCACGCCCGGATCGAGCAAGAGCTCGCGAAAGCCCTGCAGCGGCGCCACGGGCTCGGCCTGTCCGAGTACCGCGCGCTCGGCAAGCTGGTCGCCGGACCGCGCGGCGGCCTGCGGATGCAGGAGCTCGCCGAGGCGATCGGCCTCAACCAGAGCTCGGTCAGCCGGATGTGCGCCCGTCTCGAAGACGCCGGGCTGACCATCCGCGACCTGTGCGAGGACGACCGCCGCGGCGTCTACTCGGTGATCACCGACGCCGGCCGCAAGCGCTACGCCGAGACCGAGCCGACGTACTGCTCGGTGCTGCGGACCGCGCTCGACAAGGCCGCGAGCGACCCCGAGCTCGCCGCCGCGGCCGCCGCCGTCCGCGGCGCTTGACCCTTATATGCCTCGATGGTTATATACAGGCATGTCCGCGAAACTGCTGACCATCGATGACCGTCCCGTGCTGAGGCTGGAACGCCGGCTGAAGCACGCGCCCGAGAAGGTCTGGCGCGCGATCACGGACCCCGCCGAGCTCGCGCACTGGTTCCCCGCCCGGGTGGACGTCGACCTGCGCGACGGCGGCGAGATCCGGTTCACCTTCCCCGGCGAGGACACGACGACGACCGGCCACGTCGTCACCGCCGACCCGCCGCGCGAGTTCACCTTCGTCTGGAACGACGACACCCTGCGCTGGCTGATCTCCCCCGACGGCGACGGCAGCCTCCTGGAGTTCACCCACACCTTCGGCCGCTGCGACCCGGCGATCGCGAAGCTCGCTGCGGGCCGCAACGCCGCCGGCTGGGACGTCTGCCTCGACGCGCTCGACGCGCGCCTGGCCGGCCGAGACTTCGAGCAGCCTCAGCGGTGGCACGAGCGGATGGCGTCCTATGTGGACGAATTCGGCCTCGGGTACGGGGAGGTGCTGGCGGACGGCACGATCCGCTTCCGCCGCGACCTCGTCTGGAAGCCGGTGGACGAGGTCCGGGCGCTCCTGCCGGACGAGCCCGGCTGGAGCGTGGTCCAGGATCCCCTCGACGGCACCCGCGTCGAGTTCGCCGAGGCGCCGGAAGACGACGTCCCCGCGCAGCTCACCCGGCGGCACGAGCAGCTCGACAAGCTGTTCGCCGCCACCTTCGGCGTCGACTTGCCGGACTGGACGCCCGACCGCGTCGAGGCGGTGAAGAAGCACTACGGACAGCGTCCGACCCAGGGTTGACGCGCGGACGTGAGGTCGGCATTACGTTCGGTTCATGCGCATTCGCGTCATTCTGGACGTTCTCGCGGCCGCGGCCCTCGGGGTCGGTGCCGGCGGCAACCTCGCCGCCGGCGCGTGGGCGCTGCCGTCGTGGATGCCCACCTGGCTCGGCTGGACGATCGTGGTGGGGAGTGTCGTCCCGATCGTGCTCCGACGGTGGTGGCCGCTGGGCAGCTACGTGCTCGGGCTGGCACTGGCCGCGGCCGCCGTGCCCGTCGGCGGGCCGGTCTTCGGCGCCGCCGTGGTGGGCGCGGGCTGTGCGCTCTACGTCGTGGTGAACCGGCTGAAAAGCCGGATCGGCCAAGTCGCTCTCGCGGCGGGGTGGATCGAACTGGGCGTGCTGGCGCTCACCGCGCCGAACCCGGACACGGCCACGACGGTGAACGTCAGCGCGGCGGCGCTGGTCGTCGGGTTCCTGCTCGGTCTCACCGTCCGCACCCGCCGCGAGTACGCCGCGATCGAGCGCGAAAACCACACCCGGCAGGCGGTTTCGGCGGAACGGCTGCGGATCGCGCGCGAGATGCACGACGTCGTCGCGCACAGCATGAGCCTGATCGCGGTGAAGGCGGCCGTCGGCAACCACGTCGCCCTCGAGCAGCCCGACCAGGCGCGGGACGCGTTGCGCGTCATCGAAGACACCAGCCGCGAGACCCTGGCGGAGCTGCGGCGGATGCTGGGCGTGCTGCGGGACGGCACCGGTGTCCCGGTACTGGCGCCCGCGCCGACGCTCGACGACCTGCGGGCACTCGCCGACCGCGCGCAGCTGACGGGCCTGGCGGTCGACCTCGTCGTCGACGGCCTCGACGGCCGCAACGAACTGCCCAGCGGTGTCGGCCAGTCGGTGTACCGGATCGTGCAGGAGGCACTGACCAATGTGGTCAAGCACGCGAGCGCGGCGACCTGCCGGATCCGCATCACGGGCGGCGACGGTGACGTGCGCATCGAAGTGCTCGACGACGGCCGCGGCGGCGAAGCGGTACCCGGCCACGGGCTGATCGGGATGCGCGAACGCGTCGCGGTCTACGACGGCGAGTTCTCGGCGGGGCCTTCAGACCGCGGCTTCCGCGTCTTCGCGCGGCTGCCCTACGAAACGGTGGTGACCCGATGATCCGCGTTCTGATCGCGGACGACCAGGCGCTGCTGCGCGGCAGTTTCCGGGTGCTGGTCGACAGCGCGCCGGGCCTCGAGGTCGTCGGCGAGGCGTCCGACGGCGTCGAAGCGGTCGCCCTGACGCGACGGGAGCGGCCGGACGTCGTGCTCATGGACGTCCGGATGCCGGAGATGGACGGCATCGAGGCGGCCCGCCGGATCTGCGCGGAAACCGGCGTGCGGGTGCTGATGCTGACGACGTTCGACCTCGACGAGTACGTCTACGCGGCGCTGCGCGCGGGCGCGAGCGGGTTCCTCCTGAAGGACACCCGCCCGGCCGACCTCCTGGCGGCGATCGAAGTCGTGGCGGCGGGCGACGCGCTGCTGGCACCGTCGGTGACCCGCCGTCTGGTGGCGGAGTTCGCCCGGCTGCCGTCGGGTCCGGTGTCCCGCTTGGACGGCGTGACGGCCCGCGAGCAGGAGGTGCTGTCGCTGGTCGCGCGCGGGTTGTCCAACGACGAGATCGCGGCCCGGCTGCACCTGGGCATCGCGACGGTGAAGACCCACATCGGCCGCCTGCTGCACAAGCTCGCGGCGCGGGACCGGGCCCAGCTGGTCATCGCGGCGTACGAGTCGGGCCTGGTCCGGCCGACCGCCCCCTGAGCACCGTCACCGGCGAAGCCCTCAGCCCGCCGCCCGCGTGAAGGCGGCGAAGCGGCGACCGGGATCCCCGGGTAGCCGCCGGCCGCCCAAGACGAGGCGGGGCGCGGGTGCCGTCGGGACGAGACCGCGCTCCCGCAGCCACTCCGCAAGGCCAGGGAACCGGAGATCGGGATCCACGCGCACCTCGCCCGGCGCCGCCCGCGCCACCCCGCGGATCAGCGCCTTCGCCTGCTCCTCCGATTCCGCCACGACCGGGCCGATCGCCGTCGCGTGGCCGATGTCCGTGCCGAACGCGAAACCGCCGTCGACCGCGTGAGGCGTTCCCAGCCGCTCCAGCAGCGGGCGCCGGTCGACGCCCTGCGCCAGCCGGTCCAGGCGCACGATCTCCTCGAAGTCCGTCGCCGGTCGCGTGGCGGGGCCGCCGTCGTCGGCGAACCGGCCGACGTGGCCCTGGCTGCCGCCGTCGGCGATGAACCCCATCGACTCGTACAGCCGCCGTCCGAACCTCGACGTGTGAAGCCAGACCACCCGGTCCCCGGCCGCCGCGATCGCGTGTGCGGTGATCGCCCGGCCCAGGCCCCGGCGCTCGTAGCGGGCCGCGACCAGCACCATCGAAATCGACGCCACCGCATCGAACGTCACGAAAGCAGCAGCAGCGGCCAGGCCGTCGCCGTCCGGGGCGTCCACCCCGAACAGCCATCCGACATCGTGCAGCAGCGCCCACTTCGGCGGCTCGCGCGGCCACGACCGGGACTCGGCCAGGTCGGAGCAGGCGGGCAGGTCGGCGACACCCAGGATCCGGATCTCCATGGACGTTGCCTACGCCACACGCGAAGTGACCGACAAGTAGTTAAGCTCCCGGGAATGAGCAGTGCGACGGAGCCGCTCGGGACGCCGCCCGAGGACGAACCGGACATTCACACCACGGCCGGCAAGCTCGCCGACCTGTATCGCCGTTATGACGAGGCGGTGCACGCGGGTTCGGCCCGCGCGGTGGAGAAGCAGCACGCCAAGGGCAAGAAAACCGCACGCGAACGGATCGAGCTGCTGCTCGACGAGAACTCGTTCGTGGAGCTCGACGAGCTGGCCCGGCACCGCTCGACCAACTTCGGGCAGGAGAAGAACCGCCCGTACGGCGACGGCGTCGTCACCGGCTACGGCACCGTCGACGGCCGGCCCGTCTGCGTGTTCAGCCAGGACGTGACCGTCTTCGGCGGCAGCCTCGGCGAGGTCTACGGCGAGAAGATCGTCAAGGTCATGGACCTGGCGATCAAGACCGGCCGGCCGATCGTCGGCATCAACGAGGGCGGCGGCGCGCGCATCCAGGAAGGCGTCGTCTCGCTCGGTCTCTACGGCGAGATCTTCCGCCGCAACGTGCAGGCTTCCGGCGTCATCCCGCAGATCTCGCTGATCATGGGCGCCAACGCGGGCGGGCACGTCTACTCCCCCGCGCTGACCGACTTCGTCGTGATGGTCGACGAGACCTCGCAGATGTTCATCACCGGCCCCGACGTCGTCAAGACGGTCACCGGTGAGGACGTCACGTTCGAGGAGCTCGGCGGCGGCCGCACCCACAACACGAAGTCCGGCGTCGCGCACTACCTCGGTTCCGACGACGAGGACGCGATCGCCTACGTCAAGGAACTGCTTTCCTACCTGCCGCAGAACAACCTGTCCGACGCGCCGGTGTTCGAGCCGTCGGACGCACCGGCCGGGTTCTTCGACGACGTCACCGACGCCGACCGCGAGCTGGACACGATCATCCCGGATTCGCCGAACACCCCGTACGACATGCACGAGGTGATCACCCGCGTCCTCGACGACGGCGACTTCCTCGAGGTCCACGAACTGTTCGCGCCGAACATCATCGTCGGTTTCGGCCGCGTCGATGGCCAGAGCGTCGGCGTCGTCGCGAACCAGCCGACGCAGTTCGCCGGCTGCCTCGACATCGACGCGTCCGAGAAGGCCGCGCGGTTCGTCCGCACCTGCGACGCGTTCAACATCCCGGTGCTCACCTTCGTCGACGTCCCGGGCTTCCTCCCGGGCACCGACCAGGAGTGGAGCGGCATCATCCGCCGCGGCGCGAAGCTGATCTACGCCTACGCGGAGGCGACGGTCCCGCTGGTCACGGTCATCACGCGCAAGGCGTACGGCGGCGCGTACGACGTCATGGGCTCGAAGCACCTCGGCGCCGACATCAACCTGGCGTGGCCGACCGCGCAGGTCGCGGTGATGGGCGCCCAGGGCGCGGCGAACATCGTCCACCGCAAGACCCTGGCCAAGGCGGCTTCCGAAGGGAAGGACGTCGATCAGCTCCGCGCCGAACTGATCCAGGAGTACGAGGACACCCTGCTGAACCCGTACGCGGCGGCCGAACGGGGGTACGTCGACTCGGTGATCGTGCCGGCGCACACCCGCGGCCACGTCGCGCGGGCGCTGTCGCTGCTGCGGAACAAGCGCGAGTCGCTGCCGCCCAAGAAGCACGGGAACATCCCGCTGTGAGCGAGGAGAGCCGTCCCCTGCTGAGGGTGGTCCGCGGAAACCCGAGCGACGCCGAACTGGCGGCGCTGACGGCGGTCGTCGCCGCAGCTTCGGCCGCGAAGGCCCCGGAGAAGCCGAAGCCGCGTACGTCGTGGTGGGGCGATCACGCTGCTTCGCTGCGTCGGCCGCATCACCCCGGCGAAGGTGCTTGGCGCGCTTCGGGTCTCCCTCAGGGCTGAAGGGCGTCGAGGAAGACCGTCGGGGCTTCGTTCTCCCGCACGACCGTGCCCAGCAGTGCCGCGAGCCGGTCGCGGTCCTGGGTGCTCAGGCTCGCGGCCAGCTCGTCGACCCGACGGCACGTCGCCGCGTAGAAGTCCTCCGCCAGTTCGCCGCCTTCCTCCGTCAGCACGACCTGCACGGCGCGGCGGTCGTCCGGGTCGGGCTCGCGGCGGACGAGCCCGCGCCGGACCGCACGGTCGACCAGGCCGGTCAGGCTCGACTTTTCGAGGCCGAGCGTCGCGCCAAGGTCGCCCATGCCGTACGGCCGGCCCATCAGCACGCACAGCAGCTGCCCCTGCTGCACGGTGAGCCCGTACTCGCGGGCGGACTCGGCGTAGACGGCGTTCACCAAGAACGACGCGCGCACGAGCCCGGCCACGACCCCGAGGTCCGCCCCGCTCTTCCCCATCCCGTCAGCCTACTTCGCGATCGCTTCCCGGATGGCGGGGACGATCTCCCCGGCCCAGCGCGCGGTGGCGTCCTCGTCGGGCGTGCTGCCGCCGGGCCCGAAGAGCACGAACCCGGCGGCGTCGTGCTCGAGCACCGCGCCGGTCAGCTCCTCGATCCACTGGTCCGCCGAGCCGCCGATCCAGCGACCGTCGTCGGCGCGCGTCTTCCGCAGCGGCTCGGCTGTGATGCGGCCAGGGAAGTTGTAGACGGTGGCGATGTCCGCGGGGTCCCGGCCGGCGTCCACCGCGGCCTTGTCGATGACCGGGCGGGACGTGCGGTAGCGCTCGCTGAGCCAGTCGGCGGCGTGGCCGGGCATCCACCCGTCGGCGACGCGGCCGGTGACGGCGAGGGACTTCGGCCCGACCGAGCCGGTCCACACCGGCGGCATCGGTTCCGCGGCCGGCTCCAGGTCGGTGACCTGGTGGAACTCGCCGTCGAACGTCACCGGTTCCCCGCCGCCACCCAGCATCTTCACGAGCCGGATGCCCTCTTCGAAGGCGCGGACGGCCTGCCCCGGCGTCAGTTTGGTGAAGCCGAGCCGGGCGATGTCGTCCCAGAGCCCGCCGACGCCCATGCCGAGCACGATCCGGCCGCCGGTCAGCGCGGACAGCGACGTGACGGTACGAGCGAGCATCGACGCGGGCCGCGTCGGCAGGTTGGTGACGCTGACCAGGCCGGACACCCGTTCGGTCCGGCCGAGCAGGACGCCGATCCCGGCGTACGCGTCGAGGCGGTCGGCGTAGTAGGGGTGGTCGGACACCGTGATCAGGTCGAGCCCGCCGCGGTCGGCCTGGACGGCCAGCTTCAGGGTGCCGGGGACGGCGGTGACCGCTGTGGACACGCCGATACCGAAGTGCGTCATGATTCCTCCCAGTTAGTTCGTAGTACGAACATACCATAGGTAGTTCTTGATGCGAACTACTTGTTCCGGCGGGTGCGCCGTACCGCGGGTCCGGGCCGCGGAAAATCGGTTTGCGCGTCGCGACCCGCGGGCTACTGTGGATCTCGCCCGGTGCGACGGTGAGGGTTACTTCTCTGGTATCCCTTGGGTTCGACTCCCGAAAGCCTTCACCACTGCGACCTCGGGCACACACACGCACTCCCGGTGCGAAGCCCGCGGTTACTTCATGCTGTAAACACGAAACCCGCGGGTGGCGAAGATCTCGGGAGCCACGGCTTCACCGATGCCCGGTGCGCAGGCGAGGGTTACTTCCTCTTAATGGGCAGGTCGGGGGTTCGAATCCCTCCCGGGCCACACAGTGGCCCGGTAGCTCAGCAGGCAGAGCAGCAACGTACCTTCACCGACTTCGATCTCGGGCATCGCTGTGGCCGTGGCTCCCTCGGCAAGAGGGGGAAACGATGAGCAAGTTCAACACCGCACGAGCACCCGCCGCGACCTCGCCGGTCCGCGGCGAGGCGACGCCGTCCACGGTCACCCACCAGGGCGGCGCCGGCTACGCGCGCGACACCCGGTCGGAGCTGTTCCTGCTCGCCGTGACCAACATGGTCGGCGAGCACACCTACTACGAGACCGCGGGCACCCGCGACTCCCGCTTCACCGACCTGGTCCGGCGGTCCACCCTGGACGATCCACAGTGGACCGCGCGGTTCCTGCGCTGGCTGCGCACGGACGCGAACCTGCGCACGGCGGCCCTCGTCGGCGCGGCCGAGTTCGCCAAGGCGCGACGGGACGCGGGGCTCGACGGGCTGAGCCGCCAGGTCGTCGCGAGTGTGCTGCAGCGGGCCGACGAGCCCGGTGAGCTGCTCGCGTACTGGACGTCCGTGCACGGCCGCGCCGTTCCGAAGCCGGTCAAGCGCGGCATCGCCGACGCGGTCGAGAAGCTCTACGACGAGCGGTCCTTCGCCAAGTGGGACTCGGCCTCGAGGGCGTTCCGGTTCGCCGACGTCCTGGAGCTGACCCACCCGGTGAAGCGCGACGACGCGCAGGGCGCCCTGTTCCGGCACATCCTCGACGAGCGGCACGACCGCGGCAACGCGGTCCCGGACGCCCTGGAGACGCTGCGGGCCCGGGCCGAGCTGCTGTCGTGGGACGTCGGCTGCCGCCGCGAGCTGTTCGCCCGTCCCGGCGCGGCGGACGTCCTGCGCGCGGCGGGCATGACGTGGGAGTCGGTCGCCGGCTGGCTGCAGGGTCCGCTGGACGCCCGTGTCTGGGAGGCGCTGATCCCGTCGATGGGCTACATGGCTCTCTTGCGAAACGTTCGCAACTTCGACGAGGCCGGTGTCTCGGACGCGGTAGCGCAGCGGGTCGCCGGGCGGCTCGCCGACCCGGCGCAGGTCGCGAAGTCGCGGCAGCTGCCGATGCGGTTCCTGTCGGCCTACCGCGCGGCGCCGTCGCTGCGCTGGGCGTGGGCGCTGGAGCAGGCGGTTTCGCATGCGCTGGCCAATGTGCCCGTACTGGCCGGCCGCACGCTCGTTCTCGTCGACACGTCGACGTCGATGAACATGGGCTTCAGCAAGGACGGGACCCTGATGCGCTGGGACGCGGCCGCGGTGTTCGGCCTGGCGCTGGGCCGGCGCTGCGCGAACGCCGACGTCGTGTCGTTCTCGGACCGCCTCCTGGGCGGCACGCGGACCAAGGAGTTCAAGCTGCGCCCGGGCGGCTCACTGCTGAGCGACGTCGAGCGCTGGAAGTCCGGCGGGTTCTTCCTCGGCGGCGGCACCAACACGTCCGGCGCGTTGAGGAAGCACTTCGCGAAGCACGACCGCGTCGTCATCCTCACCGACGAGCAGGCCGGGTGGGGCGACGTCGGGCAGGCGCTGCCCGCGCGCGTCCCGCTGTACACGTGGAACCTGGCGGGCTACCGCGTCGGCCACGCGCCGTCCGGGAGCGCGTACCGGCACACGTTCGGCGGCCTGACCGACCAGGGATTCCGGATGATCCCGCTGCTGGAGCGGGGCCAGAACGCCGACTGGCCGTTCTGAGAAACGCCACGGAGGCCCCCATGCCGAGAGCATGGGGGCCTTCGCGCTGTGCACGGACGGTCACGGAAGTAGCCGTGGACCGCTGACTAGTCTGCGCCGTATAGTCCACGTGGAATAAACGACATGGAGGGATCCGATCATGGCTTCGGCCAAGCTGACGCCGCTCGGCATCGCCGTGCTGGAGCTGCTGCACGAGAAGCCCATGCACCCCTACGAGATGGCTCAGCTCATGCGCGAGCGGTACGTCGACACCCGGGTCAACGTGAAAGCGGGCTCGCTCTACCACACCGTGGAACGTCTGCACCGCAGCGGTTTCATCGAGGTGGTCGACACCCTGCGTGACGGCAGGCGGCCCGAACGGACCGTCTACGGCATGACGCAGGCCGGGCTGGACGAGTTCAACCAGCGCGGCCGGGAACTCGTGGGGGACATCGTCAAGGAGTACCCCGCCTTCCTGTCGGGGCTCGCCGTCATCGACGAGCTGGGCAAAGAGGTGTCCCTGCTCGAACTCGAACACCGGGTCACGCGGCTGCGGGCCGGCGTCGCCGCCGACCAGGCCGTCCTGGACCACCTCGCCGGGGACGGGACGCCGGAGATCTACTGGCTGGACTGGCGTTACCAGTGCGACCACCGGAAGTTCGAGCTGGCGTGGACCGAGCGGCTCCTCGAAGAACTGAAGTCCGGGCGGATCCCGTTCCAGGACAGCGACCGAGAACCACACCTGACGCTCATCACCAAGGAAGACGACGATGAACGCAAGACAAGCTAACCCGTGGGCCGCGCTCGGCGCGCTGTGCCTGGGCTTCTTCATGATCCTGCTCGACACGACGATCGTGTCGATCGCGATCCCGACCATGCTGCGCGAGCTGGGCGCCGGGCTGAACTCGATCGTCTGGGTGATCAGCGTCTACCTGCTGACCTACGCCGTGCCGATGCTGTTCACCAGCCGGCTCGGTGACCGCTTCGGCCCGAAGCGCGTCTTCCTCGCCGGGCTCGTCGTCTTCACCGGCGCGTCGCTGTGGTGCGGCCTGTCCGGCAACGCCGAGATGCTCATCGCCGCGCGGGCCGTGCAGGGGCTCGGCGCCGCGTTGATGACGCCGCAGACGCTCGCGTTCATCACGCACCTGTTCCCGCCGTCCAAGCGCGGCCCGGCGATGGGCATGTGGGGCGGCGTCGCCGGGCTGGCGACGATCGCGGGCCCGCTGCTCGGCGGCGTGCTGGTCGACCACTTCGGCTGGGAGTGGATCTTCTTCGTCAACGTGCCGATCGGCGTGGTCGCCATCGTGCTCACGCTGCTGCTGGTGCCGGACTGGCAGCCGAAGCACGCGCACTCGTTCGACCTGCTGGGCATCCTGCTCTCGAGCGCGGCCTTGCTCTGCATCGTGTTCGGCGTCCAGAACGGGCAGCAGTACGACTGGGGCACGGTCTTCGGCGGGATCACGGTGTTCGAGATCATCGGCGCCGGCGTGGTGCTGCTGATCGCGTTCGTGGTGTGGCAGCGGGTCAACAAGCGCGAGCCGATGCTGCCGCTGGAGGTGTTCTCGAACCGGAACTTCTCGGCCGGGACGCTCACCGCGGCGACGGTCGGCTTCGCGATGACCGGCATGTTCCTCCCGCTGGTGATCTACATCCAGTCGGTGCTCCAGCTGACCCCGACGACGGCGGGGCTGCTGACCGCGCCGATGTCGCTGCTGGCGGGGATCGTGGCCCCGTTCGTCGGGCACCTTTCGGACAAGGTCAACGGCAAGTACCTGGTGATGTTCGGCCTCGCCGCGCTCGCCGCCGGGCTGGGGATCATCGCGCTGCAGGCGACGCCGGACAGCAGCCCGTGGGCGTTCGTCCCGGCGCTGCTGGTGTGCGGGCTCGGCATCGGCTGCATCTTCTCCCCGATGAGCAACATGACGATGGGGTCGGTCGAGCCGCGGCTGGCCGGGACCGCGTCCGGCATCTTCAACACCGCGCGGCAGGTCGGCGGCGTGCTCGGCAGCGCGGCGATCGGCGTGCTGCTGCAGGCGCGGATCAGCGCCTCCATCGCCGACGAAGCGACGAAGGCGGCGGCGCAGCTGCCGGAGCCGTACCGGGCGCCGTTCGCGGAGGGCATCGCCCACGCCGCGGCGGGCACGGGTGAGTTCGGCTCGGCGGGCGGTCCGTCGCCGATGCCCGGCCTGCCCGCGGAGATCGCCGCCCAGGCGGGGAAGCTCGCGACCCAGGCCGTCCACAGTGGACTGACCGACGCGGCCCGCGTGACGATGCTGCTGCCGATGGGCGTGCTCCTGCTCGGCGTGGTTTCGGCGGCGGTGCTGCGGAAGGTCGAGCCGCGCTGGGGCAAGCCGGCCGCGACGCCCGAGGCCGCCACGGCCTGAACCGCGCAGGCCCCCGCTCCGGGTGTCGGGACCGGAGCGGGGGCCTGCACGGACCGCGGGAGCGGTGGTCCAGCGGGGGTCGTGAGTGAATAACAGTGTTCTAACCCGCTTTTTCACTCACGAGCCACCCTCTTACCGGCGGCGGTAGGACAAGCCGTACCCGTACGGGAACAGGCCCTGCTTTCCGTCGCCGGCGTTGATCGGTTCCTGCGAAGAGCTCTTCGGCCAGGTGAAGTTCAGCTTCCCGGTCGGGTTGTAGTCGCCGTACAGCACGTCCGCGACGCCGGCGCCTTCCGATCCCGGCAGCCAAGCCGCCACGAGCCCGTTGAACGAGGGCAGCTGCGCGGCGATGTCCAGCGGCCGCCCCGACACCGTCACGACGACCAGCGGCACACCCGAGGCCTTCAGCTTGCCGATGAGGGCGAGGTCTTCGGCGTCGAGGCCGAGTCCGTTCGGCCGGTCTCCCTGCCCTTCGGCATACGGCGTTTCGCCCACCACGGCGACCGCGACCTGGTAGCTGGAGTCGATTCCGTTACCCGCACGGTCATACGTCACTCCCGTGCCCTTCCCGGCACCCGCTTTGATGCCGTCGAGGATCGTCGTGCCCGGGATGACCCGCTCGCCGCTCTGGCCCTGCCAGGTGAGCGTCCAGCCGCCAGCCTGGTTGCCCATGTCGTTCGCGTTCTTCCCGGCCACGAAGATCTTGTTGTTCTTCTTGGCCAGCGGCAGCACGCCGTCGTTCTTCAGCAGCACCTGCGACTCGCGCGCCGCCTGCCGCGCCAGTGCGTGGTGCGCCGCGCTGCCGAAGTCCTTCTGCAGCGAGCGATCGGTGTACGGGTGGTCGAACAGGCCCAGCTCGAACTTCTTCGTGAGGATCCGCCGGTTGGCGTCGTCGATGCGCGACATCGGCACGTCGCCGTTGAGCACTTCGGCGCGCAGCGTGTCGATGAACTTCTGGTAGTCGTTGGGCACCATCACCATGTCGATCCCGGCGTTGACGGCCCGCTTGACCTCGGCCGCGGTGAACCCGGTCTGCCCGTCGATCTGGTCGATGCCGTTCCAGTCCGAGACCACGTACCCGGTGAAGCCCAGCTCGCCCTTGAGCAGGTCGGTGATCAGGAACTTGTTGCCGTGGTCCTTGACGCCGTTCCAGCTGTTGAAGCTGATCATCACCGAGCCGACGCCGTGGTCGACCGCGGCCCGGAACGGCGGCAGGTGGATCTTCCGCAGCTCGTCGAGGCTGATCTGGGTGTTGCCCTGGTCGACGCCGCCGGTGGTGCCGCCGTCGCCGATGAAGTGCTTGGCCGTGGCCATGACCGACGTCCGGTCGCCGAGATCGCGGCCCTGCAGGCCTTCGATGACCACGGAGTTCTCGACGGCGTTGCGGGGGATCTCGCCGAAGGACTCGTACGTGCGGCCCCAGCGGTCGTCGCGGGCGACGCACAGGCAGGGCGCGAAGGCCCACTTGACGCCGGTGGCGGCGGTTTCCTCGGCGGTGACCGCACCGATCCTCTCGACCAGCTGCGGGTCGTTCGCCGCGCCCAGGCCGATGTTGTGCGGGAAGACCGTCGCGCCGTAGACGTTGTTGTGGCCGTGCACGGCGTCGGAGCCGTAGACGATCGGGATGCCGAGGCCGGTGGAAGTAACCGCTTTCTGGTAGGCGTCGATCATGTCCGCCCACCCCGCGGGGGTGTTCGGCGACGGCACCGAACCGCCACCGGAGAGGATCGAGCCGAGCCGCGCGGCCGCGGCCTGGGCGGGCGTCGCGGATCCGCGCTCGCCCTGGGTCATCTGCCCGATCTTGTCGTCGAGGGTCATCCGCGCCATCAGGTCCTTGACGCGCGAGGACACTGGAGCGTGGGAGTTCTTGTAGAGCGGCGTCGCCGACGCGGACGCCGCGGGGACGAGGACGGTGCCCGAGAGGAGGAGACCGGCCAGGACAGCGGTTCGCAGTGATCTCGTGGTGCGGAGGAGCGGCATTGGTTCTCTCCGAAACGATCCAGGGACCCATATGTTGCGAGCCACAACAAAATAGCTCTCGCTCAGCGTGACGCCGGTCACAATTCGGTCACGACACCTTGTCCGGGTAAGTTTCACGGGTGCAGTTCGTCCTCGCCTCCCAGTCCCCCGCCCGGCTCGCCCTCCTGCGCTCCGCGGGCCTCGATCCCGCCGTGTTCGTCTCCGGCGTCGACGAGGACGCCGTCGCCGCCTCGCTGACCGATCCGTCGCCGTCGGAGCTCGTCGCCGCCCTCGCCGCGGCCAAGGCCGAAGCGGTCCTCGACCAGGTCGCCGCCGTCCACCCGGACGCCGTCGTCGTCGCCTGCGACTCGATGCTGAACATCGGCGGGCGGATGGTCGGCAAACCGGGCGACCCGGACACCGCCCGCCGCCGCTGGGCCGCGATGGCGGGAACATCCGGTGAACTCCTCACCGGACACGCGGTCGTCCGGCTCGACGGCGGGACACGCGCGAAGGAGACGTCCGGCTGGGAGGCGACCACCGTCCGGTTCGGCACGCCGAGCGCCGCCGAGATCGACGCCTACGTCGCCAGCGGCGAGCCGCTCCAGGTCGCCGGCGGCTTCACGATCGACGGCCTGGGCGGCTGGTTCGTCGAAGGACTCGACGGCGGCCACACGAGCGTCATCGGCATCAGCCTGCCGCTGACGCGCCGGCTGCTGGCCGAGGTCGGCGTGAGTGTCGTGGATCTCTGGCGGCCTCCCGCATCCTGAGAAAGGCACCACACGAACGGGTGATCCGGAAGAGTCCTCCCTTGCCTAACGTTCTCTTTACCCGGCAAGACAGACTGCAACTTTCGAGCACCGGAGTCGCCCCGTGTCTTTTGTACGGACATACACCAAGCCGCGGGTGTTCGCGGCCGCGGTTCTCGGCTCGCTCGTCGTCGGCGCCGCCCTCGGCGTCGTGGCGCGGCAGACCGAGGCCGGCTGGCTGACCGATCTCCTCGACCAGATCGGCACCATCTTCACCACGCTGCTGCAGATCGCGGTGATCCCGCTGGTCTTCACGGCGATCGTGGTCGGCATCAACAGCCTCCGCGGCCTCGGCGGCGGGCGCACCGCCGCGCGGCTCGGCGGCAAGACGGTGCTGTGGTTCGCGATCACGTCGTTCATCGCGTCGCTGATCGGCATCGCCATCGGCCGGATCTTCAACCCCGGCGCCGGCGGCCTCGGCGGCGTCACGGCGACCGCGAAGAACGCAGACAAAGCCGCGAAGAGCGTCGACCACTGGGGTTCGTGGGACGCCTTCGTCAACGGGCTGCTGCCGGAGAACTTCGTGAAAGCGTTCTCCGACGGCGAGACGCTGCAGGTGCTGTTCCTGGCGTTGATCATCGGCGCCGCCGCCTACAGCCTCGGTGACCGCGCGAAGCCGTTCGTGGACTTCACGACCAGCGTGTTCGAGATCATCCAGCGCTACCTCGGCTGGATCGTCCGGCTGGCCCCGATCGGCATCGTCGGCCTGATCGGCGCGGCGGTCTCCAACTACGGCGACGCGCTGTTCCGGCCGCTGTTCTCCACCACGCTCGCGGTGTACGTCGGCTGCCTGCTCGTGCTGTTCGTCGTCTACCCGATCCTGCTGCAGTTCGTGGCGAAGGTCAGCCCGCTGAAGTTCTTCGCGAAGGCGGGCACGGCGATCCAGTTCGCGTTCGCTTCGCAGTCTTCGGCCGCGACGCTGCCGCTGACCCGACAGTCCGCGGTGAACCTCGGCGTCCAGCCGGCGTACGCGGCCTTCGCGACCCCCCTCGGCAGCGCGACCAAAATGGACGGCTGCGCGGCGGTCTTCCCGGCGATCGCGGCGATCTTCGTCGCGAACCTGGCCGGGGTGTCGCTGAACTTCTGGCAGTACGTCGGCATCGTGGTCGTCGCGGTGGTCGGCGCGCTGGCGACGGCCGGGACCACCGGCTGGCTGACGGCGTTCACGCTGACGACGTCGTTCATCGGCCTCGACGCCAAGCAGGTGGCGCTGGGCCTGGCGCTGATCTACTCGGTCAACCCGATCATGGACATGATGCGCACGGCGACGAACGTCGCGGGCCAGATCGTCGTCCCGACGATCGTGGCGCGCAGCGAAGGCCTCCTCGACGACGACGTCCTGAACTCCCCCACCGACAACCCGCTGCACACCGACGACGGCTCCGCGGCCCGCCACACGGAACCCGCCCCCGCCTGACCCAAGCGCCCCAATGTGGCGTTCGGTGCATCTGACGCACCGAACGCCACATTGGGTGCGTCCAACGCACCCAACGCCACATTGGGGCGCACTTCAGGAGGGGCAGGCGCGGAGGTCGGTGCGGGCGAGGCGGATGTCCGGCCAGCCGCGCAGGTCCGAGGGCGACGTCACCCGGCGCGTGCAGCCGACCGACCGGCCCGCCAGGTCGTACACCTCGGCCAGTACCGGCGCCGCCGCGCACTTCGGGGTGCCGGCCAGCGCGGCGGAGCAGTCGTGGCGGACCACGATCACGTCCGGGCGGCCGTCGGCCGTCACGTCGTAGAGCGACAGCGTCCCGGCGTCGGCGTAGTACGGCTTGCCCGGGTCCCGCCACACTCCCCCGGTGCCGACGAGGAGCTCGCCGTAGGCGGTCGTGCCGTTGTCGCCGGCGTCGCCGCGGACCAGGCACGCCGGGGCCGCGCCGTCGACGCAGCGCAGCGAGTTCTGGTCCAGCCGCACGCCGAGCTGGGCGATCGACAGCTCGAAGACCGTTCCCGGCTCGGGACCGACGCGCAGCCGCGCCGAACCCCCCGTCGCGTCGGTCAGCAGCACCACCGGCGTGCCCCCGACCGTCGCCGCCGCGAGCTCGCGGCACGGACCGCCACCGCAGGTCAGCGCCGGTGGGACCGGCGCCGCCGCGGGTTCGGCCGCCCCGGTCGGCACCTCCGGCCGCGGCCGCAGCAGGAACACCGCGGCGATCGCGCCGACGGTCACCACCGCGGCCAGCACCGCGGTGAGCAGCGCCGACCGGGGCGTCCGCGCTGCCGTAGTCCGCATAAGACAGAGCGTAAGCCGCTTCGCGAGCGTCCGTCGGCGGCGCCCCGTCGCGATGTGGCGGGTTCAACCCGACGGGGTCACGGCTAGCGGAGCGTGTCCGTCTATGTTGTCCCCGTGACGAACCCGAACCTTCCCGCCGCTCTGTATCTCCCCACCAGCCCGGTCAGCGCCGAGATCGAAGGCGCGTCGATCGAGCTGCGCCGCACGCCGGACGGCCGCACCGCGCTGGTCGCCTTCTCCGCGCTGGACCGGCTGATCGAATGCTGCGGCGAGCACCAGCCGTGGGTCCTGGTGAACATCGAGCACCTGGGCCTGGTCCATTCGGCGAACCCGTACGACGTGATCGTGCTCGACTCGCCGCTGCCCGAAGACCTGCGCCACCGCGCCGCGCACGTCTGAGCGTGGTTCAGCTCTCACTCCAGAGACTCGCGACGGCATATCCGTAGACTTCCGAGATGCCGCGTGGGCGGTCAGCAATGCAGCTGTCGGACGCAGGAGGTGCGGGGTGGCCGAGCAGGTCGGCGAATCCACGGGTGGTCCGGTGACCAAGATCCTGGTCGCCAACCGTGGCGAAATCGCGGTACGCGTCATCAGAGCCGCGAAGGACGCTGGCCTGGCCAGTGTCGCGGTGTACGCGGACCCGGATCGCGACGCGCCCCACGTCCGATTGGCCGACGAAGCCTTCGCGCTCGGCGGCACCACGGCCGCCGAGAGCTACCTGAACTTCGACAAGCTCCTGGAAGCCGCCAAGCGCTCGGGCGCCGACTCGGTGCACCCGGGCTACGGCTTCCTCTCCGAGAACGCGGACTTCGCCCAGGCCGTCCTCGACGCCGGGCTGACCTGGATCGGGCCGAGCCCGCAGAGCATCCGCGACCTCGGTGACAAGGTCACCGCCCGCCACATCGCCATGCGCGCGGGCGCGCCGCTGGTGCCGGGCACGAAGGAGCCGGTGAAGGACGCCTCCGAGATCATCGCGTTCGCCGACGAGCACGGCCTGCCGGTGGCCATCAAGGCCGCGTTCGGCGGTGGCGGCCGCGGCCTGAAGGTCGCGCGCACCCGCGAAGAAATCCCCGAGCTGTTCGAGTCGGCCACCCGCGAGGCGGTCGCGGCGTTCGGCCGCGGCGAATGCTTCGTCGAGCGCTACCTGGACAAGCCGCGGCACGTCGAGGCGCAGGTGCTGGCCGACATGCACGGCAACGCGATCGTCGTCGGCACGCGCGACTGCTCGCTGCAGCGCCGTCACCAGAAGCTCGTCGAAGAGGCGCCCGCGCCGTTCCTGAGCGACGACCAGCGCCGGCGCATCCACTCCTCGGCGAAGGCGATCTGCAAGGAAGCCGGCTACTACGGCGCCGGCACGGTCGAGTACCTCGTCGCCGTCGACGGCACGATCTCCTTCCTCGAGGTCAACACGCGGCTGCAGGTCGAGCACCCGGTGTCGGAGGAGACGACCGGGCTCGACCTGGTCCGCGAGATGTTCCGGATCGCGCGCGGCGAAAAGCTGCGGATCACCGAAGACCCCGAACCGCGCGGCCACTCGATCGAGTTCCGCATCAACGGCGAGGACGCCGGCCGTGGCTTCCTGCCCGCGCCGGGCACGGTGACGAAGTTCGTCGCGCCGAGCGGGCCGGGCGTGCGCGTCGACTCGGGTGTCGAGTCCGGCAGCGTCATCGGCGGGCAGTTCGACTCGATGCTGGCCAAGCTGATCGTCACCGGCTCGGACCGGAACAACGCCCTCGAGCGCAGCCGCCGCGCCCTCGACGAGATGGTCGTCGAAGGCATGGCGACGGTCCTGCCGTTCGACCGCGTGATCGTGAACGACCCGGCGTTCATCGGCGACGAGAACGGCTTCAGCGTGCACACGCGCTGGATCGAGACGGAGTTCGACAACAAGATCGAGCCGTTCGTGGCGCCGGACGTCGAAGCCGCCGAAGAGGAACCGCGGCAGAACGTCGTGGTCGAGGTCGGCGGGCGGCGGCTCGAGGTGTCGCTGCCGGGCGGGTTCGCACTCGAAGGCGGCGGGGGCGGCACCGCCGTCAAGGCGAAGCCGCGCAAGCGCGCCGGCGGCACCAAGGCGTCGGTGAGCGGCGACGCCGTCACGGCGCCGATGCAGGGGACCATCGTGAAGGTCGCCGTCGAAGAGGGCCAGACGGTCGAAGCCGGCGAGCTGATCGTCGTCCTCGAAGCGATGAAGATGGAGAACCCGGTCACCGCACACAAAGCGGGCACCGTCACCGGCCTTTCGGTCGAGGTCGGCGCCGCAGTGACGCAGGGCACGCAGCTTTTGGAGATCAAGTAGCGCGGTTCGTTACAGATGTCGTGGTGGGCCGCCCCCGGGGCGGCCTACCATCGACTACGTGACCGAAGTCCCGTCTCCGCAGCTGCGGATCAGCGACCAGAACCGCGAATCCGCGCTGTCCGCGCTCGGCGAGCACATGACCGCGGGGCGGATCGACATCGACGAGTACGGCGAACGCTCGGCCCGGATCACCGCGGCCAAGACGCGCGGCGAGCTCGGCGAGATCTTCGCGGACCTGCCGGCCCCGCACCCGCGCTACGAAGACGCCCCGCAGGCCGTGGCGGCACCCCGGCCCGAGGCCGAACCGGTGCCGCAGCGCCCGGCGCCGCCGGCGCAGTGGTCGCCCGCCCAGCGGTTGATCACCGCGTTCCTGCCGCTGGTCTGGATCGCCACGATCGCACTGATCGCGACCGGCGTGGTGCACGGGACGCTGATCCTCCTCCCGATCGGGCTGAGCGTCTTCGGCCGCGCGATGTGGGGGCACGGGCACGACCACCACGATCGGCACGACCGCCGCGACCGGCACCTGCGCGACCGGGAGCGCCGCCGCGAGCTGCGCGACTCCTACCGCGACCACCGGCGCGGCCTGGACCACTGACCGGCGATGAGCGACATGCGGTTGAGCGACGCCGAACGCCAGGACGCCCTGGACGTCCTCGAAGAGCACGTCCGCAGCGGACGCCTCGACATCGACGAGTTCGGCACGCGCTCCGCGAAGGTCACGGCGGCCAAGCGGGTCAGCGAGCTCGTCCCGCTGTTCGACGACCTGCCGTCGCCCCGCCCGAGCGCGCTGCTCAACGGCGCGTCCGCGCCCCAGGTGCCGGTGATGTCCGGGGACAACCAGCTGGCGCGCTTCCTGACGGCGAGCGCGGTGCCGATCTCGATCGTCCTCGCGATCGCGGTCCTCATCCTTTCCCGCGGCAGGCTGCTGATCATCTCGGTCGCGTTGCCGCTGGTGATCGCGATGATCGCGGGGGCCCGCCGCCGCCGGTCGTGATCGCTCCGCCCGGCCTGGCTAGGCTGGGTGGAGTGGAACCGGTGGAGATCAACGCGGGCACGTACTACCTGCGCCAGCTGCGCGCCGACAGGCACATCGACGACCGCCGGGTGCTGATGGAGGCGTTCGCCGACCCGACCCACCGCAAGTACGTGCTGAACTACCGCCTGCGCACGCTGGACGAGGCCACCGAGTACGTGGCGTTGCGCGCGGCCCAGTGGGCGGCCGACGAGCGTTGTTCGTGGGCGATCGCGGAACCGACGTCGGGCAGGCTCCTGGGCGAGGTGGGTCTTCGCGAACTGGACCTGGACACGGCGTACGCGGAGGCGACGGTCTGGGTCCACCCGTCCGAGCGCGGCAAGGGCATCGCGACAACGGCGTTGAACGCGGCTCTGCGCTTCGGTTTCGGAGGCTTGGGCCTGACCGAGGTGAGCTACCGCTACGAGGAGAGCAACACGGCCTCGGCAATCGTGGCGAAGCGCTGCGGGTTCACGCTGCTGGGCCCGGAGCCGGCCCCAGCCCCGACCGGCGAGCGCCTGATCCGCTGGCACCGCACGTCCTGACGGCGGCATTCCGGCCGGGAGAGACAGCTCGTTCCACCCGGTCCCCCAGCACGCGGCCGTGGGCGACCACCCCTTCCCCGCCGCGGAACTCCTCCGCCCTCCCTGGGGGGGCGTCCCCACGTCCAGTCTATCGGCACCCACGACGAAACCCGCTCCGAAGGTGCCCGCAGGCCTCGGGTATCCACAATCGGCCAGGGCTGTGGATAACCGCGCGCGAAGCTTCATTTCCGCTGCTGCGGGGACCTCCGCCACGGGCTTCAGCTCACCGGCTCCACGATCCCCGCCCGGGCCTCCGGGGCCGCTGACCTCAGCGCGTCCGCCGCTTCGTCGCTCGGCTGGGACTGGGACTTGCGTTCCGCATCGACCCGCGCCCGGTAGACCTCGATCTCGCGCTTCACCGTTTCGGGTGACCAGCCGAGCACCTCGCCCACCAGCGCTCCCACCTGCTCGGCGCAGTCGACGCCGCGGTGGGCGTACTCGATCGAGATGCGTGTCCGGCGGGCCAGGACGTCCTCCAGGTGGAGCGCCCCTTCGTGCGAAGCCGCGTACACCACTTCGACGCCCAGGTAGTCCGGGGCGTGCTCGATCGGCTTCAGCAGCTCCGGGCGGCCGTCCGCCGAGGCCAGGACCTCGTGGACCAGCGAGCCGTAACGGTCGAGCAGGTGCCTCACCCGGTAGGGGTGCAGGCCGTGCTCGGCGGCCAGGTGGTCGGCCTGGTTGACCAGTGCGTGGTAGCCGTCCGCGCCCAGCAGGGGGACCTTGTCCGTGATCGACGGCTGCGAACGGCCGGGCAGGTCCACCGCCGCCGCGTCGACGGCGTCCGCCGCCATCACCCGGTACGTCGTGTACTTGCCGCCCGCGATCGCGACCAGGCCGGGCGCCACCCGCGCCACCGCGTGCTCGCGCGAGAGCTTCGAAGTCTCTTCGCTCTCCCCCGCCAGCAGCGGGCGAAGGCCCGCGTACACGCCTTCGATGTCGTCGTGCGTCAGTGGCGTCGCCAAGACGCTGTTGACGTGCTCGAGGAGGTAGTCGATGTCGTGCTTCGTCGCCGCCGGGTGGGCCAGGTCCAGGTTCCAGTCGGTGTCCGTCGTTCCGACGATCCAGTGGTTGCCCCACGGGATCACGAACAGCACCGACTTCTCCGTGCGCAGGATCATCCCCGACTCCGAGACGATCCGGTCGCGCGGGACGACGATGTGCACGCCCTTGCTCGCGCGCACCCGGAACCGCCCGCGGCCGCCGGACAGCCGCTGCAGCTCGTCGGTCCAGACGCCGGTGCAGTTGATCACCGCGGCGGCCGAGATCTCCGTTTCGCGGCCGTCCTCGACGTCGCGCACGCGCACGCCGGACACCCGGTCGGCCTCGCGCAGGAAGCCGACGACCTGGGTGGACGTCCGCACGACCGCGCCGTAGTGCGCCGCCGTCCTGGCCACCGTCATCGTGTGGCGGGCGTCGTCGGACTGCGCGTCGTAGTAGCGGATCCCGCCGATCAGCGCCGACCGCTTGAGCGCCGGCACCATCCGGAGCGCGCCCGCGCGGGTCAGGTGCTTCTGCCCCGGGACGCTGCGGGCGCCGCCCATCGTGTCGTACATCAGCAGGCCCGCCGCGGTGTACGGCCGCTCCCACACGCGGTGCGTCAGCGGGTAGAGGAAGCTGACCGGCTTCACCAGGTGCGGCGCGATCGTCGTCAGCATCAGCTCGCGCTCGCGCAGGGCCTCCCGGACCAGGCCGAATTCGAGCTGCTCCAGGTAGCGCAGGCCGCCGTGGAAGAGCTTGCTCGACCGGCTCGACGTCCCGGACGCGAGGTCACGGGCCTCGACGAGCGCGACCCGGAGCCCGCGCGTCGCGGCGTCGAGGGCGGTACCCGCGCCCACCACGCCGCCACCGATGACGACGAGGTCGAAGGTCTCGTTGCCGAGCCGGTGCCAGGTCTCTTCCCGCTTGGCCGGGCCCAGTCGAGCCGGGTTGGTCTCCGCTGCGTGCTGCGCGCTGGCCACGTGACACTCCTCCTCGTGCTGGCGAGGCTTCCAGCATCGCACGACCTGGTGATCATCCGCCCGTCCACGGATGACACTTGTGGCGTAACCCTCCGCGATCTTGAAAAGATTCGGCTGCCCGGTGCTTGGAAGTAGCTTCTACGCCCCGGTAACGTCGCGCGGACGTGGGTCGGCAACGGAGCCGTGGCACGCCGTGATCGACCCTGCGCAGAATGTCCAGTGTGGAGGTGCAGCGGTGAGTGCTGGAGCAATAATCGTCTGGGAAATACTGGGAACGGCCGCGCTGATCCTGCTCGGCAACGGTGTGGTCGCCAACCACGTGCTCCGTAAGAACAACGGTCACAACGGCGGATTCCTGTTCATCACCTTCGGCTGGGCCTTCGCCGTCTTCACCGGCGCCAGCATCGCCGCGCCCAGCGGCGCCCACCTCAACCCGGCGGTGACGCTGGGCCTGGCGATCTCGGGCAAGGTCTCCTGGGCGAACGTCCCGTTCTACTTCATCGGGGAGATGGCCGGCGCGATCATCGGCGCCGTGCTCTGCTGGGCCGCCTACAAGCTGCAGTTCGACGACCACCCCGAACCCGAGAACACGCTGGGCATCTTCTCCACCGCGCCCCAGATCCCGAACGTCGCCTGGAACCTCGTCACCGAGATCATCGGCACCTTCGTCCTCGTCGCCTGGATCCTGCTCAGCCCGGTCGCCGCGGCCGCGTCGCCGAACGGCGTCCCGACCTTCGGCAACTCCGCACTGGGCTACGCCGGCGTCTCGTTCGTGGTCCTCGTGATCGGTACCTCGCTCGGCGGGCCGACCGGCTACGCCATCAACCCGGCCCGTGACCTCGGCCCCCGGATCGCGTACGCCTTCCTGCTGCCGATCAAGAACAAGGCGAACGCCAACTGGGGCTACTCGTGGATCCCCGTCGTCGGCCCGCTCGTCGGCGGCGCGCTCGCCGCACTCGTCTACCTCGCCGTCCACAACCTGACCTGATCGCCTCCCGAAGACGGAAATTCCTGGAGCACACATGACTTCGTACGTAGCCGCGATCGACCAGGGCACCACCTCGACCCGGTGCATGATCTTCAACCACGAAGGCCGCGTGGTCTCGGTCGACCAGCGGGAGCACGAGCAGATCTTCCCGAAGGCCGGCTGGGTCGAGCACAACGCGGAAGAGATCTGGGAGAACACGCGCCGGGTCGCCGCGGGCGCACTGGCCAAGGCCGACCTGACCGCCAAGGACATCGCCGCCGTCGGCATCACCAACCAGCGCGAAACCGCGCTCGTCTGGGACAAGACCACCGGCAAGCCGGTGTACAACGCGATCGTCTGGCAGGACACCCGCACCGACCGGATCGTCACCGAGCTCGGCAACCTCGGCGGCGGGCAGGAGCGCTACCGCGACAAGGTCGGCCTCCCGCTCGCGACCTACTTCTCCGGACCCAAGATCAAGTGGATCCTGGACAACGTCGAGGGCGCGCGCCAGAAGGCCGAGGCCGGCGACCTGATCTTCGGCAACATGGACACCTGGGTGCTGTGGAACATGACCGGCGGGGCCGACGGCGGCGTGCACGTCACCGACCCGACCAACGCCTCGCGCACCATGCTCATGGATCTCGACACCCTGCAGTGGGACGCCGAGATCGCCGGCGAGATGGGCATCCCCCTTTCAATGCTGCCGGAGATCCGCTCCTCGTCCGAGGAGTACGGCAAGGTCCGCGAGAAGGGCGCGCTGGCCGGCGTGCCGATCGCGGGCATCCTGGGCGACCAGCAGGCCGCGACGTTCGGCCAGGCCTGCCTTTCGCCCGGCGAGGCCAAGAACACCTACGGCACCGGCAACTTCATGCTGCTCAACACCGGCACCGAAAAGGTGATGTCGCAGAACGGGCTGCTCACCACGGTCTGCTACAAGATCGGCTCGAACGACACGGTCTACGCGCTGGAAGGCTCCATCGCCGTCACCGGTTCGCTGGTGCAGTGGCTGCGCGACAACCTCGGCATGATCACGACCGCGGCCGAGATCGAGGAGCACGCGCGCAGCGTCGAGGACAACGGCGGCGCGTACTTCGTCCCGGCGTTCTCGGGTCTGTTCGCTCCTTACTGGCGATCCGACGCTCGCGGTGCGATCGTCGGGCTCACCCGGTTCGTCAACAAGGGCCACCTCGCCCGCGCGGTGCTGGAGGCGACCGCCTTCCAGACGCGCGAGGTGCTCGACGCGATGAACGCCGACTCCGGAGTCCCGCTGAAGGCGCTCAAGGTCGACGGCGGGATGGTCGTCAACGAGCTGCTCATGCAGTTCCAGGCCGACATCCTGGGCGTGCCGGTGGTCCGCCCGGTGGTCAACGAGACCACCGCGCTGGGTGCCGCCTACGCCGCCGGTCTCGCCGTCGGGTTCTGGAAGTCCGAAGACGACATCCGCACCAACTGGGCCCAGGACAAGCAGTGGGATCCGTCGATGGACGATTCCCGCCGCGAGCGCGAGTACCGCAACTGGAAGAAGGCCGTCACCAAGACCTTCGACTGGGTCGACGACGAAGACTGACCGCCGAGGGTCCGGAGGCGCCTGTCACGGCGCCTCCGGGCCGCCCCCGCTCAGGCCTCCCAGCCCTCCGGTTCGCCGGACTGCTCGTTGGGGGCGATGATCAGGAAGTTCACCCCCTGGTCGTCCGCGACCCGCACCTGCCGCCCGTACGGGGAGTCGAACGGCTGCCCCAGCACCTGGCCGCCGAGCTCGGTCACCTTGGCCGCGCTCGCGTCGGCGTCCGCCACCCAGAAGTAGGCGGACCAGTTCGACGGCACCTCCGCCGGCACCGACGCGGGCAGCGAGCCGACGCCGCCGACCGGACGGCCGTCGAGCAGCAGCACCGCGTACGAGAAGTCGTCACTGGACAGGTCCTGGAAGCCGTAGCCGAAGACCTGCTCGTAGAACGCCTTCGCCGCCGGGTAGTCGCGGCTCATGCACTCGTTCCAGGCCGGCGTGCCCGGCAGCGCCGTGACCTGCGTGCCGATGTGGTTGCCGTCCTCCCAGAGGCCGAAGACCGCGCCCGACGGATCGGCCGCGACGGCCATCCGGCCCTCCTTCATCACCTCCATCACGGGCATGAGGATCTGCCCGCCGGCCTCGGTGATCGCCGCGGCCGTCTTGTCCACATCGGACACCGCCAGGTAGGTCGTCCACACCGCCGGTGCGTCCTGGCCCGGTGGAGGCTGGCCGATCCCGGCGACGGGCCGCCCGCGCAGCATCGCCATGCCGTAGAAACCGGTCTCCTCACCGCCCCGGTGCACGTCCCAGCCGAACAGACCGCCGTAGAACGCCACCGCTTTCGCCTGGTCCGGCACCATCAGGTCCACCCAGCTGGGTGTGCCGTCGGGCCACCGCTCATCCCGGAACACCATTTCCGCTCCCAACCCTCGTCCGCGCCGCCTGGGGTGACGGCCGACACAGTGTTGCACCGGGCACCGACAAAAACAGGGCCGAAGGCCTCCCCACCACGGAAGCGGGCCGGTCGGAGACGGTCGGTGAACGGCCTCAGCCGCGGACCAGCCGGGCGTAGACGACGATGTTGTCGACGTAGTTGTGCGCACCCCGGTCGAAGACGCCGCCGCAGGTGATCAGCCGCAGCTCGGCGTCGGCCGTGTCGTTGTAGACGCCTTCGCTTTCGAAGTCCTTCTTCGGCACTTGGTGCACCTTCGTCACCTCGAACTGCGCCGTCGTGCCGTCCTTGCGGGCGACCGAGACGCGGTCGCCCGCGGCGAGCTCCTTGAGCCGGAAGAAGATGCCCTTCTGGTGGTTGCCGTCGACGTGCCCGAGGACGACCGCCGGCCCGATCTCGCCCGGCGTCGGCGCGTAGGTGTACCAGCCCGCCTGCAACGGCGTGGTCACCGGCGGCACCTGGATGGTGTTGTCCGGGTTCAGCCCCAGCGGGATCAGCGACGAGTGCGCACCGATCTTCGGGATGTCGATCGAGACCGGCTCGGACTTCGGCATCGCCGCGAGGAGGTCCTGATCGCCGGCCCCGGACTCCGGTGTCACGGCGACCGGCTGGTCCGGCGGCGGTTGCGCGGTGGACGGCCCCGGGCGGCCGCCGAACGTCAGGACCAGCACCGCGAGAGCTGCCAGCAACGCGACTGCCAGGGTGATCAGCACACCCCGTCTGCTCGTGATCCTCCTGGCCATGTCCTCCCCCTGACTGATGCCCGCAAGTTCACACGTCCGGGTGGTTCCATCGGTTGAGCCTCGACGGTACCTCTGCGGAGGGGCCCCGGTCAGCGCCGCCGGGCGCGCCGGGCCAGCACGAGACCGCTGCCGCCGACGGCGAGCACGCCCATGGCCGCCGCGGCCGCGAGCGGCGTGCCGGAGTGTCCGGCCGGCCCGTCGGTGCTGCCCGTCTGCGGCGCGCCCGCGGGCACCTTGCCGACCTGCTTCGCGGCACCGAGCACGGTGAACTTCGTGCTGATCAGCGCGCCGCCGCAGGAGAACGACACCGGGTAGACGCCCGGCTTCGCCTCCTTGACGACCGCGGACGCGACGGCGGCGGGCGCCTTCGCCGGGTCGTTCTGCGGGCCGACGCGGCGCAGCTCGCCGATGGTGAGGGCCGGCGAAGCCAGGTCGTGGGTGCCCTCGGCGGCGCAGCCGACGTGGATCTTCACCGACGCACCCGGACGGGCGGCCTTCGGCAGCACGCGGACGAAGGCCTTCGGGACACCCGCCTGCACCGAGGGCGCGGGCTGGGTGCTGGTCGGAGTGGTGCTCGCGAACGCCGCGCCGGGCGCGAGGACGAGAAAAGCAGCGGCGGCAACGCCGGTCACAGCGGTCTTCTTCATGGATTCCCCTCCGAATTGGGAGAAACGGGCGCCGATCGCAGTTCCCCCTGCACCGGCCTCATCCGCTCGCCTACCTTCATCAAGACGTCCTGACCTGCGGTTGGTTGCCTCCTAAGGTCACGAACGCGTCGCGAAGGCAATCACGAAAAAGCCGCCTCGGAGCAGTGCTCCAAGGCGGCTTTCGAATTCGGGAATCAGCCGGCCATGCTGCCGTCACCGGCCTTCGCAGCGCCCGAGGGCACCTTGGCGACCTGTGACGCGGGCACCGTGAACTGCGTGCTGTAGGTCTGGCCGCCGCAGGTCACGGTCAGCGGGTACGTCCCGGCCGCCGTTCCGGGCTTCAGCTCGACGTCGGCGCTGATGTTCGCGTCGGCGCCCATGAACGGGCCCGGGGTGTAGTTGCTGAAAGTCAGCACCGGCGAGGTGAACTTCGGCGAAGCGCCTTCGCACTTGGCCAGCGCGACGTTCGGCGCGTCGCGGACGTACTTGTCCACGAGCGTCGAGTTGATCGCCGTGTTCACGTTGAGCTGAACCATTCCGGCGGGAGCGCCCGGAGTGCTCGACGGAGTCGCACTCGGCGTCGTACCGGTGCTCTGCGCCATCGCCGGACCCGCCAGCGCCGTCGCCCCGATCACCGCTGCCGCAACGAAAACCATCGTCTTGCGCACTCTCGCACCCTTCACGTTCCCAAGCCTGACAACCGACAAGACGCGACGGGTGCGCCGGGGTTGCGTGCTTTCGTCAGTCGAGATCGTCGTGGCGCATCAGCTGGCGCCCGGCCTCGGTGATCGAGCCCGACAGCGACGGGTACACCGAAAATGTCAGTGCCAGGTGGTCCACTGTGAGCTGGTTCTGGACGGCGAGCGCGATGGGAAGGATGAGCTCGCTCGCCTGCGGCGCCACGACGACTCCACCGACGACCACGCCGGTGGCGGGGCGGCAGAACAGCTTCACGAAGCCTCGGCGGAGGCCCTCCATCTTCGCGCGCGCGTTGGTGGCCAGGGGCAGCATGATGGTGCGCGCGGGCACCTCGCCGGAGTCGATCGCCTGCTGGCTGATGCCGACGGTGGCGATCTCCGGATGGGTGAACACATTGGCGGCGACGGTCTTGAGCTTGATCGGCGCGACGCCTTCGCCCAGCGCGTGCCACATCGCGATGCGGCCCTGCATGCTCGCCACCGAGGCGAGCATCAGCACGCCGGTGCAGTCGCCGGCGGCGTAGATCCCGGGAACGGAGGTGCGCGAAACGCGGTCGACGGTGATGAACCCGCCGGGGCCGGGCGAGATGCCGACCTTGTCGAGGCCGATGTCCTTGGTGTTCGGGACCGACCCGACGGTCATCAGGGCGTGGCTGGCTTCGATCACGCGGCCGTCGGCGAGGTGGATCTCGACGCCCTTTTCGGTGCGCTCGACGCGGTCGGCGCGGGCCTGCTTCGCGACGGTCGTGCCGCGCTGCGAGAAGACCTCCTCGAGCACCGCGGCGGCGTCGGCGTCCTCGTGCGGGAGGACGCGGTCACGGCTGGAGACGACGGTGACCTTGACGCCCATCTCGGTGTAGGCGGACGCGAACTCGGCGCCGGTGACGCCCGAGCCGATCACGGCGAGGTGCTCGGGCAGCTCGTCGAGCTCGTAGAGCTGGCGCCAGTCGAGGATGCGCTCGCCGTCCGGCACCGCGCCGGGCAGGACGCGCGGGGTGGCGCCGGTGGCGATCAGGACGACGTCGGCGGGCAGCTTCTCGGTGCCGTCCTTCGTCGTGACGGCGACCTTGTGGGTCGCGAGGCCGGGCTCTTCGTCGCAGAAGCGGGCTTCGCCGATGACGACGCGGACGCCTTCGCGCTGGACGCGGGCCCGGATGTCGGCGGACTGCGCGAGCGCGAGCCCCTTCACCCGGCCGTGGACGGTCGGGAGGTCGACGCGCGTGTCGGCCATGTCGGTGTTGATGCCGAGCTCGCCCAGGTCGTGCATCTTGGCCAGCGCGCCCGAACTCGCGATGAACGTCTTCGACGGGACGCAGTCGTAGAGCACGCAGGCGCCGCCCAGGCCGTCCCGCTCGACGATCGTGACGTCGGCCCCGTGCTGGGCTGCGACCAGCGCGGCTTCGTAGCCGGCCGGGCCCCCGCCCATGATCACGATCCTGGTCACCTGAGTCCTCCTCGAAGTGCGTGCGTGCGGTGGTCTCACCGTACGCGGCGAAGGTGACCGGACACTGAAGTGGGCGAACACGGCGAGTGCGTCCACTCGGGTCAGGGAGGTGTCGCTACGCTGTCGGCGTGCCGTTGTATGCCGCTTACGGATCCAACATGGAGCCCGCCCAGATGCTGGAGCGCGCGCCGCACTCTCCGATGGCCGGCACCGGCTGGCTGGAGGGGTGGCGCCTGACCTTCGGCGGCGAGGACCTCGGCTGGGAAGGTGCCCTGGCCACGATCGTCGAGGACCCGGGATCGCGGGTGTTCGTCGTCCTCTACGACGTGACGCCGCTGGACGAGACCGGGCTGGACCGCTGGGAAGGCGGCGAGCTGGGCATCCACAACAAGATCCGGCTGAGAGTCCAGACCATGGACGGCTCGGTCCTGGCCTGGCTGTACGTCCTGGACGCCTACGAGGGCGGCCTGCCGTCAGCGCGGTACCTGGGAGTGCTGGCCGACGCCGCCGAGGCCGCCGGCGCCCCCGCCGACTACGTCGACGACCTGAGAACCCGCCCCTGCACCGGCATAACCGGCTGACCGTGTCGTCCCCCTGATCACGCGTGTCGACCCTCCAATCACGCGTGTCGACCCTCTGATCACGCAGCCCGGCCGGATCGCCGGTCGAAGGCATTCCGCAATTCGGCCATGAGACGGCTCGGATCCCGGAGGTCGGCTGCGACGGCCCGGACGGTGATCCACCCGCGACCTGCCATCCGCTTGTCCCGTTCGAGGTCGTGCTCGCGCCGCTCCTCGTGAGCGGCGAACCCGTCATACTCGAGGGCGATCTGCCTGCTCGGCCAGGCCATGTCGAGCACGTAGAGCTTGCGGCCGTCGACGGTGGTGATCTCGTACTGCGACTCGGGCACAGGAAAGCCAGCTTCGACGACGATCAGCCGGAGCACGCTTTCGGGCGGTGACTCCGCCCTGCCCGTGGCGAGGTCCAGAAGCATCAGCGCCCTGTGGATACCTCGCCGGTCCCGGCGGTCGGTGAGCCGGTCACGCACGTTCTCCCGGAGTTTCGCGCAGTGGTCAGGCGGCAGTCCGCGCATGGCCTCGTCGATGGCCGAGAAGGCCACTCGCTTGTCCCCGTCGCAGAGGAAGTCGGCCAACGCGCGGTCAAGCAAGAATGTGGCGAGACCATGGATCTCGATCACATCCCCGTCCCTGAATCCACCCTGGTGCACAACCAGACCGGTGCGCGACCGGATGCGTCGCGAGTAGGGCACCATCACGTGGATATCGCGGTCGTCTGCGGCCGAAATGCCATGCAAAGCAAGAGAAGTAACGCCAGCCAGCGCGACAGGAGGCCCGACGGCGAGCAGAGCGGCGGCAGCCCTCGTCGGCAGCTTCAGCAAGTCGGTGGCGTGCACGACAACACCCCGCCATGGCTGCGCAAGCAGCCGCGTTCGAGCCCTTCGAGGACTTTGCGTCGCCCTAAGATTCGATCGGCCTCGCTGCGCGAGAGCACTCCATGTCGCCTTGCCCACTCGGTCACAAGATCGAGGATGAGGCCCCTTAACGCCCGATTGGAAGGGCCACATCCTCGATCTGTGGATAACTACCTACCTGTGGATAACCTGTGCACAACTCCTCGTGCGGGAAGGGTCGACACGCGTGACTAGAAGGTCGACACGCGTGATTGGGGGGACGACACGGGTCAGGCGAGGGTGGTTAGGGCCGTGTGGACCAGGGTTCGGACTCCGCACAACAGCGCTCGCTCGTCGAGGACGAATGTCGGGCGGTGGATGTCCGATTGGGGGGCCGGGTGGCCGGGCCAGACGCCCAGGCGGGCGAAGGCTCCCTGGACGTGCTCCAGGTACCAGCCGAAGTCCTCGCCGCCGGAGGACTGCTCCGTGGGAGCCACCGCGCCCTCGCCGAGGGCGGCTTCGACGCCCGCGCGCATCAGGGCCGTCGAGTCCTGGTCCGAGACCACCGGGGGGACGCCTCGGCGGTAGTCCAAGTGGAAGCCGACGCCGGTGGGGGCCAACAGCGACTCCACCGATGACGCCACCAGCGGCTCCAAAGCCGTCCAGACCTCGTGGTCCGCCGTGCGCAGGGTGCCCCGCAGGACGCCGTCCTGGGGGACGGCGTTGGCCGCCTGGCCCGCGTGGACCGCGCCCCACACCAGCACCGTGCCGGACCGCGGGTCGACGCGGCGGGACAGCAAGGCGGGGAGACCGGTGATGACCGTGCCCAGAGCGTGGACCAGGTCGGCCGTCAGGTGCGGCCGGGACGTGTGGCCGCCCGGCGAGGTCAGGCGCAGCTCGATCAGGTCCGCGGCCGACGTCAAGGCGCCCACGCGCATCCCGACCGAACCCACTTCGAGACGCGGGTCCACGTGCAGGCCGTAGATCCGCTCGACGCCGTCCAGCGCGCCCGCCGCGATCATGTCCAGCGCGCCGCCGGGCATGACCTCCTCGGCGGGCTGGAAGATCAGCCGGACCCGGCCGGGCAGCTCCGGCGCGCCGGCCAGGGCGCGGGCCGCGCCGAGGAGGATCGCCGTGTGGGCGTCGTGGCCGCACATGTGCGCCGCGCCCTCGATGGTCGACGAGTAGGGCAGGCCGGTCGCCTCCGTGAGCGGCAGCGCGTCCATGTCCGCGCGCAGCGCCACGCACCGCTCGCCGCTGCCGATGTCGCAGACGACGCCGGTGCCGCCGGGCAGCACCCACGGCTTGAGCCCGACGCTGCGCAGCAGCGTGACGACCAGCTCGGTGGTCGCGAACTCGTGCCGCGACAGCTCCGGGTGGGCGTGGATGTGCCGCCGCCAGGCGAGTACGTCGGTCGCGTTGGCGCGCAGCCAGTCGTCGAGCCAGAACGGGCCGCGGCCCGCGCCAAGATCTTCCACGGGAGCCATGCTTACGCCGGCTTCGGAAATGAGCGCCTCGGGCCCCTCCATGGGGTTGATGATGCGCCCTTGGGGGTCGCCTGGAACGTCCGGTCGTGAGTCGAGCACCGTCACGCCGCACCTCCTCCCGCAACACGGGCAACCCGCGCAGCGGCTGGGGTCACGCGTCGTGCCGATCGATCTGTCGTACGCATTTGCAGACGATCGTGCACCATGCAGGCGGCAAGCCGCGTCTCGAAAACAGGCGTCCTAGATGGCCGGTACCGGATCTGCGTTGAACGGTGTGCGCCAGTTCGGCAAAGCCGAAACTCAGGACTTCTTGGCCTTCTTCGAACGGATCTTGCGTCCCCAGATCACCGTGCCGAGCAGGACGGCCGCGATGAAGCCCGCGATCAGCTTGTTCTTGGTCTTCTCCGTGTTCGCCTTGTCGGTCTGGGCCGGATCGAGGACCGGGCCGGGCGGCTGGGTCTGCACCGGGACCAGGGCCGGGGAAGCGTGCGCCACGGTCACCGTGACGGCCGCCGGACGCACCGGCTCGGCGAACGCGAACGCCGGCGAAGCGGTGAACAGCACCGCGCCGAGCATTCCGACCAGGACCAGACCCCGCAGTTTCGCCATGTCATCCTTTCGCCACGACCAGGCATTCTCCCGCGGACCGCCGACGGTGTCAGCCCCCGAACGCGTCGAGGATCCGCTGAGCACCGAGGGTAGCCGTCAGTTCACCGTCCCGCACCGCCCGCTCGACGTCGGGAACGACCGTTCGCACGTCCGGATGCACCGCCAGGCGACTGAGCAGCTGCTCGCGCACCATCGCCCACGTCCAATCGACCTGCTGCTGCCGCCGCCGCGCTTCGAGCTCACCGGACGCCGTGAGCGTGTCGCGGTGCTTCTCGATGGCGGCCCAGACTTCGTCGAGACGCAGGTTGTGCAGGCCGCTGCAGGTCAGCACGGGTGGCGTCCACGACGCCTCGGGCCCGTAGATCATCCGCAGCGCGCCGGCCAGCTCCCTCGCCGCCCGCCGCGCGTCCCGCTCGTGATCGCCGTCCGCCTTGTTGACGGCGATGACGTCGGCCAGCTCCAGCACGCCCTTCTTGATGCCCTGGAGCTGGTCGCCGGTGCGGGCCAGGGTCAGGAACAGGAAGCAGTCGACCATGTTGGCCACGGTCACCTCGGACTGCCCGACGCCGACCGTCTCGACCAGCACGACGTCGTAGCCGGCGGCCTCCATCAGCACGATCGTCTCGCGCGTCGCCCGTGCGACTCCGCCCAGCGTCCCGGACGTCGGCGACGGCCGGATGAACGCGCGCGGGTCGACCGCCAGCCGGGCCATCCGGGTCTTGTCGCCGAGGATCGACCCGCCCGTGCGCGTCGAGGACGGGTCCACCGCCAGCACGGCGACGCGGTGCCCGGCCGCGGTCAGGTCGGTGCCCAGCTGGTCGATGAATGTCGACTTGCCGACACCGGGAACGCCGGTGATGCCGACCCGTCGCGCGCCACCGGACCGCGGCAGCAGCTCGACGAGCAGCTCCTGTGCCAGCGCCCGATGGTCCGCACGCTGGGATTCGACCAGCGTGATCGCCTTGGACAGCGTCCCGCGGTCACCGTCCAGGACGCCCTTCGCGTAGGCGGTGACGTCGATCTTGCGCGGCAACGCTCAGGACTCCTGCGAGGACAGCTGGCCGAGCAGGTCGATGGCCGCGTCCGCGAGCACCGTGCCGGGCCCGAAGATCGCCGCCGCCCCGGCCTCGCGCAGCGCCGGGTAGTCCTGCGGCGGGATGACGCCGCCGACGACGACCATGATGTCGTCACGGCCCAGCTCGGCGAGCTCGTGCCGCAGCGCGGGCACCAGCGAGAGGTGCCCGGCGGCCAGCGACGAGACGCCGACGACGTGCACGTCCGCCTCGATCGCCTGCCGGGCGACCTCGGCCGGGGTGGAGAACAGGGGGCCGACGTCGACGTCGAAGCCGAGGTCGGCGAAGCCGGTGGCGATCACCTTCTGGCCGCGGTCGTGACCGTCCTGGCCCATCTTCGCGACGAGGATGCGGGGACGGCGGCCTTCCTCCGCGGCGAACTCTTCGACCAGCCGACGGGCCTTCTCGACGTTCTGCGTCTTCCCCACCTCCTCGCGGTACACCCCCGAGATGGTCCGGATCTGGCCGGCGTGGCGGCCCCAGATCTTCTCGAGCGCGTCGGAGATCTCGCCGACGGTGGCCTTCGCGCGGGCCGCGTCGATGGCCAGTTCCAGCAGGTTGCCGTCGTTCTGGGCGCCCTCTGCGAGCCGCCGCAGCGCGTCCTCGGTCGCCTGGCTGTCACGCTCGGAACGCAGCCGCCGCAGCTTCTCCAGCTGCTGGGCGCGGACGCCGGCGTTGTCGATCTTGAGTACCTCGATGACAGCGTCGTCTACGTCGTCCGTGACCTGGTACTTGTTGACGCCGATGACGGGCTGGCGCCCGGAGTCGATGCGGGCCTGGGTGCGCGCGGCGGCCTCTTCGATGCGCAGCTTGGGGATGCCCGCGTCGATCGCCTTGGCCATGCCGCCGGCCTGCTCGACCTCGGTGATGTGGCCCCACGCCTTGCGCGCGAGGTCGTAGGTCAGCTTCTCCACGAAGGCGCTGCCGCCCCACGGGTCGATGACGCGCGTGGTGCCGGACTCCTGCTGCAGCAGCAGCTGCGTGTTGCGGGCGATCCGCGCGGAGAAGTCGGTCGGCAGCGCGAGCGCCTCGTCCAACGCGTTCGTGTGAAGTGACTGCGTGTGCCCCTGCGTCGCGGCCATCGCCTCGACGCAGGTGCGCACGACGTTGTTGTAGACGTCCTGCGCGGTCAGCGACCAGCCGGACGTCTGGGAGTGCGTCCGCAGCGACAGCGACTTCGAAGACTGCGGGTTGAAGCCCTTCACGAGCTTCGCCCACAGGAGACGCGCCGCGCGCAGCTTCGCGACCTCCATGAAGAAGTTCATGCCGATCGCCCAGAAGAACGACAGCCGTGGCGCGAACTTGTCGACGCCCAGCCCGGTGTCGACGCCGGCGCGGAGGTACTCGACGCCGTCGGCGAGCGTGTAGGCCAGCTCCAGGTCGGCCGTCGCCCCGGCTTCCTGCATGTGGTAGCCGGAGATGGAGATCGAGTTGTACTTCGGCATGTGCTGCGAAGTGAAGGAGAAGATGTCGGAGATGATCCGCATCGACGGCTGCGGCGGGTAGATGTAGGTGTTGCGGACCATGAACTCCTTGAGGATGTCGTTCTGGATGGTCCCCGCGAGCTGCTCGGGTTTGACGCCCTGCTCCTCGGCCGCGACCACGTAGAGGGCCAGCACCGGGAGTACCGCCCCGTTCATGGTCATGGACACGCTCATCTTGTCCAGCGGGATGCCGTCGAAGAGCTGCCGCATGTCGTAGATGGAGTCGATCGCGACGCCCGCCATGCCGACGTCGCCGGAGACGCGCGGGTGGTCGGAGTCGTAGCCGCGGTGGGTGGCCAGGTCGAAGGCGACCGAAAGCCCTTTCTGCCCGGCGGCGAGGTTGCGCCGGTAGAACGCGTTGGACTCCTCGGCGGTGGAGAACCCGGCGTACTGGCGAACCGTCCAGGGCTGGTTGACGTACATCGTCGGGTACGGCCCGCGCAGGAAGGGCGCGATGCCGGGGTAGGTGGCCAGGAAGTCCACATCGGACAGATCGTCGGCGGTGTACACCGGCTTGACGCCGATGCCCTCGGGCGTCTCCCAGGCGAGGGCGTCCGGGCCCTTGCCGGTGGCGTCCTCCACCGCGCGCGCCCAGGTGGCGCGGTCGCCCGGCGAAGGCGTGCCGAGGTCGAGGTGGGCGAAGTCGGGGATCGTCATCGCGCAACTCCCAGCTTGGCGTGCAGGCGGTTGAGGACTTCCAGGGCGTCGCAGCCGGTGAAGACGTTCTCGTCGACGCCGTCGTAGGTGCCCTTGCCCGCCAGGAGCACGTAGTCGGCTCCGAGCGAGGCGGCGACGTCCGTGGCCTGCGAAGCGTAGGCGTCGTCGGTGCCGCAGAGGCAGGCGATCCGGGCGCCGGACGCGCGGAACGCGCCGGGCAGGTCGTCGGTCGCGCCCGGGTTGACGGCTTCGATCCCGCCCGCCTGGAAGAGGTTGGCGGCGAAGCCGGCGCGCGTGGTGTGCGCGGCGACCGGCCCCAATGTGGCCAGGAAGATCTTGGGGCGCGAGCCGTGCGAAGCGAGGTGGGCGTCCGATGCGTCTCGGAGCGCTTCGAAGCCTTCTGCGTACCGGTGCCGCGGCAGCCCACCTTCCACAGTGGACTCCACCGGCGTCCGGACGACCGGCTTCTCCGTCAGGTTCGGGAACTCGCTGACTCCGGTGAGCGGGTCGCGCCGGCTGGCGATCCGCGACGAACGCTTCTCCCACGTCGATGCCAGCCGCTCGGCGAGAGCGCCGGACGCCAGCTCGGCGGCCAGGCCGCCCGCCGCCTCGATCGCGGTGAACTCGGCCCAGGCCGCGTGCGCGAGGTCGTCGGTGAGCTTCTCGACGTACCAGGAGCCGCCCGCCGGGTCGGCCACGCCGGCCAGCTTGGACTCCTCCAGCAGCACGGCGTGCGTGTTGCGGGCGATCCGCGCGGAGAAGGCGTCAGGGCGGCCGATCGCGGCGTCGAACGGCAGCACGGTGACCGCGTCCGCCCCGCCGACGCCCGCGCCGAAGCAGGCGACCGTCGTGCGCAGCATGTTCACCCAGGGGTCGCGCCGGGTCAGCATCGCCGGCGACGTCACGGCGTGCTGGCGCATCGGCGACGAGAACCCGCAGACCTCGGCGACGCGCGCCCACAGGCGGCGGGCCGCGCGCAGCTTGGCGATGGTGGAGAACTGGTCGGCGGTCGCGGCCAGCCGGAACTCCAGCTGCCCGGCCGCGGCCTCGACGTCCAGCCCGGCGTCGGTCAGGGACCGCAGGACGGCGACGCCGGCGGCGACCAGCGCGCCCAGTTCCTGCGCGTCCGAGCCGCCTGCTTCGTGGTACGGCAGGCCGTCGGCGACGATCGTCCGCACTTTCGGGTACTTCCCGGCGACACGCACGGCGAGCGCGGCGGCCGGTCCGAGGTCGACGGCCGAGCCGGTGCGTGCCGCGAGCCCGATCGGGTCGGCGCCGAGCACGGCGGTGGCTTCGCTCGGCGGGATCTCGCGCTCGGCGAACACCTCGAACAGGGCTTCAGCGGCGGCTTCGTACTCAGGACCGGCGTCCAGCACCACGGGCGCCAGGTCGACGTACACCTCGTTCAGCGCGTCGGCCAGGGACGCAGGCGGCACGGAGAGCCAGATCGACGTCACGCCGCCTTCGAGGTCGGCGAGGATCGCCTTGTTGACCTCGCGCGCGTCGTCGCCGGTGAACCGGGCCCGGACGTCCCAGCCGGTGCTGACCTGGCCGTCCGGGCGCGAACCGCGCACGTACGGCGGCAGGCCCGGGAAGCCGATGTCCCACGGCACGTCTTCCGCCGTGTAGAGCGGCTGGATCTCGATCCCGTCGTAGGTCCGCGTGACGAGCTTGCTCTCCGGGGCGCCCGTGAAGTCCTCGGGCAGCTTGCCGCTCTTGCGCAGCACCCCGGCGACCAGCTCCTGCCACTGCTCGCGAGTCGCCTGGGGAAACTCGGCCGCCAGGTCGAGTTCGGAGATCGGCGCTGATTCCGGACCGGCCACTTCAGTCATACCCAGTGATGGTAGAGGCACTCGTCGCGTCCGACCTGTGAGTCTGGTCGCCCTCGCGGCCGGTAGCCGCACGCTGCGTCGGGACTGTCGGTCGCGTACGCCACAATTGACGCGTGCCCCCCTCCAGCGAAGAGACACGACTGGTCGCCGGTCGCTACCGGCTGCGCTCGGTGCTCGGCTCCGGCTCGATGGGCACCGTCTGGTCGGCGTACGACGAGTTCCTGCACCGGCAGGTCGCCGTCAAGGAGATGAAGGTGCCGCCGGGCATCCCGGCGTCGCAGGCGGACGAACTGCGGGAGCGGACGCTGCGGGAGGCGCGCGCCATCGCCGTGCTGTCCCACCCGAACGTGATCATCCTGCACGACGTCGCCCGCGAGGACGACCAGCCGTTCGTGGTCATGGAACTGCTGCCTTCGCGCAGCCTGGCGCACATCCTGCGCGACCACGGGCCGCTGACCGTCGAGCAGGCCGCCGCCGTCGGCATCGCGGTGGCGTCCGCGCTGGAGGCCGCGCACGCCGCCGGGATCACCCACCGCGACGTCAAGCCGGGCAACGTCCTGGTGGCCAGCGACGGCCGGATCAAGCTGACCGACTTCGGCATCGCCCGGAACGTCTCCGAGGCGACCATGACCCGCACCGGGATCATGCTCGGCTCGCCCGCCTACATCGCGCCGGAAGTGGCTTCCGGCGGAGCCGTCACGCCGGCCGCGGACCTCTGGGGCCTCGGCGCGACGCTGTTCGCCGCGGTCGAGGGCGCGCCGCCGTACGACGCCGACGGCGATCCCCTGGAGACCGTCGGCAAGGTCGTCAACGGCAAGGTGCCCCAGCCGAAGGCCGGCCCGCTCGCCGACGTCATCGGCGCGCTGATGAAGAAGGAGCCCGGCCGGCGGATCACGCTGCGCGAGGTGCGGCACCGGCTGTACCCGCTGCAGACCAAGACGCCGCTCGACCTGTTCGGGTCCGAGCTGTTCCGCACCCCGGACGGCAAGAAGACGTCCGCGCAGCCGGACGCGACCGACACGCAGGTGATCAAGACCGTCCTGCCCGCGAAGGACAGGCGCAAGCCGGAGAAGAAGGCCGAGGGGTCGAGCAGCGAGCTCGCCACCGACCCGGGCCCGCTGCCGTTCCTGCGCCCGCCCGCCCCAGCGCCGGCAACGGACCCGCCGACGGTGTTCGTCCCGCCCCCGCGGGCCGCCCGGCGGAGCACGGCGGCCACCGTCGTGCTCCTCGCGGCCGCGATCCTGCTCTTCCTGCTCGCCGCGGGCGGCGGGTTCGCGCTGGCCAGGACGGTCGGCGGGCAGTCGCTGCTGCCCCCGGCCGCCGAACCGCGGAGCACGGCGAACGAGACCACCAGCGTGCCGCCACCGGAGCTGGTGCAGCAGTCCGGCGACGCGAGCTACGCCACCGGCAACGGCGGCCAGTTCGGCCTGCGGGTGCCGAAGGGCTGGCAGAAGTTCGTCGCGCCGCACAACACCAACAGGTTCGGCGCGAGCGTCGCGGTGCAGTACGTCTCGCCCGACGGCCGCCGGTCGCTGCGGGTGGAGCGCCTGGTCAACTACTTCACCCAGAACTCCGGCGGCAGCGAATACATCACCTGGCTGAAGCAGAGCTACTCGGGCGAGGGCGAGTTCTCCGACCCGGTGACCTCGGCGGACGGCAAGGTCACCACGCTCACCTTCCGCACGCCGGAGGGCGGGCTGCTGCCGGGCAACAACGACGACCGCCGGATCCTGCGGGTGACGTTCATGAACCTCGTCCGGGCGGGGACCAGCCTCTGGATTCTCTCGGTCACCGTGCCGGTCGAGCAGGAGATCGCGGCCCAACGGGACGTCTTCGCCCCCGTCGCGTCGTCGTTGAGCGTCTCGGACTAACAGCGGGGCCGCCCGCCGAGCACTTCGCGCGACACCTGCTCCTGGGCGAGGTGACGCTCGGCGCGTTCGCCCTGCTGGTGACGGCCGTCGGGCTGGGTTCGTGGAGGGTGGCACGATGACGCTCTTCGACCTGGCTTTCCCGCTGGCGGCGCCGTTCTGGGCGCTGATGATCCTGGCGCCGAAGTGGCGGTGGACGGCACGGATCATGGCGTCGCCGTGGGTGCCGCTGCTGCCGCTGGTCTGCTACTTCGCGCTCGTCTTGCCGCACTTCGGCGAGTGGGGGCGGGCGATGGTCCGGCCCGACCTCGGCGTGCTGCAGACGCTGCTGGCCACGCCGTGGGGTGCCGGGCTCGTCTGGGCGCACCTGATCGCGTTCGACCTGTTCATCGCGCGGTGGATGTACTTCGAGGGGCGCTCGCGGGACATCTCGCCCTGGATCGTCAGCCCGATCCTCCTGCTGACGATCTTCCTGTCGCCGTTCGGGCTGGTGGCGTTCCTGGTGGCCAGGAGCGTCCGGATACGCTCCCTCGCATGAGTGAACACGAGGCCGCGGCCGCCATCGCCCACCGCACCGGCGTCGAGGCGCACGACATCGCGGTGGTCCTGGGCTCGGGCTGGCGCCCGGCGGCGGACGTCATCGGGGAGTGCGAGACGGAGATCCCGTTCGCCGAGCTGCCCGGCTTCACCACGCCCGGCGCGGTGGGCCACGGCGGCACCATCCGCTCGCTGAAAGTCGACGGCAAGAACGTCCTCGTCATGCTGGGACGGACGCACTTCTACGAGGGCAAGGGCGTCGACCGGGTGGTGCACAACGTGCGCACCGCCGCGGCGGCCGGCGTCCGGTCGGTGCTGCTGACGAACGCCGCGGGCGGCCTGCGCGAGGGCTTCCACGTGGGCCAGCCGGTGCTGATCTCCGACCACCTGAACCTGACGGCGCGCTCGCCGATCGTCGGGGCGAACTTCGTCGACCTGACGGACCTGTACTCGCCGCGGCTGCGGAACATCGCCCGCGAGATCGATCCGTCGCTCGAAGAGGGCGTCTACGCGGGTCTGGTCGGACCGCACTTCGAGACGCCGGCGGAGATCCGGATGCTGCGCACGCTGGGCGCGGACCTGGTCGGCATGTCGACGGTGCTGGAAGCGATCGCGGCCCGCGCGGCCGGCGTCGAGGTCTTCGGCCTGTCTCTGGTGACGAACCTCGCCGCGGGCATGACGGGCGAACCGCTGAACCACGAAGAGGTCCTGGAGGCCGGTCGCGCGGCCGCCACGAGGATGGGCTCCCTGCTGCGCGAGCTGGTCACCCGCGCCTGACATCGTGTCGACTCCTCAATCACGCGTGTCGACCCTTCAATCACGCGTGTCGACCTTCGCGCCCCAGGGCGGTGTGCGGAAACGTCGACACGCGTGATCAGGAGGTCGACACGCGTGATTAGAGCGACGACACGACGTCAGACGAAGGCCGGGAGCTGGGCCGCCACCTCGGCCGGGGACGGCATCGCCGCGACTTCGGCCGCGAGCTGCCGGGCCGCGTCGCGGACCGAGGTGTCCGTGAGCAGGTGACGGGCCTTCGTGGCGACGGCGTCAGCGGTGACGTCGGCGCCGAGCAGGCGGTCGCCCACGCCGGCCGCGAGGACCGCCTCCGCGTTGCTGAACTGGTCCGCGCCCTGCGGCAGGAGCAGCTGCGGCAGGGCCGCGCCGAACGCGCCGAGCGTCGTGCCGCTGCCGCCGTGGTGGACCACCAGGTCCACGTGCGGGAGCAGCGCCGCCTGCGGGACCCACGTCTCGATCCGCACGTTGGACGGCACCTCGCCCAGAACGTCGTCGGGCAGGGACGGCCCGGTGGCGACCAGGACGTCGACGTCCAAACCGGACAGACCGGCGATCGCCGCGGTGAGCACGCCCGCGTGCCCCATCGCCGTGCCGAGCGTCAGGTAGACGAGTGGCCGCGAACGGTCCAGCACCCCCGGCGGCAGCTCGCCCGGCTCGCTCCAGCCGACCGGGCGCAGCGGCACCCGGCGGGTCCGCGCCACGAACCCCGGTTCCTGCACCGACTCCGGGCAGATGTCGATGAACGGGCCGCCGAACGACAGGTCCGTCCCGACCTCGACGCCCAGTTCGGCGCCGTGTGCGCGGATCGCGTCGCGGATCCGCAAGGCCATCGGGTCGTCGCTCGACACCCGGCCGAAACCGTGCGCCACCACCGGAAGGCCGGCCTTCAGCGCGGCGAAGGCACCGCCGGAGTTGGCGCTCTCGCTCACGACCAGGTCGGGCCGGACGTGCTCGAACAACGGCAGCAGGTCGGCGACGAACCGCTTCGGCATCACCTCGCCGAACACCTTCCCGACGATCGGGAACAGCACCTCCGGCGGGATTTCGCCGGGTGGGCGCCGCGGGCCGGACTCGCCGAACGCCTGCCCGAACGCGTCCTTGATCGCGAGCCCGGCCGCCGCCGTCTCGAGCCCGGCTTTGGTCAGCTGTGGCAGGAAATCTTCCGAGGTGGCGAAGACGACGTCGTGGCCCGCGTCGCGCGCGGCGACCGCCAGCGGGACGAGCGGGAACGTGTGACCGAAGGACCCCAGTGAGGTGAAGAGTAAGCGCACTCACCCGACCTTAGCCCGTAGGCTGACGCGGTGACATCAGATTCCACCCTGCGTGACGCCGCTTTCCGCTGGATCGCCGACGACCCGGACGCCGGCACCCGTGCCGAATTGGAGGCCGTGCTGGCCCGGGCCGAAGCCGAACCCGGCGCTGCCGAAGAACTGGCCGACCGGATGGCGGGCCCGCTGGAGTTCGGCACCGCCGGCCTGCGCGGCCCGGTGCGCGCCGGGCCGAACGGGATGAACGTCGCCGTCGTCACCCGGACGACGGCCGGGGTGGCGGAGTGGCTGAAGGCGCACGGGCACGCCGGCGCGCTGGTCGTCGTCGGCCGTGACGCGCGGCACGGCTCGGAAGCCTTCGCGACCGCGGCCGCCGAGGTGCTCACCGCGGCCGGCTTCGAAGTCAAGGTGTTCGCCCGGCCGCTGCCCACGCCCGTGCTCGCGTTCGCCGTCGGACGGCTCGGCGCGGTGGCCGGGATCCAGATCACCGCGTCGCACAATCCCCCGGCGGACAACGGGTACAAGCTCTACGACGCCACCGGCGGGCAGATCGTGCCGCCGTCGGACGGCGAGATCGAACGCGCCATCGAGGCCGCGCCCGCCGCGGTGAGCGTGCCGCGGGCACCCGGCGCCGAAGTCACCGACCTGGTGGACCGCTACCTCGACGAGGTCGCGACGCTGCCGTTGGGTCACGAGCGGGCGGTGCGGGTGGCCGCGACGGCGTTGCACGGCGTCGGGGCCGACACGCTGCGCGCCGCGTTCGAGCGGGCCGGGTTCACCGACCTGCACCTGGTGGACGCCCAGGCCGCGCCGGACCCGGACTTCCCGACGGTGTCGTTCCCGAACCCGGAGGAGCCGGGCGCGACGGACCTGCTGCTGGCGCTGGCGTCCGATGTGGACGCCGACCTGGCGATCGCTCTCGACCCGGACGCCGACCGGTGCGCGCTCGGCGTGCGGGAGCCCGACGGCGCGTGGCGGATGCTGCGCGGCGACGAGACCGGCGTGCTGCTCGGCTCGTACGTCTTGTCCACAGTGGACCGCACGGTGCTGCCGGACCCGCTGGTGGCCACCACGATCGTGTCGTCGTCGATGCTCGGCGAAATCGCGAAGGCAGAAGGCGCCCGCTACGCCGAGACGCTGACCGGCTTCAAGTGGCTGGTGCGGGCCGGTGAAGGCCTGGTGTTCGCCTACGAAGAGGCGCTCGGGCTGTGCGTGAACCCGGGCTTCGTGCGCGACAAGGACGGGATCGCCGCCGCGACGCTGGCCGCGGGGCTCGCGGCGCAGCTCAAGGCACGGGGCCGCACGCCGCTGGACGTGCTCGACGAACTGGCGCAGCGCCACGGCGTCCACCTGACCGACCAGGTTTCGCTGCGGGTCACGGATCTGGCCGTCCGCGGGCAGCTGATGGCGAAGGTGCGGAAGACGCCGCCGTCGCGGCTCGGCGGCGTCGAGGTGGTCATCGAGGACCTGCTGCCGGACGCCGACGTGGTGCGCCTGACCGGTGACGGGGTGCGCGTGGTCGTGCGGCCGTCGGGGACCGAGCCGAAGCTGAAGGCGTACCTCCAGGTGGTCGCCCCGGTGACCGGCTCACTGGCGGACGCGCGCGGCGCGGCACACGAACGGCTGACGGCGTTGCGGGCGGATGTCGAGGAGCTGCTCGCCTGATGCCGCGGCTGCTGATCGTGCACCACACGCCGTCGCCGTCGACGCAGGCGCTGTTCGAGGCGGTGCTGGCGGGCGCGACGCACCCGGACATCGAGGGGGTGGAAGTGGTCCGCCGCGCGGCACTGGCGGCCACGGTCCCCGACGTCCTGGAAGCGGACGGCTACCTGCTGGGCACGCCGGCGAACCTGGGCAGCATGAGCGGTGCCCTGAAGCACTTCTTCGACACGATCTACTACCCGTGCCTGGACGCGACGCGTGGTCGCCCGTTCGGGTACTGGATCCACGGCAACAGCGACACTTCGGGCACGGAACGGCAGTTGCTGGCCATCACGACGGGGCTTTCGTGGGTCAAAGCCGCCGAACCCGTCATAACCACCGGCGACCCGGGCAAAAGGACACTGGAAGCGTGCACGGAATTGGGTGGCACCCTGGCGGCCACGCTGATGAACTAAAAGAAAGGGGCCTGTCACCGGAAGCCCTGGGGGTCGACCTCCGGCAACAGGCCTGGACCAAGGGTTCGCCTCGAGGGCGATCGACCTTGGCTCATGAAGCGTACTACAGACGGCCGATCATGACGAGCCGGAGGCATGACAAGCCTCTCGCCGTGGCCGTTCCGTACACCCCCAGGGCACGGACCGCCAGGCGAGAGGCCAGCCAACTGTAAACCACTGCATACGACGGCTGTCAACATGTGCGTACAGTGTTCCTGGGAGCGGCGGAGTTTCCCGGCTAGAATTTTCCGGGTCGGAACCCAGGGGGCGGATATGGCACGGGAACGCACCTTCGCGGAGCGGCTGAGCGCCCTGATCGAGGCCGCTCGGGTGGACGGCCGCGCGCCGCACAGCTACCGGGAGATCTCCGCCGCCGTCGAGCGCGCGGGTGGCCCGGCGATGTCGCCGGCCTACCTCCAGCAGCTCGCGACGGGCAAGCGGGTCAACCCGAAGATCCACTACGTCGAGGCGCTGGCGAAGCTGTTCGGCGTGCCGGTGACGTACTTCTTCGACGAAGAGGCCGCCGCGGCCCCGGCGGGCGAGGCCCAGCTGATGGCGATGCGGGCGCAGGAGCTTTCGCCGCAGGGACGGCGGCAGGTGATGGACCTGCTGGAGCTCGTCGAGCGCTACGAACGGGCCGAACGCGAGGGCCGCAACCCGGAGGACGCGCCTCGATGAAGGAGCGCGAGCTGCGCCGCCGCTGCCGGAAACTGCTCAAGGAGCTGGACATCGGACCGCCGCTGGACGTCGAAGTGCTGTGCGCGCGGCTGGGCGAGCGGCGCGGGAAGCCGATCCGGCTGATGGCGTACCCGCTGGAGGTGCCGGGGCCGTTCGGCTGCTGGATCGCGACGTCGTCCGCGGACTACATCTTCTACCAGGCCGAAACGACGAAATCACACCAGGACCACATCATCCTGCACGAGCTCGGGCACATGCTCGCCGACCACCACCCGCACGGCGACGCCGAGCCCGCCGACTTCCTGCGCGGCCCCGCTCCGGATCTTGACCCGGATGCCGTACACCGCGCCCTGCGCCGCTCGTCCTACGATGACGCGCACGAGTGGGAAGCCGAAACGGTCGCGACGATCATCCTCGAATGGGCGTCGGTCCTGAACTACACGATCCCCCGGCGCGCCGCTGACCGGGATCTCCGCCGGATCCAGGGGGCGCTCGGCGATCATCAAGGGTGGTTGTGAGCACACTTTTCAGCCCCATCAACCTGATCGCCATGGTGCTGTTCGCCGGCGCGCTGGCGTGGCGGATCTACCAGGTGGTGCGCGCGCCGACGCTGGCGAACTGGGCCGTCACCGCATGCGTTGCCGCGTTGGCGGCGGCGTTCCTGCTGCAGCAACCGGTGCTCTCCGACGAGGTGGACGCGCTCCTCGGCCGCGGCGCGGCGCGGGTCGCGAACAACGCGCTGCTGGCGTGCGGCCTCTGCGCGCTGGTGATCTTCTTCCTCCGCTCGGCGCTGGGCCCTCGCCGCAACCGCCGGGTGGCCGCGGAACTGGTGCCGCTCGCGGCGGCGATCGCGCTGATGGTCGTCGCCATGGCGCTGACCCCGCCGGAGCTGCGCGGGCTCCCGCTGGGGCCGTCGACGATCCACGACAGCGGGGTCGCGGTGTTCTACCTCGGCGCCGGGCTGTACCTGATCTACGGTCTCGTCGCCTGCACGGCCTGGATCGTGCGGTACCAGCGGGTGGCCGACCGGAACCTGCGGATCGGCCTGCGGCTCGGCGCGATCGGCCTCGCCTGCGCGGCGGCCGGCAGCATCTCCCGTGCGCTGTACATCGTGGTGGCGTGGGCGTTCGGCCCGCTGGTCAAGGTCCTGCTGCTGCTCGGCGTGCCGTTCGTGATCGTCGGCACGATGCTGTTCCTCGCCGGCGTCACCTACCCCGGGATCCGGGCGCGGCTGGCGGCGCAGCGGCGACGGCGGCAGCACCGGCGCGAACACCGGGCTCTCGCTCCCTTGTGGACGGTCCTGGTCCAGGCGTTCCCCAGCATCGTGCTGCGGACACCGCCGCGAGGAGGCGGCGTCCACCGCGGGCACTACCGCCGGGTGATCGAGATCCGGGACGGCCTGGTGCAGCTGTCGCCGTACCTGGACGCGGACTTCGGCGAGGTCGTCGCCACCGATCCCGGCGCCGCGGCGGCCGCGTTGAAGACGGCGCTGGAGCGGCACGCGGCGGGCGAAGAGAACGACGGCCGCGCCAAGCAGGTCCTGCCCGCCGGCGCGGACGACATCGAATCCGACGTCCGGCCGCTGCTCGCGCTGTCGGCCGCGATGACGAAGGAGGCCTGAGGTGGACATCCTGATCACCGCCGGCCGGGTGCTGCCGCGGCCGTCGACACCGGTCGAGGACGGCGCCGTGCTGGTGCGCGACGGCGTGATCGCCGCCGCCGGTCCGCGCGCGGACGTCGTCGCGCAGGCCGCGCCGGACGCGCAGCGGCACGACTTCCCCACCGGCACCGCGCTGGCCGGGCTGTTCAACGTCCACGTCCACCTGGCGTTCGACGCGACCCGCGAGATGCTGCCCCACTTCGAAGCGGACGCCTCGCCGTTGGAAGGCGCTCGTTCGCGGGTCCGGCAACTGCTGCGCAGCGGCGTCACGACCGTGCGGGACCTCGGCGACCGCGGGCACCTCGCCGCGGCCGTCCGGCGCTCGTTCGACGGCGAAACCGCGCCGCGGCTGCTCGTGTCCGGCCCGCCGATCACCGTGCCGGGCGGGCACTGCCACTTCTTCGGTGGCGAAACGGCTTCCGACGACGACATCCGCGCCCTGATCGACGCGAACGCGGCCGCGGGCGCGGATGTCGTCAAGGTGATGGCCAGCGGCGGCCAGATCACCGAGGGCGGCGCCGACATGTGGGAGTCGCAGTTCGACGCCCGGCAGCTGTCCCTGATCGTCGCGCACGCGGCGTCACACGGGCTGCCGGTCGCCGCGCACGCCCACGGCGCCGACGCGATCGAGGCCGCCGTCGAGGCCGGGGTGTCGACGATCGAGCACTGCAGCTTCATGACCGGGCCGAAGTCGTTCGACCGCCGCTCGCACGTGGCGAAGCGGATGGCCGCCGAGGGCATCTCGGCGTGCTCGACGAGCAGCCGCAACTGGCGGACGATCGTCGAGCGGCTCGGCGAGGACCTCGGGCTGGCGGTCTACGGGCGGCTGCCGTGGCTCGAGGAGCAGGGCGTCCGGCTGCTCGCCGGGACGGACGCGGGCCTGACCGGCTCGGTGTTCGACGACCCGGCGGGCGCGCTGGAACTGTACGAATGGCTCGGCTTCTCCCGGCGCCGGATCCTGGAGGTCGCGACCGAGGACAGCGCGGCGGGCCTCGGCCTCGGCAGCGTCACCGGCCGGCTCGAAGCGGGGCTCGCGGCCGACGTCCTGGTCGTCGAAGGCGATCCCCTGGCGTCGCTCGCCGCGCTGCGCAACCCGCTTTTGGTGCTGGCCCAGGGCCGGATCGCCTAGTTCCCCGATCGGAGAACGCCCAGTTTGGTGACAGCGTTTTAAAACAGTGTTATCGTAGCTGCACCCGCACCGAAGGAGCCCACGATGCACGGACCCACCCAGCTGTTCACGGTGATCGCCCTGGTTTCGCTGCCGACCGTCATGTACGGCGGCTACGCGCTGATGGGCGTCATGCGCGACCGCAAGCTCACCGAACACCAGCGCGCGATGTTCCGCGCCGGACACGCCCACGCCGGCGTCCTGCTGATCCTCGCCCTGGTCGCGCTGCAGATCCTCAGCCGCACGACCCTGTCCGACACGACGTTGTGGATCGGCTGCTTCCTGCTGCTGTTCGGCGTCCTGGCCCAGTCCGGCGGGTTCTTCCTCCACCTGCTCCCCGAGGGCAAGGGCGGCAAGCTCGGCGGGCGCGTGACGTCGGTCGGCGCGGTGCTCCTGGCCGCGGCGACACTGCTCACCGCGTACGGGGTCGCTTTCGCCTGAGCGCCGGTCGTTAAGCTGATGACGTGCCTGAATACCTGCCGACCGCGCCCTACAAGGGGACCCGGGACTTCCTGCCCGCCGAAATGTCCGTGCGTACCCAGGTGTTCGGTCATCTCTACGACGTCCTCGAGCGCCGCGGCTTCCTCCGCTACGACGGCCCGATCCTCGAGTCGGCCGAGATCTACGAGCGGAAGTCCGGCCAGGAGCTCGCCGACAAGCAGCTGTACACGCTGACCGACAAGGGCGGGCGGCGGCTGGCGCTGCGGCCGGAGATGACGCCGTCGGTGGCGCGGATGATCGCCGGGAGCGCGAAGTCGCTGTCGTTCCCGGTCCGCTGGTACAGCCACCCGAACTGCCACCGGTACGAGGCGCCGCAGCGCGGCCGGGTGCGCGAGCACTGGCAGATCAACGCGGACATCTTCGGCTCGGACAGCGCCAACTGCGAGATCGAGATCTTCGAGCTGGTCCACGACATGATGGCGGCGCTCGGCGCGACGCCGGACATGTTCGTGCTGCGCGTCAACGACCGGAACCTGCTGACGTCGGCGCTCACCGACGTCGCCGGCGTCTCCGAGGACCACCTGGCCCAGGTGTTCGCGCTGGTCGACCGCTGGGAGAAGTACCCGCGCGAGAAGCTGGCCGAGAGCGCCGGGGAGATCGGGCTCTCGGACAAGCAGTTCGAGAAGCTCGCCGAGACGCTCGGCGCGGGCGAGGCGCTGCTCGACGAGCTGCCGGCCGAGGTGCGGGAGCAGTCGAACCTCGTTCGCGTCCTGAACAGCAGCGCGGGTTCCCTGGTGAAGTACGAGCCGATGATCGTGCGCGGGCTGGCGTACTACACGTCGACGGTGTTCGAGGTCTTCGACACCTCGCCGGAGAACCGCCGTGCCCTGTTCGGCGGCGGCCGCTACAGCGACCTCGCGTCGATGTTCACGCCGCAGCAGATCCCGGGCATCGGGTTCGGCATGGGCGACGTCACGCTGATCGACTTCCTCGACACGCACGGCCTGACGCCGGCCCCGCGCAGCGAGGTCGACGTGATGGTGATCCCGGTGACCGAGGACCTCGCGGACGCGGCCCGGTCGGTCGCGGGCTCGCTGCGTGCCGCGGGGCTGCGGACGTCGACGCCGATCGAGCACCGCAAGCTGGGCAAGGAGCTGACCCGCGCCGACAAGGCGGGCGCGGCGGCGGTGGTCATCATCGGCCAGGAGGACTGGGCCGCCGGGAACGTCACGGTCCGGAACCTGGCGACGCGGGAGCAGAACCCGGTCGCGATCGACGGCGCCGCCGCTGCGGTGCGGGCGCTGCTGGCGTAATCGGTTCGACAGCGCTGGCACGCTGGGAGGCGTGTTCGAAACAGGACTGCCCGATCTCGACGCCTTCGCCGCCGGTGACGTCCGGCGGTGGGCCGACTTCGACGTCGCCGTGCGGCGGGCGTCGTGGACCAACCAGCAGTGGTACCGCTTCCGCGGCCACGAGTCGCGCGACCTCGGCCGGAAGCCGTCGCGGGAGGTGCTGGCCGAAGCCGCGTGCCACGGCAACGGGCACATGCGGGAGGCGGCCGTCGAGCGGCTGGCGACCCGCTCCGATCCCGAGGCGCTGCCGCTGCTGCTGATCCGCTGCGTCGACTGGGTCCGGCCGGTCCGGGAGGCGGCCCGGGCGGCCGTGGTGTCCAAACTGGACACTTCCGCGCTCCGCGCGATGCTGCCGCTGATCGGCGTCCTGCGGCGGCGGCAGGTCGACGACTGGATGACCACGCTGTTCCGCGCGAACCTGCCGGACCTGCTCGACACCGCGTTGACGCTGGACGACCGGGAAACCCGCCGGTGGGTCCACGCGGAGGCGATCGGGCTCCTGCCGCGCGAGCGTCTGCTGGCCGTCGCTTCCACGGACTCCGACTTCGTGGTGCGTGCGATCTGCGGCAACGCTCTGCTCGACCGCGGCGAGTGCGTCGAGGACCTGCTGGCGGCCGGGGCACCGAAGGTCCGGATGCGGGCGTTGACGCTGCTCGGCACCGACGTCGCCGTCGCCCACCTGGCGGACCGGTCCTCGGCGGTGCGGTCGATGGCGCAGGTCCTGGTCCTGAAGGCGGGCGGCGACCCGGCGGTGCACTACCGCGCGATGCCCGTCTCGTTCGGCGTGCTCGCCGGACTCGGCGAAACCGGCACGGCTACCGACGCTCCGGCCCTGGAGCGTCACCTCGCCGACGAGCGTCCCCGCATCCGGCGGGTGGCGGTCCGCGGCCTGCGCCGGGTCGCGCCGGAGTCGGCGGCGGTCCGGCCGCTGCTGACGGACCCGTCGCCCGCGGTGACCCGCGAGGTCGTGGAGTTCCTGCGCGGCAAGCCCGCACTGGTCGACGTCCCCGCGCTCCGGGCGCTGCTCGACCCGGCCCGCCCGGTCCACACGCGACGGGCGGCCGCGACGTTGCTGCGCGACCGCGACACCTGGCTGCGCCTGCACACGAACCTGACCCTGCTGTCCGACCCGGACCTGTCGGCCGACGCCGAGCAGGACCTCCACGCCTGCCACCAGCACATCGCCGGCGTCTACACGAAACCTTCAGCCGAGCTGCGGAGGGCGATCGAGGCCGCTTGCGCGAGCGTCGACCCGGACCTCGCCCGCGGAATCCGCTTCCTGCTGAGCTCCGCGAGGTATCGCGCGTGATTGAAGGGTCGGCACACGTGATTGAGGAGTCGACTCGCGTGATTGGAGGGTCGACACGACGAAGCCTGGCCCGCCTCGCCGTGTCGTCTCTCCAATCACGCGAGTCGACCCTCTGATCACGTGGGGTCGGCGCGGAGGAGGCGGAGGGTGAATGTTGCTCCGGCTCCGGGGTGGCCGGCGGCCGCGATCGTGCCGCCGTGGCCCGTCACCACTTCGCGGACCAGGGCCAGGCCGAGGCCGAAGCGGCGGCCGTCGCCGTCCGGGCCGCGGGCGAACCGCTCGAACAGGCGGTCCGCGTCGGCCGCCGGGAAGCCGACGCCCGTGTCGCGGACGCGCAGCTCCACGTGCCGTTCGTCCGGCACGCCCAGCCACACCTCGATCGAGCCGCCGGGCGGGGTGTGGCCGAGGGCGTTGTCCAGCAGCGCCGACAGCACGCGGCGCAACGCCGTCGGGACGCCCTGGACGACGTACGGCCGCCGCTCCCGCGTCACCGCCAGCCGGACCTTCCCCTCCCCCGCGCGCACCGCTTCCGCCGCGACCGCCTCCTCCGCGAGCGTTCCCAGCTCGACCGGTTCCAGCGACGGCCGTTCCCCGCACGCCCGCGCCGAGAGCAGCAGGTCTTCGACGACCTCGCCGAGCTCCCGCGTGCCGCGCACCAGGTGGTCGAGGTCGTCCGCGTCCCGCCCCGAAGCCCGCCGGGCCAGCAGCTGCGCGCGCGTGTGCAGCCGGGTCAGCGGGGCGCGCAGCTCGTGGGACGCGTCGGCGACGAACGTCCGCTGCCGCCGCAGCGCGTCCTCCAGCGGCCGGATCGCCCGTGACGCCAGCACCCGCCCGCACAGCACCGCCCCGAGCAGGGCGAGCACCTCGGCGACGCCGAGCCCGAACACCAGCGACGAACGGTCCTGGATCTGGTACCGCTCTTCGAAGAACGCCTGCGAGACGACGCCGCCGCGGTTCTCCACCCGGATCGTGTACGTCATGCCGCCGAAGGACCGCCGTTCGGTGTGGACGTCACCGGGCGAAGGCACCGTGCCGTCCAGGGCGGGCAGCGGCATCCCGGCCGGCGGCGGACCCGCCGGCGCGTGCGCTCCCGGCGTGAACAGCCAGACGCAGCCGGGCGGGACCGTTGCCGGGCCGAGCTGGATGGTCCTGGCGAGCGTCCGGTCGGCGTTGGCGTGCTGCCCGGACAACAGCATCCCGTACGCGATCGCCCCCGCGACGGCCACGAGCAGCGACACGACGACGGCGATCTGCGCGGTGATCGCCCACCGCGCCCGCCACAGGGCCCGCTCTTCGGGCGCGGGCCTCATACCGCACCGATCTGGTAGCCGAGGCCGTGCACCGTCCGCACGACGTCCCGGCCGAGCTTGCGCCGCAGGTAGTAGACATAGGTGTCCACAATGGACTCACCGGTCGAGTCGGCGAACACGCGTGTGCGCAGCGCGGCCCGCGGGTGGATGGCCTTCGGCCGTTGGGCCAGCGTCCGCAGCAGCTCGAACTCCCGCCCCGACAGCGTGATCCGCTCGCCGCGCGGCAGCACGACCTCGTGCCGCAGCAGGTCGAGCGCCGCCGCGCCGAGCGGGAGGCTCTCCGCCCCTTCGAGGTCACGGCGGCCCAGCGCGCGCAGCCGGGCCAGGAGCTCCTCGGCCTCGAACGGCTTGACGAGGTAGTCGTCGGCGCCGGCGTCGAGCCCGGCGACGCGGTCGGCCACCTCGCCCAGCGCCGAGAGCACCAGGACCCGCGTCGTCACCGCCCTGGCCCGCAGCCGCCGGAGCAGCTCGAGGCCGTCGAGCACGGGGAGCCGCCGGTCGATGATCATCACGTCGTAGTGCCCGGTGAGCCCGAGGTGCAGGCCCCGCTGGCCGTCGTGGGCCGCTTCGGTTTCGTAACCGACGTCGGCGAGCAGTTCGGCGAGCATGCCCGCCAGCTCGCGGTCGTCTTCGACCAGCAGCACTCTCGGTTTCGCCACCCCGTCGCGCACGCATCCATACTGGCAGTGATTTTCCGAAATTGAAGAATCAACTTTTCCCGGTCACCGGAACGGCTTCGGCCGTCAGGAGTACCTCGGTACTCCCCTTGCGGGCATCCCGCCGGTCGAGCCAGCTGAGCACCGGCGCGGTCATGATGGTGGTCACCAGGGCGACCAGCACCAGCACCGTGAACAACGCCGGCGACACGATCCCCGCGGCGAGCCCGACGTTCAGCGCGATCAGCTGCATCAGCCCACGCGCGTTGACGAGCACGCCGACGCGCGCCGCGATCGCCGGCGGCTCCCCCGCCAGCCGGGCCGCACCCCAGGACGCGCCCAGTTTGCCGACGATCGCGACCACCACGCACAGCACCGCGAAGGCGAGCAGCTTCGGGTCGGCGAGCAGCGCGAACCGCGTGTTCAGGCCGGAATAGGTGAAGAACAGCGGCAGGAACACGATCCGCCCGATCGGCATGATCTTCGCGAGCACGGCGTCGGCCGCGGGGATGCGGGGGAACGCGATCCCGACGCAGAACGCGCCGAACACCGCGTAGAGCCCGATCACGTCCGTGAACCAGGCGGCGGCGAACAACGTCATCGCGGTGATGAGCACCCGGTGGTCGACACCCAGACGTTCGCTGCCCATCGCCTTCGCCAGCAACCGCCGTCCGATGATGAACACCAACCCGGCGAAGAGGGCGCCGCCACCCAGCGCGAGCGCGACCGGCCCGGCCGACCCGGCGTGCATGCCGAGCACGACCGCCAGCAGGATCCACGCCAGCACGTCGTCGAGCGCGCCGCAGGCCAGCGCCAGCGAGCCGAACTTCGTCGACGCGATCCCGCGTTCGGTGATGATCCGCGCGAGCATCGGGAACGCCGTGATCGCCAGCGCGACGCCGACGAACGCCATCGACGTCACCGGCGATACCCCGTCCTTGCCGATGCCCACCCAGCTCAGGCCGATCGCGCTGACGCCGAACCCGAGCACCAGCGGCACGATCGTCCCGGCCGACGAGATCGCCGCGACCGACTTGCGCGATTTCCCGATGCTGCTGAGGCTGAACTCGTAGCCCGCGCCGAACATGTAGATGACCAGGCCGATCTGGCCGCCGACGTAGAGCAGCGAGCGGACGGCGTCCGGGAACAGCGCCGCCTGCACGTCCGGCAGCAGCAGCCCGAACAGCGAGGGGCCGAGCAGGACCCCGGCGATCATCTCGCCGACCACCGGTGGCTGGCCGAGCTTGACCGCGGCCAGGCAGACCAGCCGGGCCACCAGGAGGATCACCACCACGGCGAGGAAGAACGCCGGTGCCGCTTGGGACGGGCTCATCGATTACCTCCGGCGAAGTAGGTCGAGCAGAGGGACTGGCGACGGGCATCGAGGACCATGTACGTGCCGAAGACGAGCTGCGCGAGGCTGCGCCAGACGTCTTCCCAGCGGTCGCGCACGGCCAGCCACACCAGCGGCGCGCGCTTTCGGCGTGCCCCGCGCGGCGTGAGCAGCGCTGGGCCGCGGTTGGGGATCGAGCGCGTGTGGCCCGCCGTCGAGGCGAGGCTGAAGCGGCGCAGCACTTCCCGCGTCACGACGCGCATGGTCAGCGGGGCCAGTCCGCGCGCCGGGCACGCGCGGTTCTGCGCGACGCCGAACGGGACGAACTCCTCCTTGGCCGACTGCCCGGCGAAATCGGGGTAGCTGAAGCACAGCACCGTCCCGGCCGGGATGGTGAGGTGGTCCAGCTCGATCTCCGCGGTCGAGATCCGGTGCGCGATGCCGAACAGCGGGTACTCGCGCAGCCCGTCGTCGATGACGCGGTCGACGTCCTCCGGGTGGTCGACGAGCCGCCGCTGGATGCCGTCGTCCTGCGCGATGATCATCAGCAGGTGCGCCATCGCCTCCGACATCTGCACGACGGCGGTGGTGAAGAAGGTGCCCTGCAGGTAGTAGGCCTGCTCCGCCGGTGTCAGGGACTCCGGGAGCGGGTGCGGGACGTCGGCGAGGCGCTGCCTGAGGTACTTCGTAAGCCGCGCCCGGCGGCGCATGTTCCGCGGCCGCACGCACTTCAGCGCCGAGGCGACGTCGTCCGCGTGCGCCACGATCAGGTCCCGCGCCTCGGGCGGGCACGGCTCGTCGAACACCAGCTCGTAGTACAGCTCGGCCCAGATCGGCATCATCTCGTCACGCAGCCGGACGAGCCCGGGACGGACGCCGTCCAGGACGTGGCGGGCGACGCGCTGGGTCAGCTCTTCGGAGTCCTTTTTGGACTTGACCAGGATGTGGCGGGTGCACTTGGCGACCTCGTCGTAGCGCGGCCCGGCTTCGAGGTGTTCCTGGTGCACCTCGGGCCCCGGCGACAGCCAGTACCAGAACAGGTCCGACAGCGCGGCGCCGCGGCTGCGGCCGTTCGCCGCCGGGTCGGCGTAGACGCGCTTGAAGTCCCCGGCGCCGACCTGCGGCCCCGGGATCGTCACCGCATCCTGGCCGTTGACCAGCGCGAAGATCTTCATCCGCAGCGCGACGACGCGATCGGGCAGCCAGGCGAGCACCGTGCCGATCATCGCCGCACCTGGTCCGGGGTGAGGTCCGCCGGGTGCCGGCCACCGCACATGGCCAGCGCCTGGTCGAAGTCCGCCCGCAGCAGTTCGAGCACCTCCGTGACGCCTTCGCGCCCGCCCGCCGCCAGCCCCCACACCACCGGACGGCCGACGCCGACCGCGTCCGCGCCGAGGGCGAGCGCCTTGACGACGTCGGTGCCGCGCCGGATCCCGCCGTCGAGCAGCACCGGCAGGGCCCCGCCGACCGCCGACGCGATCTCGGGCAGCACGTCGATGGTGGCCGGCACGGTGTCGAGTTGGCGGCCGCCGTGGTTGGACACGACGATCCCGGCGACGCCGTGGTGCACGGCCAGCCGCGCGTCCTCGGCGTGGAGCACGCCCTTGATCAGCACCGGCAGTTTCGTCTTGGACCGCAGCCAGGCGATGTGGTCCCAGTTCAGGCCGGCCGACATGACGATGTCGCGGACATGGCTGGCGTTGCCGCCGCTGCGGTTCTCGCCGATGTTGCGGAGGTTCTCCACGGCCAGCCCCGGTGGCAGGTCGTGGAAGTCGTTGCGGTCGTCGCGTTCACGGCGGCCGAGCACGGGCGAGTCCACGGTGACGACGAACGCCTTCACGCCCGCCGCCTCGGCCCGGCGCACGATCGCCTCGGTGAACTCCAGGTCCGGCTGCAGGTAGAGCTGGAACCACAGGCCCGGGTCCGGCGCGACCTCGCGGGCCGCCGCGGCGATGTCCTCGATGGCCGTGGTGGACGCCATGCTGACGATCATGATCGTGCCCGCCCTGGCCGCCGCGCGGGCCGTGGCGAGCTCGCCGTCGGTGTGCGCGAGCCGGTGGAACGCCGTGGGCGCGATCAGGATCGGCATGGAGGACGGCGTCCCGAGCAGCTCGATGCTCAGGTCACGCTTGTCGCTGCCGCGCAGCACCCGGGGCAGCAGCCGCAGCCGCTTGTACGCGGTTTCGTTCTCCCGCAGGGTGATTTCGTCCTGCGCGCCGCCCGCGAAGTAATCGTAGTGCGCCGGATCGAGGCGTTGCCGGGCGGCCGCCTCGAAGTCCGCGACCGTGCGCATCACAGCTCCTGCGTGAAGAACGCGGTCAGCGGTCCGATGTGGACTTCCTTGTCCCACTCGTTCTCGAGGTTCTCGGTGACGTGGTGGGTGGCGACGAGCTCGCCGCGGCGGTAGTGCCGGACGATCGGGTGCAGGTAGTGGCCCTCGCCGTGGTCGTTGGCCTTGTCCTGGGCGGCACGGGCGACGAAGTCGAACGGGTCGACCTTGTCGTGGTCGGGGCCGTAGTCGAGGGTGACGACGAAGGCGTCGTCCGGCGGATCCTCGAGCACCCGGTCGACCGGGACCTCTTCGAGGTAGCGGGCGGTGTCGCCGTCCACGACCACGACGTCGGCGAGGAAGCCGAACTGCTGGTACAGCGCGGAAGTCCGGTTGATCCGGGTGATCACGGCTTCGGTCAGCGCGTCCGGTTTGGCGGGCAGCTCGGCGTGCGGCCACGGGACGTCGTGGTAGCGCTCGTTCAGCACCTTCGCCAGCGCGCGGGCGCCGTAGCGGAAGCCGTGGATGAACGCGCTGGTCGCCTTCTTGAAGTCGCGGACCTGGGTGATCGTGCCGGCGAAGTAGAGGCCGGGCACGTTGACCGACTCCCAGCTCGCCGTCTGCGCCGGGAAGCGGTCGTTGATGGTGAGTTCCGGGCGGCAGTCCTCGTCGAAGAGCGACGCGTCGAACCGGAAGCCGGTGCAGCCGATCACGCGGTCGTAGCGGATCTCCTTGATCACCTCGTCGGCGCGGGCGAAGGCGAACTTGACGTGGTAGCCGTCGGCGTCCTTGCGGACTTCGCGCACGTCGCCGTCGAGGATCGCGTGCTGCAGCTTGAGCTGGTACATGTCGAGGATGCCCGCGTTGTACGCGCGGAGGTGGCCGACGAAGTGCGTGCGCCAAGCCAGCTTCACCGGCCGCGGGCCGCCGACGTGCACGACCGCGGCCGTCTCGATCAGGTTGTCGGCGGTCTCGAAGGCGGAGTTCCCCTTGCCGAGCACCAGGACGCGCTGGCCGGTGAAGCTCTTCGGGTCGACGTCCACGTCCACGTACTGGTCGATCAGCTCGACACCGGGGAACTGCGGGATGTACGGCTTGGTCACGCCGGTCGCCATGATCAGCCGGTGTGCCCGGTATTCGGCGTCACCCGCGGTGAGGACGAAGATCTCCTGCTCACGGCGGATGCGCGTCACGCGCGTGTCATAGCGGACGTCGACTTGGTGCTTCGCCGCGTAATCGGCGAGGTAGCGCAGGAAGTCGGGGGCGTCGGGGAAGAGCAGGTCGCTGTAGTTCGTGAAGAGCACCGGGTCGTCGTCGCCGTCGGCGAGGATGGAGTTCCAGTCCATCCGGAGGTTCAGCTCCGGGTCGGTGTAGCCGGTGTGCTTCTTGTTGATGGAGATGAGCGTCCGGTGCCGCGGGAAGGTCTCGAAGAAGTGACCGGGCGCGGAACCGGCCTCCAGCACCAGGTACCGGTGCCCGGCGCGGCCGAGGAACTGCCCCAGCTGCAGCCCGGCCGGCCCGGCCCCGACGACCAGATAATCGAGTACTTCCTCCGCCACGACGACCTCCTGGGGTTCGGCACCGATCGCATGATCGGCGCCGAGCCTGCCCCGGAGATCTCAGAAAAGCCTCAGAAGTAAGTTACGCACGTGCCTGGTCGTGAGTGAGAAACAGTGTTCTAACACTGTTTCTCACTCACGACCGGGCTGCGGCAGACTGCTTACTTGCCGGCGGCGCGGGCGAGGCGTTCCGGATAGCGCTCTCCGGCGATCGCGTCCGCCGGGGCGGCGGCCGCGATGGCCGCCAGGTCGTCGGCCGTCAGCTCGAGCGAAGCCGCCGCGACGTTCTCCTCGAGGTACTTGCGGCGCTTGGTGCCCGGGATCGGCACCACGTCGTCGCCCTGGGACTGGACCCACGCCAACGCCAGCTGCCCGGCGGTGACGCCCTTGTCCGAGGCCAGCTTCCGCAACGCCTCGACGATGGCCATGTTCCGCTCGAAGTTGCCCTCGGCGAACCGCGGCAGCCCGCGGCGCATGTCGTCCTCGGGCAGGTCCGCCACCGACTTCACCGCGCCGGTCAGGAACCCGCGGCCCAGCGGCGAGAACGGCACGACGCCGATGCCCAGCTCCCGGCACGTGGCCAGGATTTCGCCCTCGATCCCCCGCGTCCACAGCGACCACTCGCTCTGCAGCGCCGTCACCGGGTGCACGGCGTGCGCGGCGCGGATCGTCGCGGCGCTCGCCTCGGAAATCCCCGCGTACCGGATCTTCCCGGCCGCCACCAGCTCGGCCAGCGCGCCCCACGTCTCTTCGATCGGCGTGTCCGGGTCGACGCGGTGCTGGTAGTAGAGGTCGATGTGGTCGACGCCCAGCCGCCGCAGCGACTCGTCGCACGACTGCTTCACGAACTCGGCGTCGCCGCGGGCGCCCATGGCGCCGTCGTTCCACACGATGCCGAACTTCGTCGCGAGCACGACTTCGTCGCGGCGGCCGGCGATCGCGCGGCCGACCAGCTCCTCGTTGACGCCGTTCGCGTAGACGTTGGCGGTGTCCAGCAGCGTCACGCCGAGGTCGAGCGCCCGGTGGATCGTCGCGATCGACTCCTCGTCGTTGTCGCGGACGCCGTAGGCCTGGCTCATCCCCATGCAGCCGAGCCCCTGGGCGCCGACCTCGAGACCGCCCAGCTTCCTGTTCTTCACGCCGAAATCTCCTCCATGCCGGGTTCCACGCCGAGCACCTTGCGCTCGACCTGGGCGTAGTTGTCGATCTTGTAGTCGAGGACGTCGAGGCAGCCCTGCAGCTCGGCGATCCGTTCGGCGACCGACCGCCGCTGCTCCACCAGCAGCGCCTTGCGGCGGCCCGCGCTCGCGACGCCGTGACGGCGCAGCGACGCGTACTCGCGCATGCTCTTGATGGGCATGCCGGTGGTGCGCAGCTTGGTCAGGAACCCCAGCCAGTTGAGGTCGTCGTCGGAGTACGCCCGGCGGCCCGCGGCGTCCCGGGCGGGCGGGTCGAGCAGTTTGATGCGCTCGTAGTACCGGAGGGTGTCGATGGACAGTCCGCTACGTCGCGCGGCTTCCGCTATCGAGTAGCTCATGGCTCGACAGTACGACCTGGAGTGCACTCCAGGTCAAATCACCGGCTGCAAAAATAACAGCGTTGTACTACGCTGGGTAGATGGCGCGACCACGCACGCACGACGAGGCGCTCCGGCTCAAGCTGCTCGACCGGGCCGGGGAGCTCATCGCCGCCGAGGGGCCGAAGGCGCTTTCCCTGCGGAAGCTGGCCGCCGACGCCGGGACGTCGACCACCGCCGTCTACTCGCTCTTCGGCAGCAAACCCGACCTGGTCAACGCTCTGTACTCCGAGGGCTTCCGCCGCTTCGGCGCCCGGATGGCCCGCACCCCGCTGACCGGCGACGCCGTCGAGGACCTCGTCGCGCTCGGCAGCGCCTACCGTGCGAGCGCGCTGGCCGACCCGCACCTCTACGGGATCATGTTCACCAGGTCGGTCCCCGGGTTCGAGCCGAACGAAGACGCCGAGAAGCTCGCCCGCGAAACGCTGAAGCCCCTGGAAACGATCATCCGCCGTGCCATCGCGGACGGCGTCTTCCTCGACGTCCCGCCGGAGACGATCGCGGTCGGCTGCTGGGCCATCGTGCACGGCCTGGTCTCGCTGGAGCTGACCGGCAACCTGCCGGAGGAGTTCGACGTCACGAGCTCGTACGAGCGGGCTCTGCGCGCGAACGCCTCCGGCTGGCTGCGACCTCAGGCCAGCGGCAACGACCCGTCGTAGAGGATCGTGCCGTGCGCGTCCCGGACCACGACGTGCACCTTCACGTCCGGGACGATGCCGAGTTCCTTCGGGATCCAGGTCAGGGCCATGCCGTCGACGACTGCGGCCTCGACAGGCTTCCCGACGCCGAAGTCGACGGTCGTCTTCGCCGCGTTCACGGGCACCGCGACGGCGTACGGCGTCCGAGACTTCCCCGGCTCGCCGCCCGCTTCGGTCGCGCCCAGGGTGCTCACCCGCAACAACCGCACCGGCGCGACCGGCCGCGGAACGAAATCGGGGTAGACGCGCGACTTGGTCTTCCCCGGCCGCTGATAGTCGGGCTCGGTCGTGCAGATGACGACCCGGTCACCGCGACGGCCCAGGACCACCCGGTAGCCGTCGGTTTCCAGCAACGGCCCCGGCAGGTAGGCCGCGGCGTCGGGGAGCACCTCCTCGGCGGCGGCCAGGCACTCGCCCAGTGCCCGCCCCGCCGGGGACGTCCGGTCGGCGGTCACCGGCCGGTCGACGACCGAAAGCAGCGGCGGCGGCCCCGCGGGCAGCACGTACTTCTCCGGACGGTTGTCGAGGGTGAGCGTCGTCCGCGCCGGGTCGGTCCGAGTCATCACGACGAACTGGCGGGTGACCGGGGAGAACCGGATGTCCTGGGACATGGACTGCCCCTCGGTAGCCGACTCGAGGAGAGCGCCCTCCGCCCCGGGGCCGAGGATCCCGCCGACCGTGCCGGTGGCACTGTGGGACACCAGCGTGAAGTTCAGCCCGGACACAGTGTCGGACCTGTCGCTCTTGTTCGACAGTCCCGACAGCGTCACGGTCGTTTCGGTCGTCTCGCAGAACACCAGCGACTCGCCGCCCCCCGTCGCCGCGACCACCGCGTCCGCCCCCTCGACCTGGGTGAACATCGGGACCCATTCCTCCCGCGCGTACGAGAAGCCCCAGCCGTCCGCCGCCTTGTTCATCGCCTTGAAGGCCGCAAAGCAGCGGTCGAGCGACGACTTCGCCACCTGAGCGTCCAAGGTCAGCCCGCCACCGGCGGGCGGGGCGGGGACTACCTCGGCGGGCTGCCGGATCACCTTCGTCGCGACGACCGCACCCGCCGCCAGCACGACGACAGCGGCCGCGGCGGCGTACCAAACCCGGGACGGGTGCCGCTTCGCGATGCCCCGGCGGAGTTCGGCCCGCAGCCGGTCGCGGATGTCGTCCGGCAGGGCCCGCCGGGGTGGGAGACCGAGGTCCTCGCTCATTTCTCCTCCAGCAGCGTGCGCAGCCGGGCGCGGGCCCGGGACAGGTGGGAGCGGACGGTGACCTCGGCGACCGTCAGCAACGCGGCGGCGTCGGCGACGCTGACGTCCCCGAGCAGGCACAGCTCGACGACGTCCCGCTGCGCCTTCGGCAGCATCCGGACGGCGCCGACGATCTCGCGCAGCCGCTCCTCGCCGTCGAGCCGCTCGGCCACCGCGTCGGCGTGGTCGGACACCACCGGCGGGTCCGGGATCTTCCGGAGCAGCCGCAGCCGCCGTCTCGCGCCGCGGTATTCGTCACGGGCGGCGTTGCCCGCCACCGTGTAGAGCCACGGCAGGGCGCTGTCCCGCACCAGCGTGACGTCGGCGCGGCGGCGCCAGGCGGTCAGGAACGTCGTGGAGGTCAGGTCTTCGGCGCCGGCCCACGAGCCGGTCAGCCGGTAGGCGTGGTTCCAGACGGCCTCGGCGTGCCGTTCGAAGAGCTGGCTGAACGCCGCCTCGTCGCCGCCGGAAGCCCGGTCCCACAGTGCCCGGTCGTCCACCGGCGCCCCCGTCGCATGGCTGGTCACACCCCTCAGTGGCCGGCATCGGCCGGGATGTTGCGCTCAGTCCTCCACCGGCAGCTCGAGTTTCTCGTGCTCGCCGCCGTCGAAGAGCGCCTGACCTTCGAAGGTGGTGTTGGCGAACAGGAATTCGCCGGCCGACCGGGTCCGGGTGAACCGCGTGTCCCCGTGGAAGTGGGCCCACGAGAAGAACGCGCCTTCCGCGAAGACCGACTGGTCGAAGTTCGCGGGCGCGGCGAAGTCCGCGCCGTAGAACCCGGCCCGGCGGGCGAAGGTCGTGCCGCGGATGTGGACCGAGCCGACGAACCGGGCGCGGCTGAAGTCGGCGGCTTCGAGCGTGCAGCCGCTCAACCGGAAGTCGATGAGCACCGCCCGCTGCAGGTCGATCGACATCCCCGGCCAGTACGCCGGTCCGTCGTGGCTCAGGTGCGTCTTGAGCAGTTCCTGCGCGGCCAGCCGGACCTGGAGTTCGGGATCGTCGTGGTCGGCCGTTTCGCGGGCCGCGGTGCCCTTGAGGCCGTGCTTGGGAGCCTTGAACGGCATCCGCAGGTACGCGCACAGCACGTTGACGATCGTCTGACGCTGCTTCGGGTTGTCCTGCCCGAGCCGCTCCAGCGCGTACAGCCCGCCGAGCCGGACCGGCGCCTTGTCACTGCCGAGCTGCTCGACGGCCTTCGTGTACAGCTCGGTGACGCGCCGCTCTTCGAGATCCCGTTCGGTCACGGCCGCGACGCGGGTCGTCTCGGCCAGCTGGAGTTCGAGGGTGCGCTGGCGGCGCGTCGCCAGCCACAGCGCGAACACCCCGCCGGCTCCGGCACCGACGCCGAAGGCCGTCTTGACCGCGTCGATCCGCACCGGCGCGGTCGGCTCCCCGGACCAGGCGAGGAACAGCCACAGCAGCCCGGCGGTGACGGCCGCGACCGCGGCGGCGGTCACGGCGATCCACCGCCACTTGAGGACCGGCAAGGCTAGACGGCGCCGTACTGGCGGTCACCGGCGTCGCCGAGGCCAGGGACGATGAAGCCCGAGTCGTTGAGCCGCTCGTCGATGCTCGCCGTCACCACCCGCACCGGCAGGCCGGTCTTCTCCAGGTGCGCCAGGCCTTCCGGCGCGGCCAGCGCGCAGATGGCCGTGACGTCGTCGGCGCCGCGGTCGGTGAGCAGCCGGATCGTGTACTCCATCGAGCCGCCGGTGGCGAGCATCGGGTCGAGCACCATGACCGGCCGGTCGGCGAGGGACTCCGGCAGCGACTCGAGGTACGGCGTCGGCTTCAGCGTCTCCTCGTCGCGCGCCAGGCCGACGAAGCCCATCTGCGCGTCCGGGATCAGCTTGTGGGCCTGGTCGGCCATGCCCAGCCCGGCCCGCAGCACCGGTACCAGCAGCGGCGGCTTCGCGAGGGTGTAGCCGTCGGTGCGGGCGACCGGCGTGTGGATCCGCGCGGTCTTCACCGGCACGTCGCGGGTGGCTTCGTAGACCAGCATGACGGTCAGTTCGTGCAGCGCGGCCCGGAACGCGGCGCTGTCGGTGCGCGCGTCGCGCATCGTGGAGAGCCGGGCCTTCGCGAGGGGGTGATCGACGACGTGCACATCCATGCGGGTCAACTTAGCCGGTGAGCGGTTCGGCGTCCCTCCCCAGTTCGTAGAGGTTGACGGCCTCGAAGAAGTGCCCGACGACCGGGGCCAGCTTCTCCCCAGGCCACTCGGGCACGGAGTGGGCGTAGTCGCCCGGCTCGATCACCAGGGTGAGCTTCCAGTTCGCGTACACGCCGTTGAGGGTCCAGGTCCGGTCCATGCGTTTCTTCTTTTCGAGCATGACCAACCCTGGTTTCTTGCCACCGGCGCACGCAACTGTTCAACCGGGTGAGCGATCTTCCTTGCCGCTGTGGCAAGCGGCGAAGGTGTCCGCATGGCCAAGAACAAGCGGGTGTCGGTGCGGCAGCGAAGGGTCTCCGCGGAGCTGCGGACCCTCCGCATCGCGGCGGGCCTGACCTGCCTGGACGTGGCGAAAGCGCTCGACTGCTCCGAGAGCAAGATCAGCCGGATGGAGACCGGCGACCGGGGGCTCTACGCGGATGACGTGTCGGCGATCCTGGGGCTGCTGCGCGTGCCGGGGGCGAAGCGGACCGAGCTGCTGGCCCTGGTCAGGGAGGGTGAGGAGAGGAACTGGCACGAGATTCATGGCAAGCTGCCGACGAATTGGAAGGACCTGATCCGCTTCGAAACCGAGGCGACGGCCATCCGGAACTACGAGCCAACACTCTTCCCCGGATTGGCGCAGGTCGCCGATTACTCGCGCGCGATCATCAGCGGAGCGAACCCCAAGCTGACCAGCGCCGAAATCGACACTTTGGTCGCCACACGCATGACTCGCCAGGTGATCTTCAGCCGCCACCCCGCACCAATCATCCACCTGATCGTGGATGAGACCGTGTTGACCAGGCCCGCGTGCTCTCCCGAGATCATGCGTGCGCAACTGCGGCACTTGCTCAATCTCAACGAGCGCAGCATGGTGACGATTCAGGTCGTACCGTTTCGCACGAAGGCGCATCCCGGCTTGACCGGCCCATTCGTGCTGCTCGATTTCGAGTCGAACCCGTCGGTTGCCTACATGGACAGCTGCGGAACGAGCAGTTTTCTCGAGGAGGACCAGCAGATCGAGCGTGTTAAGGTTGCGTGGCAAGGCATTCGCGCCGTCGCGCTGTCACCTGAAGAGTCGATGAGGCTCGTTGCCAGCGCCCTCGGCGAGCTGACCGGCCAGGAGGAAGTTCCATGATCGCCCAGGGCGCCTGGCGCAAAAGCAGCTACAGCAGCGACCAGGCCAACTGCGTCGAGGTGACCAGCCCCACCTCCTCCAGCACCACCGTCGGCGTCCGGGACACCAAGGACCGCGAGGGCGGCCACCTGGCCGTCCCCGCTTCCGCCTGGGCCGCCTTCCTCAGCTCTGCCGCGCGAACCAGCTGACCCAGCGTCGCTGCCAGGGCGTTTCGACCGCCCGTTCGTGGTAGTGCTCGCGCACCCACGCGACGGCATCCTCGGCCGGCACCCCCGACAGGGTCGCCAGGCAGGCCATCACCGTGCCGGTCCGGCCCGCGCCGCCGTAGCAGGCGACTTCGACGGTTTCGGTCTTCGCCCGTTCGTGGAGGGCCTTGATCTGCCTGCGGGCCGTCCCGGGGTCGGTCGGCAGCAGGAAATCCGGCCAGTTAACCCACTCGTGCGGCCAGGTGAGGCCGCCGCCGTGCTTGCGCCGCAGCCGGCTCGTCCCCAGGTAGAGCCCGAAATCCGGCTCAGCTTCGTCCGGCCGCGGGCGACCCAGCCCGCGGCCGCGGACCCGGACGCCGTCCGGGAATTCGACCGTAGTTGACCCCATGGCCCCAGTGTCCTCCGGAAGATGGACACACCGGGTGGTTTTCGCCGATAGGCTGCGCCGGGTGAGCGAACTGACGCCCGACCAGATGCGGGCCTCCGACGCCGATCGCGAGCGCGTCGCCCAGGTGCTGCACAACGCCCTCTCCGAAGGGCGGATCACGGTCAACGAGCTGGAAGAGCGGCTGACGACGGTCTACGCGGCGAAGACGCTCGGCGAGCTGAAGCCGGTGACGGTGGACCTGCCTCTCACGAGCGCGGCCGTCGAACCGGCGATGACGAGGGCCGTGGGCTACCCGGACCAGCGCATCGGTGGCCACCCGGGCTCCCCGGTGTCGATCGGTGTGATGTCCGGCGCGGTCCGCAAGGGCAGCTGGGTCCTGCCCCCGCAGCACAACAGCTTCGCGTTCTGGGGCGGCGCGGAGATCGACCTCCGCCAGGCCCGCTTCGCGGACAAGAACAGCACGATCACCGCGGTCGCCATCATGGGCGGCATCCAGATCACGGTCCCGGACGACATCAACGTGGACGTCACAGGCATCGGATTCATGGGCGGGTTCGTGCTGGAGGACAAGTCGGGCGCACCCCCGGCCCCGCCGACGGCCCCGACGGTGAAGATCAACGGGCTGGCCTTCTGGGGCGGGGTCGTCGTGTACCGGAAGCCGGCCAAGCGCGTGGAGCCGCCGCAGATCGAAGGAGCCTAGAGCAGCCCGGCGAGGTCGATGTTCACCGTGAAGGGGTCGGTCACGGTGAACGGCCCGTCGTGCACAGCAGCGGGCGCGTAGGTCTTCGTGGTCGGGTCCAGCTGGTAACGGAACACGCGGAGCTTCTCGGGGTCGTCGGTGTTCTCGACGCGCCAGAAGTGCTTGATTCCGCCGGCCGCGTACTCGCCCGGCTTGTCGATCTGGTCCGCGGTGACCGAACCGGGTGACATGACCTCGACCACGAGTACGCAGTACTCCGGTCTGAGTACGACCTCGTCAGGCAACGCCGAGTCGTACACCACGATGTCCGGCCGCCGGTTGAGCAGCGGTACGTCACGCAGCCGGAGGTCGACGTCGGTGGAAACCCCGAACTCCGGGCCGCAAGCATCCTCGAAGGCATGTGCCAGGCGCCGAGCGAAGTTCTGGTGCGAACGGCGCGGGGACGGGTTCACGAGGATGGCTCCATCGACGATCTCGATGCGACGGCAGACTTCTTCTGGTAACGCATCGTAGTCGTCTGCGCTCAGTCCGGATGCCGACAGTAACATCCAGTCCGGTAGAGCGGTCATGGTCTCAGCCCCGATCGCCACCGCCAGGTTCGCTTTCAATAAGCATCAGACTAACCGAAGCTAGCGCTAGCCCTGGCCACTGATCGGTAACCACGCTCGTACTGTCGGGACCACACTGTCAGACCCGCCGCCTAGACTCAGGCTCATGACAGCCACGACCAGCACGTCAGCGGCGCCGGCCACCCCGGCACCGCTGGCGGACGCGACTCGCGACGACGCGAGCCTGCGCCGCTTCCTGCTCGGGCTGCCCGGTGTCGACCAGGTCGGCGTCGAGCAGCGCGCGGCGGGCCTCGGCACGCGCAGCATCAAGAAGGACGCCAAGCGGTGGGCCATCGACACCGCCATCTCCATGGTCGACCTGACCACGTTGGAGGGCGCCGACACCCAGGGCAAGGTCCGGGCGCTGGCCGCGAAGGCGGTCCGGCCCGATCCCGAACGCCAGGACACCCCGCGCGTCGCCGCCGTCTGCGTGTACCCCGATCTGGTCGCCACGGCCGTCGAAGCGCTCAAGGGCAGCGGGGTGCACGTCGCGAGCGTCGCCACCGGCTTTCCCGCCGGGCGCACCAGCCGTGACATCAAGCTGGCCGACACGAAGATCGCCGTCGACGCCGGTGCGCACGAAGTCGACATGGTGATCGACCGCGGTGCCTTCCTCGAAGGCCGGTACATGGACGTCTTCGAAGAGATCCAGGCGATCAAAGAAGCCTGCGGCGACGCCCACCTGAAGGTCATCCTCGAGACCGGTGAACTGGCGACCTACGACAACGTGCGGCGCGCGTCGTGGCTGGCGCTGCTGGCCGGCGGCGACTTCATCAAGACCTCCACCGGCAAGGTCTCCCCCGCCGCGACGCTGCCGGTCACCCACATCATGCTGCAGGCCGTCCACGACTGGCACGTCCAGACCGGCGAGCTGCGCGGCGTCAAGCCCGCGGGCGGCATCCGGACCACGAAGGACGCGATCAAGTACCTGGTCGCCGTGCACGAGGTCGCCGGCGAGCAGTGGCTGACCCCGGACCTGTTCCGCTTCGGCGCGTCCAGCCTGCTCAACGACCTGCTGCTGCAGCGCCGCACCCAGGTGGACGGCCACTACAGCGGCCCCGACTACGTGACGGTGGACTGATGCCTGTTTTCGAGTACGCACCGGCGCCGGAGTCGCGCGCCATCGCGAACCTCAAGGACTCCTACAAACCCTTTGTCGACGGCGAATTCGTCGACGGCTCGGGTGAGCCGCTGAAGACGATCAACCCGGCCACCGAAGAGGTCCTCGCCGAGGTCGGCACCGCGTCGAAGTCCGATGTGGACATCGCGGTCAAGGCCGCGCGCAAGGCCTACAACGGCGTCTGGTCCAAGATGCCGGGCACCGAGCGGGCGAAGTACCTCTTCCGCATCGCGCGGCTGATCCAGGAACGCTCGCGCGAGCTGGCCGTGCTGGAGAGCCTGGACAACGGCAAGCCGATCAAGGAGTCGCGCGACTCCGACGTCCCGACCGCCGCCGCGCACTTCTTCTACCACGCCGGCTGGGCGGACAAGCTGGACTACGCGGGCTACGGCCCGAACCCCAAGCCCCTCGGCGTCGCGGGCCAGATCATCCCGTGGAACTTCCCGCTGCTGATGCTGGCCTGGAAGATCGCCCCGGCGCTGGCCACCGGCAACACCGTGGTGCTGAAGCCGGCCGAGACGACGCCGCTGACCGCGCTGGTGTTCGCCGAGATCTGCCAGCAGGCCGAGCTGCCGCCGGGCGTGGTGAACATCCTGCCGGGCGCGGGCGACATCGGCGCGTCCCTGGTGGAGCACGCCGACATCGACAAGATCGCGTTCACCGGCTCGACCGAGGTCGGCAAGGCGATCCAGCGCCAGGTCGCGGGCACGCCCAAGAAGCTGACGCTGGAGCTGGGCGGCAAGGCCGCGAACATCGTGTTCGAGGACGCGCCGCTCGACCAGGCGATCGAGGGCATCGTCAACGGCATCTTCTTCAACCAGGGCCACGTCTGCTGCGCGGGCTCGCGGCTGCTGGTGCAGGAATCCATCGCCGAAGAGGTGCTGGAGAAGCTGCGCTACCGCGTCTCGACGTTGCGGATCGGCGACCCGCTGGACAAGAACACCGACATCGGCGCCATCAACTCGGCCGAGCAGCTCGCCAAGATCCGCGGGCTCGTCGAATCGGGTGACGCCGAGGGCGCGCAGCGCTGGACCAGCCCGTGCCCGGTGCCGGACCGCGGGTTCTTCTTCGCCCCGACGGTGTTCGCGAACGTCCAGCAGTCGATGCGGATCGCGCGCGAGGAGATCTTCGGCCCGGTGCTGTCGGTGCTGACGTTCCGCACCCCGGACGAGGCCGTGGCGAAGGCGAACAACACGCCGTACGGGCTTTCGGCGGGCATCTGGACCGAAAAGGGCTCCCGGATCCTGTGGATGGCGAACCAGCTGCGCGCCGGCGTGGTGTGGGCCAACACCTTCAACCGCTTCGACCCCGCCGCACCGTTCGGCGGCTACCAGGAATCCGGCTTCGGGCGCGAAGGCGGCCGCACCGGGCTGGAGGCTTACCTGAATGTCTGACCGAATCTCCGTCGCGAAGACGTACAAGCTGTACATCGGCGGCAAGTTCCCGCGTTCGGAGTCCGGCCGGGTGTACCCGGTGACGGACGCGAAGGGCAGGTTCCTGGCGAACGCGGCCCACGCGTCCCGCAAGGACGTCCGCGACGCGGTGGTGGCGGCCCGCAAGGCCTTCCCCGGCTGGTCGGCGGCGACGGCGTACAACCGCGGCCAGGTGCTCTACCGGGTGGCCGAGGTGCTGGAAGGCCGCCGCGACCAGTTCGTCGCCGAGGTGTCGGCGTCGGAAGGCCTGGCCGCGAAGAAGGCGGAGTCCATTGTGGACGCGGCGATCGACCGCTGGGTCTGGTACGCGGGCTGGACGGACAAGATCGCCACGGTCCTCGGCGCGGCGAACCCGGTGGCGGGCCCGTACTTCTCGTTCACGGTCCCGGAGCCGACGGGCGTCGTGGGCGTCCTGGCGCCGCAGAGCTCCTCCCTGCTGGGCCTGGTCGAGGTCCTGGCCCCGGTCCTGGCGACGGGCTCGACGGCGGTGGTGGTCTCGAGCGCGGAACGGCCGCTGCCGGCGATCACGCTGTCGGAGGTCCTGGCCACCTCGGACGTCCCGGGCGGCGTGGCGAACATCCTCACGGGCCACGCGTCGGAGCTGGGCCCCTGGCTGGCCTCGCACGGCGACGTCAACGCCCTGGACCCGACGGGAGCCGCCCCGGCGGACCGCCCGGACCTGGCGCGCGAAGCGGCGAACACCGTGAAGCGGGTCTTGACGGTCCCCGCGGCCGAGCCGGACTGGACGACGTCCCCGGACCTCACGCGGCTGCGGAGGTACCTGGAGGCGAAGACGGTCTGGCACCCGCTGGGCGTGTGAGACCACGAGCGAGCGGCCGCTGCCCGGGCGAAACCCGGGTGGCGGCCGCTAGCTCATCGTCACCGAGAAGTCCGTCAGCGTGAACCGCGCCTTCCCGCCGCCGGTGGAGCAGAACTCGATGCCGTAGCCGATCTGGTTGACCGTCGGGTTCGGCGGGATCAGGCCCTTGCCGATCGCCCACGCGATCATCGCCTTCAGGTCGAGGTCCCCCGAATACTGCGCCGCCCGCGAAACGAACGCCACGTACCCGTCGGTGTCCGCCCAGACGTCGTACGTCGCGCCGCCGGCCGTGTAGGTCGTCAGCTTGTCGCCGGACGGGACCTGCTTGCGGTTCTCCGTCCACACCATCAGCTCCGAGACGCCCTTGCCGTCACCGACGCCGTTCAGCCACAGGTCGTACGCCACGTCGTACACGCCGACGCCCGGCCCGCGGCCCGCGAACGTCGATTTGATCACCGAATAGTCGTTGAACGGTTTCCCGTTCTGGTTGTCGATGTCCTTGTGCACGTTCGGATAGGTTTTCACCGACGACGAATCGGGTTGGACGGATTCGACGTACCAGTTGTCGTAGGCGCACGCACGCAACGTTTCCGGGCCCGCTTCACCGGCGTTCCACATGTTGTTGTGGACGTAGTAGCCGCCGTCCGACCAGCCGCCGTCGGGGTCGGTCGTCGTGAACTCCGGGGTGCGGCAGTTCCGCACCGGAGTGGTCGACGGCGGCGCCGGGGTCGACGGAGGCGCAGGTCGGGACGTCGGCGGCGGCGAGGTGGCGGACCCGGCGGAAGAGGGAGCGGTCGAAGAGGTGGGCACCGGAGCGGGCAGCGATGCCGGAGCGGCAGCCGCGCCGTCCACCGGCACGTCTCCGCAGCCCGCGACCGCCAGAAAGGGAATCGCCAACAACACGGCCAGCATTCTTCGTCGCATTTTCCCGCCCGCAGCTGCAATTCCGGCAGAACGAGGCGGAACCCTAACACGAAAATCGGCGGACTCAGTCGGGGTCGAGGTCGTCGGACGTGATCGGACGGCCGGGCAGCGGGGAACCCGGCCGCGAACTGAGGCCGTCGATCATGATGCCGACGCACCGGCGCGCCGCCATCTCCGCGACCTCCGGCGCCTTCGCGCGCATCTGCCGCAACAGCGTCGCCAGCAGGATCGCGATGTCGCCAGCCCCGACGTCCTCGCGAAGCTTGCCCTCGGCCTTCGCCCCGTCGACGAAGCCGTCGAGGACCACCAGGATCTCGTCGCGCAGGCGGCGAACCTCCGGGTCGTTCTTCATGATCACCAGCGCCCGGTGCGACACCATGGCCAGCTGCACGCTCAGCTGCAGCGCCACCGAGTGCCGAAGCAGCCGCTCCAGCGCGCGCCACGGCGACGTCTCCTCGGCGGCGATCGCGCGGGCGTCGCTCAGCACCCGCTCGAAGTTGTCCATCGCGACCGCCCGGATCAGCGCGTCCCGGTCCGGGAACCGGCGGTAGAGCGTGCCGACGCCGACGCCGGCCGCGCGGGCGATCTCCTCCATCGGCGCCTCGGGACCGGAGACGGCGAAGATGCTCTTCGCGGCGGCCAGGATCTGGTCGCGGTTGCGCCGCGCGTCCGCGCGCAGGGTGGTCTCGGGGTCTGCCGTCATGCCGTTCGCCTCTCGCTGGGTCGCGCGAGGTGATTCTCGCATGGTCAGCCGTCCACACACCGGGTCCGCAAGCGGTCACCCGTTAGCTAGTGGACGATGTCCTTCCGCTTCGGTACGTTGGATCAGAGAACCGGAATGTAATCCTCCGCATACTTTCCGTCTGATTCAGGGGGTCCGAAATGACCGAAGTAGCCGAACCTGCCACCGTCGACGCCGTCTTCCCGCTCGAACGCAGCTGTCCGTTCGCACCGCCGCCCGCCTACGAGAAGCTCCGCGAAGCCGGCCCGGTCCACCGCGTCACGATGCAGTCCGGTCAGGAGGCGTGGGCGGTGACGCGGCTCGAGGACGTCCGGCAGATGCTGACCGACCCGCGGTTCAGTTCCGACCGCTTCAACCCCGGCTTCCCGATCCTGACGAAGGCGGGCCGCCAGGTCCGGCGGCCCGGATTCACGCCGTCGCTGATCAACATGGACCCGCCGGAACACGGCGCCGCCCGGCGCGAGGTCGTCGGCGAGTTCACCGTCAAGCGGATGAAGGCCCTGCAGCCGCGGATCCAGCAGATCGTCGATGAGCACATCGACGCGATCCTGGCCGGCCCGAAGCCCGCCGACCTCGTCTCGGCGCTGTCCCTGCCGGTGCCGTCGCTGGTCATCTGCGAACTGCTCGGCGTCCCCTACGCCGACCACGACTTCTTCCAGGTGCGCAGCTCGACGCTGCTCAACCGGGAGGTCGACCAGGAGACCCGGGTCAAGGCGGTCGACGAGCTGCAGGAGTACCTCGACCGGCTGGTCGCCACGAAGGAGGCGGAGCCGACCGACGACCTGCTCGGCCGCCAGATCCTCAAGCAGCGCGAAGAGCACGGCGAGGCCCAGCACGACGAGCTCGTCTCGCTGGCCTTCCTGCTCCTCATCGCCGGGCACGAGACGACGGCGAACATGATTTCGCTCGGCACGGTCGCGCTGCTGGAGAACCCGGACCAGCTCGCGATCATCAAGAACGACCCCGGCAAGACCCTCGACGCCGTCGAGGAGCTGCTGCGGTACTTCACGATCGCGGAGTTCGCGACCTCGCGCGTCGCCACCCAGGACGTCGAGATCGGCGGGCAGCTGATCCGCGAAGGCGAGGGCGTGCTCGGGCTGAGCTACTCCGGCAACCGCGACGCCGCCGCGTTCGACAACCCGGACGACCTCGACCTGGAACGCGGCGCTCGCCACCACGTCGCGTTCGGCTTCGGCCCGCACCAGTGCCTCGGCCAGAACCTGGCCCGGATGGAGCTGCAGATCGTCTTCGACACGCTGTTCCGCCGCATCCCGGAGCTCAAGCTGGCCGCGCCGGTCGAGCAGCTGCCGTTCAAGCACGATTCGGCGATCTTCGGTCTCTACTGCCTGCCCGTGACCTGGTGAGGAGCACGCCATGACCGCGCTGCACGAGTTCCCGATGACCCGGACCTGCCCGTTCGCGCCGCCCGCGGCGTACGAGGAGATCCGGGAGAAGGACCCGATCACCCGCGTCGGGCTGCCCGACGGCAGGCAGGCCTGGGTGGTCAGCAGGCACGAAGACGTCCGGACGGTGCTGAACGACCGGCGGTTCAGCGCCGACCGGCAGCACCCGGACTTCCCGCAGCTGGTGCCGGGGTTCCGGCGCCCGGACGACGAGCGCACCATGATCACCATGGACGCGCCCGAGCACGGGCCCGCCCGCAAGGCCGTGCTCGGCGAGTTCACCGTGCGCCGGATGGAGGCGCTGCGGCCGCGGATCCAGGAGATCGTCGACGGGCAGATCGACGCGCTGCTGGCCGGGCCGAAGCCGGGTGACCTCGTCGAGACGCTGTCGCTGCCGGTGCCGTCGCTGGTCATCTGCGAAATGCTCGGCGTCCCCTACGCCGACCACGACTTCTTCCAGACGCACACGACGAAGCTGATCAAGCGCGACACGCCCCCGGTGGAACGGCGGGCGGCCGTCGACGCGGTGCGCGGCTACCTGGCCGACCTCATCGCCGGGAAGGAGGACAACCCGCCGGACGACCTGCTCGGGCGGCAGATCGTCAAGCTGCGCGAAGAGGGCACCTACCGGCGGGCGGCGCTGGCCGCGACCGGGTTCCTGCTGCTGGTGGCGGGCCACGAGACGACGGCGAACATGATCTCGCTGTCCACCGTGGCGTTCCTGCGCAACCCGGAGCAGCTCGCGGCGATCCGGGCCGACCCGGGCAAGACGCTCGACGCGGTCGAGGAGATGCTGCGGTACTTCACGATCGTGGACGCGGCCACGGCCCGGCTGTGCGTCGAGGACATCGAGGTCGGCGGGCAGCTGATCCGCGCCGGCGAGGGCGTGCTGGCCCTGGGCTATTCGGCGAACCGCGACCCGCGGGCGTTCGAGAACCCGGACGAGCTGGACATCGACCGCGGCGCGCGCCACCACGTCGCGTTCGGCTTCGGCCCCCACCAGTGCCTCGGCCAGAACCTGGCCCGGATGGAACTGCAGATCGTCTTCGACACGCTGTTCCGGCGGGTGCCTTCTTTGGAATTGGCCACTTCGGTGGACGACCTGCCGTTCAAGGACGACGCGAACATCTACGGCCTGTACCGGCTGCCGGTGACCTGGTAGAGAACGAACTGCCATCCCACCACAGGAGAGAAGGACCATGAAGATCATCGCGGACACCGGCAAGTGCGTCGGCGCCGGTCAGTGCGTGCTCACCGAGCCCGCGCTGTTCGACCAGAGCGAGGACGACGGCACCGTCATCGTCCTCGACGACCAGCCCACGGGCGAGCTGGTCGAGAAGGCCCGCGAAGCGGTGCACGTCTGCCCCAGCCAAGCCCTCTCGCTCCAGGAGTGACACGCCGTGAAGGCCACCTCGAGGGGTCGAGGTGGCCTTCACGGGTTACTTGACCGCGCCCATGGACAGGCCGCGGACCAGGTGGTTCTGGGCGATCCAGCCGACGATCATCACCGGCAGCGACGCCAGCAGCGCGGCGGCCGACAGCTGCGCCCAGTACAAGCCTTCGCTGGTGATGAACCCGACGAGGAACACCGGGACCGTGCCGGCCCGGGCCGCGGTCAGGTTGACCGCGTAGAAGAACTCCGTCCAGGAGAAGATCACGCAGATCAGCGCGGTCGCCGCGATCCCCGGCGCGACCACCGGCATGATGATCTTGCGCAGCAGCGTCGGCAGGTTGGCGCCGTCGATCCGGCCCGCTTCGATCATCTCGTGCGGCACCTCGAGGAAGAACGACCGCATCATCCAGATGGCCAGCGGCAGGTTCATCGACGTGTACAGGATGACCAGCGCCCACACCGTGTCGAGCAACTCGGTGTTCTGCGAGATCACGTACAGCGGGATGATCGCCGCCACGATCGGCAGCATCTTCGTCGAGAGGAAGAACCCGAGCGCGTTCGACGTGCCCTTCACCGGCGCCAGCGACAGCGCGTACGCCGCCGGGACGCCGAAGAGCAGCACCAAGGCCGTCGACAGGATCGTGACGAACGCCGAGTTCGACAGGTACGGCAGGAACCCGCCGCTCAGGACGTTCCCGAGCTGCTCGAACGTCGGCGTGAAGAACAGCTTCGGCGGGTCGGTGTAGGCGTCCGCCTCCTGCTTGAACGCCGTGAGGATCATCCACAGCAGCGGGAAGACGAACAGGATCGCGATGATCCAGGTCGCGACGGTCAGCGACCCCTTGCCGTAAGCCCGCTTGCGGGGCGCGACGGTGGTCATTTGATCCCTCCGCTCACCGAGAACGTGCGGAACATCAGGCGCAGCGCGAAGGTCGCGACGATCATCGTCAGGATCACCACGATCACGCCCATCGCCGAGGACTGGCCGACGTCGAAGCCCTCGAACGCGCGCTGGTAGATGTAGTACGGCAGGTTGGTGCTCGCCGTGCCCGGGCCGCCCTGGGTCATCAGGAAGATCGCGTCGAAGCTGTTCACGATGTAGATCGCGCCCAGCAGGGTGGCCAGCTGCAGGAACCGGGACAGGTGCGGCAGCGTGATGAAGACGAACGTCCGCCAGCGGCCCGCACCGTCCACATTGGCCGCTTCGAGCACGTCCTTGGCCTGGCTCTGCAGGCCGGCCAGGATGAGCAGCATCATGAACGGCGTCCACTGCCACACGATCTGGGCCATCACCGAAGCCAGCGGGAACTCCGACAGCCAGTCGACGTCGGTGCCGAAGACGAAGTGCAGCAGCCCGTAGGTCGGGTCGAACATCGTCGTCTTCCACAGCAGCGCGCCGGCCGCCGGGAGGATGAGGAACGGCGTGATCAGCAACGTCCGGACGACGCCGCGGCCGAGGAACTTGCGGTCCAGCAGGATCGCCAGGCCGAGGCCGAGCAGCAACGCGACGAACACGCACACCACGGTCAGCAGCACCGTGTTGAGCAGGGCGACCAGGAACGTCGTGTCACTGAAGACGTCGATGTAGTTGTCCAGGCCGACGAAGTGCCGCGACCCGGGCCGGACCAGGTTCCACGACTGGAACGAGTAGAACACGGTGAGCAGGAACGGCAGCTGCGTCACCGCGATGACGAAGATCAGCGCGGGCAGCAGCGGCAGCCGTCGCTTGGCCGCCGTGCTCAGGCCACGTTTCTCTTCGACCTTCGCCCGCGAGGTGGAGGTGGGGGTGGATACGGAGAGCGTGGACATCACTGCACCGCCTTGTACGAATCGCCCACGGTTTGCGCGTAGTCCTGGGACTGTTTCAACGCGTCTTCGACGGATTCACGGCCGGCGATCGCCGCCGACAGCTGCTGGCTCACCCGCGTGCCCAGGTCCTGGAACTCGGGGATGCCGACGAACTGGATGCCGGGGTAGGGCACCGGGTTCGCCATGACCTTCTGCTGGTTCGCGTCCGCGATGCCGTCGAGCGTCGGCTTCGCGTAGGCCGCGGCGGCCTTGGCGTAGTCGGGGATGGCGTACGTCGACTGGCGGACACCCGGCGGGACGCGGTTCCAGCCGTAGGTCTGGCCGACCTTCTGCACGTACGCCTTGTCGGTCATCCAGGCCATGAACTTCCAGGCCGCGTCCTTGTCCTTGGCCACCTTGGGGATGCCGAGCGCCCAGGTGTAGAGCCAGCCGCTGGCCTGCGTCTTGACGACCGGCGCGGGCGCGTACCCGGACTTGCCGACGATCTTGCTGCTGGCGGGGTCCTCGTTGGTGCCCGCCATGACCGTCGCGTCGTACCACATCGCCGCGTTGCCCTGGGTGTAGCGGGTGCCGCACTCGGAGAACCCGGCGCTGGAGGCGCCGACTTCACCGTGCTCGCGGATCAGGTTGACGTAGAAGTTCGCGGCCTGCGCGAACTCCGGAGACGTCAGCTTGGCGTTCCAGTCCTTGTCGAACCACTGCGCGCCGAAGGTGTTGGCCACAGTCGTGAACGGCGCGAGGCTCTCGCCCCAGCCGGGCTTACCGCGCAGGCAGATCCCCGCGACGCCCGCCGCCTTGTCGTCGAGCTTCGCGGCGAAGTCCGCGATCTGCTGCCAGGTCGGCTTGGCCGGCATGGTGATCCCGGCCTTCTGGAAGAGGTCCTTGCGGTAGGCCAGGAACGACGATTCGCCGTAGAACGGCACCGCGTACATCTGGTTCTGGTACGACAGCGACTGCTTGATGCTGGGGATGAAGTCGCCTTCGTCGTAGCCCGGGGTGGCCGCCATGTGCGGTTCGAGGTTCTCGAGCCAGCCGTTGGCCGCCCACTGCGGGGCCTCGTAGTTGCTGATCATGACGACGTCGAACTCGCCGCCCTCGGTGGCGGTCGACGCGGTGATCTTCGCGCGAGCCTGGTTTTCCGGCAGGGAGACGAACTTCAGGCTGATGCCGGTGGCCTTCTCGAACTCCGGCGCGAGCGAGATCGCGTCCTTCATCTGCGGGTTGGACACGATGGCGATGACGAGCGTCGAGTTACCAGTGCCGATCGAGCCGGCTCCTGCGCAGCCGGTGACCAGCAGCGACGTCGCCGCGAAGAGGGTGAGGAGCTTACGCACGGCCACCTCCGGGGAGGACCTGCACCTTGAGGCCCGAGCCGCTGCGCATCTTGGCCAGCGCCTCGGGGTACTGCTCCAGCGGCAGGGTGTCCGTGAGCAGCGAGTCCGTGTCGATCGCGCCGCTCGCGACCAGGTCGAGCGCGGCGCCGAAGCTGTGCAGCACGGCCATCGAGCCGACGACGGTGATCTCGTCGTTGTAGATGCGGAACGGCGAGAGCGCGACGCGCGCTTCGGCCGGGGCGACGCCGAAGACGAGCAGCCGTCCCCCGCGCCGGATCGCGTCGAAGGCGGCTTCGATGGCGGGCGCGGCGCCGGTGCAGTCGACGGCGACGTCGAACTTCTCGCCGTTCAGGTCGCTGACGTCCTTTGCGGTGGCGACGGCACCGAGGCTCGTCGCCCGGGGCAGCCGGGCTTCGTTGCGGTCGACCACCGTGACCTGCGCGCCCGAGCGCTGCAGCAGCTGCTGCATGATCAGGCCCATGGTCCCGGCGCCGACGACGAGAAAGTGCTCACCGGCCTCGACGCCGACGCGGCGGACGCCGTGCACCGCACAGGAAACGGGTTCGACCAGCGCGCCCTGCTCCCAGGTCATCGAGTCGGGCATGCGGTAGCAGGTGGACGACGGGACGGCGACGTACTCGGCGAAGGCGCCGTCGACGGTGTCACCGGTGGCGCCCCAGTTCGCGCAGAGGTTGCCGTGGCCGGCGCGGCACGGGCCGCAGTAGCCGCAGAACAGGGACGGGTCGACGGCGACGCGGTCGCCGATCTTCCACTCGCCCGGCACGTCCGCGCCGAGCTCGACGATCTCCCCGGCGAACTCGTGCCCGGGGACGATGGGGTACGGCGTGGGCGGGAAGTGCCCGTCCGCGATGTGCAGGTCGGTGCCGCAGATGCCGCACGCTCCGACCTTGACGACGACCTGACGTTCCCCGGGTTTCGGATCGGGCACCTCGCCGACCCTGATCTCACCGGGCCGGTCGACGATGGCGGCACGCATGCCTCGCCCCTTTCTCGCGCTCAGATGAGCAACGTTGACCTATCGCGACGAGAAGATGTGAAGGCATTACAGGTCTGACGTCGGTATTACGTCAACCTTTCGGCGGGATTTCGCGCTATTATGCTCATATGAGCGCCTCTCGTAAGGGTTCTTCGCTCACTGAAGCGATGCTGCTCGCCACCGTCGCCCGGCGCTTCTACGTGCAGGGACGCTCCAAACTGGAGATCGCCGACGAGTTCGGCGTCAGCCGGTTCAAGGTGGCGCGGATGCTCGACACCGCCATGGAGTCCGGCCTGGTCAGGGTGGAGTTCTCCCTGCCGGCGCCGGTCGATCTGGCCCTGTCGGACGAGGTGCGCTCGGCGTACGGCCTCGAGCGGGCACTGGTGCTGGAACGCTCAACCGAGCGCGAGCCGAAGGAGGTCGTCCGCGCGAAGATCGGGGCATTGGCGGCGCGGCTGCTGGAGGAGATCGCGGTTCCGTCGGACGTCATCGGGCTGTCGTGGGCGCGGTCGGTGAACGCGATGACCGAGGCGATCCGGTCGCTGCCGCGGTGCCCGATCGTCCAGCTCTGCGGGGTCCAGGCCGGGATGGACATGCGCGGGCGGTCGGTCGAGACGGTCAGCCGCGTGACATCGGTGTCCGGCGGCGACGCGTACCCGATCTTCGGCCCGCTGGTGCTGCCCGACCGCCGCACGACGGAGACGCTGCGACGTCAGCCCGGCATCGCGGAGACGTTCGGCCAGTTCCGCAACCTGACGAAGGCGGTGGTCAGCATCGGCTCGTGGCAGCCGGGCGAGTCGACGGTGTACGACGCGCTGGACGAGACCGAGCGCGCGGCGATCGCGGCCCGCGGCGCGACGGCGGAGGTCGCGGCCCGGCTGTTCGACGCGTCGGGAAACGCTCTCTCCACCGGCTTGGCCCACCACGTCCTGGCGATCAGCCACGAGGAGCTGATGGCGGTCCCCGAGGTGATCGCCCTGGGCTACAGCAGGCCCAAAGCCGCGGCGGTGGACGCAGTCCTCCGCTCCGGCATGGTCTCGACCCTCATCACCGACGCCGCAGCCGCCGTCCCTTTGCTGGCTCTGGTGGCGAAGAACCCCGTGATGCCCCGCTGATCACGCGAGATCCGGGTTGCGGCCCTACTCCCCCCGGCCGTACGGCCGCCTCCGCGGCGTACTCCGGCGGGTGCAAACCGAGTCTCGGGTTCGACGTCACCGCAGGACTGCTGCTCGGCTACCCGCACATGGTTACCGTTCGGTTCCTTCCGGGGTTCCTACCGTCGTGCTGGTACAGCCAAGCACAAGGAGGAAGCATGCGGATCGGGATCTTCGGCACGGGCGGGATGGCGGACGCGCTCGGCACGCAGTGGGCGCGCGCCGGTCACGAACTGATGGTGAGCGGCCGTTCCGACCCGGGCGCGCTGGCCGCGCGGCTCGGCGCGCCCACCGGAACCTGGCGTGAGGCGGCCGCTTTCGCGGACGTGCTGCTCCTGGCCGTCCCCGGGTTGTGGTTCGCGGGCGAAGACGCCCAGGCGACCTTGACCCCGGTGAGCTGAGCGTCAGACGCCGTATTCGATGGCGGTGGCGTTCGGGCTCGCCAGCAACGCGTACTCCACCATCGATGCGGCCGACGCGGCCGGGGCGAGACCGACGACCACCACCGCGCCGAAGAACATCCCGGCCAGTACGCGCTTGAAGTTCCCCATGGTCCCTCCCAGGTTCCGAAGCCTCCACGCTAACGCGGAAACCACGCCACGGGACTACGCCGTTGAGCGCAACCCGGCAGTCAGTGCGCGCCCACCCCGGTCACCCGGACCACCGCCATCCCGGCCTCGTCCGACGCGGCCAGGTCGACCTCGGCGCTGATGCCCCAGTCGTGGTCGCCCGCCGGGTCGTCGAAGATCTGCCGCACCTTCCAGACGTCCGGCTGCTGCTCGATCATCAGCAGCGCCGGGCCGCGCGCGTCCGGGCCGGTGCCGAGCGAGTCGTACTCCTCGAAGTAGTCCTCGATGGCGTCTTCCCACGCGTCGGCGTCCCAGCCCGACTCCGCGTCCAGCTCGCCGAGCACGTTCCACGCCCGCCGCCCGAACAGCTCGACCCGGCGGAACAGCTCGTTGCGGACCAGGACGCGGAACGCGCGTTCGTTGCGGGTGACGCCCGGCGGCGGCTCGGGCGGCCGGTGCGACACCGGGCCTTCTTCCGTCGGGTGCCGCAGCGCTTCCCACTCGTCCAGGAGACTCGAGTCGACCTGGCGGACGAGTTCGCCGAGCCACTCGATGAGGTCCTGCAGCGCCTCGGTCTTCGCTTCGTCCGGGACCGTGTGGCGCAGCGCGTCGTAGACGTCGGCGAGGTAGCGCAGCACCAGGCCCTCGGACCGGGCGAGCTGGTAGAAGCCGACGTACTCGACGAAGTTCATCGCGCGCTCGTACATGTCCCGCACGACCGACTTCGGCGACAGCTCGTAGTCGGCGACCCAGGGGTGGCCCTGCCGGTAGCTGTGGAACGCGCCCTGCAGCAGCTCTTCGAGCGGCTTCGGGTAGCTGACGTTCTCGAGCAGCTCCATGCGCTCGTCGTACTCGATGCCTTCGGCCTTCATCGCCTGCACGGCCTCGCCGCGTGCCTTGAACTGCTGCTGCGAGAGCACCGGCCGCGGGTTGTCCACTGTGGATTCCACAACGGACACGACGTCGAGCGCGTAGCTCGGCGACTCGAGGTCGAACAGCTCGATCGCGGCCAGCGCGAACGGCGAAAGCGGCTGGTTGAGCGCGAAGTCGAACTGCAGGTCGACGGTGAGCCGGATGATCCGGCCCTGTTCGTCCGGTTCGGACAGTCGTTCGACGACGCCGGCGGCGAGCAGCGCGCGGCAGATCGCGATGGCGCGCAGGATGAGCTTGCGCTGTGACGCGCGGTCTTCGTGGTTGTCCTCGAGCAGGTGCCGCATCGAGTCGAACGCGTTGCCCGGCCGCGAAATCACGTTCAGCAGCATCGAGTGCGTGACCTTGAAGCTGGACGTCAGCGGCTCCGGGTCGGCGGCGATGAGCCGGTCGAACGTGCTCTCGGTCCAGTTGACGAAGCCCTCCGGCGCCTTCTTCCGGACGATCTTCTTTTTCTTCTTCGGGTCGTCGCCCGCCTTCTCCAGGGCCTTGGCGTTCTCGACGACGTGGTCGGGCGCCTGCACGACGACGTAGCCGTCGGTGTCGTAGCCCGCACGCCCGGCCCGGCCGGCGATCTGGTGGAACTCGCGTGCCTTGAGGTGCCGCTGCCGGACGCCGTCGTACTTCGTCAGCGCGGAGAAGACGACGGTCCGGATCGGGACGTTGATGCCGACGCCGAGCGTGTCGGTCCCGCAGATCACCTTGAGCAGCCCGGACTGTGCCAAGGTCTCGACCAATCGCCGGTACTTCGGCAGCATGCCCGCGTGGTGGACGCCGATGCCGTGCCGGACCAGCCGCGAGAGCGTCTTGCCGAACCCGGCCGCGAACCGGAAGTCGCCGATCAGCTCGGCGATGGCCTCCTTCTCGGCCTTCGTGGTGACGTTGATGCTCATCAGCGTCTGCGCGCGCTCGATGGCCGCGGCCTGCGAGAAGTGCACGACGTAGACCGGCGCCTGGCCGCCGTTGAGCAGCTCGGACATGGTTTCGTGCAGCGGCGTCAGCGCGTACCGGAAGGTCAGGGGCACCGGCCGCTGCGCCGACGTGACGACCGCGGTCGGCTTGCCGGTGCGGCGGGTGAGGTCCTTCTCGAAGAAGGACACGTCGCCCAGGGTCGCCGACATCAGGACGAACTGGGCTCCTCGCAGCTCCAGCAGCGGCACCTGCCACGCCCAGCCGCGGTCGGGCTCGGAGTAGAAGTGGAACTCGTCGGCCACGACCTGCCCGACGGGGGCGTCCGCCCCGAACCGCAACGCGATGTTCGCCAGGATTTCCGCCGTGCAGCAGATGATCGGGGCGTCCGGGTTGACGCTGGAGTCGCCGGTCATCATCCCGACGCTGTCGGCGCCGAAGATGTCGATGAGCTGGAAGAACTTCTCCGAAACGAGGGCCTTGATGGGCGCGGTGTAGTAGCTGCGGCGGCCCTGGGCGAGCGCGGTGAAGTGCGCGCCGACGGCGACGAGGCTTTTCCCGGAGCCGGTCGGCGTCGACAGGATGACGTTCGATCCGGAGACGACCTCCATCACCGCCTCCTCCTGCGCCGGGTACAGCTCGATGCCCCGCTCGGCCGTCCAGGTCGTGAAGGCTTCGAAGAGGGCGTCGGGGTCGGGATCCGCAGGCAGGAGGTCTGTGAGAGTCATCAGGCGTCCATCGTGCCATCCGCTCGCCGCAAAGTGGGCAGGGGCGATCGCATCGCGAGTGGGAAACCCGTAGGCTTCGCGGTACCGCGTGTCGACCGGGTGATACTTCCGGTCACGCGCGCACACGGGCGGTACTCCGGAGGGCTTAGGAATGGCACAGGACATCATCCCGATCGAACTCGGCCTGCCGCAGGGCGACGTCGTCACCCTGTGGGCGCCGCGCTGGCGGGAAGACGGCGAGGAGTGGGAAGCGTTCCTCGGCGACGAGGACGACCTGTACGCCTTCCCCGACGCAGCCCACCTGGCCGCCTTCGTCCGCACGTCCGAGCGCCACGACCTGCTCGACCACCCGGCCTGGGACGCCGTGCCCTCGCTGAACGTGCCCGAGCTGATCCCGGACGAGGACCACACCTACGACCTCGTCGGCGTGCCCGAGCTCGTCGCCGAGGAGCCGGACGTCTGGCACATCGCGGAGCTGGCCGAGATCGTCGGCATCGTGCGCTCGCTCGCCGACGTCTGCGACCTCGAAGAGGTTCACGAGATCCTCGACTCGACCGAGGGCTTCTCGCTGCTCGACCAGGGCACGCTGCCGTTCACCGGCGGCGTCGGCGTGCAGGTGTGGAACGACCTGTCCGAGACGGTGTCGCAGAAGTGGGACACCATCCTCGACGCGATCGACGGCCTGGTGACCCAGCCGGAGGTCGACGAGAAGGTGCTGGAGCAGACCGCCGAGGAGCTGGCGGCGTTCCACGAGGAGTCCGCGGAGGCCGAAGCCGGCGCCGAGGGCGAAGAGGACCTCGAGGCCATCGACTCGCTCGACTCCTCGGACGACTCGGAGGAAGACGAGGAAGACCTCCCGGTCGGCTTCTGGGCCGAGGTCGGCATCGACCCGATCAAGATCATCACGTCCGGCGCGGAGTACTACACGCTGCGCTGCTACCTCGACGACGCGCCGGTGTTCCTCGGCAGCGAGGGCGAGATCGACGTGTTCACGTCTCCGGCGGCCCTCGCCCGCGCCCTGGCCGACGGCAAGGAGCTGGCCGACACCGACCTCGCCGACGTGTCCACGTGGGACGAGGTCCTGACGAAGGCGACGGCGGGCGAGCTCGAGATCGAGGTCGACCCGGAGAACACGTACGTGCTGACGGGCCTGGACGCGGACATCGCGGAGGGCCCGGAGGCGATCGACCCGACCCAGCTGGAGCTCGCGGTCGAGCTGATCACGGACGCGGCGGACTGGGCGGGCGACGACTCGGCCGAGACGGCGCTGGCGGGCAACGAGAGCCTGGGCTGGCTGGTGTCGTTCGTGCTCCGCCCGGACCCGACGCGCCTCGAGCCGTCGGCGCCGTTCGACGCGGAGCAGAGCGCGTGGCGCAAGCTGGTGGAGACGTTCGAGAACCGCCTGACGGTCGCCTGAGTTTCTTCCGTTCGAAGGCCGCCTCCTGTAGTCCGGGAGGCGGCCTTCGTCGTGTCGTCCCTCCAATCACGCGAGTCGACTGCTCAATCACGCGTGTCGCCCCTTCAAGCACACGAGCGCCCGGGCTCCGCCGGCATCTCGCGTGAATGGGCGGACATCACGCGTGATTGGAGGGTCATCACGCGTGATTGGAGGGACGACACGGGTCAGTCAGCGGGTTCCGCGCGGGTCGGGACCACCGCGATCGCCAGGGCCGGGAAGATCGCCGCGACGCAGAACGCCAGTGCGTACCTGCTGTCGCCGATCACCAGGCCCAGCAGCGGCGGCGTGAGCGAGGCCGCGACGTTCTGGCCCGTGTTCTGCGTGCCCATCGCGCGGCCCGACCACGCCAGGCCCGCCAGTTCGGCCGACGCCGTGAAGCCGAGGCCGTTGTCGGCGACCGTGATCACCCCGGCCAGCGCGAGCGCCAGCAGCACCAGCCATGGCCACGAAGCATCGCCCAACGCCACCAGGAGCATGACGAAGCAACTCAAGACAGCCAGCTGACGCATCGGGCGGAGACGGCTGCCCACGCGGTCCGACCACCAGCCCGACCCCAGGCGCCCAGCAGCGCCCAGCACCTGGACCGCCGCCAGGTACCAGCCCGCCGTCAGGGGGCTCCAGTGCTGCACCGACACCAGGTACACCGGCGCGAACGCCGACACCGCGAACTGTGGCACCACCAGCAGCGCGCTCGCGCCGTGGACCCGCCACAGCGCCGCGTGCCGGTACGGCGACGGTGGCTTCTCCCCCGTCGCCGGGCGAGGCGGCCGCGGCGGGTCCGTCACCAGCCACGCCACCAGCAGCGCGACGACGATCGCGAGGCCGGCCGGCAGCAGGACGGCCGCGCGGAACCCGAAGTGCGAAGCCAGCGGCGGCAGGCCCAGCGCGGCGACGCCGACGCCGAGCGGCTGGGCCGTCTGGCGGATCCCCATCGCCACGCCGCGCTCGGACTTCGCGAACCAGCCCATCACGACGCGACCGCTCGCCGCGTTCACCGAAGCCGTACAGGCGCCGGCCGTCAAAAACACCCCAAAGAGGAGCCCGACCGGGTGAGTTCCCATCCCGGCGTACACCAGGAGTAACCCCGAAAGGCCCAGGCCGAGGGCCATGATGAGGCGCTCTCCGTAACGGTCCGCAGCCGCGCCCCACACGATCAGGGTAAACAGCAGTCCGATGCTCGGCGCCGCGACGACCGTCCCGGCCTCGGCCAGCGTCAGCCCCTCGGCGGCGCGCATGGCCGGGACCAGGAACGGGATGCCGTAGAGGAACGAGCAGCTCGCGGTCTGCGCGGCGAGGCCGAGCGCGAGGATGAGCCACCGTCGTGAACTCGCCTGCAGCTGCTCACCCGAACCGCCCGTGACCTGCGCCATCTTCGTCACCGTCTCAAATAATGAGAAGAACTTCCTATATAGTGAACGATAGTTGGCATGGCTAAGGACCGCAAGCACGTTGCGGCCCGAAGCGGGGAAGGTCAGGTCAGGGCGGCGTACCCGGGCTTGATGACGTCGTCGATCAGCGCGATCCGGGCGTCGAAATCGATGAACGCGGATTTCATCGCGTTGATGGTGAACCAGCGGAAGTCGTCGATACCATAGCCGAACGTCTCGTGCAGCGCGGCGAATTCGCTGGTCATCGTGCATCCGCTCATCAGGCGGTTGTCCGTGTTCACGGTCACGCGGAAGCGCAGCTTGGCGAGCAGGCCGATGGGGTGCTCGGCGATCGAGCGGACCGTGCCTGTTTGGACGTTCGACGTCGGGCAGATCTCCAGGGGGATGCGGCGGTCGCGGACGTACGCGGCCAACCGTCCAAGGTGGACCGTGCCGTCCGCGTCGGTCTTGACGTCCTCGACGATCCGCACGCCGTGCCCGAGCCGCTCCGCTCCGCAGTGCTGAATGGCCTCCCAAATGGACGGCAAACCGAACGCTTCCCCGGCGTGAATGGTGAAATGCGCATTGTTCTGGCGCAGATATTCGAACGCGTCGAGATTGCGGGTCGGCGGGAATCCGTCCTCGGGCCCGGCGATGTCGAACCCCACCACGCCGGTGTCGCGGTAGCGGACGGCGAGGTTCGCGATCTCGAGCGCGCGGGCGTGCTGGCGCATCGCGCAGAGCAACGTCCCGACCCGGATGCTGCCACCGTTCGCGGCCACCCGCCGTGTGCCCTCCGTGAACCCCGCCTGGACAGCCTCAACCACCGCATCGAGTGACAGACCGCGTTCGACGAACAACTCCGGGGCGTAACGCACCTCGGCGTAGACGACGCCGTCGGCGGCCAGGTCCTCGACCGCCTCCGCGGCGACCCTGACCAGCGATTCCTCCGTTTGCATCACCCCGCAGGTGTGCGCGAAGGTCTCCAGGTAGGAAACGAGTGAGCCGGAGTCGGCCGCACGGCGGAACCAGCTGCCCAGCTCGGCCGGGTCTGTGGTGGGCAGACCGGCGTAGCCGGTGGCGTCGGCGAGCTCGGCGACGGTCGCCGGGCGGAGACCGCCGTCGAGGTGGTCGTGCAGCAGCACCTTGGGTGCGCGGCGGAGTGTCTCGGTGGGCAGAACAGGGCTTTCGTCGGGCATCCCCCAACGGTAACCTCGTTGTCATTCCCCTACATGGCCGTAACTCTCAGGCTCGGGCTAACCCTCAGCGTTGAGGATCATGTCCCGAATCGGCCATCCGGGGGTGGCCTCCGTAATAGCCTCTTCACGGGGGCCATACAGACAGCAATTTTTGCAATCGATAAGCTTCGTGGCACGTCCCTCCATTTCCCCGCCGACGAAGGACACACAGCAGTGACCACTGACAACCACATTGCCGCCCCGTCCTTCGACCGGATGCGCAACATGCTGGTGCGCGCGGCCGAAGTGCGTGAGAGCGAGCAGCAGCAGATCTTCGACGCGCTCGACGACATCTACGCCCGCCTCGCGCCGGTGGACTCGCTGGGCGCCGTCCGCAAGCGGCTGTCCGAGATGCCCGACCGCACCGAGGTCAGCGTCCTGGCCGAGCGCCTCGACGAGACGATGTCCCGCCTCGAGGCCCAGGACAACGCGATCGCCGCGCTGACCCGCGCCGTCGAGAGCATCGTCGACAAGCTCGCCAAGCCCTTCGCGCAGCTCGACGGCCGCCTCGACGGGGTCGCCGCGCGCTTCGAGGGTGTCGCCGGGCGGATGGACGGGCTCGAGGACAAGCTCCAGAACATCCACCGGCGGATCGACGAGCTGGGCGGCCACCTCGACAAGCAGGACGCGAAGCTCGAGTCGCTGCCGCAGTCGGTGCACGGCCCGGTCCGCGAGCGGATCGAGCAGGCCGAGTCGACGCTGCGCGACCGGGTCGACCACGCCGACCACGAGCTGCGGAACAAGGTCGACGAGCTGAGCCGCGTCACGCAGGAGCGCGTCGGCGAGCTCGGCCGCACCACGCACGAGCGGATCGACGCGAACACCGAGGCGCTCAAGGTCGCGCTGACCGAGACCGGCGAGATGATCGACGCGTCCGACCGGCTGGAGAACCTGGGCAACCGGCTCGAAACGGTCACCTCCCGCCTCGACGACCTGGCCTCCCGCCTCGACAAGGTGGAGGACGGCTTCCTCTCGGGCATCGGCGACCTCGACGGCGCGCTCAAGGCGGGGCTGTCGAAGGTCGAGGGCACGCTGTCGAAGCAGCCGGACACCGACTCGGTGGACACGCTGGTCCGCAAGAGCAACGACGAGAGCGTCCGCCGCATCGGCGGCCAGCTCGACGAGGCGATGGCGACGTTCGCGGAGCTGATGCTCGGCGGCGGCCCGGCGGTCCAGCAGATCTCCCCGCCCCCGCCGGCCCCGCGCCAGCCGCGCCGCAGCTCCCGCAACGGCCGCGCCCCCAAGCCGGCCGACGCGAAGGCCAAGGCGGGCGAAGGCTCGGAAGAAGCCACGGAGTAGCAAGACCAGTTGAGAAGGCCCCCGCCGGGATCCCGGCGGGGGCCTTCTCATGCTTCGGATGTCACTCGGACGGGTGATCATCTTCGCGACGATCATCACATCCCGGCTAGCCGCGGATGGTCTCCACGACGATCGGGCCCGTGGCGGGCGCCGAGGAGGCGATCGTGAAGCCGCCCTCGAGCGCCGACAAGGCCGCCGGGACCGCGTCCGGTGTGTCCGTGTGGAGTTCCAGCAGCGGGTCACCCTCGGAGACGGGGTCCCCCGGCTTGGCCAGGCACAGGATGCCCGCCGCCGCCTGGACCGGGTCCTCCTTGCGGGCCCGGCCCGCGCCGAGGCGCCATGCCGCGACACCCACCGCGTACGCGTCCAGCGAAGCCAGCACGCCCGACGCCGGAGCGACCACCGTATGAACGTGAGAAGGCGTGGGCAGCGGTGCCGAAGGGTCGCCGCCCTGGGCCGAGATCATCCGGCACCAGACCTCGTACGCCTCGCCCGAGGCCAGCACCGCCGCCGGGTCCACGTCGAGACCGGCGAGGGCCAGCATCTCCCCCGCCAAGGCGAGAGTCAGCGAGACCACGTCCGCGGGCCCGCCGCCCTTGAGCACGTCGACCGACTCCGCGACCTCCACCGCGTTGCCGACCGCCCGGCCCAGCGGGACGTTCATGTCGGTCAGCAACGCCGTCGTCGGGACGCCGTGGTCCGCGCCGATCGAGGTCAAAGTCGAAGCCAGCTCGCGCGCCTGCGAAAGCGTCTTCATGAACGCGCCCGACCCGAACTTCACGTCCAGGACCAGCCCGGATGCGCCCTCCGCGATCTTCTTGCTCATGATCGAGCTGGCGATCAGCGGGACCGACTCCACTGTGGAAGTCACGTCCCGCAGCGCGTACAGCTTCTTGTCCGCCGGCGCCAGCCCGGACGTCGCCGCGCAGACCACCGCGCCGACGTCTTCGAGCTGCCGTCGAATCTCCGAAGTGGACAGTGAAGCCCGCCAGCCGGGGATCGACTCCAGCTTGTCGAGCGTCCCGCCGGTGTGGCCGAGCCCGCGCCCGGACAGCTGCGGCACCGCCGCGCCGCACGCCGCCACCAGCGGCGCCAGCGGCAGCGTGATCTTGTCGCCGACCCCGCCCGTCGAGTGCTTGTCGACAGTAGGCCGGGAAACGGAAAGCGACAGCCGCTCGCCGGACGCGATCATCGCGTGCGTCCACCGGGAGATCTCGGCCGAGGTCATCCCCCGCAGGAAGATCGCCATGGCCAGCGCCGACATCTGCTCTTCGGCCACGTCCCCGCGCGTGTACGCGTCGACAACCCAGTCGATCTGCTCGTCGGAAAGCGTGCCGCCGTCCCGCTTCGTCCGGATGACGTCGACCGCCGCGAACGCGCTCACGGCAGGTCGTCCGGGCCGAACGCGTCCGGCAGGACATCGGACATCGGCAGCACGCCGCGCGGAGTGTCCACCAGGCACGTGGAACCGCCCAGCTCGAACAGGATCTGGCGGCACCGCCCGCACGGCATCAGCAGATCACCAGCACCGGACCGGCACGCGACGGCGACCAGCCGCCCGCCGCCGGACAGCCGCAGCTGCCCGGCCATCGTGCACTCCGCGCACAGCCCGAGCCCGTAGGAAGCGTTCTCCACGTTGCACCCGGTGACCACACGGCCGTCGTCGACGATCCCCGCGACACCCACGTGCAGGCCCGAATAAGGCGCGTACGCATGGGAAGCCGCTTCGATCGCCTGCGAACGCAGCGCGTCCCAATCCACAGTGGACGTCATCAGTCCTCACCCCGCCGGTACGGCTGCCCGTCGGCCTTCGGCGGCCGCAGCCGCTGCGAAGCCACCGCCAGCACGATCAGCGTCACGAAGTGCGCGGTGTACGGGATCAGGTCGGACGGCAGCGTGTCGTTGGCCCAGTAGATCGCATACAGCACACCAGCGCCGACGACGCCGAGCCCCGCCGCGATCCACTGGCGACGGAACAGCTGCACGACGACGATCACGGCGACCAGGATCACCGCGCCGTACAGCAGCGCGAGCACCGCTTCGCCGCCACCGGCGAGCTGCAGGCCGTCCGCGTAGCCGAACAGCGCCGCGCCGCCGAGCAGGCCACCCGGCCGCCAGTTGCCGAAGATCATCGCCGCGAGACCGATGTACCCGCGGCCGTTCGTCTGGTTCTCCAGGTAGTCCGCGCCGCCGCGCAGCAGCACCAGGGACGCGCCGCCCATCCCGGCGAAGGCGCCCGAGATGATCACGGCCACGTACTTGTGCAGGTAGACGTTCACGCCGAGCGACTCGGCCGCCACCGGGTTCTCACCGCAGGACCGCAGCCGCAGGCCGAAGCGCGTCCGCCAGAGCACCCAGAAGCTCACCGGCACCAGGATGATCGCGATCATCGTCAGCGGCGCCACCTCGGTGACCAGGCCGCGCAGGATGCCCGCGACGTCGGAGATGCCGACGCGCTGCTCCTTCTCCAGGTCGCCGAGCCAGTCCGAGAGGAACGTCGCCGAGTACGTGTCGAACTTCGGCACGACCGGCGACTGCCTCGGGTTGCCGGAGATCGGCGCGAAGATCAGGTTCGCCAGGTACTTCGTGACGCCCAGGCCGAGCAGGTTGATCGCGACACCGGAAACGATGTGGTTGACGTTGAACGTCACCGTCGCCACCGCGTGCAGCAGCCCGCCCAGCGCGCCGAACACGAGCGCGGCGATCAGGCCGGCCCACACGCCGCCGTTGTACGAACCCCAGGCGGCACCCCAGGTCCCGAGGATCATCATGCCCTCGAGACCGATGTTGACGACGCCCGCGCGTTCGGCCCAGAGACCGCCCAGCGCGCACAGCAGGATCGGCAGGGCCAGGCGCAACGCCGTCGACGCGGTGTTCGACGACGTCAGCGCGGCGACGCCGGTGGAGTACGACGCCGTCGAGATGACGGCGATGGCGACCACGGCCCAGATCACGCCGCGCAGCCAGCCGGGGATCCGGCCCCGCTTGCGCTGCACCGGCATGGTCGAGCCGGATTCGGGAGCGACGTCGGTGATCACACCGCACCCCCTTCGGCGACCGAGGAACCCTTGCGGCCGGCGAGTGCGCGCCCGACCCTGCGTTGTTCGGCCGCGAGGTCGGCACGCCGCACGATCTCGTACGCCACGACGACCGACAGCACGATGATGCCCTGCATGATCGTCGCGATCTCCTTGGACACGTTGATCTGCTCCAGCGACACCGCGGAGGTGTCGAGGAACGCCCACAGCAGCGCGCCGAGCGCGATGCCGCCGGGGTGGTTGCGGCCCAGCAGCGCGACCGCGATGCCGGTGAAGCCGTACATCTGCGTCGCGGTGATGCCGTAGGTGTAGTCGCGGCCGAGCAGCTCCGGCATCGCGACGAGGCCGGCGACGCCACCGGAGAGCAGCATCGCGATCAACGTCATCTTCTTGGCGTTGACGCCACCCGCGGCGGCCGCGGTGGTGGACTCGCCGGACGCCTTGAGCTCGAAGCCGAACCGCGTGCGGTTGAGCATGAACCAGTAGGCCCCGCCGATGATCGCCGCGATGAACACGAACCCGAACAGCGTGCCGGAGCCCAGCGGGATGCCCGGGATCCGGCCGGACGGCTCGATCACGCGGGTACCGATGTTGTTGCCGGTCTGCACGCCGAACTGGTCGGCGTTGATGAGGAACGCGATGATGCCGGCGACGATCGCGTTGAGCATGATCGTCGAGATGACCTCGCTGACCCCGCGGGTGACCTTGAGGACCGCCGGGATGGCCGCGTAGGTCATGCCCGCGACGATCGCGACCAGCAGGATCGCGACGACGTGGATGACCGGCGGCAGCTTCATCGCGCCGCCGGCGATGGCGGCGACGACGGCGGCGAACCGGTACTGGCCTTCGACACCGATGTTGAACAGGTTCATCTGGAAGCCGATGGCGACCGCGAGCCCGGACAGGTAGTAGACGGTCGCCAGGTTCACCGTGTCGACCGCGGTGGAGCCCTTGAACATCTGGCTGATCATCGTGCCGTACGCCTGCAGCGGGTCGGCACCGGAGATGATCAGCGCGATCGCCGACAGCAGCACGGCGAAGACGATCGCCAGCAGCGGCGGCAGCAGTTTCGTGCGCCAGGAGGTCATTCTTCGTCACCCTCCCCGGCACCGGTCATCGCGGAGCCGAGTTCCTGCGGGGTCACCGTGGCGGGATCGGCCTCGCTCACGAGGCGCCCGCGCAACATGACCCGGATCGTGTCGGACAGGCCGATCAGCTCGTCGAGGTCGGCGGAGATCAGCAGCACGGCCAGCCCGGCGGCGCGGGCCTGGCGGATCTGCTCCCAGATCAGCGCCTGCGCGCCGACGTCGACACCGCGTGTCGGGTGCGAAGCCACGAGCAGCACCGGGTTGCCGGACAGCTCCCGCCCGACGATCAGCTTCTGCTGGTTGCCGCCCGACAGCGCCGCGGCCGGGACGTCGATCCCGGGCGTGCGGACGTCGTAGTCGCGGACGATCCGCTCGGTGTCGGCGCGGGCGCCCGCGATGTCGAGCAACTGTCCTTTGGAGACCGGTTCGCGGGTCTGGTAACCGAGGATCCGGTTGACCCACAACGGTTGCGTGAGCAGCAGGCTGTGCCGGGTGCGGTCCTCGGCGATGTAGCCGATGCCGGCTTCGCGCCGCGCCAGCGTGCCGGCCTTGGTGAGGTCGCGGGCCTTGCCGTCGGCATCGACCAGTTCGATCCGGCCGCCGGTGGGCTTGCGCATGCCCATGATGGTCTCGACGAGCTCGGTCTGGCCGTTGCCCTCGACGCCGGCGATGCCGAGCACCTCCCCCGCGTGCAGGGTGAAGGTGACGTCGTCGAGCGCGTTGCGGTCCGAACCCTCGGCGCGCAGGGTCAGCCCGGTCAGCCGCAGCACGTCCCGGTCGGTGACGGTGGACTCGCGGGTCTCCGGGCTGGGCAGCTCGGACCCGACCATCATCTCCGCGAGCTGGTGGGAGGTGATCGTCTTCGGGTCGGCCGTGCCGACGGTGGTGCCGCGCCGGATCACCGTGACGGTGTCGGCGATCGCGCGGACCTCGTCGAGCTTGTGCGAGATGAAGAGGAAGGTGTAGCCGTCGGCCTTCATCTCCCGGACGGTCGCGAACAGCGCGTCGACCTCCTGCGGCACGAGCACCGCGGTCGGCTCGTCCAGGATGATGATCTTCGCCCCGCGGTAGAGCACCTTGACGATCTCGACGCGCTGGCGGTCGGCGACGCCGAGCTCCTCCAGCAGTGTCTCCGGCTTGGCGTGCAGGCCGGTCCGCTCGGCGAGCTCGGCCAGCCGGGCGCGGGCGGCGCGGCCGATGCCGTGCAGGGCCTCGGCGCCGAGGAAGACGTTCTCGCCGACGGTGAGGTTGTCGGCCAGCATGAAGTGCTGGTGCACCATGCCGATGCCGGCGCGGATGGCGTCCTGCGGGTTGCGCAGTTTCACCTCTTCGCCGTTGATCGCGATGGCGCCCTCGTCCGGCGGCTGCATGCCGTAGAGGATCTTCATCAGGGTGGACTTGCCGGCGCCGTTCTCGCCACAGATGGCGTGCACCTCGCCCGCGGCGACGGTGAGGTTGACGTCGGAGTTGGCCACCACGCCGGGAAAGCGCTTGGTGATCCCGGTCAGCTGGACGGCGGGGGCGCCCCGGTCGGGGACGGCCTCGGCCGGGGCCTCGGCTGTGCTCATGGGCGGGAGAATTCCATATCTCTGGAACGCGTGAGGGGCCCGGAGGAGAATTTCCTCCGAGCCCCGACGCGCAATGAGTTACTTCTGCGGCTTGTCCGAAACGGTGACGGCGCCCGAGATGATCTGGGCCTTGTAGCCCTCCAGGACGTCCTTGATGTCGTCGATCTTGCCGCCCGAGGTGGCGTAGCCGACGCCGTCGACCTTGAGGTCGAACCGCTTCGGCAGGACGGTCAGATCGCCCTTGGCGACGGCCTGGATGTAGTCGAACACCGCGACGTCGACGCGCTTGAGCATGGACGTGATGATGACGTCCTTGTCGGCCGCCACGGTCTTCTGGTTGTACTGGTCGGAGTCGACCCCGATGGCCAGCGCGTTGCCCGCCTTGGCGGCGTCGAAGACACCCTTACCCGAGGCACCGGCGGCGTGGTAGATGACGTCCGCGCCCTTGGCGATCTCGGCCGCGGCCTTCGCGTTGCCCTTCGGCGGGTCCTGGAACCCGGAGAAGTCACCGGCCGGGGTGAGGTACTCGTCCTCGATCTTGATCTTGTTCGAAACCGTCTTCGCGCCCTGCAGGAAGCCGGCCTCGAACTTCTGGATCAGCGGGGTGTTGACACCGCCGACGAAGCCGATGTGGCAGCTCTTGCTCTTGTACGCGGCGGCGACGCCGGCCAGGAACGAGCCCTGCTCCTCGGCGAAGACCAGCGGCGTCACGTTCGGCAGCTGGATCGAGTCGTCGTCGACGATGGCGAACTTCGTGTTCGGGTACTTGGCGGCGATGGCCTTGACCGACGGCGCGTAGGCGAAGCCGACCGCGACGATCGGGTTCAGGCCCGAGGAGGCCATCTGGTCGAGGCGCTGCTGCTTGGCCGACTCGGCCTCGCTGGCGCTGGCGGTGCTCTCGTTGACCGTCGTGACGCCGAGGTCGGACTTCGCCTTGTCGGTGCCCGCGGCGGCGGCGTCGTTGAACGACGCGTCACCCCGGCCGCCGACGTCGAAGGCCAGGCCGATCTTCAGCTTGCTGCCGTCCACCTTGCCGCCGGCGGCGGCCGTGCTGCTCGACGCGGCGGGCGCGGCGGGCGGCTTCTGCGCGGTGACGCAGTCCGAGCCACCCGAAGAAGGCGCGGCGCTGTTGTTGCTGCTCCCACCGCTCGAGTCCTTGGCGCACCCGGCCAGGGCGAGCACCCCGGCCATGGCCGCGGCGGCCAGCGCGGTTCCACGCATGCGACGCAACGTGTGTCTCCCTCCCCGCTGATCCAGCGGATGGTCAAGGGCACGACCCGGCCCTACTGCCGGGTCGACCGCCAGACCGTACCCGGCGGACAGGAATGCGCCATAGGAAAGGCACGCTACGTAACACAAACGTTTACTCACGAGTTGCACGCGCGACGGACTGGATACCGCCCGTGATCATCCGAACGGCCCAGCCGAGGGCGGGGAAAAGCCGCTCCGAAGGCCACCATCAGGGCATTCAGTGCTCTGACAGCGGCCTTCGGAGACCCGTTCGGGCTACTCAGGAGCAGGCTTGCGCGCCGGGCGGGGCCTGACAGAGGCGGGCGGTGAATCCGCCGTTCGCGGCCACCGGAACGGTGAGGGTGCTCCCGGATGTCACGCGCTGTGTCGTGACCTGGAGCTTCCCGTCGGCGCCGTCGCCGTAGACCTCGGCCAGCCAATCACCCGGTGGGAGGAAACCCAGCGGTGCGTCGAGCCGCGTCGCCGGCCCCGCCGCCAGTGCCCCGACGTACCACTGCGCGCCGCTCCGGCGGGCGAGCACCGCGAGCTTCCCGGGGTCGCCGGCCAGCAGCAGCGTGTCGTCCCACGCCGTCGGGATGCCCTTGAGGAGCCGCTCGGCGGCCGGGTGGGCGTCGTAGCTCGCGACGCTGTCCGCGAAGTGCTGGACGCCGGATTCGAACAGCACGCTCAGCGCGAGCTCGCCGCCGTCGCTGGTCGGCCGGACGCCGGTGAACGTGACCGGCGTGAAGTCCATCGAGCCGGAGAGGTTCCGCGTGAACGGCAGCGTCAGGTAGTGGTCGATCGAGAACGGCTCGCGTCCCGGTTTCGGCTTCGTCCCTTCGGCGCCCCGCACCGCTTCGACGCTCATCACGTTCGGCCAGGTGCGCTGGATGCCGCGCGGGATCGGCGCGCCGTGGAAGTTCACCATCAGGTGGTACTTCGCGGCCGCCGCGAGCACGGCGTCGTACCAGCGGGTGCGGTCCTGCCGCTCGGACTCGACGAAGTCGATCTTGAGCCCGACGACGCCCCAGTCGGCGTACTGCTTGAAGTTCTTCTCCCGCTCGCTGTCGGTATCGGTGATCTTCGCGTCCGCCCAGAGCCAGATGCCGACGTTCCGTTGTTTGGCGTAGGCGACCAGGTCCGGCACCCAGGCGGCGTTCCAGCCCGAGTCGACGAGGTTGTACGCCCAGCCCTCCTTCGCCGCGAGGTCGACGTACTTCTCCTGCAGCGCGAGGTCGCCGGTGCCTTCCGACCACCACGACCACGCGCCGGCGCCGGGCTTGATCCACGAGGTGTCGGCGATCTTCGACGGGCTCGCGAGGTCGGTGCTGAGGTCGGACTGCGTGACGGTGGCCAGGTCGCCGACGATCATCGCGCGCCACGGCGTGGACAGGGGTCCTTTCGCGACTTCCGCCGGGTCGCCGAGGGTCAGCTGGAAGCGGTGCTGCGGGGTGAGCGTCAGCCGGGAACCCGCGTAGCTGCCGTTCAGGTCGGATTCCAGGACCGACAGCCAGGTGTCGCCGACGTGGAACAGCGCGGGGTAGCCGTACTCGACCGGATCCTGCTGGGCGACCGGCTTGTGGACGTGGATGCTCTCGTAGTCGCTGCGGCCGTTGTCGAACGGCAGCAGGAAGGAGTCGGCGGTCTGCGGGACGGCGTATTCCGACGCCTCGCGAACGACCGTCACCCACTTCGGGGTGTCGAAGACGTACCGGTAGGCGACGCCGTCACGGGAGACCCGGAAGACGACGTCGAACGCGCCGCCGGGGCCCTTGACGTTCAGCGTGGTTTCGGCGGCGTCGTAGGTGTGCCGCAAGCGTTTGCCGGTGGTGGTCGTGTATTCGTCGTGCACCGGCCGCTGGCTGAACCCGGTGACCTTCAGGCCGCGGGTCAGGTCGCCGTTTTCGGTCTCGACGCCGAGTGCGGACGGCTCCAGCACCGTCGTCGCGCCACGGGTCACCGACAGCGTGAGTTTTCCCTGGTCCAACGCGATGTGCGCTTCGGGCGCCGGCGCGAAGGACGTCCCCGGCGCGGTGAGCGTCCAGGACGTCACCGGCGCGGGCTGCCCGGCGGCCGGCAACCCGACCAGCGCCACCCCGACGGCCAGCACGGCCGCCGTTCCCACTCGCTTCCTCATGCAGGATCCCTTCCCGTAGGTGGGGTCGTGAGTGAGAAACAGTGTTAGAACACTGTTTCTCACTCACGACGGGTCAGGCGCAGGTGAGCCGGGCCGCGGCCCAGTCGCTGCGGTCGTAGGAGTTGCCGTCGCCGCCGTCGGTGACGACGAGCCGCAGGTACTGGGCGCCGTGCAGGTCCGCGGCCAGCGGCAAGGCCGGGTCCTGCCACGTCCGGACGCCCGTCGACGCCGCCTTCGCGCCGTCCGCGTAGATCTCGAACGTCGCCGAGCCCTGCTTGTTCGTCGCCTCGCGCTCGTCGTCGACGCCGACGTCCGCGGTGAACGCCGTGCAGCGTCCGCCCAGGTAGAAGACGACTTCGCTGGGCGCGTGGGCGCCGAGGCCCTTCGGGTAGACGACGCCGTTGATCGTCAGCGGCTTGCCGTCGCCGGCGGGGATGCTGCCGTTGGACATGTCCCGCTCGACCGGGCCGTAGCCGTTCTTCTCGGCCGCCCAGCGCAGGTCGCTCGCCCACGCGGGTGCCGTCGGCGGCGCCGCGGGCACGGTGAGCTGCTGCTCGCCGGCCCAGCTCGCCTGGCCGAACCCGAGCGCCCGGTACGTGACGCCGCCGCGCAGGACCGCTGTCGTGCCTTCGGTGCCGGCCGGCGGGGTCACCCGCCAGCGTCCGGCCGCGGTGTCGCCGGTGCCGAGCACGAACTGCCGGGGCCGGGCCAGCTGCTCGACGCGCCAGCCGGCGGGCGCGGTGAGCGTGACGCGCGGGTCGAACACCGGGACGCGGGCCTCGTCGGTCGCGGAGACCGTGACCTCGAAGGGCTTGCCGGCGGGGGTGATCTCGCCCGGCACGCCCGGGACCGGCGCGGCCAGCTCGATACCCGTGCTCACCAGGGGCGCGTTCCGCCACCAGGCGCCGCCCGCGTGCACGCGGTAGACCACCGTCGCGTGGGGCGGGACGACCGCGGAGAGCCGGCCGGCGGTCTGGAGGTCGCGGTGGGCCCAGAGGTCACGCGCGGAGTACCCGACGGCATTGGGAAGACCGACGGCGGCCGCCGTGGTGCCGATCGTGGCCGACGACGTCGTCTCGTTGAACAGCGCGACCGCGACGTCACCGTCCGCCAGGGGCTTGGCGAACACCCAGTGTCCGTCCTGGTTGGACAGCACGCGCGCCTGGACCCCGCGGCGGTCCTGGTCGAGCGCGATGACCTCGGCGTTGCGCAGGACGTCGAAGTTCTCCGGCGACACCTTGCGCAGGTCGGCACCGATGAGCAGCGGCGCGGCCATCATCGCCCACAGCGAGAAGTGGGACTTGTACTCCTCGGTCGTCATGCCGCCGTTGCCGACCTCGAGCATGTCGGGATCGTTCCAGTGCCCCGGCCCGGCGTACGGCGCGAGCGGCGCGTTCGCCTTGAGGATCTGGAGCATCTTGGCCCAGTTGTCCTTGATGTCGCCGGTGGTGCGCCAGAGGTGCCCGACGTCGGCGCCCCACTCCCACGGCTTGTTCTCGCCCCACTCGCAGAGCGAGTACACGATCGGGCGACCGGTCTTCTTCAGCGCGTCGCGCATCTTCGTGTAGCGCTCGAGCGCGGGCCGGCCCTGGTTGTTGCAGTTGTCGTACTTGAGGTAGTCGACGCCCCAGTCCGCGAACGTCTGGGCGTCGACGTCTTCGTGGTCGAGCGCGCCCGGCTGGGTCTTCGCGCAGGTCACCGTGCCCGCGCTGGTGTAGATGCCGAACTTGAGGCCCTTCGAGTGGACGTAGTCGGCGAGAGCCTTGATGCCGCTCGGGAAGCGCGCCTTGTTCGCCTGCATGCGCCCGTCGGCGTCTCGCGCGGGCTCGGCCCAGCAGTCGTCGACGTTGACGTACTCGTAGCCGGCGGCCTTGAGGCCCTTGGCGACGAAGATGTCGGCGGTGTCGCGGATGATCTGCTCGTCGACGGCACAGCCGGTGGTGTTCCAGTTGTTGAAGCCCATGGGCGGCGTCAGCGCCAGGCCGTCGGGCAGTGCTTGCGCGGGCGTGACCGACACCACGGGCAGCAGAGCCGCGACGGCGATCACCAAGCCGAGTCGTCTCACCAGAACGTCACCCCATCGTGAGAGATCCGATGTATTTGCCCGAGACAGTAGGAACGACGCGATCACCGGTCAACGATTAACCGACTGCACCAGCCTTTTGGCGTAGCGCATCAGATATCAGATTCCGCAGAGGTCAGATCTCCGGGGTTTCCGGTGACTGGCACCTCCCCGCGACCGAGTGCGCCACGCCACACCGCCGGGTGGCGGTGCGGGAGTACCGGTGTCTGGTCCATCACAGAGGAGAACCCGGAGGTGAGCCGCGTCCCGGGTCCGGGTCTAGCATCCGATTCATCCAGGCTCGATGACGTTGATCTCGGCAAGCTCGACCGCTCATGGCGACTGCGGACCTCACCGGCCACCGGGCGCACAGTCAGACGTTGGAGGCCGTTCACCGATGTCCACCACGGCGAGCACCGCCCCTGAGGCGGCGGCGAGCGATCGGGCGGGTGCCTCACGCCGGCAGGGGACCTTCTACCGGGGTGACCCCGGCATGTGGTCCTGGGTCCTGCACCGCATCACCGGCGTGCTCACATTCTTCTTCCTGTTCGTGCACGTGCTCGACACCGCGCTGGTGCGCGTGTCGCCGAACACCTACGACCAGGTCATCGAGACCTACAAGACCCCGATCGTCAACCTCCTCGAGGTCGGTCTGGTCGGCGCGGTCCTGTTCCACGCGCTCAACGGCATCCGCGTCATGCTGATCGACTTCTGGTCGAAGGGCCCGCAGCTGCAGAAGGCCATGACGTGGGTGATCGGCGTCGTCTGGGTCGTCGTGATGGTCCCCGGTGCGTTCTTCATGCTGAAGCGCACCGTCGAGACGCTCTTCGGGGGTAACTGACATGGCCGACCTCGCTCTCGCCAGCCCCCGCTCGCCGAAGCGCCCCGCCGCCCGCCGGAGCAACTTCGAGCTCTACAGCTGGCTGTTCATGCGGATCTCCGGGCTGGCGCTGGTCATCCTGGTGCTCGGCCACCTGCTGATCATGAACATCCTCGACGGCGGTGTGCACCGGATCAACTGGGGCTTCGTCGCCGGCCGCTGGGCCTCGCCGTTCTGGCAGTTCTGGGACCTCGCGATGCTCTGGCTCGCCGAGATCCACGGCGGCAACGGGCTGCGCACCATCATCGACGACTACGCGCGCAAGGACAGCACCCGGTTCTGGCTGAAGATCCTGCTGTACACGTCCATGGTGCTCATCCTGGCCGTCGGCACGATGGTGATCTTCACGTTCGACCCGAACATGCCCGCGAACTAAAAGTCTCGGAGACTTTTCATGCAGTTCCACAAGTACGACGTGGTGATCGTCGGCGCCGGCGGCGCCGGCATGCGCGCGGCGATCGAGTCCGGCCAGCGCGCCCGCACCGCGGTGCTCACCAAGCTCTACCCGACCCGGTCCCACACCGGCGCGGCCCAGGGCGGCATGTGCGCCGCGCTGGCGAACGTCGAAGAGGACAACTGGGAGTGGCACACCTTCGACACGATCAAGGGCGGCGACTACCTGGTCGACCAGGACGCCGCCGAGATCATGGCGAAGGAGGCCATCGACGCGGTCCTCGACCTCGAGAAGATGGGCCTGCCGTTCAACCGCACGCCCGAAGGCAAGATCGACCAGCGCCGCTTCGGCGGGCACACGCGCGACCACGGCAAGGCCGCGGTCCGCCGCGCCTGCTACGCCGCGGACCGCACCGGGCACATGATCCTGCAGACGCTGTACCAAAACTGCGTCAAGTACGGCACGGAGTTCTTCAACGAGTTCTACGTGCTCGACCTCGTCACCAGCCCGGACGAGAACGGCAACCCGGTCGCCTCCGGTGTCGTCGCCTACGAGCTGGCCACCGGCGAGCTGCACGTCTTCCAGGCGAAGTCGATCGTGTTCGCCACCGGCGGCGCGGGCAAGATCTTCAAGACGACGTCGAACGCGCACACCCTCACCGGTGACGGCCTCGGCATCATCTTCCGCAAGGGCCTGCCCCTGGAGGACATGGAGTTCTTCCAGTTCCACCCGACCGGCCTCGCGGGCCTGGGCATCCTGATCTCGGAAGCCGTCCGCGGTGAGGGCGGGATCCTGCGCAACGCCGACGGCGAGCGGTTCATGGAGCGCTACGCCCCCACCATCAAGGACCTCGCGCCGCGCGACATCGTGGCGCGCTCGATGGTGCAGGAAGTGCTGCAGGGCCGGGGTTGCGGCCCGAACAAGGACTACGTCGTCCTCGACGTCACGCACATCCCCGAGGAGACGCTGAACGCGAAGCTCCCGGACATCATGGAGTTCTCCCGGACCTACCTGGGCGTCGACCCGGTCAAGGAGCCGGTGCCGGTGTTCCCGACCTGCCACTACGTGATGGGCGGAATCCCGACCAACATCCACGGCGAAGCGTTGCGGGACAACGAGAACGTCATCCCCGGCCTGTACGCGGCGGGCGAGGTCGCGTGCGTGTCCGTGCACGGCTCGAACCGCCTGGGCACGAACTCGCTGCTGGACATCAACGTGTTCGGCCGCCGCGCCGGCATCGCCGCCGCGGAGTACGCGCTGGCGCACGAGCACGTCGAGCTGCCGGAGAACCCGACCACCCTGGTCGAGGAGCAGCTCGCGGGCCTGCTGTCGGAGCACGGCGACGAGCGCGTCGCCGACATCCGCAAGGAAATGCAGCAGACGATGGACTCGCACGCTTCGGTGTACCGGACCGAGGACACGCTGAAGCAGGCGCTGACCGACGTCCAGGCGCTGAAGGAGCGGTACCAGCGGATCACCGTGTCGGACAAGGGCAAGCGGTACAACACCGACCTGCTCGAGGCCGTCGAGCTCGGCTTCCTGCTGGAGCTGGCCGAGGTACTGGTCGTGGGTGCGCTGGCACGCAAGGAATCCCGCGGCGGCCACGCCCGCGAGGACTACCCGACCCGCGACGACACGAACTTCATGCGGCACACCATGGCCTACAAGCAGGGCACCGGGCTGAACTCGGACATCCGGCTGGACTACAAGCCCGTGACCTTCACCCGCTACGAACCGATGGAGCGGAAGTACTGATGACTGCGGCCACCACTGAAGACGCTCCTTCTGCTGCGGACGAGCACACCCCGATCACGGTCACGCTGAAGATCCTCCGGTTCAACCCGGAGGTCGACTCCGAGCCGCACTGGGAGTCCTACGACGTCCCGGCGCAGCGCACGGACCGGCTGCTGAACCTGCTGTTCTACGTCAAGGACTACATCGACGGCACGTTCTCGTTCCGCCGTTCGTGCGCGCACGGCGTGTGCGGGTCCGACGCGATGCAGATCAACGGCATCAACCGCCTCGCCTGCAAGGTCCTGATGAAGGACCTGCTGGCGAAGGACGGCAAGAAGACCACGATCACGATCGCCCCGATCAAGGGCCTGACGACGTTGAAGGACCTCTACGTCGACATGGACCCGTTCTTCGAGGCGTACCGCGCGATCAAGCCGTACCTGATCACGTACGGGAACGAGCCGACGCGCGAGCGCATCCAGTCCCAGGCGGACCGCGACCGCTTCGACGACACGACGAAGTGCATCCTCTGCGCGTGCTGCACGTCGTCGTGCCCGGTGTACTGGAACGACGGCTCGTACTTCGGCCCGGCGGCGATCGTCAACGCCCACCGGTTCATCTTCGACTCCCGCGACGAGGGGGCGGAGGAGCGCCTGGACATCCTGAACGACGGCGAGGGCGTTTGGCGCTGCCGCACGACGTTCAACTGCACGGACGCCTGCCCGCGCGGCATCCAGGTCACCAAGGCGATCCAGGAAGTGAAGCGCGCGCTGCTCTTCAAGCGCGTCTGACGTTTTCCCAGCACCGAAGGCCCTCCGGCACCTGTGCCGGAGGGCCTTTCGCCATTCTTTTGTCCTGGGCAACGGTCTGGGGCTCGGCTAGCCTGAAGGGTCGACGCCGATTACAGGATGCGAGCGTATGGGTGCTGGTTCGGATCTTCGCCGGATTGTTTCCCGCAGGCTGGCACCCCTCTTCGCAGATCTCGAAGACCACGTCTTCCGCTACGGCTATTTCCGCATGCTCGGCGGGGCACTCGCGTCGCTCGGCACGGTCGGCCTCCTCGGCCAGGTCCTCGGGCTCGCCTGGTTGCGGGTCACGTTCGCCACGGCGGCCGTCGGCCTGTTCGTCCTGGTGAGCGCCCTTTCCTTCGCGGGCACCCAGCGTCTGCGCGGCAAGCTCAAGCACATCGAAGGACTCCTGCACACTTACGCCGATCAGACGCATTCGAGTTCCCCCCTTTCGGTGCGGGAATGGCGGCAGGAAGTGACCATCGAAGAGAACGGCGACGCCTTCTTCCGCCGCGACCTCGTGCTCGACGCGGCGTCCAACGGCACCTTGCGGTACGTCACGGTCAACCTGGTCTACTACGGCACCACGCGCCTGACCAACCGCGACCGGCGCCGGGTCCGGTGCCACGCCTACCACGCCGGCGAGGACGACGTCGACCAGCGGACCCGGGCCAACGGCACGTCGGTCTGGACGTTCTCCGCGGACGGGAAACCGAAGCTGGACATCTACATCCACCTGGGAACGGTGGTCCAGGACGGTGACCTGATCACCGTCGAATGGGACTGGCCGGGCTATTCGGCCGACCTCGTGAACGGCACCGCACCGGAGACATTCGACGTGCTGTTCACCAAGGAGGTCGGCAAGTTCGAGCACCGGGTCGTCTTCCGGAACATCCGGTCACCCGCCGCCTTCAAGGTCCGCAACCAGGGCGCCCAGAACCTGCGAAAGCGCCGGCTCGGCCAGGACGTCGTCGTCGAGTTCTCGGCGGAGGCACCGGCATTGCACACCCGGATGGGATTCATCGCCGACTACTCGCAGAGCTGAAAAAAGAAACGCCCGGATCCGCCGTCGGCGGTCCGGGCGAGGTGGCTGATCGAGCGATCAGTTGCCACCTGTCTCGGAGCCGCCTGACATGGAAATCCGTTCCCGAGCCACCCGGAATGGGGTGGCTCATTGCTCGGGGCCGTTGCTCCGGTCAGGTTACACCGGCGGATCGCCTGACGTCTTCTTCTGTACACCCGGTCAAGTGAATGCTGCGGAACGTGCTCCGACAAGGTGAAGGCCTCCCCACTCGGCGAGCGGGGAGGCCTTTCCACTGTCCGCTACCGCACCGCGTCCAGGGCGTCGACCAGGCCGTGGCCGTAGTACGAGTTGTTCTTCGCCGGGCCCGTGCACGCCGTCTCCGTGGCCGCGCACTTCACGACGTCGGCTTCACCCTCCAGCAGGCGAGCCAGCAGCCAAGGCGGCGCGCCCCGGAACCGCGAAGCCAGCAGAGCCGCGACACCCGCCGCGTGCGGCGACGCCATCGACGTGCCGCACTTCGAGCCGTACCGGCCGCCGAACACCGTCGCCGACAGCGGGCACGACGGGCCCTCACCCGCTGGGGGCGTCTGGACGAAGTCACCTCCGGGCGCCGTCACGTCGATCGCGCCGTAGTTGCTGAACGACGACTTCGTGCCCGCGTAGCCGACCGCGGACACCTTCACCACTCCGTCGATCGCCTTCGGCAGGATGCCGCACGACGAGTCGACCGGGTGCGGGCGGTTCGGGTCCGTCGTCTGCGCCGTCGTGTCGAAGCCCGAGTTGCCCGCCGCCGACACGTTCAGCACTCCGTGGCGTGTCGAGAACTCGATCGCTCGCCGGACCGCTTCGTACGCCGCCGCGTCGCCCGGCTCGCGGGAACAGAAGAACATGCCCGGGTCGACGTAGTAGCTGTTGTTCGTCACCGCGAAGCCGTGCTTCGCCGCCCACACGAACCCGCAGACCGCCGACTCCGGGAAGATGTAGCCGTCGTCGTTGACGACCTTCACCGAGGCCAGCCGCACGCCCGGCGCGATGCCCGTGAAGCCCGCCGCCGGGTCCTTGCCCGCGATCGTGCCCGCCACGTGCGTGCCGTGGTCCGACGTCGTCGGTGCCCAGGACGCCGGGGAAAGGTCCGGCGCGCCGGTGACACAGCCCGCCGAAGCGGACGCCGAGACCGCCGCGGCCAGCGCCGGGTGCGTCGCGTCGATGCCCGAGTCGAGCACGCCGACCGTGACCGCGCGGCTGCCCTGGTAGATCTTGTTCGCCTCGGGCGCGTGGATCGCCCTCATGTCCCACTGCTGCGCCGACAGGTCGCCGGCCGCGGCGACCGACTTGGTGTCTTCCAGCGTCCGCACGGCACCCAGGGAAGTCCGGGCGGAAGCCGCCGAAGCGACGTCCTTACCTCCCGAATACGCCCGGTAGACGCCGATCTTCTGCTGGAAGTCCGCGTTGCGCGAGCTGGCGATCGCGACGGCGATCTCCGGGTAGTACGCCACCTTCGCGGCGCACTTGGCCGCCAGTTCCCTGTCGACGGCCGACGCGCGCGTCCCCGGCTGGTACGTCACCACGTAGGTGTACGGCGTGCTCGTCGTGTCGCAGGCGGCCGGCGCGGCCTCCGCGGCCGGGGTCGCTGCCAACAGGCCACCCCCGACGGCCAGCACGAGCGGGGCCGCCATTCGGCGTAAACGGGACATTCCACCTCCAGAGTCGGGGGTCAACCTAAACCGGCCCCGGAGACCGCGCCACCGACCAAAGTCAGGAGGAGACCTTCGACGTCGTCCGCACCCCACGCCAGCCCAGCACGCCGATGGCCGTGCCGAGCACGAACGAGACGACCGTCAGCACGGCGTGCACCACGAAGTAGGCGGTCGGCGAGCCGTCGGGCGCCCACGCCCGGTCGCTCTCCCAGAGGTTCTTGGCGAACGTGATCCAGATGATCCACGACCACACGCCGAAGGCCAGCAGGAACAGCGAGGTGCCTCGGGAAATGCGCATGCCCCAGTATGCGGCGCCGGTCGCGGCGCTAGATTGCGTGGGTGCACTCTGTTGTCTCCCGGTCGCTCAAGGTCTTCACGACGACGCTCGCCGCCGCCCTCCTGGCCCTGAGCACGCCGGCGCTCGCGGCCGCGGCGCCGCCGCAGACGGCGTGCGCGAACCGCCAGGCCCCGCCCCCGCCGGTCGACACGTCGGAGAAGCCCGCGCCGGGCAAGCCGGTCCCGGCGCCGCTGGCCGTGCCCGCCGTCCCGGCCGGCGGTCCCCGGATGGCCGAGTGCGGCCTGATCACCCCGTCCGGCGCCCTCAATCCGCCGGACGGCAACACCGCGGTGTCGTGGCTGGTGCAGGACCTCGACACCGGCGCGGTCATCGCGGCGAAGGACCCGCACGCCCGCCAGCGGCCCGCGTCGCTGATCAAGAACCTGCTCGCGCTCGTCGCCCTCGACGAGCTGAGGCCGGAGCAGGTGATCGTCGCCTCGCAGGAGGACGCCGAGCAGGAGTGCACCTGCGTCGGCCTGGTCGCCGGCGGCCGGTACACCGTCGACCAGCTGCTGCACGGTCTGCTGATGCACTCGGGCAACGACGCCGCGCACGCGGTCGCCACCGCGCTCGGCGGCGTCGACTCCGCGGTGGCGAAGATGAACGCGACGGCGGCGAAGATCGGCGCGCTCGACACGCGCACCGCGACGCCGTCGGGGCTGGACGGGCCGGGCATGTCGACCTCGGCCTACGACCTGAGCCTGATCTTCCACTACGCGATGAAGCAGCCGGAGTTCGCGAAGGTCGTCGGGACGAAGAACTTCGAGCTGCCGCCGGCCGGCGGCAAGCCGGGCGTCCCGGTGCTCAACGACAACAAGCTGCTCGGCGTCTACCCCGGCTTCCTCGGCGGCAAGACCGGCTTCACCAACGACGCCCGCCACACCTACGTCGGCGCGGCGGAGCGGAAGGGGAAGCGGCTCGCGGTCGTCATGGTGCGCGCCGAGCAGAAGCCGACGAAGGTGGTCGACCAGGCGGCCAAGCTGCTCGACTACGGCTTCGCGCTGGAGGACGACCGCGCCGAGCCGGTCGGGCAGATCACCTACCGCGACCCGGCGGCCACGGCGGAGACCGGCGACCCGTCCGTGCCCGGCGACGGTGGCACCGGCAACAGCGGCACGTCGTCGGCCGCGGCCGCGGCGAAGGCGGATCCGTTCGGGGTCACCGGCTGGATCATCACGCTGGTGGTTTTCCTGATCATCGTCGGCGGGTTCGTGGTCGGGCGCGCGCGCAAGAAGGCCGCGAACTAACCGTCCACTTCGGACACATAGGCCGGGCCGGGCTCGGGCGTGACGCGGTCCGTCGCGAGCTCGCCACCGCAGTGCCGGCAGGCAACGTAGGTCTCGGCGATCTCGCCGCAGTCCTTGTGCCGCAACAGGATCGGCGGCCCGTCCGGCCCCGCGAGGTGCCGGTCACCCCACTGCATGAGCGTGACGACGGCGCCGAAGAGGTCCCGCCCGGCGCGCGTCAGCACGTACTCCGGCACCGGGTCGACGCGCTCGAGCACGCCCGCGTCGACGAGGGTCTTCAGCCGGGCGGACAGCGTCGGGCGCGGGATCGACAGGTTGCGCGCGAACTCGCCGTAGCGCCGCACGCCGAAGAACGTCTCCCGCAGGATGAGCAGGCTCCACCGCTCGCCGACCAGGTCGAGCGCCCGCCCGACCGAGTCCGCGGTGAACCGGTGGCCGAGGTCGTTCACAGCTGCTCCGTGCGGGCCGGGACGCCCAGCAGCAGCTTGCCGGACAGCTCGTAGCTGGCCGGGTTGACCTGGAAGTGCGCGGTCGCGGTGTGGGCGTCGCGGAACCGGCGCTGCAACGGTGACGTCTCGTAGATCGCCGCGCCGCCACCGAGGTCGTACATGCTTTCGGCGACCTTCGCGGCGGTGCGCGTGACGTGCGTGGCGGCCAGCCGCAGGCCGAGCTTGAGCGCGTCCGGCACGGGTTCGGCGCCCTGCGCGGCCTGCCAAGCGTCGTCGATGCTGCTGTAGAACAGCAGCCGCGCCGCGCGCAGAGCCGCTTCGGCCTCCGCGACGGCGGCCTGGGTCTGGGACCGTTCGGCCAGCGACCGGCTGGAGCCGAGCGGCTTGCGCGTCGAGGCGAGCTCGACGAGGTCGTCGATCGCGCCGCGCGCGTTGCCCAGCGCGGCCGCCGCGACCGACAGCGCGAAGAACCCGAAGAGCGGAAACCGGTGCAGGGCAACGGCTTCCGTGGGCGGCCCACCCATCACGGAGAAGACGCGGTGGTCCGGGACGAACAGCTCGTCGGCGACGCAGTCGTGGCTGCCGGTGCCGCGCAGGCCGTTGGTGTGCCAAGTGTCGAGCACCGCGATTTCGGCTTTCGGCAGCGCCGCGATGAAGAGCGCACCTTCGTGGACGAACCCGGCGAAAAGCCAGTCGCAGTGCGGGATGCCACTGCAGAACGCCCAGCGGCCGGTCACGACGTAACCGCCGTCGACCTTGCGCCCGGTGCCCCGCGGCGCCCAGACGCCGGCGGCGACCGTGCGGGGATCGCCGAAGACCTCTTCGGCGCACTTCCGTGGGGCATAGGCCGAGAGCAGGCTGCTCGTCACGGCGATCGAGACGCACCACCCGGCGGACGCGTCCCCGCGCGCGACCGTCTCGGCGGTCTCCAAGCTGACGGCCGGTGGCGCTTCGGGGCCGCCGAGATGGCCGGGGACGCCGGTGCGGAAGAGCTGGGCGTCGACGAGCTTCGCGACCAGCTCGTCCGGCAGGGCGCGTTGCCGCTCGGTGACCGGCGCGAGGGACTTGGCGAGGCCGGCACACTCGCGGGCGGCGTCGAGCAGCTCTTCAGGCGTCGGCACCGGTTCAGTTTCTTTACCGACCACCCCGGCTGTCAAGGCTTGCGGCGCCCCAGCCAGGCGAGCAGCGCCCCGGCGCCGAAGGCACCCGCGACGGCGCCGAGGCCGGGCCCGCGCTGCAGGGTGACGTGCTGTTCGAGCCGCACCGGCGGCGGAGGCTGGACGATCTCGTGCTGGTTCTCCTTCGCCGTCGCCGTCCACGCGGTGACGAGCAGGAGGAAGCGGGACACGAGGTTGGCGAACACGAGCAGACCGATGACCGGCCCGAACAGCGCGGCCGACGGCGACTTCGTGACGCTGGCCAGGTAGACGGTGGCGACCTGCTGCAGGACGACGAACCCGACGGCGGCGAACACCGCACCCTTGACGGCGCTGCGCAACGCGACCTGCTCACGCGGCAGGCGCGCGATGACCCACAGGAAGACGAGGGTGTTGGCGAGCAGGCCGAGCACGATCGTCGCCACGCGAAGCAGGAAGATCGCCCAGGTGGCGTGTTCGAGCCCGACGAGTTCGAGCAGGAACTGCCCGATCCCGCCCCCGACGGCGGTCAGCGCGAAGGAAACGATGAGCGCGACGCCGAGCCCGATCAGCGCGACCAGGTCCTTGGCCGTCTGCTTGAGAAACGGCTGCGGCTGCTTCACCTGGCCCCACTGCGCGGTGAGCGCGTCGCGGAGGTTCGACATCCAGCCGATGCCGGAGTAGAGCGCGATCAGCAGGCCGAAGATCCCGACACCGCTGCCGGAGTCGAGGGCACCGCTGACGATGCCGTTCACGAGCTCCCGCAGCCCCGCGGGCACGGAGTTGTTGATCCCGTTGGTGATCTTGTCGATGATCGTCTTGTCGTGGTTGACGGCCAGGCCGACCACGGCGAAGGCCACCATGAACAGCGGGAAGACCGACAGCACGCTGAAGTAGGTGATCGCCGCGGCGTAGTGGTTGCCGTACCGCTCGGTGAAGGCGTCGTTGGCCCGGATCAGGTGATCGAGCCACGGGTACTTCCGCCGCAGCCGCGGCAGGAGCTTTTCCTTCTCTTCTTTCGCCACCGTGAAACGCTAACCACGCGCAGTGAACCCCGCAACGCGAGCGCGTCACGCGAGTGAGGCCGCTTCACCGCACCGGCGACAGGAACCCGATCCGCTGGTACGTCTTCGCCAGCGTCTTCGAAGCCACTTCGCGCGCCCGCTCGGCTCCCGCGGCCAGGATCTTGTCCAGCTCCGCGACGTCGTCCAAATAGGACTGCACACGGTGTTGAATGGGCGTCACCCAATCGATGAACACCTCGCCGAGGTCCTTCTTCAGGTCGCCGTAGCCCTTGCCCTCGTACGCGGCCTCGAGGTCGGCGATCGTCCGCTCGGTCAGCGCCGAGTAGATGGTCAGCAGGTTCGAAACGCCCGCCTTGTTCTCGGCGTCGAACACCACCTCGCGGCCGGTGTCGGTGACCGCCGAGCGGATCTTCTTCGCCGACCGCTTCGGGTCTTCGAGCAGCTCGATCAGGCCGTTCCCGGTGGCCGCCGACTTGCTCATCTTGCTCGTCGGGTCCTGCAGGTCGTAGATCTTCGCGGTGTCCTTGATGATGTACGGCTCGGGCACGACGAACGTCTTGCCCAGCCGGTTGTTGAAGCGCTGCGCGAGGTCGCGCGTCAGCTCGAGGTGCTGGCGCTGGTCCTCGCCGACCGGGACCGCGTCGGCCTGGTACAGCAGGATGTCCGCGGCCTGCAGGATCGGGTAGGTGAAGAGGCCGACGCTGGAGCGGTCGGAGCCCTGCTTCGCGGACTTGTCCTTGAACTGCGTCATACGGCCGGCCTCGCCGAAGCCGGTCTGGCACTCCAGCACCCAGCTCAGCTGGGCGTGCTCCGGCACGTGGCTCTGCACGAACAGGGCGCTGCGCTGCGGGTCGATGCCGATCGCGAGCAGCTGCGCGGCCGAGACGCGGGTGCGCTGGCGCAGCACCTTCGGGTCCTGCTCGACGGTGATCGCGTGCAGGTCGACCACGCTGTAGAACGGTTCGTGCGTGTCCTGCAGCCGCACCCACTGGCGCAGCGCGCCGAGGTAGTTGCCGAGGTGGAACGAGTCGGCGGTGGGCTGGATCCCGGACAGGACCCGCGGACGGCGTTCTGCTGCGACGGTCTGCTCTTCGGACACGTCAGGATTCTTCCAGGCCGTGACGTGCGGCGGGCGCCGAGGTCCCTCAGGCGTGCGGGCGCGGCGTGAGGAACGGACGCGTCGGCGCGGTGTCGGGGTCGGCGAGGACGGCTTCGGCCATCGCGGTGACCGGGCCGGGAACCTCCGGGGCGACGGGGATGACGGGGACGGCCGGGGCGAGCGCCGCGGCGGCGCGGGTCTTGCGGCGCTGGCGCAGCACACCCAGCGTCATCCCGACGATGCCGAGCGCGACCGCGACCAGCCCGACCGGGCCGAGCACGCCGAAGCTCTCCGCGTTGGCGTCGGCCCGCACGGTCGTGACGTCGGCGAAGGCGCTTCCGCCGCCGGCCAGGAGCAGCCCGGCCGGGACGAGCGCGACCACCGCGGCCGCGCGGAATCCGCGCAGCGTGGACCGCAACAGGGTTTGACCTGGGTTGCGCACCGGAGTGCCTCCCGCGAGTGACGAGCGCTGGGCCTCACCCATTCGAGTGAGGCGCTGCATGCTACTGGTCAAAAAACTACCGAGCGTGTCAAGACCTGCCGGTACTGATCGACTCGGGAGCCGAGACTATCGCCCAACCAGGGATACGGTCCGGGCGCCCCCAGCGTTCACTCCGATCATCGTCGACCGGACAGTCGACGGCCCCGCGCCTTTCGAGCACCGCCTACTCCTGCGGATCGAGCCCGCGGAGGAGCTTGCGCAGGACGTCGTCGAGCAGGCCCAGCTCCTTCCCGGAGAGGCCGGACAGCAGCTCCGACACGTTCGCGGTGTGCTCGGTCATCGCGGCGTCGACGGCCTCGAAACCCTTGTCGGTCAAGCGGACCCGGAAGCTGCGCCGGTCGTCCGGGTCGAGCGTGCGCTCGACGAACCCGGCCTTCTCCAGCCGGTCGAGCCGGCTGGTCATGCCGGCCCGGGACAGCATCAGCGTCGTCGACAGCTCGGACGGGATGAGCGTGTAGGGCGCCCCGGACCGGCGAAGCGCGGCCAGGACGTCGAACTCGCCGCGCTGCAGGCCGAACTTGCCGAACACCCGCTCCTGGGCCGGGCCGAGCACGAGCGCCAGCCTGCCCATCCGGCCGGCGACGCCGATCGCGGTCAGGTCCAGGTCGGGGCGTTCGCGGTGCCACGCCGACACGACGGCGTCGACGGCGTCTTCATCAGTCACCCGGGCAGCTTATTCGATGCAACACTATTCGACAGAAGATAGTTTGACAGCGAACTATCAGCCGTGGAACCATCGTCGGCATGACGACGAACCTCGAAACCCTGCTGGTCCGCCACGAGGAAGCCGAGCAGCTCGGCTCGACGCCCGACACGATGACCCTGCTCGCCGACGTCTCCCAGACCGGCGGGCACCTCAGCACGTCCCGCACCACCCTGAGCCGGGGACGCGACGGCGCGACGCCGCACTTCCACACGTCGTCGGCGGAGATGTTCTTCATCGTCGACGGCGAGCTGCAGATCCTCAGCGACGAAAAGGTCGTGACGGTCGGCACGGGCGACATGCTCTTCGTGCCGCCGCACACGACGCACGCCTTCGGCGCGACCGAGCGTTCGGGCGCGGACGTGCTGATCGTGTTCACGCCCGGCGTCGAGCGCTTCGAGTACTTCCGGATGATCGACCGGATCCGCCGGGGCGAGGCCGCGCCGGAGGAGATCCTGGCGTCGCAGGACCGGTTCGACAACCACTTCGTGGACAGCGCGACCTGGCGCGCCGCCCGCGCCGCCTAACCGGGGAAGTCGATGTCGTAGGTGGCGGTGACCGGGGCGTGGTCGGACCAGCGCTGGTCGTAGGCGGCCGCGCGCTCGACCACGACGTCGATGACCTTCTCGGCCAGGCCGGGGGTCGCGAGCTGGCAGTCGATGCGCCAGCCGGAGTCGTTGTCGAACGCCTGGCCGCGGTAGGACCACCAGGTGTAGGGGCCGGGCCCCTCGGGGTCGAGCCGGCGCTGGACGTCGGTGTAGCCCGCCTCGGCGTAGACCCGGCCGAGCCAGGCGCGTTCCTCCGGCAGGAAGCCGGAGTTCTTGCGGTTGCCGCGCCAGTTCTTGAGGTCGACGGTGTCGTAGGCGATGTTCCAGTCCCCGACGACCACGACCTCCCGTCCGGCCGCGGCGGCCTTCGCCCGCAGCTCGACGAGGTAGGGCAGGAACGCGGCCATGAAGCGTTCCTTCTCGTCCTGGCGTTCGGTGCCGACGTCACCGCTGGGCAGGTAAAGACTCGCGACGACGACGTTCGGCAGGTGGACCTCGAGGTAGCGCCCGCTGTCCTCGAACTCGGGCTCCCCGAAGCCGACCCGCACCTCTTCAGGCTCGACGCGGCTGTACACGGCAACGCCGTTGCGCCCCTTCACGGCCGACGGCGCGTGCACCGAGAACCACCCGTCGGGCTCGACGACCTCGGCGGGCAGCTGGCTCGCTTCGGCGCGCACCTCCTGGCAGGCGACCACGTCGGCCTTCGTGGCGGCGAGCCACTCGACGAAGCCCTTCTTGGCGGCGGCGCGGAGGCCGTTGACGTTCACGGTGGAGACGGTCAGCACGCCGTGCACGCTACCGGCCGGGCCGGCGCGTCCGGGGCATCGGGGCAGACTGCCGTTCATGAGCGGGCTGACTGTGCTGGGCAGTTGTGGTGCGTGGCCGGAGCAAGGGCGAGCCTGCGCCGGTTCCTGTTGGTGCGCAACGACTTCCGCGTCGTCCTCGACCTCGGGTACGGCGCCGCCTCGCGGTTGTTCGCGCACTGCCGGGACGGGCTGCCGGACGCGGTGGTCGTGACGCACGGCCGCCCGAGGCGCGGGCGGCGCGGGGAAGGCTGCGGAGGCACACCGGCCCCAGCTCTGGAGCAGCCTCTCCGAGGGCACCCCGAGACCATGGCGACCCACCGCCAACTCCCCCACGCTCCAACCCCCGTCAGAACGCATCCCCGGGAAGAGCCCGGCCTCGCAGGCCACCCCGGCCCCGGCCGAAGCCCGGCTCCGACCCCCGTCGCAACCCGGCCTCCGCCACACCGATCCCCGGCACCGCCGCCCGGCCCACCTGCCCGCGGAACTCCCCCTGGAGACCCCGCGGACACCGTCAAACCGCCGCTCGCACGCACGCCGCATTCAGTTGTCGTCCGTCCCCGGACGTCTCCCCCTCTCCTGCGGCCAAGCCGCCGACCAGCGCTTTCGGACGTGATCAGTTCTAGCACCCACCACCGACAAAAACGGCGCCTTGACTCCCGAAGCTACGTTAATTAGCTTTAAAGCTATGCCAAGTAGCCACCCCAGCGATGTCCCCTAGAGCCGGCCTGACCACCGACGCCGTGGTCGACCTTGCCTTAGCCCTCGTCGACGAAGCCGGTCCGGAGGCGCTGACCCTCGCCAAGGTCGCCGAACGCGCCGGGGTCGCCGCGCCCTCGCTCTACAAGCACGTCAAGAACCTCGCCGATCTCCGGCGGCTGATCGACCTCAAAGTCGTCAAGGAGATGGCCGAAACGCTGCGCACCTCGGCCACCGGGCGCGAGGGCGGGGACGCCGTCGCCGCCGTCGCCGATGCCTACCGCGACTACTTGCGGCGGCATCCGAACCGCAGCCGGGCACTCGTCACCGCTCCGGACGAAAGCGACACCGAACTCAGCCGCGCCACCCACGCCGTCGCCGAAGTCGTCTTCGCCGTCCTGCGGCCGTTCGGCTTCGACCACGCCCAGGCCGTGCACAGCACCCGGTGCCTCCGCGCCGCCGTCCAGGGCTTCGCCGGGCTCGAAGCGTCCGGCGGGTTCGGCCGCCCGGAAGACGTCGACGAGAGCTTCGAAGTCCTCAAAACCATGCTCGTCCAAGGCCTCACGGCCTACGCAGGGAAAGCAGAAAGATGACCTTCATCCTCGCCGTACTGCTCTTCACCGTCGGATTGGGCGTGCTCGACGCCCGCTTCCCCTGGACGGAGGCGCACCGATGATCGCCGGGCACTTCGGGCTGGCGGCCGCGGTCAAGGCCGGCCGGCCCGCGATTCCCGTGTGGACACTCATGCTCGCCACGGCCTGGCTCGACGTCGTCTTCGTGCCGCTCTACCTGAGCGGCGTCGAGACGATCGACGGCGAAGGCTACGGCGGCGGCCTGATCCACGCCGACTACACGCATTCCCTGGTCGGCGCGCTCGCGCTGGCCGCGCTCTTCGGCGCCGTCGCGAGCCGGTGGCTCGGCCGGGAGGCCGGGCTGATCCTCGGCGGCGTCGTGTTCTCGCACTGGCTGCTCGACCTCGTCGTGCACCGCGCCGACCTGCCGATCCTGCCCGGCAACGCGGGTGACCTGCCCGTGTTCGGCTTCGGGCTCTGGCGGCTGCCGGCCGTGTCGGCCGTCGTCGAACTGCTGATGCTGGCCGTCGGGATCGGCCTCTACTGGCGCGCGGCGGCGAAACACGACCCGAAACGCGCGCGCACGCTCGGCCTGTCGGCCGCGGCGTTCGGGGTGGTCACCCTGGCGGCCGACCTGCTCGGCGTCTGACCCACCCGTCGGGACTCAACCGTCGGGACTCAACAGGCGGAACCGGCGACCGGCTGGGTGTACTCGGCGGCCACCCACTTGGCGTCGGCCACCTTCCGGAAGCCGTTCTGCACGCCGGGGAGGGCGTCGAACTGGGCGTCACGCAGGTACTTGCCGACGACCTTCGCGTTGCCGTCTGCCGCTTCGCGAGCGTTCAGGACGTCCGCGGTCACCGTCACCTTGCAGCCGGTGGCCGAAGCTCCGGAGGCCTGCTGCTTTCCGTTGTTCAACGCGTAAATGACGATGATCGCGATGATCGCGCCGACGACGAGCGCCGTCTTCTTCGACATACCGAGGATCACGTCTGCCTCCAACCGCGCATCCCGTCCCCTTGTCAGGGTAGGCAATCCTTTACCCGGACGAACAGCGCCGAACGCCGCAACCACTCGGAGGCGCCAGCGAAGTCACCCGCCGGTGACGCACTGTGCACAACGGAAAAGAGCCCCTTCCCGGTGAACGGGAAGAGGCCCTTTCCGAGCCGGGACTCAGCCCTGGGCGATCTTCTTCGCCAGGTTGTCGTCCAGCGTCGCGAGGAACTCCTCGGTCGTCTGGAACGGCTGGTCCTTGCTGATGAGCAGCGCGAGGTCCTTCGTCATCTGACCGCTCTCGACGGTCTCGACGACGACCTCTTCGAGCTTGTTCGCGAAGCCGATCAGCTCCTGGTTGCCGTCCAGCTTGCCGCGGTGCTCGAGGCCGCGGGTCCAGGCGTAGATCGACGCGATCGGGTTGGTCGACGTCGGCTTGCCCTGCTGGTGCTGGCGGTAGTGCCGGGTGACCGTGCCGTGCGCGGCCTCGGCCTCGACGGTCCGGCCGTCCGGCGTGCGCAGCACCGACGTCATCAGGCCGAGCGAGCCGAAGCCCTGCGCGACCGTGTCGGACTGGACGTCACCGTCGTAGTTCTTGCACGCCCAGACGTAGCCGCCCTCCCACTTCATCGCCGCGGCGACCATGTCGTCGATCAGGCGGTGCTCGTAGGAGATGCCCTTGGCGTCGAAGTCGGCCTTGAACTCGTTCTGGAAGATCTCCTCGAACACGTCCTTGAACTGGCCGTCGTAGGCCTTGAGGATGGTGTTCTTGGTGGAGAGGTAGACCGGCAGGCCGCGGTCGAGGCCGTACTGCAGCGACGCGCGCGCGAAGTCCTCGATCGACTTCTTGTAGTTGTACATCCCCATGGCGACGCCGCCGCCCTCGGGGAACTTCGCGACCTCGAACTCCATCGGCTCGGAGCCGTCGTCCGGGGTGTAGCTGATGGTCAGCGTGCCCGGGCCGGGGACCTTGAAGTTGGTCGCCTTGTACTGGTCGCCGTGGGCGTGGCGGCCGATGATGATCGGCTTCGTCCACGTCGGCACCAGCCGCGGGATGTTCTGGATGACGATCGGCTCGCGGAAGATCACGCCGCCGAGGATGTTGCGGATCGTCCCGTTCGGGGACAGCCACATCTTCTTGAGGCCGAACTCCTCGACGCGCGCCTCGTCCGGGGTGATCGTGGCGCACTTGACGCCGACGCCGTGCTTCTTGATGGCGTTCGCGGAGTCGATCGTGACCTGGTCGTCGGTGCGGTCCCGCTCCTCGATACCCAGGTCGTAGTAGTCCAGGTTCACGTCCAGGTACGGGTGGATCAGCTTGTCCTTGATGAACTGCCAAATGATGCGGGTCATCTCATCGCCGTCGAGTTCGACGACGGTGCCCTGGACCTTGATCTTGGCCATGAGCAGCGGTGCTCCTTCCGCGGATCTTCGCGTTGCTTCATACGTCTCGCCGGTAGCGGTACAAGCGTACTGCTTGACGGAGCTTGATGGTTCCAGTAGTGGTCGGCATCAAGTCTCCACCCGCACTTTGTGTCACAGCTCACCGGGCGCCGTCCGGTGAGCCGAGACGACCGTTCGCCGAGCGGACGTCGCACCCGGGAGTGAACCGAGGCACGATGCCACCCGTGAATCCAGCATGCGGGAGGTGACGGCCATGACGACCCATCGGTACGCGGAGTACGAAGACGACTACGAAGAGTACGAAGAGACGCCGGATGCGCTCGACGAACGGCCGCGCCGCGGCGTCGCACACCTGGTCAGCGCGCTGGGCGGGCTCCTGCTCACCCCGGTCGCGCTGGGCCTGCTGAGCTGGGGCGGGCTGCGCCAGCAGCAGCTGATCCAGGCGACGCTGAGCACCAACCGCGACCCGCTCGGCATCGCGCTGCTGGCCGGCGGGGCGATCCTGCTGCTGGTCGTCGCCGCGCTCGGAGCGCTGTCGGCGGCGGGCCCGATCCTCGGTGGCCTGATCTACGGCGTGCTGCCCGGCGTCGCCGCGATGGCCGTCCCCGAATGGGGCTTCAAGCTGGTGAACATGATGCCGAAGAGCGACATCGCGTACGGCGTCATGGACTTCCTCTTCATCGGCGGCCTGCTCGGCGTGGGCTTCCTCCTGGTCGGCAGCGGACTCGCCAACGCACTGGTCCGGCGGCGGCGCGAAGCCTGACTCCGCGCCGGTGGCATCATCGGCGGATGGGACTGTTCACCGTCGCGGAGGCACGGGACGAACTGGCGCGGCTGCGGCCGGTCCTCGACGAACTCGTGCGCGTCCGCGCCGACGCGGCCGAGCTCGCGGCCTCGCTGCGGCCGGGCGGCCCCGCCACCGAGCTGGGCGGGCTGCCGGAGTGGAAGGCCGCGCAGGCCCGCCTCGACGACCTGATGACGACCGTGCAGCGCACCGGCGCCGAGCTCAAGGGGTTCGCGCCGCTGCTGATCGACTTCCCGGCCGAGCTGGACGGCACCGACGTGCTGCTGTGCTGGCTCGAAGGCGACCGCGAGCTGGGCTGGTACCACCGCACGGACCTGGGTTTCGCCGGCCGCCGCCCGCTGAAAATCGCTGGTCAGCCCGGCTAGGTTTGGGGTTGTGGACCACGACTCGAGAGCGGTGTTCTTCGACGGCACGGCCGAGCACTACGACGATGACACCTTCCACGCGGCAGTGGCGGACGAGCTGATCGCGCCGCTGCCGTCCGAGCCGGGGGTCGTCCTCGACGTCGCCACCGGGACGGGCTTCGCGGCGTACGCGGCGTTGCGGCTGAAGCCGGTTCGCGTGCTGGCTGTCGACCTGTCGACGGCGATGCTCGCGAAGGCTCGGGCGAAGGCGCCTTCGCTGGACCCGTCGGGCGTGATCACGTGGCAGGCCGGGCCGGCGGTGCCGATGCCGGCGGACGACGGTTCGGCCGACGTGGTGCTGTGCGCGTCCTCGCTGCACTTCCTGGGCGCGGTGGCGTTCGCCGACTGGCTGCGGGTGCTGAAGCCGGGCGGACGGCTGGCGTTCTCGGTCGTGTCGGGAGCGCGCTTCCGGCCGTCAGGCCCGTTCGCGGACTTCGTGCCGGGAGATCTGCCGTTCCCGCTCGACGAGGCCGGGGCCGCCGCGCTGGCGAAGGACTTCGTGGACGTCTCGGCGAAGACGTTCACCGTCGACGACGGCGAGCGTGTCCGGAGCGTCTTCGTTGTGCACGCGACGGCACCGTGAACCTGGAGCGGTTCGCCGACGGCCACCTGACGGAGGTCACCACGGACGGCAGCCGGGTTTCACTGCGGCTGGAGGCGTACGTCGAGTACCGGCTCGTGCCGGGTGAAGTCTCCGTCGTCGAGGTCTTCGAGCTGGCAGCCGACCGGGCCGACCTCGAAACGGCCGGGGCGCCGGTCGCGGACCACACGATCGAAGAGCCGTCGTGGTGGGAAGAAGGCGGGCGCACGACCGTCGAGCTGTTCGCGCCGCTGCGGATCCGCGTGACGGCTGCTGCCTTCGACCTGGAGCTGCTGCGCACCGAACGGCGGCCGGTGCTGCCCCGGCCGTCCGCAAACGCTTGCACCTTCCTGATCCGGCCGCCGATCGATCCGGCCGAGGCCGGCGCGGTGTGGCGGACCCTCGGCGGCCCGGCGGGGACGCCCGCCGACCCCGACGGCTGGTTCCTCCAGCGCCGGGACCGGCTGGCGAGCTCCCCCACCGGTGTCTTCTGCACGACCGCGGCGGGCCGCGTCACCTTGGAGCGCCACGATGCGGACGATGAGCTGTGGCGGGCAGCCCGCCTGCTCGGACGGCACGCGAGCCGGGTGCGGTCCGGGAACTGCGTTTTCGGGCCCGCGGACTGGGTGGCTTGGGTGACGACCGGGACGTTGCCGCCCGTGGAGCGGCTCAGGCCGTGAAGTGGACCTCGCCGCGGGTCGCCGGGCCGTCCGGGCTCCCGCAGTGCTGGACGAACGTCGCGTCGACGCCGGTCGTCCGGCCGTCCGCGTCCTTGTCGAGCCGGCTGATCGTGAAGTCCGCGTAGTCGTCGCCGCACCCGAAGTAGGTGCTGACCACGAAGATCCCCGGCGTGCTCAACGCCGGGTCGCTCTGCCCGCGGAACCGCGCGCCGGTGTAGGTCCCGGTGTGCAGCGCCTCGCCGGCCGGCGCGCTGAGCTCGACGCGCAGGTCCTTCAGTCCCGACTGGACGTCGATCTTCAACACGCCGTCACGCTCCCAGACGGCGATCTCGTCGCCCGGGGCCGAGTACCGGGCGCTGCCCTCCAGCGGCCAGGCGCCGTCTTCCGAGGTGTAAGCGACCGTCTGGACCGGGTCCGCCGAAGCGACCGGCACGAGCGCCAAGCCCAGCCCGGCCGCGGCCGACAGGACCACGCAGGCACGACGAACAGAATTCACGGAACCTCCCCATCCCCAGGGCCGCCGACTGCGGCCTCGCCGATCATGCTGCCAGCACGACCCGCCGCCGAGAAGGGGATTTCTGCTCAACGGTGCAGCGAAGCGCCCTTGAGGATCTTGTCCACGGCGTTCTTCGGGCCGTGCACCGCCATTCCGGCGAGCGCCAGCTTCTCCCCCGGCACCGCGCGGACCGCCGCCCGGTTGTCGGCGTCGTTGCCGGTGTGGAACAGCTCGTCGGTGAAGATCGAAAACCGCAGCCCGCGGCCCAGCGCGCGGCCGTGCGCCGCGGTCAGGACGTCCGCCGTGCCGGAGAAGACCATGATCGGCTGGCCGAACATCGGCAGGTACTCCGTGCCGTCGGCGTCGAGGTACGGCTCGCCCATCAGCTCCGGCGTCACGTGGGCGATTCCGCTCACCAGGAACGCGGTGACGTTCAGCCGCTGCCAGGACGCCAGGTCGTCGCGGAGCAGGACGGCGATCTTCGTGTCGAAGGAACTCATGCCGCCAGACTCGCCCGGCCGCCACCCGCGCGTCTTGTACGTTCTTGACATGGCCCACGTGGAAGCTTGGCGGCCGGCGGTCCCGGGGATCGCCGAGGTCTTCCACGCGCGCTTCACCACCCACGCCTACCCGCTCCACACGCACGACACGTGGACGCTGCTGATCGTCGACGACGGCGTCATCCGCTACGACCTCGACCGCCACCACCACGGCGCGCTCGGCCTGGCCGTGACGCTGCTGCCGCCGAACGTCGCGCACGACGGACGGGCCGCGACCAGCCACGGCTTCCGCAAGCGCGTGCTGTACCTGGACACGTCCGTGCTGGGCGAAGACCTCGTCGGCGCCGCGGTCGACCAGCCGAGCGTCGCCGACGGGCTGCTGCGCACCCGGATCCACCAGCTCCACGAGTCCCTCGTCGAGCCCGGAGACGCCCTGGAAGCCGAGAGCAGGCTCGCGCTGGTCGCCGACCGGCTGCTCACCCACCTCGGCCGGCCGGCCACCCACGAACCGAAACGCGGCCTCGCCGACGACCTGAGGGAACTGCTCGACGCTCGCCTGCCGGACGCGGTGACGCTGGCCGAAGCCGGCGAGACGCTCGGCGCGCACCCGGCGTACCTCGTCCGCTGCTTCGGGGCGCGGTTCGGCCTGCCGCCGCACCGCTACCTGACCGGCCGCCGCGTCGACCGCGCCCGCCGTTTGCTTCTCGACGGCGCCCCGGCCGCCGAGGTCGCCGCCACGGCGGGGTTCACCGACCAGGCCCACCTGACCCGGCACTTCAAGCGCTACCTGGGCACGACGCCGTCGCGGTACGCGAAAACCCGGTGACGACGCCGCAGAACTTCCTCATCGCGATCGGCGGTCGCCGGTCACCGGCCCGGCGCTGTGTCAAGATGACGGCATGCTGCGCGAACTGCACCTGACCGGCGACCCGGCGGCCGACAAGCTGCTGAACGACGACCCGTTCGCCCTGCTCGTCGGGATGCTCCTGGACCAGCAGTTCCCCATGGAGCACGCCTTCGCCGGCCCGCGGAAGATCGCCGACCGGATGGACGGCTTCTCCCTGGCGAAGATCGCCGCGACCGATGTCGAGAAGTTCGTCGAGATGTGCGTGGTGCCGCCGGCGATCCACCGCTACGGCGGCTCGATGGCCCGCCGCGTCCACGCGCTCGCGCAGCACATCATCGAGACCTACGACGGCCGCACGGAGGGCATCTGGCTCGACGGGCGCCCGAAACCGGACGGCCCGGAAGTCCTGAAGCGACTGCGTGCGCTGCCCGGGTTCGGCGAGCAGAAGGCCAAGATCTTCCTGGCCCTGCTGGGAAAGCAGCGCGGCATCCAGCCGAAGGGCTGGCGCGAGGCGGCCGGCGCGTACGGCGACCGCGGCTCGCGCCGGTCGATCGCCGACGTCACGAGCGCCGAAACCCTCGCCGAGGTCCGCGCGTTCAAGAAGGCCGCCAAGGCCGCGGCCACATCGGGCTAACGCACCCAGACGCGCAGCGGACCCCACGGCTCGGCGCCGTGGTCCAGCGCGACCCGCAGCGCGTCGCCGTGTTCGTAGCCGACCACCGGGACGCCCGGGAACGCCGAAGCCACCGCCGCCACCGCGCCGGGCCAGGACTCGTCCGGTCCCGAGAAGTTGGACAGCCCCACCACGCCGTCGCCGCGGTGGGCGACGACCGTCGCCGGGCCGCGGGACAGCACAGCCACCGAGTCGTCGGCCGGGAAGCCGTGGGCGGCCGCCCGCCGCCAGCCCGGCTCGGGGATGCCCGGCCCGCACTCGATCCACGTCGCCTCGAACAAGATCGAGAACCCCGGCAGCTCCAGGGTCGCGAAGCTGTCCTTCACGGAACACCCCGCCGAGCCGTCGACGAACGGGAGGATGTCGGCGGCGGTGGCGTCCGGGGTCAGCGTCACCGCGTCCGGGTAGTACTCCGGGGTGCGGCGCGGGCTCGTCCACGCCCGCGGGCCGAACCGCCCGCCGCACACCAGATCGCACCAGGCCGCGTTCTCCGCGACCGTCCACTCAAGACGCATCACAGCAGACCGGCGAGCTTGTACAGCCCGAGACTTCCCGCCACCGCGACGTTCAGGCTCGCGCCGGTGCCCGCCGCCCATTCGCGAGCCAGCCAGCCCGGCGGGCCGAGGTTCGCGCCCGCGCAACGGCCACAGCGGCGCGGCCACATGTCCCGGAGTCTAACCCGTTCGCGGGGTCCACGGCGCCCGTTATCGCTCTTACTCTGGAGACGGAGGTGAAGCCCATGCACGCAGGAGTAGGAGACGAGATCCAGGTGCACGGCCGGACGGTCGGCTCGGCCGAGCAGCGCGGCGAGATCCTCGAGGTCCGCGGACCCGACGGCGCGCCGCCCTATCTGGTGCGGTTCGCCGACGGGCACGAAGGACTCGTCTATCCCGGGCCCGACTGCGAGGTCCTGACGCACGCCGACTAGACCGCGACCTGTTCCCGGGGCTCGCGGACGCGCCCCCACGCCGCGCCGACCAGCAGCAGCGCGACGAGGGTCAGCGCGGCCGCGACCTCGGGCAGCAGCAGCGGGCCGCCGGAGGCCAGCACCGCGCCGCCGACGACGCCGGACAGGCCGACGCCGAGGTAGATCGCGGACGCGTTGAGCGAGAGCACCAGGCCGGCGTGCCCCGGCGACAGCTCGATCAGGCGGTGCTGCACCGGCGGGTTGAACGACCACGTCGCCAGGCCCCACACGAACAGCGAGATCCCGGCCCCGACCGGCGTCACCGTCGTCAGGGGCAGCAGTGCCATCACGGCGGTGGTGGCCACGGTGACCACGAGCAGCGGCGCCCGCGAACCCCAGCGGTCGGTCACCCGGCCGCCCGCGAAGTTGCCGACCGCGCCGCCGACGCCGTAGCAGAAGAGCAGCACCGTCACGGTCGTGCCGTGCACGCCCGCGGTCGCCGCCAGCAGCGGTGAGACGAACGTGTAGACCATGAACGCGGCCAGGCAGGCGAGCACCGTCGTGGCCAGCATGACGAGCACCCGCGGGTCGCGGCCCGCGGCGAACCGCTCGGCGAGACTCACCCGCGGCGGTGCGGCGACCGTGGGCAGCGCGAAGCGCACGGCCAGCGCGCTCGCCAGCGAAAACGCCGCGACCAGCGCGAACGCCGTCCGGTAGCCGAGGTGCTGGGAAATGAGGCTGCCCAGCGGGACGCCGAAGATGAGCGCGACCGTCAGGCCGCCGAAGACCAGCGCGACCGCGCGGCCACGGCGTTCGGGGACGGTCAGCTCGGCCGCCACCGCGCTCGCCGCGGGCGTGAACACCGCGGCGCCGACCGCGGTCACCACCCGGGCCACCAGCAGGGAGCCGTAGCCGGGCGCGAGCGCGGCGAACAGGTTGCCGGCTCCGGTGACGGCGAGCGCGGCGACCAGCAGCGTCCGGCGTTCCCAGGTGCCGGTGGCGGCGGCGAACACCGGCGAGCCGATCGCGTACGCGATGGCGAAGGCGGTCACGAGCTGGGCCGCGGCGGTGGCCGAGACGTGCAGCTCGCCGGTCAGCGCGGGCAGCAGGCCGGCGACGATGTAGCCGCTGGTCCCGACGCCGAAGGCGCCGAAGGCGAGGATCGAGATCCTCGGCTGAGCGGGTGCGGACATGGGCTGGGCCCCCAAGCGAAGCAGGCGATTGGTTCGACGAACGTCGTAGTTCGACAGTCACCGTACTACGTCACTGCCGCAATTTCGACCGACGTCGTACGATGAGCCCATGGCCAAGACCGACACACTGCCGCCGATCGCCCACCCGGCCCGGGAGGAGATCACCGTCGAGAGCGTGCTCCGCGCCCTCGCCGACCCGGTGCGACTGGCCATCGTCCGGCAGCTCGCGGGCACCGGGCAGGAGATCGCGTGCGGCGGGCTCACCGTGCCGGTGACCAAGTCCACACTCACCCACCACCTGAGCATCCTGCGCCAGGCCGGCGTCGTCGCGGGCCGCCAGGAAGGCACGACCCGGTTCAACTCGTTGCGCCGCAACGATCTTGACGCCCTGTTCCCGGGTCTGCTGGACGGCGTTCTGGCCGCTCCGCGCTGATCACCGCGTTACGGTGTGGATCGTCACCCGATATCGGGATGACAACGGCCCCCTTCCCTTGTTGGACTGGGCGTAGGCAGCTCACGGCGCTGGGGCCGATTGGCTGTCTTTATTTATGCCCGCCAACTGAACCGATCCAGTAACTGAGCCTGGAACGGCCAAGTAATCGTTTACCCACCTTGGAAGGAGTGCCGTGCCCGTCGCGCTGCTCGCGCTCGCCATCGGAGCTTTCGGCATCGGGACCACCGAGTTCGTCATGATGGGCGTGCTGCCCCAGGCGGCCGCCGACTTCGGCGTCGACATCCCGACCGCCGGCTACCTCATCTCCGCCTACGCCCTCGGCGTCGTCGTCGGCGCCCCGCTGCTCACCGCGGTCGCCGTCCGGCTGCCGCGCAAGACCATGCTGCTGGCCATGATGGGCCTGTTCACGCTGGGCAACGGCCTGTTCGCGCTGTCACCCAACCAGGAGTTCGGCGTCGCGTTCCGGTTCCTCGCCGGCCTGCCCCACGGCGCCTTCTTCGGCGCCGGTGCCGTCGTCGCCTCCGGCCTCGTCGGCCAGGGGGAACGCGCCAAGGCCGTGTCGCTGATGTTCCTCGGCCTCACCCTGGCGAACGTCATCGGCGTGCCGCTGGGCACGCTGCTGGGCCAGCAGGTCGGCTGGCGCGCCACCTTCGGCGTCGTCGCCGTGATCGGCCTGGTCGCCGCGGCGGCCATCGCGAAGCTGGTGCCCCACCAGGGCCGGCCCGCGGACGCGTCGCTGCGCACCGAGCTCGGCGCGTTCAAGCGCCCGCAGGTGCACCTCGCGCTGGCCATCGTCACCTTCGGACTCGGCGGCGTGTTCGCCTGCCTGTCCTACATCACCCCGATGCTGACCGACGTCGCCGGCTACTCGCCGTCGAACGTCACGCTGCTGCTGTCCCTGGCCGGCGTCGGCATGACGATCGGCAACCTGCTCGGCGGCCGGCTGGCCGACCGCGCGCTGATGCCGAGCCTCTACATCGCCCTGCTGGCGCTGGCGTCCGTGCTGGGCATCTTCACCATCACCGCCCAGGGCAAGGTCGGCGCGGCGATCACGATCTTCTTCGTCGGCGTCGCCGGGTTCATGATCGGCCCGATGATGCAGGCGCGGATCATGGAGAAGGCGGGCGGCACTCCGTCCCTGGTGTCGGCCGCCGTCCAGTCCGCGTTCAACATCGCGAATTCGATCGGTGCCTACCTCGGCGGCCTGGTCATCGCCGGCGGCCTCGGCCTGGTCGCCCCCAACTGGGTCGGCGCCCTCCTCGCGGTCTTCGGACTCACCCTCGCGGTCGTCTCGGGCACATTGGACCGCCGCGAAGCCAAAGTGGAACGCCGCCGCGAACTCGCGATGGCGTCCTAAGAGGAGCTGAACGGGCCGCCGATGATCGTCAGGGCCACGTAGAGCACGGCCGCCGCGAGCCCGGTGTAGGTCACGATGTCCACGACCTTGCCGCGGATCGCGAGCAGGCCGGCCCTGGCGGTCGGCAGCACCGCCCGCAGCACCGCGGCGAGGAGGAGCGCGGCGCCGATCAGCGCCGCGCCCTCCCGCCAGTGGTACTGGAAGATCCGCAGCGCCGCGACGGCCACCACCAGCAGCACCACCGCGAACGGCAGCTGGCTGAACCGGCCTTGCCCGCGCCGGCGGTCGCCGATGTCCCGCCGGTCTTCGGTCATGGTCATCAGCCTTGAACCGAGCGTTCCGCCGCCTCGACGACGTTGCTGACGAGCATCGCCCGCGTCATCGGGCCGACCCCGCCCGGGTTCGGCGAGACCCAGCCCGCCACGTCGGACACTCCCGGGTGGACGTCGCCGGTGAGCTTGCCGTCCACGTGGGACACGCCGACGTCGAGCACCGCGGCGCCCGGCGCGACCATGTCCGGCGTGATGATCCCGGGCACCCCGGCCGCGGCGACCACGACGTCGGCGCGGCGGACCTCGGCCGCGAGGTCGCGGGTGCCGGTGTGGCAAAGGGTCACGGTGGCGTTCTCGCTGCGGCGAGTCAGCAGCAGACCCAGCGTCCGGCCGACGGTGATGCCGCGGCCGACCACGGTGACGCGCGCGCCGTTCAGCTCGACGCCGTGGCGCTTGAGCAGCTCGATGATGCCGTACGGCGTGCACGGCAGCGCCCCGCGCTGGCCGAGCACCAGCCGCCCGAGGCTGACCGGCGCGAGACCGTCGGCGTCCTTCTCCGGGTCGATCCGCTCCAGCACGCGGTTCGCGTCCAGGTGCTTCGGCAGCGGGAGCTGCACGATGTAGCCGTGGCACGCCGGGTCGGCGTTCAGCTCGTCGATGACGGCTTCGAGCTTCTCCTGGGTGATGTCGGCGGGCAGGTCGCGGCGGATCGAGTTGATCCCGATCTTCCCGCTGTCGGCGTGCTTCATCCGCACGTACGAGTGCGACCCCGGGTCGTCGCCGACCAGGACCGTGCCGAGGCCGGGCGTCACCCCCTTCGCGGCCAGGGCCGCGACGCGGGGCTCGAGCTCCGCGAAAATGGCGTTCTTGGTGGCCTTGCCGTCGAGAATCTTCGCCGTCACGCGCCCCATTCTGGCAAAGCGACCCCCGCGCGTCGCTTCCAGGCGTGACCGGTCGCAGCGCGTAGAGTCCCCGCTACCCCAGACGGTCCATTCGCGACACCGCCCGCGATCAAGCTGTGATCTATGACATGTCGCATCGCGCGAGGTCAGACCGTGTACCACCGGGTGAGCGGGCGGCAAAACCCACATGCGGGGTGCACTCACGCGCGCGAACAGTCAAAATGTGCGGGTGGCACAACCGACGACGCAGCTGAACGCGACCGAGCAGGACACCCTGGTCAAGCAGATCGGACTAGCCCTGCTCCGTGCCGCCCCGCGCGACTGGCGCAAGGTCACCGCGGAGTACCGAGCCGTCGGCAGGTACCACGAGCTGACCGGCGAGATCGTCACCGAGGACGGCACGGTGCACGAGTGGCTCGCCACCCATGACATCGCGACCCTCTTCGGCAGGCTGCGCGGGGGCATGTACCGCGACGGCCGCGGAACGTGGTTCAACGCGCGCTACCAGCTGGACCATCCGTCCAGTTACAACCTCGAGTACAACCGCGACGAACCGGTGTGGAACCTCGCGCCGCCGCCGCAGGCCTACTCCGACGAGCTGCGGATGTTCCCGCGCACCGAGGAGAACGTCCCCGAATGGCTGATCCGGCGGATGTCCGGGCTCGGCCCGGAGCAGCCGGGGCCGCACTTCCGGATCGCCCGGATCTTCGACACCGTCGGCCCGGCGGGCCGTCCGGTGATCAACCGGCCCGACCTCGAGGTCGACGAGCAGGACCGCCTGCTGGAGTACCTGGAGGCCGCGCCGCTGGTGGTGCCCGAGCGCGGCTACGACATCGACCGCCTCGCCGCGACGCCGGAGGCCACCGTCCCGGTCGCCTTCCACAGCGACGGCCAGTGGATCTGGCCCGCCGCCGTCAACTTCTACCTGCACAAGTACGGCGTTTCGCCCGAACCGGACCTGGTCGAGCACGTCCGTTCGGTCGGCTTCACGCTGCCGTCGGTCGACGAGCCGACGCTGCAGGCCGCCGCCGCGTACCTGACGCGGGGCAGCCAGCCGCCGCCTCAGCAGCAGCGCCCGGCCGGGCCGCCGCCCCAGGGGCCCCCGCCGCAAGGCCTGCCGCCCCAGGGCCCGCCGCCGCAGCAGCAGGGACCGCCGCCCCAGCAGGCCCCCGCGGGCCCGCCGCCCGCCATGGCCGCCCCGGTGCCGCCCGCCGCGCCGCCGCCGCAGCAACTGCCGCAACTGCCGCACCAAGAGGAGCCGCCCGCGCCGGTGGAGCCACCGCTCGCGGCGCACGCCCCCGAGCCGGAAGCCCCGGTCGAAGAGCACGAATACGCCGCAGAGGGCTACGACGACCAGGAGTTCGACGACCGCTTCGCCGAGGAGGACTCCTACGGCGAGGAGTACGAGCACCCCGAGCACGCCGTGGGCTCGAACGGCGCGTCGCCGGAGCCGGGCCGGGTGCCCGACCTCGACGAGACCGCGGAGTACGTGCCCGACCAGCCGATCGGGCACGAGGAGGAGGCTCCGCACGACGGCGAGTCCTTCCCGGGCCGGCCGGACGACGAGCACGCCGCGTTCCAGCCGCCGCGGGACGACACCCCGTCACACGGCTTCCAGGCGGCCGAGCCCGGGTTCGAGGCTGATCCGTCCGGGCACGACGAGGAAGCGGACGAGCCCGCCGGGTTCGGCGCCGGTCCGCGGGACGAGGAACCGGCGCACGCCGCGTTCGACGCCGGCCCACCGGCGCGGCACGAAGACGAGCACGCCTTCCAGCCCCCGCGGCGGGAGGACCAGCCGGCGTTCGACCCGGGTCCGCCGGTGCGGCACGAAGACGAGCACGTCTTCCAGCCGCCCAGGCGCGACGAGCAGCCCGCGTTCGACCCGGGCCCGCCGACCATGATCACCCAGCCCGAGGTGCCCGGCGTGCTGCCGGTGCCCGAGCCGGTGGCCCCCCAGCCCGCCGCCCAGGCGGAGCCGCCCGCGCCGCCGCAGCAAGCTCCCCGGTCCGGCCGCCGCGCGCTGCGCCGCGAAACGCCGGACCACCCGGTGCTCGCCGGGCTCCAGACCAAGCTGGACGAGCTCGACGTGCCCGAAAGCAGCTACAAGCTGGGCGAACCCGCCGAGCACGGGTGGAGCGTCGAGCAGGTCGAGGACGGCTGGCGCGTCGGCTGGTACGACGGCAAGCTCAGCAACCCCGCCGTCTTCGGCGACGCCGAGGACGCCGCCGCGTTCATGCTCGGCAAGCTGCTGCTGCACCCGGAGGGCCACGTGCCCGCCGAGGAGCCGCCCGCGCCGGAGCCCGAACCGGAACCCGAGCCGGAACCGGCGCCGCAGCGGGTCGTCGCGACGCTGTCGCCCGAGATCGCGACCGGGTCTTACCCGGTCCGCAAGCCCGAACCGGTGCCCGCCCAGGAGCAGACGGCGTTCACCAGCGCCGAGGAGCTGTTCGGCGACCTCGAGGACGACGAGCCGCCGGCTCCGCCGCGCCAGCCTGCCCCGGTGCCCGCCGGACCGCCGCCGATGGACCGGCAGCAGGCAGGACCGCCGCCCGCTCCGCCCGCCCCGCCACGACGTGAGCCGCCGCAGGCCGCGCCGACCGTCCTGGCCCCGATGCCGCAGGCCGCGCCGTCGGTCCCGCAGGCACCGCCGCCCGCGCCGCCGCGCCGAGAGGAACCCGCTCGCCCGGCGGTCAACGGCGGGGGTGGCGGTGGCCAGCAGCAGTGGCCGATCTCGCCGATGGCCGGCGAGCCGCCGCTGACGCTGTTCCGCGGCAAGGAGCTGCGCGAGCTGCCCGCGGGCAGCGAGCTGGACCGCTTCGGCGGGCCGAACGGCAACCTGACGTACGCGGCGGGCACACCGTTCGCCGAGCGCTCGCTGGTGCCCGAGTGGGTGAACCGCCCGTACCACGTCTACCGGGTGCAACGGCCCCTGGAGGCGCTGGCGGGCGTCGCGATCCCGTGGTTCAACCAGCCGGGCGGCGGGTCGGCGTACCTGCTGCCGGCGTCGATCGAGGAGCTGCTCGCCGAGGGCGACCTGATCGAGCTCGACCCGGGCGAACCCCCGGTCGACTGACGCGGTCCGGGAAAACCGGCGGCCGGCCAGCCGCCGGTTTTTCCGTTTTCAGCGGACAACGAGGCCGTGGGCGGCGGCGAAGGCGATCGCCGTCTCGACGTCGACCTCGGCACCCCGCAGGTCGGCCTGGACGAGGGCGTTCGCGTCGAGGCGCGCGCCACGCAGGTCGGCGCCCTCGAGCTTCGCGCCCTGCAACCGGGCGCCGGTCAGGTCGCTGCCGCGCAGGTCGGCGCCGGTGAGGTCGGCTTCGGTCAGGTTGGCTTCCCGCAGCCGCAGGCCCGACAGCCCGAGCCGGCGCAGCCGCGCCTTCGCCAGCGACGCCAGGGAGAGATCGCACTCGGTGAGCGCGATCCCGCCGAACCCGCTGTCGGTGAACGACGTGCCCAGCAGCGAACACGCCGTCCAGCGGCTTTCCACCAGCACCGTCCGGTCGAAGGTGCACGAGCGGAACGCCGACGCGTCGTGCCGCGAGCGCGACAGGTCGGCCCGGCTGAACACGCAGTCGTCGAAGGTGCAGCCGCGCGTCCGCAGCCCGCTCAGGTCCGCCCCGGTGAAGTCGCAGCCGGTGAACCGGCGCTTTTCCCACCACTGCCCGGACAACACCGCTTCGCGGTAGTCCTCCCCCGTCTCCAGCACGGCCCCAGGGTGTCACACCCGTGACTGGAGCTTCGCACCCTGGACGTAGTTCATCGCCTCGACGTACTCGGGCAGCCGCGCACGACGCATCATCTCGGCTTCGTCCAAGTTCTCCAGCCGCGTCTGGATCCACCACAGGTTGCCGAAGGGATCGCGCACCCGGCCGACGCGATCGCCGAAGAACAGCACCGTCGGCCGGGTGACCTCGGTGGCGCCGGCCGCGATCGCCCGCCGCTGGGTCTCCTCGCTGTCCGGCACGTAGAGCCGAAGGAAGGCGGGAGTTTCGGCCCAGTCGCCCGGAGCGTCGAACGCCATCACGACCGCGTCGCCGATGCGCACCTCCGCGTGGCCGATCTTCCCGTCGTCACCGACGACCCGGCCCAGCTCCTCGGCGTCGAAGGCCCGCTTCAGGAAGTCGAGCAAGCCGGCGGTGTCGCGGCCGATGATCCACGGGGTGACCGTCGTGTAGCCGTCGGGAACGGGGCTGACCATGTTTCCTCCTCGGTTCGTTGCCGAGAGGCTATGACCGATATAGGTCAGGTCCTGGCCGCTGCGAAAACCGGATGAGGGGCCGCGTCGAGATCATTACGGTGGCGGGATGCCCGACGAGCAATACGCTGACGCCGGCCTCGACCCGGCCGAGAGGGCATGCTCATCCAGGCCCGCCGCCGCGACGACGTCGAGTGGGTCCACGGGGATTTGTCGACCACGGCCTGGGACAGCGAGTTCGGCTTCGCCGTGATGACCGGGCACGCGTTCCAGGTGGTGCTGACCGACGATGAGGTGCGCACGGCGTTCGCGGCGATCCGGCGCGCGTTGCGTCCCGGCGGCCGATTCGGCTTCGACACGTGCAACCCCGCGGCCCGTCACCGGAAGTCCCGCGACTTCGCCTTGATCCGCATCGGCAGCGCCTCGACGCGGTCGGCGAGGACGCTGACGACGCCGTCGGCCTTCTCCACCACCCCGCGGATCAGCAGCGCCGGGCTGGCGCGCGCGACGCGGTGGTAGCGCTGCCACAGGCCGAGCGTGCAGATCACGTTGACCATCCCCGTCTCGTCCTCGATGTTGAGGAAGGTGACCCCGCCGGCGGTGGCGGGGCGCTGCCGGTGCGTGACGGCGCCGCCGATCAGCACGCGCGCGCCGTCGTCCAGGCCGGCCAGGCGGTCCGCTGGCACGACGCCGAGCTCGTCGAGGCGGTCGCGGATGAACTCGGTCGGGTAGCTGCCCGGCGACACGCCCGTCGCCCAGACGTCCGCGGCCGCGACGTCGAGGCCGTCCATCCCGGGCAGCACCGGCGCCGGCGCGCCGACCAGTCCGGGCAGCTTCTCCGGGCGTTCCCCGGCGACCGCGCCCGCGGTCCACAGCGCCTGGCGGCGATCGCCGCCGAAGCCGGCGAACGCGCCGGCCGTGGCCAGGGCCTCGATCTGCGGGGTCGTCAGCCGCACGCGGCGGGCGACGTCGGCCATGTCGGTGTAGTCGCCGTTTTCGATCCGCTCGGCCACGATCCGCTTCGCGACGTCTTCCCCGATCTTCCGCACGGTGCTCAGCCCGGTGCGGACGTCGTGGAACTGCCCGGTGCCCGGCTCCAGCGTCGCGTGCGGCAGGCTGCGGTTGATGTCCGGGCCGTGCACGGTGACGCCGTGGCGCCGCGCGTCGGCGACCAGCGACTGCGGTGAGTAGAACCCCATCGGCTGCGCGCGCAGCAGACCCGCCAGGAACGCGTCCGGGTGGTAGAACTTGAAGTAGGCACTGGAAAAGACCAGGTGCGCGAAGCTCAGCGCGTGGCTCTCGGGGAAGCCGAAGTTCGCGAAGGCCTTGAGTTTCAGGAAGATCTTCCGCGCGAGTTCTTCGTCGACGCCGTTCGCGACGGCGCCGTCGAGGAACCGCTGCCGCAGCCGGTCCATCTTCCGGTCGGACCGCTTGGAGCCCATCGCGTGCCGCAGCTGGTCGGCTTCGGCGGCGGTGAAGTTCGCGACGTCCAGCGCGATCTGCATCATCTGCTCCTGGAACAGCGGCACGCCCTTCGTCTTGTGCAGCGCGTTTTCCAGCAGCGGGTGGTCGTAGTCCCACTCCTCGATCCCCTGCTTGCGCCGGATGTACGGGTGCACCGAGCCGCCCTGGATCGGGCCGGGCCGGATCAGCGCGACCTCGACGGCGAGGTCGTAGAACTTCTTGGGTTTGAGGCGGGGCAACGTGGCCAGCTGGGCCCGGCTCTCGACCTGGAACACGCCGATCGCGTCGGCACGGCACAGCATGTCGTAGATGTTGCCGTCGGTGAGGTCCAGCTCGGCGAGGTCGACCTTGTCACCCTTGTACTCCTCGACGAGGTCGAGCATGTAGTGCAGCGCCGAGAGCATGCCGAGCCCCAGCAGGTCGAACTTGACCAGCCCGGCGGCGGCGCAGTCCTCTTTTTCCCACTGGATCACGCTGCGGTTCGCCATCCGCGCCCACTCGACGGGCACGACCTGGCTCACCGGCTCGTGGCACATGACCATGCCGCCGGAATGGATGCCGAGGTGCCGCGGGAAGTCCTCGAGCGCGAAGGCGAGCTGGACGACGTCGTCCGGGATGTCGTGGTCGTGGTCCTTTTCCGTGCTGCGCAACGAACCCCAGCGGTCGATCTGCTTGCTCCACGCGTCCTGCTGGCCCGGCGAGTAGCCCAGGGCTCGGGCGGCGTCGCGGACGGCCGACCGCGCGCGGTAGGTGATCACGTTCGCGACCTGGGCGGTTCGCAGGCGGCCGTGTTTCTCGAAGACGTACTGGATGGCCTCCTCGCGGCGGTCGGACTCGATGTCGAGGTCGATGTCGGGATAGCCGTCGCGGTCGGGGGCGAGGAAGCGTTCGAAGAGCAGCTTGTTGGCCACCGAGTCGACCTTCGTGATGCCGAGCGCGTAGCAGACAGCCGAGTTCGCGGCCGAGCCGCGACCCTGGCAAAGGATCTTGTGCTTGTTGCAGAACCGCACGATGTCCCAGACGATCAGGAAGTACCCGGGGAAGCCGAGCTCCTCGATGATCTCCAGTTCGTGCTTGATCTGCGCCTTGGCTTTCTCCTCGTGTTCCTTGCCGCCGAAGCGTTCCCCGGCGCCTTTCCAGGTCAGCTCGCGCAGGTAGGTCGTCTCGGTGTGGCCCTCGGGCACGTCGAACGGCGGCAGCTCCGGGGCGATCAGCTTGAGCGGGAACGCGCATTCCATGCCCAGCAGGGCGGCGCGGCGGACCGCACCGGGGTAGCGCCGGAACAGGACGTCCATTTCGGCGCCGCTGCGCAGGAACGCCGTCCCGGCCGCGGGGAGCCAGCCTTCGAGTTCGTCGATGCCGCGGCGGGCGCGGATGGCGGCGAGCGCGTCGGCCAGCGGGGCGCGTTCGGGCCGGGCGTAGTGCGCGGCGGTAGTGGCGACGGTCGGCAGCTTCAGGTCCTCGGCGAGCCGGGTGAGGAGGTCGTTGTGGGTGCTGTCGAGCGGCTGACGGTGGTCGGTGAGCTCGACGTAGACGTTGTCGTGGCCGAACCGGTCGACGAGTTCTTTCAGTTTCTCGGCGGCGGCCGCCGGGCCGTGCGTGACGAGCGCCGAGCGCACCGCGCCTTTGCGGCACCCGGTCAGCACCACGCACTGCCCGGCGACCTCCTCGGCGACCGCACCGAGGTCGTAGATCGGCTTGCCCTTTTCGGCTTTCTCGTGGATCTGGCCGGCGGTGATGGCGCGGCAGAGGGCCCGGTAGCCCTGGTCACCGCGGGCGAGCAGCAGGAGGTGTTCGCCTTCGGGGTCGGCGACGCCGTTCTGCGGGCCGGGCAGCCCGAAGCTGAGTTCGGTGCCGAACACGGTGTTGACGCCGAGTTCCCGGGCGGCCTCGGCGAAGCGCACGACGCCGTACATGCCGTCGTGGTCGGTGAGGGCGATGGCGTCCAGCTTGAGGCGCGCGGCCTCTTCGACGAGCTCTTCGGGATGGCTGGCGCCGTCGAGGAAGCTGAAGTTGGAGTGGCAGTGCAGCTCGGCGTAGGGCACGCGGACGGCCTCACCGCCGTCGTCGGTGCCACGGGCGGGGAGGTCATCGGGCCGCCGGTAGCCGTCGCGGTGACGTCCCCAGGCGGGACTGTCACCGTGGTCGCCGGGCGGGGCGCCGCCGGCCAGGGTGCGGGCGAGGTCCTTCCACCGGACGGGTGGGTTGTTCCAGCCCATTCACCGGCCCCCGGGGTGGTCTCGCTGCTGTTCCTCGGCTTGGCGGCGGCGGTGCCAGTTCGTGGGGTGGTTCCAGCGGCTGCGGGCTTCGGCTTCGCTCATGCGGCACCCGTTTTCCCGGGACGGGCGCGGGACCGGAAGGGCGATCACCGGGCAGATCCACTCCTCGTCGGCGGCGGGGTGCGCGGCGGGCAGTTGCCCGCGGACCGACCACGTTTCGCCTGAGCCGGGCTCGGGAAGCCGCCGGTCGACCGGCCGATCGCGATCGGCGGTCGGCTCGGGTTCCAGGAGCTGCTCACCGGGCGGGCGGTCGCGTTCGTCCGGGGCGGAGCCCGGCTGCGGAATTCCCCGCAGCCACTCGCGCTCCTGCGCGGCCTGGCCAGGTGTTGCCCCCGGTTCGGCGCGCAGCCAGTTCCGCAGCCTCCGTGCGTAGTCCTCGTCCATGCTCAGTCGTACACTCCCTCGACCGTCCATAGTGGATTTTCCGTGCCCGCGCAGTACGCCAGCACCGCCTCGGGCGGCTCGTCTCCCTCGGCCGCGAGCACCAGCTGCACCCGTGCCCGCGGCGGGCCCGGGCGTCGTCGGTCGGCCGCCGTCGGCCAGGGGCCCGCCCAGGCGACGATGTCCCGGCGCGGCCCGCCGGCGATGCTCAGCCGGTGCGGGACCGTGGTGACCTGGTCACGGCCGGTGATCCCGACCGGCCGGCCGTCGGCGTCGAAAACCTGGGCGGGCACCGGCCGGTCGAGCACCGTCGCCGGGGACGGGGCCGGCAGCCGTCCCGGCCAGGTCGCGTCCGGCGGTGTCGTCCGCTCGCGCGGGTCGCCCCAGGCCACCAGCCGGACGCGGCCCGCCGGGTCGCGGGCGCCGTCGAGCATCGGCGTCACCACGCCTTCGGGCCCGAGCAGGCCCTGGACGCGGACGAACGCGCGGGCCGCGCGTTCGTCCGCTTCGTCGGAACCGCCGTTCTGCCACAGGTCGAGCTGCAGCGACCGGCCTTCGACGAGTTCCTCGGGCTCCAGCCGCAGCCGCACCACGCCGGACGTCGGGCGCTGCCCCGGCGCCGCGCGCAGCCAGCCCTCGAACTGCCAGCGCACGCGGTCGGCGACGCCGGCGGGGGTCAGCGGTTCCGCGCACCGCCACACCCGGCCGAGGTGTTCGCCTTCCTCGGTGACCGCGTAGATGCCGAGCCGGGTGCAGGCCAGGCCGTGCCCGGCGAGGCCTGCGCAGAACCGCGTCGCAAGGCCCTTGGCCAGGAACGCCGCGACGTCGACCCGCTCGACGACGGGGTCGAACTCCTCGGTCAGGGTCAGCTCCGGTGGCGGCCTGCGGCGCAACGGCGGCCGTTCGGAGCGGCCGCGCGCCAGCCGGTGGGCGAGCACCCCGGCCGCGCCGAACCGGTTGGCGACGTCGCGCTCCGAGAGGGCGGCGAACGCGCCGAGCGTCTTCAAACCGAGGCGGCGCACCAGGTCGACCAGCTCCGCGCGGTCGCTGCCGGGCTGGTCGAGCTCGGTGACGGGCAGCGGCGCGAGGAACTCGGCAACGCACCCGGGCTCGACGAACGCGCCCCGCCGGGCGGCGAGCGTCGCGGCGAACAGGCCCTCGGCGACGCCCGCCTGGCTCTCCACACCGGCCGCGGCGGACACCTCGTCGACGAGCCGCTCGACGAGCGCGTGTTCACCACCGAAGTAGCCCGCGGCGCCCGCGACGGGCACCGCCACCAAACCCGGCCGGACGACCTCGACGCCGACGACGAACGCCTCGACGGCCCGCGCGACAGCTTCGAACAGCCGCGCGTCCCGGCCGTCATCGGCGTTGAAAACGGACAGTTCCGGACAGTTCGACTGCGCCTCCCGCCGCCGCATCCCCCGCCGGACCCCACCCCGCCGCGCGACGGCGTTCGAGGCGACGACCCGGTTGGCGCTGAAGACAGCGGCAGGCTGCGTCGCGGAAATCCCACCGACAGCCGCCGCGGCGACCACGGGCCAGTCGGGGCACCACAGGACCAGCATCCGGGTGGGCGTGTCGGAGGTGCCGCGTTGGGCCGGGACGGTCATGTTGCCTCCCGGAGCCGACCCCGAAAGCAGCCGGTGCCGCGGTGATGGAGCGCATCGCCGCGCGCGGAGGGTCGGCTCACGGACCCGAGCAGTCGGCTCGCGTACCCAGACGGTCGGCTCGCGTACCTGGAGGGTCGGCTCACGCACCCAGACGGTCGACTTGCGTACCTGGAGGGTCGGCTCACGCACCCAGACGGTCGACTTGCGTACCTGGAGGGTCGGCTCGCGGGCGCTCGGAGCGAACTCGCGTGATTCGAGAGCCGACTCGCGTGATCGGGGCGTCGACACGCGTGATTGGGGAGCCGACACGGCGTCGGGCCGTCTTGGCTGGAAGCCGTGACCGTCCTGTTTGGACAAGCCCTGGGTGTCATGCCGTGGCCTCCTCGCGGCGCTGGAGGTGCGGGACCGCTCGGGTCACCTCGCCGCCCGCGCCTGGGAGGCAGAGCTCCGCCGAGACCGGGCGGGCCGCCGCGCCGCGGCCGCGGGCCCGGACCAGCGCCCGGCGCTCCCGGAGGTGGCCGTAACCGCCGTCGGGACCCGACCAGGATTCGCGGCGGCATGACAGCTCGACGTCCGCGCCCGGCCAGGCGCCGAACGCCAGCAGCACCGCCCCGCGGTGGCGAGCCCGTGCCGACAGCCGACGCGCCACAGCCGCCTGCACCGTCTCCGAGTGGACCGCCACCAGGTCCACGCCGTCGAGCAACGCCGCGACCACCGCCGGGAGCTCCGCGCCCGGCCTCGGTACCAGCGCCACCCTGGCGAGGTCCACGCCGTACTCGGCCGCCGCCGCGAGTCCCAGCGACGGCATGCCCACCACCGCCGCCCACGACCCCGTGGCGGTGGCTTCGGCGAGCAGCGCGAGCAACAGGGAGGTTCCCCCGTGGACCGCCACCGTGCTCCCGCGCCGGAGCCCGGCGGCGGGCAGCAGCCCGGCCAGCGCCGGGGCGACCGGGAGCACCCTTCCCGTCACCCGGGCCCGCTCGGCCTGGGCCGCCACCCGGCTCGCCGTGCTGACCCCGGGCAGGGCCGCCAGCCGGGCCACCGGCGGCTCTGCCACAGCGGTCACCGCACGCACCTCCCCACCACGGACAAGGCCGGCGGTCGAGCCTCTCCCAAAACGCGACCGACGGCACTGGTTCGCCGCGGGGAAGGCGGCGGTTCCTTGTCGAACACGTGTTCGACAAGGAACAGTCAACCGTGAAGCGCCCGGAGTGTCAAGTCACCCGGTAGTGGGGTATGCGGCCTGGAAAGCGAGCCGCGCGTCGGCGCCGGCGGCGATGCGCTCGAGCTCGTCGTCCAGGGCCAGGAAGGTCTCCCAAGCCGGGCCGCCGAGCCGCGCGGTGACCCGTTGCTCCAGCTCCGGGACCCGCTTCCCCTTCCACACCTTGTCCGCCAAGCTGACGAGCAGGTCTTCGAAGGTGACGTCCGCGGCATCCCACGAGCCGTGCGTCCGCGCGAAGCGCGCCGAAGCCTCCTCGATCCCCTGGGAAAGCAGCAGCGAATACCCGGCGACCTCGTGCAGCGACCCCGGTCCGGACAGCTCCGCGGGGTGCAGGATCTTCCCGATGTCGTGGGTGGCCGCACCGAACAGCACGGCGGGAACATCGAAGTCCGCCCGCACCCAGCCGGTCAGCGTGACGGCGACGTCGTGCACCAGCCGCAGGTGCGCGCCCAGCCGCGGCGGCGCGCCGAGCGACTCCAGCAGCTCCCGGGCGCGAGGCGGCAGCGGAGCGAACCCGGGGTCCTCGAGGGATCGGCGCAGCAAGTCGGTCACCCCGCAACCGTAATGAAGTTGCCGCCACCCGGGGCCGCTCGTTAGACACACCGGCGTGGAGCTCACCGAAGCCCGGCCCGAAGACTGCCCGGAACTGCTGGTCCTGCAACGCTGTTGCTGGGTCGAGGAGGCCGTCCTCAACGACACCCTCGACGTCCCGGCCCTGCACGAAACGCTCGAGGACGTCCGCGACTGGGTGAAGACGTGGTCCGTGTGGGTCCTGCGCCACGACCACCGGCTCGTCGGCGCGGTGCGCGCCCGGCCGGACGGCGACCGCTGGGAGCTCGGCAGGCTGATGGTCGCGCCCGATCTCGCCGGGCGCGGGCTGGGCCGGCGGCTGCTCGCGCACGCCGAAGCGCAGGCACCCGCCGAAGCGCGCCGGTTCACCCTGTTCACCGGGTCCCGCAGCGCCCGCAACATCGCGCTGTACCAGCGGGCCGGCTACCGGCTCACCCCCGCTCCCGAAACCGGCGGCCACATCCGCGGCGCGGTGCACCTGGAGAAAGACGTCACGCTGCGCGAGAAATCCGGGCCGCCCGGCTGACGCTGCGGCGTCGGCTAGATTGCCCGGTGAACTTGGGGGTGGCGATGACCGAACAGCGGAGCCGGCCGATCCTGTGGATCACCGGCGCCCTCGTCGCGGCGGGCGTGGTGCTCGCCGTCGTGCTGACCGCCGGCGGTGGCGTGCCCGGCGCCACGGCCGCCGCCCCGGCGCCGACGACCATGGGCGCGGAGTGGCGCTCGTTCCGCGCCGACGTCACCGGGATCCGCCCGGGCCCGGACCCGAAGAGCCTGTTCGTGCAGATCGCCCTGCCCGGCAAGGACCCCGGCTGCGTCCGGGAGCCGCGGATCGAGCAGCTCGTGGAGGCGAAGACCGACATCCGCGCCGACGTCGTCTACTCGACCCGGCCCGCCGCGGGCGGCTGCCAGGAAAAGGTGCCCGCGGAGCTGCGGCTGAGCACGTCGGAGCCGGTCGCGGACCGGACCGTGATCCTCAACGCCGACGCCGCGAACGCCTGGCACAAGCTCGGCGCCGGCTGGGGCCACTGCGACCGCCAGGGCACCTGCACCCCGCCCGCCGACCACTGCGACCCCGCGTGGATCGGCGCGGCGGTGTCCGCCGTGGGCGCGGAAAGCACCGGGACCACCCGCGCCTGCGATCCGGGCTGGCTGGTCCTCGACCTGCTGATGCGCGAGACCGAACCGCCGTCCCGCTCCGTCTTCCGCTGGAGCGACGGCGGCTGGACGGCGTTCGCGCAGGTCAAGACGGCCGGGTGCGCCGACATCCAGTCGGCCGAACCGAAGTTCCCGGTCGCGCTCTGCAAGGCGCTGCCCGCGCCTGCTTAGCGCGGCAGCTTCTTGACGACCTCGGCGGCGACCGCCTTCACGGCGTCGTCCGACTCCTGCTGCGGGATCGGCGAGTTCGAGAAGAACCCCTTGTCCCAGCCGTTCACTTCGACCGTGACGACGTTCGTCCCCTTGAGCACGTGCAGCTCGGCGCCGCTGAACGCGCTCTTGGTGACCAGGTGGACCAGCGCCGCCTTGTCGCCGAGGCCGCGCAGCTCGGTGGGCGCCACCTCCGGCTTCGTCGGCATGAAGTTGTCCTTCGCCTGTTGCAGCGCGTCTTCTCCGGAATACTCGACGATCCGGACGCTCATGGTGGCGTCGCGGACGTTCTCGTCGGGCCCCGGCTTGAACCCGCAGCCGATCTGCTTCAGCCCGGGCAGCGGCGAAGACGTGCCGACAGGGCTGGTGCCGGCGTAGCTCGGGAAGCCGGCCTTCTCCAGCACCTGCGCCGGAACCTGGCACTCGGCGGGCACCGGCGACGACGACGGCTGCGCGCCGGTGCTCGCGAAGTAGTCGCTCGCGAAGATCCCCAGTGGGATGCCCGCGCCCAGCAGCACGACGACGCCGCCGACGATGCCGAGGATCAGCCCGGTGCGCTTCTTCTTCGGCGGCGGCCCCATCGGCCCGCCGTAGCCGGGCGGAGGGTAGCCCGGTGGCGGGTAGCCCGGCTGCTGCGGATAGCCCCGAGGCGGGTACCCGGGCTGCTGGGGATGGCCCGGGTACCCCGGCTGACCTTGGCCGTGGCCGTACGGCGGCGGTTGCTGCATCGAGCCCTCCCTCTCGAAGCGCGGGTCAGTGACATCCGGGGCTTCGCCCCGGGCCGGGGGCTCCGCCACCCGGAGCCCCCGAAAGCGGTCAGTGACATCCGGGGCTTCGCCCCGGGCCGGGGGCTCCGCCACCCGGAGCCCCCGAAAGCGGTCAGTGCGCGAAGTGGCGCGTCCCCGTCAGGTACATGGTGACGCCCGCCTTTTCCGCGGCCGCGATGACCTCGGGGTCGTGGACCGAGCCGCCGGGCTGCACGATCGCGCGCACGCCCGCCTCGGTCAGCACCTCCAGGCCGTCCGGGAACGGGAAGAACGCGTCCGACGCGCCGACCGCGCCCTTGGCCCGGTCGCCCGCCCGCGAGACCGCCAGCCGCGACGAGTCGACCCGGTTGACCTGGCCCATGCCGACGCCGACGGTCGCGCCGCCGGTGGCCAGCAGGATCGCGTTCGACTTGACCGCGCGCAGCGAGCGCCACGCGAACTCGAGGTCGCGCAGGGTCTGCTCGTCGGCCGGGGCGCCGGTGGCGAGCTTCCAGTTGGCGGGGTCGTCGCCGGAAGCGTCGATCGCGTCGGCCGTCTGCAGCAGGACGCCACCGGAGATCGGGCGGAACTCGATCGGCGACGCCGGGGCGGCCGGCAGCTTCAGCAGCCGGATGTTCTTCTTGCGCTGCAGGATTTCCAGCGCTTCGGCGTCGAAGTCCGGGGCCAGCACGACCTCGGTGAAGACCTCGGCGATCTGCTCGGCGGCCTCGCGGCTGACCGGCCGGTTCGTCGCGATGACGCCGCCGTAGGCCGAAACCGGGTCGCACGCGTGCGCCTTGCGGTGCGCTTCGGCGACGTCGACGCCGATCGCCAGACCGCACGGGTTGGCGTGCTTGATGATCGCGACGGCGGGCTCGGCGAAGTCGTACGCGGCGCGGCGCGCGGCGTCGGTGTCGACGTAGTTGTTGTAGGACATGGCTTTGCCGTGCAGCTGCTCGGCGTGCGCCAGGCCGGGCCGGTCGCTCTTGTACAGCGCGGCCTTCTGGTGCGGGTTCTCGCCGTAGCGCAGGACGTCGGCGCGTTCCCAGGTGGCGCCGAGGAAGTCCGGGAAACCGGCGTCGACAGTGTCCTCGTCGGGGGCATACGCGCTGGCGAACCACGAAGCGACGGCCGTGTCGTACGCCGCCGTGTGCGCGTACGCCTGAGCCGCGAGCCGCTTGCGGTCTGCGAAGTCGAAGCCGCCGTCGGCGACACGCTCGAGCACCCAGCCGTAGCGGGCCGGGTCGACGACGACCGCGACGCTGCCGTGGTTCTTGGCCGCCGCGCGGACCATTGCCGGGCCGCCGATGTCGATGTTCTCGACGCAGTCCTCCGGGCTCGCGCCGGACGCGACAGTCTGCGCGAACGGGTACAGGTTGACCACGAGCAGGTCGAACGCCTTGATGTCCAGCTTGCGCAGCTGCTCGACGTGGTCGGGGTTGCCCTGGTCGGCCAGCAGCCCGGCGTGCACGTGGGGGTGCAGCGTCTTCACGCGGCCGTCCAGCGACTCCGGGAACCCGGTGACCTGCTCGACCGGCGTGACCGGGACACCCGCGTCGGCGATGACCTTCGCCGTGCCGCCGGTGGAGACGATCTCGACGCCGGCCGCGTGCAGGCCGGTCGCGAGGTCCAGGAGGCCCGCCTTGTCCGAGACGCCGATCAGCGCCCGGCGGACCGGGCGCCGTCCCAGGTCAGTGCTCACGAAATGTCACCTTTCGTCCGTCCACGGCGCAGCCACCGCGGCCGAGTCGCTCGATCGTTTCCACCAGCAGCCTGCGTTCGACGGCCTTGATCCGTTCGTGCAGGACGTTTTCGTCGTCGTCGCTCTCCACGACGACCGCCTCCTGGGCGATGATCGGCCCGGTGTCGACCCCCGCGTCCGCGAAGTGCACGGTCGAGCCGGTGACCTTGACCCCGGCCTCCAGCGCGTCGCGGACCGCGTGCATCCCGGGGAACGACGGGAGCAGCGCCGGGTGCGTGTTGATCACCGTGAAGCGGCCGAGGAACTGCTCGCCGAGGATCTTCATGAAGCCGGCGGAGACGACCAGGTCCGGCCGGTACGCCGCGACGGCCTCGGTCAGCGCCTTGTCCCACGCGGCGCGGTCGGGGTGGTCGGCGACGCGGACGGTGAACGAGGGGATGCTCAGGCGCTCGGCACGGGTGAGGGCCTCGATGCCGGTGCGGTCGGCACCGACGGCGACGACCTTGGCCGGGAAGCCGGACCGCCCGGTGGCGTCCAGCACCGCCTGCAGGAGGGTGCCGGAGCCCGACGCGAGCACGACGAGCTTCACCGGAGTGGGCAGCTCCAACCGTTGAGACAGAGCGGGCTCCTTGCCGCGGGCGGTGCGCAGCCGGGCGCACGGCGCTTCACCAGGTCACCTAAACCCTAACGGTCGCCCTCGTCCGGCTCGACGTCGCCGCAGGTCTCGGTGCCTCCGGTCACAGCTTCGTCGGCCGCGAGAGCGTCTTCGGCCGGTTCTTCGAGGCCGAGTTCGGCGTCGGCCTCGGCTTCGAACTCGGCGTCCTCTTCGGTCTCTGCTTCGGTGACTTCGGCTTCTTCGTCCTCTTCGGACGCTTCTAGTTCCTCCACCGCTTCGGACGCTTCTTCGGCGTCGACCGCTTCGGCGTCCTCGAACGCCTGGTTGTCCTCGAGCGCTTCCGGCGGCGGCGCGGGCGGCTCGTGTTCGCCGGTGAAGAACGCGGCGAACGAGCCTGGGATGACGATCCAGCAGAAGGCGACGACCGAAGCGACGCCGACCGGGACGCTCACCGGGTCGAACGGGCCGTCGCCGAGCCGTCCGCCGGACAGCGTGCCCAGCACGACGCAGCCGAGCGCGACGACCACGCCGGCCACCGCGACCGCGCGGATGCGCTGGGCCGGATCGGCGTCGGCCTTGCGCAGCGACCAGCCGACCAGCGCGCCGGTCGCCGCGGGCAGCACCAGCAGCGCGGGCCACCACGCGGCGTGGTGGCCGGGCAGGCCGCCGAGCAGCGGGACACCCGGCACGGCGCTGCCGCGGTAGCCGAACATGCCGACGTTCAGCGAGCCGATCGAGAACCCGGGGCCGGTGACGAAGGACAGCGCGGCCGTCACGGCGTTCGGCAGGTACAGCACGGAAAGCAGGAAGAGCCCGAAGCTGGTGCCGAAGGCGGGCTCGTAGATGTCGGACACCGTCGCCCACGACACAGCGGTCGCGACGGTGAACACGGCGGCGCCGCAGGCCAGCAGCACCGCGAGCCCCAGCGCACCGGCCCGCAGCCCGCGCACGGCCAGCGGGTCGACGCGTTCGGCGACGACGTCCGGCAGCCCGCACGACCAGGTGATACCCGCGAACGAAGCGGCCGCGGCGAGCAGACCGGGCACGGCGAACGCGGACAGCGGGTTCGCCGTCACCGGCGAGCCCTGCGCCGCCAGGGCGACGACCAGCCCGAACACCGCGTGCGCGGCGGTGACCGTGACGAGGACGGGCAGCGCGTCGCGGAACGACCGGCAGCCGAGGCGCTGGGTGGCGCCGGACGCCGTCCGCGCGGCCAGGGCGAACGCGCCCAGCGTCGGCAGCAGCGGCAGCACGCCGAGCGGGTGACCGCCGAGGCCGAGGCGCACCTGGAGGGCGGCGAGCCAGCCGGGCCCGGCGGCCAGCAACACTCCGGTGGTGGAGAAGACGGTGCGTTCGGCGGTCAGGATGACCAGGGCCAGCACCGTCGCGACGGCGGCGTAGCCGGTGACCAGCGGGCCCAGTGCGGCGGCGAGCAGCACCCGGACCCGGGCCGCCCGGGAGAGCCCGGGGCCGCCCACGACGTCACCCGGTGGGCGGGGGTCGTCGGTGAGCACTTCCATGATCCGCACCCTGACATCCGGGCTGGTCCGTCCGGGTGAGGCTCGCCGCCGCGCGGGAACGTGGGGAAGCTAACCCACCCGGTCGGGTAACCCCCCGAGTGCAGAACACCCGCCGGGCCACCGAGGGGCACAGCGGGTGTTCCGGAGGGGCTTTGCGTCAGCTCTTGCCGAAGCCGCCGGGCGGGGTGCCCGGGTTGTCCGGTGGCGGCTGCTGGAAGAACTGGCCCTGCTGCGGGGCGTACGTCGTGGCCTGCTGCCCCGGCGGCGGCGTGGTCGACGGCGGGTTCGGCGAACCGTACTGGCCCGGCTGCGAGAACGGCGCCGCCTGCTCACCGGCCGAGGCGCCCGGCCCGTGACCCGGCTGGCCGAACTGCTGGCCGGGCTGACCGTACTGCTGCTGTTGCTGCTGCTGGCCGCCCTGGCCGTACTGGCCGCCGTAGGACGGCGCGGCGGGCTTCGGCGCCGGCGGCTTGATGACGTCGTGCTCGATCAGCAGCGCGCCGACCGCGACGAGCATCTGCAGGATGCCCAGGATCAGGATGACGGTGACGATGCCGGGCGAGGTCTGCATCCCGACCAGCGAGTCCAGGACCTCGAGCGCGCCGAGGACGCTGAACAGGGCCGCGAACGGCAGCGTCTTCGGGCCCTTCGGCAGCGCGTGCATCGCGGCGAGCAGGCCGGCGCCCAGCAGGAACGTCCCGCCGATACCGACGTCTCCGTTGTCGGAGAAGCCGAGGAAGTACTGCACGAGGCCGAGGACGGCGACGACCAGGGCCAGCAGCAGCGGCAGGTTCTGCGGCAGGCCCGCCGCACCACCACCGGACGGCGCCTGGTGCGAGTGCGGCGGCTGCTGCGCCGGGAAGCCACTGGACGGCGGTCCGGGGGGCTGCTGGCCGCCACCCTGCTGGGGGTAGCCAGGCCCGCCGCTGGGGAAGGTCATCGATGCACTCCTGTCGGTTCGACCGGCACTTCGGACGCGCGGGCGCCCAAGGAAGACGAGGCGGCTTGTGTGCGCAGAACGCTAGCGCACTCGAAGGCCGCCAGCCCACCAGACGCGTGAATACCTCGGCAGGTTTCGTCCCGAAACGCGGAAAGGCCGGGCACCACGCGGGTGCCCGGCCTCACCAGGAGTTACTCGTGGATCTCAGCCGAGGCTGTTGTACAGCTCACGCGCGAGGACGGCGGTCTCGCTCGGGGTCTTGCCGACCTTGACGCCGGCGGCCTCGAGGGCCTCCTTCTTCGCGGCGGCCGTGCCGGAGGAACCCGACACGATGGCGCCCGCGTGGCCCATGGTCTTGCCCTCGGGCGCGGTGAAGCCCGCGACGTAACCGACGACCGGCTTCGTCACGTTCTCCTTGATGTAGGCCGCGGCGCGCTCTTCGGCGTCGCCGCCGATTTCGCCGATCATCACGATGACCTTGGTGTCCGGGTCCGCCTCGAACGCCTCGAGGGCGTCGATGTGCGTGGTGCCGATGATGGGGTCACCGCCGATGCCGACCGCGGTCGAGAAGCCGATGTCCCGCAGCTCGTACATCATCTGGTAGGTCAGCGTGCCGGACTTCGACACGAGGCCGATGTGGCCCGGGCCGGAGATGTCGGCCGGGATGATGCCGGCGTTCGACTTGCCCGGGCTGATCACGCCGGGGCAGTTCGGCCCGATGATCCGGGTCGTGTTGCCCTTCGCGACGGCGTGGGCCCAGAAGTAGGCCGAGTCGTGCACCGGGATGCCCTCGGTGATCACCACGGCGAGCGGGATCTCGGCGTCGATCGCCTCGAGGACCGCGTCCTTGGCGAACTTCGGCGGCACGAAGATGACCGACACGTCGGCGCCGGTCTCCTTGATCGCCTCTTCGACGGTGCCGAAGACCTTGAGGTCCTTGCCCTCGATGGTGACGGTCTGGCCGGCCTTGCGGGCGTTGACGCCACCCACGATGTTCGTGCCGGACTTCAGCATCTTGGTGGCGTGCTTCATGCCCTCGGAGCCGGTGAGCCCCTGGACGATGACCTTGCTGTTCTCGTTCAGGAAGATCGACATCTCACGCACCTGCCGCGGCGAGCTCGGCAGCCTTGTCGGCCGCGTTGTCCATTGTGTCCACCACGGTGACCAGCGGGTGGTTCGCGTCCGCGAGGATCTGGCGACCCTCGACGACGTTGTTGCCGTCCAGGCGGACGACCAGCGGCTTGGCAGCCTCGTCGCCCAGGATCTTCAGGGCCTCGACGATGCCGTTCGCCACCGCGTCACAGGCGGTGATGCCGCCGAAGACGTTGACGAAGACGCTCTTCACGTCGGTGTCGTTGAGGATGACGTCCAGCCCGGCCGCCATGACCTCGGCCGACGCGCCGCCGCCGATGTCGAGGAAGTTGGCCGGCTTGACGCCGCCGTGCTTCTCGCCCGCGTACGCCACGACGTCCAAAGTGGACATCACGAGGCCCGCGCCGTTGCCGATGATGCCGACCTGGCCGTCGAGCTTGACGTAGTTGAGGTTCTTGGCCTTGGCCTTCGCCTCGAGCGGGTTCTCCGCGTCCTTGTCCACCAGGGCCTCGTGGCCCGGCTGGCGGAAGTCCGCGTTCTCGTCGAGGGTGACCTTGCCGTCGAGGGCGATGATCTTGTCCTGCGGGTCGCGGACCAGCGGGTTGACCTCGACCAGGGTGGCGTCCTCGGAGACGAAGGTCTCCCAGAGCTTCACCACGACGTCGGCGGCCTCGTCGATGATGTCGGCCGGGAAGTTGCCGGCCTTCAGGATCTCGAGCGCCTTCGCCTTGTCCACGCCGGCGATCGCGTCGACGGGGATCTTCGCGAGCGCGTCGGGGCGCTCGACGGCGAGCTGCTCGATCTCCATGCCGCCTTCGGACGAGGCCATCGCCAGGAAGGTGCGGTTCGCCCGGTCCAGCAGGAAGGAGAAGTAGTACTCGGACGCGATGTCCGAGGCTTCCGCCACGAGCACGCGGCGCGTGATGTGGCCCTTGATGTCGAGGCCGAGGATGGCTTCCGCCTTCTCCTTCGCCTCGTCCGGCGTCTGGGCCAGCTTGACGCCGCCCGCCTTGCCACGCCCGCCGACCTTCACCTGCGCCTTGACGACGACCTGGGTGCCGATCTGCTCCGCGGCGGTCTTGGCTTCTTCGGGGTTGCTAGCCACCGAGCCCGGCAGAACCGGTACTCCGTGTGCGGCGAAGAGATCCCTCGCCTGGTACTCGTAGAGGTCCACTACTCCAGTCTCCTGACGACACGCCACTGTGGTGGTCCGCACTACCGGACCGCGCTGTCGGACCAGTCGAGGTTAGCGACCTGCGCAGACGCAGGGGACTCCGCACCTGGTGAAGTCGGTCACCGTGTGCGGTCAGACGGTGCGTCGGCGGTGTGAGACCGCCCACCGCCGAGCCGTTTCAGCGTGTCCGAGGCGGTCTCGGCGGTGAAAACGAGGGCGCCACCGAGAGCGGATTCGAGGTCTTCGGGCGGCGCGGCGCCGAGCACGCCGACCGCGTCCGGGTCCTCCTGCTCGGCGGTGCGGAGGATCTGTTCGGCGGTGTCCAGCGGGCCGGCGTGGACGACCTCCACGCCTTCGTCGCGCAGGACGCGCCCCAGCGCGATGGCCGCCGGGTCGGGCCGGGTGAACTCGACGACGAGCACCCGGAGCCGGTCACGGCTCACGACGTCCGCCGGCGGCCGACATGCCCGCCGCGACGAGCAGTGCGGCCACGGCCGCGAGGGCGACCCAGAACCCCGTGGACGGGCTCGCGCCGCCGAGCGCGCCGCCGACGAGCGGCAGCTCCGCGGCGTGCAGCGCGACGAGCAGGGCAGCACCGGACAGCAGCGCCGCCGCCGGCTTCGGCCGGGAACGCAGCGCCAGCGCGGCGGCGCCGAGGACGACCGCGGCGGCGGTCAGCAGGCCCCACGAAGGCGTGTCGAAGTTCGACCAGAGCCCGGGCGCGACGTAGCCGGGAACGCTGAAGACGGGCAGCCCGAACGCGGCGACCGCGAGCACTCCACCGGCCACGACGGGGGTGAGCACGTTCTTGTCCGGTCCGGCGCCCTCCCCGGTGTCCTCGCGTTCGACGACGCCGGTCCCGGCGGCGGCGAGCGCGGTCAGGGCGGCGAGCACGAGCGCGACGAACGTCCAGGCCGCGCCGGCGCCGAGGTCGTAGGTGAAGGCCGGGGCGGTGCCGGTGCCCCCGAAGCCGGCGAGGTTGCCGGCCTGGGTGGCGGTCAGCGCCGTGTTGAGGACGGCCGTGCCGGCCAGGACGATCCCGGCCCAGGCGAGCCCGGCCAGCGGCCGCGCCCCCGGCGCGGTTTTCGGGACCAGCGTCCCGGCGGCGAGCACGGCGAGCACGAGCGCGGCGGTGAGCAGGAACCAGCGGGCGGGACTCGCGGCGGCGGCGCTGACCGGCGTGGTGGCCCCGGGGTTCAGCGCGGTGACGGCGACCTGCGGCGCGACGCTGCCGATGACGGCGGCGATCGCGGTGGCCAGGCCCAGCAGCCCGGTGGTCAGCCGCCACCAGAAGAGCCCTGGCAGCTTTGCGGAGCCGGCGAGGTCGGCTTCGGAGTTCTCGATCTTCTCGGTGAGCCGTGTGAAGGCGAGGCCGCCGATGACGGCGGTCGCCCCGAGCACGAGGACGGGTCCCCAGGTGACGTGCAGATCGGAGCGGTAGAGACCGGCCAGCACGGGCGGAACGGCCACGCCGAAGGCACCGGCGGTCAGCCCGGCGAGCGCCCCGCGGGCGGTGCTTTCGGACGGAGCGGCGAGGGCGACCGCGGCGGCCAACGGCAACGCGGCGGCGAGCAGGAGGTAGCCGCCGAGGGCGGGCCAAGGCCCTTCGAAGGCGGAGCGGGCGAGCAGGAAACCGTTGTCGGAGTGGACGGGAGCGGTCAGCAGCCCGACCCCGGCGACGACGGCGAGCAGCGGCGCGAGCAGCCGCCAGCGGCGGCGTTCGGGCTCTTCGTGGCTCCGGTGCGCCCGCCAGGCGAGCACCCCGGCGGCGCAGGTGAGGACGTGCCCGGCGACGAGCAGCCAGAACCCGGCGCCGACGGCCGAGCCGCCGAGAAACCGGTCGGGCAGGTACAGCTCGGGCCGGATGGTGAGCGGGCCGTTGACGGCGAACTGCAGGTCGAGCACGAGCCGCCCGGGCGCCAGGGCGGCGAGACCGAGGACGAGACCCCCGCCGAGCCGGGGGTGCTTCGTGACGGCGGCCCAGACGGCGGCCGCGGCCGGAGCGAGCGCGAGAACGGCCAGCCACGGCCAAGCGACGAACCCGGGCCCGGCGGCGGGCGAGACGGAAACCATTCCGGCGACGGCGAGAGCGACAGCACCGAGGACGGCGAGCCCGAGAGCCGCGGTCAGGAGAGGCGAGAGGCCGGTGTCGTCGGTGTCCCAGGCCGAGTTCTGCGTGGCTTGGCGAGTTGCGGCGGAAACGGCGGACCGTGGCACGGGATCGGCAGGTCTGCCGGACCGCCGATCGGCGCCGGTGGACTCGGCTTCACCACTGCCCGGCCGGGGCGGCTCGACGGAATCCCGCGCGGCTGCGACCGACTCACCGGACCTCCGAACAGCGCCGATGGACTCGGATTCCGCGGCTCCGCCGCCATCCGACGAGCGCGACTCAACCGAATCCCCCGCGCCCTTCGCCGCCTCGCCGGCGCCGGCGGGCTCGGCTTCGCCACTGCCCGGCCGCGGCGATCCGACCGAATCCCGTGCGGCTGCGACCGACTCACCGGCCCCCTGATCAGCGCCGACCGGCGTGGCTTCACCACTGCCCGTCCGGAGCGGCTCGACGGAATCTTGCGTGTCCTCGGTCGCGTCGCCGGGGGCGGATGCTGTCGGCTTGGCCGCGTCCGGGCCTGACCGCTTGCCGGTGGGGTCTTCGGCCGCGGGGTCGTGCGGGGTGCTGCCGGTGGGGGGCTCTGAGCGTGGGGGCATATTGCCCGCGACGCTAGCAAGTCCGGGCGGGCAGGAGCCGTCGCCGGGGGCGCGAGTCGTCGAAAGGGCGGGAACACCCGTCCGCAAACCGTTATTCCGGGCCGTGATGCCCTCGGAGGCCCTCCAGACGCCTTCACCACCCCTCTCGCCTGTAAGACAAGTCACATCGAACGCCGTAAACCCCCTCTAACTTTGGGTGATTTCCACAGGTGAGCGGTTCGTGAACTCCACCCGAACGGCCGACGCGGGAGGCACGTCTTGCCGACAGCGGTACCCCTTCGTTACTGTCCCGGGGTCCCCATTACAGTCAGGTCACGAAGTAGGACACCGAGCGAACCACCCCCGAGGTCCGCTTACCGGGTTCCCCCGCCCGCAGTCCTCGACCCGGCTCCCCGACGATGGAAGGCCCTGTCTTGGCTTCACACCGCTCCCCCGGCGGCCAAGCTCCTTCCCCGGCACTGAAGGACGCGCTCGAAGGCGCGGTCGTCCGTGTCCGGGGTGCGCACCGCATCGCCCCGCCCTCTTCGGCCCTCCGCGGCCGTGTCGTGGTTGCCGCCGTTGCGGCTGGTGCGTTCGCCGCCGCCGCTGCGGGCTCGACCCTCAAGACAGTCACCGATTCCGACACCGCCGTCACCCCCCTGGCCAACAGCCAGGACGCCAGCGCTTCGCTGACCGCGGGAGGTGCGGGTTCCGGGGGCGCCCCGGAACTCCTGCCCACCGGCCGCACCGTCGACGCCTCCGCCGAAGCCGCGAAGCTCGCCGACAGCGCCTCCATCACGCAGGCCCGCGAGCAGCGCGAAGCCGACGCCGCCAAGAAGGCCGCCGAAGAAGCTTCGCGTCCCAAGACCTGCCTGCCCGCGCACGGCACCTTCACCTCGGGCTTCGGTGCCCGGTGGGGCACGAGCCACCTCGGCATCGACATCGCCAACTCGATCGGCACCCCGATCTACGCCGCCTCCGACGGCAAGGTGATCGAGGCCGGCCCCGCCAGCGGCTTCGGCCTCTGGGTCCGGATCCAGCTCGACGACGGCACGATCCAGGTCTACGGCCACATGAACAGCTTCTCCGTCAAGGAGGGGCAGACGGTCAAGTGCGGCCAGCAGATCGCCGAGATCGGCAACCGCGGCGCGAGCACCGGCCCTCACCTGCACTTCGAGGTGTGGCAGAACGGCACCAAGAAGATCGACCCCCGGCCCTGGCTGGCCGCGCGCGGCATCGTCGTCTGATCCGCTCGCTCCACCCCCGACGGTCCACTCCCCGCTCGCCCGCGGGCAGCGCGGACACGCCGCCGGAAACCCGGCCGTAGAGCCATGATTCGCCGCTGAGGACCGAAGCCGTTCCTCGGCCGCGCGAACATCCGCTCCGGCCGAGACACCGCGACAGCGCCTCTCCGGCCACGGCCGACGGCTCGGCACCAGACGAGAGTTCGCCGCACGGAGACGCCGCGCTCCCACCGAAGAACGCCGGACTACGCCGATCGAGCGGCGACCGGCAGAGGTGCCCGAGAAGCCGGTGCGCGAGAAGTCGTCCAAGCGAACGCAACGGGATGACGCACCGGCGAGATCCGCCGGATTTCCTCCAGGCCGCCCGGGAACTCCCCGGGAGCCCGAGACCACACCGAGGCGGAAAAGACCGCCCACAAGCCCCTCAGCGCCCGGAACCGCCTACTGTTGCCCGCCCGGCAGACGGCGGATGAAGTAAGCCACCGCGACCTGCCACACCGTGCACAGACCAGCAGGACGGGGACGGCGCACCGGCAGCCAGCCCCAGGGCGCAGCTCCCCCTGCGCCCCCCGCGGAGCGGACACGCGCGGCGCTCCGGGCCTTGGTCGTCCAGCGGCGTCCCCGGCCGCAGGTGACGCATTGCCCGTCCGCGCCGAGCTCGTGCTGCCTGAGCAGCGCTCGCCAGGCGGCGGCCAGCCGGCACGCCTCCGCTCCCGCATGCGAAGAAATTCCCGAAGCCCCCGAAGGCTCCCGACCCCGATCCGGAACCGTCGACTCCAGGACTCCTCGCAGGTATTTCTGTACCCCTTCGGCCAGAAGCCCAAACAGCACCGCGTCCACACCCCACTACCCCCTCGTCGAACTTGTGTTCGATTACGGGATCAGTTGTAGCGGGTGGGTACGACGATTCCGGCGGCGATCGCGGGGATCGCCGCCGGATTCACTCGTCCGGGTGGGGCTAGAGCTTCACCATCGGGACGCTGCCGATGAGCATGAGCCGGACCTTGCCCGCCGCGCCGAAGTCGATCGTCGCCGTCGCGCGCGGACCGACGCCGTCGCAGGAGATCACCGTGCCCAGGCCGTACTTGTCGTGGCTGACGCGGTCGCCGACGTCCAGCTTCAGCGCCACCGTGTCCTTCCAGCCCTTGCCGAACGACGGCGTGCCCGACGAAGACGGCGAAGAGGACCGGCGGCCACCCCAGGTGGTCGCCGCCCGCGGCGTCCCCCGCGAGCCGGAGCCGAACGAGCCGAAGCCGCTGCTGGACGGCTCCAGCCGCCGCCAGTCGACGAGGTCCGGCGGCAGCTCGTCGAGGAACCGGGAAGCCGGGTTCATCGACGGCTGGCCCCACGCCGAGCGCGTGATCGCGCGCGAGACGTACAGGCGGTTCCTGGCCCGCGTGATCGCGACGTACGCCAGCCGCCGTTCCTCGGCCAGCTCCGTCGGGTCGCCGAGCGCACGCATGTGCGGGAAGACGCCGTCCTCCCAGCCGGTGCAGAACACCACCGGGTACTCCAGGCCCTTCGCGGTGTGCACGGTCATCAGCGTGACCACGCCCGCGCCGCCGTCGCCTTCGTCGCCGCCGTCGGGCGAAGGCACCGAGTCGGCGTCCGCAACCAGTGACACGCGCTCGAGGAACGCCGGCAGCGAGCCCGGCGCCGGAACGCCCTCCTCGACGACCAGCTCGGCGTTCTCGTCCGCGGCGACCTCGGCGGTGATCTCGGTGAACTCCCGCGCCACCGTGACGAGCTCGTCCAGGTTCTCCACGCGGGTGTGGTCCTGCGGGTCTTCCGACTCCTCGAGCTCGACGCGGTAGCCGGTCTTGTCCAGCACCGCTTCGAGGACGTCGTGCACCTCGGCCCCGTCGGCAACCAGGGCACCCAGCTCGTCCAGCAGCGCCACGAACCCGCCGATCGCCTTGACCGAGCGCGGGTTCAGCAGCGGCACCTTGCCTTCGACGGCGTCCCGCAGCGCCTGCGCGAAGGAGATCCGCTCACGCTCGGCGTGCGTCGCCACGACGGCCTCCGCGCGGTCACCGATGCCGCGCTTGGGCACGTTCAGCACGCGCCGCAGGCTGACCGTGTCCTCGGGGTTCGCCAGCACCCGCAGGTACGCGATCATGTCGCGGACCTCGCGGCGCTCGTAGAACCGCACGCCGCCGACGACCTTGTACGGCAGGCCGAGCCGGATGAAGATCTCTTCGAAGACGCGGGACTGGTTGTTGGTGCGGTAGAAGACGGCGACGTCGGAGTAGTCGGCTTCGCCCTTCTCGGCCAGCGCGTCGATTTCGCCGGCGACGAACGCGGCTTCGTCGTGGTCGTTGTCCGCGACGTAGCCGACGATCTTCTCGCCGTCGCCCGAGTCGGTCCACAGCCGCTTCGCCCGGCGGTTCGGGTTCCGCTCGATGACGGCGTTGGCCGCGGACAGGATCGTCTGCGTGGAGCGGTAGTTCTGCTCCAGCAGGATGGTGTGCGCGTTCGGGAAGTCCCGCTCGAACTCCTCGATGTTGCGGATAGTCGCGCCGCGGAAGGCGTAGATCGACTGGTCCGCGTCGCCCACGACGACCAGCTCGGCCGGCTCGACGCCCGAGGAGTTCGGCGCGGTCCCGGCCAGCTCGCGGACGAGCGTGTACTGCGCGTGGTTCGTGTCCTGGTACTCGTCGACCAGCACGTGGCGGAAGCGCCGCCGGTAGTACTCGGCGACGTCCGGGAACGCCTGCAGCAGCGAGACCGTGCGCATGATCAGGTCGTCGAAGTCGAAGGCGTTGGCCTGGTTGAGCCGCCGCTGGTACTCGACGTAGACCTCGGCGACGCGGCGCTCGAGGTCGTTGCCCGCGTTCGCCGCCGCGGTCTCCGGGTCGGTCAGCTCGTTCTTCAGGTTCGAGATGTGCACGGCGAGCGTGCGGGCGGCGTAGCGCTTCGGGTCGATGTCGAGATCCCGTGCCACCAGCGTGATCAGCCGCTTGGTGTCGTCGGAGTCGTAGATGGAGAAGCTCGACGACATGTCCAGCGTCTTCGCCTCGCGGCGCAGGATCCGCACGCACATCGAGTGGAACGTCGACACCCACATCGCGTTGGCGCGGCGCCCGACGAGCGCGGCGACGCGCTCGCGCATCTCGGCGGCGGCCTTGTTGGTGAACGTGATCGCCATGATTTCGCCGGGGTGCACCCGGCGCCGGCCGAGCAGGTAGGCGATCCGGCGGGTCAGCACCCGGGTCTTGCCCGACCCCGCGCCCGCCACCACCAGCAGCGGGCCACCGGCGTGGGTGACGGCTTCGCGCTGGGCGGGGTTCAGGTCGTCGAGCAGCTCGGCCTGCCCGCCGGCGGCGGGCTTGCGCACAGGGGTCGCGGCGGGGAGATCGAAGAGGGTGTCCATCGTGCGTCCACGCTACCCCGGGCGGGCCGGGGCCCGGCACAGTCCGGCGAGTTTCCGGGTCGTGAGCGGGAAGGCGGGTCAGCACCCTCCTTCCCGCTCAGGGCAAGCCGCGGCAGACCGCGTTCCGGCGGCCGGGTACCGCAGCAGGCGTAGCGGAAGGTGTCGCCCGGCACCCGACGCGCGCCGGGCCGGACGCGCGGAGCATCGGCGGACATGGAAGACACCCACCCCGCCCGTGTCCGGGCCGCCGACGCCGACCGCGAGCGCGTCGCCACCGTTGTCCAGAGCGCCGGTTCCGAAGGCCGGCTCACCCTCGACGAGGTCGAAGAGCGCCTCACCCACGTCTACGCCGCCCGGTTCACCGACGAACTGACGGTGCTCACCGCCGACCTGCCGCGGCCCGCGCCGCCGCGGCCCGGTTTCCCGCTCACCAGGGAAGCCCTGCGACGGCACCCCGCACTGCGCGTCCACCTCGCCGTGGTGGTCGCGGTCGCGGTGCTGGTGATCGTCCGCTGGGCGGTGCTGGGCGCGGGATTCTTCTGGCCGGCGTTCCCGCTGTTCTGGCTCGCGGTGAGCGTCCTGGTCCACGCCAGGGTCCGCTCGTTCCGGGAGCGCACCGGCGCCGCTGTGCCATACTGATCGTGTGCGGCACGACGCAGGACGATTTTTTACGGGAACCGGACCCCGGCTCCCGTGATCGCGTAGTGCCCGAACAGCCATCACGTCAGCCCCGGAGTCCACGGACCCGGGGCTGTCGCCGTCCCTGGGGCCGGGTCCGCGATTCGAGGAAGAGATCCCGATGAACGCGCAAACGACCAACGCCGACGGCCAGCCCGCCGAGCACACCCCCGCCGGTGACGACATCACGTCGCTGCGGCAGGAGATCGACTGGCTGGACAAGGAAATCCTCCGGCTGGTGAAACGCCGGGTCGAGGTGTCCAAGACGATCGGGGCCGCGCGGATGGCCGCCGGCGGCACGCGCATCGTCTACAACCGCGAGATGGACGTGCTCGCGCGCTACCGCGAGCTCGGCCCGGAAGGCCGTCAGCTGGCCATGGCGCTGCTGAACCTCGGCCGCGGGCGGCTGGGCCGGTAACGGTCGCGGGAATTCGGGGACTTCCCCGAGGCACCGGGGGCCCCGCTCCGGGCAGACTGGGGACATGGACTGGCTCGTGAACCTCATCGCCGTCATCGTCGCGCTCGCGAGCGTGCTGGCCGCGCTGGGCCATGTGGGGTATCTGGCGCTGCTGAACAACGCGGCGGGTAAGCGTGCCGGGGGCGCTCCGGTCGCGCAGTACGTCCGCAGCCGGTGGGCCGTGGCCGGCGGTACCACCGCGGCTTCGCTGTTCGCCTGGTTGCTCACGGCCGGGGGAACCGGCCTCGACATCGTGGCGATCATCGTCGCGGCTGGTAGCGGCGCGGTGGCGACGAAGGCGCTGCAGTCCACGCGCGACCGTTACCGTACGGGCGGCTGAAGGCGCTGAACTGCGTCGATGCCGCTGCGTGAAACTTCGCAGCGCCTGCGTTCGCCCGTTCGGTCGCGCCCGACCGAGTGAAACCGCTGCAACTTGCAGGTTTGGGGGCGACTTTCGCCGCCGGATGCTTTTAGTGTTGACGCCGTGAGGACCCTTGCGTCTGGGTCGGGTGATGCCCGGCGGAGGACGCGCGGGGGCACCGGCCCCGCGCGCCCGCTGTCGCGTGCGCGTGCATTTGCGCAGGATTCCGAACAGGATTCCGCGCGTGAGGATGCTCCGATCGGGTCGTTCCCGGGCCGGATGGCGTCAGGACCGCAGGACCGGATGGTCGAGCCGGCATGAGCAACGGCACGGAGTTCCCCGGACGCGCCACGGCGCCCGCGCATCCCGGACGGCACCGGCGCGGCGGCGCGGAGAGCTGGACGCCTCCGTTGCCGCAGTACCGCCCCGTGCGGCACCGCGCGGCCGGCTCGCCGTCGGCCGACCCGCCGGTGTCGGGCTCGCTCCCGCTCCCCCAGCCTTCGCTGCCGCAGCCCCGTGACCGGCGGCCCGCGCCGCCGCTGTTCCCGGCCGTGCGCGGCAGCCTCCCGCTCGACGGCTTCGAGGGCAGCAGCTTCGAGGGCAGCACCTTCGAGAACGACGGCTTCGAGGACGTCGGCTCCGAAGCGCCGCTCGTCGAGTCCTCCACCGACCAGGCCGCCCGCCGCACCCGCGTCTCGCTGGCCACGCCGGCCCCGCGCTGCACGGACCTCGACGACGACGACGTCCGCATCTACCCGGCCCCGCCGATCGACGGGCTGGGCGGCTTCGCCATCGGGTCGGTGCCCGCGTCGGTGACCCCGCCGAAGACGTGGCGGAAGGCGGCCTGGTTCGCCACCGGCGCGTCCGGCGCCGTGGTCGTCGGGCTGCTGTGCGCCGGGTCGTTCCTGGTCGGCAAGCCGCCGATGGACCAGGCCGTGCAGGGCGCGTGGCCCGGCTACCAGGGCGCGCCGGCTCTCGTCGACCCGACCGGCGAGCACCGCCCTCCCACGGAGGGCGGGTCCGCGGCGGGGCCGGAATCCCCGGCCCGGCCGGCGAACGCCGCCGGGAAGACCAGCGGCGGCGGTGGAGCCGGGCCGGTCGACGGCGTGGTGCCCCGGCCCGCCGCCGGCGACGACAGCGCCGCCGGGCCGGCGGCGACGACCGACGCGGTCACGCCCAGCGCCGCCGCCCCGCGGAAGCCGCCGGTCACGCCCGCGGAGCGCGAAACGCCGGTCAAGCCGCCGTGGTGGTACTCCTTCCCGCCGGACGCCCAGACCATGGGGGACAACTCGGAGAAGTTCTTCAACACCGTCACCACCGACCCCGGCGCGGCTTCGTCGGTGACCACCGGCGAGCTGCACGACCAGGGGCCGCGGGCCCTCGCCCAGCGGTACGCCGGCATCGCGTACTTCGAGGTCAAGAGGGTCAGCATCGACCAGCAGCGCGGCGTCACGGTGAACACCGTCGAGGTGACCCACACCGACGGGACCAAGACGACCGAGGTGCGCACGCTGACCTTCGGCGACGGCGACAAGATCACGGCTGACGGTCAGTAGCCGCACCTGCACGTGCGGTTCGCCCGTTCTGATGCACGTGCGATGCGCCGAGCGGTTATCCCTGGTCCGGGTGGGTGACATAAGCTGCCGCTCGTCGTGTCGCGACGGCATTCCGGCGACAGAGCCTGGTGGTCGCCGTCCGCACAGGGTTACCTGACGACAGCGGATCCGGAACCGGCCACGAACCGGCCAACCGGACCAACGGACATCCGGCCGAACGGCCGAGTGGCCGTCCCCGGAACCCCAGAGCGAGGACTTTCGTGCTTGATCGGCAGCGCACACGGCGGGAATCACCCCACGCCGTCCGCGTCGAGGACGTCATCCCGGCCGAGATTCTCGACGGCGTCGGCGACGCCGACCGCGACTATCTCGAGCAGGTCTTCCGCGATCCGCAGAAGTTCCTGCCGCCGCGGCCCCAGCCGGTCCGCGAGCCGGAGCAGGCCGAGGACGGCGGCGAGCCGGAGAGCAGGGTCGCCCGCCGCGCCAAGCTGGCCGGGCTCGTCACCGCCGGCGCGCTCGTCGCCGGTGCCGTGATCGCCGCGCCGATGCTGACCAGCTCGCACCGCGCCGCGTCCCCCGGCGGGCAGTCCACGCCCGCCGGCTTCACCGGAGCCGCGGAGCTCGGCGGCCTCGCCGTGCCGCAGCACCAGGCCGGTGGCGGCTCGCCGGAACAGAACGAGCCCGCGACGCCGGGTGCGCACGCCCAGAGCACCACGCCCGCCACCGAGCCGGCCCAGGGCCGCCCGCAGGCCCACAAGACGCCGGCCCAGGCCGAGCCGGTGCCGGACAAGGCGGCCGACGAGCGCAGCGCGAGCCAGAAGATCCAGGCGGTCAAGAACTTCTACGCCACCGTCGCCCGTGATTCGGCGGGCGCACTGGCGCTGCTGAGCCCGGGGCTGGCCGACGGCGCGGCCGGCGAGCTGGTCCGCACCTGGAGCGCGATGGACGCCATCGACGTCCAAGAGGCCGACACGCAGATCAACCCGGACGGCTCGATCCTCGCGGTCGCCACGCTGCACCGGCCGGACGGCGCGCTGGTGCGCGTCACCCAGCTGTTCCGGGTCGCCGACAGCGGCGGGTTGATCACCGAAGCCGAGCTCATCTCGGCCCAATACATGTAGCCGTCGGCGATCACCCCTTCACCCGTGGTTCAAGTGCCTGTACCGGATTCGTGTGCGCAGAGTGAGCGCCTAGCCTTGTCACGGGCCGGTCTCGGAAAAGCCGGCACGCAACCCACGACACGTGCATACGCTCCAGCGAAGCGGCGCACGAGTGGCCGCGTCACCAGGCACCTATCCTCACGCCCTGGTGAAGTCGGAGCCCAAAGGGAGGTCGCGTGAGCGACGAGGGTCGTCTGGTCGCCGATCGGTACCGCATCGTCGGCCGGATCGGCACGGGCGCGATGGGGGCCGTCTGGCAGGCGCACGACGAGGTCCTGGGCCGCACCGTGGCCATCAAGCAGCTCCTGCTCCAGCCCCACCTGGACGAGCACGACAAAGAGGACGCCCGGCAGCGGACGATGCGCGAGGGCCGGATCGCGGCCCGGCTGCACCACCCGAACGCGATCTCGGTCTTCGACGTCGTCACCGACGACAACGGCCAGCCCTGCCTGATCATGGAGTACCTCAACTCCACCAGCCTGGCCACCGTGCTGCAGGAACGCCGCACGCTGCCGCCGACCGAGGTGGCGCGCATCGGCGCCCAGGTCGCCGCGGCGCTGCGCGAGGCGCACGCGGTCGGCATCGTGCACCGCGACATCAAGCCGGGCAACATCCTGCTCGGCGGCAACGGCGTCGTGAAGATCACCGACTTCGGCATCTCCCGCGCCAAGGACGACGTCACGGTCACCAAGACCGGGATGATCGCCGGCACCCCCGCCTACCTGGCCCCCGAGGTCGCCATCGGCGGCGAGCCCGGGCCGGAGTCCGACATCTTCTCCCTCGGCTCGACGCTGTACGCGGCCTGCGAGGGCCAGCCGCCGTTCGGGCTGTCCGAGAACACGCTCAGCCTGCTGCACGCGGTCGCGGCCGGGCAGATCAACCCGCCGCGCCAGTCCGGGCCGCTGGCCAGCGTGCTGGCCGTGCTGCTGCACCCGGACATCGAGCACCGGCCGACCGCCGAGGAGTGCGAAGAGCTGCTCGCCGCCGTCGCCCGCGGGGAGACACCGCTCGGCGGCCCGGCCGAAGACACCATGCTGGCGCCGTCCGCCGGCGTCCTCGGCGCCGCCGCGGTCGCCGACCCGAACGCGACCCAGATGTTCGACGAGGTCCCCGCCGGTCACTCGGGCACGCTGCTCGGCGACGCGGCCCCGACCCAGGCCGTGCCGTACTACGACGAGGACGACTACCCGGCAGCCACCGGCTACCCGGAGGACGACTACGACGGGTACGACCACTACCCGGCGGACAACCAGCACGGGGGCGTGCCGCCCGGGCTGGCCGCGACCCGCGCCGTCCCGGTGCCGCCGCACGAGCAAGGCCCGTACGCGGACGACCAGTACGACGACTACGACGATTACGACGACGAGCCGGCCCCGCCGCCCCCGCCCCGGCAGCGCCCGCAGACCGGCCCAGCCGACGAGGACGACGAGAAGCCCGGCGCGTGGAAGCGCCCGGCGATCCTCGGCGGCATCGTCGTCGTGGGCCTGGTCGCGCTCGTCGTCTGGCTGCTGAGCCCGAACAACCCGGCCGCCCCGGCGGCGCCGGTGCCGAGCAACAAGCCGTCGCCCGTCGCGACGTCGGAGTCTCTCCCGTCGACGTCGGAGCTGCCCACCTCGACGGTGGACCTGCCGTCGACGAAGGAGCAGCCGACCACGTCGTCGAAGCGCACGACGACGGCGCGGAGCACCGAAGAGAAGCCGACCACGAGTCCGAAGACGACAACGCCGACGAAGCCGACGACTTCCGAGCCCCCGCCGACCAGCCCGGAGACCACGACATCGACAAGCTCGCCGCCGCCAGCCAACGGATGATCGAGGTAAGTCTTGAGTTCTGAAGGCACCATCGTCGGCGGCCGGTTCCGGCTGGACCAGCCGATCGGTCGCGGCCGCGCGGGCATCGTCTGGCTGGCGTTCGACACGCGGCTGTTCCGCACCGTCGCGATGAAGCGGATGTACCTGCCGGTCGGGGCCGGGGAGCGCGCCGAGCAGGCGCGCGCGGCCGCCATGCAGGAGGGCAAGGACGCGGCGCGCATCGAGCACCCGTCCGCGATCAAGGTCTTCGACGTGCTGCCGGACGGCCAGGACGTCTGGCTCGTGATGGAGTACATCCCGTCCCGCAGCATGGCGACCTTCCTCGCCGAGCACGGCAGGCTCACCCCCGACCAGGCGGCGCTGCTGGGCATCCAGCTCGGGAACGCGCTGGCCGCGATCCACGCGGCCGGGTTCGTGCACCGCACCCTCGAACCGGGCACGGTGCTCCTGGCCGACGACGGCGGCGTGAAGCTCACCGACATCGGGATCAGCGGCGGCGGCCCGAGCCCGGCGTACGTTGCGCCTGAGGTCGCGCGCGGGCTGCCTGGCACGCCGGCCGCGGACGTCTTCTCCCTCGGCGCGACGCTCTACACCTCGGTGGAGGGCGTGCCGCCGTTCGGGGACGACGGCCAGTCGTCCGAACGCCCGCCGCAGAACGCGGGTGTCCTCACCGAGGCGCTGCGCAAGATGCTGCGCGCGGACCCGACGACCCGGCCGACGATGGCGGACACCGTCCGCTCGCTGAAGGCGATCACCGAGGGCCGCGAAACGGCGTTCATCCCGCCGACCGCGCCCGGGATGCCACCGCCCCCACCTCCGCCGGCGCCGCCGTTCAACCCGGGGCTGGCTGCCGCGGGGCCGCCGCCGATGCCGCAGCAGGTTCCGCCGTCGGGTCCGCAGTTCCAGCAGCAGATCCCGGTCGCCCCGCCCGCGCCCGGCTACTCCTCGGCCGAGGAGACCCAGCGGATGCAGCCGGTTCAGCCCCAAGCAACTCCGCCGCACCAAGCGACGCAGTACGCGCCGCCGCCCGCCGCCCCGGCCCGGACGGCCGAGGCGTGGAACCTGCCGGTGTCGAAGAAGGCGCTGGTGACCGTGGCCGCGATCCTCGTCGCGGTGCTGGTCGGCATCCTCGTTTCGGAGCTGTTCTTCGTCTAGGCCACTTTGGCGGTCGCCGCGCGCATCGCCGCCAGCAGGGTGCGGACGGCCGGGTGGCTCGCGGCCCGCGAGGCGACCGCGGCGTGGATCACGCGGACCGGCTCCGGGTGGTGGATCCTGCGGACGACCACGCCGGGGTGCTGGGCGCCGAGCCCGAGTTCCGGGATCAGGCTGACCCCGAGGCCGGCGGCGACGAACCCCTGCGCCGTCTGGTAGTCCTCGGACTCCACGACGATGTTCGGCGCGAAGCCGGCCGACGCGCACGCGCCGTACAGGATCTCGCGGCAGATGCCGGGCTGGCCGTCGACGCCGACCCACGGCTCGTCGGCGAACTCCGTCAGGTCCAGCACGCGCTTGCGGGCCAGCGGGTGGGTCTTCGGCAGCACGGCCCGGTACGGGTCGTCGAGCAGGTGCACCAGCTCGACCCCCTTGGCGGGCGGGGTCTGGCGCGGGAAGACGGTGATCGCGACGTCGGCGTGGCCCGCCTCGACCTCCGCCATCGGGTCGTCGAGTTCGACGAGCTTGAGGTCGAGGTGCACGCCGGGGTGCTCGCGGCGGACCGCGGCGATGGCGGGCGGGACCAGGGACGCGCCGGCGGTCGCGAAGTAGCGGATGGAGACGCGGCCGATGCGGCCTTCCTTGAGCTCGGTGAGCGCCGCTTCGGCCCGGGCGAGCTCGGTGCTCAGCGTCTCGGCGTGTTCGGACAGCAGCGCGCCCGCGGGCGTCGGCCGCACCCCTCGCCCGACGCGTTCGAGCAGCTCGGTGCCGGCCTCGCGTTCCAGCGCGGACAGCTGCTGGCTGATCGCGGACGGCGTGTAGCCCAGGTTGCGGGCCGCGGCGGTGATCGACCCGCTGGTGATCACGGCGCGGAGGACCTGCATGCGGCGGACGTCGAGCATGCCCCGATCGTACAGCTCAGCTTAAGTGTTCCTGCAGTTAATTTCGCTTGTCCTTACGACAGCTCCGCGTGAAGCTGACGCTGATCGGCGAAGGAGGACTGGGTGGGCGAAACGAAGACCCTGCTGAGGATCGGTGCGCTGGCGCTCATGTGGGGCTCGAGCTTCTTCTGGATCAAGCTGGGGCTGGGGATGTTCTCGCCGGTGCAGCTGGTGCTGGCGCGGCTCGTGCTCGGCGCGGCCACGCTGCTCCTGCTGTGCCGGCTGCACCGGGCGCGGCTGCCGCGCGGCCGGCGGATGTGGGGCCACCTGGCCGTCGCGGCGTTCTTCCACAACGCGCTGCCGTTCCTGCTGTTCGCCATCGGTGAGACGACCGTCGACTCGGGGATCACCGGCGTGCTCAACTCGACGACGCCGCTGTGGGTGCTCCTGGCCGCACCGCTGATGGGGACGTCGTCGCGGATGACCGGCACCCGGTTGGCGGGGTTGCTCGCCGGGCTGGGCGGAATTCTGCTGATCTTCGCGCCGTGGCAGGCGTCGGGCCTGCTCAGCTGGGGCGCGCTGGCCTGCCTGGCCGCGGCCGCGAGCTACGGCTTCGCGTTCGTCTACGAGGGCAAGTACCTGTCGGACCCTTCGTTGTCGCCGTACGCGACTTCGGCCGGGCAGATGCTGCTGGCCAGCGGGTTCCTCGTGCTGGCGCTGCCCGCGGGTGGGTTCACGCCGGTGCACGTTTCGGCGGGACCCGTGCTCGCGATGCTGGTGCTCGGCATCGGGTCGACGGGTATCGCGTTCGCGCTGAACTACCAGCTGCTGGCGAGCGAAGGCGCGGTCGCCGCGTCCGTCGTCGGCTACCTGCTGCCGGTGGTTTCGGTGCTGCTGGGCGCGGTGTTCCTGGGCGAGCAGCTCAACCTGCGGGTGATCGCGGGCATGGTGGTCGTCCTGGGCGGCGTCGCGCTGACGCGGATCCAGAAGCCCGTCACGGCGCCGGTGCCGGTGCTGGCGGAAGAGCGCGTCTAGACGAGGCGGCGGTCGGAGGCCCAGCGGGAGAGCTCGTAGCGGTTCGACAGCTGGGTCTTCCGCAGCACGCTCGACACGTGCGTCTCGACCGTCTTCACCGAGATGAACAGCTCCGACGCGATCTCCTTGTACGCGTAGCCGCGAGCCAGCAGCCGCAGGACGTCACGCTCGCGCGGGGTCAGCAGGTCCAGCTCGGGGTCGTTGATCGGGGCCGAGCCCGGGCGGTCGGCGAAGGCGTCCAGCACGAACCCGGCCAGCCGCGGCGAGAACACCGCGTCGCCGTCCGCGACCCGGACCACCGCGCGGACCAGCTCCTTCGACGAGATCGTCTTCGTGACGTACCCGCGCGCGCCGGCGCGGATGACCGCGATGACGTCCTCGGCCGCGTCGGAGACCGACAGGGCCAGGAAGACGACGTCCGGCAGCTCCGGGCGGATGCGACGCAGCACCTCGGCACCGCCGCCGTCGGGCATGTGCACGTCGAGCAGCACGACCTGCGGCTTCGTCCGGGCGATCCCGGCGACCGCCTCGGCGACCGAACCGGCCTCGCCGACCACGCGGACCTCGTCGGTGATCGAGTCGAGCTCGGTGCGCACCCCCGCGCGGAACAACGCGTGGTCGTCGACGAGGAACACCTTGACCGGTTCACGCTGGTTGTCCGTCACGTCGTCGAGCATAGCCGCCTCACGCCGCCCCCTTGCCCGCTTTCACCGGCATGGCGAGCTGCACCTCGGTGCCCTCCCCCGGCGCGGTCCGGACCTTGCAAGTGCCGCCGTGGCGGGTCATCCGGCCGCGGATCGAGTCGGCGAGCCCGTGGCGGTCGTCCGGGACGAGGTCGGGCTCGAAGCCCTTGCCGCGGTCGCGCACGAACACCGTGACCGACGTCGGCTCGACCTCGGCGTAGACGCTGACCTCGTCGACACCGGCGTGCTTCGCGGCGTTGACGATCGCCTCCCGGGCGGCCTGGACGAGCGCCACCAGCGACTCGTCCAGCTCGGCGTCGCCGACGACGACCTGGCCGACGGAGATCGCGAAGGTGTCCTCGACCTCGCCGCACGCCGTCGCGAGTGCCTCGGACAGCTGCCCGGTGGCTTCCTCGACCTTCTCGGCCGGCTTGCCGTAGCCGTTCGGGCCGTAGAGCCAGCCACGCAGCTCGCGCTCCTGGCTGCGGGCCAGCCGGGCGACCTCGCGCGGCGACTCGCTCTGCTTCTGGATGAGCGCGAGGGTCTGCAGCACGGAGTCGTGCAGGTGGGCGGCGATCTCGGCGCGTTCGTCGGTGCGGATGCGGGCCTTGCGCTCGTCGGAGAGGTCCCGGACCAGCCGCAGCCAGAACGGCACGGTCAGCACGGCGACGCCGATCAGGGTGGCGATGACGGCGATCAGCGCGAACTGGACCTGGTCGAGGCTGCCGCTGCGGAGCACGACGACGCCGATGCCGGTGATCACCAGCGCGACGCCGGCGACGATCCGGATGGCGGCCGACCAGCCGCCCCCGCCGAGGAACGCCCCGGCGAAACCGTCCTTCGCGCCGACCCTCCAGCGGCGGCGCTGCGACTCGTCGGCCTCCCGCCAGACGACCGCGGCACCGATCATGGCGATGGCGAGCGGCACGGCGACCCAGCCGCTGATGAACCCGGTCAGCGTCCCGCTGGCGACGGCGAGACCGACACCGAGCGCGACCAGGCCGAACGCCTGCTGCCGTTCCTTCGGCGTCGGGGCGTCCGCGGCCTCTTCGGACTGCTGCTGGACGAAGACCCAGAGGAGGCCGTAGGCGAGCAGCCCGGCGCCGTTGAGCGCGGCCAGCAGCGCGAAGGCCGTCCGCACCCAGACGACCGGCACCCCGAGGTGATCGGCGAGGCCACCGGCGACACCGGCGATCGCCCGCCCGGACCGGCGCCGGAACATCTTCGGCGGCGACGACGGGTCCGTGGTGGTGGCCGGGGCCACCTGCTCGGCGGTGACGTGGTCGAGGGACTCCTGCACGCCGTCCATGGTCACACGCGGCGGCATGGGGTTCCATCGGGGAAACCCCTGATCCGGTGGGAAACCGCGGCCGGCACGACTACGCCCCGCACGACCGCGAGCAGCCGTGGTGCCGCACGGGCAAGTTGACATCCTGGTCTGCGACCCACGCGCTCAGCGGATCCGGCGGTGCTCTCGGCGGACTCGACGCGGCGATGCTCGAACCGGCCCGCGCCGGGTGACTTCGCGCTGTGTCCAAGGGTCCCGGGCCCCGACGTCCTCTCCGGGAAACCTCAGGGACCATCCCGGATGTCGCGCCGCGGCCGGTGCCGCATGCTTTTCCCCATGAGTGGTGCGAGCGAGTCACGGGCTCCGAAGCCGAGCCCGTTGAACGGCTTCGAGGAGACCGTGAAGGACTTCTGGGCCAGCCGGCCGCGGCGGCCGCACGCCGGGCGGAAGCTGGCCGGCGTCGCCGCGGCGATCGGGTACCGGTACGGGATCGATCCCGTCGTCGTGCGGATCGCGCTGGTGGTGACCACGGTCTTCGGTGGCTTCGGGGCGCCCTTCTACCTGCTGGGGTGGCTGTTCCTGCCGGGCGAGAGCGACGAGGTGTCCGGCTTCGAAGGCCTGATCGGGCGCGGCCGGTCGTCGGTTTCGCCCGCCTTCGCCGTCGTGCTGCTGGTGCTCACCGTCATCAGCGTCGGGGGCTCCTTCACGGGCTCGTGGTTCGACGGCGGCGGTCTCATCAGCTTCGCGCTCATCGCCGCCGCGCTCTACCTGCTGCACCGCAGCCGCGGCCACGAGAACCGCCCCGCGCCGGTCGCCGCGCGGACGTCCTACCCGGCCTTCACCGGAAACGGAGCCTTCACCATGACCGACACCGCCGAGGCGCCGTCGCCGGCACGGGGCTGGGATCCCCTCGCCGCCGACCCGGCCGGCTGGGACCTGCCCGAAGCGCCGCCCGTCCAGGAGCCGCGGCCCACGCCGCCGCCTCCGCCGTCGTACCGGGCGCCGCAGCGGCGCCGTCGGTCGAAGGTGGGCTCGGCGACGTTCGGGATCGCCGTGGTGACCGCCGGCGTCGGCGTGCTGCTGGCCCTCAACGGCGTCGGCTGGTTCTCCGCGCAGCACATCATCGGCCTGGTCCTCGGCGTGGTCGGGATCGGCCTGGTCACCGGCGCGTTCGCCGGCGGCGGGCGCGGGCTGATCGGGCTGGCGGTGCCCCTGGCGATCGCCGGGATGGTGCTGACGACGGCGCCGTTCCAGGACCTCGACTTCCACGGCGACGTCGGCGAACTCAGCGACACCCCGCACACGGTGGCCGACGTGAAGCCGCTCTACCAGCACGCGGCGGGCACCATCGACCTCGACCTGAGCGAGCTGCCCGCCGGAGCGCCGTACTCGACGACGGTGAACAACGGCGCGGGCAACACCACGGTCACCGTGCCCGAGACGGCGGACGTCACCTTCGACTGCCACACGGGAGCGGGCAGGACGTCTTGTTTCAACCGGTCCACCAGCGGCGTCAGCCAGGAAGCGCTGACCGGGACGGACAACGGCACCGACGGCGTCGGCGGCCAGAAGATCACCCTGCACGTGGCGAACAGCATGGGCAACGTGGAGGTGCGGCGTGGCTGACCAGAACCCTTACGCCTACGACAACGCGACGGAAACCCAGCCCGCCAAGCACGGCGTGGACGTCTTCACGCTGATCATCGGAGTCGCGACGCTGCTGGTGTCGGCCTACGTCCTCTCGGACGGCGCGAGCTGGCTCCCGCAGTTCGACTTCCGCTGGGTGGTCGCCGGCGGCGCGGTGTTCGTGGGGCTGCTGCTCCTCGGCGCGTCGTTCGGCAAGCGCCGCCGCTGAAAAGCACTCGAGGCCCCGGATCCCACGCCGGGGCCTCGAGTCCTGTCTGTGTCCTCTTCGGGGGGGATCACTCCCACTCGATGGTGCCCGGCGGCTTGGACGTGACGTCCAGGACCACCCGGTTGACCTCCGGCACCTCGTTGGTGATCCGGGTCGAGATCCGCTCCAGGACGTCGTAGGGCAGGCGCGTCCAGTCCGCGGTCATCGCGTCCTCCGACGACACCGGCCGCAGCACCACCGGGTGCCCGTACGTCCGGCCGTCGCCCTGGACGCCGACGCTGCGGACGTCGGCCAGCAGCACCACCGGGCACTGCCAGATGTCGCGGTCCAGCCCGGCCGCGGTCAGCTCCTCGCGGGCGATCAGGTCGGCCGCCCGCAACGTGTCGAGACGCTGCTGGTCGACCGCGCCGATGATGCGGATGCCCAGGCCGGGGCCGGGGAACGGCTGGCGCTGCACGATCGTCTCGGGCAGCCCCAGCTCCAGGCCGACCCGGCGGACCTCGTCCTTGAACAGCAGCCGCAGCGGCTCGACCAGCTCGAACTGCAGGTCGTCCGGCAGGCCGCCGACGTTGTGGTGGCTCTTGATGTTGGCCGTGCCCTCGCCACCGCCGGACTCGACGACGTCCGGGTACAGCGTGCCCTGGACCAGGAACTTGTAGTCGCCCTGGGCCTTCAGGTCGCGCTCGGCCTGCTCGAAGACGCGGATGAACTCGCGGCCGATGATCTTGCGCTTCTGCTCCGGGTCGGTGACGCCGGCCAGCGCGTCGAGGAAGCGTTTCCGCGCGTCGATGGTCACGAGGTTGACCCCGGTGGCGGAGACGAAGTCCTGCTCGACCTGGGTGCGCTCGCCCGCGCGCAGCAGGCCGTGGTCGACGAACACGCAGGTCAGCCGGTCGCCGATGGCGCGCTGCACCAGCGCGGCCGCGACGGCGGAGTCGACACCGCCGGAGAGGCCGCAGATCGCGCGGCCGTCGCCGATCTGGTCGCTGATCCGCCGGACCTGCTCCTCGACGATCGACGACGTCGTCCACTGCGGCTCGATGCCGGCGATGTCGCGCAGGAACCGGCGCAGCACCTCCTGGCCGTGCGGCGAGTGCGCGACCTCCGGGTGGTACTGGACGCCGGCGAAGCGGCGCTGGACGTCCTCGAAACCGGCCACCAGGGCGCCGTCCGACGACGCGGTGACGACCGAGCCCTCCGGCGCCTTGGTGACGCTGTCGTTGTGGCTCATCCAGGCGGGCTGGTGCGCGGGCAGGCCGGCGTGCAGGACACCGCCGTCACCGGTGACGCGGACCTCGGTGCGGCCGAACTCGCGGGCGCCGGTGGGTTCGACGACGCCGCCGAGCGCGCTGGCCAGGAGCTGGTGGCCGTAGCAGATGCCGAAGATCGGGACGCCGGCTTCGGTGAGCTTCGGGTCCATGCCCGGCGCGCCTTCGGCGTACACGCTCGAAGGGCCGCCGGAAAGGATGATCGCCGCGGGGTTCTTCGCGAGGATCTCTTCGGTGGACGCGCTGTGCGGGACGACCTCCGAGTAGATCTGTGCCTCGCGGACGCGCCGGGCGATCAGCTGCGCGTACTGCGCCCCGAAGTCCACGACGAGAACCGGACCGGTGGGACTGGGCACCTGGCGACCTCCTGCGACGGTGGGATAGGCCTCCATCGTCCCAGGTGGGCCGGGCCACCCGGGATTCAGGGCCGGTGCTGTCCTCGATCCGGCCTACGGTGCGCGGTATGGCTGTGAACTGGACGAAGGAACTGACCGATCAGCTCGACTTCCACTGGCGGGTGCACACGCGCCCGAAGCTCGAGGGACTCACCGACGACGAGTACTTCTGGGAGCCGGTCGCGGGCTGCTGGACCGTGCGCCCGCGCAAGTCGGACGACGAACCCGGGACGGGCCCGTTCACCATCGACTTCGCGTTCCCGGAGCCGACGCCGCCGCCGGTGACGACGATCGCCTGGCGGCTCGGCCACATCCTGGTCGGGGTGCTGGGCATGCGGACGGCTTCGCACTTCGGCGGCCCGCCGATGACCTACGACGACTACCCGTACCCCGGGACGGCCGCCGAGGCGCTGTCTCTCCTCGACGAGCACTACGTCCGCTGGATCGAGGGTGTCCGGTCACTCGACGACGACGGCCTCGCCCGGGCGTGCGGCCCCGCCGAGGGCCCGTACGCGAAGGAGTCGATGGCGACGCTGGTGCTGCACATCAGCCGGGAGATGATCCACCACTGCGCCGAAGTCCTACTGCTGCGCGACCTCTACCGGAGCCGGTAGCAGCAGGAAGCCCAGGGCCAGGCCGAGCAGCGCCGGAAGGCCGTGGTTGTCGTGCGCGAGCGTGCCGGCCACGGCCAGGACCGGCACCGCGAAGGCCATGATCCGGAACCGCACCGGCAGCTCCACGCCGTAGCGGCGCGAAGCCACCATGGCCACGGCCGTCAGCGCGCCCAGCAGACCGGCGACGCACATCGAGTTGCCCGCGCCGACCGGGTTGAGCCAGACATAGCTCACGAACTGGCCGAACAGGCCGCAGCCGAAGTAGAGCAGCAGCCAGCGGGCCCGGCCGAACACGCGCTCGGCGAACGCGCCCACCACGGCCAGGGTGAGCAGGTTGAACACCAGGCCCATGGCCCGGCCGTCCTGGAAGAACATGCCCGTGACCAGCCGGTACCACTCCCCCGCCTCGATGCGCGCCGCATCGCGGTTCATGGCGTCGTACAGCGGCGGGTGCACCAGCTGCGCGACGCCGCACGCCAGCGTCACCGCGAACACCACCGCGGTCAGCACGGGACGACCGGGCCCGGTGGCGATCCGGTCGAAGAACGCCACGAACGGGTTGCGGGCTGCGGCTGGTGTCGTCATGACCGAAAATCTAGGGGCGCCGAGGCCGCCGGACCCCCGCCGTTTGTCACGAGAACCACAAGCAGGAATGCCATTCCCTCGCCGCCGGTCTTACTTAGGGAAGCTAACGAAAGGACTTGCATGCGAGCGACAGTCATCTACGGCGCCGGCGACGTGCGGGTGGAGACCGTCCCCGACCCGAAGCTGGTCGAGCCGGCCGACGTCATCCTGCGGGTCGTCCGGTCCTGCATCTGCGGCAGTGACCTCTGGCCGTACGCCGACATGGCACCGAGCGAACACGGCCGCCGCATCGGGCACGAGTTCCTCGGGATCGTCGAGGAGACCGGCGCGGACGTCGTCACCGTCAAGAAGGGCGACCTCGTCATCGCGCCCTTCGTCTACTCCGACAACACCTGCCAGTTCTGCCGCGAAGGCCTCCAGACGTCGTGCCTGCACGGCGGGTTCTGGGGTGCGAAGGGCGTCGACGGCGGCCAGGGCGAAGCCGTGCGCGTGCCGCAGGCCGACGGCACGCTGGTCAAGGTGCCGCACACCGAGGACGACGCGCTGCTCGCGTCGCTGCTGACGCTGTCGGACGTCTTCCCGACCGGCCACCACGCCGCGACGAAGGCGCGCGTGCGCGAGGGCCAGAACGTCACCGTGATCGGCGACGGCGCCGTCGGTCTCTCCGCCGTGCTCGCGGCGAAGCGGCTGGGCGCCGCGCGGATCGTCCTCATGGGACGCCACCAGGCGCGGACCGACCTCGGCCGCGAGTTCGGCGCCACCGACGTCGTCGCCGAACGCGGCGAAGAGGGCATCGCGAAGGTCCGCGAGCTGACGAACGGGGAAGGCACGCACGCCGTCCTCGAGTGTGTCGGCACGAAACCCGCCTTCGAGATGGCCGTCGGGGTCGTGCGCGCGGGCGGCGCGGTCAGCCGCGTCGGCGTTCCGCAGTACGAAGAGGGCCCGATCGGCCCGGCGCTGTTCCGGCGCAACATCACCGTCACCGGCGGCGTCGCCCCGGCCCGGCACTACATCCCGGAGCTGCTGCCGGACGTCCTCGACGGCAAGTACCAGCCCGGCAAGGTCTTCGACCGGACCATCGACGTCGAAGCCGTGCCGGACGGCTACCGCGCGATGGCGGACCGCGAAGCGCTGAAGGTGCTCATCAAGCCGTGACCCGTCCGGGTGGGGGTACGACACCGCGTGCCCCCACCCGGATTACGTTGGTACGCATGGACATGATCACCCCCGAGCCGCGGCCCGCCTGGATCGCCGGCCGCGCCGAGCCGGGCGCCACCACCCTCGTCGTGCACCACCCGTACGACGGCAGCGAGGTCGCCACGGTCGCCGTGCCCGGGCCGGAGCAGGTCGAACGCGCGGTCGCCGCCGCGGCGGCCGTCGCCAAGGAGTTCCGGCGCACTCCCGCGCACGTCCGCGCGGGGGCGCTCGAGCACGTCTCGCGAGGGCTCGCCGCGCGCGCCGAGGAGATCGCCGAGGTGATCACCGCCGAGAACGGCAAGCCGCTCAAATGGGCGGAAGCCGAGGTGAAGCGGGCGGTGTCGGTGTTCCGCATCGCCGCCGAGGAGGCCCGCCGCTTCACCGGCGACGTCCAACGCCTCGACACCGACCCCGCGGGCGAGGCGCGGCTGGCGCTCACCCGCCGCGTCCCGCGCGGGCCGGTGCTGGGCATCGCGCCGTTCAACTTCCCGCTCAACCTGGTGGCACACAAGGTCGCGCCGTCGCTGGCGATCGGCGCGCCGATCATCGTGAAACCCGCGCCGCGGACGCCGTTGTCGGCGTTGGTCCTCGGCGAAATCCTGGCCGAGACGGACCTGCCGGACGGCGCGTTTTCCGTGCTGCCGCTGGGAAACGAAGAAACCCAGGCCCTCGTCGCCGACCCGAGGCTGCCCGTCGTGTCGTTCACCGGCTCCGGCCCGGTCGGCTGGTCGCTCAAGGACGCCGCCCCGCGCAAGCACGTCGTCCTGGAGCTCGGCGGCAACGCGGCGGCCGTCGTGCTGCGCGACTGGCCCGACCCCGAAGGCGCCGCGCACCGGATCGCCACCTTCGGCAACTACCAGGCCGGCCAGTCCTGCATCGCGGTGCAGCGGGTGATCGTCGACGCCGCCGTGGCCGAGGAGTTCGTGCCCGCCCTGCTGGAAGCCGTCGAGGCGCAGCGGACCGGCGACCCGTACGACCGCAACACCGACGTCGGCCCGGTGGTCGACGAAGCCGCCGCCGAGCGGATCGTCGCGTGGATCGACGAGGCCGTCTCGGCGGGCGCGAAGCTGCTCACCGGCGGGACCCGCGAGGGCGCGACCGTCGCCCCGACCCTGCTCACCGACGTCCCGCCGGACACCAAGGCCTGGAACGAGGAGATCTTCGGCCCGGTGCTCGCGGTGTCCGTTGTGGACGGAGTGGACGAGGCCTTCCGCTCGGTCAACGAATCCGCGTACGGGCTGCAGGCCGGCGTCTTCACCACCGACGTCCAGCTGGCGTTCCACGCGTCGGCCGAACTGGAGGTCGGCGGCGTGATCATCGGTGACGTCCCGTCCTACCGCGCCGACCAGATGCCCTACGGCGGCGTCAAGGGCTCCGGCGTCGGCCGCGAAGGCGTCCTGGCCGCGATGCACGACCTGACGGAGGAACGCGTCACGGTCTTCACCGGCATCGATCTCTAACTGACGACGCCCTGCCCGAACCGGAAGACGTTGAAGGGGTCGTACTTCTTCGCGACGTCCTGAAGCCGCTTCGCGTTGTCGCCGTAGTAGGCGGTCTTCCAGTCGGGCAGGGCCGGGTCGATGTAGTTGACGTACCCGCCGCCCGCGCCGGCCGCGGCGAGGCCCGCGACGACGTCGGCGACCGACTGGGCCGCCTTGTCCCGGTCCTTCGCCGTCGCCTCGGTGTAGACCTGCACGCTCGCCAGCGCGTCGCGGTGCCAGAACGCCGTCGCGTCCTTCGCCAGCTCGCCGACCTTGCCGCCGAGGCCGTCGATCAGCAGGTCGGTGCCGGTGCGGCCGTCGGCCAGCGCGACGACTTTCTCCGCGTCGACCGGGGTCGTGATGATCCGCGACGACCCCACGAACCCCTGCCGGTCCGAACCGCCCTCGAAGAACTTCATGGCGCCGAGGAAGTCGAGGCTGCGCACGGTGCGCTGCGACGGCCGCGCACCCGAGTTCGTGATCAGGTTGTTGAGCAGCGTGTTCAGCCCGGCGGTCCCGCCGACGTAGCACCCGCTCACGCGGCACTGCACCGGCGACCCGCCCGAGAGCACCAGGTTGGCCCACAGCTCCCGCGGCATCGCGGCGATCCACTGCTGCCACGCGGTGAGCACGCCGGCCGCGGCCCCGGCCGGGAAGCGCAGCGTGAACACCGTCAGGTCCGGCGCCGGATCGGTGTCGAAGGTGAACTCGGTGACGATGCCGAAGTTGCCGCCGCCCCCGCCGCGCAGCGCCCAGTACAGGTCCGGCTCGGAGTCCGCGGACGCGGTGAGCAGCCGGCCGTCGGCCGTGACGACCTTCGCGGAGCTCAGGTGGTCGCAGGTCAGGCCGTAGTTGCGGGCGAGCACGCCGATGCCGCCGCCCAGGGTCAGCCCGGCGATCCCGACCGTCGGGCAGGACCCGGCGGGCAACGCGCGCCCGGCTCGCCCGAGCGCGGCGTAGACGTCCTTCAGCTTCGCGCCGGCGCCGATCACGGCCTTGCCGCCCTCGACCTCGATCTTGTTCAGCGCGGCGAGGTCGATGACCAGGCCGCCCTGCGGCACCGAGTAGCCGGCGTAGCTGTGGCCGCCGCTGCGGGCGGCGAGGGTCACGCGCCCAGCGGCGGCCCGGACGCAGGCCTGGACGTCCTGGACGGAGGCCGCCGTCGCGACGGCCACGGGGTTGTTGGCGTCGAAGAGCGGGTTGAACGCGAGCTTGGCGATGTCGTAGCCGTCGGTGCCCGGGCGCAGCAGGTTGCCGGTCAGCTGGCCGCGCAGGTCATCCCAGTTCGGCGGCCCGGTGGGCAGCCGGCTGGTGGGCGGGGCAGACAGCGTCGGCGCGGTCGGGCCGGTCGACGCGACGGGGGCCGACGGGCCGTCCGGCGCGCACGCGGCGACGACGGCACCGGCCGCCGAAACGCCCGCGAGCCGCAGGAACGTCCGCCTGTCCACATCCACATGGTGGTGGACGTGCGGCCGTTCGGCGGGTTGCTCGGCCACGGCTCAGCCCCACCTGCTCATGCTGTCCACATCGGACTCCTCGTACCGGGGACGCCCAGTCTAGAGCGGACGCGGGACGCGCGCGCCTCACGACCAGGCGGGGAGCCTCGGCACGTCGCCGTCGAGGGCCGAGCCGTCGGACCGTCCGCTGAGCCAGGCCAGCAGCTCCCCGCAGGAGCCCGTCACCGTCGCGCCCGGGGCGGCGCCCATCGTCCACTCGAACTCCCCGGCGACCAGGCGGAGTGCCGGGAGGTGCGCGCTCCGGGACGTGACGGCGTGCTGGACGACGTCCTCGGCGAGCGGGCCGAGCAGCCCGAGCACGCGGTCGAGGTCGTAGCCGAGGTCGAGGTCGGCGAGGTGGATGGCCAGCTCGGACAGCCGCATCCGCGCCACGACGGCCCCGGTGACCGGCGCGCCCCGCCGGTTGCGGGCCTCCCGCGCCCAGGCGTCGTCCGGCATGGCTTCGGCGTACTCGGCGAACCGCGCGGCCGACGCGACGACGTCGGCGAGGAGGTCGGCGGCCGGGTGCCGCGCGCCGGCGTCGATGTCGGCGTCGCGGGCCTCCTCACTGCGGTACATCGGGGTCTCGACGCCGGTGTTCGCCCAGATCAGCAGGTTGCGCAGGCCGTCGGCGTTGCGAGCGACGTGCGCCAGGACGTGCGCGCGCGACCAGCCGGGCAACGCACTGGGGGCGCGCAGCTCGGGTTCGCCGAGGCCACCGACCGCCCGCGCCCATTCGTCGTCGAGCTTCCTGATCCCGTCGAGGAGCGCGTGCGCCTTCTCCGATGCCGTCACGGTCCCGAGTCTAGGACCGCCGCAGCGCGGCGGGAGCCCCCGCGGGAACGGCCGGGTTCTTCGGCGCCACCGGCTCCACGCGGGCGTACGGCGCGTCCTGCGCCGGCCGCGGGTCCGCCTCCCCCTTGTTCGGCCAGAAGGAGAACGCGCGCTCGGCCTGGGCGGTGATGGTCAGCGACGGGTTCACGCCGAGGTTGGCGGTGATCGCCGCGCCGTCCACGACCGACAGCCCGGGGTAGCCGAACACGCGGTGGTACGGGTCGATGACGCCTTCGCCGTCGGTGGCGCCGATCGGGACGCCGCCGATGAAGTGCGCGGTCAGCGGGATGTCGAAGATCTCGCCCCAGGTGCCGCCGGCGATGCCGCCGATGTGCTCGGCAGCTCGGAAGTTCGCCTCGTGCCCGGCCCGGATGAAACTCGGGTTCGGCTCGCCGTGGCCCTGCTTCGACGTGTACTTGCGACGGCCGAAGAGGCCGCGCCGCGTGTACGTGGTGATCGAGTTGTCGAGGCTCTGCATCACCAGCAGGATCACCGTGCGCTCGCTCCAGCGGTAGCCGTTGAGCATCCGCGCCGACTGCAGCGGGTGCTTCAGCAGGAACCGCGCGAGCTGCTGCCAGCGTGGCACCGGCGAGGAGCCGTCGGTGGCGATGGTCTGCAGCAGGCTCATGGCGTTGCTGCCCTTGCCGTAGCGGACCGGCTCGATGTGGGTGTTCTCGTCCGGGTGGATCGACGAGGTGATCGCGACGCCGCGGCTGAAGTCGCGGCTCTCGTCGACCTCGGTGCGGGCGGCGCCGATGATGGCCTCGGAGTTGGTGCGCGTCAGCTCGCCGAGCCGGCGCGACAGCTTCGGCAGCCGTCCGGTGTCCTTCATCCGGTGCAGCAGGTTCTGGGTGCCCCAGGTCCCGGCGGCGAAGACGACCTTCTCGGCGGTGATGGTGGTCCGGAACCGCTTCGACGTCGTCCCGGTCTTCTTCAGACTGACCTCGTAGCCGCCGTCGACCGGCGTCACCGCGGTCACCGTGGTGAGCGGGATGACCTTCGCGCCGTCTTGCTCGGCGAGGTAGAGGTAGTTCTTGACCAGCGTGTTCTTCGCGCCGACGCGGCAGCCGGTCATGCAGGAGCCGCATTCGGTGCAGCCGGTGCGGTCGGGCCCGGCACCGCCGAAGTACGGGTCCTTCGCACGCTCGCCCGGCTTGCCGAAGTAGACGCCGACGGGCGTCGGGTGGAAGGAATCGGCGACCCCCATGTCCTTCGCGACGTCGCGCATCACGACGTCCGACGGGGTCACGGTCGGGTTCGTGACGACGCCGAGCATGCGGCTCGCCTGGTCGTAGTGCGGAGCGAGCTCGGACTCCCAGTCGGTGATGTGCGCCCACTGCCGGTCGGTGTAGAACGGCTTGAGCGGCCGGTACAGCGTGTTCGCGTAGACGAGCGAACCACCGCCGACCCCGGCGCCCGCCAACACCATGACGTCGTTGAGCATGTGGATGCGCTGGATGCCGTAGCAGCCGACCTGCGGCGCCCAGAGGTAGCGCTTGAGGTCCCACGACGTCTTCGCGAACTCGTCGTCGGCGAACCGGCGGCCCGCCTCGACGACGGCTACCCGGTAGCCCTTCTCGGTGAGGCGCAGCGCCGCGACGCTGCCGCCGAACCCCGACCCCACCACGACGACGTCGTAGTCGGGGCCACCCGCACTGGTGGTGTTACTGGCAGTCACACCTTGAGAGTAACTCCGGTGCCGCGTTCTGACCAGAGGTAAGTTACCCGCCAGTCACCCTTCCGGACTCTTCTCACCCGGTGATCGTGGGTATCAAACTGGATGCTCGATGTTCACGTCGGCGAGACCCGCCGGGCGGGACACGATCTCCGGGAGGGGACCACGATGGGCTCCCAGAAGCTGACCGGTTGGCGCAAGTCGAGCCACAGCCACTTCGAAGAGAACGCCTGCGTCGAGATCGGCGCCGGCCAGGGCGTGGTCGGAGTGCGGGACACCAAGCAACGCGCGCCCCGCTCCGTCCTCGTCTACTCCGCGGGCGCCTTCGCGGCGTTCCTCGCACACCTCACCGGCGAACGGTGAGCCCCACCCGCTGGAACTCCTTGAGGTCCGAGTAGCCCGTCTTCGCCATCGCCCGGCGCAACGCCCCGAAGAGGTTCACGACGCCTTCCGCGTCGGACGACGGCCCGAACAGCAGGGTCTTCAGGTCGACGGCGTAGTCCGGGCCGGCCGCCACGCGCGAGCGCGGCAGTGACGGGTGCGCGGCCGCCGCCGTCCAGTACAGGCCCTGGCCGGGCGCGTCGGACGCGGCGGCCAGCGGGGAACCGAGCATGACGGCGTCCGCGCCGCACGCGATGGCCTTGGCGATGTCGCCCGACACCGTCATGCCGCCGTCCGCGAGCACGTGGACGTACCGGCCGCCGGTCTCGTCGAGGTAGTCCCGGCGGGCGGCCGCGGCGTCGATGATCGCCGTGGCCATCGGGACGCCGATGCCGAGGACGCGGTCGGTGCTCGTCACGCCCGGCGTGTAGCCGTGGCCGACGATGACGCCCGCGGCGCCGGTGCGCATCAGGTGCATCGCGGTGCGGTAGTCGCTGACGCCGCCGGCGATCACCGGCACGTCGAGGCGGCCGATGAACTCCTTGAGGTTCAGCGGCTCGGCGTCGCGCTGCACGTGCTCGGCGGAGATGATCGTGCCCTGCACGACGAGGATCTCGACGCCGGCGGCGATGAGGTCCGGGGTCAGCTCGGCGGCGTGCTGCGGGCTGACCCGCGCGGCCACCGTGACGCCGGATTCGCGGACGGTCTTGATGGCCTCGGTCAGCAGGTCGAGCCGGATCGGCGCGGCGTGCAGCTCCTGCAGCACGCGGCCGACCGCGGTCGGGTCCTCCAGGTCCTCGGCCGCGCGGACCAGCTGGAAGATGGCGTCCTCGACGTTCGCGTGGCGCGCCCAGAGCCCTTCGGCGTTGAGCACGCCCAGCCCGCCGAGCTCGCCGACGGCGACCGCGGTGCCGGGCGAGACGATCGCGTCGGTCGGGTGCGTGACGAGCGGCAGGTCGAAGCGATAGGCGTCGATCTGCCACGAAGTGGACACCACCGAGGACGACCGGGTCCGTCGCGAGGGCACGATCTCGACGTCATCGAGGTCGTACGCCCGCCGCGCGGTGCGGCCCATCCCGATCTCGACCAGGTCCCGCACGTGAAGCCTCCTCCGACGACGACAATCTGCCGTGCCCCATTGTCGCTAGTCCGCGTGGGTGACCCGCGCACGGGGGTTAGAACAGCAGCCACACGGGCAGTGCGCCCACCGCCAGCCCGGCCGTCATGCTCAACGCGGCCGCACCGAGCCGTCCCGTGACCACGGCGATGGCCAGCCCCCACGCCAGCAGCATGGCCGCGTACAGCCCCACGATGACACCGAGGCCGACCGCCGAGTCCCCGGCCGGGATCCGGTGGCCGCCCGCCTCGACTGCTTGGACCGACCGCCCGACCTCGGAGATTTCCAGGCCGACCGGCAATCCCGGCTCCAGGTCGAGGCCGGCGTCGTGCGAGCTGACCTCGAAACGCTCGCCGGACGCCGTGCGGACAGCGAGGTCGTACAGGTGGCCGGCCTGGCTGTCCACGTGCTGGCCCCGCGTCTCGACAGTGGCTTCTTCCCGCTTGGCCGGTCCGCCGGCATCGAGGACCCCGTATGTCCCGAAGGCCAGCAAGGCCCCGGCGAGGGCCGCCAACACGGCGGGTCCGATCAGTTCCTTGGCCATGGCTACACCCTCACGAACACGGCGACCGGCGCCAGGAGCGCGCCCAGCGCGAGGGCCAGCCAGGTCGCCACCGGTGGATAGACGTTGAGCCGGACCGCGCCGAAGTAGACCGCGCCCAGTGCCAGCAGGCTGGCGACGATCAGCAGCACCGGCCGGATCACGCCGGCGCGCAGGTCGACGACGCCGCCGCCGGCCCGCAGGTACGCGATGCTCCCGTCCGCCGTCGACACGTCGAGTGCCACCGGCTGGCCGGGCGGCAGGTCCAGGCCGTCGTCCACCGCGGTGACGCGGTAGTGCCGGTCGTCGGCGTCGACCGCGATGGTGTGGCTCACCGCCTCCTCGTCGCCGCCGACCGGGAGGGCACCCCGCTCGTGGGATGTGACGTGCCCGTCGACGCGGTAGGTCGGCGCGTCCCGGCCGGCCAGCACCTGGCACATCAGGCAGACCACGCCACCGAGGGCCAGCGAGAGCAGGGCGACGGCCGCGAAGAACACCTTGCGCAGCACGCGTGTGAACCGGCCGACCGTCATGCCGTTCAGTGCACACTACGACCGCCACGCAAGGCGATAGGCCGATTACCGTAAGCACGCTAGGTCACGAAGACTCAGAAGGAGACCTTCTCCACGGAGTCCGAACGCAGTACCGACTCCTGGTGGAACTCTTTTTTGTAGTCGGCTCGGACCTCTTCGATCTCCCGTTCGGCGTCATGGTTCGCGAATGGGTAAAGCAGCACGATCACGTGCGTGTGCTCCCGCACGATCGCGCCGGTGCCGCCGCGCCACTGGCCGCTGCCGTCGAGCCGGGTGAAGCCGTCGGGGAAGGCCGGAGTGATCTCCCGCTCGGAGAAGGCGGCGAACTCCTTGTCGGTCACCTCGGTCCCGTCCGGCTTGCCGGTGCCGAAGAAGAGTTCGGTGCGCTTCCAGATCTCGCCTGGTGACGTCTGGGCCGGGGGCGCCGTGCCTGGAGACGCCGAGGCGGCCGAAGCCGCTACGCCGCCGCCGACTCCCAGTACCGCTGCCACGGCCACCGCGGCCGCCGTTCGTCGCGAAACCGTCATCCCGCTGATCCCTCCTCGATCGCTGGAAACCCAGTCTTGCGATCGAGGAGGGACGGCGGAATGTCCAGAAGGGCGAAATCAGCGGGTGGTGTAGTTCGGAGCCTCGACGGTCATGGTGATGTCGTGCGGGTGGCTCTCCTTGAGGCCGGCCGCGGTGATCCGGACCAGCTGCGCCTCCTGCAGCTGCGCGATCGTCTCCGCGCCCGCGTACCCCATTCCGGCGCGCAGGCCGCCGACCAGCTGGTGCACGACGTTCGCCAGGGGGCCGCGGAACGGGATGCGGCCCTCGATGCCCTCGGGGACCAGCTTGTCCTCGTTGAGCACGTCGTCCTGGGCGTAGCGGTCCTTCGAGTAGGACTTGCCCTGGCCGCGGGACTGCATGGCGCCCAGCGAGCCCATGCCGCGGTAGACCTTGAACTGCTTGCCGTTGACCAGGATCAGGTCGCCCGGCGACTCGGCGGTGCCCGCGAGGAGGCTGCCCAGCATCACCGTGGACGCGCCGGCCGCGATGGCCTTCGCGATGTCGCCGGAGTACTGGATGCCGCCGTCGCCGATCACCGGGATGCCCGCCGGGCGGGCCGCCTGGTCGGCCTCGAAGATGGCCGAGATCTGCGGGACGCCGACACCGGCCACGATCCGGGTGGTGCAGATCGAGCCCGGGCCGACGCCGACCTTGATGCCGTCCGCGCCCGCGTCGACCAGCGCCTGCGCGCCCGCCCGCGTCGCGACGTTGCCGCCGACGATGTCGACCGCGTCGCCCAGTTCCTTCTTCAGCAGCGCGACCGTGTCGACGACCGCGCGGGAGTGCCCGTGCGCGGTGTCGACCATCAGCACATCGACGCCGGCTTCGGCGAGCGTCATCGCGCGCTGGTGGCCGTCCGGGCCGACACCGACCGCGGCGCCGACGATGAGCCGGCCGTCCGGGTCCTTCGTCGCCTTCGGGTACTGCTCGGTCTTCACGAAGTCCTTGACCGTGATCAGCCCGCGGAGCTTGCCCGCGCCGTCGACGATCGGCAGCTTCTCGATCTTGTGCCGGCGCAGCAGGCCGAGCGCCGCGTCCGCCGACACCCCGACCTGCGCGGTGATCAGCGGCGCCTTCGTCATGACCTCGGACACCGGGCGGCTGTGGTCCACCTCGAACCGCATGTCGCGGTTGGTGATGATGCCCACCAGCGTTCCGGCCGCGTCGGTCACCGGCACGCCGGAGATGCGGAACTTCGCGCACAGCGCGTCGACCTCGGCCAGCGTCGCGTCCGGCGAACACGTCACCGGGTCGGTGACCATGCCGGCCTCGGACCGCTTGACGACCTCGACCGCGGCGGCCTGCTCGTCGATCGGCAGGTTGCGCTGGAGCACGCCGATGCCGCCCTGGCGGGCCATGGCGATCGCCATCCGCGCCTCGGTGACGGTGTCCATCGCCGCGGACACCAGCGGGACGCCGAGGGTGATGTTCCGGGTCAGCCGGGAGCTCGTGTCGACGGCACTCGGAACGACGTCCGATTCGGCCGGCAGCAGCAGCACGTCGTCGAATGTCAGGCCGAGCATGGCGAACTTGGCCGGAACGGGGGCGGTGGTGCCGTCGCTGGTCATGCGGGTGAAGGGCCTTCCTGGCGCGGGATGAGCGAGGTCGCTGTATCAATTCGAGATCGGCGGCGACCCGGAGCCTTCCCCTCATGATATCCACCGCGTGCGGCCCGCCCCGGGCGGTGGGCGAGCCGCCGGGGCCGCCCGGTACCGTGCAGGCCGTGGCGCACGATGTCCTGCCTCCTGACCCGTTCGCGGACGACCCGGACGACCCGGCCCGGGCATTCGGAGACCCCGAGGACCGGCTGGACGAGCCGATCAGCGACTCCGAACGCACCGAACTGCTGGCCGACCTCTCCGATCTGGCCGTCTACCAGGCTCTTCTCGAACCCCGCGGAGTTCGAGGGATCGTCGTCGACTGCGGTGAGTGCGACGAACCCCACTACCACGACTGGCACCTGCTGCGGGCCAGCCTCGAGCAGCTGCTGGCCGACGGCCGGATGCGGCCGCACGAGCCGGCCTACGACCCGAACCCTGGCGACTACGTGAGCTGGGACTACTGCCGCGGCTTCGCCGACGGCGTGACGGCCAACGAAAGCGCCTACTGAGCGCACCGACCCCACATCCGTGAAAAGCCCTGTCGTGAAAAAGCCCTGGTGAGATAGCTCACCAGGGCTTTTTCACGGGCTGATCACGGAGTCTCGGTGACGCCCTGAGGCTGCCCACCCGCGGACTCGCTGCGCGGCGTGCCCGGGTCGTTCCCGCTGGCGACCGTGGTGGTCGGCGCAGGCTGTTCGGTCGTGGGCGGCGGCGGTGGGGGCGGTGTCGTGGTCGGCGGCGTCGGGGTCGGGGTCGCCGTGCCGGGGATGCTCGTGGTGCCGCTGCCGCTGCCAGGGAGCGACGACGCCGAACCGGCGGGTGGCACCTGCGACGTCGGGGCGCCGGGCGAAACCGGCGGCACGGAGGTCTGGATCGGGCCCTGGACCGGCGCGTCGGGGTTCTGCAGCTGCGCGGCGAGCTGCCGGTGCTGCTCCATCAGCTGGTCGCGGTTCTCCTCGTCGGTGACCTGCGACAGCGCGGCCTGGGCGTCCCGGAGGGCCTGGCGGGCGACGTCGAGGTTGCCGCCGGCGATGGCCAGGTTGGCCTTCTCGAGGTCGAGCTTGGCGGTCGCGGCCGCCTCGACCGAGCGGGTGTGATCGGAGTAGAGGACCTTGGCCAGGCCCCACAGGGTGTCGCCGGGCTCGGCGGAGCGCGCGGCCAGCCCGGTCCCGGTGAACGCGATCGCCAGCACGGCGGCGGCGACGGCGACCGGGACGAGCAGCCTGCGGCGGCGTCCGCCCGAGGCGTGCCGCTTCGCGAGAGCGGCGGTACTGACGGTGCGCACAGCGGTGTCGACGTCGACGAGCTCGGCCAGTGGCTCGCTGTCGATGTCTCTTCGCCACGCCACCAGCAACGCGTTGAGCTCCTGGTCGCCGAGACCGTCGGCAAGCGCCGGGTCGGACCCGCCGAGCGCGTCGAGCAGCGCGTCGTCGGCTTGGACCGCCGACAGGTCGGCGGCGAACTCCGCCTCCGACGCCGTCAGGCCACTGCCGAACACGTCATCCGGCTCGAAACCTCTCTCGTGACCGGTCACTCAGATCACCTCCTCCGCGGCCAGGACCTTTCTCAGCCGCGCGAGGGCGCGGTGCTGGGCGACGCGGACGGCGCCGGGCGTGGAGCCGACCGCGTCCGCGGTCTCCTCCGCCGACAGACCGACGACCACGCGCAGCACCACGATCTCCCGCTGCTTGTCCGGCAGCACCTGCAACAACTGGGACATCCGCTCGTTCAGCTCACCTTGCAGCGCCCGCTGCTCGGGGCCGACCCCGCCTTCGACCTCGTCGGGGATTTCAGCCACCGGCTCGGCTCGGTTGCGCGCCGCCGCGCGATGCGCGTCGGCCACCTTGTGCTGGGCGATCCCGTAGACGAACGCCAAAAATGGGCGGCCTTGGTCACGGTACGAAGGCAATGCCGTTAGCACCGCGAGACACACCTCCTGCGCAACGTCGTCCGCCGAAGCGAACGATCGCTCCTGCCTGCCAACCCGAGCGCGGCAATACCGCACTACCAGTGGACGGATGGCAGCCAGCAGCCGCTCCACTGCCTGGGGATCTCCCTCGACAGCAGCGGCGACCGGTTCATCCAGTCCATCCCCCACATTGGCCATCGCAGACAACAGTCCCAGTGTTACGTGTAGGCGTGCAAAGAGTCCGGCCCGAGGTTGCCCTCCACCGCGCACCGGTGACCGCTACCGTACCTGCGGCCCGGTCCGGACCGACGCGCGCGGTGTGCCCGGGCGCGCCGCGGCCGCCGGAGCCGCGGAAATACGGATTTTCCTGCAGACCCGCGGCCGATGTCGCCGATTCAACGAGCGAACGGGGCCACGGGTACGAGATCCGTCGGAGAGACGGGTGGCGAGGCGGAAGACCGCCACGGAGGCTGCCACATCGGGCGCCGGAGTGTGATGGGGACCACGCAGGTACGGGCCAGGGCAGTGCGCCCTGGCCCGTCGTCACCTGTCTTCCGGCCGTGTCAGGATCGAGGAGAATGCCGCGCGAGGAGTCAGCTGACCAGGCCGCGGCGGAAACCGTGAGCCACGGCCTGCGCGCGGTCGCGCACGCCGAGCTTGCGGAACAGCCGCCGCGCGTGGGTCTTGACCGTGTCCTCGGACAGGTAGAGCTCGCGGCCGATCTGGCCGTTGCTCTTGCCCTGGCTCATCCCGCGGAGCACCTGAAGCTCGCGCTCGGTCAGCTGGACGCCCGGGTCGGACGGCTGACGGGGCGCGGGCACCGAGGTGCTCGCCAGGGTGTGGGCCAGCGCGGCGACCAGCTCCGGCCGGGACGCGTCCCAGCGGAGGTAGCCGCGGGCACCGCCGGCGATCGCGGCGGCGATGCTGCCCGCGTCGTCCGGGGCGCCGAAGACGATGACGTTCGCCTGGGGGTTGGCCGAGACGAGCCGCCGGGTGGCTTCGACACCCGTCGGGACCGCGCGTTGCGTCCCGACCAGCACGACGTCGACGGGCTGACGGGAGTACCGGGCCAGCAGCTCGTCACCGTGCGCTACGCAGTCGATGCGACTGACCCCAGGGACCGCGGACATCACTCGGGTGAGCCCTTCACGGACACTGCGTCGGTCGTCGCAGATCAAGACCGTCGTCACGGGGTTTCCTTCCTGCAGCCGGGTGACATTCCTCTTCCCCTATCGGACGCTTTAGCCCGAACCTTGACACGATCCGGTGGCTTTTTTTGAAGTTTCTTAGCCCGGATGCCGGAACACCCCATTCCGACGGCTCAACCACCCGGGGCGGGCACCCATGGCGATTCCCCCGCGATCCTCCTCCCGCAAGGATCTGCGCTCCGTAACACTGCGTGCAACACCTCTGTCGTTCTGAATCGATACTCCTCGGCGTGTCCTGGGCGCAGGTCGGCCGCGACGAGGGTCGCCGGCCACAAAAGTGAAAGCAGTTCGCATTCCTCGGCGGTCGCCATTGCATTTCCGACAAGGTCGTCCGAAATCTCCCGGTGATCGGGACCGCCCGCCGCTCGCAGGGCCACGGCCAGCACAATCCCGGATTTCACGGCGTGCCTCCGCGCCCCCCGCTCTCGCGCGGTTCGGAATGCGCGCTCGGCGTGCGGCACGGCAGCGGCACCCTGACCTGCGGCGAGCTCGATTTCGGCGCCGACCCAGCCGCCGCGGACCCGGGCCCGCCACCCGGCATCCTGCTCGGCAGCCCGCTCGGCCAGCCTGCGGGCGGCCTTGAGGCGGCCGAGGGCGAGGTTGTCGGCGGCCAGCCCGAGGAGGGCGTCGGCGCGCGCGCCCGCCGCGTCGAGGCCGTCCGGATCGGGGTCGCTCTCGAGCGCGACGGCTTGGGCGAAGGCCTCGCCGTCGAGGGCCCGGGCCTGCCGGTGCCCGCCCAGCTGCCGCCGGTGGGCCCCGAGGGTGCTGGCGGCGAGGGAGGCCAGGAGGGGGTCTTCACCGGCCCGGAGGCCACCGAGCAGGCGCGCGGCGGCGGCGTACCGGCCCTGGGCCCCGAGCACGACGGCGGCGAGCAGCCGTTCTCGCGGGCTGCCACCCCCACGCAGGGCGGCGGGATCGGGCAGCGGATCGCTCCCGAACGCGGCGGCCCTCAGGGCGGGTTCGTGCACCCGTCCTTTCTAGCGGCTGGGACCGACAAAAACATGATCGGGACCGGTGTGCTCCGCCACGCGCTCGGCAGGACTGGCCCCTGGAGGGTTGCGCATCAGGACTCCTGACCTACGCACGTCCGCCGGCCGGGCGTGGCGGCGGCCGCTGCGATGTCATGAACGACCCGTTCATGACGTCCGACGACAGGAACGAGTCGTTCATGTCGTCAAGGACGGCTGTGGTCCGCGGGTCCCGAATGACTCATTCGGGACCCAGGCCGGCAGCTCACAACCCCCTTTTGCCACGCGCGCGCGACAGGACGGGCCCCACCCGTCCCTGGGGGCTGACCCCGGTCCAGTCTATCGGCGAGATCCGACGAAACCCGCTGATCACGGCTCCGCCGCCGAAGTTGTCCACATCTGGACGAGGCTGTGGACAACTTGGGGGCAAGTCGCCCCGACGTGTGAGTGAACCATGGCCCGCGATGGTCCTGAATGACTCATTCAGGACGCCGGAGGTCCGGAATGAGTCATTCAGGACGTCCGGCGCGGCGACAGCGTCAGTCGCGGCGAGTTGTGCGCGACCGTCCGGCGGCGACCGCGTCCCGGCAAGCCACCACCTGCGCAGTCGATCCAGCGGCATCCAGCGGCTACCAGCGTGCGCCCACCAAGACGTGCTCGATGCGGTCCGCCGCACTCGGCAGGTCCGGCAGCAGCTCGACCTTGTCCGGCAGGGTCGCCGGGTCCCAGCCCGGCCCGCACGCGAACAGCCGGCTGCGCTGCCTGCCTCGCGATACCCGCGCGAACAGCCGCGTGTCGGCGACGCCACGCCGCTGCGCCCACAGCACCACCGCCGCAGGGGCGCTGCGGCGGACCGCGACCGCCAGGACCTCCGCCGGCAGTGGCACGCCGAACAGCTGCGCGCCGATCCGCCGTCCGGCCAGTGATGCGGCCAGCGCGTACATCGGCATCGTGTCGCGCTCCTCCGGGACGCAGCCGAGCAGGACCGGGCGGGTGTTGCGGGGCTCGTCGAGCACCGGGGTCGCGCGGACCAGGGCCGCGAACACGCACTCCGCCAGCAGGTACTCGACCTCGGCGCCCGCGCTCGCGCCGCGCCAGCGAGCTCCCAGCGCCGACAGCACCGGCTCGATCACGCCCGTCCACGCCGGGAGCACGCCCAGTTCGGCGATCGTGTCCGCCAGCATGCGCTGCACCGCGCCGACGTCCATGGCGAGCGCGGCGGTGCTCAGCCGACGGGCCAGGCGGGAGCGGACTTCGAGACCGTCGTCGGCTACTGCCGTGCCAGCGGGCTCGCCGGGCTCCTCCGGCTGGGGCGGCCCGGAGCGCGGCATCTGCTCGAGGGCGTACCGCGCGGCCTCCGCCGTCGACGCGCCGCTCAGCAACGCGCGCTGCATCAGCTCGAGCCTGCCGATGTCGGAGCTTCCGTAGCGGCGGTGACGGCCGTCGGTGTGACGGCTGGGGCCCAGCCCGTAGCGGCGGTCCCAGGTTCGGAGGGTGGACGGCGCGACCCCGAGCCGGCGGGCGACCGAGGCCACCGGCAGGGTGGGTTCTTCGGTACCCGACCCAGCTCCCACGAGCCTCAATATCCAGGCACCCAGCGCAGTCGGCAACCGGAGGCGAAAGCCCTGCTCACACATCCGGGGGATGCCTAACGGCTGAATCGGGCCGGATCGCTTGAACAACTATTGGCGCGCTTCTAACGTTACGCCCGTTGCACCGAATGGAGTATCGGCACCACAGCAGAGCAGCTAGCGGCATCGACCGGATGACGGAGGCGGTCAGGATGGCAGACACGCGCAGGCTCCCAGGACCCAACGCCGACATGTGGGACTGGCAGCTCGAAGGGTCGTGCCGGGGGATGGACAGCGCGTCCTTCTTTCACCCGGACGGCGAGCGCGGCCCGGCGCGGGCACGGCGGGAGGCCAGGGCGAAGGCCGTCTGCCTGAGCTGCCCGGTCTTGGAGATGTGCCGCAGCCACGCGCTGGCGGTGCACGAGCCGTACGGCATCTGGGGCGGGCTCTCGGAGTCCGAACGGGAAAACATCATCAAGTCCGACAAACGCGCGCTCAGCATGTCCGGCGGCTGAGCGCCCCACAGACATCGGAGGGCGGCACCGGGTGGGGTGCCGCCCTCCGTGCTGCTCGGAGCACGGGAACGGGGCGGCACTCCCGAGGGAGTACCGCCCCGTTCCCGTCGGAATCAGTGCGAGTGGCCGTGGCCCGCCGCGGCGGGCTCCTCCTCGGCCGGCTTCTCGACCACGGACGACTCCGTGGTCAGCACCAGCCGGGCGATGGAGGCGGCGTTCGCCACTGCGGACCGGGTCACCTTGACCGGGTCGACGATGCCGGCGGCCAGCAGGTCGGTCAGCTCGCCGGTGGCGGCGTTGAAGCCGTGGCCCCAGCCCAGCTCCTGCACCTTGTTGACGATGACAGCGCCCTCGTGGCCCGCGTTGGTCGCGATCCAGAACAGCGGGGCCGTCAGCGCGTCCTTGACGATGCGCACGCCGGTGGCCTCGTCGCCTTCCAGGCCCAGGCCGCCCTCGAGCTCCTTGACCGCGTGGACCAGCGCCGAACCGCCGCCGGGCAGGATGCCCTCCTCGACGGCCGCCTTGGTCGAAGCCACGGCGTCTTCGATGCGGTGCTTGCGCTCGTTCAGCTCGGTCTCGGTGGCCGCGCCGACCTTGATGACCGCCACGCCGCCGCCCAGCTTCGCGAGCCGCTCCTGCAGCTTCTCGCGGTCCCAGTCGGAGTCGGTCGTCTCGATCTCCTTGCGGATCTGCGCGACCCGCCCGGCGATGGCGTCCTTGGTGCCGTCACCGTCGACGATCGTGGTGTCGTCCTTGGTGACGACGATCCGGCGGGCCTTGCCCAGCGCGCCGAGGTCGACGTCGGACAGCTTGCGGCCGATCTCCGCGGAGATGACCTCGCCACCGGTGACGACCGCGAGGTCGTCCAGGAACGCCTTGCGGCGGTCGCCGAAGAACGGCGCCTTGACCGCGACGGCGGTGATCGTCTTGCGCAGCGAGTTCACCACGAGGGTGGACAGCGCTTCGCCGTCGACGTCCTCGGCGATGATGAGCAGCGGCTTCTTGGCCTCGACGACCTTCTCGAGCACCGGCAGCAGGTCCGCCAGCGACGAGATCTTCTCGCGGACCAGCAGGATGTAGGCGTCCTCGAGGATCGCCTTCTGCTCCTCCGGGTTGGTCGCGAAGTGCGCCGAGAGGAAGCCCTTGTCGAACTGGACGCCCTCGGTGATCACCAGCTCGGTCGCCAGGGTCGACGACTCCTCGATGGTGATGACGCCGTCTTCGCCGACCTTCTCGACGGCTTCGCCCAGCAGGGCGCCGATGTTCGCGTCACGCGAGGTCACGGTGCCGACCTGGGCGATGTTCTCGCGGCCCTTGACCGGGGTGGCCTTGGCCTTGAGGATCTCGATGACCTTTTCCGCGGCGGCCTCGATGCCGCGGCCGATCGAGGACGGGTTGGCGCCGGCCGCGACGTTGCGCAGGCCGACCTTCACCAGCGACTGCGCGAGCACGGTCGCGGTCGTGGTGCCGTCGCCGGCGACGTCGTTGGTCTTGGTGGCGACGCTCTTGGCGAGCTGCGCACCGAGGTTCTCGAACGGGTCGTCGAGCTCGATCTCACGAGCGACGGTCACGCCGTCGAGGGTGATGGTCGGGCCGCCGAACTTCTTGTCGAGCACGACGTGGCGACCCCGCGGGCCGAGGGTGACCTTGACCGCGTCGGCGAGCTTGTTCACCCCGCGCTCCAGCGCGCGACGAGCGTCCTCGTCGAATTTGATCTGCTTGGGCATAGCGTGTTCCGCTTACCTTTCGATGGGGTCGAAAACGCACGAACGCCCCGTCCCCCGGCTTGTGCGGGGCCCGGGGCGTCATGCGCTGCGAGCGGACGTCAGTTGATGACGGCCAGCACGTCGCGGGCGGACAGGATGAGGTAGTCCTCACCGTTGTACTTGACCTCGGTGCCGCCGTACTTGGAGTAGATGACGACGTCGCCGACGTTCACGTCGAGCGGGACACGGTTGCCCTTGTCGTCGATCCGGCCCGGGCCCACGGCCAGAACCTTGCCCTCCTGGGGCTTCTCCTTGGCGGTGTCGGGGATGACGAGGCCGGAAGCGGTCGTCTCCTCGGCCTCGCTCGTCTGGACAACGATCTTGTCCTCGAGCGGCTTGATGTTCACGCTCACCGGGTTGACCTCCACGGTCGTCGAAAGCGTTGGCAGGATGTGGTTACGGCTCTACCACCCCCGCCGTCGCGGGTGCCGGGGCTGTCGGGCCGTGCGATTAGCACTCTAGCCACGTGAGTGCCAGTCGTGCAAGGAGGGTGCACTCGGGCGTGTGAAACGCCCGTGCAGGCGGCCTGACCGGCCGCTTTGGCCCGGCGGCGGCCGGCCCACCCGGCGAGCTCTTACCCCTGCGGTGAGTTTCTGGTTAGGTGCTCACGTCTGGCACCTGAACCCTGGGGGTTTATGCCCATGTCCCGCCCTGTCCCGAGAACGGCGGCCGTCGCCGCCGCCGTTGCTCTTCTCACCGGTCTCGCCGCTCCGGCGCACGCCGACACCAGCAGTCAGCGGCAGCGCGACTTCGCCGCCGCCGCGAGCGAGTTCGGCGTTCCGGAGAACGTCCTGCTCGGCGTCTCCTACCTGGAGTCCCGGTGGGACTCCAACGCCGGTACGCCCAGCACCTCCGCCGGCTACGGCCCGATGCACCTCACCGACCTGCGCGAAGCCGGGGTGGCGACCAGCCACCACGACGAAGGCACCGAGGATCCGCGCGGCGACGACGCTCGCCCCGCGCTGCACCCCCAGGCCGAGCCCGCCGCGCCGCCGCCCGCGCTGCAGACCGCCGACCAGGCCGCGCAGCTTCTGAAGACCGACGCGGCGACCCTGCGGACCGACGCGACCCAGAACATCCGGGGCGGCGCCGCCCTGCTCGCGCGGTACCAGCGGGACCTCGGCAAGACCAGCGGCGGCGGCGCTCAGGACTGGTACGACGCCGTCACGCGCTACAGCGGCTCCGCGGACGTCACCGCCGCGCAGACCTTCGCCGACGAGGTCTTCGACACCATGGCCGGCGGTGTGGCCCGCACCACCGACGACGGCCAGCAGGTCACGCTCGCCGCGACGCCCGGTCTCACGCCGCCGCCGCACGGCGGGAACCCGGCCGGCGTCGAATGCCCCCGGCGAGTCGCCTGCGAGTCCGTCCCCGCGCCGTACCAGCAGCTGCCGAAGGACGACTACGGCAACCACGACCTCGCGAACCGGCCCGAGAGCCAGAAGATCGACCACATCGTCATCCACGACACCGAGGGCTACTGGGACAGCGTCCTGAAGCTCGCCCAGGACCCGACGTACGTGAGCTGGCACTACACCATCCGCTCGAACGACGGCCTGATCGCGCAGCACGTGCCGACCAAGGACGTCGCCTGGCACGCCGGCAACTGGTACGTCAACGCGAAGTCCATCGGCATCGAGCACGAAGGCTTCGCCGCCAAGGGCACCTGGTACACCGAGGCGATGTACCGCTCGAGCGCGAAGCTCGTGGGCTACCTCGCGCGCAAGTACGGCATCCCGCTCGACCGGGCGCACATCATCGGCCACGACAACGTGCCCGGCACGACCCCGGCCACGATCAAGGGCATGCACTGGGACCCGGGCCCCTACTGGGACTGGTCGCACTACTTCGACCTCCTCGGCGCGCCGCTCGGCGGGTTCGGGCTGCCCGGCTCGTCGCTGGTCACCATCGACCCGGACTTCGCGAAGAACCAGCCCGCGTTCACCGGCTGCGCCGCCGCCGGCCAGCCGTGCGCGCCGCGCGGTTCCGAGGCTGTCGTGCTGCACTCGGAGCCCAGTGAGACCTCGCCGCTGCTGAAGGACGCCGGCCTCCACCCCGACGGCACGGCGTCCACAATGGACGTCGCCGACGTGGGCAGCCGCGTCGCGACCGGGCAGCAGTACGCCGTCGCCGACGTTCGTGGCGATTGGACGGCGATCTGGTACCTCGGGCAGAAGGGCTGGTTCCACAACCCGCGCAACGCCCGTGTCGCGAAGCCCGCGATCGGCTGGGTCGTGACGCCGAAGCCCGGCCTCGCGTCGGTGCCGGTGTACGGGCGCGCCTACCCGGAACCGGAGGCCTACCCGGCGAACGTGCCGGTGCAGGCGATCACGCCGCTGCCGTACACACTGGCCGCGGGCCAGAAGTACTCCTCGGCCGGGACGGTCGGCTCGGAGTACTACTACGCGGTGACGTTCGACGTGGCCGACCACGTGGTGGTCAAGGGCAAGCTCAAGTACGTCCAGATCCAGTTCGGGCACCGGATCGCGTTCGTCAAGGCGGACGACGTCCGGATCCTCCCGGCGTTCTAGAAGGACGGCAGGCGGAGGTCGCGCTCACGCGTCGAGCGCGACCTTCGCCCCGGCCGCCTGTTCGGTGTTGCGGCGCGTCTTCGCCCAGCCGTTGCGGCCGCGCACCAGGCGGAACAACGCGCGCCACGACGTCACGTAGAACGTGTAGATGTACGCCGCGTAGGCGAGACCCATGCCCAGTCCGCGCAGGATGTTCCTGCTGCGCAAGCACTTCAGCTGGTAGATCGGGCCCCAGACGAGGAACGGCAGCAGCCCGAACGAGCCGTAGATGGCGAACAGGATCCAGGCGCCGCCGGTGAACCACGTCCACATCCGCGCCGGGTCGCCCGCGGTGCCTGCCACGAGCAGCACGAACGGGATCGGGTACAGCAGCGAGCCGAGCAGCTGCAGCCACGGCTGGGCGAGGTAGTACATCATCTCCGCCGCGCCGAGCGTGCTGACGTGCGGGGAATCCCAGATCCGCCGCAGGTAGCGAGCGCACTGCATGGTGCCCTGGCCCCACCGCGTGCGCTGCACGAGGAACCGCCGCAGGCTGTACAGACCTTCCTGCGACACGTGGGAATCCGGGGTGAACCCGGTGCGCCAGCCCGCCGTCAGCAGGTGGACGCCGAGTTCGAAGTCCTCCAGCAGCGAGCCGCGCCACGGCTGTTCGTCGCCGCCCGCGATCGAGTCCAGCGCGGCGAGGCGGGTGAACTGGCCGTTGCCGCCCATGGAGATCGTGCCGGTGAACCCGCGGGACGTCTGGATCGCCGCGATCGCCGTCCGGAACTCCAGGTCTTGCAGCTGGGCGAGCTTGAGGCCGAACCAGCGGCCGACCGGGTTGCGCGACGGCGGCGGCGTTCCGGCGTTGCCCATCCGGACGTCCAGCTGCACGGCCCCGACCCCCGGGTCGCCGAAGAGGTGGTCCGCCGCGCAGACTTCGAGGCAGTTCGGCGCCGGGCGGCCGTCGGCGTCGACGACCACCACGACGACATCGCCGCGCGAGGCGTCCGGGCCCATCCAGTCGTCGAGCGCCCGGTAGGCGGCGTTGAGCGCGTCACCCTTGCCGGTCCTGGCCTCGGGCCGCGTGCGCGGCACCAGGTGCAGGTACGGGTCGTAGCCGCCGTGACGCCGCCACAGCATCCGGACGACGCGGGCGGTGCGGTCCTCCGAGTCGTCGTCGACGACCCAGACGTGCGCCCTGCGGAACGTCGTGCGCAGATAGCGGACGGTCTCGCGGATGACGGTCTGCTCGTCGCGGCACGGCACGAAGAAGTGCCAGGTGAAGCCGTCCGGGTCGCCGACCGGGGCGGGCTTGCGGCGCAGGTAGGGCACCACGATCACGACCACGTAGACGAGGAACGCCACGCTCATCGTGAGCGCGAACGCCTGCGTGATCGCCAGCAGGACCTTGACGCTCATGCGTTCTTCTTCCGGGTGGCCAGCCAGACGAACAGGACGATCGAGACGGCGCCGCCGAACACGCTGACCATCGAGCCGAGCAGCGTGTGGCCCCAGTAGTAACCCTCGTCGGTGCCGAACCAGTGCACGAGACCGACGATCGTGAGAATGCGCAACTGGTTCACCAGTACGACGACGACAGCGGAAATACCGAGCGAAAAGAAGAGCCGCCGCGCATTCGAAGGCCGGAAGTACATCATGACCATCGTCACAACGAACAGCGGGAGCAAAAGGAACGCCGAAGAACATTCCGGCGTCATTCTCAACCCGAATGGAGCAGCACTGGTCAACCCAAAGTAAACGGACTCCCGATCGGGGGCGACATAAACACCCGATGTAGTGAACAGATCGAGGATCGCCCCGGCGAGCCGCACTTCCAGTTCGCGGTAGAACCGCTCGGCCAGCACCACCACGACACCCGCGGCCGCCAGCGCACTCAACGCCACGACCAGCGGAAACCGTGCCATTCCTGAGTTCGGAGCGCTCGCTACGGCCACGACGTTCCTCTCGCTGTCGATTCTTCGATCAAGCTGCGGACCCCGGGCGAGCGTAGGACATGTGTGCCGCGCGTTTCCACTCGGCAGGGTGGAAACGCCGCCCCAATCGGCGGGAACTTCATCGAACTTGTTACGCCGTTCGAGTGACGTCGAACGCGACCTGCGAAAACGTCGGCAGGCCATACCCGATCCGGTGATTCGGGAAATATCGAGTGCTATTCGCGCCGCTCTTCGCGATAGTCGATCCGCGTGCCGAGTTCGAGGCAAAGCCGGTTCGATCCGCGCCGCCGTCACGCACCCCCCGATAAATCCAGCGAATTCGGAGGATCAGTTGAAGAAGAGCTCCCTCGTGCGCCGTGGCGGCTTGCTCGCCGCGGTCGTGGCGAGCGTCGTGCTCGCCGGCGCGGCCCCCGCGTCGGCGGCCCCCGGCGACGGGTCCGCGTACGGCGTCAAGGTCGACGTCAAGCTGCTCGGCCAGGAAGCGGTGCAGGCGGGCCCGTTCGCGGCCGCGAACACCGCCGGCCCGACCAGCAGCAGCCTCGCGAAGGTGGACCTGACCGGCATCCTCAAGGCCGGCGCGGTCAACACCGAGGCCAAGCGCGACGAGAACTCCGGTGCGGTGACGGCGAAGGCGAGCACCGCCGACGTCGGGCTGCCACTGCTCAAGCCGGCCCTCGGCGACGTCGGCATCAAGCTCGTCGAGGCGGTCTGCACCGCGACGCAGAAGGGCGTCGAAGGCAGCACGAAGCTGGTCGGCGCGAACCTCGGCAGCATCGGTGCCGTCGATGCCGCCCCGGCGCCGAACACGCTGATCAAGGTGGGCCTCGGCCCGGTCAACGTCGCGACGATCATCCTGAACGAGCAGATCGAGAACAAGGACGGCAGCCTCACGGTCAACGCCGTCCACGTGAAGCTGCTCGGCGCAGGCCTCAAGGCCCTCGGCTCGGGTGACGTGATCGTGTCGTCGGCGACCTGCGGGCCGGCCGCGCCGCCGATGCCGCTGGCGTCCGGCGCGGGCCTGTGGATCGGGCTCGGCCTGCTCGGCGCCGTCGCGGTGCCGGCGGGCACGCGCCTCCTCCGCCGTCGTTCCGCGCGAGCCTGAGCGAGGTCCGGATGTACAAGATGCCGGGCGCCGGAGTCGGCGTGGCCGGGGGCGGGGTCGGCACCCTCGCCGCCACCGGCGCCGACATCGGGTGGTGGCTGGCCGTCGGCGTGCTCCTGGTCCTGCTCGGGACCGGCGCGCTGATCGCCGTCCACCGCCGCAACCGCCGTCTCTCCCAGGCGCGGGATTGAGACACGGGCCGTCGGCGTGCGCCCCTCGCACGCCGGCGGCCCATCGGGGGACATTTCCTGGATACTCGACTATGTGGAGAAGGAGCACCGCACGGTGGATGTGATGGTGCTGGCCGGGACCCGGCCGGAAGCGCTCAAGCTCGCGCCGCTCGCGCTGGCGCTGGACAGGCATCCGGTGCTGCGGCCGGTCCTGGTGCACAGCGGCCAGCACGCGGGCATGGTCGAGCAGGCCCTGGAACCGTTCGGCCTGGCCGTGGACGAGTGGCTTGACGTGCCACCGCGCGTCACCGGCAGCCAGGCGGAGCTCGTGGCCGGCCAGCTGCCCGCGCTCGACGGCGTGCTGCGCCGGTACGCCCCGGCCGCACTGGTCGTCCAGGGCGACACCACGACGACGCTCGCGGGCGCGCTGGCCGCGTTCTGGCTGGGCGTCCCGGTGGTGCACCTGGAAGCCGGGCTCCGCACGCACGACCTCGCGGCGCCGTTCCCGGAGGAGGGCGCGCGGCAGATGGTGTCGCGGATCGCCGCCCTGCACCTGGCGCCGACCCTCGGCGCGGCGGCGGCACTGCGCACGGAAGGCGTTGCGCGGCAACGGATCGCCGTCACCGGCAACACCATCGTCGACGCGGTGCTGGAGGTCGCGGCCCGTGACGTCCCGGCGCGGGACACGGCGCTGGCGTTGCTGGAGATGGAGATCGCGGAGGCGGGTGAACGGCTGGTGCTCGTGACGTCGCACCGCCGCGAGTCCTGGGGCGAACCGCTCGAGCGGACGCTGGCCGCGGTGCAGCTGATCGTGGCCGAGCACCCGGACGTCCAGGTGCTGTTCCCGGCCCACCCGAACCCGCAGGTCCGCGGCCAGGTCGAGGCGACGCTGGGCGGGCTGCCGCGCGTGACGGTCACGGACCCGCTGGAGTACCCGGACCTGGTCCGCGCGTTGCGGCTGGCGTCGCTGGTGCTGACGGACTCGGGCGGCATCCAGGAGGAGGCCCCGACGTTCGGCACCCCGGTGCTGGTGCTGCGGGACGTCACCGAGCGGGCTGAGGTCGTCGAGGCCGGGTGCGCGTGGCTCGTCGGGACGGGCACCGCCCGCATCGCCGACACGGCGGCCCGGATCCTGAGTGGTGAGCTGCGTCCCGCGCAGGTCGGGAACCCTTACGGCGACGGCAATGCGGCGGTCCTGGCGGTGGCGGCGATCGAGGAGCTGCTCGGGGTGGCGTCCGCGGCCCGGCGCGAGGTCGCGGCTTCCTGAGTCCCCGGCCCGGCGCTCTTCAGCGCGGGGAATTCCCGTCGCCGAGCAGCGCCCGCCGCAGCGGCTCGCGCCAGGCGGCGAGGTCCAGGTCGAAGGCGCCGAAGTCCGTGCCGAACTCCCAGTAGGCCCAGCTCATCCCGAGCCGCTCGGCCTCGGCCCGGACGAAGGTCGTCCACCGCGCGCGAGAAGCCATGTCGGCCCCGGAGAAAGCACCGAACTCGCCGACGAACAGCGGAATCCGCCGGTCCCGGCTCCACGCCGCGACTTCGGCCAGCTCATCGCGTACGGCGTTCTCGTCTGCGGTGTTCCCCCAGGTACGGCCGAGCCATCGGTCCGCACCCTCGACCCATCCGGCGCCCTGGTGGGTGAACTCGAACGGGGCGTAGTAGTGGATCGTGGCGATCAGGTGGTCGTCGTCGGGTACGGACAGCTCGTTCAGCGCTTCGGGGCCGTTCATCTCGGCGGGCCCGATGATCACGGTGCGTTCCGGGTTCACCGCACGGACGACGGCGAGTGCCTCGGCCAGGACGACGTTCCACCGGGCCGCCGTGAGGTGTCCGCGCGGCTCGTTGAGCAGCTCGAAGCAGAGCCTGCCGGGGTGGTCGGCGTAGCGTGCCGCGATCTGCTGCCACAGCGCGAGAAAGCGTGGCCGGTGTTCCTCCGGCTCGGCGCAGAATTCGTGGTAGTGGTGGACGTTCACCACGACGTTCAGACCACGGCGGAGCGCCGCGTCCACACCGGCGTCGACGCGCTCGAAGAAGGCCGGATCGATCGAATACGGCGGGGCGGCCTCCGCGTGGGCCGACCACCGGACCGGCAGTCGGACGGTGTCGAAACCGGCCTCGGCCACTTCGTCGAAATACCGCTCGTCGAGCGGCAGCTCCGGACCGTCACCCAACGCGTCGAGCGCGTTGCCGAAGTTGATTCCCCGCCCCAGCCCCCGGTTCATGTCAGAGCGAGACCACCTCGACCGGCAACGCCGGGTTCGCGCTGAAGTCCAACGCCGCCGTCGGGCGCTTCGCCGCCACCACGTGCGCACCCAGTGCCGCGATCATCGCGCCGTTGTCCGTGCACAGCCGCGGGCGCGGGACGCGCAGCTCGATCCCCGCCGCCGCGCAGCGCTCGGCCGCCAGCTCCTTCAGCCGCGAGTTCGCCGCCACGCCACCGGAAATCACCATCGTGCCGATTCCCTGCTCCTTCGCCGCGCGGATCGCCTTCGCGGTCAGCACGTCCGCGACGGCCTCCTGGAACGACGCCGCGACGTCGTCCACCGGGATCTCCTCGCCGCGGCGAGCCGCGCCTTCGACCCAGCGGGCCACCGCCGTCTTCAAGCCGGAGAAGGAAAAGTCGAACTTCGCGTCGCGCGGGCCCGTCATGCCGCGGGGGAACGCGATCGCCGCCGGGTCGCCGTTCTTGGCCGCGTTGTCGATCGGCGGGCCGCCCGGGTAGGGCAGGCCGAGGACGCGCGCGACCTTGTCGTACGCCTCCCCCGCCGCGTCGTCCACTGTGGACCCCAGTTCGGTGATCGACGACGCGATGTCGTCGACGCGCAGCAGCTGCGTGTGGCCGCCCGAAACCAGCAGGGCCAGGCAGGGCGCAGGCAACGGGCCGTGCTGCAGCGTGTCCACCGCGATGTGCCCGGCCAGGTGGTTGACGCCGTACAGCGGCACGTCCAGCGCCGTCGCGTACGCCTTCGCCGCCGAGACGCCCACGAGCAGCGCGCCCGCCAGGCCCGGCCCGGCGGTCACCGCGATGGCGTCCACATCGGACAGGGTGAGCCCGGCCTTCTCGAAGGCGCGTTCCGTGGTCGGGACCATCGCCTCCAGGTGCGCGCGGCTGGCGACCTCGGGCACCACGCCGCCGAAGCGGGCGTGCTGCTCCACACTGGAGGCGACCTCGTCGGCCAGCAGCTCGACCGCGCCGTCGTCGTGCAGGCGGACCAGGCCGACGCCGGTCTCGTCGCACGAGCTCTCGATGCCCATGATGATGCGTGACATCAGCCTGCTACCTCGTCTCGCGCCCGCGCCGGGCGGACCATCGTGTACGCGTCGGCGCCGGAGGGCTGGTAGTAGCGCTTCCGGATGCCGAGCCGTTCGAAGCCGTGGCTCTCGTACAGCCCGAGAGCCGTCGTGTTGTCCGTGCGGACCTCGAGGAACACCGGTGCCTCGAACTCGTCGGCCCGCTCGAGCAGCGCCCGCAGCAGCGCCTTGCCGATGCCCTGGCCCTGGTACTCGGGCGCGACGCCGATGGTGTGCACGGTCGCCTCGTACTCGCCGCGGCGGCGCCCGACGACGGCCAGCCCGGCGTAGCCGAGGAGCTCGTCACCCTCGTCCGGGCGCGCGGCGAGGTAGAAGTTGCCCGCGTCCAGCTCGGAGTGGAAGGCGCGGGAGCTCCACGGGTCGTCGCCCGGGAAGAGGATCTGCTCGATCTCCACGCACCGGGCGATGTCCCTGCGGCGCAGCGGCTCGAGTCTCACGGGGCGGTCACCCGTTTCGGCGCCGCGGGCTCGGTGGCGTCGGGACGGCGCAGGTACAACGGCGTCAGCGGCGCGGGCGGTTCCTTCGCGAGCAAGGCGCTCCGAGCGGCCTTCACCAGCCCGGCGGGCGAGGGGAAGCGCGGCTCGATCGGCTGGACGTCGAGCACGGCGCCGTAGAGGAGGGCACCGTCCCCGGCCGCCACCTTCACGTCGGTCTCGACGTCGGCGGGGCGCTGGACGTGCGGGCCGTCGGTGCGCTGCCCATCGGCGTCGTAGGCGGCCCAGTAGACCTCGCGGCGGCGCGCGTCGGTCATGACGAGGAAAGCGCTGTCCTCGGCCGTGACGTCAGCGGAGGTGACATCGGCGGCCAGTGCGTCGAGGCTGCAGACCGGGTACACCGGGAGGCCGAGGGCGTGCCCGAGCGCGGCGGCGGTGGCCATCCCGGCGCGCAGGCCGGTGAAGGGCCCGGGACCGACACCGGCGACGATCGCGTCGAGGTCCTTCAGGGACACTCCGGCGGCTTCGGCGGCGGCCAGCGCGTGCGGGGTGATCAGCTCACCGTGGGCGCGGGCGTCGACCGTGACGCGCTCACCGCGTGTCTCGACCCGGTCGCCGTCCAGCGCGACGACACCCGCGGTCACCGCCGGGGTCGAAGTATCGATCGCCAGTACCAACACGGTGTCCCAGCCTACGACCAGCGCCTACGGCTGCTTGCTGCAGGGGATCGATCCGCGCGGTAACGTGCTGCTCGAGTCCGACACTGGGAGGTCCCCGCGGTGCCCGACCCCTTGTTCCCCAAGCTCGGCGACGGCGCCGCCAAAGAAGCCCTGCGCTTCGGCGACCACACGCTGACCTATGCCGAGCTGGCCGCGGTCGCCGGTGGTCTCGCCCGCGAGCTGCCGCGTGACCGCGTCGCGGTGTGGGCGACCCCGACCGTGCACACGAGCGTCGCGGTCGTCGCCGCCCTGCTCGCCGGGGTCGCGGCCGTGCCGCTCAACCCGAAGATCGGCGAACGCGAGCTCGCGCACATCCTGTCCGACTGCGAACCGGCCCTCGTCCTGGCCGAGCCGGGCGCCGAGCTGCCCGAGGGCCTGGCCGCGCTCCCCCGCCGTGACATCCCGCTGACCGGCGGCGACGCCGGGACGTGGGAAGAGCCGGACCCCGAGACGCCCGCGCTGATCGTCTACACCTCGGGCACCACCGGGCCGCCGAAGGGCGTGGTCCTTCCCCGCCGCGCGCTCGCGACCACTCTGGACGCCCTCGAGGACGCGTGGGGCTGGACCGGCGGCGACGTCCTGGTGCACGCGCTGCCGCTGTTCCACGTGCACGGGCTGATCCTCGGTATCCTCGGCCCGCTGCGCCGTGGCGGCTCGGTGCGTCACCTCGGCCGGTTCTCGACCGACGGCGTCGCGCGGGAGCTGGCGAACGGCGCCACGATGCTGTTCGGCGTGCCGACGATGTACCACCGCATCGCCGGCGAAGTCGGCGAAAACCCCGAACTCGCCGGCGCGCTGCGGGGCGCCCGCCTGCTGGTCTCCGGGTCCGCGGCACTGCCGGTGCGCGACCACCAGCGGATCACCGAGGCGACCGGTCAGCAGGTCGTCGAGCGCTACGGCATGACCGAGACGCTGATGAACACGAGCGTCCGCGCCGACGGCGAGCGCAAGCCCGGCACGGTCGGCGTGCCGCTGCGCGGGGTGGAACTCCGGCTCGTCGGCGACGCCGGTGAAGTGATCGACGACGTCGACGCGGTCGGCGAAATCCAGGTGCGCGGCCCCAACCTGTTCACCGAGTACCTCAACCGCCCGGACGCGACCGCGGCCGCGTTCGACGGCGGCTGGTTCCGCACCGGCGACATGGCGACGCGCGACGCCGACGGGTACATCCGGATCGTCGGGCGCAAGGCGACCGACCTGATCAAGAGCGGCGGCTACAAGATCGGCGCGGGCGAGATCGAGAACGCGCTGCTCGAACACCCGGGCGTCGCCGAGGCGGCCGTCACCGGCGAGCCGGACGACGACCTCGGCGAGCGGATCGTGGCGTGGATCGTGCCGTCCGGCGAGCCACCGGCCGCCGAGGAGCTCGCCGACCACGTCGCGAAGCTCCTCGCGCCGCACAAGCGCCCGCGGGTCGTCCGGTACCTGGACGCGTTGCCGCGCAACGACATGGGCAAGGTCATGAAGCGGGCGCTCGGTGCCTAGGCAGCCGGCCCGCGAGGTCCTCGCCGCGATTTCGAACGGCTTCGCGGAGTTCCCCACGCCGTTGCGCGAAGAACCGGCCGACGGCCCGATCCGCTGGCCGGGCTACCGCTCCGCCCGTGCCGCGGCGGAACAGCGCACCGGCGAGAAGGAGTCGGTCGTCTGCGGGACGGCGAAGATCGGCGACGTCGAAGCCGTGCTGATCGCCTTCGAGTTCGGGTTCCTCGGCGGGTCGTTCGGGCAGCGCACCGGCGACCGGATCGAAGCGGCGTTCGCCCACGCCCGCGACGCGCGGCTGCCGGTGGTGTCGCTGATCTCGACCGGCGGCAGCCGCATGCAGCAGGGCATGCGTGCCCTGATGCAGCTGCAGCGGGTGGCGCGGGCGTCGGCGCTGACGCGGGCGTCGGGCGTCCCCCGGATCTCGGTGCTGCGCGACCCGACGACCGGCGGCGGCTGGGCGACGCTGGGCGCGGGCGCCGACGTCATCCTGGCGCTGCCGGAGGCGCAGGTCGGGTTCGCCGGGTCACGCGTGCGGCCGCCGGAAGCGCCGGAGGCCTACACCGCGGAAGCGAAGCTCGAGTGGGGTCAGGTCGACGCGATCGTCTCTCCCGGCGAACTCGGCCCGGCACTGGAACGGTGGCTGCGGCTGCTGACGGCGCATTCGTCGGCCGCCGCTCCGCCGCCTTCCGCGCTACGACCCGTTTCGCCGCCTTCGACGGGCTGGGAGGCGGTCCAGGCGGCGCGGTCACCGTCGCGGGCCCGGGCGGCGGAGTACCTCGACGCGTACTTCGACTGGCGGGAGGACATCAGCGGCGACCGCGTCGGCGGGCTCGATCCCGGGGTCGCGTGCGGCTTCGGCTGGCGTGACGGGCGGACGATCGCCTACGCGGCACAGTGCGGCACACCGACGCTGCCGTCGGGATTCCGCACGGCCGCGCGGCTGGTCAAGCTGGCGTCACGGCTGGGGATCCCGGTGCTGACGCTGGTCGACACCCCGGGCGCGGCGAACGACGCGGCCGCCGAGCAGGCGGGCGCGGGCGGGGCGATCGCGGAGATGTTCGAGGCGGTCGCGACGGCTTCGGTCCCGGTGACGACGCTGGTGATCGGCGAAGGCGGTTCAGGCGGCGCGTTGGCGTTCGCCGCGGCGGAGTCGACGTGGGTCGCGCCGGACGCGTACTTCTCGGTGACGTCCCCGGAAGCCGCGGCGGCGATCCTGAAGCGCCCGGCTTCGGAGGTCCCCGCTATCGCCGACCAGCTGCACCTGCGGCCCCAGGACCTGGTGGACCTGGGGGTGGCGCGGGCGGTCGTGAGTGAGAAACAGGGTTAGAACACTGTTTCCCACTCACGACATCTCGACGAGGTCCGGGGTCCGGTCGGCCCAGGTGCCGTGCGGTTCGAGAGTCATCTCGCGGACGTCGTCCTCGCGGCGGTCCAGCCGCACCACGAGGTAGTCGTCCGACAGGCGCTCCGCCGAACCCTCGCCCCACTCGACCACGATCGCCGAGCGCTCCAGGTCCGTGTCGAGGTCGAGATCGTCCAATTGGGACAGATCGCCGCCGAGGCGGTACGCGTCCACGTGCACCAGCGGGACACCCGCCGGCCCCGCCGGGTGGACGCGGGCCAGGACGAACGTCGGCGAGCTGACGCGGCCGCCGACGCCGAGGCCGTCGGCGATGCCGCGCGTCAGCGTCGTCTTGCCCGCGCCGAGCGGGCCGGCCAGGAGCACCAGGTCGCCCGCGCGCAGCGCGCGGCCGAGCGCGCGCCCGAAGTCCATCGTGTCGTCGGGGGTCGGGAACACGAAACTCAACGCTGCCACCACCAGGTTCGCCGGGACGAGGTCACGCCGTCCACACCGGAACAGCGTTGCAGGAGATCGATCAGATGACTGTTCACCAGCTCGGGCTGCTCGAGCTGGACCATGTGGCCGGCGCCGCGGACGCGCACCAGCTCCGCGTCGGGCAGCTCGGCCGCGATCCGCTCGGCGTGCGCGATCGGCGTGAACCGGTCCGAATCGCCACCGATGACCAGCACTTCCGCGTGCTTCAGCCCGGCCAGCGCGGCGTAGCGGTTGTGGCTGCCGAGCGTGTCGACGAAGTTGACGAGCCCGCGCACCGGAGTCACTTCCAGCATCTCGAGCATGAAGTCGACGAGCCGCGGCGCGACGTCACGGCTGCCGAATGCCAGCCGGCGCACGGCTTGGCGCGTCAGCTGCCCGCCCGCCGCGCGGACGAACTCCACCAGTCCCGGCTGCCAGCCGGCGAGGCCGCCGGCGGCGCGCGTCAGCGGGTTGTACTTCGAGAGCAGTGAACGCGGCAACCCGCGTGCGCCGACTTCGCCCGCGGCCGTCGCGATGAAGGCGACTGCGCACACGCGGTCTTCGAAGATTTCCGGGAACTCGGCGGCCAGCTCCATGATCACCATGCCGCCCATCGAGTGCCCCATCAGCACGACGGGCCCTTCCGGCACCACGGACCGCAGCACGCAGTCGAGGTCCCGCGCCAGCTGTTCGATGGTCGACGTCTCGGCGGATGCCGCGCCGGACAGCCCGTGGCCGCGGTGGTCGTAGTACACCTGACGCACGCGAGGCAGGCGAAGCGACGCGAGGTCGCGACGCTGGAAATGCCAGCAGCGCCGCGAAAGCGCGAAGCCGTGTACCCCCACGACGGTCAGTTCGGGTTTCCCGCCGTCCTCCGGATCGATCTCCTCGACCGAGAGCGGTGTGCCGTCCTCGGCCGCGACCGTCGAAGTCCGGTCCGGCTTCAGTTCCCCCAGCGGCTCGTCCACGTACGGATCCTCACTGTGCCGCCGCTGCTGCGCGGCGACGGCGATGGCGGCGGCGGTCCCGGTGGCCAGGGCCCCGACCCCGCCGGCGATGGCCAGCAGTCGAGGTGAAGGTGTCACGAGCGTTCCCCCAGATACCGGCGCCGGACCCGCGGGCGGTACATCGACGTCACGATCTCGTAGTCGATGGTGCCCAGCTTGTCGGCCCATTCCCGGGCCGTCGGCTCGCCGTGCGTCCCGGCGCCGAACAGGACGACCTCGTCGCCGACGGCCGGTGCGTCGTCGCCGCAGTCGACCACCAGCTGGTCCATGCAGACCCGCCCGGCGACCGGCCGCCGCCGCCCGCCGAGGAAGACGTCCATGCGTCCGGACAGCGCTCGTGGCACGCCGTCGGCGTACCCGGCCGGGACGAGCGCGAGAGTGGTGTCGCGGGACGCGGTCCAGGTGTGCCCGTAGGACACCGATTCGCCGGCCGGGACCCGCTTGACCAGCGCGACGGCCGACCGGAAGGTCATGGCCGGGCGGAGGTCTTCGGGCTTCGGCACGGGGTTGAGCCCGTACATCGCGATGCCGGGCCGGACGACGTCGAAGTGCAGGTCCGGCCGGGTGAGCAGGGCCGCGGAGTTCGCCAGGTGCCGGATCGGGTCGAGCCCGGCGGCGCGGGCGACGTCGTAGGCGTCGGCGAAGCGCTTGGCCTGCAGGTCGATCGACGGGTGCCCCGGCTCGTCCGCGCACGCGAGGTGGGACCAGACCGCGACGACTTCGACCCGCGGTTCGGCGGCCGCCGCTTTGACCAGCCCGGCCCATTCGGCGGGCGGGCAGCCGTTGCGCGAGAGCCCGGTGTCGATTTTGAGGTGCACACGCGCCCGGGTACCCGGTCCGGTGGCGTCCGCGATGCGGCGTAGCTCACCCGGCGAGCTGACCCCGAGGTCGATGCCGGCTTCGATGCCCGGCGCGAAGTCGACCTCCGGAGTGTCCAGCCAGCTGAACAGCCGGGTCGTGATCCCGGCCTCGCGCAGCGCGAGGGCCTCGCCGAGTGAACAGGTGCCCAGCCAGCTCGCCCCGGCCTCGACCGCGGCGCGCGCCACCGGCAGCGCGCCGTGGCCGTAGGCGTCGGCCTTCACCACGGCCATCACCTCGGCGCCGGGCGCGCGGGCGCCCAGCAAGGTGAGGTTGTGGCGGATCGCGTCGAGGTCGATGTCAACCTGGGCGCGAAGGAAACTGGAGGACATGGCGCCCTCCAGTTTCCCATGACCCGAGGTCAGGGCAGGCGCGTCCCGGACGTGGCGGAGAACACGTGCAGTTCGTCGGGGCGGATCCGCAGGTGGAGCGTGTCGCCCATCGCCGGCGGCATGCGCGGGTCGACCCGGACGACGACGTTGGGCCGCGTGTCGTCGGCGTCGGTCTGGGCGAGCTTGCCGTAGACGAAGGCGTCCGAGCCGAGCTCCTCGACCAGGTCCACCTTGATCGGCAGGGCGCCGTCCTCGTTCGTCACGACCTCGAGGGCCTCGGGGCGGAAGCCCAGGGTCACCGTGTCGCCGTCGGCCGCGGCGATCGTCTCGCGGGTCAGCGGCACGCGCGCGCCACCTACCTCCGCGCCGTCCTGGGTCAGCTTCGCGGTGGCGAGGTTCATCGCGGGCGAGCCGATGAACCCGGCGACGAAAGCGTTTGCGGGCCGGTCGTACAGGGCGCGCGGGGTGTCGCACTGCTGCAGCAGGCCGTCCGACAGCACGGCGACGCGGTCACCCATCGTCATGGCCTCGACCTGGTCGTGCGTGACGTACACCGTCGTGACGCCGAGGCGGCGCTGCAGCGCGGCGATCTGCGTACGCGTCGACACGCGCAGCTTGGCGTCGAGGTTCGACAGCGGCTCGTCCATGAGGAAGACCTGCGGCTCGCGGACGATCGCGCGGCCCATCGCGACGCGCTGGCGCTGACCACCGGAGAGCGCCTTCGGCTTGCGGTCGAGGTAGTCCACGATGTCGAGCAGCTTCGCCGCCTCCAGGACCTTCTGCTTGATCTCGGACGCGGGGCGGCCGGCGATCTTCAGCGCGAAGCCCATGTTCTGCGCGACCGTCATGTGCGGGTACAGCGCGTAGTTCTGGAACACCATCGCGATGTCGCGCGAGCGCGGCGGCAGCTGGGTGACGTCGCGGTCGCCGATCCAGACGGCGCCGTCGTCGATGTCCTCGAGGCCGGCGAGCATGCGCAGGCTGGTCGACTTGCCGCAGCCGGACGGGCCGACCAGCACGAGGAACTCGCCGTCGGCGATCTCCAGGTCCAGCGCGTCGACCGCGGGACGCTCCGAACCCGGGTAGCGCCGGGTCGCCTTGTCGTAGGTGATGGAAGCCATCGGTCAGTCCTCTCCGAGATTCCGCCGGACCCCGTAAGCCGCTTCGCGGGCTTCGAGGTGGCGCTGCTGGATCCGGTGGCCCTCGGCGCGCTGCGCCTCGGTCGGCTCGTCCAGCTCGAGCCGAAGCTTCTGGTTCTCCTGCCAGGACGGGGGTTCCGCACTGGAAGCCAGTGCCCACGCCGCCTGCCGCGCCGCGCCGAGCGCGACGTACTCGGCGACTTCGGGCAGCTGCACGGGCACGCCGAACACCAGCGGCGCGACCGCGCAGACGGCCCGCGACTGCGCGCCCCCGCCGATCAGCAGCACGCGCTGGACGTCGAGGCCGTGCGCGCGCACCGCGTCGAGGCCGGCGGCGAGGCCGCAGAGCATGCCTTCGACTGCGCTGCGCGCCAGGTTCGCCGGCGTCATGTTCTCCCTGGTCAGACCGGCGAGGGAGCCGGTCGCGCCGGGCAGGTTCGGCGTGCGCTCGCCGTCCAGGTACGGCAGGAAGGTCAGGCCGCCCGCGCCGGGCTCGGCGGTCAGGGCCAGCCGGTCGAACTCGCTCAGCGTCGCCCCGAGCATCGCGGCCGTCGCGGTGAGGACGCGGGCGGCGTTGAGGGTGCAGGCGAGCGGGAGGAAGCGGCCTGTGGCGTCGGCGAACCCGGCGACCTCGCCGGACGCGTCGGCCGCGCCGGTCTCGGCGACGCCGAACACGGTGCCGCTGGTGCCGAGCGACACGACGACGTCACCAGGCCGCAGTTCGAGCCCGAGCGCGGCGGCCATGTTGTCGCCCGTGCCCGCCGAGACGAGCACGCCGTCCGGGGTGTGGCCGGCGGCGTCGGCCGGGCCGAGCACGGTCGGCAGCTCCGGCGTCCGGCCGCCGAAAGCGTGGCTCAGGACGTCGAGGCGGTAGGCGTTGTCGGACGGCGAGAAGTAGCCGGTGCCGGACGCGTCGCCGCGGTCGGTGACCGGGTCGCCGCCGGTGAGCTTCCAGGTCAGCCAGTCGTGCGGCAGCAGCACGCGCGCGACACGGTCGGCGAGCCGCGGCTCGTTCTCGGCCAGCCAGCGCAGCTTCGTCACGGTGAAGCTGGCGACCGGCACCGAGCCGACGGACTTCGCCCAGACCGACGGGCCGCCCAGCTCGTCGACGAGGTCGAGGGCAGCCTGGGCCGAGCGCGTGTCGTTCCAGAGCAGCGCCGGCCGGACCACGTCGTTGTTCTCATCCAGCGTGACCATGCCGTGCTGCTGGCCGCCGACGCCGATGGCCTTGACGTCGTCGAGCAGGCCCTTCGTCGCCTCGCCGAACGCCTCCCACCAGGCGTCGGGGTGCACCTCGGTGCCGTCGGGGTGCGGCGCGCGGCCGGTGCGGACGATCTCGCCGGTTTCGGCGTCGCACACGACGACCTTGGTCGACTGCGTGGACGAGTCGATGCCGGCGACCAGTTCAGCTGTCATAGGGCTGCCCCTCTGCGACGTGTTCGACGATCTCGATCGCGGTCCCCGCGTTCAGCGCGGCCTCGATCTCCTCGGTGGGCGTGGCCTGGCCCGTGATCAGCAGGTCGTAGTCGCCGACGTCGCCGTGCGCGTAGGTGGCGGTGCGGCCGAACTTCGAATGGTCGACGACGAGGACGTTGTGGTTCGCGATCCGCAGCGCGGCCTTCTTGAGCTCGGCGTAGTCGCGGTCGGGGTGGAAGAGCCGCCCGACGGCGACCGCGGTGACCGAGACGAACGAGACGTCGGCGCGGATCGAGTCGAGGAGGTTCAGCACCTCGGGCCCGGCGCACGAGTCGTACTCGTGGCTGTAGCGGCCGCCGGCGAGGACGACGTCGACCTGGGACCCGAGCAGGCGGGCGGCGTGCAGCGAGTTGGTGACGACGGTGAGGGCGTCGATCTCGGCCAGGCGCCTGACCAGCGGGAGGAGGGTCGTGGAGTCGTCGACGAAGACGGTCTGGCCCGGCTGGGCGTGCTTCGCGGCGGCTTCGCCGAGGGCTTCCTTCTCGCCGTGGTGGAGGGTGTCGCGGAAGCGGGCGGCGGTCTCGATCGTGAGGGCCGGGTAGGCCTCGACCTTGCCGCGGAGCTTGCGGAGGAGACGGCGTTCGGCCAGGTCGTCGAGGTCGCGGTGCATGGTCATCAGGCTGACCTTGAACCTCGACGTCAGGTCGTCGATGCGGGCTTCACCGTGCTCGATGACGTGGTCGAGGATGTCCTGCCGCCGCTGCTCGACGACAGCATCGGACGGCCGGGTCTTCCGGTCTCCGGATGCTGCTGTGCCGCCGCTCACACGGACTTCTTACCAGATTTATCCCGCGAAGTTAACAGAGAACTCGATAAGTCTTCTCAGGACGTTAGCGAGCGGATCGCGCGGATGGCCTCCGGGATGGCGTGGACCAGGCCGGATGCCGAGGTCGGGGCGTTCTGGGCCGCGATCGCTCCGGCCAGCGAGTGCACATCGGCCGCCGCGGCGGCGGCCAGCCAGGGGTCCGAACCGGCCGCCAGGAGGGCGCCCACCAGGCCCGACAGCACGTCACCCGAACCGGCCGTGGCCAGCCAGGCTCCTCGGGGACGGTTCACCGCGATCCGGCCGTCCGGGGCCGCGATCACCGTGCAGTGGCCCTTCAGCAGCACGACCGCGTTGTACTTCTTCGCCGCTTCGCGCGCCGCCGTCACCCGGTCCGGGCCCGGCTTGCGGCCCATCAACCGCTCGTACTCGCCCGCGTGGGGCGTCAGGACCAGCGGCGTGTCCGGGTCGCGCGCGTCGAGGACGTCCGGGGACTTCGCGATGATCGTCGTCGCGTCGGCGTCCGCGCAGACCGGGACGCCCTGGCCCAGGACGTACCGCAGCACATCCCGGCCGTCGGAGCCGGTGCCGATGCCCGGACCGACCACCCACGCCTGGACCCGGCCCGCGTCGGCCACCGTGCCGGTCGCGATGACCTCAGGCCACTGCGCGCGGACGATGTCCGCCGCGTGGCCCGCGTACCGCACGAGACCCGAGGTCGCCCGGACGGCCGAGCCCGCGGCCAGCACCGCCGCGCCCGGGTAGGTCGCCGAACCCGCCGCGATGCCCACCACGCCCTGGCTGTACTTGTCGTCTTCCGGGCCGGGCACCGGCCAGGCCGCCGCGACGTCCACGATGTCGAGGCGCCGCAGCTGCGGCTCCCCCAGTTCCGGCCGCAGCCCGATGTCGACCAGCACGACCTCGCCGCACCACGACGGCGCCAGCACGTGCACCGGCTTGAGGCCGCCGAACGTGACTGTGCGGGTCGCTCTGACGGCGGGCCCGTCGACCGCGCCGGTGTCCGGGTCGACGCCGCTGGGCAGGTCGACCGCCACGATCGGCGCCTCGACCAGGTCGACGAGCCGCGCGGCGTCCGGCCGCAGCGAGCCGCTGGCCGAGATGCCGACGATCCCGTCGACCACCACGTCGGCCCGGGCGATCCACTGTGGACCGTCCTCGGCGGACACCGCGCGGCCCCCGGCTCGCTTCAGCGCCTTGAGACCCGCGGGGTGCGCCTTCTCGGGCTTGAGCAGGATCGCCGTCACGGCCACCCCGCGGCGGCGCAGGAAGGCACCCGCCCACAGCGCGTCACCGCCGTTGTCGCCGGAGCCGACCAGGAGGACGACCCGGCGGCCGGACACGCCGCCGGTGTGGTCCTCGAGGAAGTCCGCGAGCTGCACCGAGAGCCCGAACGACGCCCGCCGCATCAGCTCGCCCTCGGGCGTGACGGCGAACAGCCGCCCCTCCGCTTCGCGAATCCGTTCCGTGGTCCAGATTCCCTGCACGGCGGCGACCCCCGGCTTACTCGACGGTGACGGACTTCGCCAGGTTACGCGGCTTGTCGACGTCGTACCCGCGGGCGCGGGCGATCTCCGCGGCCAGCACCTGCAGCGGCACGGTGGACACCAGCGGCTGCAGCAGCGTCGGCACCGCCGGGACCTCGATCAGCTCGTCGGCGAACGGCCGGACGGTCTCGTCGCCCTCTTCGGCGATGACGATCGTGCGGGCGCCGCGGGCCTGGATCTCGCTGATGTTCGACACGAGCTTCGAGTGCAGCACCGCGCGGCCCTTGGGCGACGGCATCACGACGACGACCGGCAGGCCTTCTTCGATCAGCGCGATCGGGCCGTGCTTGAGCTCGCCGGCGGCGAAGCCCTCGGCGTGCATGTACGCGAGTTCCTTGAGCTTCAGCGCGCCTTCGAGGGCGACCGGGAAGCCGACGTGGCGGCCGAGGAACAGGATCGCCTTCGAGTCGGCGATCCGGCGGCCGAGGTCCCGCACCTGCTCCACAGTGGACAGTACCTTTTGGACGGCCGCGGGCATGGCCTCCAGCTCGGCGTACTCGCGCGCGACCTCGTCCGGGTACTTCGTGCCGCGAGCCTGAGCAAGCGCCAGGCCGACCAGGTAGTTGGCCGCGATCTGGGCGAGGAACGCCTTGGTCGAGGCGACGCCGATCTCGGGCCCGGCGTGGGTGTAGAGGACGGCGTCGGACTCGCGTGGGATCTGGGCGCCGTTGGTGTTGCAGACGGCGAGGACGCGTGCCTTCTGCTCGCGCGCGTGCCGGACGGCTTCGAGCGTGTCCGCCGTCTCGCCGGACTGCGACACCGCGACGACCAGCGTGTCGCGGTCGAGGACCGGGTCGCGGTAGCGGAACTCCGACGCCAGCTCGACCTCGACCGGCAGCCGCGTCCAGTGCTCGATGGCGTACTTGGCGACCAGGCCGGAGTGGTAGGCCGAGCCGCAGGCGACGACGAAGACCTTGTCGACGTCGCGGAGGTCCTGGTCGGAGATGCGCTGCTCGTCGAGGATGATCCGGCCGGACTCGAAGTGCCCGCGCAGCGTGTTGGCCAGCGCCTCGGGCTGCTCCTCGATCTCCTTGAGCATGAAGTACTCGTGGCCGCCCTTTTCGGCGGCGGAGAGGTCCCAGTCGACGGTGAACGGCTTCGCCTGGGCGGCGTCGCCGTGGAAGTCCAGGACTTCGTAGCCCTCGCGGGTGATGACGACGAGCTGGTCCTGGCCGAGTTCGACGGCTTCGCGGGTGTGCTCGATGAACGCGGCGACGTCCGAGGCGACGAAGTGCTCGCCCTCGCCGACCCCGACGACCAGCGGCGACGACCGGCGCGCGGCCACGATCGTGTCGGGGTGGTCGGCGTGCGTCACGACCAGGGTGAACGCGCCTTCGAGGCGGCGGCAGACGGCGGCGACGCTGGCCGTGAGGTCGCCCTTGGTGTCGCCTTCGGTGTACGCGCGGGCCACCAGGTGGGCGGCGGTCTCGGTGTCGGTGTCGCTGGCCATCTCCACGCCGTCGGCTTCCAGCTCGGCGCGGAGGGCGGCGAAGTTTTCGATGATGCCGTTGTGCACGACGGCGACGCGCTGCGAGGCGTCCCGGTGCGGGTGCGAGTTGCGGTCGACGGGCGCGCCGTGGGTGGCCCAGCGGGTGTGCCCCATGCCGGCGGTGCCGCCGAAGTGGCCCCGGCCGACCTCGTCGAGCCGGGCTTCGAGGTTGGCCAGCCGGCCCGCCTTGCGCTCGACGGTCAGCGCGCCGGCACCGTCGAGGACCGCGACACCGGCCGAGTCGTAACCGCGGTACTCCATGCGCCGGAGCCCACCGAGGACGACGTCCAGAGCCGGGCGGTGCCCGACATATCCCACGATTCCACACACGCGCACCAGCCTAACGAGGGATATTCAGCGGGCCGACGGGGTCCGCAAACGCCCCTTGACCTGCATAGACGCGCACCGCCGTGGTCCGGACCAATGCGGGGTCACCCACACGAGTGCCGCGCGCCGAGCGCCCCAATGTGGCGTTGGTTGCGTTGGACGCACCCAATGTGGCGTTCGGTGCGTTGGACGCACCCAACGCCACATTGGGGCGTTTGAGACCTGCGGCGGGGCGGCGGCGAGCCACGGCAGGACGGGCACAGTAGGGTTCCCGCCATGGCCAGCAAGCCCAAGCAGCTGCTCGCGGAGTTGACGCACCCGGGTCCCCACGAGGTCCTGCGGGGCAACCTCGCCCTGGTCGGGCTGCCCGGTGTGGTGTTCACGCCGCGCGCCGGCCTCGGCCTGCCCGCCGTCGCCTTCGGGCACGGCTGGCTGCAGCCGCCCGATCGCTACCGGCAGCTGCTGCACCACCTGGCCAGCTGGGGCATCGTCGCCGCGGCGCCGGCGACGCAGCGCGGGCCGCTGCCTTCACACCGGCTGCTCGCCGCCGACCTGCTGACCACCCTCGACGTCGTCACGACGGTCCGGCTCGGCCCGGACGGCATCAGCGTCGACCCCGCCAAGCTCGGCCTCGCCGGGCATTCCTCCGGCGGCGGCTCCGCGGTCCTCGCCGCCGCGCAGGACGCGCGGTCCGAGAAACCGCGGATCAAGGCCGTCGCCACCATCACCGCCGCGCAGACGCTGCCGCCTGCCTCTGAGGCCGCGAAGGACATCACGGTCCCCGGCCTGCACCTCGCCGCGGAGGGCGACCTGGTCGCCCCGGCCGTCGCGCACGCCGAAGCGATCGCCGGCGCCTGGGGCGGCGACGACGTCCAGCTGCGTTTCCTCGGCAAGGCGTCCCACCTGGGCGTCACCGAGGGCAGGCACTGGTCCCAGGTGATCATGCACGGCAAGCCGCACCGCGGGACCCAGAAACTCACCCGCGCGCTGTTCACGGCGTTCTTCCTGACGCACCTGACCGGCACCGACAAGTACCGGCCCCTCCTCGACGCGGACGTCAAGCACGCGCCCATCGAGCGCGAAGAAGAGCCCGCCCACTGACGCTGCCGTCAGTCGACCAGCCAGGAGTTGTTCGAGAAGTCGTCGTCGTCGAAGGATTCAGTGCGGGCGTGCCGGGGACGGCGAGCCGGTGCGGGCTGCGCGGGCGGCGGCTCCGGCGTGGGCACCGGTGCGGCGTGCGCCGCGGGCGCCGGGTCCGGCACACCGGGCACGGACGGCGCGATCGGCGGCGGAGGCGGCGCGACGGCCTCGTGCCGCTGTTCCGGCCGCGAATAACGCGCGAACTCGTCGTCCGGGGCCACCGCTTCCTCGTCTTCGGGACCGAACGACATCGTGTGGTCGCGGTCGGCCAGCGCCTTCTCGGTCAGCCAGCCGCCGGACTGCTGGTGCCGCTTGTTCAGCTCCTGCATGCGCTCGATGTAGCGCGCGTGCACCGCCGCGTCGCGCTTCATCGTCTCCAGCGCCGCGGCCTTGCCCTCTTCGACGTGCCGCTCGCGCAGCCCGCGCTGTTCCTGCTGTTCCCGGGTGGCCGTGGCCAGCGCGTTCATCGCGGCCGCCAACCTGTCCGCAGCGCTCATCGGTGCCTACCCCCTCATCGCTCGTAGCTGATCGAACGGTCGCCGTCGTCGTCCAGCGACCCGCTGATCCGCCCGCCGGACCCGCTGGTCTCGAAGACCGCGCCTTCGACGCGGTACTGGCTCGGGCCGCGCTGCTGGTCGCCCCCACCGCCGCCGCCGGGCGACCCGCCCATCATGCCGCCCATCATGCCCATGCCGGGCATCGAGCCGGACGACGAGGCGCCGCCCATGGGCGCCGACGCCATCGCGTGGTCCATCCCGGTGGGTGCCACGCCGAGCCCGACGTCGGCCGAAGCCACCGGCGTGGTGGCCCCGGTGGTGGCGCCCGCTTCGAGCGCGGTGCCGTCACCGGTGATCGCGTTCCCGAACCCGGCCGTGGTGGTCGCGTCGGCTGTGGCGCCGACACCGACGTCGGCACCGCCTCCGGCCGATCCGCCACCGCCGACCGCGCCGCCGCCGTCGCCACCCGCGCTCGCGTCGACGGTCACGGCGCCGGCGTCCACGCCACCGGGGGCGCTGAACCCACCGGCCACGGCGGGGGTCGTCGGGACCGGCTGGCCGTCGGCGGACGCCGGCAGCGTGGTGACCTTCTCCGGCTTGCCGTCCGGGCCGGTCGCCTTGTCGCCGCCCTTGTCGCCGCCGGCGCCCTTGTCCTGGCCGTCGGCCTTGTCGGCCCCGTCGGCCTTGGCGTCGCCGCTCTTCTCGTCGTCCAGGGTGTAGGTGGTCGGCTCGCCCTTGCCGTCGTCGACCGTCACCACGGTGGGCCCGTCCGGGCCGTCCGGCTGCTCGGCGGTGATCTTGAGGTTGCCGTCCTGGATGTGGATCTTGCCGTCCGGGCCCGGGTGGTACGCGCCGTCCGGCCCCGGCTTGCCGTCCTTCGTGCCCTGCGGGCCGAAGTCGCCGGTCTTGCCGTCCTTGCCGTCGGCCCCGGCGGCGCCGTCCTTCGCCTCGCCGTCCTTCGGAGTGTCGAAGTCGAGCTTGTAGTCCTTCGGATGCCCCTTGCCGTCGTCGACCTTGACGTCCATCTTGCCGTCCTGGTCGGGCTCGGTCATCGAGATCTTGTTGTCGCCCTTCTGGACCGTGACGCTGTCGTGGTCGACGTCCTTGATCGTCTCGCCGGTCTTGGGGTCGATCGGGTAGGGCTGCCCGGTGTCCGGGTTGACCTCCAGCGGCTTGCCGGTGACGGGGTTCGTGCCGTCGCCGGGCTTGTGCTCCGGCTCGGCCGTCGGCGGCGGGGACGCCGACGGCGTCGTCGCGCCGCCGCCACCGGTCCCGCTGCCGCCGCCCGTGCCGCTCCCGCCGCCGGTGCCCGTCCCGGTTCCGGTGCCCGTGCCGGTACCGGTCCCGGTGCCGTTTCCGTTGCCCTCACTGGGCTTCGGCGCGGAAGCCGGGTCGGGGAACGGGTTCGTGTAGTCCGCCATGAACCGCGTCAGCGTGTGGAAGTGCTGGTTGATCGTGTCGGTGGTGTTCTTGCACAGCGCCTTGAAAGCGTCGTAACGCTTTCCGAAATCGGCCGCGAAGCTGCCCTTGAGCCACTGCTTCGCCGCGCCGATCGCGTATTCCTTGTTGTCGTCGTTCAGGTCCTTGCTGTCGTCGCGCAGCCGCTGCTCGAGGTTGTTGCCCGGGCACACCGAGTCCAGCCAGTGCGCGATGTCGAGCAGCTTGTCCTTCGAGTCGACCTTGCCGTTCGCGACCTCGACGACCTGCTTCGCGATGTACAGCGGCGCGGTGGCGACCTTGTCCGAACGCAGCTTCAGCACCTCGTCGACCTTCGTCTTCAACGAGGTGTAGATGTGCGTCATGGTCTCGGGCACGAGCTTCCCGACACCCTCCATCTGCGTCAGCAGCTCCTGCGCGTCAGGCTGGATGCGCTGCTCGTACTTGACCTTGGCCGCCTTGGCGCCGTCGCCCTTCCAGTCGTGGAACAGCGTGTTCAGCGAGTTCGTGGCGTCGGTGCGGGTCTGGTCGACGACCCCGTGCGACTTGGTCATGTCCTCGACCTCGTCGAGGAACTTCTGGAAGTCGATCTCCCGGTTCTCGTGGAACTTGTCCCAGACGTCCTTCTTGGAGTCGATGGCGCCCGGGCAGTCCGGCATCTTGTTCCAGACCTCGCCCGACCACTGCGAGAAGAAGTCGAGCGCGGGGTTGCCGAGGTCGAGCACCTCGTCGGACTTCGTGACGCCGACGCCGCCGACCCCGGGCGGCGTCTGGGCCTGCAGGTCCTGCTCCGCCTTCTTGGCGGCGTCGTTCTGCGCCTTGTCGGCCTGCGCGTTGGAGTCGTGCTCGGCCTTGGCCTTGGCGTAGGCCTGTTCCGGGTTCCCGAACAACATCGCGGTGAGGAGGGAGTCCTTCGTGCCCGCGGTGACGTACGGGTCGTCGAGCATGGCCTGGATCTCGGCCTTGGTGGGCTGTGCCATCAGTTCGCCCCCGCCTTCTTCGCGGTCGCCGCCTGCTGCTCGTCGGAGGTCGTGTACTTGGTCGCGGCCGTGCCGACGCCGCCGCCGAGCTGGGTCAGCTGGCCCGCGTACCCCTTCATCGCCGCGCCGATGCTGTCGATCCCGGTCTTGTAGTCGTTGAAGTACTGGCCGTGGACGCGGCCGAAGGACTGCTGGGCCAGCGGAGTGGGCGCCACCTTCGCCGCCTGGGTGGTGGTTTTCTCCGCGGCGCGTTCGAGCGCGGTCTGCGCCGTGAGCATCGCATCTGAACTCGCCTGGTAGCCGCCGTCCGGCATGACCAGCGCCCCCTCCTCGTAGGTGAAACCCTTCGCCCCGCAATATCCCGACTACGACGCACGCCGACGGCCTGCGGTGCCATCGCATATGCACACAGAATGTACCGAGCGGCTGTCCGGGCCGCCCGGGCCTTCACCCGGTCCGCTGCCCCAGGAGGACCACCGGCCGGTCGCCTTCGATCGTTTCCGCGAGCACCTCGGCGGCATTCCGGATGTCGACGAGCCGGTCGAGTTCGTCGAGGTCGATTTCGAGGCCGAATTCGACCTCGACCTCCACGAGCAGCCGGACCCGCTGCCGTGAGTCGACACCCATTTCGGCGAACGGGGTGTCCGTGCCGATCGTCGCGGGCTCGACGTCGAACACCCGGCACACGAGGGCGGTGATCCGGTCGAAGTAATCCGCGGCGGGCATGCACCGATTGTGACTCATGCCCGCACTCAGCGGGGCCGTTTGGCCCAAAAGCGGGTCCTGGCCGCCGACCGGGACACCTTCCCGCTCGACGTCCGCGGCAACGAGCCGGGCTTGACCAGCAGGAACGCGTGCACCCGGAGGTCGTGACCGGTGACGACGGCCCCCTTCGCCGCCCGCGCCACCTCGTCTTCGGACACTGCCGCGCCCGCGGCGCCGCGGGCGCGTTCGGCCACGACCACCAGCTTCTCCCCCGCCGGGTCGTCCACACCGAACGCGGCGATCCGGTCCGGCCCCAGCACCGGGTGGGCGGCGGCGACGGTCTCCTCGATGTCCTGGGGGTAGTGGTTGCGGCCGTCCACGATGATCAGGTCGCGGATCCGCCCGGTGACGTAGAGCCGCTCGCCGTCCCAGCGGCCCAGGTCGCCGGTGCGCAGCCAGCCGTCCTCGCCGTCGAGCCGTCGGCCGAACACCGCGGCGGTCAGCTCGGGACGTCGCCAGTAGCCGTCGGCGACGTTGGGCCCGTGCACCCAGATTTCGCCGGTCTCGCCGTCCGGTACGGCGATGCCGCGCCCGGGATCGACGATGCGCAACCGCTGACCGCGGGGCCGTCCGGCGGAGACCAGCTCGCGGCCGTCCACCTCCGTCACGAACGGACCTTTCGCGTCGCCGCCGGCGACGAAAACGGTCCCTTCGGCCAGCCCGTACGACGGCCGGTACGCCCCGCGCGGAAACCCATAGGGCTCGTACGCGTCGAGGAAGGCTTCGATGGTCTTCGCGCGCACGGGTTCGCTGCCGTTGAGCGCGACGTGCACCCCGGACAGGTCGAACTCGCGGCGCCGCGCCTCGGGCACGGCCTCCACCAGCAGGTCGTAGGCGAAGTTCGGCGCCGCGGTGAGCGTCTTCGGGTACGCCGACATCATGGTCAGCCAGCGGGCCGGGCGGCGGACGAACTCCAGCGGCGCCAGGAACACCGACCGGCCGCCGCTGTGCACCGGCCCGCAGACCAGCTGGATCAGCCCCATGTCGTGGAAGAACGGGATCCAGCCGACGCAGGTGACCGCGGAATCGACGGCGAAGGCGGCGCACACCTGCCAGCAGGCGGCGGCGAGCGCGCGGTGGCTGATCACGACACCTGCCGGGGACCGGGTGGTGCCGGAGGTGTACTGCAGGTAGGCCGGGTCCGCGGGACGAACCGGGGCCGGCGGGAACTCGCCGGCTTCGGCCAAAGTGTCCACCGCGACGACGGCGCGCGGCTGCGGCACGCCGGCCAGCTCGCGAACCTTCTCCAGCAGCGGCTCGGAGGTCAGCCAAACGGCGGCGTCGCAGTCGTTCAGCGCGCCGACGAGCCGCTCTCGCTGCGCTCGCAGGTCCGGCGCCGACAGCGGGACGGCCACGGCACCGGCGTAGAGCGCGCCGAAGAACGCCACGACGTACGAGAGGTCCTGCCGCGCGATGATCGCGACGCGCTCGCCGGGTTCCACCAGTTCGCGCAGCGCCGCGGCGACCGCGCGGACCCGCACCAGCAGCTCGGCCCAGGTCAGGGTGCGCTCGGCGAGTTCGGCGCCGCCGGAGCAGTCGAGCTGGGTGTAGGCCGGGCGGCCGTCGGCGGCGCGGCCGGCCAGGCGGTGCGTCAGCGGGGTCGCCAGTACGTCTTCGGGAACCTCGTCCGGCACCACGGCATCATACGGAGGTGGACGACTTCCTCGTACTGGACGCGCGAGCGGACCGGACCGCCGTGCTCCGCGACCCGCGGCTGAGCTCGAGCCCGGACACGTCGGTCCCCGCGAACCTGCTGTTCATGGACGGCGAGGAGCACCGGCGGCTGCGGGAGGTCGTCAAGGAGGTCATCGGCCTGAGCGAGCCACTGCCCGCCGAGGTCGGGGCCGGGATCGAAGAGATCGTGAGCGGGCTGGCGGGCCGGGCCGAGTTCGACCTGGTGGCCGACTTCGGCCGGCCGGTGGCCGCCCTGGTCGCCGCCGCGGTGCTGGGCGCGGGGCCGTTCGACGACCGGTTTCTCGCGGCGCTCTCGGAGACCACGGCGAACCTGAACGTCTGGTCGGGCGAACCATCACCCGCCGGCGACGTCGCGGCGCTGCGCGTGGCGATGTTCTTCCTGAAGGCAGCTGAAACTGAAGGTGGCGGGCTGGCTCTGCTGCGTCGAGCGTGCGCGGAGGGACGGATCAGCGAGGACGAACTGATGGTGACGCCGGTGATGCTCGCGCACGCGGCGTACGAGAACTCGATGAACTTCCTCGCGGTGGCCGGCCTGGGCTTGGTGTCGAGCCCGGGCACGTGCCCGGCTGAGGTGCGGGGGCAGGTCCAGGAGATCGCCCCGACCCGGTACGCGGCGCGGCGGGCGACGGGCGAATGCGTGGTCGCGGGCCGGACGCTGGCGCCGGGCGACAAGGTGGCGATCCCGCTGGGCGACGGCCTGGCGTTCGGCCTGGGCCGCCACGCCTGCCCGGGAGCGCGGGTGGCGGTGGCGGAAGGCGAGATCGCGCTGCGCGCGCTGGCGCGGATCCTCACCCCGGGCCACGCCGTCACCGACGTGACGTGGAAAACCCACCCGGTGTTCCACGGCCTGGCCTCGGCGCGAGTGGTCGTGAGTGAGTAACAGGGTTAGAACACTGTTACTCACTCACGAGGGGTCAGGAGACGGCCGAGACCACACCGGCCAGGCGATCCGCCGCGGCCTGCGCCGTCGACTGGGCCGGGGCTTCGACCATGACGCGCACCAGCTGCTCGGTGCCGGACGGGCGCAGCAGCACCCGGCCTTCCTCGCCCAGCTCGGCCTCGACCGCGCCGACGGCGTCGCGGACCTCGGACGAGCCCGCCACCGCCGCCTTGTCCGCGACCGGGACGTTCACCAGTACCTGCGGCAGCCGGTTCATCACCGCCGCCAGGTCGGCCAGGGACTTGCCCGTCGCGGCCATGCGGCTCATCAGGCGCAACGCCGTCAGCAGGCCGTCGCCGGTGGTCGCGTGGGCCGGCAGCACCACGTGACCGGACTGCTCGCCACCGAGGGCGAACCCGCCGGCGCGCAGCTCCTCCAGCACGTACCGGTCGCCCACCGCCGTGGTGACGACGGTGATGCCGTGGGCCTTCATCGCCAGGTGCAGGCCGAGGTTGCTCATCACCGTCGCGACCAGCGTGTCCTTGGTCAGCTCGCCGGACTCGGCCAGCGCGAGCGCCAGCACCGCCATGATCTGGTCGCCGTCCACCAGCTCGCCGGCGGAGTCGACGGCCACGCAACGGTCCGCGTCGCCGTCGTGGGCGATGCCGAGGTCGGCGCCGTGCGCGACGACCGCCTCGCGCAGCTGCTCGGGGTGGTTGGACCCGCAGTGCTGGTTGATGTTGACGCCGTCCGGGTCGGCGTGCAGCGCGACGACCTCGGCGCCGGCCCGGCGGTAGATCTCGGGCGCGGCCGCGGCGGAGGCGCCGTTGGCGCAGTCGACGACCACCTTGAGCCCGGCGAGCGGGTGGGGGATGGCGCCGAGCAGGTGGGCGGCGTAGCGGTCGAGCGCGTCTTCGACGTCCGTGACGCGCCCCACGCCCGCGCCGGTCGGGCGCACGGCGTCGGCGGCCAGGCCGGCTTCGATCTCGTCCTCGATGCCGTCGGGGAGCTTGTGCCCGCCCGCGGCGAAGAGCTTGATGCCGTTGTCGGGCATCGGGTTGTGCGACGCGGAGATCATCACGCCCAGATCGGCGTCGAGCGCGCCGACCAGGTAGGCCACGGCCGGCGTCGGCAGGACGCCGACGCGGCGCACGTCGGCCCCGGCGGACGTGAGGCCGGCCACGACGGCGGCTTCCAGCATCTCGCCGCTGGCGCGCGGGTCACGGCCGACGACCGCGACCGGCCGGTGCGAACGGTCGTGCGCGGCGAGCACGCGGGCGGCACTGGCCGCCAGCGCCATCGCGAGCTCCGGCGTCAGCTCGGCGTTGGCCAGGCCACGCACCCCGTCGGTACCGAACAGGCGTGCCATCCGTCGACCTCCTCTACGTGGTCACCCAGTGGGACCACCACGACAACCTAGCGATCCTGACGGACCGCGATTCCCCGCCCCCGGATATCGCTCCGTCCGACGGAAACGACACAGTGCCCATCGTTACCCGGAAACGCCGGAGCGCCCATCCGATGGACGGATGGGCGCTCCGGTGAGTTGCGCCGGGAGGCGCGATCAGCGCTTGCTGTACTGCGGGGCCTTGCGGGCCTTCTTGAGGCCGTACTTCTTCCGCTCCGTGGCGCGCGCGTCACGGGTCAGGAAGCCGGCCTTCTTGAGGGCCGGGCGGTCGTCCGCGTCGACCTCGACGAGCGCGCGGGCGATCGCCAGGCGCAGCGCGCCGGCCTGGCCGGAGACGCCGCCGCCGTGGAGGTTGGCGAAGATGTCGAAGGAGTCCGGCTTCTCGACCGTGACCAGCGGCTCACGGATGAGCTGCTGGTGCACCTTGTTCGGGAAGTACTCCTCGAGGGTGCGGCCGTTGAGCTTGAACTCACCGGTGCCCGGGACGACCCGCACGCGGACGACGGCTTCCTTGCGGCGGCCGACGGTCTGGGCGTTGCCACCCGCGGCCCGCGACGGGCGCGGCGCGGCGGCGGACTCGCTGGTGGCGACCGGGGTCTCGCTGGTGGCGACCGGGGTCTCGCTGGTCGCGGCCGGGGTCTCGCTGGTCGCGGCCGGGGTCTCGCTGGTCGCGACGGCGCCGGTCTCGGTCGCCTCGGTGGCCTCGACGACCTCGGGGGTCTCGGTCTCGGTGCTGGTCACAGACTGTTCCTCACTCACTGCGCGACCTGCGCGATCTTGGTGATCTCGCGCGCCTGCGGCTGCTGCGCGGCGTGCGGGTGCTGCGGGCCGGCGTACACCTTCAGCTTCTTCGCCTGAGCGCGGCCGAGCTTGTTCTTCGGCAGCATGCCCTTGACGACCTTCTCGACAAGGTGCTCGGGCTTGGTGTCGAGCAGCTCGCCGAACGAGCGCTTCCGCAGACCGCCCGGGTAACCGCTGTGCCGGTACGCGAACTTCTGCTCGCGCTTGTTACCGGTGAGCGCGACCTTCTCGGCGTTGACGATGATGACGAAGTCACCGGTGTCCACGTGCGGGGCGTAGGTCGGCTTGTGCTTGCCGCGCAGCAGCGTGGCGACCTCGGTCGCCAGCCTTCCGAGCACGACATCCTCGGCGTCGATCACGTGCCAGGCACGAGTGACGTCGCCGGGCTTGGGGCTGTACGTGGGCAAGGGTCTACCTCGTCGTCAACATTGCGTGTGGGTTCTGTGCGGGCCTAGCGCTTACGCGCCGCAGCGCACAACGACATATGAAGATACCCCCACGGTCACCGCACCCGCGCATGGGGGGTGGTGGAAGCGCCCATACTAGGCTCCGAGCGGCCCGGGCGCAGCCAGGGACTCTACCCGGTTTTCCGCGCGAAGTGCCTGCACGCACCGGCACGACACGCGAGGATGGGACGATCCGGGGCACAGTCGAGCAGGGGACGGCGATGCGGAAACGACCGAAGGCGATCTTCGTCCTGGGCGCCCTGCTGGTCCTGGTCAGCGCCTGCGGCCAGGCGAAGGCGGGCACCGCGCTGCCGAAGGGCGACGACGCGGCGGACTACGTCGGCGCCAAGTTCGAGCAGGTGATCGGCAAGCTCTCCGACGCCATCACCGACACGCGCGACGTCACCAACTCGCTGGACGCCTACTTCAAGTTCGACGACAAGTGGATCCACAGCGTCGTCACGTCGGCCCGCACCGGCAGCCCGGAGAGCCGGGTGGTGCGGCACCGCTCCCTGAAGAACCCCGACGAGATCATCGACACGTTCACCCCGGCGGACGGCGCGGTCGAGTACACCTACCTCGGCCCGGTGTACGTGCAGAAGGGCGTCTCCCCGACGGCGTGGGTGTCGATGCCGAAGCCCGAAGCGGGCACGCTCCTGCCGTGCGCTTGGGGCGGGGTGCTGACCCCGTGCCGGATGGCGGCGTCGGCCCTCGACGCCTACAAGGCCGACAAGCGCGCCGTGCGCGGGGCGAAGAGCCTCGGCGACGGCAAGACCGCGCTGACGGTGAACGTGCCGTTCGGGACCTTCGTCCAGAACCGGGTCGAGATCCTGCCGCAGAGCCTCGTCGACCAGATCGGGCCGGAGCTGAAGAAGGCCGCGGTCCCGGCCACGATCACGCTGAACCCGGACGGCAGCCTGGACTCCTTCGTGCTGGACGCCAAGTTCGCCGGCGACGGTCACCGGCTCGAGCTCAAGTACGACTTCAAGTTCACCGGCCCGGCGAGCCTGCAGGACATGCCGAAGCTGCCGGACGCCTCGCAGATCACGGTGCTGCCGGACCGGGCGGCGATGGACGACTTCTACCGGCGGCTCGGCGAAGCGCAGGGCAGCTGAGGCGTGACCACGACCCGAGGTGATCTCCGATGACACCACCGTCCCAGCCGCCCGGCCCGCAGCAGCCGCAGTGGTGGCAGCCCCCGGCCGACCCGCGGGGCACGCCGCCGCAGCCCGGCGCGTGGCAGCCCGACCAGCAGGCGACCGGCCCGCACGCCGGCCAGTGGCAGCCGAACGCGGACCCGGGTGCGGTCACCGGCTCCGCCAGCGGCCCGTGGCAGCCGGGAACGGGCTCGTTCTCGGGGCCGTGGCAGCCGCCCGCGCCGCCGCAGCAGCAGCCGGGTCCACCCGGCGGGTGGCCCGCGCCGCCGTCGCCGGCGGGCCCCCAGTACGGCGGCGGGTTCCAGCCGGCGCAGTACGGCGGCCTCGGCGCGTTCGCCGCGGCGCCGGAAAAGAAGCCGAAGTCGAAGAAACCGTTGCTGCTCGGCGGAATCGCCGTGCTGGTGCTCGTGGCGGGCGGCGGGGTCGCGTGGCTGCTCGGCGCGTTCCGCGGGGACGTCCTGGAGCAACAGTCCCTTCAGGACGGTGTGGTGAAGGTCCTGAACGAGAACTACGGCGAGCCCGACGTGAAGAACGCCCAGTGCCCGGCGAACGAAGCCGCCGCGAACGGGACGACCTTCGACTGCACGGTCACCATCGGCGGGCAGCCGAAGAAGGTCACCGTGCGGGTGCTCAACGACCGGCCGGAGTACGAGGTCGGCGCACCGCACTGATTTTTCCTTACCCCCCAACGGAAAACGGCGGGCCCCGCACCGGAGTGCGGGCCCGCCGTGGTTTCCGGGGTCACCGGCTCAGAACAGGCCTTCGACGGCCTTGTCGGTGGTCTGGTAGCCGTCGGAGATCTGCGGCAGGGCGGCGGCGATCTGCGCCAGAACCATCTTCAGGTCCTCGAACTTCTGGTCCCAGTTGCGCTGAGCCTGGTCGTACTGCTCCTTCGCGGAACCGGTCCAGGTGGTGATCAGCGGCTTGAGGTCGTCCTTCAGCTGGTCGAAGGCGGCCTGCAGCTCGCCACCGGTGGTCTTGCAGTCGTCAGCGGCCGCCTGGATGGTGGCGTAATTGACGAGAATGTGGCCGTCGGGCATGGTGCACTCCTCTTATGCGGGAAAGTTCGGTGTGGGCAAGGAAGTCGTGGCCGAAGCTCAGCCGAGGCGGTCGAAGCCCGCGTTGACCGCGCGCATGATCTCCTGCTGCTCCTGCTCGGACTTCTCGTACTTCGAGCCGGCTTCCTTGAGCAGTTCGGCGATCTTCTGCAGCGACTGGTTGATGCCGCGGGCGTCCTCGTCGAAGCGGTTCATGACGTTGTCGAACGCCTTCGCCGCCGCACCCTGCCAACCGGCGCGGGTGGCCTCGATGCGGTCGCGCAGCGTCGACAGGTTCATGTCCATCTGGGCGCGGACCTCGGTCACCTTCTGTTCGGACGAGGTGAACTGCTCGACTGTCCCCGTGAATCCAGATCCAGCTCCAGCCATGCTGAAACCCCCTTCATAAGAGTGGTTGTGTCCGTACCGAGCTTGTTCGTCGTACGGCCCTACGACGCAGACACTGCCACGTCCGGTTCCCCCTTGTCGTGGTTTGCCCGCAAGTAGTTGCTTGCGTGAACGCCCCCGCCGGGAACCGATCGCCCGCGGTATTCCGAGCACCCCCCGATTTGGCGACGCGTCACCCGGAAAAACCTTCCCGACCAGGGGAATTAACACACGCACAGCGAGCCCCGAGACGGCGTCAGCGATCTCGTTTCATGATTCGCATCTGGGAAAAGTCTTCTTCGTCGTCACCCGGTCGAGGGGCATCGGGGGGAAGTTGCGAACGCGAAGGAACCGGATCGGGAACCGCCAGCCCGCGGGCGCGGCGGAACCGTTCGGCCGCGGCGCGCAACGAGCCGGGCGTCGGGTCGGCGGACTTCGCCCCGCGTCCGCTGTTCTTGAGGAGCTCCGCGTTCTCGCTGTGCCGGCGCAGGCTGCGCGCCTTCGCGTTCCCGGCGACGCGCCGCGCGTGCGTCACCGCATCCTGCCCGATCCGCTTGAAGGACGCCGCGGCGCTTTCGAATTCCCGTGACGGCACCGCGGGCCCCTCTCTCAGCTGACGATCTCGACCGTGCGCACGGCCTGCGCGCAGGCCGTCGCGACGCGGTCCCGGAGCTGGGCCGTGGCGTACTGGCACCCGACGTGGACGCGGATGCGGCCCTTCGCGACGACGTACCAGTCGACCTGCAGATCGGGCCGGTCCGGCTTGCTCTCGTGGTACCCGATCACGGTCTTGCCGGCGTAGGACAGGTTCGGGTTGAACGCGCTCCAGCGCGCGGCGTCGGCGTCCGCGCTGCGCTTGAGCTCGTCGGCGAGCTTCTGCGGGTCGGCGGTCGCGTCGTAGTCCATGACGTACTCCTGCGCGACCAGGAGGTCGTTGCCGTCGCGGGCCTCCTGCGGGTGGATGACGACCTGCCGCTGGGCGACCCGGTCGTCGGTCTGGACCCAGTCTTCGGGCGCGACGAACTTGAAGTCGTACTGCGAGAGCGTCCGGCCGCTCTCGGCTTGGCCGCCGGCGCCGGATTTGCCGTAGACGAGGATCCCGCCGACGACCAGCGCCGCCACGACGAGCACGACGACGACGGCGATTCCCCACAGCCGGCCCCGCGACTTCGCGGGCACTTCGGCCGTCCCGGCAGGCCGCACACCCGGCGCGGCCTGCCCGGCCGGCGGCGTGGCCGGCGGCCAGGGGCGGGCCACCGGCTGCCCGTGCGGCGGGGACGGCGGCGGTGGCGCCGGCCGGTGCGCGTTCGGCGGGAACCCGCCCGGCGCGGGCGGGGTGCGCGGCGGGACCGGGCGCGGGGCGACGTCGCCGGGCCGGACGACCTCGGTGCGCTGCGCCGCCGGGCCGAGGGCGCCGCCCGGCGCCGCGGCGAGCCGCGCCATCGCTTCACCCGGGAGTGCGCCGGTGCGATCCGGGTCCACCAGCACCGCCCGCAGCGCGCCGCGCGCGACGACCGTCTCGGGCTGGTCGAGGCTCGTCGGCACGATGCCGGTGCGTTCGTGCACCAGCCGCGAGATCATCGGGATCCGGCTCGACCCGCCCACCAGGAAGATCGCCGTGAGCTGCTTCGGCCGCAGGCCCGCGTCGCCGATCGCCGCGACCGTCAGCTCCACCGCGCGGCCCAGCGGCGCCGCGATCAGCCGTTCCAGGTCTTCGCGGGTGACGTGCGCGTCGGCGAACGGCGGCGGCATCGGCACGTCGGTGTAGGCGTGCCGCGACAACGTCTCCTTCGCACCCCGCACGTCCTGCCGCAGCACCCGGCGACGGCGCCGGTCGGTCAGCTCCCGCCCTTCGACGAGCTGGCGCCACGCGTCCGGATCGGCCGCGGACACCAGCGAACCGACGTGCTCCAGCAGCGCCTGGTCGATGTCCGCGCCGCCGAACCCGGGGTCGCCGCGGGTGGCGAGCACCTGGAAGCCGCCGCGCTGCGGACGCCCGGCGCGGTCCCGCGCGGGGTCCGGCGGCAGCCGCCGCACCACGCTGACGTCGACCGTGCCGCCGCCCAGGTCCAGCACCGCCAGCGCGTCGCCCGGGCGGCCGCTGAACTCCACGGTGCGGTCGGTCGTCACGTCCTGCGGCGCGAACGTCGCCGCGTGGTAGACCGCCGCCGCGACCGGTTCCGGGACCAGCGCGACCTCGCGCGCCAGCCCGCCGGCGGCCTGCCGCAGCAGCCGGGTGCGGATCGCGCCCCAGTCCGCGGGGTGGGTCAGCACCAGCAGGTCGGCCTCGGAGTCCCCGGCCAGGCGGCGCGCCTCGGCCACCGCGCGCCCGAGCACGGCGTGCACGACGTCGGTCACCCGCAGGACGCTGTCGCCGAGCAGCAGCTCGCCTTCGTCGATCCGCCGCTTCGGGTTCGGCTCGTACCGCGACGGGTCGACGGCCGCCTGCCGCTCGGCCTCCTGGCCGACGAACAGCGTGCCGTCCGCCGCCGCGTACACCGCTGAGGACATCAGCGGCTGGCCGTCGATCACCACGACCTGCGGCTCGCGCCCGTTCACCGAGGCGACGACGCAGGTGCTCGATGTCCCGAAGTCCACCGCAACCCGGACCGTCACCAGCAGCTCCCGCACATTTCGTCGCGATCCCCCGCGCCCGGCCGACCAGGTCGGCGGGGCGCACCCTCGGGGAGGAACCTACCCTTCGCCCACGCGTGCCCCGCCGCCGTACTCAGTCCGGCTGGATCCACGAGACCTGGATCAGCTGCTTGCCGTTCTTCCGGGTCAGCAGGTTGCCCCGGCCCGGCGGCATCGCGCTCGGCTTGATGTTGCCGACCAGCATGCCTTCGTCCCGGGAACCGTTCATGACCATGCCCGGTGCCGCGATCTCCTTGAGCTTGCCGATGATCGGGTCGTACATGGCCTTGCTCGCGCCACCGGTGCGCCGGACGACCACCAGGTGCAGGCCGACGTCCTTGGCCTGGGCCAGGAAGTCGGAGATCTTCCGCAGCGGGTTGGTCGTCGACGTCGCCACCAGGTCGTAGTCGTCGACCAGGACGAACAGCTCCGGCCCCTTCCACCAGGACCGGGTCTTCAGCTGCTCCTGCGTGACGTCCGGGCCGGGCAGGCGCCGCGTCATCGAGTTGAAGACGTCGTTGATCATGCTTTCCAGCTGGTTCGCCGACACCGCGTAGCCGAGCAGCGAGTCGCCCTGGACGAAGCCGAGCATCGTGCGCCGGTAGTCGACGAGCAGGATGAGCGCTTCCTGGGCGGTGTAGCGCTCCGAGATGCCCCGGGCGATCTGCCGCAGCAGGTTGGTCTTCCCCGACTCGCCGTCCGCGAACGCGTAGAAGTGCGGCTCGGCGTTGAAGTCGAGGTAGATCGGCTGCAGGTCCTCCTCGTTGACCCCGATCGGGATCAGCTTGGAGTCGCGGGCGCTGTCGATCTTGAGCACCTCTTCGTAGGTGATCAGCTCCGGCAGCAGGCGGACCTGCGGCGCCACGCGGCCGCGCCACGCGGCCCGGATCTTCGCGACGGCGTCGGCCACGCCGGCGGCGACCGTCTCCGGGTCGCTGGACCCGTCGATCCGCGGCAGGCCGCCGAGCATGTGCAGCTTTTCGCGGGTCAGGCCGCGGCCCGGCCGCCCGGCCGGGATGTTGACCGCGATGCGCCGGTCGATGTCCGACTCGGTCGGGTCACCCAGGCGCAGCTCGAACCGGGTGCCCAGCATGTCCTTGATCGCCGGGCGGATGTCGGCCCACCGGTTGGCGGCGATGATCACGTGCACGCCGTAGGACAGACCCTGCGTGGCGAGCCGGGTGATCGTGGTCTCGAGCTCTTCGAAGTCGTCCCGCAGGGCCCGCCAGTTGTCGACGACCAGGAACGCGTCGCCGAACGGGTCCTGGTCCGGCCGGATCTCGCCGCGGCGCTTGCGGTTGCGGAACTCGGTCATCGAGTCGATGCCCATCGCCCCGAACCGGCCTTCCCGCTCGGTGAGCAGGGTGGTCAGCTCGGCCACGATCCGGCGGGCCTTGTCCGGCTCCCGCCGGGCGACCGCGACACCGCCGACGTGCGGCAGGTCGGCCAGCCCCGCCAGGGTGCCACCACCGAGGTCGAGGCAGTAGAACTGCGCCTCTTCCGGCGTGTGCGTCAGCGCCATCGACATGATCAGCGTCCGCAGCATCGTCGACTTGCCGGTCTGCGGGCCGCCGACGATCACGCCGTGCCCGGCCGCACCGGAGAAGTCCGCCCACAGCGGGTCACGGCGCTGCTCGTACGGCCGGTCGATGATGCCCAGCGGCACCTGCAGCCGCCCGTTGCCGAAGAAGCCGACCGGGGACAGGCCGCGGTCGTCGGTCGGGTTCAGGTTCGGCAGCAGCGTGTCGAGCGAGTTCGGGTCCTTCAGCGGCGGCAGCCACACCTCGTGCGCCGGCGGGCCCTGGCCCACCAGCCGCGACACGATGACGTCGAGTTCGCTGGGCTCGACCGCCTCCTCGGGCTGCCGCTGCTCTTCCTGCTTCGGTGCCTCGATCAGCTGCGGCTCCGGCTCCTTCGGCAGCTCGACGAAGTCCGGGACGAACAGCTGCGGCCGCTTGTCCGCGCGGACCACGGTCGCCGCCGGGCCCGCCGCCTTGATGCCGGCCGGCCGGTAGGGACCCGAGACGTAGGCCGCCTTGAACCGCACCAGCGTCGACGTGTCGTACTTGAGGTAGCCGCCACCGGGGACCGACGGCAGCTCGAACGCGTCCGGCACGCCGATCGCGGCGCGGGACTCCGCCGCCGAGAACGTCTTGAGGCCGATCCGGTACGACAGGTGCGAGTCGAGACCGCGCAGCTTGCCTTCTTCGAGGCGCTGCGAGGCGAGCAGCATGTGCATCTGCAGCGACCGGCCCAGCCGGCCGATGGCGACGAACAGGTCGATGAAGTCCGGCTTCGCGCTCAGCAGCTCGGAGAACTCGTCGCAGACGATGAACAGCGCGGGCAGGGGGTCGAGGTCCGCGCCGTTCTCACGCGCTTTCTCGTATTCCCAGACGTTCTTGAAGTTGCCGCCGTTCTTCAGCGCTTCCTGGCGCCGGTTCATCTCGCCGGCCAGCGCGTCCTTCATACGGTCGACCAGCGTGACCTCGTCCGCGAGGTTGGTGATGACCGCGGAGACGTGCGGGGCCTTGTCCAGGCCCATGAACGTCGCGCCACCCTTGAAGTCGACGAGGACGAAGTTCAGCGTGCTCGACGAGTGCGTGGACAGCAGGCCCAGCACCAGGGTGCGGAGGAACTCCGACTTGCCGGAACCGGTGGCGCCGATGCAGAGGCCGTGCGGGCCCATGCCTTCGGCGGCGGCTTCCTTGATGTCCAGCTCGACCGGCTGGCCGTATTCGCCGACACCGAAGGGTACGCGGTAGCGGTCGCGGATCGGCCGCGGCCGCCACGCCTGCTGGACGTCGAAGGTCATCGGGTCGCCCGGGATGCCGAGCAGCTCCAGCAGCGACGGGTTGGACAGCAGCGGCTCTTCGTCGCCCACGTCCTGACCGGCGGCGCCGCCGACGCGGTACGGCGAGATGAGCCGGGCCAGCGACTCGGTCTCGACCAGGCTGAGGGTGTCCGGGCGGCCGAACCACTCGACGCCGCCGGCGCTGCGCGCGCCCAGCCTGTCGGGCTCCACGACCAGGCGGAGACCGCGGCGGGCGGCGAGGTTGCCGAGGGAGTCGGAGAGGTCGATCAGCGTGACGCCGACCAGGCCCTCCTCGAGCACGATCTGCTCTTCCCGGGTGACTTCGGCGTCGTCGATGATGATCACGACGTGCGGCTGGTCCGGCGCCGGGGTGGCGTTGCGGGAGAAGCGCTGGCGGTCACGCAGCTCTTCGTCGAGCCAGTTTTCGATCTGGGCCAGCGAACCGGCCATCATGCGGAGCTGGCCGATGCCGTCCGCCAGCGTGGGGTGCTGGGCGTGCGGCAGCCACTTCGCCCACTCCCACTCCTCCTTCGCGCGGCCCGCGGTGGCGACCGCGATCAACACGTCGTCGGGGCTGTGGAAGGAAACCAGCTGCGCGAGCATCGCGCGGGTGAGGCCGCGGGTCAGCGCCCGGTCGCCCTGCATGCTCACCGCGGCGAACCCGCGGAGGGTGATCTGGGTCGGCAGGTCCGGCACGATCGAGTGCGCGCGCACGAACCTGCGCAGCGCGAGGGTGGCGATCGGCTCCAGCTCGTCGACCGGCCCGGTCTGCGGCGGGACCAGCCGCGTCGCGAGGCGGTGCGAGCTGCGCCCGACGCGCAGGTGCAGGAAGTCCTGGTCGTTCTGGCGGCGTTCCCACATGCGGCGGCTGGCCGCCAGGGACCACAGCGACTGGGGGTCGGGGTGCACCCATTCCAGGGCGGCGCGCTGGTCGACCATCGCCTCGCGGGCGCGGTCGCGCATCTGGCCCAGGTAACGGAGGTAGTCCTTGCGGTCTTCGTCCATCTCGGCGCGCTTGGCGCCCCCGCCCTTGCCGCCACCGCCGCCCGCCATCATCCCGAGCGTCCCGACGACCATCATGCCGCCCATGGCCATCATCATCGGGTTCCGGTTGCTGGCCTGGAACATGAAGACCATCATCCCGAGCGACGCGACGATCATCACGACCGGAAGCGCCTTCATGACGACGTTGCCGGGGATGACCCGGGGCACCTCGGGCGGCGGCTCGAGGTGCACCTCGCCGCCCGGCGGCCGCGGTGCCGCCAGCCGCGGCGACTTCTTGAACTGCAGCGTGCTCATCGAAGGACCCCTCATTCAAACTCGGGCGATGGCGGCCACCGCTAGGTGCGCGAACAACCTATCGAACGCCTCGTGGGAATTCCGCCGGATGCCGGAACCCTCCGTGAACGCTGCCCTGCCCTCGTCGCACGAGTGTACGGCCCGCCACCGACAGTAATGCCGGGTTCGGACCCGTGACCTGCCGTTGCCGGTGATTTTCAGACGTTCGATGATGCCGGGGCGGAGGTTCGGTATAAGTTCCCCCGGGAGACGTCTCATCAGAGCGGGGGCAGTGCAGTGGCTACGGGCACGACAGTATTCAGCAGGGTGACGGTCGTCGCGCCCTCCACCCGGATCGACGTGGCCCTGCCCGCCGACGTCGCGGTGGCCGACCTCCTGCCGATGCTCCTGGAGATGGCCAAGGAGTCGTCGCCGGACGGCGGCGCCCGCCACGGCGGCTGGGCGCTGGCGAAGCTCGGCGACGCCCCGCTCGACCCGAGCCGCACGCTGGCCTCGCTCGGCGTCGTCGACGGCGAGCTGCTGCAGCTGCGCAAGCGCAACGAAAACCCGCCGCCGCCGCTGTACGACGACGTCGTCGACGCGATCGCGGAGTCGACCCCGGACAGCTTCCGGCCGTGGACAAAGGAGACGGCGAACCGCTTCGGGCACGTCGCGGGCGGGCTGGCGCTGGTCGCCGCCGCCATCGCGCTGTTCATGAGCGGTTCGTTCTACGGCGGCAGCGCGCTCGGCGCGGCCATCGCGGGCGGCATCGGCGCGGTCGCGTGCGTCGCGGTCGGCGCCACGCTGGCCAAGGCGTACCAGGCGGAGTCGACCGGGGTGCTGATCGCCGCGGCCGGTGGCCTGCCGCTGGCGTTCGTCAGCGGCTTCTACATCGTGCCGGGGCTGTCCCTGCGGGCGAACCTGCTGCTCGGCGCGGTCCTGGTGATCATCGTCGCGTCGGTCTGCATCATGGTCATCGGCGCCGGCATCACGACGTTCATCGCCGCGGCCACCGCGGGCACCTTCGGCGGGCTGGCCTTCCTGTTCGGCACGCTCGTCGCGCACCCGGCGGCCGGCATCGCGGCCGGCACGGTCGCCGTCGCCCTCGCCTGCATCTCGATCCTGCCGCGCGCGACGATCTGGCTCGCGAAGCTGCCGCTGCCGCACGTGCCGAGCAACGCCGAAGAGCTGAAGGAAGACTCCGGCTTCCCCGACTACCGGGCGATCGAGCGCCGCACGGCGGTCGCGCACAACTACATGACCGGCCTCATGGTCGGCTGCGGCGCCACGGTCGCGGTCTCCGCGGTCATCGCCGCGACCGCGCCGGGGGCGTTCGGGATCATCCTCGGCGTCGTCGCGACGCTCGTCCTGCTCCTGCGCGCCCGCGCGTACGCCAACGGCAGCCAGGCGATCGCCCTGCTCACCACGGGCCTGGTCTCGGCGACCGGGATCGCCGCCGGCTGGCTGGTGTCGTCGAGCGCGCAGAACCGCCTGCTCTACGTGTTCGGCGTGCTGGTCCTGCTCGCGGCGGGCGCGCTCGTCGTCGGCGTGATCTTCCCGAACCAGCGGTTCTCGCCGCCGCTGCGGCGCACCGTGGAGATCATCGAAGCGATCTGCATCGCCTCCGTGCTCCCGCTCGCCCTGGGTGTGATGGACCTCTACACCACCCTGCGGCACCTGAACTTCAAGTGACCGGATCGGGTGAATCTCGGATGGCAGTGGCACGGCGTTTCGGCACCACCCGGCGGACCACGACGGCCCTGCTGGCCGGCACGATCGGCCTGCTGTCCCCGCTGGCCCTGACCGTCCCGGCAGGGGCGCAGGAGGCGCCCGCCGACGGCTACTTCGCGGCCCCACCGCCGGTCGACATGGACAAGCTGATCCCGGACGAGCGCCGGCCGGACAAGAAGTACAAGCCGTCGAAAGCGTGCGTGCAGCGCAGCACCCTCGGCCAGAACATCGTGCTCAAGAACCGGCCGTGGGGCCAGGAGTACCTGCAGATCTCGAAGGCGCAGGAGATCGTCAAGGCGGCCACCGGCAGCGTCGGCGGCGGGGTCCGGGTGGCCGTGATCGACACCGGCGTCACGCGGCACCCGTGGTTTCAGAACCGGCTCGAGTCCGGCGGCGAGTACGTCGCGACGCCGTCGAAGGGCCAGCCCGACGGGCTCGAGGACTGCGACGGCCACGGCACCGAGGTCGCCGGGATCATCGGGGCGAAGCCGGACAACCCGGAGGTCGGGTTCATCGGCGTCGCGCCGGATGTGACGATCCGGTCCTACCGGCAGCTGAGCGAGAACTACGAGCCCGACACCTCGACCGCCACCCCGCCGGCGAGCAGCACCACGGGCGGCGCGCCGTCGTCGAGCACCACCCCGCCGAGCGGGTCGAACACGCCGCCACCCAGCGGTGGCGGCAACGGCAGCGAAGGTGACGGGACGTCGCCCGGGCAGTCCAACGGCGGCCGCCAACTGGAGAAGGCCGGCACGGCGGGCACGCTGAGGACGCTGGCGGAGATCATCCGCGGCATCGCCGACCGCAACGAGGCCGACGTCATCAACATGTCGGTCGACAACTGCCGGCCCGCCAACGGCTCGATCACCACCGGCGAACAGCAAGTCCAAGCGGCTGTCCACTACGCGGCGTCGAAGAACATCGTGATCGTCGCGGCCGCGGGGAACGCCACCGACACCTGCCCCCAGAACGACCAGCCGGACGCGCGCAAGCCCAAGACGATCGTGACGCCGCCCTGGTTCGCGGACGACGTGCTCTCCGTGGGTGCGATCGAGGGTGAGACCGGCAGTGTCGCGCCGTTCAGCGTGCACGGCCCGTGGGTCGGTGTCGCGGCGCCGGGCACGAAGATCATCTCGCTGGATCCCGCCGAAGGCTCCGACAGCCTCGCGAACCTGACGTTCGAAAACGGCGACAAGGCCAGCGAAATCCAGGGCACGAGCTTCGCGGCGCCGTACGTCGCGGGCCTGGCGGCACTGGTCAAGGCGAAGTACTCGCAGCTCGACGCGAAGGGCATCATCAACCGGATCAAGGAGACGGCCCAGCACCCGGCCGCTCCGGGCGGCCGCGACAACTTCGTCGGTTACGGGGTCATCGACCCGGTGGCGGCGCTGACGCAGGTCCTGCCGTCGGAGGTGGGGATCCAGGCCCCGATGCCGGCTCCGCAGCTGGCCCAGCTCCCGCCGGCGAACGACCACAGCTCCACACCGATGATCGTGGCACTGGCCGGCACGGCGGGCGGCGTGCTCGCGCTGCTGATCACGTTGTTCGTCATGCACACGATCCGCCGCAACCGCCCCGAAGGCAGCGCTCCCCGCCGCTGAGCCCGTTACTTCGCCGGGGGTTTCTTCTGCTTCGGCGGGGTTTCGTCCTCGCCGATCACCGGGGGTGCCACCAGGCCGGGCTCGCCCAGCAGCTCCGACGGCTTCGTGACCGGGCGCGTCTTCGACGGGCGCCGGGCTTGGCCGCCGCCCATGCCGAAGGCGCCGAAGCCCATCATCGGCATCATCGGGACTCCGCCCGACGTGGTCTGGTGGTCCGGCGCGGGCGCCTGCGGGGCGGGGGTGGCGGCGGGCTGTCCGTCGTCGACGCTGCCCGCGCCCGTGTGACGGCCCTCCGCCGGGTCGCTCGCCGCCGACGGTGTCATGACTTCGTCGGCCGGGCCGGAGGCGGAAGCCGCAGCCGTAGCGTCCGTGGCCTGCTCGCCCGCTTCGTTCAGGGCTCCGTCGTGCAGCTTGAACCGCTCCTGCGGGTACCGGTGCCGGATCTCGATGGTCCGGGAAGCCGCGTCGGGGTCGTCGACGCCGTCGCACAGCCGGTCGAACGCCTCCATGACGTCGCGCGCGGTTTCGTGCAGCGCCTTCGCCGAGTCCTGCGTCTCCTGCAGCTGCGCCCGCGTCCGCTTGGTCCCGCCGCTCGGGAGCAGCATCGTCTCCGACGTCAGCTCCGCCGCGTCCACCAGCACCTCGACGAGGTCGACGACCACGTGGCGGACCGTCGTCACCATCTCGTCCAGAGCGCCGGCGAGGGTGTCGAGCGCTTCACGGAGGTCGCCGCCCGCCGCGCCGACCTCACGGATGTACTCGATGAACGAGTCCGCGTCACGCCCCTCCCAGCCCGCGTCGAGCCGGCCGAGCTCGCCGTCCAGGCGCGCCGAAACGTCGGCCGCGACCGAGGCCGCTTGGCGGAGACGGTCGGCTTCGGCACCGAGATCGGCCCAGCGGCCGACCAGCGGGCGGAAGTACGTCTCGACGGGGTCGATCACGCCCAGCTGCCGCGAGAGGTCCGTGAGGTACGCCAGGTACGGCTCGGCCGCCGCCGTGATGTCCTCGCCCGCGGGCACGGGCACCGGGGTCGCCAGCGGGTGCGCAATCGACTCGGTGGAGCTTTCGGCGATCATCCGTCGAGCCTCCCGGCCCGCTCGATCAGTTCCGCGGCGTCCGCGTCCTGCCCGTCGTGCCGGACCGTCACCTGCCGCAGCGCCTCCGCGGCCGAGCGCAGTGCCTCCGCGCCGTCGGTCAGCTGGCGCCGCAACGCACCCGCCGCGCGGCCGTACGACTCACCGAGCCCGAGACGGGCCCCCAGCGCGCCGTAGGACTCGGAGGTGACGCCCTCACCTCCGACGTCCGCGGCCGCCGCGTCCAAGTCGCCGGCGGCCGCTTCGGCCGTCTTGGCGTACTCGCCCACGACGACGCCGTCCATCCTCAAGCCGGCCACGGCAACCTCCGCTCACCCGGAACCCTCGAGCGTGAGACGCCCGCGGCGGGTTTCCGGTTCCGGTCAGTTCCCCGGCTGACGGCCCGGGGTCGGGTACGTGCCGGCGTTCGGGTCGATCGGCACCGAGTCGAACTGCCGCAGGACGTCCTGCGTGTTCAGCGACGCCCCGGTCGGCAGCAGCCCGATGATCGACTCCGGCGCGGGCTGCCGGTTGTTCATGCCGATCGCGTCCGCGGTCTGGGCGTCCGGGACGCTGTAGCGGATGCCGCGGTCGGAGATCAGCTGGATCTGGCCCTTGCCGAAGCTGGCCTTGCCGGTGGCGGACTGGACCACCGCGGCGAACCCGGGCTTGAGGTAGAAGCCGTTGATCGGCACCCGGTTCGGGCCCGGTGTGGTCATCGCCATCGCGGCGAACTTGTCCCCGCTGCTCTTCTGCCCGGGCAGCTGCGTGTCGACGTACACCGAGGTGTGGCCGTCCTGGTCGGGCCCGGACCCGGTCAGCGACCAGCCCAGGCACGCGACCGACGAGTTCTTCGTGGCGTCGAGGACCGTCGGGACCGAGCGCGGGAAGTCGTCGACCTGGATGTAGTCCGGGTCGGTGGGCTGCAACGTGTGCGCGCCGGCGAGCCGGTCGAGGCCGAGCGTCTGGATGCTGCCGGAGCTGCCGTTCTTCGCGACGCGGATGATGTCGGCGACCGCGTTGGACACCTGCTGGATGCCGGACCGGGTGATCGCGTAGTAGTTCGGCGCCGCGCCGGCCGGCTGCGTGGCGAAGACGTCGCCCGCGGTCAGGCCGTCGAAGTTGCCGGGGGCCGGGCCGCTCGCGATCTTCGGCGGGGTCAGCCTCGCGACCTCCGGGATCGCGTTCAGCAGCCCCTGCGTGATCTTCCGCGGCGACTGGGACAGCCGCAGGGCGGTCTCGACGGCGTCGTTGGGGTTGTCGACGTCGATCTCGGCCCGCACGGTGTTCGCGTTCGGCCGGTTGCGCGAGCTCGGCAGCCGGTAGATCAGGTACGTCTTGCCGTTGTCGGCCTTCGCCAGCAACGCGTCGTTCTCGCCCAGCTCGCTGCCGAGGCTGCTCGGCGCGACACCGCCGTAAACGTAGGTATTGGTCTTGCCGGTGTCGGGGTTGGGCAGGGAAGGATCGAGCTGAACCTGGTCGCAGACTGCCCAATTGGGGGAAATTCGCTGGGAATCCGACGGGATCAGCTGCGGACCGTCCGGAATTCCGGTCAGTTTGTCGCGCGGAATGGACTGCAGCTGGGTGTCGGAAACGACCGTGGGATTCTTCACACTCGGCGCGCTCGCCGCGGGCGCGGCCGGTCCCGCGGCCGCGCCGCCGGTGCCGCCGCTCGACTGCTTCTGCTGGGCCAGCAGAAGCAGCCGCGCCGACGCGAGGTTGAACGTCGGGATCAGCTTCTTCGGGTTCCCCGTGACGACGTAGACCGTGCCGGACTGCTCGCCGATCACGATGTTCCCGGCGTCGGGCACCGACGGCGCCGGGCTGAGCAGCCCCCAGACGACGAAGACGATCATGCCGAGTGCCCCCAGCACGACCCCCACGATGGTGGCCCGCGTGTGGGTGCGCATCGGGTCGTGCAACATCACGGCGTCCCGCCGGACCAGCGCCGACTGCATCCGCCGGAGGACGAACTGATACGCCTGGACCTGAGACTTAGTCGTGGGTGTTGATGGCATTCTCGACCTACAGCTCTCCCCGTCGCGGTACGGTTCCGCAGGATAGCCGTACGGGGACCGTCTGGTGTGGGGTTTCTACCAACTCAAGCTAGTGTCGGACACCCCGGGACCCGGCTTCCGGGTACGCAGCAAGCACGAGGGGAAGAGAAAGCGCGGATGTCCGTCACCAACCCTCCACGTCCGCCTGGCCCGCCCGGGCCTCCGCCGCCCGGCCGCCAGCCGGGCCCGCCGCCGCGGCCGGTGAGACCCGGCGTCCCGGGCGGACCGGTTGGCGTTCCCGGTGGACCTGGCGGACCCGGACCCGGTGGCGGCCCCGGCGTTCCCGGACGGCCCGCTGTCCCCCCGCGCGGCCCCGGTGGTCCTGGCGGTCCCGCTGGCCCGGTCGGGCGTCCCGGCGGACCTGGCGGACCCGGCGGTCCCGGCGGTCCGGGTGGTCCCGGCGGCCCTGGCGGCGGTGGGCCCGGCGGTCCCGGCGGTCCGAGCGGCCCCCAGGGACCCGACGACAGCGGCGCTCCCACTCCCCTGCCTCCCGTGCGGATGGCCCCGCCGGCACGGCGTCGCTCCTCCGGCGTGAACCTCGGCCCGCTCCCGGTGGCCAACCTCGTCGTGCTCGAAGTCGGTCTCGCGATCGGGCTCGTGCTCCTCGCGATCGACATGTCGATGAAGTACGTCGGGATCGGCATCCTCGGCTTCGCCCTCATCGTCGCGCTGCTGCGCTGGCGCGGCCGCTGGTTCACCCAGTGGGTCGGGCTGACGCTGCGCTACTCCTTCCGCTCCCACGACCGGGTCGCGAACCCGCTGCCGCCGAGCACCGTCGAGGAGCTGGCCGCCGAGGAGACCACGGTCACCGGCGCGGACGACGCCCGCGTGAACCTGCTCCGCATCGCCGTGCCGGACCTCGTGGTGGCGCACGGCGTCGACCACGAAGTCCAGCAGGTCGGCCTCGCGTGGAACGACGGCACCTGGACGGCGGTGCTGCTCGTAGAGCCGACGCCGGCGTTGATCACCCAGGCCGACGGCGCCCCGAGCCTGCCGCTGTCGGCGCTCGCGCCGTGCCTCGAAGACCGCGGCGTGGTCCTCGACTCGATTCAGACGATCTGGCACTGCTACCCCGGCAGCGCGGCGCTGCCGTCGGATTCGCCGGCGCTGAGCTCCTACATGGAGGTGCTCGGGCCGCTGCCCGCGGCGGCGCGGCGGACGACGTGGGTAGCCATCCGGCTGGACCCGAAGCGCTGCCCGGCGGCGATCCGCGAGCGCGGCGGCGGCGTCGTCGGCGCCCACCGCGCGCTGATCGGCGCGCTTTCGCGGGTGCGCAACGCACTGGAGTCGCAGGGCGTGCCGACGCGGCCGCTGGACCCGGACGAGCTGCTGCGCGCGAGCATCTCCGCCGCGGAGCTGACGTCGGTCGCCGGTTCGCCGAACAAGGTGACGTTGCAGGAACGGTGGTCGGGCGTGACCGCGGCCGGCATCGGGCACGCGAGCTACGCGATCACCGGCTGGCCGAAGGGCAAGATCACCGGCAGCCTGAACGCGCTGACGAGCGTCCGGGCGCTGTCGGCGACGCTCGCGATGTCGATCTCCCCGGCGTCCGACGAAGGCAAGATCGGGCTGCGCGGCGTGGTCCGGCTGAGCGCGCGGAACCCGCGTGAGCTCGACGCCGCGGACCAGCGGCTGCAGGGGCTGGCCGAGCGGCTCGACGTGACCCTGACGCCGTTGCGCGGGCTGCAGGTTTCCGCGTTCGCCGCGACGCTGCCGATCGGAGGTACGGCATGACTTCCCGCGTCCGTGACGCCGGGCAGAACACCGGTGTGGCGCCGGAGTTCACCGTGGACCCCGCGATGCTCGACGCGGTCAGCCCGTCGGGTGACCGCGGCGGCATCGTGCTCGGCTCGGGGCTGAAGGGCGAGCCGCTGACGATCTCGGCGCTGCGCTCGACCCCGACCCGCATCGTGCTGGTGGGCGGGCTGTACCTGGCCCGCCAGGTGGCCATGCGCGCGATGGCCGTCGGCGCGTGGGTCGTGGTCGCGACCGGCCGCCCGACCGAGTGGCAGATGCTCTCCCGTGCGGCCGGCAGCCGCGACGGGCGGCCGTCGCCGCTGGTGCAGATCCGCCGGCTGTCGCCGGTCGAGCTGCCGCGGCCGTCGGAAGACGCGCCGCTGCTGGTGGTCACCGACGGCGGCCCGACCCCGCAGGACCTGTTCCCGCCGAGGTCGCCCTGGCAGACGACGATCTACGTCCTCCCGTACCTGCACCCGCAGGCGGGCGCGACGGCCAACGCGGCGGACCTGGTGCTGATGCAGCGCCTCCCGGCCGGCCAGGCCGAGCTGGCGGCCCGCATCTGGCGGCTCCCGCCGCAGATGATGCGTCAGCTGACGACGTTGAAGGACGACCAGGTGGTGGCATTGGGCCGCAACCTCTGGCGCCCGTTGCGCCTGGTCACGACGAGCAAGGAGCAGCAACTCCTCGGCCCGGTCCGCCGCGGCGACTGACCCGGCCCCGGCGGTCGTGAGTGAGAAACAGGGTTAGAACACTGTTTCTCACTCACGACGGCGAGGTGCGGACGTTGCGGGTCTGGGCCGCGCGGGCGGCGAGTTCGGCGTCGGGCGGGTAGTCGACGGCGGTGAGCGTGAGGCCGTGAGCCGGGGCCACCGCACTGTCGCGGATGCCGCTCTCCAGCACCTTCGACGGCCACGCGTCGCTGCGGCGGCCGTCGCCCACCAGCAGGAGGACGCCGACCAGGCTGCGGACCATCGAGTGGCAGAACGCGTCCGCCGAGACCCGGACCTCCAGCAGGTGCTCGTCCACCCGCGCCCACTCCAGGCGCTGCAGCTCGCGGATCGTCGTGCCCGTGTCACGCTGCTTGCAGTACGCCGCGAAGTCGTGCAACCCCAGCAGTTCCGCGGCGGCGGCGTTCATCGCGTCCGTCGACAGTGGACGGTTCCACGCCAGGGTGTCGTGGCGGCGCAACGGGTCCACGCCCCACGGCGCGTCCGAGACGCGGTAGCGGTAGTGACGGCGGATAGCCGAGAACCGCGCGTCGAACCCGTCGGGCGCGATCCGGGCACCCAGCACGCGGACGTCACCCGGCAGGAGACGGTTCCAGCGGCCGGCCATGCGGGTCAGGTCGGGGATGCCCTCGGGAGAGACCGGAATCCGGCCCTCCGCGGAAGGCGGAAGCGGGACAACGTCGACGTGGACCACCTGGCCGGTCGCGTGCACCCCGGCGTCCGTACGCCCCGCCACCACCACGGACTTGGGCACCGAAGCCCCGGGCGGCTGGCGCTCCAGGGCCTCCTCCAGGAGCCCCTGGACCGTCCGGCGGCCCGGCTGGCGGGCCCAGCCCGAGAAGTCCGTGCCGTCGTAGGAGACGTCCAGGCGCAGACGAACGAGCCCGCCCTCCCCGGGGGGAGTGGCGGGCTCGTCCGGTGTCGAAGCGGCCGTCAGGACGTCAGTCCTTCTTGGCGTCCGCGTCGGCAGCCGCATCGTCCTGAGCCGGGGCCTCGGTCTCGGCGGCAGCGGTGTCCTCGGCGGCCGGAGCCTCCTCGGCGGCGGGCGCCTCGGTGGTGGTCTCCTCGGCAGCCGGGGCGGCCTTCGTCTCGTCCTTGGCGAACTTCGTCTTCCGAGCGCGCTCGGCTTCCGAAGTCACGGTCTTCTCGGCCACCAGCTCGATGACGGCCATGGCGGCGTTGTCGCCCTTGCGCGCCATCGTCTTGGTGATCCGGGTGTAGCCGCCCGGACGCTCCGCGAAGTGCGGACCGATCTCGGCGAACAGCTTGTGCACGACGTCCTTGTCACGGACGACCTTCTGCACCTGACGGCGGTTGTGCAGGTCGCCCCGCTTCGCCTTCGTGATCAGCTTCTCGGCCAGCGGGCGGACCCGGCGGGCCTTCGCCTCGGTGGTCGTGATCTTGCCGTGCTCGAACAGCTGCGTGGCCAAGTTGGCCAGGATCAGCCGCTCGTGCGCGGACGACCCGCCGAGCCGGGCTCCCTTGGTAGGGGTGGGCATTGGTTCTCCTACTAGTTCAGCTCGCAGCGTCCAGGCACAGAGCCCTAGAGCTGCTCGGTCTCTGCGTAGTCCTGGCCATCGTCGTGGCCGTCCGAAATCCCGTCGGCGATGCCACCGACACCCTCCGACCAGCCTTCACCGTCGTAGCTGGCGGCCGCCGCGGTCGGGTCGAACCCGGGCGGGCTGTCCTTCAGCGCGAGACCGAGGCCGACGAGCTTGAGCTTGACCTCGTCGATCGACTTGGCGCCGAAGTTGCGGATGTCGAGCAGGTCCGCCTCGCTGCGCGAGACGAGCTCGCCCACCGTGTGGATGCCTTCGCGCTTGAGGCAGTTGTACGACCGGACGGTGAGGTCCAGGTCCTCGATCGGCATCGCGTAGGCGGCGATGGTGTCCGCTTCCTGCGGCGACGGGCCGATCTCGATGCCTTCGGCGTCGACGTTCAGCTCGCGGGCGAGACCGAACAGCTCCACCAGCGTCTTGCCGGCCGACGCGACCGCGTCGCGCGGCGTGATCGACGGCTTGGTCTCGACGTCCAGGATCAGCTTGTCGAAGTCGGTGCGCTGCTCGACACGGGTGGCCTCGACCTTGTAGGTCACCTTGAGCACCGGCGAGTAGATCGAGTCGACCGGGATCCGGCCGATCTCCGCGCCCGCCTGCTTGTTCTGCAGGGCCGGGACGTACCCACGGCCGCGCTCGACGACGAGCTCGATCTCGAGCTTGCCCTTGCCGTTCAGCGACGCGATGTGCAGGTCCTGGTTGTGCACGGTGACACCCGCCGGCGGCACGATGTCGGCCGCCGTGACCTCACCGGGGCCCTGCTTGCGCAGGTACATGGTGACCGGCTCGTCCTCTTCCGAGGACACCACGAGCTCCTTGAGGTTCAGGATGATGTCGGTGACGTCTTCCTTCACCCCGGGAACGGTGGTGAACTCGTGCAGCACGCCGTCGATGCGGATGCTCGTCACGGCCGCGCCCGGGATGGACGACAGCAGCGTACGACGCAGCGAGTTGCCGAGCGTGTAGCCGAAGCCGGGCTCCAGCGGTTCGATGGTGAACCGGGAGCGGGTCTCGTTGACCGTCTCTTCGCCGAGAGCCGGCCGCTGGGAAATCAGCATTTCTTCCTAATTCCTTTCCAGACGACGCCCGCCATATGACGTCGAAGGGATGGCGCGGCGGCGGTGCACCTGTTGCACCGCCGCCCGGGTCCGACCGGGGCCGGACTACTTCGAGTAGAGCTCGACGATCAGCTGTTCCTGGACCGGAACGTCGATCTGCGCACGCTCCGGGAGCTGGTGGACCAGCACGCGGAGGTTGGACTGGACGACCTGCAGCCACGCCGGGATCGGGCGGTCGCCGAAGGACTCCTTGGCCACGACGAAGGGCAGCATCGAGAACGACTTCGGCCGCACGTCGATGATGTCCCACTTCGAGACCTGGAACGACGGGACGTTGACCTTCTTGCCGTTGACCACGAAGTGGCCGTGGCTCACCAGCTGACGCGCCTGACGGCGGGTGCGGGCGATGCCGGCGCGGTAGATCACGTTGTCCAGGCGGGACTCGAGGATCTGCAGCAGGTTCTCACCGGTCTTGCCGGGACGCCGGACGGCTTCCTTGTAGTACCGGACGAACTGACGCTCGAGAACGCCGTAGGTGTAGCGAGCCTTCTGCTTCTCCTGCGACTGCAGGAGGTACTCGGACTCCTTGATGCGCCCGCGGCCGTGCTGGCCCGGCGGGTAGGGGCGACGCTCGAAAGCCTGGTCGCCGCCGATGAGGTCAACCTTGAGGCGACGCGAAATACGCGTCGCGGGGCCGGTGTAACGAGCCATTTCTTCTTACTCCTCCCCGTTCCTCAGACCCGGCGCCGCTTGGGCGGGCGGCAGCCGTTGTGAGGCTGCGGGGTCACGTCCTGGATGGTGCCGACCTCGAGGCCGGCCGCCTGCAGCGAGCGGATCGCCGTCTCGCGGCCCGAACCCGGGCCCTTCACGAAGACGTCGACCTTCTTCATGCCGTGCTCGGCGGCCTTGCGGGCAGCGTTCTCGGCGGCCATCTGCGCGGCGAACGGGGTGGACTTGCGCGAGCCCTTGAAGCCCACGTGCCCACTCGACGCCCACGCGATCACGGCACCGGTCGGGTCCGTGATCGAGACGATGGTGTTGTTGAAGGTGCTCTTGATGTGCGCGTGACCGTGCGCGACATTCTTCTTTTCCTTGCGGCGGACCTTCTTGGCCCCGGCCGCAGTACGAGACTTCGGTGGCATGTTGTGAGGGATCTCCTGTTAGCGCGCGTTCTCTTGGTGAGCGGCGACCGCTTCGGCCTGGCCGCGCCGGATGATCGAACCGGCGTCGGTGTACAGGTTGCGGAGCGCCATCGGGCGGGCGTAGAGCGCCTTGGGCGAGACACAAGCCGCGCCGCGGCGGTGAACGCCACCCATCTGCACGACCTTCTTGCCCTGGACGCTCACTTCTTGCCAGCCTTCTTCTTGCCGGCGACCGTCTTCTTCGGACCCTTGCGGGTACGGGCGTTGGTCTTCGTGCGCTGCCCACGGACGGGAAGTCCGCGGCGCCAGCGAAGGCCCTCGTAGCACCCGATCTCGATCTTCCGACGGATGTCGGCGTTCACCTCACGGCGAAGGTCACCCTCGACCTTGAAGTTCTCTTCGATGTACACACGCAGCTTCGCGAGGTCGTCATCGCTGAGGTCTTTGACGCGGGTGTCCGCGTTGAGCTCGGCAGCCTTGATGAGCTGCTTCGAGCGGGTACGGCCGATGCCGTAGATGTAGGTAAGCGCGATCTCCAACCGCTTTTCGCGGGGGAGGTCTACGCCAGCGAGTCGTGCCATTGGCGTTGATGCTCCTTCTTCGGTTTCATCTTCAGGTCTGCTCCCCGTCCGGTTCCGGGACCGACTCGCCTGTCGTGCCCTCGGCTTGCGCTTCGGGTGTCCCGGCCCCGGCCTGAAGCCCGGGGGTGAACCGGACCACTCGCGTGGCCCGGCAGGTGCGGGGAGGTTGTGTAGCCGTCAATCCACTCTGCTCGAGTGCGAGTGATCAGCCCTGCCGCTGCTTGTGCCGCAGGTTTTCGCAGATCACCATGATCCGGCCGTGACGGCGGATCACCTTGCACTTGTCGCAGATCTTCTTGACGCTCGGCTGGACCTTCACGTCTTCTGCTCTCCTGCTGTTGAGCTGCTCTTCGTGATCACTTGTAGCGGTAGACGATGCGACCACGAGAGAGGTCGTAGGGCGAGAGCTCCACGACAACCCTGTCCTCCGGCAGGATGCGGATGTAGTGCTGCCGCATCTTGCCGCTGATGTGTGCCAGGACCTTGTGACCGTTCTCCAACTCGACGCGGAACATCGCGTTGGGGAGCGGCTCGACTACGCGGCCTTCGACCTCGATGGCCCCGTCTTTCTTCGCCATGTCCTCCGCATTTCCTTAGTCGGCACTGCCTGTCGCTACATACTGTGACCAACCGGAGCACTAGTGCCGGGTTGGGCGGTACGTCGGCACACCGGTGCCCGAGTCCCAGTAGACCGTGAGTTCACGAACGCGCAGGATCCGGGCGCGATAAGTGCGCCGACTTGACAGTGTACGCAACTCGTGTCGCGACCCCCAAACCGGGGGTGACCATGCTAAAGGAACGCGCAGGTGGACGTGATCGCGATCACCTCTTGTGGGTGAATGCGCAGGTCAGGAGTCTTCCGCAGCGGTGAGCACCCAGGGGCCGTCTTCGGTGATCGCGACGGTGTGCTCCCAGTGGGCCGCGCGGGAGCCGTCGGCCGTGACGACCGTCCAGCCGTCGTCCAGCTCGCGGGTCTCCCCGCCACCGCCGGTGAGCATCGGCTCGATCGCCAGCGCCATGCCGGGCTTCAGCCGCGGGCCCTTGCCGGGCTTGCCGACGTTGGGCAGGAACGGGTCCATGTGCATCTGGCGGCCGATGCCGTGGCCGCCGTACTCGACGATCATCCCGTACTCGACGCCGTCGTCGCGGCCC
>NZ_NMUL01000017.1 GCF_002234595.1 Amycolatopsis vastitatis
ACGGCATACGAGATGTCGGTGAGCCGGCCGCCGGCGGTGACCGCCTCGATCCCGGCCCACATCGCCGCCTCGGTCGCCGCGGACAGCGCGAGGTCGGCGTCGGAGACCTTGCCGATGGCCAGCGTCACGGCGGAGTCGCCGTGCCAGCCGTCGAGGATCGCCCCGCAGTCGACGGAGATGATGTCGCCGTCGGCGAGCATCTGGGTCTTCGCCGGGATGCCGTGGACGATCTGCTCGTTCACCGACGCGCAGATCGACGCCGGGAAGCCGTGGTAGCCCTTGAACGACGGCACCGCGCCGGCGTCCCGGATCGTCTGCTCGGCCAGCTCGTCGAGCTCGGCGGTGCTGACGCCCGGTTTCGCCGCGGCACGGACCGCGGCGAGCGTGCGGGCGACGACCAGGCCCGCGGCCCGCATCGCCTGCAGCTCGTCGGGGGTCTTGACTTCGATCATGCGCCCACGGCGGAGCACTTGCAGAACACGCAATCCTCCGAGATTCACGTGCGGTCGCGCAGCGCTTTCAGCACGCGGCCGGAGATCTCCTCGACGCTGCCGACGCCGTCGACGGTCACCAGGATGTCGGCGTAGTACTCCAGCAGCGGCGCGGTGTCCGACACGTAGATCTGCTGACGGCGGCGGATGACCTCTTCGGTGTCGTCCGCGCGGCCGCGCGACATGAGCCGCGCGACGACGACGTCCTCCGGGACCTGGAGCTGGATCACCGCGTCGAGCGCGACGTCCGCGTCACCCAGGATCTCGCCGAGGACCTCGGCCTGCTTGGTGTTGCGGGGAAAGCCGTCGAGCAGGAAGCCGACCTTGGCGTCCGGCTCGGCCAGCCGCTCCCGGACCATTTCGTTCGTCACCGAGTCGGGCACGAGCTCGCCCGAGTCCAGGTAGCGCTTCGCCTCCTGGCCGAGCGGGGTCTCCTGGCCGACGTGCGCACGGAACAGGTCACCGGTAGAGATGTGCGGGACGCGCAACTGCTCGGACAGGGCCACCGCCTGCGTGCCCTTGCCCGCACCGGGCGGGCCGACGAGAACCAGGCGCGTCACTTCAAGAACCCTTCGTAGTTGCGCTGCATCAGCTGGCTTTCGATCTGCTTCACGGTGTCAAGGCCGACACCGACCATGATCAGCACAGCCGTGCCACCGAACGGGAAGTTCTGGTTGTTCCCGCTCCCGGTCACCGACAGGAAGAAGTTCGGAAGGATCGCGATGATGCCCAGGTACAGCGAACCCGGCAGGGTGATGCGGCCGAGCACGAAGCTCAGGTACTCCGCGGTCGGGCGGCCCGGGCGGATGCCCGGGATGAAGCCACCGAACTTCTTCATCTCGTCCGCACGCTCGTCCACGTTGAACGTGATCGTGATGTAGAAGTACGTGAAGAAGATGATCAGGGCGAAGTACAGCGCGATGTGCACCCAGCTGGACTGGTTCACGATGTAGTTCTTGATGAACACCTGCCAGCCGGAGTTGCTGTTCTGGTCGCCGACGAGGCGGCTGATCAGGTCCGGCAGGTACAGCAGGGACGACGCGAAGATGACCGGGATGACGCCGGCCTGGTTCACCTTGATCGGCAGGTAGGTCGACGTGCCGCCGTACATCCGGCGGCCGATCATGCGCTTGGCGTACTGCACCGGGATCCGGCGCTGGCCCTGCTCGACGAAGATGACGCTGGCGATGATCACCAGGCCGAAGGCGCAGACGATCGCCAGGCCGAAGCCACCCGCGTTGCTGAGGATGTTGCCGCCCTCGACCGGGATGCGGGCCGCGATGTTCAGGAAGATCAGGACGGACATGCCGTTGCCGACGCCGCGCTCGGTGATCAGCTCGCCCAGCCACATCATGACGGCGGTGCCCGCGGTCATGGTGATGACGATGATCGCCAGCGAGTAGACGCTGTTGTCCGGGATGATCGGCGACTGGCAGTCGGGGAAGAGCTGCTTGCGGTCCGCGAGCGCGACCACACCGGTGGCCTGCAGGATCGCCAGCGCGATCGTCAGGTACCGGGTGTACTGGGTCAGCTTGCCCTGGCCGGACTGCCCTTCCTTCTTCAGCTCCTCGAACCGCGGGATGACCACGGTGAGCAGCTGGATGATGATGCTCGCCGTGATGTACGGCATGATGCCGGTCGAGAAGAGCGACAGCTGCAGCAGCGCACCACCGCTGAACAGGTTCAGCAGCTGGTAGACGCCCTCCTGCTGCGCCTGGGAGCTGCAGGCCTGTACGGCACCGTACGAGATGCCGGGCGCCGGAATGGTCGCACCGATTCGGTAAACCGCGACGATGGCTAGCGTGAACAGGATCTTCTTGCGTAGATCCGGCGTCGCGAGAGCCGAGCGGAAGGCGCTGAGCACGCGGGGGACCTCCTCGGCGTCGTCGGCTGTCCTAACCGACGATCGGCTTGGCCGGTACGGGGACCGGCAGGAACACACAGCACTACTGGCACGCAAGCCAGGAACGCTTCGGGGCACACTCGTCCCGAAGCGTGTCGCCGACTCTAACAGCTTCACAGGGCGTGTCCGCAGTCCGTGTGCGTTTTCCGTACCAAGGTTGCTCCGGCGGGTTGATCCACATCGCCGAGTTGGCCGATTCCCTTGACAGATGTGGATCACCCGCCGACGGCGCGAGCACCCCGGCCCGGTCGGCGAGGACCCATCGGCGCCCTGGTGGACGGTACGTCGGGACCGCCGGTGACCTGCGTCGATGAGTGGTCAGGGACGTTCGTCGTCCGGCGGGAGCACCGTGATGGCGACGCCTGAGGGTGGCGTCGGGGTGTCGGCGAAGGCGGCGGCGGGGTCGGCCCAGCCGGCCGGCACTCCGGCCGGCTGGAGGGCCAGGTGGGCCACGACGGCCGCGACCACCGCCAGGAGGATGGCCCCGATGAGTAGCCAAAGGCCCGGTGCGACGGTGACGTCCAGCTCGATTTGCTCCGTGGCCGACCAGCCGACCCCGTTCATGGCGATCGTCGCGACGGCACCGGCCGTGAAGGCCGCCCCGGCGACGACCAGCGCGCGGGTGAGAACGCGCCCGGGTCGCGTCGCGGCGAAGAAGGCCGCGATGGTCAGCAGGGCGACGGCGACGAGGAGCGGGATGCCCATCGGCGAGCTCGACACGTCGGTCGCCTCCTGGCCGGGGTACTGGTAGCTGACGCCCCAGGCCGTCTGGACGGCGGTCACGTCGGGCGCGCCGATCAGCCCGCCTTGGCTGAGGTGCTGCCGGACCAGGAAGAGCGGGAGGAAGGAGCCGAGGCCGGCCAGCAGGGCGGCCAGGGCGACGAGGGCGGCGGGGAGGAAGCGCAGGGTGCCCGTGGGCGGCATCGGCGCAGCGGCGGCCGCCTGGGCCGGGACGGACTGGTGCAGCGCTCCCTGGGCGGGCTGAGGCGGCCATACGGCCTGCGGAGGCACCCCCGCGGCGGGCTGGGGCGGCGGTCCGGCCGGCGGCGGGGACGGCTCGGCCGCCCCCGGGAGCTGGGCGACCGGGAACGGCAAGGGCGTCGACGGCGGTTCCGCGGGCTGGGGCGGGTGCTCGAGCCGGGGAGCCTCGACCGGGAAGCTCAACGGCGACTCCCCCGGGCCATCGCCCCCCAGCCGGGAAGCCTCCGCCCGGAAGGATTCCACCGGCGCCGGCGCCGCGACGTCCGGAGACAGCGAAGCCTCCACGGGGAAGCTCAACGGCGAGTCCGCCGCCGCGATCGGCGGGTCTGTCCGGTCCGGATCCTGCGCAGGTCTGTCCACCCTGTTGATCCTCCGTCCGGATTCCCGCCACAGCAAGGAGCCTGTCCGGCCGGGAACGCCGAAAGGCCCGCCTGGCGGGGCCAGGCGGGCCGTTCGGTACCGACTACTGCTCAGTTCGTGGTGGCGGAGCCACCGGCAGCTTCGAGCTTCTCCTTGGCGGAACCGGAGAACGCGTCGGCGGTGACGTCCAGCTTGACTCCGTTCACGTCGCCGTTGCCGAGGACCTTCACCAGCTTGCCCTTGCGGACCAGGCCGCCCTTGACCAGCTCGTCGGCACCGATGGTGCCGCCGTCCGGGAAGACGCGGGCGATGTCGCCCACGTTCACCGGCTGGTACTCGGTGCGGAAGCGGTTCTTGAAGCCGCGAAGCTTCGGGAGCCGCATCTGGATGGGCATCTGCCCACCCTCGAACCGGGCCGGCACGTTCTTCCGGGCCTTGGTGCCCTTCGTACCGCGACCGGCCGTCTTGCCCTTCGAACCCTCACCACGGCCCACGCGCATCTTCTCGCGCTTGGCGCCCGGAGCCGGACGCAGGTGGTGGATCTTGATGGCCGTCATGCCTTGACCTCCTCGACCTCCACCAGGTGGCGGACGGTGTGGATCAGGCCGCGCACCTGGGGGGTGTCATCACGCACGACGCTCTGGCGGATCTTGCGCAGCCCGAGGGTGCGCAGCGACTCGCGGTGAGCGTGCTTCGTGCCGATCTTGCTCTTGACCTGGGTGACCTTGAGCTGAGCCATGTCAGACCACCTGGCCAGCGCGTTGGCGCATCATCCGGGCCGGAGCGACGTCCTCGAGCGGGAGACCGCGGCGGGCCGCGACCTCTTCGGGACGCTGCAGGCCCTTGAGGGCCGCCACGGTCGCGTGCACGATGTTGATCGCGTTGTCGGAGCCGAGCGACTTCGACAGCACGTCGTGGACACCCGCGCACTCCAGCACCGCGCGCACCGGGCCACCGGCGATGACACCGGTACCGGCGGACGCCGGACGGAGCAGCACGACACCGGCGGACGCCTCACCCGTGATCGGGTGGGGGATGGTGCCACCGATGCGCGGGACGCGGAAGAAGTTCTTCTTCGCTTCCTCGACGCCCTTGGCGATCGCCGCGGGAACTTCCTTGGCCTTGCCGTAGCCGACGCCGACCTGACCGTCGCCGTCGCCGACGACCACCAGGGCGGTGAAGCTGAAGCGACGACCACCCTTGACGACCTTGGCGACGCGGTTGATCGTCACGACCTTCTCGAGGTGCGGGGTCTTGTCCTGGCCGGCCCCGCCACGGCCGCTGTCGCGCCGGTCCCGGCCGCCACCGCGGCGTTCATTGCGGTCGTTGCCGCCCTGCCCGCCGGGTCCGCCCTGTCCGCCGCCGAATTGCCGTGTACGTCCCGGCATCAGGCATTCCTTCCGTTAACAAGCTTCTGCATCGTCAGAACTCCAACCCCGCCTCACGGGCGGCGTCGGCGAGCGCGGCGATGCGGCCGTGGTAGGCGTTGCCCCCACGGTCGAACACCACAGCCGAGATCCCGGCGTTCTTGGCCCGCGCGGCGACGAGCTCCCCGACCTTCGCGGCCTTGGCCTTCTTATCGCCGTCGACCGCCCGGACGTCCGCCTCGAGGGTGGACGCCGACACCAGCGTGTGGCCGGCGAGGTCGTCGATGACCTGCACGGCGATGTGCCGCGAGGACCGCTTGACGACCAGGCGCGGACGCTGGTCGGTGCCCGAGACCTTCTTGCGGAGCCGGAAGTGCCGACGGGCCTTCGCGACGCGGCGGCGGGTCGAGATGTCCTTGCCCACCGGCTTGCGCTTCGTAGTCGTGTCGCTCATGATCACTTACCCGTCTTTCCGACCTTGCGGCGGATCTTCTCACCCTCGTAGCGCAGGCCCTTGCCCTTGTACGGGTCCGGGCGCCGCAGCCTGCGGATGACGGCCGAGATCTGGCCGACCTTCTGCTTGTCGATGCCCGAGACCGAGAACCGGGTCGGGGTCTCCACCTTGAAGGTGATGCCCTCGGGGGCCTCGATCTTGACCGGGTGCGAGTAGCCGAGGGCGAACTCGAGGTCCGAGCCCTTGGCCTGCACGCGGTAACCCACGCCGTGGATTTCCATCTTCTTCTCGTAGCCGGCGGTGACGCCGACGACGAGGTTGTTCACCAGCGTGCGGGTGAGCCCGTGCAGCGCCTTGGAGTTGCGCTCGTCGTCCGGGCGCTTCACCAGCAGCGTGCCGTCTTCGTCGCGCTCGACGACGATCGGCTCGGCGACGGTGTGCTCGAGGGTGCCCTTGGGCCCCTTGACCTTGATGTGCTGACCGTCGATGGTCACCTCGACCCCGGAAGGGACGGCGACCGGCAGCTTTCCGATGCGTGACATGCCTGTACCCCTTCCCTTACCAGACGTAGGCGAGGACTTCGCCGCCCACGCTGTTGCGCTTGGCCTGCCGGTCCGTCTGCAGGCCACCGGACGTCGAGATGATCGCGATGCCCAGGCCGCCGAGGACCGACGGCAGTTCGGTCGATTTTGCGTAGACCCGCAGACCGGGCTTGGAGACCCGCCGCAGGCCGGCGATGCTCCGCTCACGGTTGGGGCCGTACTTGAGCTCGACGACGAGGTTCTTGTGCTTCTCGCCCGGCTCGTCGTGGTAACCCGCGATGTAGCCCTCGCGCTTGAGGATCTCGGCGATGTTCGCCTTGAGCTTCGAGTGCGGGAGCTTGACCTCGTCGTGGTACGCCGAGTTCGCGTTACGCAGACGCGTCAAGAAGTCTGCGATGGGGTCGGTCATCGTCATGGTGACCTGTCAACCTTTCTCGCCTGGTTCCCCGCCGCCCGGAATGCGGGCGGCGGGGCCTGTGGCGAAGTGGGAGTTAAAAAGAAGCTCTTACCAGCTGGACTTGCGGACGCCGGGCAGCTCGCCCGCGTGCGCCATTTCGCGAAGGCAGATCCGGCAGAGCCCGAACTTGCGGAACACGGCGTGCGGGCGGCCGCACCGCTGACAGCGGGTGTAGGCGCGCACGGCGAACTTCGGCTTCTTCGCGGCCTTGTGGACCAGGGCTTTCTTGGCCATCGGCTCAGTTCTCCTTGAACGGGAAGCCGAGCTTGCGCAGCAGCGCCCGGCCCTCGTCGTCGTTCGTGGCGGTCGTGACGACGGTGACGTCCATGCCGCGGGGGCGGTCGATGGAGTCGGGGTCGATCTCGTGGAACATCGACTGCTCGTTGAGACCGAACGTGTAGTTGCCGTGGCCGTCGAACTGCTTCGGCGAAAGCCCGCGGAAGTCGCGGATACGCGGCAGCGCGATGGTCAGCAGCCGGTCGAGGAACTCCCACATCCGGTCGCCGCGCAGCGTGACGCGCGCGCCGATCGGCTGGCCTTCACGCAGCTTGAACTGCGCGATGGACTTGCGGGCCTTCCGGACCTCCGGCTTCTGGCCGGTGATCAGGGCGAGGTCCTTGACCGCGCCCTCGATCAGCTTGCTGTCGCGGGCGGCGTCGCCGACGCCCATGTTCACGACGACCTTCGTCACGCCCGGGATCTGGTGGACGTTGGCGAAGGAGAACTCAGCCTGCAGCTGGCCCTTGATTTCCTCGCGGTAGCGCACCTTGAGGCGCGGCGAGGTCTTCTCTGCGGTGGTCATCAGATGTCCTTACCGTTCCGGCGCGAGATCCGGACCTTCTTGCCGTCCTCGCCGATGCGGTAACCCACCCGGGCCGGCTTGCCGTCCGAGTCGACGACCATCACGTTCGAGACGTGGATGGGCGCCTCCTGCGTGACGATGCCACCGGACTGCGCGCCGCGCTGGGTCTGGCTGATCCGCGTGTGCTTCTTGATCCGGTTCACGCCCTCGACCAGCACGCGCTCGCGCTCCGGGTAGGCCTGGATGACCTTGCCCTTGGCGCCCTTGTCCTTGCCGGCGATGACGACGACCGTGTCGCCCTTCTTCACCTTCATCACAGCACCTCCGGCGCGAGCGAAATGATCTTCATGAACTTTCGGTCGCGCAGCTCGCGGCCCACCGGGCCGAAGATGCGGGTGCCGCGGGGCTCGTTGTCGTTCTTGATGAGCACGGCGGCATTCTCGTCGAACCGGATGTAGGAACCGTCCGGACGACGGCGCTCCTTGACCGTGCGGACGATGACGGCCTTGACGACGTCGCCCTTCTTCACCCCGGCAGCCGGGATGGCGTCCTTCACGGTGGCGACGATGATGTCGCCGATGCCGGCGTAGCGCCGCCCGGAGCCACCGAGAACGCGGATGCAGAGGATTTCCTTCGCACCCGTGTTGTCGGCTACCCGAAGCCGCGACTCCTGCTGGATCACGTCAACTCCTGTATGTCGCGCCGGTTCTCGCCCGACGAGCGAGCCTTGCGGAACTAAGAACTCTTAAAGAGCCCTGCTTACTTGGCCTTCTCCACGATCTGCACCAGGCGCCACCGCTTCGTCGCCGACAGCGGGCGGGTCTCCATCAGGGTGACCCGGTCGCCCACGCCCGCCTCGTTGTTCTCGTCGTGCACCTTCACCTTGGTGGTGGAGCGGACGACCTTCGAGTAACGGGGGTGCTTCTTGCGGTCCTCGAGCTCGACCACGATCGTCTTGTTCATCTTGTCCGAGACGACGTAGCCCTCGCGGACCTTACGGTCGTTCCGGGCCGGCGTCTCGGTGGTGGGCTCGCTCATGCGGCACCTTCACTCTCGGCGTCGGGGGCAACGGACAGGCCGAGTTCGCGCTCGCGCATGACCGTGTAGATCCGCGCGATGTCCGTGCGGACGGTGCGCAGACGGCGGTTGTTGTCGAGCTGCCCAGTCGCCATCTGGAAGCGGAGGTTGAACAGCTCCTCCTTGTATTCCTTCAGACGCAGGACGAGCTCTTCCGCGGTGAGCTCACGCAGCTCCGATGCCTGTGCGGCACCTGCGTTAGCCATCAGAACTCACCACCTTCACGGGTCACGATGCGGCACTTCATGGGCAGCTTGTGGATCGCGCGGCGCAGCGCCTCGCGAGCCGTCTCCTCGTTCGGGAACGAGATCTCGAACATCACGCGACCCGGCTTCACGTTGGCGATCCACCACTCGGGCGAACCCTTACCGGAACCCATCCGGGTCTCGGCCGGCTTCTTGGTCAGCGGGCGGTCCGGGTAGATCGTCGTCCACACCTTGCCGCCGCGCTTGATGTGACGGGTCATGGCGATACGAGCGGACTCGATCTGCCGGTTCGTCACGTAGCTGTGCTCAAGCGCCTGGATGCCGTACTCGCCGAAGCTGACCTTCGTGCCACCCTTGGCGGCGCCGTGGCGCTTCGGGGAGTGCTGCTTCCGGTGCTTGACCCTGCGCGGGATGAGCACGTCTCAGCCCTCCGTCTTTTCTGCGGTCTCGGTGGCCGGAGCCGCCGGGGCCTCGGTCGTGGCCGCAGCGGCGGCGCGACCGGCTTCGGTCGAGGTGGCGGTCGTGCCCGAGGCGCCGGAACGACGCGGACGGGACGGCCGGTCGCTGCGGTCACGGTCGCGACCACCGCGCGGCGCGCGCTCGGCGGCGTCGCGGGCTTCGCGGGCCTTCAGGCCACCGACGAGCTCACCCTTGTAGATCCACACCTTGACGCCGATGCGACCGAACGTCGTCTTGGCCTCGAAGAAGCCGTAGTCGATGTCGGCGCGCAGCGTGTGCAGCGGGACGCGGCCATCGCGGTAGTGCTCGGAGCGGGACATCTCGGCACCGCCGAGACGACCGCCGCACTGCACGCGGATGCCCTTGACCTGCGGCGAGCGCATGGAGGTCTGGATCGCCTTCCGCATCGCGCGGCGGAACGCCACGCGGTTGGAGAGCTGCTCCGCGACCGCCTGGGCGACCAGCTGGGCGTCGGCCTCGGGGTTCTTGACCTCGAGGATGTTCAGCTGGACCTGCTTCTTGGTCAGCTTCTCCAGTGCGCCGCGGATCCGGTCGGCCTCCGCGCCGCGACGGCCGATGACGATGCCCGGCCGGGCGGTGTGGATGTCCACGCGGACGCGGTCACGGGTGCGCTCGATCTCGACCTTGGAGATGCCCGCGCGCTCCATGCCGGTGGCGAGGAGCTTGCGGATCTTGACGTCCTCGGCCACGTACTCGGCGTACTGCTTGTCGGCGTACCAGCGCGACTTCCAGTCCGTGGTGATACCCAGGCGGAAACCGTGCGGGTTGATCTTCTGGCCCACTACCGGCCACCTGCCTTCTTCTTGCTCTGAGCCTTCTGCGCGACGGCCGGACGCGACTCCACCTCGACGGTGATGTGGCTGGTCCGCTTGCGGATCCGGTACGCGCGGCCCTGGGCCCGCGGGCGGATGCGCTTGAGGGTGGGGCCCTCGTCGGCGTACGCGTTCTTGACCCAGAGCGTCTCCGGGTCCAGCTGAAGGTTGTTCTCGGCGTTGGCCACGGCGCTGGCGAGCACCTTCGCGACCGGCTCGCTGGCCGCCTGCGGGGCGAACCGGAGCACGGCCAAGGCGTCGGCGGCGCTACGTCCCTTGATGAGCTCGATCACCCGGCGCACCTTGGTCGGCGAGTCCCGGACGAAGCGAGCCCGCGCGTACGCCGTAGGCAGTTCAGCCTCGGTCGTCGCGTCGTTCTGGGCGTTCATCGCTACTTCCCTTGTTCTCTCTCGTGCCCGCTCAGCGGCGGCGCGACTTGCGGTCGTCCTTGATGTGGCCCTTGAAGGTCCGCGTCGGGGCGAATTCGCCCAGCTTGTGACCCACCATCGCCTCGGTGACGAACACCGGGACGTGCTTGCGGCCGTCGTGCACGGCGATCGTGTGACCCAGGAAGTCCGGGATGATCGTCGAGCGGCGGGACCAGGTCTTGATGACCGTCTTCTTGCCCGATTCGTTCAGCGCGTCCACCTTCTTGAGCAGGTGGTCGTCCACGAACGGGCCCTTTTTGAGGCTACGTGGCATTTGGTTCTACCTCCCTGCTCAGCGCTTGTTCTTGCCGGTGCGACGGCGGCGGACGATGAGGGCGTCGGACGCCTTGCGGCGACGCGTGCGGCCCTCGGGCTTACCGTTCGGGTTGACCGGGTGGCGACCACCGGAGGTCTTACCCTCACCACCACCGTGCGGGTGGTCGACCGGGTTCATGACGACACCACGGACCGTGGGGCGCTTGCCGCGCCAGCGGTTGCGGCCGGCCTTGCCCCAGTTGATGTTGGCGTGCTCGGAGTTGCCGACCTCGCCGACCGTGGCGCGGTTGCGCACGTCCACGTTGCGGATCTCGCCCGAGGGGAGACGCAGCTGGGCGTACGGACCGTCCTTGGCGACGAGCTGCACCTTCGCGCCGGCGGACCGCGCCATCTTCGCGCCGCCACCGGGGCGGAGCTCGATCGCGTGGATCACGGTGCCGACCGGGATGTTGCGCAGCGGCAGGTTGTTGCCCGGCTTGATGTCGGCCCGGGGGCCGTTCTCGACGGTGTCGCCCTGCTTCAGCTTCTCCGGCGCGATGATGTAGCGCTTCTCGCCGTCGGCGTAGTGCAGCAGCGCGATGCGCGCGGTGCGGTTGGGGTCGTACTCGATGTGCGCGACCTTGGCCGGGATGCCGTCCTTGTCATGGCGACGGAAGTCGATGACGCGGTAAGCACGCTTGTGGCCGCCACCCTTGTGCCGGGTGGTGATCTTGCCGGAAGAGTTACGACCGCCCGAGCCGCTCAGCGGACGCAGCAGCGACTTCTCCGGAGTGGAGCGGGTGATCTCGGCGAAGTCCGAGACGCTCGAACCGCGACGACCCGGGGTCGTCGGCTTGTACTTGCGGATGCCCATTGTCAGCTCAGTCCTTTACGCGGTGGGTCCGCCGAAGATCTCGATCGCCTTGCTTTCAGGCGAAAGAGTCACGATGGCGCGCTTGGTGTCCTTGCGCTTGCCGAAGCCTGCGCGAGTCCGCTTCCGCTTGCCCTGGCGGTTGGCCGTGTTGACGCTGACCACCTTGACGCCGAACACCTTCTCGACCGCGATCTTGATCTGGGTCTTGTTGGCGTCCGGGCGGACGATGAACGTGTACTTGTGGTCCTCGAGCAGCCCGTAGGACTTCTCGGAGATGACCGGCGCGAGCAGGATGTCGCGGGGGTCCGGAATGGCGACCGAACTCACTTCTCGTCACTCCCTTCCGTGACCTCGCCCGACCGCGCGGAAGCCTTGACGGACTTGCCGCGGACGGGGCCGGCGACGAACGCGTCGTACGCGGCCTTGGTGAACACGACGTCGTCGTTGACCAACACGTCGTAGGTGTTGAGCTGGTCCGCCCAGAGGATGTGCACCTCGGGCAGGTTCCGCAGGGAAACCCAGCTCAGCTCGTCGTCCCGGTGCAGCACCACGAGCACGCGCTTCGCCAGCGTCACCGCGGCGAGGGCGGCCTTGGCGGCCTTGGTGTTCGGCTTCTCACCGGTCACCAGCTCGGTGACGACGTGCAGCTGGCCGGCGCGGGCCCGGTCGGAGAGGGCGCCACGCAGGGCGGCGGCCTTCATCTTCTTCGGGGTGCGCTGGGAGTAGTCACGCGGCGTGGGGCCGTGGACGACGCCACCGCCGACGAACTGCGGCGCGCGGGTCGAACCCTGGCGGGCACGACCGGTGCCCTTCTGCCGGTACGGCTTCTTGCCGCCACCGCGAACTTCACCACGGGTCTTCGTGTCGTGCGTGCCCTGGCGAGCGGCGGCCTGCTGGGCCACCACGACCTGGTGCATCAGCGCGACATTGGCCTGCACGTCGAAGATCTCCTCGGGGAGGTCCACGGTGCCGTCGGCTTTACCGGCCGGGGTCTTCAGCTCGACGCTTGTCATTCGGAGTTACCACCCTTCGCGGCGCTGCGAACGAACAGCACGCCGCCCTTGGGACCGGGCACAGCGCCCTTGATCAGCAGCAGGCCGTCTTCGGCACGCACCGCGTGCACGGTCAGGTTCTGCGTGGTGACCCGGTCGTTGCCCATCCGGCCCGCCATGCGCAGGCCCTTGAAGACGCGGCCGGGGGTGGCGCAGCCACCGATGGAACCCGGCTTGCGGTGCACGGCCTGGGCACCGTGGCTCGCGCCCTGGCCCTTGAAGCCGTGGCGCTTCATGACGCCCGCGTAGCCCTTGCCCTTGCTGGTCCCGGTCACGTCGACCTCGACGCCGGCGGCGAACACCTCGGCGGTGATCTCCTGGCCGACCTCGTAGGTCTCGGCGTCGGTGGTGCGCAGCTCGGCGAGGAACCGGCGCGGCGTCACGCCCGCCTTGTCGAAGTGGCCGGTGCGCGGCTTGTTCACCTTGCGCGGGTCGACCGCGCCGAACGCCAGCTGCACGGCCGTGTAGCCGTCCTTGTCCTGGGTCCGAACCTGGGTGACCACGTTCGGACCGGCCTTCACGACGGTGACCGGGACAACCCGGTTCTGTTCGTCGAAGACCTGGGTCATGCCGAGCTTGGTGCCCAGGATGCCCTTCATCTGCCTGTCAGACATGAGTCTCTTACTCTCCGCCGCTCGCCCGCCGCTACTACTGGATGTTGACGTCGACGCTCGCCGGCAGGTCGATGCGCATGAGCGCGTCGACCGTCTTCGGCGTCGGGTCGAGGATGTCGATCAGACGCTTGTGCGTGCGCATCTCGAAGTGCTCGCGCGAGTCCTTGTACTTGTGCGGCGAGCGGATGACGCAGTAAACGTTCTTCTCGGTGGGCAGCGGCACCGGCCCGACAACACGGGCGCCGGTGCGCGTGACCGTCTCCACGATCTTGCGCGCCGAGGTGTCGATCGCCTCGTGGTCGTAGGCCTTGAGCCGGATGCGGATCTTCTGTCCCGCCATGGTGGCTGCTCGTTCCTTGTCGTCTCGTGCCGCTATCTCACAAACCCCGCTGGGTGTTGCCACCCTGAGCCTGGGTTTCCGCAGTTCAACGGCCCTGTCCCCGGTCCACGCGGTCGGGCGTGTCGCGCCCGACGCACAGACGGATCCCGCGGGATCGTCGTCTTGCCTGGTCTTCCTCAACGTGAGGAGGCTATGAGCCGGCACGCTTTCGCAAGCATTGTCGTCTCACCGCCCTTGCCCGCTCGCCTCACCCGAAGGAAAGAGCTCCGCGGACCGTGGCCACTCGCACCGAGGCGGCCGGACCCTCTCGAAGAAAACCCCGACAAGGATCGGCCGCCCCAGGACGAGCAACCTGAATAGTGTCGCACACGTGATTTGACGCCCCTGAGCCGGGGGTGTATCACCCCCGGCCGGGGCGCGAAATCACTTGATGATCTTGGTAACCTGGCCCGCGCCGACGGTCCGGCCACCCTCGCGGATGGCGAAGCGCAGACCCTCGTCCATCGCGACCGGCTGGATCAGCTGGACCGAGATGTCGGTGTTGTCGCCCGGCATGACCATCTCGGTGCCCTCGGGGAGGGTCACGACGCCGGTCACGTCGGTGGTGCGGAAGTAGAACTGCGGGCGGTAGTTGTTGAAGAACGGGGTGTGACGGCCACCCTCGTCCTTCGACAGGATGTAGACCCGGCCCTCGAAGTCGGTGTGCGGGGTGGTGGTGCCCGGCTTCACGACGACCTGGCCGCGCTCGACGTCCTCGCGCTTGATACCGCGGACCAGCAGGCCGACGTTGTCGCCCGCCTGGCCCGAGTCGAGCAGCTTGCGGAACATCTCGACACCGGTGACGGTGGTCTTGGTCGACTTCTCGCGGATACCCACGATCTCGACCTCTTCGTTGACGTTGATCTGGCCGCGCTCGACGCGACCGGTCACCACGGTGCCACGACCGGTGATGGTGAAGACGTCTTCGATCGGCATCAGGAACGGCTTGTCGAGCTCGCGCACCGGGTCCGGCACGCTGTCGTCGACGGCCGCCATGAGCTCGAGAACGGCCTCGGCCCACTTCTCGTCGCCCTCGAGGGCCTTGAGACCGGACACGCGCACGACCGGCGCGTCGTCGCCCGGGAACTCCTGCGAGGACAGCAGCTCGCGGACCTCCAGCTCGACGAGCTCGAGGATCTCCTCGTCGTCGACCATGTCGGCCTTGTTCAGCGCGACCACGATGTAGGGCACGCCGACCTGGCGGGCGAGCAGCACGTGCTCACGGGTCTGCGGCATCGGGCCGTCGGTGGCGGCCACGACCAGGATCGCGCCGTCCATCTGGGCGGCACCGGTGATCATGTTCTTGATGTAGTCCGCGTGACCCGGGGCGTCGACGTGCGCGTAGTGACGCTTCTCGGTCTGGTACTCGACGTGCGAGATGTTGATCGTGATGCCGCGCTGCTTCTCTTCCGGCGCGTTGTCGATCTGGTCGAACGCCCGCGACTCGTTCAGCTCCGGGTACTTGTCGTGCAGCACCTTGGTGATGGCCGCGGTCAGAGTCGTCTTGCCGTGGTCAACGTGACCGATGGTGCCGATGTTGACGTGCGGCTTGGTCCGCTCGAATTTCGCCTTCGCCACTGGAATGTCCTCCTGGACTGATTTCGCTTTGTGCTCGTGGGGCGGCGTGGCTGCCGCCCCACGATTGTTCCTTCGTCGGTGCTGCGGACGTTCAGGAGAGTCCCTTAATGCCCGCGAGCGCTGGGGGAGTTACTCCCCCGTCGCCTTCGCGATGATTTCCTTCGCGACGTTCGCGGGAACCTCGGCGTAGGAGTCGAACAACATGGAGTAGTTCGCCCGGCCCTGGGTGCGGGACCGCAGGTCGCCGACGTAGCCGAACATCTCCGACAGCGGGACCAGCGCCTTCACGACGCGGATGCCCGCACGCTCCTCCATGGCCTGGATCTGACCACGGCGGGAGTTGAGGTCACCGATGACGTCACCCATGTAGTCCTCGGGCGTGGTCACCTCGACCGCCATCATCGGCTCCAGGATCACCGGGCCGGCCTTCTTCGCGGCTTCCTTCATCGCCATGGAACCGGCGATCTTGAACGCCATCTCCGAAGAGTCGACCTCGTGGTAAGCACCGTCCAACAGGGTGAACTTCAACCCGACGAGCGGGTAGCCGGCCAGGACGCCGTACTGCATCGCGTCCTGCGCGCCCGCGTCCACCGACGGGATGTACTCCCGCGGCACGCGACCACCGGTCACCTTGTTGTCGAACTCGTAGAGCGCGCCGTCGGTGCGCTCGAGCGGCTCCAGCTTCACGATGACCTTCGCGAACTGGCCGGAACCACCGGTCTGCTTCTTGTGGACGTAGTCGAGCTTCTCGACCGTCTTCTTGATCGTCTCACGGTAGGCGACCTGCGGCTTGCCGATGTTCGCCTCGACCTTGTAGTCGGACTTCATCCGGTTCACCAGCACCTCGAGGTGCAGCTCGCCCATGCCCGCGATGATCGTCTGGCCGGTGTCCTCGTCCAGCTTGACCTGGAACGTCGGGTCCTCTTCGGCCAGCTTCTGGATCGCCAGGGACAGCTTCTCCTGGTCGGCCTTCGTCTTCGGTTCGATCGCGACCCGGATGACCGGCTCGGGGAACGTCATCGACTCCAGCACGATCGGGTTCTGCGGGTCCGCCAGGGTGTCACCCGTGGTGGTGTCCTTCAGCCCGATGACCGCGTAGATGTGGCCGACCTGGGCGTCGTCGACCGGGTTCTCCTTGTTGGAGTGCATCTGGAAGATCTTCCCGATGCGCTCCTTGCGCTCCTTGGTCGCGTTGATGACCTGCGCGCCGGCGGCGACCTTGCCCGAGTACACCCGGATGTAGGTCAGCTTGCCGAAGAACGGGTGCGCGGCGATCTTGAACGCGAGCGCGGCGAACGGCTCGTCGACCGACGCCTTGCGGGAAGCCACGGTCTCGCCGTCGGGCAGCAGGCCCTCGACGGCCGGGACGTCCAGCGGGGTCGGCAGGTAGTCGATGACCGCGTCGAGCATGGGCTGCACGCCCTTGTTCTTGAACGCGGAACCGGCCAGCACCGGGAAGACCTGGCTGGTGATGGTGAGCTTCCGGATGCCGGCCTTGATCTCGGCTTCCGTCAGCTCCTCACCCTCGAGGAACTTCTCCATCAGCGCGTCGTCCGCCTCGGCGACGGTCTCGACGAGCTTCTCGCGGTACTCCGCGGCCTTCTCGGCCAGGTCGGCCGGGATGTCCTCGATCGAGTAGTCCTCGCCCTTCTGGACCTCGCCGCGCCAGGTCAGCGCCTTCATGCGGACCAGGTCGACAACGCCTTCGAAGTCGTTCTCGGCGCCGATCGGGAGCTGGATGACCAGCGGGCGGACGCCGAGGCGGTCCACGATGGTCTTCACGGTGTAGTAGAAGTCCGCGCCCAGCTTGTCCATCTTGTTGACGAAGCAGATGCGCGGGACGTCGTACTTGTCCGCCTGCCGCCAGACCTGCTCGGACTGCGGCTCGACGCCCTCCTTGCCGTCGAAGACGGCGACCGCACCGTCGAGCACCCGCAGGTTGCGCTCCACCTCGACGGTGAAGTCGACGTGCCCGGGGGTGTCGATGATGTTGATCTGGTGGTCGTCCCAGAAGGTGGTGGTGGCAGCCGAGGTGATGGTGATACCCCGCTTCTGCTCCTCCTCCATCCAGTCCATGGTGGCGGCGCCGTCGTGGACTTCACCGATCTTGTAGTTGACCCCGGTGTAGAACAGGATCCGCTCGGTGGTGGTCGTCTTGCCGGCGTCGATGTGGGCCATGATGCCGATGTTGCGGACCTTGTTCAGGTCGGTCAGCACTTCACGTGCCACGAGAGTGTTCCCCTGTTCTCAAGCTTGGGGCCCGGCATGGCTTGGTCGACAGCCGGGCAGTCATCACCAGCGGTAGTGCGCGAAGGCCCGGTTGGACTCGGCCATCTTGTGCGTGTCCTCGCGACGCTTCACCGAGGCACCGAGGCCGTTCGACGCGTCGAGGAGCTCGTTCTGCAGGCGCTCGATCATCGTCTTCTCGCGGCGGGCCTGCGAGAAGGAGACCAGCCAGCGCAGCGCCAGGGTGGTGGAGCGACCCGGCTTGACCTCGATCGGCACCTGGTAGGTGGCGCCACCGACGCGGCGGCTCTTCACCTCGATGGTGGGCTTCACGTTGTCGAGAGCGCGCTTCAGCGTGACGACCGGGTCGGTGCCCGTCTTCTCGCGAGCGCCTTCGAGCGCGCCGTACACGATGCGCTCGGCCAGGGACCGCTTCCCGTCCTTCAGCACCTTGTTCACCAGCTGGGTGACCAGCGGGGAGGCGTAGACGGGGTCGGAGATCAGCGGCCGCTTCGGGGCCGGACCCTTGCGGGGCATTAGCTCTTCTCCTTCTTCGCGCCGTACCGGCTGCGCGCCTGCTTGCGGTTCTTGACACCCTGCGTGTCGAGCGAACCGCGGATGATCTTGTAACGGACACCCGGAAGGTCCTTCACACGACCACCACGCACGAGCACCATCGAGTGCTCCTGCAGGTTGTGGCCCTCACCGGGGATGTAGGCGGTGACCTCGATGCCGCTGGTCAGCTTCACACGCGCGACCTTGCGAAGCGCCGAGTTCGGCTTCTTGGGGGTGGTGGTGTACACGCGGGTGCACACGCCGCGCCGCTGCGGGCTCCCCTTGAGGGCCGCGGTCTTCTGCTTGGCAGCCTTGTCCTGGCGGCCCTTGCGGACCAGCTGCTGGATCGTGGGCAATGGACCAGCTTCCTGTCGTGATCTGCTTCTTCGTGTCTTCACCGGCCCCCGCGGTCGGGCGTGTCGGCCCGCGTCACGGTCTGACGACCGGTAACTTCCCGGAGGGATTTCCGTCGGAACCCCGACCTGCCGAAGCCGGTGGCCGGGTGCCTGAGCACCCCGCCCATGCGCACGGCACGCGGAGCGGCCCGACGCATGCCGGGCACGGTCTCCAAAGATACCCGCCCGGGTCCGGAGGGAACGCGGCGGGGGGTCTGTAGGTCGGCGAACCTCAAGCCTACCTTTCAACACCGCGGCACCGCCGGATGTTCCGGCCCGCGGACCGGTTACCCCGGCCCGCCGCCGCCCACGCCCGGAAAGCACGACAGGGACGGGTTTTCCGTCGTCGGACGAGGTGGACGAGTCGTTCACGAGGCGCCCGGCGGAGCCGCACCGCCGCATCGGGACAGCACGGCTCCGCCGGCGCACACCGGTGAACTCAGTCTTCGTCCTGCTTCGCGTGGTCCGGTTTTCCGGGGTTGGGGTCCCGGGACAGGTCGATGAGCGGGTGCACGCCGGCTCCCTCGGGGGCCGCGTGGCTCCCCGTCGACTTCGGTTCTTCGTCGGGCCGTCCGGCCCCTTCGGTGCTGGTCATCACACACTCCTAGCGCGTCGTCCCGCTTCCCCTTGCGCCGAAACCTACCCGTTACCCGGTCGGGTGACGCAGTGGGACCGGATCGACCGTTCCGTGGGTCACGCTCTTGTCGAGGACTCACGGTGAGTGCCGGGTCGACGACGGCGCGTCGTGAGGTGGGTCAACCACGCCGACAGCGCGAACACGAGGCCGAGGCCGACCACGTACGGCCCGGCGATGAGGGCGAACCCGGCGCCGATGTTGGCGTCGGGCCGGTCGGACGTCGCCTGGAAGCCGATCGAGCCCGCCGACAGCAGGACCGCACCCGCCGTGACCAGCACGACGGCCACCACCGTGAGGCGCTTCGTGACGGGCATCATGGCCCCATGGTGCCCGGGGCGGGCCGTTCCCGCCGGTTCAGAGCTTCGCGCCGCAGTCCGAGCAGAACATCGCGCCCGGCTTGTTGCTTTCGCTCCCGCAGCCGCCGCAGCCGACCTTCAGGGCCAGCGACGTGCCGCACGACGAACAGAACTTGCCGCCGTCGGTCTTGAGGCCGCAGCCCGGGCAGGTGACCTTGGCGCGGGTGTCGATGTCGAGGTCGGACGTCCAGTCCTTCTCGCGGGCCTTGTCCCAGATCTGGTCGCGCTGGGCCGACGCCTGGGCCCGTGAGATCTCCTCCGCGACGCTCGGGGAGCACCGCAGGCACTGGCCGATCTCCTCGTTCCAGCACTGGTCCTGGCACATCCAGTCGCCGCAGCCGCGGCACTGGCGGAAGCTCGGCGTGATCTCCTTGACTGCCGCGGCCAGGGCGCGGTCCTTGGCCGGCGAGTTCGTCGCGCGGTCGTAGCGCCACTGGTCGGCCGAGTTGCTGATGTCCCGCAGCGTCCCGCCGAAGAACGAGCCGACGGCGCGAAGCACGCTTCGCCCGGTCTCGACGTTGTCGCGCTGGAAGGCGGAGCGATAGCCGTTGCCGCAGCGTTCACACCGGAACTCGAACTGGTACCCCTGTGTGTTCGAGAGGTCCGAGAAGTTGTCCGTGAAGGGCACAGAGTCAGCCACGGCCCATCTTCGCCACCCTTCGGCGACCTCGGCGAGGAGAGATTTGCCGACAACGACCCCGCTACTTTCCGTCGACCGGGAAAGATCACCGGCTGTCACGACCGGCGGGGAACCAGCAACGCCAGTGGGAGCAGGGCCAGTACCCCGCCGACGACCGCGACGAGCGCGTACCCGCCGCCGGCGAACAGCTGCCCCGAACCCAGCGCCGCCAGCGCGGAGGCCGACCAGACGACCGCGTCGACCGTGCCCTGGACCCGGCTGCGCGTCTCGGGCGCCAGGTCGCGGCTCAGCTGCGAACTCCCGCCGACGAAGACCAGGTTCCAGCCGTACCCCAGCAGGAACAAGGCCACCGGCAGGCCCGAGGTGTGCGCCGCCGGCGCCGCGAGCGCGGTCGCCGCCGACACCGCCAGGACGCCGAGTCCCGCGTTGACCGTGACGCGGGGACCCCAGCGGTCGGCGATCCGCCCGGACAGCGGGGCGAGCGCGAACATGCCGAACAGGTGCGCGCCCAGCACCCAGCCGACGACATCGAGACCGTGCCCGTGGTCCCGCAGCTGCACCGGCGTCATCGTCATCACCGCGACCATCGTGAGCTGCGCGGCGACCATCGCGACCAGCGGCCGCACGACGGTGCCCGGCCACGCCGGTCCCCCGGTCCTCACGGCGGCGGGTTCCCGCGGCGGCGGGACGTGCCGCGGCAGGAACACCGTCGCCGCCAGCGCCGCTCCCGCCGTGGCCAGGACCGAGACCGCGACCGGGCCCGACAGCGAAGGCCACCCGAAGCCGGACGCCACGTGCGCCGCCGGGGCCATCAGCGCGGGTCCGGCGAGCGCGCCGGCCGTCCCGGCCCAGACGACGTTCGAGAGCGCCCGGCCCCGGCGTTCGTCCGGGTACAGGTCGGCAGCCAGGTAGCGCGACAGCTGCGCACCGCCGTTGCCGAGGCCCACGAGCAGGATGCCCGCCAGCAGCGGCAGCACCGACGTCGTCAGCGCGGCCGCGAACGCGACCAGTGCCCCGATCGCCGCGACGCTGTAACCCCCGGCCAGCACGCGACGGCGGCCGTAACCCGGCAGCAGCAGGCCGGCGCCGAGCGCCCCGGCGGCCGTCCCGAGCACGCTCGCGACGCTGGGCAGGCCGCTCCAGCCGGGGCCGCTGCCCGCGGCCACGATCAGCGTGGCCGCGGTGCTCAGGCCGACCGTGGCCGTGTTGAGCAACGCGACACCGGCGAACAACGCCCCCATGGACCGGGCACGACCGGTCACCGTCAGAGTCCCCATGACCAGCAACTTTAGGAATTCCGCGCGGCCGTTCGAAGGGCCCGCGAACGGAATTTCGGTCGCCCGGCCCCCGCTTCGGAAGGAAGATGGGCCCCATGACCTTCCGTTCGGAAAAGCCCCTGGATGAGGTCGACTGGCGGCTGCTCGACCTGCTGCAGGCCGACGGGAGGCTCTCGTTCAAGGAGCTCGGCCGGAGGATCAACCTGTCGGCGCCCTCGGTGGCCGACCGGGTGCGGCGGCTGGAGGAGACCGGCGTGATCACCGGCTACCGCGCGCAGGTCGACGCGCGGCGGGCGGGCCAGCCACTGCAGGCGTTCGTCGAGATGCGGTGCGCGCTGAGCAGCTGCCTGCTGAAGACGTCGAAGGCCGAGGACTACCCGGAAGTCGTGGAGATCCACCGCCTCAGCGGCGACCACTGCACCATGCTGAAGATCCGGGCGGCCTCGCTCGAGCACTTCGAAGGCCTGTTGGAACGCCTGGGAAAACACGGCGAGCTGCGGTCCTCGGTGGTCCTGTCGACGCAGTTCGAAGGACGGCCGGTGCAGCCACCCTCGGACGACTTCCTCCGGGCGACAAAGCCCGAAGGGTGGTCCTGACCGCAACCGCCGCAACGGGAAAGGCCCCCGCCGGAAACCCGGCAGGGGCCTTTCTCGTGGTTCGGCTTCGTCAGCGGAAGTCGCGGCCGAAGTCGTAGTCGTCCAGCGGAACCGCGGCACCGGTGCCCGTACCGAACACGTCCGGGGTGTAGTAGCCGTCGTCGTAGGACGGGATCGCGTAAGCGGCGACCCGCGCCTCCTCGGTCGGCTGCACCTGGATGTTGCGGTACTTGTTGATGCCCGTACCGGCCGGGATCAGCTTACCGATGATCACGTTCTCCTTGAGGCCCACGAGCCGGTCCGAGCGGCCGTTGATGGCCGCGTCGGTCAGGACGCGCGTGGTCTCCTGGAACGACGCCGCCGACAGCCACGAGTCCGTGGTGAGCGACGCCTTCGTGATGCCCATCAGCACCGGACGGCCCGAAGCCGGCTCGCCGCCCTCGGCGACCGCGGCCCGGTTCGTCGCCTCGAACTTGGTCCGCTCGGGCAGCTCGCCCGGGAGGAAGTCCGTGGCACCGGAGTCGATGATCGTCACCCGGCGCAGCATCTGCCGGACGATGACCTCGATGTGCTTGTCGTGGATCGACACACCCTGCGCCCGGTACACCTTCTGGACCTCGTCCGTCAGGTGCATCTGCGCCTCGCGCGGCCCCATGACCCGCAGGACCTCGTGCGGGTCCGGCGTGCCTTCCAGGAGCTGCTGGCCGACGTTGACGTGGTCGCCGTCGCCCAGCGGGCCGTTCGGGGTGTTCGCGAGCCGCTGACGCTTGGACAGCTTGTCGAAGACGATCTCTTCGCTGCCGTCGTCCGGGATCAGCGTGATCTTCCAGAACCGCTCGCTCTCCTCGATGCGCACGCGGCCATCGACGTCGGCGATCGGCGCCTTGCCCTTCGGGACCCGGGCCTCGAACAGCTCCTGGACACGCGGCAGACCGGTCGTGATGTCGTCACCGGCCACACCACCCTGGTGGAACGTACGCATCGTCAGCTGCGTACCCGGCTCACCGATCGACTGGGCCGCGACGATACCCACGGCCTCGCCGACGTCGACGAGCAGACCGGTCGCCATCGAGCGGCCGTAGCAGGTCGCGCAGATGCCGACGACCGACTCGCAGGTCAGCACCGAGCGGACCTTGACCTTCGAGATGCCGCTGGAGAGCAGCTTGTCGATGGCCGGGTCGCCGATGTCGTCGCCCGCGTTCAGCACGACGTTGCCCTTGGCGTCCACCGCGTCCGTCGCGAGGTTCCGCGCGTACACCGACGTCTCGACGTGCTGGTCGCGCAGGACCTTGCCGTCGCCGATGTCCTCGCCGATCGGCATCATGATGCCGCGGGTGGTGCCGCAGTCGACCTCGCGGACGATGACGTCCTGCGAGACGTCCACCAGACGCCGGGTCAGGTAACCCGAGTCGGCGGTCCGCAGCGCCGTGTCCGCCAGGCCCTTCCGGGCACCGTGCGTCGCGATGAAGTACTCCGCCACCGACAGGCCCTCACGGAAGTTGGCCTTGATCGGACGCGGGATGTACTCACCCTTCGGGTTCGACACCAGGCCACGCATCCCGGCCAGCGACCGGACCTGCGTCATGTTGCCCGCCGCGCCCGACTTCACGATCACGGCGATCGGGTTGTCGTCCGGCAGCGCCGTCTCCATGATCTTGTGGACCTCTTCGGTGGCCTGCGTCCACACCTTGACGAGCTCGTTGTTGCGCTCGGTGTGCGACAGCTGACCACGCTGGTAGCGCTTCTCCACCTGGGAGGCCTTGCCCTCGTACTCGTCGAGGATGGCCGCCTTGCCCACCGGGGTGAGCACGTCCGAGATGGCGATGGTGACGCCCGACCGGGTCGCCCAGTAGAAGCCGGCGTCCTTGAGCCGGTCCAGGGTCTGCGCGACCTGGGTCATCGAGTACCGCTCGGCGAGGTCGTTCACGATCGCGGCCTGCCGCTTCTTCGGCATCGGCTCGTTGATGAACGGGTAGTCCGCCGGCAGCAGCTCGTTGAACAGCACGCGGCCCAGGGTCGTCTCGGCCAGCCACGCCTTGCCCGGTTCCCAGCCCTTCTCCGCGAGCTTCGCCTCGTCGGCCTTCGCCGGCTGACGGTCGGTGATGCGGATCTTGGCCGGGGCGTGCAGGCTCAGCGCCTTGCGGTCGTAGGCCATGATGGCCTCGGCCGTCGACGAGTACGCGTTGCCCGCGCCCTCGGCGTCCTCGGTGAGGCGGGTCAGGTGGAACAGGCCCGTCACCATGTCCAGCCGCGGCATGGCGAGCGGACGGCCCGACGCCGGCGACAGGATGTTGTTCGCCGACAGCATCAGGATCCGGGCCTCGGCCTGCGCCTCGGCCGACAGCGGCAGGTGCACCGCCATCTGGTCACCGTCGAAGTCCGCGTTGAACGCCTCGCAGACCAGCGGGTGCAGCTGGATGGCCTTGCCCTCGACCAGCTGCGGCTCGAAGGCCTGGATGCCGAGGCGGTGCAGCGTCGGCGCGCGGTTCAGCATCACCGGGTGGCCGGTGATGACCTCTTCCAGCACGTCCCACACCTGCGGCCGCGAGCGCTCCACCATCCGCTTGGCGGACTTGATGTTCTGCGCGTGGTTCAGGTCGACCAGCCGCTTCATGACGAACGGCTTGAACAGCTCGAGCGCCATGTCCTTCGGCAGGCCGCACTGGTGCAGCTTCAGCTGCGGGCCGACGATGATGACCGAACGGCCCGAGTAGTCGACGCGCTTGCCGAGCAGGTTCTGGCGGAACCGGCCCTGCTTGCCCTTGAGGAGGTCGGACAGCGACTTCAGCGGCCGGTTGCCCGGGCCGGTGACCGGACGCCCGCGGCGGCCGTTGTCGAACAGCGCGTCGACGGCCTCCTGCAGCATCCGCTTCTCGTTGTTGACGATGATCTCGGGCGCGCCGAGGTCGATCAGCCGCTTGAGGCGGTTGTTCCGGTTGATGACCCGGCGGTACAGGTCGTTCAGGTCCGACGTCGCGAACCGGCCACCGTCGAGCTGCACCATCGGGCGCAGGTCCGGCGGGATGACCGGGACGGCGTCGAGCACCATGCCGCGCGGGTCATTGCCGGTGGCCTGGAACGCCGCGACGACCTTGAGCCGCTTCAGCGCGCGGAGCTTCTTCTGCCCCTTGCCGTTGCGGATGGTGTCGCGCAGGTTGTCGGCCTCGGCGCTGACGTCGAACTCGGTGGCCAGCTTCTGGATGGCCTCCGCGCCCATGCCGCCGGTGAAGTACTCGCCGTAGCGGTCGACCAGCTCGCGGTAGAGCAGCTCGTCGGCGATCAGCTGGCGGGTGTCGAGCTTCGTGAAGGTCGTCCAGACCTCCTCGAGGCGGTCCAGCTCGCGACCGGCGCGGTCACGCAGCTGGCGCATCTCGCGCTCGCCGCCCTCCTTGACCTTGCGGCGGACGTCGGACTTGGCGCCCTCCGCCTCCAGCTCGGCCAGGTCGGCTTCCAGCTTCTGCGCGCGAGCCTCGATGTCCGCGTCACGCTTGGTCTCGAGGTTCTTGCGCTCGACGCCGATCTCGTTCTCGAGGGTCGGCAGGTCGTTGTGGCGCAGCTCCGTGTTCACGCCCGTGATGACGTAAGCAGCGAAGTAGATGATCTTCTCGAGGTCCTTCGGCGCCAGGTCCAGCAGGTAGCCGAGGCGCGAGGGAACACCCTTGAAGTACCAGATGTGGGTGACCGGGGCGGCCAGCTCGATGTGGCCCATCCGCTCGCGGCGCACCTTGGCGCGGGTCACCTCGACGCCGCAGCGCTCACAGATGATGCCCTTGAAGCGGACACGCTTGTACTTGCCGCAGTAGCACTCCCAGTCCCGGGTCGGACCGAAGATCTTCTCGCAGAAGAGGCCGTCCTTCTCGGGCTTGAGCGTCCGGTAGTTGATGGTCTCCGGCTTCTTGACCTCGCCGTACGACCACTGACGGATGTCGTCGGCCGTGGCGAGACCAATGCGGAGCTCATCGAAAAAGTTGACGTCCAGCACGTCTAGATCCCCTTGGGGTTGTTTCGGCTAGAGAGGGGGGCGGGCGAGCTGGGCCCTGCGGGAGGCCGGGCCCAGCTCAGCTCGCGATCAGTGCACGACGTCGTCCACCGAGGGCGACTCGTTGCGGGACAGGTTGATGCCGAGGTTCGCCGCGGCGCGCTCGAGGTCCTCGTCGTCGGAGTCGCGCATCTCGATCGCCGCGCCGTCGCTGGAGAGCACCTCGACGTTGAGGCACAGCGACTGGAGCTCCTTGAGGAGCACCTTGAACGACTCCGGGATGCCCGGCTCGGGGATGTTCTCCCCCTTGACGATGGCCTCGTACACCTTGACGCGGCCGACCACGTCGTCCGACTTGATCGTCAGCAGCTCCTGCAGCGTGTAGGCAGCGCCGTACGCCTGCATCGCCCAGCACTCCATCTCACCGAAGCGCTGGCCACCGAACTGCGCCTTACCACCCAGCGGCTGCTGCGTGATCATCGAGTACGGGCCGGTGGAGCGGGCGTGGATCTTGTCGTCGACCAGGTGGTGCAGCTTCAGGATGTACATGTAGCCGACCGCGACCGGGTACGGGTACGGCTCGCCGGAGCGGCCGTCCAGCAGGGTCGCCTTGCCGTTCTCCTTGACCATGCGCTCACCGTCGCGGTTCGGCTTGGTCGCGCTGAGCAGCCCGGTGAGCTCCTCTTCCTTCGCGCCGTCGAACACCGGGGTCGCGGTGTTCGTGCCGGGCGCGACGTCGTAGAGCTCCTCGGACAGGTTCTTCGCCCAGTCCGGGTTGCCCTCGATCGTCCAGCCCTGCGACGCCAGCCAGCCCAGGTGCAGCTCGAGGATCTGGCCGATGTTCATCCGTCGCGGCACACCGTGGGTGTTCAGGATGATGTCGACGGGCGTGCCGTCCTCCATGAACGGCATGTCCTCGACCGGCAGGATCTTGCCGATGACACCCTTGTTCCCGTGCCGGCCGGCGAGCTTGTCGCCCGGCTGGATCTTGCGCTTCTGGGCCACGTAGACGCGGACCAGCTCGTTGACGCCCGGGGGCAGCTCGTCGTCGTCCTCGCGCGAGAACACGCGGATGCCGATGACCTTGCCGGTCTCGCCGTGCGGCACCTTCAGCGAGGTGTCGCGGACTTCGCGGGCCTTCTCGCCGAAGATCGCGCGGAGCAGGCGCTCCTCCGGGGTCAGCTCGGTCTCGCCCTTCGGCGTGACCTTGCCGACCAGGATGTCGCCGTCGCGGACCTCGGCACCGATGCGGATGATGCCGCGCTCGTCGAGGTCGGCCAGGACCTCCTCGGAGACGTTCGGGATGTCCCGGGTGATCTCCTCGGCGCCCAGCTTCGTGTCGCGGGCGTCGATCTCGTGCTCCTCGATGTGGATCGACGTCAAGACGTCGTCCTGCACCAGGCGCTCGGAGAGGATGATCGCGTCCTCGTAGTTGTGGCCCTCCCACGGCATGACCGCGACGAGCAGGTTCTTGCCGAGCGCCATCTCACCGTTCTCGGTGGACGGGCCGTCGGCGATGACCTGGCCCTGCTCGACCCGGTCGCCCTCGTTCACGATCGGGCGGTGGTTGAAGCAGGTCCCGTGGTTGGAGCGGCGGAACTTGTACAGTCCGTAGCTCTTCCGGGTGCCGTCGTCGTGCATGATCGTGATCAGGTCCGCCGAGAGCTCCTCGACGATGCCGGCCTGCTCGGCGACGAGCACGTCACCGGCGTCGACCGCGGCGCGCAGCTCCACACCCGTGCCCACGTACGGGGCCTGGTTGCGCAGCAGCGGCACGGCCTGGCGCTGCATGTTCGCACCCATCAGGGCGCGGTTCGCGTCGTCGTGCTCGAGGAACGGGATCATCGCCGTCGCGACCGAGACCATCTGCCGCGGCGAGACGTCCATGTAGTCGATGTCGAGCGGGTCGATCAGCTCGACCTCGCCACCCTTGCGGCGGGCCATGACCCGGTCTTCGACGAAGGTGCCGTCGTCCGAGATCGGCGCGTTGGCCTGGGCCTTGACGTACCGGTCCTCTTCGTCCGCGGTCAGGTAGTCGACCTGGTCGGTGACCCGGCCCTCGACGACCTTGCGGTACGGCGTCTCGATGAAGCCGAACGGGTTGACCCGCGCGTAGGAGCAGAGCGAGCCGATCAGGCCGATGTTCGGGCCTTCCGGCGTCTCGATCGGGCACATCCGGCCGTAGTGCGACGGGTGGACGTCCCGGACCTCCATGCCGGCGCGCTCACGGGACAGACCACCCGGGCCGAGGGCCGACAGACGCCGCTTGTGCGTCAGGCCCGACAGCGGGTTGTTCTGGTCCATGAACTGCGACAGCTGCGAGGTGCCGAAGAACTCCTTGATCGCCGCGCCGATCGGGCGGATGTTGATCAGGGTCTGCGGCGTGATCGCCTCGACGTCCTGCGTGGTCATGCGCTCGCGCACGACCCGCTCGGTGCGGGACAGGCCGACCCGGATCTGGTTCTGGATCAGCTCGCCGACCGTGCGCAGGCGCCGGTTGCCGAAGTGGTCGATGTCGTCGGTCTCGACCGGGATCTC
>NZ_NMUL01000018.1 GCF_002234595.1 Amycolatopsis vastitatis
CCTCGCCGGCGTGCAGCCGGACCAGGTACTCGATGGTCGTGACGATGTCCTCTTCGGTCAGCGTCCCGGTGTCGTACGGCGTCTCGAGGCCCAGCTTCTTGTTGACCTTGTACCGGCCGACCTTGGCCAGGTCGTAGCGCTTCGCCTTGAAGAACAGGTTCTCCAGCAGGGTCTGCGCGCTCTCCTTCGTGGGCGGTTCGCCCGGGCGCAGCTTGCGGTAGATGTCGAGCAGCGCCTCGTCGGTGCCCGCGGTGTGGTCCTTCTCGAGGGTGGCCAGCAGCGTCTCCGAGAAGGAGAAGCGCTCGCGGATCGCCTCGGTGGTCCAGCCGAGCGCCTTCAGCAGCACGGTGACCGGCTGGCGGCGCTTGCGGTCGATGCGGACGCCGACGGTGTCGCGCTTGTCGACGTCGAACTCGAGCCACGCGCCGCGGCTCGGGATGACGCGGACGCTGAAGACGTCCTTGTCGGTCGTCTTGTCGACGTCCTTGGAGTAGTAGACGCCCGGCGAGCGGACCAGCTGGGACACGACGACACGCTCGGTGCCGTTGATGATGAACGTGCCCTTGTCGGTCATGACCGGGAAGTCGCCGAGGAAGACCGTCTGGCTCTTGATCTCACCGGTGTTGTTGTTGACGAACTCGGCCGTGACGAACAGCGGCGCGGCGTACGTCATGTCCTTGTCCTTGCACTCCTCGATCGAGGCCTTGACCTCGTCGAAGCGCGGAGCGGAGAAGGACAGGGACATCGAACCGGAGAAGTCCTCGATCGGGGAGATCTCGTTCAGGACCTCTTCGAGGCCGCCGACCGGGTTTTCTTCACCTTCTTCGACACGGCGTTCGAACCACGCTTCGTCCCCGGTGAACCACTGGAACGACTGGATCTGGACGTCGAGCAGGTTGGGGGTGTTCAGGGGTTCGCGAATCTTTGCGAAGGAAACCCGCTTGGGCGCGCCGGGGATTCCCGTGGACTCCGAGCGAGATTCAGCCGAGGTGGTCGCAGCAGTGGCCTGGTTCGCGGGAGAGACTGCCAAGATGCGTCCTTCCGGGGACAATGAGCGGTGACGGCCGCCATAGCAACAGCTATGAGCGACTGTCAAGGGTGCCGTGTGCCCACTATCCTAACTACCGGCTCCGGGCAGCCTGAAAGAGGGCAGCGCAAAGAGGCAGTCTAGCCCGAACGGCGCGGTCTGTCCAGGGGGCGCTCCCGATGGGGCCCAGCCTGCCTCGCGACGTCTTCAGGTATGCCTCCAGGCTGACCGGTTGGTCCCTCCCGCAAGGGCCGCCGGTTTCGCCGTCGGGAGTAAGCGTGAACCCACCGGGCGCCGGAGTCAAGATGCCACACGGGGGTCCCGCCGGTTGGCGCATCGTCGAAGAGGTTCAGCGGAGCGTGAGCGGCCGAATATCATTCCGGTTACCGGCCAGTAGCGCCAGCAACGCGGCTGGACCTGCGGATTTGTCACTTCCGGGGGTGCGACGCCACGATCGCGGCCGCCCGTCGCGCGGGTGGTTCACGTTCCCGCGGCGCGCCGGACCGGAACCTCCGTCACCGTCCCGGGTGCCACACAAGTCACACCCGTTTTGCCCGGCTCCCGCGAACGACGGCGACTGGCTATCGTGCACGGAGGGAGATCATTCGTGATCGAGGGGTAGTCGAATTGTCCGATCTGACCGACCTGATCGAGCGCGTCCGCGCCGGCCGAGGCGACGGCGAAGCGATGGTCGAGGCCTTCCGCGCGACCGTGGTCCTCGTGCCGCTCGCACCGGACGGCGGGCTGAGCGCCGCCGACGCGGGTGGCATCCGCTGGGTCTTCGCCTTCACCTCGCCCGCCGAGCTGGCCGCGTGGACGCTGGCCCGCGGCGGCGACGGCGACGCCGAGCAGCCCTACCTGACCACCCTGGGCCGCCGGCTGCTGACCGTCGCGCCGGTGGGCGTCGCCCTCGACGTCGCGGGCGGGCAGCCGATGCTGCTGCCGCCGATGCGCGGGATCGTGCCCGACGAGCTGGCGCTGGACGCCTGATGGCCGGCGAAGGGTACGGCCTCGAACCGGCCGCGCTGCAGGAGACCGCCGACGGGATCAACGAGGCGATCGCCGAGCTCAAGGCGCTCGGGTTCGCCGAAGGCGCCGTGGCCGGGCGCGGGTTCTCCGAGCTGGAGCTGTCCGGCCTCGAGACGGGGCACGCCGGCCTGCGGGACGCGTTCGAGCAGTTCTGCGAACGCTGGGAGTGGGGCGTGCGGACGCTGGTGCAGGACGGGAACCAGATCGCCGCGCGCCTCGGCCTCGCCGCGGGCCGCTACCACGACATGGAGCAGTACGCGCTCGGCCTGCTCAAAGACGTCGCCGTCGACGTCGGCGGCAACCCGCACCTGAGCGACGAGCAGGCCGGGCAGCAGTCCTGGCAGCAGCTGGCCGACGGGGAGCGCCCGGACTACAGCGCGGACTCGTGGGACAAGGCGGGGCAGCAGATGGCCGCGCAGTGGAAGGCGGAGGGCCGCGACCTCGCCGAGGGACCGCTCGGCCTGGGCAAGACGGCCGCCGGGCTGGCCGGCGCGGGCGACGAGTTCGCCCGGGCCGAGGACGACGTCTTCGGCCCGGCCCCCGAGGAGCGGTGATGGGGGTCTGGGAGTTCCTCGACGAGATCGAAGAAGGCGCCGAGGACGGCCTGGAGGCCGTCGGCCGCGGCGTGGGCGAGGTCGCGGACAAGGCCGCGCACGTCGCCGGCGACGGCCTGGACGCGCTCGGCCTGCACTCCGCGGCCGAGGCCGTCGACGGCTTCGGCGACAGCGTCGCGGACACGCTGGGTGCCGAGGTCGGCGAGGCTCAGCTCGGGCAGACCGACGACCCGGCGAAGCTCGTCCACGGCGACGCCGGCGCGCTCAAGGCGGCCGCCGGCCACCTGGCGAAGTTCGGCGCGGCGTTCGGCAAGACCGCCGACGGGCTCCGGCGGATCGACACCGCCCACTGGACCGGTGAAGCCGCGGACAAGTTCCGCGCGCAGTACCGGCAGCACCCCACCCAGTGGTCCGACGCCGCCGAAGCGTGTACGCGTGCTTCGGCCGCGTTGACCGCCTTCGGCGACGTCGTGCAGTGGGCACAGCAGCAGGCTGGAGAGGCCGTACGGCTCTTCGCCGCGGCGAAGCAGCAGTCCGAGCAGGCGCGGGCCGCTTACAACCAGCAGGTGATCACGGGCGGGCAGCCCGGCGCGTTCACCGACCCGGGCGCGGAGGGACTCGGCCGGGCCCAGCAGCTGTTGAACGACGCCCGCACCCGCCGGAACACGGCGGGCGACCGCGCCAAGGCGGCCCTGGAACAGGCGACTGCCGCGGCCCCCGCCGAGCCCCGCTTCACCGACCGCCTGCTCGCCGAAGGCGCCGACCTCCTCCAGGAGGGCGGCGACGGGCTCGTCCACTTCTACGGCGGCATCGCCAAGGGCGTCGGCGGCATCCTGAAGTTCGGCCGGTCGCTCAACCCCCTGGACCCGTACAACGTGACACACCCGGCGGAGTACCTCGCAGGCCTTTCGGGTACGGCGGCCGGGCTGCTGCACACGGTGAACCACCCGCTGGACATGCTGAAGGGAATGCTCGGCGACGGCTGGGGCAGCGACCCCTTCGAGGCGATGGGCAAGCTGGTCCCGAACGTCGCGCTGGCGCTGGCCACGGACGGCGCGGGAGCGGCGGGAGAGCGTGCCGCCGCGGTGGGCGAGGAAGCCGCGGAGTCGGCGGCGGTGACGGCCGGCCGTGACGCGGCGGAGGTGGCCGCCGAGCGGCCGGCGGGGTTCGTGGAGCATCCGCCTCCGGCCGAGGACTTCGGCCCGGCGGGCCACGACTTCGGCCCGGCCGGACATGGGGTGCCAGACGAGCCACCGCCGTCCTTTCACGAGAAGCCGGACATCGCCGATCGGCTGGACCACTTCGACGAAGACGGCTTCGACTATTCGGATCCCCTCGGCCACCACGGCGACGGCCCCGTCGGCGAGCACGGCGGCCCCTTCGACGACGTGGCGCATCCGGACGACGCGCCGACGAGCAGTCACAGCCCCGCTCCGGCTTCCGAGCCCGTACCGCCTCCCGACTACGGCGGCGACCCCCACTTCCGGACAACCGACGCGGACCACGCGGCGCTCCGCGACGCGTACCCGGACTATCACCTCCGCGCACAGGAGGTCCAGAAAATCGTGGCCGAGCACCCGGAACTCGCGGGCATTCCGGAAGCCGACCTGGTCGGCGTCCGCGGTTACACGAGCAACAGTTTCTACGAAGAAATGAACAAGGGCCTGCGCGAAGGCGATCCGGCGCTCATCGACCGCTACGACGCCCATGCGAGGTCGGTGACCTCCGGCCTGAACCAGATGCCCACTTACGAAGGCGAAGTGTCCCGGGGCATCCAGGTCACCGGTCAGAAACTTGCCGACCTCATCGACCGGTACGAACCGGGGGCCGTGGTCGAAGAGCCGGCCTTCTTCAGCACGGACAGGATCAAGTCCTTCCCCGGCAACGTCCAGTTCGAGGTCGAATCGGTGACCGGCCGCGACATCCGCAATCTCTCCACCCACAGCGGCGGCGAGGCCGAAGTACTCTTCCCTCCGGGAACAAAATTCCAAGTCAAAGAACGACAGTTCGATGAGGCCCTGCAACAGTGGCTGGTCAAACTACGTGACGTCAGCTAGGAGCCGCAGCAATGCCAGATGAAGAAGCGAGGCGTCACCAACACCTCGAGATGAGCGAGGAAGAGGAGCAGGCGCTCCGCGAGCTGAATCGGGAGCTGGCTCGAAAATTCGCGGAGAAGGACAAGAACTACGTTCCCTCCGAAGAGGACCGACGGACTATCGAAAAACTGGACAAGGCGCGACAAGAACGGCTCAAACGCCCCGTGGAGCCGCCGCGGCAGCCCGCCAAGTACGACTTCGCGCCCGGCGTCGCGCCCGATGGCAGCTTGTACCCCGTGCACGAACGCAAGCCGCAGCCGCAGCCGAACGCCGCCGAGGATCACGAGTGGGATGGCGTGACGTTGCGGACCAGCTACGCCCCGGATGAGGTCGCCCGCCGTGACCAGATCGCCGACGCGGCGCGCAACGGCCACTGGTCGCAGATGCTCGCGTTGCTGGCCACCAGCCGCGTCAACCGCACCCGGCCCGGCGGTACGGAGGGCTTCGCGCCGCTGCACCAGGTGGCCTGGCACGGCGCGCCCGTCGAGGTGGCGCAGCGGTTGGTCGAACTCGGCGCCTGGCGGCTCCTGCGCACCACCTCGGGGCACACGCCGCTGGCGATCGCGCGGCAACGCGGGCACCAGCACCTGTCCGGCATCCTCGAACCGGTCGTCCGGCATCCGCTGGCCGAAGACGTCCTCCGTGGGCTCGAAGAGCACCTGGCCATGCTCATCCGCGGCGGCCGCTACGCCGATTTCGTGCTGCGGCAGCAGCTGCGACTCCCCCAGCTGGCGCCGATCACCGAGCTGGCCGAACCCAAGTTGTGGTTCCCGGTGCCGGGTCAGTACGGCGGCATCGAGATCGAACTCCAGGGCACCGAGCTGATGGTGACGAACTCGAGCCGGGCCGGCGGCTGGTCACTGCGCTACCGGGTGACACCTTCCAGCGTCGAGTTCGTCGAGGAGCGGATCGACGCTCCCGGCGCTCCGCCGATCGTCCGGTCACCCGAGCCAGGACGGTAGGGGTTCGCAGGCCGCGAGCCAGTCCGCGGGCACCGGCGTCCCGCCCGCGGCGAGCACGCCGCCGACGATCGCGCCCACGGTGTCGACGTCCTCGGCGAGCTGGGCGACCGTCCAGAGCGCGTCGACGTAGTTCGCGTGCCGGGCCGCGATCCACAGGGCCAGCGGCACAGTGTCGTGCGCGGCGATCTCGCGGCCCGTGCCCAGCGTGTCCGCGGCTTCGCGCGCGTCGGCGATCTTCACCGCCATCGTGAGGCCGTCGCGGACCCGGCCGGGCGGCACCAGCGGGATGACCTGGTTCAGCAGGTCCGGCCCGGCGAGCCCCGGGGACGCGGCGCGCAGCGCGGCCGCCGCGGCGACGGCCACCGCGCCCGCCACCCCCTCGAAGTGCGCGTGCGTGATGACCGCCGACAGCTCGGCCTGGCGCAGTGCCTGCGGCAGGTTGCCGTGGAACCACGCGCCGAGCGGCGCCACGCGCATGGCGGCGCCGTTGCCCCAGGAGCCGCGGCCGTTCGTGACGTTGACCGCCTGCCACGGCTGTCCGGCGCGGATCTGGTTGAGCCGCCACTCGGCACCCGGGCCGTAACCGCGGTCCGGGTCGAAGTGGGTGGCGAACGACCGGGCCAGCGCGTCCTGGTCGATGACGCCGTGGCGCTTCAGGACGGTGAAGACCGAGCACGCCATCTCCGTGTCGTCGGTCCAGTTCCACGGCGCGGACGGCAGCCGCCGCGCCTGCACGTCGGGGTGGTCACCGGGCAGGAGGATCTGCGCGCCGAACGCGTCCCCGACCGCCAAGCCGACCAGGGCCGCGGAGGCCTGCTCGACTCCCACCGGCTACTGCTTGCTGACCGACGTCGGCTTCACGACGTAGACGACGCGGTGCTGGACGTCTCCCGGCGGGCCATCCAGCTTCAGGCCGTAGCGGTCGGCCAGCTCGGCGAAGAACTCACCGTCGGAGTCCTCGTCGATGCGCTCGACCGTGCCGCGGACCTCGAGGTACCGGTACGGCTGCTCGGGGTCGTTGATCGACAGCGCGACCTCGGGGTGGGCGGTCACGTTCTTGTACTTCTGCCGGACCGTGGTGTTCGTGAAGCGGACGTACTCGCCGTCCCAAGCGAACCACATCGGGTTGACCTGCGGTTTCCCGTCCGGGCGGACGGTGGCGAGGTGGGCGTACAGCGGCCGCTCCAGCAGGTCGCGGTGGCTGTCGGGGATGACGCTCATCGATGCACCTTTCGCGGTTCTTTGAGTCCGACCTTATCGGCGTGACAGCTCGTGCCTCAGCTCGTCGAGCTTGGCGACCATGGCGGCATCGGAGCCGCTGACGGTGATCACGAACCGGCCGTCCGCGGAGAGGTGGCTGAGCCAGCGTCCCTGGCCGGTGTCGACGAAGGTGACCGGCTCGCTGCGGCGATGGCCTCGATGGTCCCGGACGGCGGCGAAGATCTGCCCACCGGCGTACCGCGGCTGCCTGAAGATCGCTGCGACGCGGGCGGCGTCCCCACGGGGTTCGTCGGCGGTCAGCTCGGTGACCGGCACCGAGTAGGAGACGGACCGCGCGGGCGGGTGATCGGGAAGTTCGCGGACGACCACCCTGGCCAGCGCCTCGAGACGGGCGGGCCGAAGCAGGATCCGGCTGTCGCGGGGCAGGTAGCAAGCGAACGCCCCGGACCGCCGCTCGGCGGCAGCGTGCAGCCGGTAGGTCAGCTCCTCGCTCTGCACGTAGGCCGACACCTCGGCCGGCGCGCGGCAGAGAAGCCGCAGGCTGTCTTCGAGATCCTCACCGGGCTCGTCCCGGTCGAGGAGCCCCTCCGCGGCCAGCTCTTCCCGCGCGGCTTCGGTGCGTTGCGCCTCCGCATCGGGGCTCCGCCACACCGGCTCGGGCGCGAGGACGGGCGGGAGCGTGAGCCCCAGCCGTTCGGCCGCCCAGTGCACGCTCCCCGCGTTCAGGACAGTTTCCTGCCGAACGACCATCAGGCGCCGATGGTCGGCGGAACAGGTTTCATGCCGTCGGGGAACCCGCCGAACAGCTCGTCGGGGTCGGGTTCCTGGAGGATGTCGAGCCGCTTGTGCTCTTTGTCCTCTTCTTTGTCGCCGCCGCGGCCGAGGGGTCCGCCCATGGCGCCGGCGCCGGGTTTCCCTGCGGCGCCGGCGGCGCCTGGCCGCGCCACGCCGGGTTCGCCGAACCGTCCGACGCCGCTGCGGCCGCCGGGTTCGCTTCCGAGGCCGCGTCCGCTGCCTGCGCCGCCGCGCCCGGGCTCACTGCCGCCGGTGCGTCCGGGCTCACTGCCGCGGGCGCCACCGGGCTCGCCGCCGGTGCCGGGTGTACCGAACCGGCCCGTCCCACCCGGGCCGTCGATCACCGGCACGCCGAGGCCGAGGCGGGTGTTGACGTCGCCCGAGCCGCCGTCCCGGCCGAAGCCGGGGTTGATCGGGCTGGGCCGGATGGTGCCGTCGCCGGGGCCGGTGTGCGCGACGGGAGTGAGGCCGGTGGTCCGGGTCGTGTCGTCCTGGCCGGTGCCGGGGCGTTGTTGAACGGGCACGGTGGTGTTCGCGCTCGGGGTGTCGGTGCTCGGACGCTGCTGCTGCGCGGACACGTCGGTGCCGCGGTGCTCGACCTGCGTGGTGGTGCCCGTCCGGTGGTCGTCGCGCCCGGTTGAGGGGGTGACGGCAGCCGGCTTCTCGGCGTGTTCGATGTCGGCACCGCCGGCGGGGAGCGTCAGTTCGCCGTAGTCCTGAGGCAGACCGGCGGCATTCTCCCCGCTCTGGCCGGCGTAGGTGCCGTAGTGCTGGACGACTTCCTGAGCCTTGGCGTTCCACCCGGCGATCTGCTCGTCCTTGTCGGTGAACATCGGGAAGGTCCGGCTGAGGAAGTCCTCCTGCGGCTGGGGCCCGGGTCCGTCGCCGACCTTGTTCCGCAGGTCGGCGTAGTCGGCCCCTTGGGTCATGAGGGAGTTCTGAGCAGCGGCGAGGTGGACGGCACTGACCTCGGAGGCGGCGAGCAGAGGTCCGGCACCCGCCTGCGCCTGGGCGGCGGCATCGCCGGACCAGGCCTCGCTCATGGCGGCCTGGAGGCGAGTCATCATGTCCCGCGCCTCGACATGCTTGGCGGCCATTTGCTGGGCCAGCTCGCTGGAGGCGAAAAGACTGTCGGGTCCATCGCCGGACTTCAGGAAGTCGACGATCTGCTGGGCGGTGTACTCAGCCATCAGGACCCTTTCATGGTGGAGACAGCCAGCTCCGCAGCCTTCTTCGCCACCGGACACGGATCTGCGTAGTCTTTCGCATCAGACGAGATCGTTACCTGAACGCTGTAGAGCAAGTCGTCTCGCACGCCCACTTCGGCAGAACATTTTCCCTGCGGTTTCGCGTTGTCCAAATCGACCAGAATCCCCGGATACCCGGAAATTACCACCGGTTGGAATAGTGGCAATTCACCTTGCTCGTGCTGCTTGTACAAATTGGCAAGACTGCTTCCAATGGTGAGCAACCGGGCACCCACGGTCAGACCGATTTCATCGTAGGCATTCCAGTCGCAACTGGGCCCGAGTTTGTCTTCCGGCATCGGCTTGGGCTCGGTGGTGATGCCCAGCTGGGACAACTGACCGACAGTGAGTGCCGAACAGGGATCCTTCTCGAACTTCGACGTGTCCAGTGGTCGCTCGACCCTCGGCACACCATCCGGCACCGACGAAGTACTCGCGCTCACCGCCGGAGACGGGGTCCCCGCGACTTCAGGGGAACAGCCCGCCAAAAGCGTGGTGATCCCGATCGCCAACAAGACACGCGCGTGCATCAAAGATCCGTCCCCATCACGTCGAACGTTGCTTTCGCCGACGCATCGCTGCCTTCATATCGTTGGATCATCTTCTCTAAAGACTTCACGTATCCGTCCGCATACGACCACTGATCCGCGACATTTCGGCGATAGAGTTCAGCATGAGTCAGAGCAGCGTTGTTGTGCATCGCGCTGGACTCGTCCGCTGCCGGCGCACGAACGTAGCGAAGGTCCGCACCCTGCCGGCGGAGCCAGTCCAGGGTGTCGCGGAGGTCCTTCCACTGGGGCAGGAGCGTCTGCATCTGCTCCACGTCCAGCTTGAACCCACCCAAGCCACCACCGGCGGCGGACTGGTTCAAGCGCTCCTGCAGTGCGTGCATCTCCGTCGCGTGGACGCCCTTGAACGAGGGGTCGTCGGCCGGTACTCGGTAGCCTGCCGAACCCGTCACACTTCGCGCGAAATCAGGCATCGGAACTTCCTCCCCGAAGCTCTCGTGAGCGCCCGAACACACTCTGTCAGCAAATCACGCTATCAGACGACGGGGAGTGAGTCAGTCGTTCCACCCGGTTCAGCGCATCACCCGGACGGACGTCAGGATTCGGCCTCGGGCCTCCGGCGGCACCGCGCCGACCAGGAACACCAGCGCGTCGCCGCTGGCACCCAAGCCGAAGAAACGCTGTGGCCGGCCTACTTCGACGGCGCCGGGGCCGACGACGACGGCGCCGGGACCTTCGGGGCGTTGTAGGTGTCCATGTCGGTGATCTTCCACTTGTCGCCCTGGAGCTGGGCGTTCAGGTGGAGCTGGGCCGTGCCCGCCGTCGTCTTCTTCGTGTCCGTGCGGGTCGATGTCTGGTCGACGAAGACCATCACCTTCGCCAGGTCGCCGTTGAGCATGATCACCGCCGCGCGCGTCACCTTGCACGTCACGATCATCTTCTGCGCCGGCGCGAGCCGCTTCACCTCGCCCATCAGCGAGTTGTACTTGTTCCGGACGTCGTCGTTGGCCAGCAGGTCGTTCGCCGCGTCCTCGGTCTTCTTGATGTTGTTGAAGTCGTAGGAGAACAGCGCCTCGGCCGCCTTCGACACGGCGTCCTTGACCTGCGCCGTCTTCGCGACGTCCAGCAGCGCGGTGTTGCTGGTCGCCGACGAGATCTTGACCTCCTCGGTCCGGAACCAGAACGCCAGCCCGCCCAGGATCAGCGCCACGAGCACCAGCGCACCCGCCACGACGTACGGCTTCTGCGGACCCGCGGCGGGCCGCGACGGCTCGTCGGAAACCGGGACTTCGGAGACGTCGGTCGGCTTCGCGGTCCCCTCGTCGCGCTTCTTCCGCCGCGGCGCCGGGCGCTCCTCGGCCGCCTCGCCCGTGAGCGCGTCGACCTGCGGCTCCTCCTCCGTGCCGATGGCCGCGAACACCGCCGTGTCTTCGGCGGAGGAAACCGGCTCGGCCGGACGCGGAGCCGGGCGCGGGCGCGGCTTTCGCTCGACGGGCGGCACCGCGGGCAGCTGCCCGGTCCGCTCGGCGGCGGACTCGTCCACCGAGGGCTTGCGCAGACCGGCCACCCGGGGGCGGCGCGACGGCGAAGAGCTGGGCTGGCGGCGGGAGGGGGGCACTACAAGCTCCTTCTGGGGACGCTACTGGCCGGCCGCGACGAGCGGGACACTGTCGATGCCGGACAGCTTCCACTCGCCGCCCACGCGGGTCATCGACACCTCGAGGCGCAGCGGCTTCGCGCTGCTCTTGTCGCCCTGGGTGACGGTCGTGGCGATGGCGGCGAGGAAGCTGGCCTTGCCTTCGTGGTCGTCCAGCTCCTCGACGGCGATGTCCTGGACGTCCGTGGTGACCTTCGTCTTGGCGTCGGAGAGCGCCTTGCGGAACGTCGGCGCCGACTGGTCGATCTGCTGGCCCATCTTGTCGTCCGACACGGCCTTCTGCCGGGCGAAGAAGCCGTCGAGGTCGGTGTAGTCGACCTCGGTGTACGCCTTGAGCGCGTTGGTGCCCGCCTTGACGACGGCCTCGCGCGAAGCCGCCAGGTCGGCGTTGTCGTCGGACGCGGCCGCCCACCACATGATCCCGAAGATCGCCGCCGCGATCAGCGCGGCCAGCGCCAGCGCCGCGGCACCGAGCACGAGAATCCGCGAGGACGACGCCCTCGACGGCGTCTCGGAGACCTCGGCCGGCTCCTCGGCCTCCTGCACCGCCGTGGCGGCCGGCTCGTCCGAACTCATAGCACTCCAGGGTAGGTAACGGTCATCAAATCCACGTCAGGTCAGGCCGAGCAGCGAACCCAGGCTGTTCAGGCTGACGCCGGGGCTGCCGACGATGCCCGGCACACCCCGGGTGTTCCGCTCCTCGGCCAGCTCCTCCGCCGGACGGTTCGCGTTGGCCGAGACGTCCGCGTCGGACGGCGCGACCGGCACCCCGCCGTACGGCGCGTTCTGCGCACCGCGGACGTTGATCGGGCTGCCCTTCGGTTCGGCACAGTACGCCTTGTCGTCCGCGGGCCGCGGAGTGAGGTTGTTGCCCGTGCGGTACTGCGAGTACGGCATGTAGCCCTTGGTGCAGGACGGCGGGTTGAACAGGTTGAGCACCAGCCCGAGGTGCGCGGTGCCGTCGCCGGGGGCGACGCTGCTCGCGGCGCCGGCCAGCGCCGGATACGTGACCAGCCCCTGCTCGATGCCGTCGAGCCGGGTCACGGTCAGGTTGGCCGTGGTGAGCAGGTTCGCCGTCAGCGCGCCCAGCCCCGGTCCCGACTCCCGCAGGACCTGGCTGATCTGCGACGCCACCTGCGGCGTGATACCGATCAGCTTGCGCAGGTCGCCGTCGGAGTTCTTCAGCGTGCCGGTGAGCTCGTTGAGGCTCTTGCTGAACGACGCGAAGTTCGCCGCCTCGGCGTTCTGCGTGTCGAGCACCTGGCCGCCGGCGTCGAGGAGCTGGATCGTCTGCGGCAGGTACTGCTGCGCGGTCGTGGTGAAGCTGCGCGCGGTGTCGAGCAGCTTCTGCAGGTCGCCGCCGGTGCCGCGGAACGCGTCGTAGGACTCGTCGACGACCGTGCGCAGCGAGTCGACCGGGACCGACGCCGCGAGCGAGTCGAGGTCGCCGATCAGCCGGTCGGTGCTGACCGGGGTGGTCGTCTTCGACGCCGGGATGACCGAGCCGGCCTGCAGGTACGGGCCCTTGTCGGCCTTGGGCTTGAGGTCGACGTACTGCTCGCCGACCGCCGACCGGTTGGCGACGACGGCGTCGAGGTCCGCGGGCACCTGCGGCGCCGACGGGTCGATGTTCAGGTCGGCTTCGAGCCCGCTCTGGGTCAGCCGCATTTCGCCGACCCGGCCGATGTTGTAGCCGCGGTAGGTGACTTCGGCGTTGGTGAAGATCCCGCCCGACTCGTTGAGCTGGAGCTTCACCGTGTAGCCGTCGTTGCCGAACACGCTGCCGAGCCCGGCGAACCGGATCAGCGCGTACACGATCGCGACGACCGAAATGACCGCGAAGGCGACCAGCTGGAGTTTCGTCCTGCGCAGCAACATCAGCTGCCACCTCCCAGGAGCCCGAAGAGGTTGCCGAGGCCCGGCTGCGACGACCCGGACTGCTGACCGGCGCCCGGGATCGGCAGCGGCGGCGGCTGGTTGGCCGGCGTGCCTGCGACCCCGCCGGTCAGGCCCGCCAGCGGCAGCTGCCCGTTGAGGGCGTTCTGCCTGCTGTTGCCCAGGTTCTCGACGATCGTCTTCAGGTTCAGGTCCACCTTCGCGAACAGGTTGAAGTAGTCGCCCTTGACGTCGTTGACGGCCTGGTCGCTGAACGGGAACGTCAGCAGGATCTGCAGGGCCTTCGGCAGGTCGTTGCCCGCCTCGCCGAGCTTCTGCAACGTCGGGGTCAGCGCCTTCAGGTCGGCGACGAGGTCCTTCTGCGACTTGTTGACCGTGTCGGTGGCGACGCCGGAGAGGTTGTCGAGCGCCTGCAGCATGGTGACGAGCTGGCCGCGCTGCTGCTCCAGCACGCCGAGCCCGGGACCGAGGTTGTCGACCGCGCCGACCAGCTTGTCCTTCTGGTCGTTCAGGGTCGAGGACAGCCGGTTCAGCCCGTCGATGGCCCGGGTGATGTTCTTCGACTGCCTGTCCAGGTTCGTGACGAGCTGGTTCGCGTTGTCCAGCAAGGCCTTGATGTCCGGCTCGCGGCCGGACGTGGCCTTGTTGAGTTCCTTGGTGATGGTGTTGAGCTGGTCGATCCCGCCGCCGTTGAGCAGCAGCGACAGCGCGCCGAGCAGCTCTTCGATCTCGACGCTGCGGTTCGTGCGGGCCAGCGGGATGGTCGCGTTGTCGGCGAGCTTGCCCTGGGCCTGGTCGTCGCCGGGCGAAGCCAGCTCGACGTACTTCTCCCCCAGCAGGCTGGACTGCTTGACGTTGGCGATCGCGTTGGCCGGCAGCTTGACTCCGCCGTTGACCTTCAGCGTCACCAGCGCGTGCCAGCCGTCCTTGGTGAGCCCGACGTTCTCGACCCGGCCGACCGGCACCTCGTCGACCTTCACCCCGGCCTGCGGGGTCAGGTCGAGCACGTCCCGGAACTCGACGTTCACCGTGTACGGGTGGTCGCCGAGGTCGGCACCCCCGGGCAGCGGCAGGTCGTAGATGCCGTTGAACGCGCACCCGGAGAGCGTCAACGCCGACACGGTGGCCAGCGCTCCGACGGACAGGAGCTTCTTCACTGGCCACCTCCGTAGAGCTGCCCGGCGACGGGCAGCGGGAGCGGCGGCAGCTGACCGGACTGCAGGGCCTGCACGGTCTGCGCCACGGACGGCAGCGGGATCACCTTGTCGACCACGCCGGCGATGCTCTCGCAGGCGTTGCCGAGCACGTCCGGGATGCTGTTGGTGCCGACCTGCTTGAGCAGCCGGCAGATCATCACCAGCGGCGGCTGGGTCAGCTCGTTCAGGTTCGGCCGGGCGTCGAGCGTGCCCGCCGAGCCGTTGTAGGTGTTGACCAGGTTGCTCAGGCCGACCGGGGCGACGTCGAGGATCTCGGCGAGCGAGCTGCGCTGGTCGACGAGGACCTTCGTGACACCGGCCAGTTTGTCCACATTGGACTTGAGCCGATCGTGGTTCTGGTCGATGAACGCCTGCACCGCGGTCAGCGTCGTGCCCAGCTGCTGCACGGTCGCGGCCAGGTTGTCCTTTTCGGACGCCAGGTAGCCGCTGACGTCGGCGAGCCTGCTTTCGAAGGTGCGGACCTGGTTGTCGGAGTCGGCCAGCGTCTGCGAGAACTTGCCGAGGTTCTCCACGGTGGAGAACAGGTCGTCCTTGTTGCCCGCCAGCGTCCCGGCCGCCTGGCCGAGCTTGGTGATCGTGTCGTGCAGGGCCTGGCCGTTGCCGTCGACGTTGGCCGCCGCGGTGTTCAGCAGGTTCGACAGCGACCCGGTCTTGTTGACGCCGTTCGGGCCGAGGGTCTCGCTGACCCGCGCCAGGCTGGCGGCCAGCTGGTCGACCTCAAGGGGCACCTCGGTGCGGTCGAGGCCGATGACCGCGCCGTCGGAGATCCGCGGGCCGCCGGTGTAGGCCGGGGCGAGCTGGACGTAGCGGTCCGACACCAGCGACGGCGCCACGATGAGCGCCTTCGCGTCGGCCGGGACGGCGACCTTGCGGTCGTACTCGAAGTCGACCTTCACCTGGTTGCCCATCGGCGTGATCTTGGTGACCGTGCCCATGTCGACGCCGAGCATCCGCACGCTGTTGCCCTCGTACAGGCCGACAGCGCCGGCGAAGTACGCGGTCAGGTGGTTGCGGCCGGCGTCCTTGAGCGTCCACCAGATCCCGCCGGCGACGACGAGCGCGAGGACGATCGCGATGGTGAACCCCCGGGTGAGGGCTTGCCCGAAGCGGGTGTCACTCATTTCGTGTAGCACCCCTCTTCGTTGATCGGGCCGAACGACGGCAGCAGCAGGCCGCAGATGTAGTTGTCGAACCACCGGCCGTTGCCGATGGTGTTGGTGAAGACCCGGATGAACGGGGCGAACTTCTTGATGCCCTCGGCCAGGGAGTCCTGGTTGCGCTGCAGCATCGACGTCAGCTGGTCGAGCTGGGTCAGCACCGGGTCGAGCTGCTTCGAGTTGTCGTCGATCAGGCCCTGCAGCTGCGTAGCCAGCTCGCGAGAGCCGTTCAGCAACGCCGTGATGGCGTCCTCGCGCTTGGCCAGCTCCGCGAGCAGGTCGTTGCCGTCGTTCAGCAGCTTCTGCACCTCGGCGTCGCGGTCGACCAGGGTCTGCGACACCTCGCGGGTGTTGGCCAGCAGGTTCGACAGCTGCTGGTCGCGCGAGGCGATCGTGTCCGACAGCTTCGACAGCCCCGACAGCGCGCCCTTCACGTCCTGCGGCGTGTTGGCGAAGGTCTGCGAGATGGTGTCGAAGCTCTGGGCCAGCTGCTTGGTGTCGATGTTGTCGACCGTCTGCGAGAGCCCGCGGAACGCGTCGAGCACGTCGTAAGGGGCCATCGTGCGATCACGCGGGATCGCGGTGCCCGGGTTCAGCGCGCCCTGGCCCTGCGGGTCCAGCGACAGGTACTTCTGCCCGAGCAGCGTCTTGATCTTGATCGCGGCGTTGGTCCGGTCGCCCAGCCAGGCGTCCTTGACCTTGAACGACACCTTGACCGACGTGCCGTCGAGCTCGATGTCGCTGACCTTGCCGACCTTGACGCCGGCGATCCGGACGTCGTTGTCCTTCTGCAGCCCGGAAGCCTCGCTGAACTCGGCGCTGTAGGTGGTGCCGCCGCCGATCACCGGCAGGTCTTCGGAGTTGAGCGCGGCGATGAAACCGAGCGCCAGTACGACGATCCCGACCAGCGCGATCGGCACCGGGTTGCGGCTCTGGAACGACTTCATCCCTTGCACCTCTCCCGGTTCGCCGGCAGCAGGGGCAGGGCGACGTCGTTGATCAGTGGCGGCAAGCTCACGCTCCCGGAGAACTCACAGGCGTAGAAGTTGAACCAGGAGCCGTAGTCGGCGGTGCGGGTCAGCGTGCTCACCTTGGTCGGCAGGAACTGGATGAAGTGCTCCAGCTCCGGCTCGTTCTTGTTGAGTTGCTGGGTCAGGCCGCCGAGCGCGCTGATGTCGTTCTTCAGCGGCTCGCGGACCTCGCCCAGCAGGCCGGACGTCGTCTGGGCGAGGTTGCCGAGGCTCTCGATCGCGTCGCCGATCGGCTTGCGGTCGGCGGCCAGCCCGGACGTCAGCTGCTGCAGCTTGACGATCAGGTCGTTGAGCTGCGGCGTGTGCGCATTGACCGTGTCGAGCACCGAGTTGAGGTTGTCGATCACCTCGCCGATGACCTGGTCCTTGTTCGCGATCGTGGTGGCCAGCGACGCGGTGTGCGACAGCAGGCTCTCCACGGTGCCGCCCTCGCCCTGCAGGACCTGGATGACCTCGTAGGACAGCTTGTTGACGTCGTCCGGGTTGAGCGCGGTGAACAACGGCTTGAAGCCGTTGAACAGCTCGGTCAGGTCCAGCGCCGGCGTGGTCCGCTCCAGCGGGATGGTCCCGCCCGGCTGCAGCGTCTTGCCGGAGGTGTCGTCGCCTTCGCCGAGCGAGACGTACCGCTGGCCGACCAGGTTGCGGAACTTGATCTGCGCGGTCACGCCGGCCGGCAGCGTGCGCCCGGCGTCGACCTCGAACTCGACCTCGGCCTGGCGCTTGTCGACGATCTTGACGTCCTTGACCTGCCCGACCCGGACGCCGGCGATGCGGACGTCGTCGTTGGGCAGCAGCAGCGTCGCGTCGGTGAAGCGCGCGTTGTAGGCGTTGGTGCTGGTGGTGTTGATGTTGGCGATGCTGATCCCGAGGATCGTCGTCAGCACCACGGTGACGACCACGAAGACGCCGAGCTTGATCAGCGGCGCGAGCAGGCCCCTCACTTGACCGTCACCTCCGCACCCCGGTACAGCGGGCCGACGAGCAGCGCGCTCCAGCCCGGGACGTCGGCGGCGTTCATGCCCAGCTGCGGGCCCAGCAGATCGGCGAGGAAGCCCTGCTCCGCCGTCGAGTACGCCAGGTCGCCGCCGCCGTCGTTACCGCCGGCCGCGTCCGCCTTGAACTTCGCCGGGTTCAGCCCCTCGCCGACGCTCTTCGGCGCGGCCTGGTGCTTCGTACCGTCCTTGAACGCGCCGTCCGGCGGCTCCGACGGGAACGGCTTCGGGATGTCCTTGATGTCGTAGCAGCGCGGGCCGCGCTTGTCGTCGAACCGCGGCTCTTCCTTGCCCGCCTCGTACGGCGCGCGCGGCACGATGATCTCGATCGTCGCGTGCAGGCCGGGCTGGTCGGTGCCCTTGCCCAGTGCCTGGTCGATCAGCGGCACGTTCTTGGCCATCTGGGAGATCACGCAGGGGTACTCCGGCGCGTACTTCGCCAGCAGCTCGGCCGTCGGCCGCGCGGTGTCGACGAGGGAGATGATGTTGTCCTTGTTGTTCTGCAGGAACGTCTGCAGGTCCACCGAGGCCTGGGTCAGGCTGCCGTAGAGGTTGGACAGGTTCTGCCGCTCGTCGACCACGGTCCGGGTCGTCGTGCTCAGGTTGTCCAGGCTCTGCACCAGGTCCGGCGCCGCGTCCTTGAGGTGGTCGGAGAACTCCGCGAGCGCCTTGAGGTTGTGCTGCAGCTCCGGCTCGTGCGGGTTCAGCTCGCCGATGTAGGTGCCCAGCTGCGACAGCGTGTCGCCGAGCTGGTCGCCGCGGCCCGACAGCGCCGTCGAGATCGCCGTGAGCGTGGCCGACAGCTTCTGCGGCTGGACCGCCTGCAGCACCGGCATCAGGTGGGAGAACGCCTGCTCCAGCTCGACCGCGCTCGACGTGCGGTCCTGCGGGATGACGTCGCCGCTGGCCAGCGTCTTCGCCGACGGGTCCTTCGGGATCTCCAGCGAGACGAACCGCTCGCCGAAGAGCGTCTTCGGCAGGAACCGCGCCGAGACGTTCTCCGGGATGAGCTTCGCGGAATCCGGCTTCAGCGCGAGCGTCAGCTCCGCGCCGTGGTCGGTGGCGATGATGTCCTGCACCGAGCCGACGATCAGCCCGCGCACCTTGACGTCGGACTGCTTGATCAGCTGGTTGCCGATCTTGTCGGCCTCCAGCTTGACCGTGACGACCGGCGTGAACGCCTTGTCGTAGAGCGCGATGGACAGCGCCACCCCGCCGACCATCACGGCGATGAGAAGCAGGCCGAGCAGCCTGCGCCGGAGCGTCCTCATCCCGCGATCCTTACCGTGACGTCGGTTCCCCAGATGGCGAACCCGATGAAGAAGTTCATGATCGACACCGTGACGATGGACAGCCGCACGGCCTTGCCGACCGCGACGCCGACACCGGCCGGGCCACCGGTCGCCCGGTACCCGAAGTAGCAGTGCGACAGGATGATCAGGACGCTGAACAGCAGCACCTTGATGAACGAATAGAGCACGTCCTGCGGTGGCAGGAACAGGTCGAAGTAATGGTCGTAGGTGCCCGCCGACTGGTTGTAGATGTAGATGACGACCAGTCTCGACGCGAGGTACGAGCTGAGCAGGCCGATGATGTAGAGCGGGATGACCGCGACGAACCCGGCGATGATCCGCGTCGTCACCAGGTACGGCAGGCTCGGCACGCCCATGACCTCGAGGGCGTCGATCTCCTCGGAGATCCGCATCGCGCCGAGCTGGGCGGTGAACCCGGCGCCGACCGTGGCGCTCAAGGCGAGCCCGGCGACCAGCGGCGCGATCTCGCGGGTGTTGAAGAACGCCGTCAGGAAGCCGGTGAAGGCCGACGTCCCGATCGAGTTCAGCGCCGAGTAGCCCTGGAGGCCGACGAGGACACCGGTGAACAGCGTCAGGCCGACCATCACGCCGACCGTGCCGCCGATGACGGCCAGCGAGCCGGAGCCGAAGCTCACCTCGGCCAGCAGCCGGAGGACTTCCTTCGTGTACCGGCGCAGCGTCCGCGGTGTCCACAGCAGAGCGCGGCCGTAGAAGGACATCTGGTCACCGAGGGTGTCCAGCGTCTGCAAAGGACGGTTGGCGACGCGTTTCGCGCCCTGGAGGAACGTCATGGCGCTAGTCCAGCTTTCCGGGCACGATCTGCAGGTAGATCAGGGTGATCACGAAGTTCACGACGAACAGCAGCAGGAACGTGATGACCACCGACTGGTTCACCGCGTCCCCGACGCCCTTCGGGCCGCCGGAGGGGTTGAGCCCCCGGTAGGACGCGACGACGGCGGCGATGAACCCGAAGATCAGCGCCTTGAGCTCACCGACCCACAGGTCGGGCAGCTGCGCGAGGGCCGAGAAGCTCGCCAGGTACGCACCCGGCGTCCCGCCCTGCAGCACGACGTTGAAGAAGTAACCACCCAGCACGCCGATGACGCTGACCATGCCGTTGAGCAGGAGCGCGACCAGCATCATGGCCAGGGTGCGCGGCACGATCAGCCGCTGGACCGCGGAGACGCCGAGGACCTCCATCGCGGCGATCTCTTCACGGATGGTCCGGGCGCCGATGTCGGCGCAGACGGCGGAGCCGCCCGCGCCCGCCACCAGCAGCGCGGTGACCAGCGGACTGGCCTGCTGCACGGTGGCGAGCACGGAGCCCGCGCCGGTGTAGGACTGCGCGCCCAGCTGGCGGGCGAGCGAACCGAACTGCAGCGAGATGACCGCGCCGAACGGGATGGCCACCAGGGCCGTCGGCAGGATGGTCACGCTCGCGATGAACCACGACTGCTGGATGAACTCCCGCAGCTGGAACGGGCGCTGGAACAGGCCGCGGACGATGTCCAGGCCGAGAGCGAACAGGTTCCCGGTCTCGCGGAGCATGCCGATCCCGGGGATCTTCGCCTGTGTTGCGGGAGAGCTCACCGGCCACCTGGCCCGTTGTCACGTGGTGGTGGCATCCGGTGCGTGCCGGGTCTCGGCGGCTGGCCGCCGCCCGGGATGCGCGCCACCTGGTCGGCGGGCAGCTGCCCGTGGTGCTGGTTCGGGACGCCGTCACCCTGCGGGCGCGCGCCGACCTGCTGCGGCTGCCCGCGGTGCGGCCGCACACCGTAGTGGCGCTGCTCCTCCGGGCTCAGCGACTCGATGATGCTCTCCTGCGCGGCCGGCGGCAGCCGGTGCATGATCTCCATGACCCGGTCCTTCCGGCGCACGGCACCCATCCGGGTCTGCACGCCCGGCGTCGTCTGCATCTGCGGCGGCACCCCGGTGATGTCCTCGACCCCGCCCGCGTGGTGGCCGGCGTCGAACATCGCCTGCTCGGCGGCCATCTGGGCGGAGTCCTTCTCCTCGGACATGCCGATCGGGCCCTGCATCTTGCCGTTGAGGAACTGCTTGACGACCGGCTCTTCGCTGGTCAGCAGCACCTCGCGGGGGCCGAACATGACCAGTTCCTTGCGGAAGAGCATGCCCAGGTTGTCCGGCACCGTGCGGGCCAGGTTGATGTTGTGGGTGACGATCAGGAACGTCGCGTCGATCTGCGCGTTGACGTCGAGGAACAGCTGCGAGATGTAGGTGGTGCGGACCGGGTCGAGGCCCGAGTCCGGCTCGTCGACCAGGATGATCTCGGGGTCGAGCACGAGGGCGCGGGCCAGGCCGGCGCGCTTGCGCATACCGCCGGAGATCTCGCCGGGGAGCTTCTTGTCGGCGCCGTTCAGACCGGTCATGTCGAGCTTTTCGAGGACGATCCGGCGGATTTCCGTCTCGGACTTCTTCGTGTGCTCGCGCAGCGGGAAGGCGACGTTGTCGTAGAGGTTCATCGAGCCGAACAGCGCGCCGTCCTGGAAGAGGACGCCGAAGAGCTTCCGGATCTCGTAGAGCTTGTGCTCGGAGCAGGTGACGATGTCGACACCGTTGATCACGCAGCGGCCGCGGTCGGGCTTGAGCAGCCCGATCATCGACTTGAGGAAGACCGACTTGCCGGTCCCTGACGGGCCGAGCATGGCCGACACTTCGCCCGGGGGGAGCGTCAACGTGACGTCCCGCCAGATGGTCTGCTTACCGAAGGACTTCGTCAGACCTTCGATGACCACCTCGGCACCCATCGCACCTCCAGGAGCTGTTCCGCGTCATTGCGCCCGCTGCCACACCCTGCCACCCACGCCGGCGGCGGATGTGGGCCGGTGGCGCCCACGAACCCGCGTCAACCAGGTGCAACGAGCTGAGTGCGAACAGGTTACTCACCAGTTTTCTTTTCTGGCCAGCCCCGGGCTCATCGTCACCCCGCCGTGATCGCCAATGGGCAGCACGGTAGCCCAAACGGGGCAACCGCGCAGAGTTCGCGAGCCCCGGACCCTCGTTTTAGGGACCCGGGGCTATTCGGACACCGGCCCTAGGGGATCACGGTGAAAGCGGCGACGACCAGGAGGAACAGGACGGGCGCGATCACGGCCGCAGCGGAGAGCGTCAGGAGGGGCTGGCGGCAGGTGAGCTGCTGCGCGAGGAGCTCGAGGTGATCGGGGTCGGTCATGGTCATCGAGTCGCGTCCGGGCCCGCGGGTGCAACACCCGGGCAAACGAAAGGGGCGGGCACCCTGGTGGATGCCCGCCCCTTCACGAGGTGGTGCGTAGGCGCTTGCGCGCCCGGGATCACTTGATGGTGATCTTGGCGCCCGCGGCCTCGAGCTTCTCCTTGGCGGCCTCGGCGGCCTCCTTGTCGACCTTCTCCAGGAGGGCCTTGGGAGCGGCCTCGACCAGCTCCTTGGCCTCCTTCAGGCCCAGGCCCGAGACGACCTCGCGGACGACCTTGATGACCTGGATCTTCTTGTCGCCGGCGCCCTCGAGGACGACGTCGAACTCGTCCTGCTCCTCGGGGGCCTCGGCAGCGGCACCGGCCGGACCGGCGGCGGCAACGGCGACCGGCGCGGCGGCGGTCACGTCGAAGACCTCTTCGAATTCCTTCACGAACTCGGACAGCTCGAGGAGGGTCAGCTCCTTGAAGGCGTCGATCAGCTCGGCGGTGCTCAGCTTCGCCATGATGGCTTCCTCTCAGAAAAACGAACTAGACGTTCGGGGTGGGGGGTGTTCAGCTCTCGGCGGGTGCTTCGGCTGCTTCGGTACCGGTGGCGTTGCGCTGCTTCTCCTCCAGCGCGGCAGCCAGGCGGGCGACCTGGGACGCCGGCGCCTGGAACAGCGCGGCAGCCTGGGACAGCTTCGCCTTGAACGCGCCCGCTGCCTTGGCGAGCAGGACCTCACGGCTGTCGAGATCGGCGATCCGGTTGATCTCGTCCACGGACAGCGCTTTGCCGTCCATGTAGCCGCCCTTGATCACAAGCGCGTTGTTGTCCTTCGCGAAATCGCGAAGCGCCTTGGCGGCGTCGACAGCTTCACCCTCGACGAAGGCGATGGCGGTCGCACCGACGAACAGGTCCTCGAGCCCCTGGACGCCGGCGTCCTCAGCGGCACGCTTGACGAGGGTGTTCTTCGCGACCCGGTACTTGGCACTGGTGCCGAGAGCGCGGCGCAGCTGGGACAGCTGGGACACGGAGAGGCCGGTGTACTGGGTAACGACGGTGGCCGAGCTGGTGCGGAAGCTCTCCGCGATCTCGGCGACGGCCGCCACCTTGTCGGGCTTCGCCATGGTCGCCTCCTCTCTTGGCTAGTGTTTCCACTGGCGTGCGAAGGAGACCCCCGAAACGACGAAACGCCCTCGCGCAAGCAGGCGCGGGGCGTCTTTCCGGCAAACATGCCGGAGCCTCGTTCCTCCTGCGCGGGCCGCCCGGCGTGATGCGGGACCTTCGCTCCCCGTGGGGACGGGGAAAACCAGCGGTCTTCGGTAGAACCGTCGTCAAGTGTACGTGACGGGTTTCGCGGGCCGTCGCCACCCCCCGCCCTGACCTGCGTTTAGGGCGGCTGGGGGTTCCCCGCGGCGGCGCGGAGGGCATCATGGTGACGTGGCGGAGCAGCGTGATGACGGAAAGCCGGGCTCGGACATCGAACCGGCGGGCTCGAACAAGCCCGCGGTGGGGAACGGACGGTCCAGCAATATCCCGACGCCTGGCCAGGGCTCTCCGGCACTTCCGCAGCCGGGCAACGCTTCCGTTCCGGCACTCCCGCAGCCGTCCGGCGGGTCCGCTCAGCCACCGGTGGACCCCGCGGAGCTGGAGCAGTTCCGCCAGTTCCAGCAGTTCCAGGACTACCTGCGCTTCACACAGGCGCAGCAAGGCAATCAGCCTGCGCCCCCCGCGAACGCGGGCGTGGTCCAGGCCCCGCCTTCGCAGCCGGTCCCCCAGCAGGACGGCCAGCCGCCGATGATCCCGCCGGGCTACCAGCTGGTCCCCACCGAACGCCGTCGCGCGCCGAAGTGGGTGACCTGGCTCGGCAAGAAGGTGCTCGCCTGGGTGCTGGCGATCGTCATCCTGGGCATCGCAGCCACGTGGCTCTACAACCACTTCTTCCCGAACGACTCGGGCAAGTCCTCGGCCCAACTGGCCCAAGAGGGCGGCGGGAAGTACCACACGAACCACGTGTTCTCGAAGAATCCCTACGAGGCAGTTCGCTTCGTTTACCAGGACATCGCCCAGGGCAGCGTCGACGACGCGTGCGGCCGGTTCGCCTACGACGCGGGCAAGGGCGTCGACATCCAGAGCAAGTTCGCCCAGGACCTCGGGCAGAACGACTGCCGCCAGGCTGTCCAGTCGGTCCACTCACAGGTACAGCCGAAGGACCGCAACGACTACGCCGAATCGGTGCCGTCGTACGTCTCCGAACCGCTGCCCGGCAACGTGGTGACGATCGATTCCTGCTCGTTCTCCATCATCGGCGGCCCCGCACTGGGGGTCTTCACGGTGTCCAAGGTCGAACTGGGCCAGTGGCTCATCACCGGCCATGCGCCCGGCCCGGCGAAGTGCAGCGGGACGCCCACCACGACCCCGACGAGCCGCTAGCGGGGGTGTGGGGCCGAGAGGAACGCGACCAGGGCCTCCGAGAACGCCGGTGACATCACCGCCGTCATGTGGTCGCCCGGGATGCGGACCAGGCGGGCTCCCGCGATGGCCGCGGCCAGGCGTTCCGGCTCCGCCGCCAGCTGGTCCTGGTCGCCCGCCAGGACCAGGGTCGGGACGCCGATCGCCGACAGGTTCAGGTGGCCCTCCCGGGACGCCAGCGCCACCGCTGCCAGCGCCCGGCGATCGCCGCCCACCGCGTCGGCCAGCAACCGGAACGGCACTCCCGACGGCGGCACCAACGTGGGATCCTCGGCCAACAGCGCCGAAGCGATGTCGACCGGTTTCAGCACGCGCAGGTCCACGCCGCCGAAGTCGACGATGCCCGAGCCCACGCCGCCCGTGGCCAGGGAGCGGATGCGCTTGTCCGTCGCCGCCGCCGTCAGCGCGATGATCGCGCCCATCGAGTAGCCGACCAGGGAGACCTCGTCCAGGCCCAGCTCGTCCAGCAGGGCTGAGACGTCCCGCGCCATGCTGTCGTCGGCGTAGCGGGACTCGTCGTGCGGCTTTTCGGAACGGCCGTGGCCGCGCGCGTCCAGCGAAATCACCGTGAAGCCCGCCTTGCGCAACGCCGCGACGACGCCCGTGGAGATCCAGTTCGCGTTCGTGTCGGCGGCGAAGCCGTGCTGCAGCAGGACCGGGCGGTGGGCGCCGTCGCCCTCCCACACCGTGTAACTCAACCGGAGCCCGTCGAACGACGCGAAAGTCGGCATGACCTCCATAAGACACGAAGAAAGGGCGCCCCCGCAGCAAACGGGGACGCCCTTTCTGGTGACGTCTAACTCAGACAGCCGCTTCGTCCGAGAGGAGGTTGCGGGTCCGCAGCGGGTCGACCGGGATGCCCGGGCCCATCGTGGTGGTGAAGGTGACCTTCTTCAGGTAACGGCCCTTCGCCGACGACGGCTTGGCGCGGAGGATCTCGTCCAGCGCGGCCGCGTAGTTCTCGACCAGCTTCTCCGTGTCGAAGGAAGCCTTGCCGATCACCAGGTGCAGGTTGGCCTGCTTGTCGACGCGGAAGTTGATCTTACCGCCCTTGATGTCCTTCACGGCCTTCTCGACCGCGGGGGTCACCGTGCCGGTCTTCGGGTTCGGCATCAGGCCACGCGGGCCGAGGATGCGGGCGATGCGGCCCACCTTGGCCATCTGGTCCGGCGTCGCGATCGCGGCGTCGAAGTCGAGCCAGCCACCCTGGATGCGCTCGATCAGTTCGTCGGTGCCGACCGCGTCCGCGCCGGCGGCTTCGGCCTCGGCGGCCTTGTCGCCGACGGCGAAGACGATGACGCGGGCGGTCTTACCGGTGCCGTGCGGCAGGTTCACGGTGCCGCGGACCATCTGGTCGGCCTTGCGGGGGTCCACACCGAGACGCATCGCGACCTCGACGGTCGCGTCCATCTTGGTCTTGGAGGTCTCCTTCGCCAGCTTCGCGGCCTCGAGCGGCGCGTACAGGCGCGCCTTGTCGATCAGCTCCGCAGCCTGGCGGTAAGCCTTGCTGTGCTTGGTCATGCTTCTGTCCTTAACTTCGAAAACGGATCAGTGTGGTAGGAGCCAGCACTTGGCTCTCCCACGGGTAAAGCTGCAGAACGTCAGGCGTCGACGACCGTGATGCCCATCGACCGAGCAGTGCCGGCGATGATCTTCGCGGCCTGGTCGATGTCGTGCGCGTTGAGGTCGGTCTCCTTGGTCTTGGCGATCTCGCGGACCTGGTCCCAGGTGACCTTGGCGACCTTGGTCTTGTGCGGCTCGCCGGAGCCCTTCTCCACGCCCGCGGCCTTCAGCAGCAGCTTCGCGGCCGGCGGCGTCTTCAGCTTGAAGTCGAACGACCGGTCCTCGTACACGGAGATCTCGACCGGGACGACGTCCCCGCGCTGCGACTCGGTCGCGGCGTTGTAGGCCTTGCAGAACTCCATGATGTTGACGCCGTGCTGACCCAGCGCGGGGCCGACCGGCGGCGCGGGGTTGGCCGCACCCGCCTTGATCTGCAGCTTGATGATCGCCGCAAGCTTCTTCTTCTTGGGTGGCATTTCTTTTCCTGTCCTGTACTACGTTCCCCGCGTACCTGCCGTGGACACGGGGACTGCGGCCGAACGGGCGGCCGTCAGATCTTGGAGACCTGGTTGAACGACAGCTCGACCGGGGTCTCCCGGCCGAAGATCGACACCAGGACCTTCAGCTTCTGCCCGTCGACGTTGACCTCGGAGATCGTCGCCGGCAGCGTCGCGAACGGGCCGTCCATGACCGTGACCGACTCGCCGATCTCGAAGTCGACCTCGACGGCCGGGCCGCCGAGCGGGGCCGCGGTCGCGGTGGACTCGCCCTTGCCGCCCTTCGCGGGGGCTTCGCTCTGGACCTTCGGGGCGAGGAACTTCAGCACCTCGTCCACGGTCAGCGGCGACGGCCGCGAGGTGGCGCCGACGAACCCGGTGACACCCGGCGTGTTGCGCACCGCGCTCCACGAGGCGTCGTTCAGGTCCATCCGGACCAGGATGTAGCCGGGCAGCACCTTGCGCTGCACCTGCTTGCGCTGGCCGTTCTTGATCTCGGTGACCTCTTCGGTCGGGACCTCGATCTGGAAGATGTAGTCCTCGACGTCCAGGGTCTGGGTCCGGGTCTCGAGGTTGGTCTTCACCTTGTTCTCGTACCCGGCGTAGGAGTGCACGACGTACCACTCGCCGGGCGCGGCGAGCAGCTCCGCGCGCAGCTTGGCGATCGGGTCCTCGTCGTCCGCGGCGGGCTCGGCTGCGTCGTCGCCGTCCTCGTCGGCGGAAGCAGCGGCGTCGACGGACGCGTCGTCGTCGACCTCGGAGTCCGACACCTCGACGGGCTCGAGGTGCGCGGATTCCTCGTCACCGAGTGCCACGTGCACCTGCTCGTCGGAAAGCTCGGTCAGGTCGTGACCGGCTGATGTGCCGTTTTCGGAGGTCACGTTCCGTCCTCTCAGTTGATCATTGCCGGGGCCAGGCCGGGACCTGAGCCCCATCGGCGCCGCACCGCGAGGCGCGTCAGCCGAAGATCTTGCCGATGCCCCACTTGAATGCCAGGTCGAGCACGCTCACCAAGCCCACCATGAACACCACGAAGGCGAGCACGACCAGGGTGTAGGTGAACATCTGCTTGCGGTTCGGCCAGATGACCTTGCGCAGTTCGGCCCAGACCTCGCGGATGAAGCGCACCAGCCGCGCGAACACGGAAGCCTTCTTCGGCTTCCGGTCCCGCTTCGGAGTCGGAGCGCCCTTCGCGTCCGGGGCGGTCTTCTCCCCCGACTTCCCGGCCGGACGGGTCTTGTCGTCCGCACGTGCCGCGGACTTCCCCGCCGGACGAGCGGTCGCACGGCGCTCACGCCGGGCAGCGGCTGTGACGGGACGGGACGGGCTCTCGGGCTTCTGCCCGGCGCCATCCTGCTCCTGCTCGCCGCCGCTGGCGTCGCTGTCGCTCACGACCACTCCTCCGCTCCACCAGTTCCGTTACGCAGGGGTGACAGGACTTGAACCTGCAACCTGCGGTTTTGGAGACCGCTGCTCTGCCAATTGAGCTACACCCCTGTGGAGCCCCGATCGCTCGGAGCCCCGGAGGACGCATTCCATCATCCCCACCATCCAGGCGGGGATGACCGTAGTGCGTTCCAAGTCCCGAAGTCTACGGCAAGCCTCGCGAGAGCTCGCAACCGCGCCCCCCGATCGACCGCCGTACCCCGGTCGGCCTGCGGGAAACTCCCCGCCGGCCACCTGATCATGCCAGGATGTCCGCCATGACGACCACCCCGGGACCGGTGAGCGGGCTGCGGCTCGGGCTGGCGCTGCCCCAGTACGGCGCCCTCGCCGATCCCGCCGCCGTCGCGCGCTTCGCGACCGCCGCGGAGGACCTCGGCTTCGCCTCGCTCTGGGTGGGCGACCGGATCCTCGCGCCGCGGGAGCCCTCGGACCTCTACCCGGGCGGCGGGACCCCGGAACGCCCGTACCCGAAGGAGTTCGAGACCTTCGCCGACCCGTTCACGACGCTGGCGGCCGCGGCCGCCGTGACCCGCACGGCCCGCCTGGGCATGAGCGCCCTGACCGGGCCGGTCTATTCCCCCGTGCTGCTCGCCAGGGCGCTGACCTCGCTCGATCTCGCCAGCTCGGGACGGCTCGACGTCGGGTTCGGCCTCGGCTGGCTGCGCGAGGAGTACTTCGCCACCGGGGTCCCGTGGGAGGGCCGGGGCAAGCGGCTCGAGGAGCTGCTCGACGCGCTCGACGCGCTGTGGACCGGCGACCCGGCGGAGCACCAGGGCCCGCAGTGGCGGATCGCGCCGTCGACGGTGGGCCTGCGCCCGGCGCAGGAGCCGCGGCCGCCGGTGCTGCTCGGCGGGTTCTCGCCGGCGGCGCTGGCCAGGGTGGGACGCCGCGCGGACGGCTGGCTGGCGGGCTGGATGCCGAAGCAGTACCTCGCCGGGCTCTGGTCGGTCGCGGTGGACGCGGCCGAGAAGGCCGGGCGCGACCCGGGTGCGTTGCGCCGGGTCCTGCGGATCAACCCGAGGGAGGGCACCGGCGTCGAGACGGTCGCCGACGTCCCGCCGTGCCTGGACGTCGCCCGCGAAGAGGGCATCACCGAAGTGCTCGTCGACCTCCACTACGTCGCCAAGGACGTCGATCACGCCCTCGAACTCGCCGGGGAGCTCCTCGCGTCGGCCCGGATGTGACGCAACTCTCGTTCGACGCCGATCGCGGATCACCCGGATTGGCTAGGTCGGCGGCGCGGCAGGTTCGGTAGAAACGAAGAAGTGGCGAAGAAGAGCGGTGGCGGCTGCCTGGTGGTCGTGCTCGTGGTCGGGGTACTGGCCTTCGGGTACTACAAGTGGCAGCACGGCTCGTCGTCGGCGCCACCGGAGGGCGCGGACACCGGCGGCGGCACCGGCCGCTACGTCGCGCTCGGCGACTCGTACACGTCGGCGCCGCGGACCGGGCGGCAGGCGGGCACCCCCGCGGGCTGCGAACGCTCGGACGACAACTACCCGCACCTCGTCTCGGCGAAGCTGAAGCCGGCCCAGTTCGCCGACGTCAGCTGCGGCGGCGCGACCACCGCGCACCTGACCGCCGCGCAGAAGACCGGGAACGGCACCAACCCACCGCAGCTGGACGCCGTCACCGCCGAGACGACGCTGGTGACACTCGGCATCGGCGGCAACGACGCCGGCTTCTTCTCGTACGCGTCGTCCTGCGCGACGTCGCACCCGGAGACGTCGCCGTGCAAGGACCGCCTGACCGCGGGCGGGCACGACCAGCTGGCCGAGCGGATCGACGCGACCGCGCCGAAGATCGGCGCCGTCCTCGACCGGATCCACAAGAAGGCCCCGAAAGCGAAGGTGGTCGTCGTCGGCTATCCCACGGTGCTGCCCGACGGCGACGGCTGCTGGCCCTCCCTGCCGTTCGGCGCCGGCGACATCGCGTACTTCCGCGAGGCGCTCGGCAAGCTGAACAAGATGCTGGAGGACCAGGCGGACGCCCACCGCGCGGGCTACGCCGACACGGCGACGCCCGGCAAGGGCCACGACGTCTGCTCCGCCTCCGACAAGCGGTGGGTGGAGGGCGTGCTGCCGGCTTCGCCCGCCGCGCCGCTGCACCCGAACGCGCGCGGCGAGCAAGGCATGGCCGACGCCGTGCTGGCGGTCCTGAAGCTGCCTTAGCGGGCGATCACCGGGCGGGCGGGGCGCCGCCACAGCGCCCCGCCGGGGCTGTCAGCGGCGGACCAGGGTCTGAGGCTTTCCGAGCACCGTCTTGCCGTCGAACTTCACCACGAGGTCGATGCGGGCGATGCCGTCGTCCTTGACGTCGGCGACCTTGCCGGTGATCTCCACCAGCGCACCTTCGGGCGTGTTCGGCACCACCACCGGGCGCGTGAAGCGGGCGCTGAAGTCGACCAGCCGTGCCGGGTCGCCGAGCCAGTCGGTGACGATGCGGCCGGCCACCGCCATGGTGAGCATGCCGTGCGCGATGACGTCGGGCAGGCCGACGTCCTTCGCGAACGCCTCGTTCCAGTGGATGGGGTTGAAGTCCAGCGCCGCGCCGGCGTAGCGCACGAGCTGCTCGCGCGTGATCCGGACCTCGAGGGCGGGCAGTTCGTCGCCGGTGTTCACGCGCTCTCCCCTCGGACCACCAGCTGCGCACGGGTGGTGCAGACCTTCTGGCCGGCGGCGTCGGTGATGTCCGCGCGCAGGTTGATGAAGTCGTTGCCGGCGCGGGCCATGATGTTGTCGATGTGGGTGGTCACCTCGAGCACGTCGCCGGCGAACACCGGGCGCGTGTAGGTGAAGCCCTGGTCGCCGTGCACCATCCGCGAGTAGTTGAGGCCGAGCTCGGGGTCGGTGACGATCGCGTTGATCGAGGCGAGGTTGATGATCGTGAGGAAGGTCGGCGGGGCGATCACGTCCGGGTGGCCGGCTTCGCGGGCCGCCTCCGGGTCGCGGTAGAGCGGGTTGGTGTCGCCGATCGCGTCGGCGAACTCCCGGATCTTCTCCCGGCTCACTTCGTAGCTGGTCTGCGGCGGATAGCTCCGCCCGGTGAACGACTGGTCCAAGGGCACGGCGACGAGGCTACCAACAGCGAAAAGCCGCCCTGGTGATCCAGGGCGGCTCTTCGAAGCTGGTGTGAACGCGCTACGTCGTCAGCGAGTTTCCTTGTGCGTCCGGTGCGTACCGCAGTTCGGGCAGAACTTCTTCATCTCCAGGCGATCCGGGTTGTTGCGCCGGTTCTTCTTGGTGATGTAGTTGCGGTGCTTGCACTCTTCGCACGCCAGCGTGATCTTGGGTCGCACGTCGGTGGCAGCCACAGCGTTTCCTTCTCTCTCAGGTCCCGGGGGCCAGCCCCGTCGTTACCGCGTAGCGGTGGCCGGACTTGAACCGGCGACACAGCGATTATGAGCCGCTTGCTCTGCCAACTGAGCTACACCGCCCTTACATGACCCAAGCCGCGACACGCAGGCGTGACGCGGCTGAGGTCGTGAGCCCCTTTACGGAATCGAACCGTAGACCTTCTCCTTACCATGGAGACGCTCTGCCGACTGAGCTAAAGGGGCCTGGCCTCTCGCGAGGACTTGGAAAGATTACCAACCCCCGTCACCCAGCCGTGCAACTGGGGTCCCGAAACCGCAAAACCTCAGGTCAGCAGGGTCAGGACGGTCTCCGAGTGGCGTCCCGGCGAGCGTGCCGTGCGGGCCTGCAGCCACGCCTCCAGGCGGTCCTCCGGCAGCGGCCGCGAGATCAGGTAGCCCTGGGCGACGTCACAGCCCATCGCCTCGAGCTGGTCGCGGGCCACGTCCTCCTCGACGCCTTCGGCGACCACCGTCAGGCCGAGCGAGTGGCCCAGCTCGACGATCGAGCGGACCACGGCGAGGTCGCCGAGGTCGGTGCCCATGCCGAGGACGAAGCTCTTGTCGATCTTGACCTGGTCGACCGGCAGCTGCCGCAGGTACGCCAGCGACGAATAGCCCGTCCCGAAGTCGTCCACGGCGAGGGTGATGCCCAGCGAGTGCAGCTCGCGCAGGATCGGCAGCGCCTTCTGCGGGTCGGACATCACGCCGGACTCGGTCAGCTCGAACGTCAGCAGCTCCGGCGGGATGCCGACGCGCTCCAGCTCGCGGGCCACCTTGTTCGGGAAGTCCTCGTCGGCGAGGTTGCGCACCGACAGGTTGACCGCCACCGAGATCCGCAGGCCCTCGTCGAGCCACTTGCGGCAGCGCTTCAGCGCCTCGCCGAGCACGAACGACGTCAGGACGCCGATCAGGCCCGCCGCTTCGATGGCCGGGACGAACTCGTCCGGGCCGAGCCTGCCGAACTCCGGGTGCACCCAGCGGACGAGCGCCTCGACGCCCTGCACCTGCCGGTTCGGCAGGGTGATCTTCGGCTGGTAGTGCACGCTGACCTGGCCGTCTTCGAGGGACTGCCGGAACTGCGTCACCATCTGGAAGCGGCGCAGGAAGATCTGGCCCATGCTCGGCACGTAGCCGCGGACCTCTTCGCCGCCCTTCGTCGCGCGGACGGCGACGTCGGCGCGCTGCAGCAGGCCTTCGACGTCGACGACATCGCCGGGTTCGTCCGTGGACGTCGTCGCGTAGCCGATCATCGCGTTCGCCTCGACCGAGAGCCGGTCGACCGGGTACGGCGCGGAGAGCTCCTGGCGCAGCCGTTCGGCCGCGTGGTGGGCGTCCTCCGGCGGGCAGCCGACGAGCAGCGCCGCGAAGGACGCGCCTTCGAGGCGGGCGAGCGGGACGTCGGGGCCGAGCGCGTCGCGGATGCGGCGGCCGGCGGCGACGACCATCCGGTCGGCCCAGGCGTAGCCGAGCGCGTCGCTGACCGTGGAGAAGACGTCGAGGTCGATCCGCAGCACCACGGCGTTGGCGAAGTCCCGCAGCGGCTCCTTCGCCACCTGGCGGAAGCCCTGCCGGTTGAGATGCCCGGTGAGCGGGTCGTGGTAGGCGTCGTGGCGCAGCGTCGCCACCAGGCGCCGGTTGTCCAGCGACGTCGCGAGGTGGCTGGCCATCGTGCCGAGCAGCTGGACGTCGTACTTGCCGAAGCCGCGCCAGCGGGACAGCCGGTCGTGCGCCTCGACCACGCCGAGCAGCCGGTTCGCGCTGCGCAGCGGGACGACGAGCGCCTCCTGGGCGCCGCGGTCGAGCAGCGCCGCGCGGACGTCGGGGTTGGCCTCGGTGATCCGGAAGTGCCGGACGTGCGCGCCGGGCAGCCGCAGCAGCGGGTCGTCGGCGCCGGGATCGGCGGGCGGCAGGTCGTCGCCCGCGACGACGACCCGCATGGTGTCCTTCTGCTCCAGCCGCAGCCGCAGCACGACGCGGCCCGCGGCGAGCTGGTCCTTGATGCGCTCGGCGATCGTCGCCCACTCGCGGACGTCGACCCCGCCGACGAGCTCGTCGGCGCCGCTGGCCGGGCGCGCCGCGGCCTGCTGGCCGGAGCGGGCCACCATCAGGCTGACGTCCGAGAGCGCCTCCATGTCCCGCTGCTCGCGCAGCAGGTCGGAGTACGCCCAGTACAGCGCGGTGAGGCCGAGGAAGACGGCGAGCACCAGCGGCCACGCCTTGGGCGTGGTCGAGATGACGAGGTACCCGGAGAGGCCGACGGACGCGTTGACGAAGCCGACGACGAGGATCCGCCCGGTGAGCCGGACGGCGGTGCTCACGCGCATCCGGCGCCGCAGGACGCGAACCGCGGCCAGCGCGAGCAGCGTGCTCACCAGCGGCGCGGTCAAGGTGCCCGCGAGCGCCGCGAGCCACGGGATCCGGTCACCGGGGCCGGCGAGGTACTTCACCAGCCCCGCGACCGCGAACGCGCCGGTGATTTCGAGCAGGAAGGCGCCCGCGTTGTAGAGGACGCGGCCGGCGACCTTCCGCGCCAGCAGCGTGCCGATGCCGGCGATCAGGTGCGCGGCCAGCACGACCTCGAACGGCGCGATGAAGAACCCGATGACGAGCGGGATCTCGGTGAAGGAGATCGTCCAGGAGATGCCGCTGCGGACGTCGACGTTGATGCCGAGCTGCTCGGCGAGCAGGAAGGCGACGGCGAGCACCGGCCCGATCCACAGCAGCTTGCTGTCCCAGTGGAACGGCAGCCACGAGCCGACGGCGAACGCGGCGACGAGCCCGATGCTCAGGACGGTGAAGGTGTACGCGCGGAACCGGCGTTCGTCGGTGCGGGCTTCGGCGGAGGCGGGCTGCGGTGGTGTCCCGGAAGCGGCTCCCGGCCCGGGCTGCGCCTGCGCGACGGCGTCGCCGTGGGCGTTGGTGTCCGGCATCCGACCTTCCCTCCCGGCTTGTCCACCGGTGCTGATCCGTGACTTCGGGTGTGGACAAGGGCCATACCGTACCCCGGAGGGCGTACCCGTGTCCCTTTCGAGACAGTAGGAGATCACCCCAGGGTTAACAATGCCTCGAACGCGCTGACCTGCGTGGACCACGGGGTGAAACATCGGGCAGGAGAAGCTCCAGCGGTTCCCTGCACACGGACGACCGGGTAGCGCTTCAATGGCCCCATGCACAGCGATGTGATTGCCACCGAACACGCGGCGCGGCTCGCGGCGGTGGACTCCCTCCTCCCCGGTTCTTCCCCCTTCGAGGCGGCCGAAAACGCCGTGGTGCTGGAGGTGGCGGCCGGCGACTCGGCCGCGTCCGGCCTCGCCTCGCGCATCCAGGTCGACCAGGATGCCCCGAACGCGCCGTGGCGGGCGCTGACCGAGCACCGGCTCGACCTCCAGCTGGCCGGCCCGCACCCGGCGGCCGCCCTCGACGCACTCCTCACTCGATGGGATGAACATCTGCGCGCGGTCGCCGAGCGCGGCGACACGGAGACCGCGGCGATCGTCCCGCGCGCCAGCCGGGACGCGGCCGGCACGCGGGAAATGCTGCACCACGGCTTCGCGCCGCTGCGCGTGATCGCGGTCCGCCCCGCCGAGCGGATGGTCCCGGCGGGTCCGCGCGGCACGCCCGGTGTCAAGATTCGCCGCGCCGAGCCCGGCGACCTCGAAACCGTCGTCTCCCTCGGGCTCGAGCTGCACTCGTTCGACGCCCAGTACGGCACGGTCAACCTGCGGCAGGGCGTCGAGGACATCATGGCCAAGGACCTGGCCGAACAGCTGAACCGCCCGGAACCGCCGCTGTGGATCGCCGAGCTGTACGGCCGTCCGCTCGGCATGGTGAACGTCCAGCACCCGGGCGAGACGGGGTGGATCAGCGACCGCGTGTCGGCGGACCGCGTCGGCTACCTGTCGTCACTGGCCGTCGCGAAGGAGGCACGGTCCTCCGGCGTCGGTACTGCGCTGGCCACGCACGCCCACCACGTCCTGGACGAGGAAGGCGCCGACGTCGTCCTGCTGCACCACGCGGCGGCGAACCCGCTGTCGACGCCGTTCTGGTACGCGCAGGGCTACCGCCCGCTGTGGACGTACTGGCAGCGTCGACCAGCCGTTCGGTGAACCTCTGGAGGATTACCCTCGGTGCCCGGTCCTTATAGGCTGACTCCCGAACCGCGAGGGATGGGGAGCCTGAAGTGACCGAGCAGCGGGACGCCGCGCCGAGAGCGCCCGAAGGCGTCGACACCGAGAAGCCGTCCGCGGCCCGGATCTACGACTGGTACCTGGGCGGTACGCAGAACTGGGCCGTGGACCGCGAGTTCGGCAGGCGCATGGAGCAGCAGTGGCCGCTGGTGCGGCCCGGCTCGAGGCAGAACCGCGAGTTCATGAACCGCGCGGTGCGCGCGGCGCTGCGGGCCGGCATCCGGCAGTTCATCGACCTCGGCTCGGGGGTCCCGACGGCCGGGAACGTGCACGAGGTCGTCGAGGCCGAGCTGCCGGACGAGCACGACGCGAAGGTCGTCTACGTCGACTACGAGCCGGTCGCCGTCGCCCACGCGACGCTGATCCTCGAAGAAGGCATGGCGACCGACTGGGCCGGCATCGTCCAGGCCGACATGCGGGACGCGAAGGCCGTGCTGCGCGCCGAAGAGACGAAGCGGCTCATCGACTTCTCGCAGCCGGTCTGCCTGATCATGGCGGCGGTGCTGCACTTCGTCGGGCCGGACGACGACCCCGAAGGCCTGCTGGCGGCGTACCGGAACGCGCTCGCGCCGGGCAGCTGGCTGGCGATCTCGCAGATGAGCGAGGGCGACGGCGACGGCCCGTACCTGGAGGGGCTGCGCTGGTTCGTCGAGCAGTACCGGAAGACGAGCAACCCGGTGTGGCTGCGCGACCGCGAGGAGATCGAGCCGCTGTTCGGCGACTGGACCGTGCTGGAGCCGGGCGTCGTGCACCTGCCGGACTGGCGGCCCGACCGGAAGATCAACGCCCTGGAGGCGGAGGCCCGCCCGTTCGCGTGGTGCGCCGTCGCGGAGAAACCGGGCGCATGAGTCCGAGGAAGACAGCGCGCGAAGCGCCTCCGTTGAGGGCGGCGGTGGGGGCATGGGAGGAGGCCCCGATCGCGCCCGCCGGGGTCGACACGGAGAAGCCGTCCGCGGCGCGCGTCTACGACTGGTACCTGGGCGGAACGCACCACTGGGCGGTCGACCGCGAGTTCGGCCGCCGAGTCGAGAAGCTGTGGCCGCTGATCCGGCCGATCTCGCGGCAGAACCGGGCGTTCATGAACCGGGTCGTCTCGGCGGCGATGGACGCCGGCATCCGGCAGTTCGTCGACCTCGGCTCCGGCGTCCCGACGGCGGGGAACGTGCACGAGATCGTCCGCGAGCGGCTGCCCGCCGGTGAACGGGCTTCGGTGGTCTACGTCGACTACGAGCCGGTGGCGGCGGCGCACTCGCGGCTGATCCTGGAGCGCGAAGGCGCGTCGAGCTGGGCCGGGCTCGTCGAGCGGGACATCCGGCGCCCGGAGGAGATCTTCACCGACGACCTCACGCGGGAGCTGATCGACTGGTCGAGGCCGGTGTGCCTGCTGATGATCACGGTCATGCACTTCATCGGGCCGTCCGACGAGCCGGACGAGCTGATGGCGACGTACCGCTCCCGCCTGGCGCCGGGCAGCTGGCTCGCGCTGACGCACGGCACGTGCCGCGACGACGCCCCGCCGGACCGCGCGGCGGAGGTCCGCCGGTTCATCGAGGCCTACCAGGACACGTCGAACCCGGCGTGGCTGCGCTCGGCCGAGGAGCTGCTGCCCTGGTTCGGCGGCTGGCCGCTGCTCCCACCGGGGATGACGTCGTTGCCGGACTGGCGTCCCGAAACCCCGCCGACGCCGATCGACACCGAGACGCGTCCCTTCGCCTGGTGCGCCGTCGCGCGTCGGCCAGGGCTCTGACCTGCGCTTTCCTTGATCGCTGTGGGCGAACGCACTCCGGGAAACAAACATGCCCATCGGAGAGTTGAGCTAGGCAGACTCAACTACACGAGGAGTGCACATGTCCGACACCCGCCTCCTGCCCGTGCTCCCGCTCGATGACGACGTCGTGCTGCCGGGCATGGTCGTCCCGCTCGACCTGACCGACGCCGAGACGCGGGCCGCGGTGGAGTCCGCCCAGGCCAAGACGCCCAGTCAGGCGTCCTTCCCCGGCATCCGCTCTTCCGCGGCCACCAAGGCCGAAGTCCTGATCGTCCCGCGCGTCCACGGCGAATACGCCGGGTTCGGCACCGTCGCCACGGTCGAGCGCATCGGCCGCGTCCCCGGCGGCAAGGCCGCCGTCCTGCTGCGCGGCACGGGCCGCGCGCTCGTCGGGCGGATCGCCGACGGCCCCGGCGCCGCCCGCTGGGTGCACGCCGAGGACGCCCCCGAGACCACGAACGACCAGACCGCCAAGCTCGCGGCCGAGTACAAGGCCGTCGTCATCTCGATCCTCCAGCAGCGCGGCGGCTGGCAGCTGATCGACGCCGTCCAGCAGGTCGAAGAGCCGTCGGCGATCGCCGACATGTCCGGCAACGCGCCGTACCTCGACACCGAGCAGAAGCTGGCGCTGCTGTCCACTTTGGACGTCAGCGTGCGCCTGGAGAAGGCGCTCGAGTGGAGCAAGGAATACCTCGCCGAGGTCGAGGTGACCGACACGATCCGCAAGGACGTCGCCGAGGGCATGGAGAAGCAGCAGAAGGAGTTCCTGCTGCGCCGCCAGCTCGAGGCCATCCGCAAGGAGCTCGGCGAGCTCGACGGCACCGCGCAGGACGACGACTACCGCGCCCGCGTCGAAGCCGCCGAACTGCCCGAGCACGTCAAGAAGGCCGCACTGTCCGAAGTGGACAAGCTGGACCGCACGTCCGAGCAGTCCCCCGAAGGCGGCTGGATCCGCACGTGGCTGGACACCGTCCTGGAGCTGCCCTGGAACGAGCGCACCGAGGACGTCTACGACATCGCCGCGGCGCGGGCCGTGCTGGACGCCGACCACGCCGGCCTCGACGACGTCAAGGAACGCATCATCGAGTACCTGGCCGTGCGCAAGCGTCGCGCGGAATCGGGCCTCGGCCCGGTCGGCGGCCGCCGTTCCGGCGCGGTGCTCGCCCTCGCGGGTCCTCCCGGGGTCGGCAAGACGTCGCTCGGTGAGTCCGTCGCGAAGGCCATGGGCCGCAAGTTCGTCCGGGTCGCCCTCGGCGGCATCCGCGACGAGGCGGAGATCCGCGGCCACCGCCGCACGTACGTCGGCGCGCTGCCCGGCCGGATCGTCCGTGCCATCAAGGAAGCCGGCTCGATGAACCCGGTCGTGCTGCTCGACGAGATCGACAAGGTGGGCGCCGATTACCGCGGCGACCCGACCGCGGCGCTGCTCGAAGTGCTGGACCCGGAACAGAACCACACGTTCCGCGACCACTACCTCGAGGTCGAGCTGGACCTGTCCGACGTCGTGTTCCTGGCCACGGCCAACGCCCTGGAGACCATCCCCGGCCCGCTGCTGGACCGCATGGAGCTCGTCACGCTGGACGGCTACACCGAGCACGAGAAGGTCACCATCGCCCGCGACCACCTGCTCCCGCGTGAGCTGGAGCGGGCCGGGCTGGCCGCTTCGGACGTCGTGTTGACGGACGCCGCGTTCAGCCGGATCGCCGCCGAGTACACCCGCGAGGCGGGCGTGCGCGACGCGAACCGGACGATCGCGAAGGTGCTGCGGAAGATCGCGACGAAGGTCGCGCTCGACGAAGTTTCGCTGCCGCTGACCGTCGACGCTCTTGATCTGGACGCCTACCTGGGCCGCCCGCGGCACATCCCGGAGTCGTCGCTGCCGGCGTCGACGCAGCGCACGGCGACCCCGGGCGTGGCGACCGGCCTGGCGGTGACGGGTGCCGGCGGTGACGTCCTCTACATCGAGGCGTCGCTGGCGGACCAGGAGTCCGGCGCGTCCGGGCTGCAGCTGACCGGTCAGCTCGGCGACGTGATGAAGGAGTCGGTGCAGATCGCGCTGTCCTACCTGCGTTCGCACGGCGCCGAGCTGGAGCTGCCGGTGGGCGACCTGAAGAACCGGGGCATCCACGTCCACGTCCCGGCGGGCGCGGTCCCGAAGGACGGGCCGTCGGCGGGTGTCACGATGACGACGGCGCTGGCGTCGCTGCTCTCCGGCCGCGTGGTCCGCGCGGACGTCGCGATGACCGGCGAGGTGTCCCTGACCGGCCGCGTGCTGCCGATCGGCGGCGTCAAGCAGAAGCTGCTGGCCGCGCACCGCGCGGGGATGAAGACGGTGATCATCCCGCAGCGCAACGAGCCGGACCTGGACGACGTGCCCGCCGAGGTGCGCGCCCAGCTGGACGTCCACGCGGTGGCGAACGTCCGCGAGGTCCTGGACCTCGCCCTGACCCCGGCTTCGACGCCGGTTTCCCAGGCGGCGTAACCCCGAGCGCCGCCACCTGGAGAACGGCCGGTTTCCTTCCCCGGAGGAGACCGGCCGTTCTTCGCGTTCAAAGCCGCCGGGCGGCGATCAGGTACCCGGTGCCGAGCCAGCGCTTCGCCCCGCGGGCGATGGTCGTCTCCGGGTGCGCGCGCCACGAGCGGTCCCAGCGGCGGACCAGGCGGTCGAACGGCGGCACCGTCGCGGTGACGTCGTAGGCGATGATCTCTTCCGGCTGCAGGCCCGCGCGCCACAGGAGCTCCCGCAGGCGCCGCGGGGTCAGCGCGACGATCCCGGTGCGGCGGGCACCGTGCCGTCTCGACGGCGGGACACCGACGGCGCGTTCCAGTGCGCCGAGGGTCCGGCGGGCGGGCCAGAAGACGCCCCATTCGAAGAGCCGGTACGGGCTCTTGGGGTTCAGCATCGTCGCCACGACGAGCCCGCCGGGCCGGGTGACGCGGGCGACTTCGTGCAGGGCCAGTGCGGCGTCGGTGTACTCGAGGACCCCCATGGCGAGGACGACGTCGAACTGCCGGTCGGTGAACGGCATCTCCTGGATGTCGCCGACGGAAAGCCGCACCTCGGTGCCGGTGCGCGCCGCGACGGCGTCGATCATGGCCGGGGACTGGTCGCAGGCGGTGATGCGGAAGTCGCCGGGCCGGGTGTCGAGCAGGTGGCGCACCATCATCCCGGGTCCGCAGCCGACGTCGAGCAGGTCGCCGCCGGGGCAGCCGTCGAGGATCTGGTCGATGGCGTGGCGCCGCGAATGGTGGTAGCGCGCGGTGGGTCCCCATCCGGCGTGGTCTTCGGCGTAGCCGGCGACGAGCGCGGGCTCGGCGTACTGCACGCGGACGAGTTCCTCACGAACGGGTCGCATGGTCGCGGTAGTGGACATGTGCTCCTCCAACGGCTCGGTGAATTCCCCGGAAGCCCGGCACCCCGAACTGGGGTCGAGTCGCTCAAGAAGCCTGTTACGCCAAATCAGGTACGTTTCACAAATAAGGTCGAAAGGCCGAACGAACATACCCCCAAACAGCCGACGAACATCCACCCCACCCCCACGACCAGCCCAAACAGCACCCAACCGAACCAATGAATCGACCACAAAACGCGGAACCATCACCAACAGAAGAAAATCGCAAAATTATCCGCACCCGACCGCGAAATACCTACGCCAATCGAGGGACACCAAAATCCCAACACCCACACGGAAACAGGTACCAACCCGACAAAGGCGACCACGGCCGGGGGTCCAGGGGGCGGAGCGCCCCTGGCGGGGGTTTGGGGGTTCGACCCCCAAAGGACACGACGGAGAGAGCCCCGTCTGCGTATTCAGCAGACAGGGCTCTCCCACGAACGAAGGTGGCGGGTGAGGGATTCGAACCCCCGTAGGCGTAAGCCAACTGGTTTACAGCCAGTCCCCTTTGGCCACTCGGGTAACCCGCCCAGGCCGGTCTGACCGGCCGACGTGAAGCTTACCCAAGGCCCCTGAGCGGGGGTCAACCGGGATACCCATCCCCCGGTGGGGGCTAGGCTGGGTGGCCCCTGACTAGCGAGTACGAGGTGTGAGGACACGTGGCGGATCCCTCTTTCGACGTCGTGAGCAAGGTCGACCGCCAGGAGGTGGACAACGCGCTGAACCAGGCGAGCAAGGAGCTCGGGACGCGGTTCGACTTCCGCGGCACGGGCACGACGATCAGCTGGGCCGGTGAGGAGGCGATCACGATCGAGTCCGAAACCGAGGAGCGTGCGCTGGCCGCGGTCGAGGTGTTCAAGGAGAAGCTGATCAAGCGCAGCATCTCGTTGAAGGCTTTCGAAGCCGGCGAGCCCGCGTTGTCGGGCAAGATCTACAAGATCTCGGGCAAGATCCTTCAGGGCATCGCTTCGGACAAGGCGAAGCAGATCGCCAAGTTCATCCGCGACGAGGGCCCCAAGGGCGTCCAGGCCCAGATCCAGGGTGACCAGCTGCGCGTTTCGGGCAAGAAGAAGGACCAGCTGCAGGAGGTCATCGCCCTGCTGAAGGGCAAGGACTTCGAGATCGCGTTGCAGTTCACCAACTACCGGTGACGCCGCCGCGGGCACCCGGGCTCCGGGTGCCCGCTCAGGACGGCGTCAGCGTCCAGCTCGCCTCGTAGCCGTCCACCCTCAGCAGGGCGGGGCCGCGGACGTCGCGTTCCTCCTGCAGGTCGCCGATCTGGTTGACCAGGAGGTCGCGCTTGTCCGGGGAGATCACCCACAGCGCGATGTTGCCGGGCGTCTGCGCCGCGAACTGGACGCGCGTCACCCCGGCCGGGAGCTTCAGGACCGCGTCGCCCTTGCCCTTCGCCGGCTTGCCGCTCTCCGCCGTCGTCAAGCTCCGGTGGTCCGCGATCGTCGCCGTCCACGCGGCCGTCGCGCGGATCGTCACCTTCCTCGTCGGCCGGTCCGGGTACGTGTTCAGCCATGTCGTGCCCTTGTACGGGCCGATCGCGTTGACCAGGCCGTCCTCGCCGCCGTCCGTGTCGATCAGCACGTTGCCCGAGCACTTCGGGCAGTCGAACGTGAAGAAGCCCAGCTGATCGGCGGGCCAGCTCGTGGTGAACTCGCCGCTGCCCTTGCCCGTGTGCGTTTCGGTCGGCACGTCGCGCGGGACCGGCCTGGGCGGTGTGGTGAGCGGAACCGTCGCGGCCGGATGGCCGGATGGCGTTTCGAGGATCTCGCCGTAGCCGACGGCGGGCGCGCACGCCGAGGTCAGCACCACGAGCAGCAACCAGGACAGCCTGAATTTCATCGTTCCCCCTCGGGGCCCGCCACCGGCCCCTCTCGTGATCTTCGGCGGCCGTTGCCGGAGCGTTACCGCCTGATCCGTCACCCGAACGCGCGAATGCGCCGCGTGACTCCCGCCCAACGCCGTGAGCTGCGTGTTGTAATCGCGCCGTCACCGCGTGGAGAGGGGTCGAGGATGCGCCGCTTGCTCGTCTTCGTGCTGACGCTGACCTCCGTCGCGGCGATGCTGACGCCGGCGAGCGCCGCCGAGCGAAAGCAGCTCGTGCCCGGCTTCGGCGCCTACGCGCGGCTGATCCGGCTCGAGCACTCCGTCGTCGGCCGCGGGCACATCATCGCCACGCTGACCAGCGAAGACGCCGGTGGCAAGTTCACCCCGGTCCTGGAGAGCACCGACGAGGGCGAGTCGTTCCACGAGATCGGCGAGATCCACGACGGCGAGGGCCGGTCCGGCATGTGCTGCGGCACCGTCTACGAGCTGCCGCAGCGCGTCGGCAAGCTCCGCGCCGGCACGCTGCTGTGGGCCGCGTCCTACCGGCAGGACGCCGGGCCGCAGCGCCGCGTCGGGCTCCGGGTCTGGGCCAGCCGGGACGGCGGCCGTTCGTGGACCTTCCTGTCCGAGGCCGCGCGGTCGCACAACATCGACGGCATCTGGGAACCGGAGTTCACCGTCGACGCCGGCGGCACGCTGTGGCTCCACTTCGCCGACGAGACGCAGGCGCCGAAGTACGCGCAGGTGCTCAACCGGGTCGCGTCGACCGACGGCGTGACGTGGGGCACCAAGCAGCTCACCATGGCGATCCCGCCGGACCGCGTCCGGCCCGGCATGCCGATCATCCGGCGGCTGCCCGACGGCCGGTACTACTTCGCCTACGAGATCTGCAACTTCCGGGACCGCTACTGCGACCCGTACTTCAAGATCTCGCCCGACGGCGCCAACTGGGGCGATCCCGCCGACCCCGGCACCCGGGTCGAGACCGCCGACGGCGGCTACTTCCAGCACGCGCAGACGATCACGCTGTTCCCCGGCGGCCCGAACGGCGTGCGGATCGTCATGGTCGGGCAGATCTACACCGACGCCAAGGGCGCGCCGCGGCCGCAGAACGGCCAGGTGCTGCTGGCGAACGACGACTTCGGCAGCGGCCACTGGTACGAGCTGCCCGCTCCCGTGCACATCACCGGCATCTGGAACAACTTCTGCCCCAACTACTCCTCGACGCTGCTGCCGGTCGACGACGGCGAGAACGTGCTGGAGATCGCCACCGAGGACGACGGCGGCTGCCGGGCCTACTTCGGCAAAGGACCGGCCTTCTAGCCTTCCTTCACCGGGCCACGAACCCCGGCCCGTAGGGTGGGGCGGGCCGGAGCCGCCTAGGAGAGGGAGACCGTCCATGAAGGGCATCGTGCTGGCCGGAGGCAGCGGGACCCGCCTGCACCCGATCACCCAGGCGGTGTCGAAGCAGCTGCTCCCGGTCTACGACAAGCCGATGGTGTACTACCCGATCTCGGTGCTGATGCTGGCCGGGATCCGCGAGATCCTCGTCATCTCCACCCCCACCGACCTGCCGATGTTCCGCAGGCTGCTGGGCAACGGCGACCAGTTCGGCCTCTCCTTCTCCTACGCCGAGCAGCCCAGCCCGAACGGCCTGGCCGAGGCCTTCGTGATCGGCGCGGACTTCATCGGCGACGACGACGTGGCGCTCGTGCTCGGCGACAACATCTTCTACGGCCAGGGCTTCTCCAGCCGCCTGCAGCAGGCCGTGCGCGAGCTCGACGGCTGCGTCCTGTTCGGCTACCCGGTCAAGGACCCCGAGCGCTACGGCGTCGGCGAGGTCGGTCCGGACGGCAAGCTCCGCACCATCGAGGAAAAGCCGGCGAAGCCGCGGTCGAACAAGGCGATCACCGGGCTGTACTTCTACGACAACGAGGTCGTCGACATCGCCCGTTCGCTGACCCCGTCGGCGCGCGGTGAGCTCGAAATCACCGACGTCAACCTCACCTACCTGCGCCAGGACCGCGCCACGCTGGTCGAGCTCAGCCGCGGGTTCGCCTGGCTCGACACCGGCACGCACGACTCGCTGCTCGAGGCGGGCCAGTTCGTGCAGGTACTGGAGCACCGCACCGGCGTGCGCATCGCGTGCCTCGAAGAGATCGCGCTGCGCATGGGGTTCATCGACGCCGACGAGTGCTACGCGCTGGGCGAGAAGCTGGCGAAGTCCGGCTACGGCGACTACGTGAAGGCCGTCGCCGTCGCGGCGGGAGCCTCCGCCTAGAACGGCCGGCGGGCCATCTCCTCGAGCCGCCGGATCCGGTCCTGGATCGGCGGGTGGGTCGAGAACAGCTTGCTGAGGCCCTCGCCGGGGCGGAACGGGTTCGCGATCATCAGGTGGGACTGCGAGACCAGCTGCGGCTCCGCCACCAGCGGGCGCGCCCGTGTCCCGGCCTCCAGCTTCCGCAGCGCCGAGGCCAGGCCCAGGGGGTCACCGGTCAGCTCCGCGCCGGACGCGTCGGCCTGGTACTCCCGTGACCGGCTGACGCCCATCCGGATGACGGCGGCCGCGATCGGCCCGACGAAGATCAGTAGCAGGCTGAGCAGGGGATTCCCGTCGCGGTTGTTGCCGCCGAAGAACAGGGCGATGTTCGCGAGCACGCTAATTACGCTGGCCAGCGCGCCGGCGACGCACGAGATGAGGATGTCGCGGTTGTAGACGTGCGACAGCTCGTGGCCGAGCACGGCACGCAGCTCGCGCTCGTCCAGCAGCTCGAGGATGCCGGTCGTGCAGCACACCGCGGCGTGGCGCGGGCTGCGGCCGGTCGCGAACGCGTTGGGCGCGACCGTCGGGCTGATGTAGAGCTGCGGCATCGGCTGGCGCGCGACCTGCGCGAGTTCGCGCACGATCCGGTACATCGCGGGCTGCTCGACCTCGGACACCGGACGCGCCCGCATCGCGCGCAACGCCAGCTTGTCCGAGCTGAAGTAGGCGAACGCGTTCATGCCCAGGGCGATGACCAGACCGATGACCAGGGCACCCCGGCCGAAGAGCCCGCTGATCGCGACGATGATCGCCGACAGCAGGCCGAGCAGCAATGCCGTCTTGAGTCCGTTCTGGTGCCCGTGCACGCGCGCTCGCCTCCGTCCGCTCTTCAAGGGGGTTACCCAGTGGAAACAACGCGATCGGGGGACGCGAAGTTCCTTCACGTGAGGATGGCGCGGGTTACCCTCGGCAGGCCAGTTGATCACGAGCGGAGGCGGCGGTTTCACCACGAGGAGGCGGCGGTTTCACCATAAGGAGGCGGCGGTTTCACCATAAGGAGGCGGCGATGCCCGGTGGCCTGCTACGCCGGAGAACCCTGTTCACGCTGGTCACGGCGGGTGCCGGGGTCCTCGCGCTGCCCGGGTCCGCGTGGGCGGAGGACGTCCGGTCGATCGACCTCGGCGGGGCGCCGGACCGGGTCGCGGTGAACCCGGTCACCGGCCTCGGCTACGTCACCGATCCCCAGGCCGGGACGGTTTCGGTCGTCGATCCCCGTAGCGCGTCGGTCAGCGAGATGCTCCACGTCGGCGGAGAACCCCGCGACGTCGCGGTCGACGCGAAGGCCGGCCGGATCTACGTCGCGAACCCGCCGGCGGGCACCGTGGTGGTCCTGGACGGCCGGACCCACGACCTGGTGAGCGTCGTCGGCGCGGGCGCCGGCGCGTCGGCGCTCGCGGTCGACGAGCGGGCCGACCGCGTCTACGCGGCCAGCGGCAGCACCGGCACGCTCGCCGTGCTCGACGGCGTGAGCTGCACGCTGGCGGCGCTCGTACCGGGCCCGAAGCCGAGCCTCGCCGGGATCGGCGTCGACCCCGGCCGCAAGCTCGCCTACTGCGCCAGCACCACCACGGATTCGGTCGAGGTCTTCTCGATCGACACCGGGAAGTTCGTCGCTTCGGTGAAGGTCGGGCGCAACCCGACCGGTGTCGCGGTGCACCACGACAGCGGCACGGTGTACGTCGCGAACTCCGGCATCCACCACATGTCCATTGTGGACGCCGGGACGCGCACCGAGCGCAAAACCGTGCTGCTGCGCAGCGAATCGTCCGCGCTGGCCGTGCACCAGGGCACGAACACGGTGTACACCAACGGCGGGCAGAACGGGCTCGGCCGGGTCGACGGCACGGCCGGGACGCTGAGCGGCGAGCTGTCGCTGGGCATCAACCCCGGCGCCGTCGCCGTCGACCAGCGCACGCGCACGGTGTGGGTCACGGACCCGTTGCACGGCAGGGTCTTCTTCGTCCGCGACTTCTGAACAGACCGCCCCTCGCCGGAGCCCGTTCCGCCGGACGGCTCCGGTCCGTTCAGCCGTCCTTGGCTACGACGCGGGTCAGCGCCGCGATGCCGATCCCGGCGACCGCCACCACGATGCCGGTGACCGGCCGGCCCAGCAGCACCAGCACCACGCCGGTGACCGCGAAGAGCGCGAACTCCAGCAGGAAACGGGCCGGTTCCGGGAGGCGGCGGCGGGCCCGCGGGGCGACGAACAGGCCCCAGAGCGCGGCGGCCGCCACCGGCAGCAGGACCGCGTCGACGATCGCCAGCGCCGGCCCGCCGCCGAGCTGGGTGCCCGCCAGGGCCAGGCCGCCCAGGAGCATCAGCTCGGTCAGGAAGCGGACCGTCAGCACCACGCCCCTGAACCCGCTGAGGCGGGGGCCCGTCTCCGATGTCATCCGGCCAGCCTATGCGTGGTCCACTGTGGACGTTACGGGTCCGGTCGGGTACCCTCGGTGATCTCCGCCACAGTTCGCCGCCCCAGGTTGCGGTTCCGAATCGGTCCACCACGCCGTCGCGCCCCGGTGTAACGGCGATCCGCCCCTGCTCGACGTGTCTAACGCATATCGCGACCGCGAGCCAAGGAGCCTGGTAGATGACCACATGTCGACTCTGCGGTTCGACAAACACGGCCAGTGTCGTCGACCTCGGCGCGACTCCCCCGTGTGAGCGATTTTTGACGGCGGAGCAGCTCGACGAGCCCGAAGCCACCTTCCCGCTCCACCTGAAGGTCTGCACCGACTGCTGGCTCGCCCAGATCCCGCCGCTGATCGACCCCGACGACACCTTCACCGAGTACGCGTACTTCTCGTCCTTCTCGACGTCGTGGGTCGAGCACGCGAAGCGGTTCGTCGACGGCGCGGTCGAGCGGCTCGGGCTCGGCGAGAAGTCGTTCGTCGTCGAGGTCGCCAGCAACGACGGATACCTGCTCAAGCACGTCGTCGGTCACGGCATCCGGTGTCTGGGCGTGGAACCTTCGGTGAACGTCGGGCAGGCGGCGCGTGACGCCGGGGTGCCCACGCTGACCGCGTTCCTCTCCGAGGAAACCGGCCTGAAGGTGCGCGAAGAGCACGGCCCGGCCGACCTCGTGGCCGCGAACAACGTCTACGCGCACATCCCCGACGTCCTCGGTTTCACCAAGGGCCTCCGCGCCCTGGTCGCGGACGACGGCTGGGTCTCCATCGAGGTCCAGCACCTGCTCACGCTGATCGAAAAGAACCAGTACGACACGATCTACCACGAGCACTTCCAGTACTACACGGTCGAATCCGCACGCCGGGCCTTGGCGACCGGCGGGCTGACCGTGGTCGACGTCGAACTGCTGCCGACGCACGGCGGGTCGATCCGATTGTGGGCGCGTCCCGCCGAGGTGGCGGGCGAGCCCAGCGAGCGGATGACCGACGTGCTGGAGCGCGAAAAAGCCGCCGGGCTGCACGAGCTGTCCGGGTACACCGAGTTCGCCGAGCGCGTCACGCGCGTCCGGCTGGACCTGCTGAAGTTCCTCATCGAGGCGCGCAACGACGGGAAGACCGTCGTCGGCTACGGCGCCCCGGGCAAGGGCAACACCCTGCTCAACCACTGCGGCATCCGGACGGACCTGCTGCAGTACACGGTCGACCGCAACCCGTACAAGCACGGCCGGTTCACCCCGGGCACGCGCATCCCGGTGCTGCCCCCGGAGCGGATCGAAGCGGACCGGCCCGACTACGTGCTCGTCCTCCCGTGGAACCTCCGGGAGGAACTGACCGAACAGCTCTCCTACATCGGGGCCTGGGGCGGCAAGCTCGTTTTCCCGATTCCCCACTTGGAAATCGTCGAGGTGCAGTGACGTGAAGGTCGTTCTCTTCTGCGGTGGCTACGGGATGCGGATGCGCAACGGCGCGGCCGACGACGTCCCGAAGCCGATGGCGATGGTCGGTCCGAGACCGCTCATCTGGCACGTGATGCGTTACTACGCGCATTTCGGCCACACCGAATTCATCCTGTGCCTCGGCTACGGCGCGGCACACATCAAGAACTTCTTCCTGAACTACCAGGAAACCATTTCCAACGACTTCATCCTCCGCAACGGGCAGGCGGAGCTGCTGTCCACCGACATCGCGGACTGGACGATCACGTTCGTGCAGACCGGCATCGAGTCGCCGATCGGCGAGCGGCTGCGCCGGGTGCGCCCGTACCTCGACGGCGACGAAATGTTCCTCGCGAACTACGCCGACGTCCTTTCCGACGTCCCGCTGCCCGACATGATCGAGCGGTTCTCGAACTCCGACTCGGGCGCCTCGATGATGGTCGTGCCGCCGCAGTCGTCGTTCCACTGCGTGGAAATGGACGAGGGCGGCAAGGTCGGCTCGATCACCGCGGTGAGTGAAATGCCGCTGTGGGAGAACGGCGGCTACTTCGTGCTGCGGCAGGAAGTGTTCGACCACATCCCGGAGAACGGCGACCTGGTCGCCGACGGCTGCGGCGAACTGGCCAAGCGCGGCCGCCTGCTGGCCTACCCGTACCGCGGTTTCTGGAAACCGACCGACACGGTCAAGGAGCGCGCGGCGCTGGACTACGCCTACAGCCACGGCGACCGGCCGTGGGCGCTGTGGGAGCAGCAGCCCGCGGCGAGCATCGCGTGATCGGGCTGCGGCCGGGACGGCTCGGCGGCGTGGTCGCCCTCGGCGCGCATTGCGACGACGTCGCGATCGGCGCCGGCGGCACGCTGCTGACGCTGTGCCGTTCGCGTCCGGGGCTGAAGGTCGACGCGCTGGTCCTGTCCGGCGGCGGCACGCCGCGCGAGGACGAGGAACGCGCGGCGCTGGCGGCGTTCTGCCCAGGCGCGGACCTCGACGTCACGGTGCTGAAGCTGCCGGACGGGCGCTTCCCGGCGCACTGGGAAGAGGCCAAGAACTCGCTGGAAGAGCTGCGCCGGCGGACCGACCCCGACGTCATCCTGGCGCCGCGCACCGACGACGCGCACCAGGACCACCGCGGCCTCGCCAAGCTCGTCCCGACAGCGTTCCGCGACCACCTGGCGCTGGGCTACGAGATCGTCAAATGGGACGGCGACCTCGGCAGCCCGTCGGTCTACCAGCCGCTCGACGACGACGTCGCCGAAGAGAAGGTCCGGCTGCTGCAGACGCACTACGCGTCCCAGCGGCACCGGCCCTGGTACGACCGCGAGGCCTTCCTCGGGCTGGCCCGCATCCGCGGGATCGAAGCGGCGGCGACGTACGCCGAAGCGTTTTTCGTCAAGAAACTCACTCTCGACCTGAAGGGTTGATTTCGATGCGGGTGTTGCTGACGGGGCACAAGGGCTACCTGGGGACGGTGATGGCCCCGGTGCTCGCCGCCGCCGGCCACGAGGTCGTCGGCCTCGACTCCGGGCTGTTCGAGGACTGCCTGCTCGGGCCCGCCCCCGCCGACCCGGCCGGGCACGCCGTCGACCTGCGGGACGTGACCGCGTCCCACGTCGAGGGCTTCGACGCCGTGATCCACCTGGCCGCGCTGTCGAACGATCCGCTGGGCTCGCTCGCGCCGGAGCTGACCTACGACATCAACCACCACGCGTCGGTGAAGCTCGCGAAGCTGGCGAAGGACGCCGGCGTCAAGCGGTACCTCTACGCGTCGACCTGCTCGGTGTACGGCGCGGGCGGCGACAACCTGGTCGACGAGGACGCGCCGCTGCGGCCGGTGACCCCGTACGCGGAATCGAAGGTGCGTGTCGAGGCCGACGTCCACGAGCTCGCCGACGACGACTTCACGCCGGTGTACATGCGCAACGCGACCGCGTTCGGCTACTCGCCCCGGCTGCGCGGCGACATCGTGCTGAACAACCTGACCGCGCACGCGCACCTGTCCGGCGAGGTGCTGGTGCTCTCCGACGGCACGCCGTGGCGGCCGCTGGTGCACGCCCAGGACATCGCGCGCGCGTTCACCGCCGCCCTGACGGCGCCCAAAGAGGCCGTGCACAACAAGGCCTTCAACATCGGCACCGAGGAGAACAACGTCACCGTCGCCGAGATCGCGCAGGAAGTCGTCGAGGCCGTGCCGGGCTCGACGCTGAACATCACCGGCGAGGCGGGCGCCGACCCGCGCTCCTACCGGGTCGACTTCTCGCGCTTCCGCGCGGCGATCCCCGGCTTCACCTGCGACTGGTCGGTCAAGGACGGCGCCGTCGAACTCATCGAGGCCTACCGCAAGTTCGGGCTGACGCGCGAGTCGTTCGAGCAGCTGTTCACGCGACTCGCCTGGCTCAAGAGCGAGGGCGAAGCCGGCCGCGTCGACGACACCCTGCGGCGGCGATAGTGGCGGGCCCGCAGCTGCGGACCGGGGCGGAGCTGCACGCCCTGGTCGAGCGGCTGTACCCCCTCTGCCGCAGCATCACCGGCGACGGCGTGCGGCAGACGTTGGACATCATCGGCGAGCACATCGCGCTCGAGCGGCACGAAGTTCCGACCGGTACCGCCGTGCTCGACTGGACCATTCCGCAGGAGTGGAACATCCGGGACGCGTACGTCGCTTCGCCATCGGGTGAGCGCGTCATCGACTTCCAGGAGCTGAACCTGCACGTCGTCGGGTACAGCGTCCCGGTGTCGCGGCGGATGCCGCTGAGCGAGCTGCGGGAACACCTGCACACGCTGCCGGACCAGCCGTCGTGGGTGCCCTACCGGACCAGCTACTACGCCCCGGCCTGGGGGTTCTGCCTCGCGCAGGAGAAGCTCGACGCGCTGCCCGACGGCGACTACGACGTCGTCATCGACTCGACCCTGGAAGACGGCTCGCTGACCTACGCCGAGCACGTCGTGCCCGGCCGCGTCACCGACGAAGTCATCGTGTCGTGCCACGTGTGCCACCCGTCGCTGGCGAACGACAACCTCGCCGGCATCGCGGTGGCCATCTCGCTGGCCCAGCAGCTGGCCGAGTCGCAGCCGCACTACACGTACCGGTTCCTGTTCATGCCCGGCACGATCGGTTCGATCACGTGGCTGGCACGGAATTCGGACCGCATCGAGAAGGTCAAGCACGGCCTGGTCCTGGCCTGCGCGGGCGACCCGGGCTCGTTGACGTACAAGAAGTCCCGCCGCGACGACGCCGAGATCGACCGGGTGATGCAGCATGTGCTGCGCTCGCGTGAACACCGAGTTGTCGACTTCTCGCCGTATGGCTACGACGAGCGCCAGTTCTGCTCGCCGGGCTTCAACCTCGGCGTCGGTTCGCTGACGCGGACGCCGTACGCGGGCTACCCCGAGTACCACACGTCGGCCGACAACCCGGGCTTCGTCTCGCCCGCGGCCATGGAGGACACGCTGGGCACGCTCCTCGACGCGTTCGGCGTGCTGGACCGCAACCGCCGGTACGTCAACCTCAGCCCGTACGGCGAGCCGCAGCTCGGCAAGCGCGGGCTGTACGGCTCGCTCGGCGGCCGCAGCGACGCCAAGCAGGCCCAGATGGCGATGCTGTGGGTGCTCAACCTCTCCGACGGCGAGCACTCGCTCTTGGACATCGCCGAGCGCGCCGGGCTGCCCTTCGACATCGTCGACGTCGCGGCCCGTGCCCTGCACGACGCCGGTTTGGTCAAGGAGTGAGCGACGTGGCCAACCACCGCCGTGCGCCGCGCTCGATCTTCCGATCGGGCGCGGTGCGCGCGATGGCGGGACGGCTGAGCTGGGGCCTCGGCGACCAGGCGGTCTCCAGCCTGACCAACTTCGCCGTCGGCCTGTACGTGGCCCGCTCGCTCGGCACGTTCGCGTTCGGCATCTTCAGCCTCGCCTGGGTGACCTACGGTGTGGTGCTCAACATCTCGCGCGGCCTGGCGACCGACCCGCTGATGGTGCGGTTCAGCGCGGTGGCGGAACAACGCTGGCGCCTGGGGGTCGCCAGTGCGTCCGGCACGGCCATCGGGGTCGGCTGCGCCACCGGGCTGGTCAGCCTGGTCGCCGGGCTGGCCGCGGGCGGACCGCTCGGCGACGCGTTCGTCGCGCTCGCCGTGGTGTTGCCGGGCCTGCTCCTCCAGGACGCCTGGCGGTTCGCGTTCTTCGCGAAGGGCGAGGGCAAGAGGGCGTTCGTCAACGACTGCGTCTGGGGTGTGGTCCTGCTCCCGGCGTTGTACGTCGCCGCGCAGATCCACACGGTGGTCGCCTTCGTGCTCGCATGGGGGCTGTCCGGTGCGGCCGCGGCCCTGTACGGCTGGTTCCAGACCGGAATCCTCCCCCATCCGCGGGAGATGCTCGGCTGGCTCCGGACCCAGCGCGACCTCAGCGTGCGCTACCTGGTCGAGAACGTCAGCAACAGCGGCGCGTCGCAGCTGCGGGCCTACGGCCTGGGCGCCATCGCCGGGATCACCGCCGTCGGCGCGGTCCGCGGCGCCGAACAGCTCCTCGGCCCGTTCCTGGCGCTGCTCATGGGGCTGTCCCTGGTCACCGTCGCCGAGGGTGCGCGGGTGCTTCAGCGGGCGCCGCACCGGCTGAAGCACTTCTGCGTGATCCTCGGTGGCGGCCAAGCCGCCGCCGCGCTGTGCTGGGGCCTCGGCCTGCTCCTCCTGGTGCCCGACGTCGCCGGCCGGTGGGTGATGGGCTCGGTGTGGGACTCGTCGTCCCCGCTGATCCTGCCGGTGACCCTCGCCGTGGTCGGCGCGAGCTTCGCCACCGGCGCGGCGGCCGGGTTGCGCGCACTGGGCGCGGCTAAGCGGAGTCTGCGCTCGCAGCTGGTCGCGTCGCTGTTCTACGTCACCTTCGGCATCACCGGCGCGTTCCTCGGCGGCGCGGCCGGGTCCGCGTGGGGCGTCGCGACGGCCACGCTCAGCGGGTCCGTCGTCTGGTGGTTCCAGCTGAGGCTCGGGCTCCGCGAGTACGTGCCATCGGTCCCGGGCGCCGACGAGCCCACCGTGGTGTTCGAGCCGATCAAACTGCCGATCAAGGAATGAGGACTCCATGACCACCGTCCCGCGGCTGAGCCTCGGCCTCCCGGTGTACAACGGCGAGGAGTACCTCGCCGAGTCGCTGGACGCCCTGCTCGGCCAGACCTTCGAAGACTTCGAGCTGATCATCTCGGACAACGCCTCCACCGACGGCACCGACGAGATCTGCCGCCGCTACGCCGACAAGGACTCGCGGATCCGCTACGTCCGCCAGCCGGAGAACATCGGCGCGACGCCGAACCACAACTTCGTGTTCGACGTGTCCCGCACCGAGCTGTTCAAGTGGGTCTCCCACGACGACCTCTACGCCCGCGACCTGCTCAAGCGGTGCGTCGAGGCCCTCGACGAGCGCCCGGACGTCATCCTCGCCCACTGCGACCAGGCGATCATCGACGGCGACGGCCGCATCGTCCAGCCGCTCGAGTACACACTGGACACCGGCTCCCGGCACGCCCCGGACCGGTTCCGCAGCATCCTGTTCGAGCCCGGCGGCGACGACTTCTACGGCGTCATCCGCGCCGACGTCCTCCGCCGCGTCAAGCCGCTCAACAGCTACCACCACGCCGACCGCACGTACTCGGCCGAGATGGCCCTGCACGGGCCGTTCTACCAGGTGCCCGAGCTGCTCTACTTCCGCCGCGACCACCCGGGCCGCGCGGAACGGGCCAACCCGACCATCCGGAGCCGGTGCGCGAATCTGGACCCGCGGCGCGCGAACCGGCTCCGGAACCCCACCGTCCGCCTGCTCGGCGAGTACGTCTACGGGTTCGCGGACCTGATCCGGCGCGCGCCGATCTCGGCCGCCGACAAGCGCGAATGCTTCGGCCACCTCGGTACCTGGCTGACCAACCGCGCGCGCTCCGGCCACGGCGAGCGCGTCGAGGACCGCGCGCCCACCGCCTCGGACGTCGCCACGGTCAACGAGATCGTGGCCGGCCGGGAAGGCAGGCTCGCGTGAAGCGTGCGCCACGCGTCGGCGTCTTCGGCCTGCTCGGCTCGGGGAACCTCGGCAACGACGGTTCCCTCGAAGCCGTGCTCGGCTACCTGCGCGCCGAGTACCCGGACGCGGTGCTGAGCGCCCTCGTCGGCGGCCCGGAGATCGTCCGCGAGCGGTACGGCCTCGACACCACGCCCTTGCACTGGAACCAGTCGGAGTACGAGACGGCGTCCGGCCTGCGCTCGGTCGCCCTCAAGGGCTTCGGCAAGCTGGTCGACATCGCCCGCACCGCGGCCTGGGTCCGCAAGCAGGACGTCGTGATCGTGCCCGGCATGGGCGTCCTCGAAGCGACGCTTCCGCTGCGTCCCTGGGGTTTCCCGTATTCGCTCTTCCTCCTCTCCGCCACCGGCCGCCTGTTCGGCACCAAGGTGGCGCTCGTCTGCGTGGGCGCGAACCACATCAGCGCCCGGGCGACGCGGACGCTGGTCCGCTGGTCCGGCCGGCTCGCCGCCTACCGCTCCTACCGCGACGACATCTCGCGCGACGCCATGCGCGCCATGGGCGTCGACACGAGTGCCGACCAGGTCTATCCCGACCTCGCGTTCTCCCTTCCGACTCCGGCCGGCGACGGCGAGCCGGGCACCGTCGGCGTCGGCGTGATGGCCTACTACGGCGGCAACGACGACCGCGCCGAGGCCGACCGCATCTACCGCCACTACGTGGACACGATGAACCGTTTCGTCGCGTGGCTCGTTGACCAGGGCAGAGGAGTCCGGCTGTTCATCGGTGACCGGATCGACCGCCAGGTCGTCGACGAGATCCTCGAGAAGACCGCTTCCCCGCTGGTGACGGCGGCTTCGGCGGAGACACTGGACGACCTGATGCACGAGATGGCGGCGGTGGACAGCGTGGTGGCCACGCGCTACCACAACGTGCTCTGCGCCCTGAAGGTCGCGAAACCGACCGTGGCGATCGGGTACGCACCGAAGAACGACGTGCTGATGGCGGAGATGGGTCTCGAGGGCTTCACCCAGCGGGCGAAGTCCGTCGCCTTCGACCGGCTCGTCGAGCAGTTCACCGAACTGGAGAACCGCTCGGCGGAACTGCGCCAGACGCTCCTGGAACGGAACGAGATGAACGCGCAACGGCTCAAGGACCAGTTCGCCGCCCTTTCGGCGGCCCTCTTCGGGGGTGGGCGATGAAGGCCATTCCGGTGCCCGAGATCGACGGTGCGTATCTGTTCGAACCCACCCCGCACGCGGACCAGCGCGGATTCTTCAGCCGGACGTTCGACCGCGACGTCGTCGCGTCGGCGGGCATCGACCCGGACGGCTTCGTCCAGGACAGCCTTTCCCGTTCCCGCAAGGGAGTCGTCCGCGGGATGCACCTGCGCGGCGGCGCCGGCGAGGCGAAGCTGGTGCGGTGTTCCCACGGCGCGATCTTCGACGTCGTGGTGGATCTCCGACCGGGTTCGCCGACATTCCGGAACATCAAAACCTTCGAACTTTCCGGGGATACCCAGGTTTCCGTGTACATCCCGGCGGGGTGCGCCCACGGCTTCCAGTCACTCACGGATCCCTCCGATGTTTCGTACCGTATCGATCGGGCCCACGATCCTGAAGAAGACATTACGATTTCGTACAAAGACCCTGAATTGGACATTTCGTGGCCACTGTCGGTCACAATGGTCAGCGACCGGGACGAACGGGCGCCGTCTCTCGGAGAGGCGTTGAAACCAACGAGGTGAGCCACGACATGGGAACGAACCTGCCCCGCTCCACGCAGGCGGACGAGCGGCTGCACCGGGTCATCCCCGGCGGTGCGCACACCTACGCCAAGGGCTCGGACCAGTATCCCGAAGGGATGGCCCCGGTCATCTCCCACGGCCTCGGGGGCCACGTGTGGGACGTCGACGGCAACGAGTACGTCGAGTACGGCGCGGGGCTGAGAGCGGTCAGCCTCGGCCACGCCCACCCGCGGATCCTCGACGCCGTCCGGCGGGAGATCGAGAAGGGCGGCAACTTCATCCGGCCGTCGATCATCGAGGCCGAAGCCGCCGAGCGGTTCCTCGAGAACGTGCCGACGGCCGACATGGTGAAGTTCACCAAGAACGGCTCGGACGCCACCACGGCCGCGGTCCGGCTGGCCCGCGCCGCCACCGGCCGCAAGCTCGTCGCCAAGTGCGCCGACCACGCCTTCTTCTCCACCGACGACTGGTTCATCGGCACCACGCCGATGAACGCGGGCATCCCGGACGAGACGACCGAAGCGGTGGTGTCCTTCCCGTACGGCGACCTGCAGGCCGCGGAGGAGCTGCTGCAGCGCCACGAGGGCCAGATCGCGTGCATGATCCTCGAGGCGGCCGCGGCGGTGGAACCACCGCCGGGGTACCTGCAGGGCCTGCGCGAGCTCACCACCCGGCACGGCGTCGTCCTGATCTTCGACGAGATGATCACCGGCTTCCGGTGGTCCGCCCACGGCGCCCAGGGCCTCTACGGCGTCACGCCCGACCTCTCGACGTTCGGCAAGGCCCTCGGCAACGGCTTCGCCGTCTCCGCGCTGGCCGGCAAGCGGGAGCTGATGGAGATCGGTGGCCTGCGCACCGACCGCGAACGGGTGTTCCTCCTCTCCACCACCCACGGCGCCGAGACCCACTCCCTGGCCGCCGCGATGGCGGTCATGGACGTCTACCGGGAAGAGGACGTCATCGGCCGCATGCACGCCCTCGGCGACCGGCTCGCCGCCGGCGTCCGCGAGGTGGCGGCCGGGATCGGCGTCGAAGACCACGTGGTCGTCCGCGGCCGGGCCAGCAACCTCGTCTTCGGCACCCTCGACGAACAGGGCAAGCCGTCCCAGCCCTACCGGACGCTGTTCCTGCGCGAGCTGATCAGCGGCGGCGTGCTCGGACCGTCCTTCGTGGTCAGTGCCGCACTCACCGAAGCCGACATCGACAAGACCATCGACGTCGTCGCCCAGGCCTGCACGGTGTACCGGAAGGCGCTCGACGCCCAGGACCCGACGCCGTGGATGGGCGGGCGCCCGGTGCAGCCCGTGTTCCGCAAGCACGCCTGATCCCCGCACGGGCGGGCCGGATTCACCCCATGGGTCCGATGAGGACACTTGAGGGTGACTGTTTTCCGGCCCGTTCGTGCGTAGCGTCCTGCCATGGGCAGATCTCGCGCGGTTCTCGTCGGTGCTTGCTCGCTCCTGATCGCCGTGGCGTGCCCGGCGACCGCGCGTGCCGCCGACGGGCCCGCCCCCGTGTGCGGCCACCAGCCCGCCGAGTACGAGGACCCGCCGTCCGGGGCCGTCGCCGTCGATCCGGGCGTCGACGGCGACCTCGCGGCCAAGACGGCGGCGTCCCCTCCCGGAACCACGTTCTGGCTCCGGCCCGGCACCCACACGCTCGGGAGCGACGAGTTCGGCCAGGTCGCCCCGAAGGACGGCGACGTGTACCTCGGCGCGCCGGGTGCGGTCGTCGACGGCCGCGGAGTCAACCGCGCGGCCTTCACCCAGCGGGCCCGCAACGTCCAGCTCCACGGCCTCACCGTCCGCGGGTTCGCGGCGCTGCAGGACCAGGGCGTGGTCAACCACGACTCCGGAGACGGCTGGCTCATCGAGAACACCACCATCGAGGACAACGCCGGCGCGGCGCTGATGGCCGGTGCCGGCCAGGTCGTCCGCCACAGCTGCCTGCGGAACAACGGGCAGTACGGGCTCAACGCGTACCAGGCCGGCGACGGCATCACCGGGCTCGTCCTGGAGGGCAACGAGATCACCGGCAACAACACCGGTGACTGGGAGGCCAAGGTGCCGGGCTGCGGGTGCAGCGGCGGCGCCAAGTTCTGGGCCGTGAACGGGGCCGACATCCGCGGCAACTGGGTGCACGGCAACCACGGCGCCGGCCTGTGGGCCGACACGAACAACAACGACTTCCTCGTCGAGGACAACCTTTTCGAGGCCAACGACTCCGAGGCGCTGTTCTACGAGACCAGCTACAACCTCGTGCTGCGCGGCAACACCTTCCGCGGCAACGCCCTGGTGCAGGGCCGCGCGTTCGCTTCGCGCGGCGACAACTTCCCGGTGGCGACGGTGTACCTGTCGGAATCGGGCGGCGAAGCGCGCGTGCCGGCGCGGACGTCGGCCGTCGACATCACCGGGAACACCTTCGAGGACAACTGGGCCGGGATCACGTTGTGGGAGAACGCCGACCGCTTCTGCAACAGCCCGGCGAACACGTCTTCGGGCTACTGCACCAAGGTCGCTTCGAAGTCTTCGTGCGCGGCGGGCACGATCGAGCAGCGCCCGGCGTATGACGACTGCCGCTGGAAGACGCAGCGGGTGGAGATTCACGGGAACACCTTCCGGTTCGATGCTGGACGGGTGGGCTGCGCGAGCCTGTGCGGGCGGATGGCGCTGCTGTCGAACTACGGGACCTTCCCGGATTGGTCTCCCTACAAGGGCACCGTGGTCGAGGAGGCGATCACCTTCGGCCAGGGCAACCGGTGGCACGACAACGCCTACACCGGGCCATGGACCTTCGTCGTGCATGACACCTCCAAGACGGTCGACGCTGCGGGCTGGCGGGCGGGGCCCTACTCGCAGGACGAGTGCTCTTCGTTCGACGGCGGGGTCGCCGGCTGCTGATCAGGAGCTTGCCGACGGGGTCCGACAGTTTTCACCGCGGCCCGTCTCGGCGACCGGGGATTTCCTTGCTACACAAGGGAAAAATTGCGAACGGAGAATTCCGGACGCTCCGGGTTCACCCTTTTCAGCGATGGCGTTCGCACGGGTGTTCGGTACCGTCGGAGACATGCCCCTCGTTCCCACCGCCCTCCACCGCGACGCGATCGACGTCGTCGCGTTCGACGCCATGGGCGTCCTGTACTCGAGCGCCGACGACGTCGGTGAGCTGCTCGTCCCGTACCTCCGCAGCCACGGCTGCGTGTTGGGCCGCGGCGAAATCGCCCAGCTGTACGAGGAATGCAGCCTCGGCAAGATGCCGTCCGCGGACTTCTGGACGACCGCCGGCGCTTCCGGGACATCGGACGAGCAGTACTGCCGTGCCCATCGCCTCACCGAGGGCGTGGTCGCTCTGCTCGCCGAACTCGACGCGACCGGAGTGCGGCTCGCCTGCCTGAGCAACGACGTCAGCGAGTGGTCCAAGCTGCTGCGCGATCGCTTCGGGCTCGGCGAGTACCTCACCGACTGGTTCATCAGCGGGGACATCGGAGTGCGCAAGCCCGATCCCGAGGCGTTCACCACGCTGTGCCGGCGGCTCGACGTCATCCCCGAACGGATTCTGTTCATCGACGACCGGGAGGAAAACGTCGCCGCGGCTCGCGGCGCCGGGCTTCAGGCGCTGTGGTTCGGCGCCCCTGGGCTGTCCACAATGGACGAGCTGCGGAAGGAGATCAGACCGTGGTGAAGCGCGCGCTCGGTTCTCCCCGAAGACGGCCGGCGGGCAGCCGCCGGTTGCAGAGGACGAGCAGGAGGTCCTGGGCCGCCCCGGTGATCGGTGTGCCGGTGCCGTACGACCAGTCGAGGTCGTCGGCGCGCAGAGCGACGCCGGTCAGGTCGGCGCCGAAGTACTTGATCTGCTTGGGCTTCATCGCCGCGAAGATCACCTCCAGGCGCTCCAAGGGCACCCGGCGGTCCAGCTTCAAGGCGGTCGTGATGTCCAGGCCGTGGATCACGTCGTGGCTCAGGGCCCCCTCCGCGCCGCCGCCCGGCGGCCGCCACGGGTGGTCCGCGTTGTCACGCAGCGACGCGACCAGCGCCTCGCGGGAAAGCTCCGCCGCTTCGCGGCGAGCCACCCGGTCGGCCATGACGTTGAAGCGGCCACCGGACTTCAGCAGCTCCCGCACGAACCGGCCGGTCGAGAACCGGAAGGGCATCGTCATGTGGGCGACCACCTCGGGCACGCGCCAGCCGGCGCACAAGGTCGGCGTCGCCCAGGCGGACGGCGACAGCTCGTCGAGCAGCGCGGCCAGCTCCCGCCGTTCGGCGGCGATCAGGTCCTGGATCATCGGGGTCTCCTTCGCACGTTGGTCACCCCACCGACGAACGACGACTGCCGAGACCGACAGGCTTTCCGCGCAGATCCGGAGCGGAGAACCCGGGCACCGGAACTCAGAGCCGGTCGGCGACCCGATCCACCAGCCACGCCGTCGCGGGGACCACAGCCAGCGCGGCGCAGAAACCGCCGAGGGCATCGGTCGGGTAATGCGCGCCGAGGCCCACCTCGGCCCAGCCCATGGCCACCCCGGCGACCAGCGCCAGCCCGAGAACGAGCGCCACCGCGGCCGCGCGGCCGCGCCCCAGCCGGTCGGTCAGCAGCAGGCCGATGACCAGCGCGAGCGCCGTCGCCAAGGCCGTGTGCCCGCTGGGGTAGGAGAGGAACTCGCCGTGGATGGTGCGGCCGACGATCGGCTTGAGCACGGTCGTCACGGCCACCGTGGCCAGCACACCGAGCACGGTCAGCACCGCCGTCCGGACCCGGTGGAGGAGAAAGCAGACCGCCGCGATCAGGCCGACCAGGATCACCGACCCCACCGGTTCGCCGCCGAAGTCGAAGACCAGGGCGACGTACCGCCACGGCGGCTCGACGCCGTCGATCGACGGGAGGAGCGCCGCGTCGATGCCGGTGAGGCCGGAGTCGTGGAAGTGCAGGATGCCGAGGGCGACGAGCACCGCCGTCGCCAGCGCGCCCGACATCGCCAGCGGGGCACGCAGCGCGGCCGGCAGGGCCGCGGGTGCCGTCCGGACGAGCTGTCTCACCCGTGCGCCTCGATCGCCGCTTCATACCCGGCGACCAGCCGATCCAGCCCGACCGCGGGGGTGAAGTCCTTCTCGTACCGGACGCGGGCCGCGTCGCCCATGTCGCGGTTGCGGTCGCCGGCCACCGCGCGGAGGCGGTCCGCGAGCGAGGCAGGGTCGTTCGGCACGTGCAGAAGGCCGGTGACCCCGTCGTCGACGAGTTCGGGGAAGGCGCCATGCGCTGCCGCGACCGTCGGGACGCCGGCGGCCATCGCCTCGACGACCACCAGGCCGAAGGCCTCCAGCCACGTCGACGGCGCGACCACCGCGACCGCGTCGGCGGTCAGGGCGCGGCACTCCGCCTTGTTCCGGAGGCCGACATACGAGACGTCGGAGCGTCCGGCCGCCCAGGCCGCGACCTCGTCCTGCATCGGCCCGGTACCGGCGATGACCAGTGGCACGCCCAGGGCACCGCCGAGGCGGTCCCAAGCCCGCATCAGCAGGCCGACCCCCTTCTCCTCGGTGATCCGGCCGAGGAACAGCACGTGGGACCCGTCGCCGGTGCGGCGGACACCGGGGTCGGTGACGAAGTTGTGCTTCACCGCCATCCGCTCGCCGGGCATCCCGGCCGACACGAGGAGGTCACGTTGGGCCGCCGAAATGCAGAAGAACCGCGAAACGCCCGTCCACCACCGGCGCCGGTTCGCGACCATGCTCGCCGCCATCGGCACCGTGGCCGCGCTCGAACCGCGGTAGCAACCGTGCTTCACCGCGGGCAGCGGTGAGCCGCCGACACACTCGGTGCAGATGCGGCCGTCGCGGTGGAGCGTGCCGGGTGGGCAGACCATCGTGTAGTTGTGCAGCGTCGCGACCGCGGGCACGCCCGCGTCCGCGCAGGCGGCGACCACCGAAGGTGACAGCAGCGGGAACGTGTTGTGGATGTGCACGACGTCCGGGCGCGAGGCCCGCAGCCGGGCGGCGAGCTCCTTCCGCACCGCCGGGTTCCACGGCACCATCAGCGGCACCGCGGCCTTGCGGGGCAACGGCATCGCGGCGATGTCGTCGCTGCGGCGTTCGAACAGCGACACCTTGTGGCCGCCCTCGGCGAGCAACGTCACCTCGGCGTCGACGACATTGTTCTCCCCGCTCGGCTGCTCGGACCGGTACCGGTTGTGGACCACGAGAACCTTCACGCGCCCGCACCTCGCACGTCTGCCCCCTTCGCCGGGATGAATGCTTGCTCGTCGGACTGCGGCACCCCGCGGACCAGCAGCGACGCGGCGACCGCCAGGTGCAGGAGGTATGGCGACGCGTCGCCGAGACCAGCTTCGGTATAGGAGGCAGAAACGGTGTAGGTGATCAAGAAGATCGCACACGCCCTCGCCAGCGAAGGAGGCCGCAGCACCGCGACGACGATCAGCGTCAGCAGGAACGCGGCGACCAGCCCGATCCCGACGAATCCCTGCTCGTGGTAGATCGCGAGCCAGCTGTTGTCGATCGGGAGGCCGTCGTAGGACTTGTCCGTCAGCCCGACGCCGAAGATGTACTCCGCCGTCGTCCGCGGGGCCTCGAGCAGCGCGTCCCACACCTTTGCGCGGCCGGTCAGGCTGGAGAAGTTGTCCGCACTCTGCCCACGGAGGAACCACGTCTGGAGCGCACCCGCGAGCACCACGCCGGCGACCCCGCCGACGCCGACCGTCCACGCGAACACCTTCCGCGCGCGGGCGCTGGTCAGCAGCATCGACAGGAAGGCCACCGCGAGGCCGACGATCAGGCCGAGCGTCGCCGTGCGGGTGTGCGTGAGCATCAGCAGCGCCAGCACCGGGACCACGATGACCAACGCGCTGCGCCACGTCGTGCGGCGCCCGAACCAAAGGAGGAGCGTGAGCCCGGAGATGACGGCCGCGTACTGGCCGATCTGCGGCGGGGTGAGCGGCCAGATCGCGCCCGACAGCCGGCCGCCGTAGATGTCCGGCATCGCGTTGCCCGGGGCGATCACCAGGCCGATCGCCACGGACGCGAGCACGATCGCATACGTGCGGATGTGGTAGCGGACGAAGCTGAACCCGCCGTCCCACCAGCGCGTCAGCAGCCAGAGCGTCGAGAGGAACACGGTGAGCCGGAAGCACCGGAACAACGCGCCGGCGCCCTCCTGCAGGTCGGCGCTGGACATGATGCTCGTGAGCAGCAGCAACGTGAGCAGGAGGAGGTACGCGCTCGGCCGGATCCGCAGGTGCTTGTTCAGCACCAGCGCGATCACGAACGCGGTCATCAGCGAGCCCATGGTGACGAGCTGGCTGACCGACCGCGGCAGCGGCAGGACCGTCTTCGCGCCGGTCGACCCGAGGGTGTTGAGGATCAGCAGCGCCCAGGCCAGGCCGGCCCACTTCGGGGTGGCCGACACAGGTCCGGGCGCAGCGTCGCCGCGGATGCCCGCCGGCGTTCCGGTGTGCGCGGTCATGTCAGCCCCCGCCCTGTGCGGTGTACGTGCTCCCCGTGTCCTGCGAGTACGGCGAGCCTTCCCACTCGCCGATCTCGAGGACGCGGTCGGCCGCGTAGCCGATGAACGTCCACGGGCCGGCGTAGCTGTTGTCGTGCCAGCGGTTGTCCTGCTTGAACGTGATCGCTTCCTGGACCGCGTCGCCCTTGTACGGCGACCAGTCCGGGTAGGTGCCGAAGTTCGACAGCAGGCCCATCCGGCCGCACGAGGCCTGGCAGCCGACGACCGCCGGGTCGAGGACGAACTTGTTGTCGTGGATGTCGACGTTCTGGGTCTTCCAGCGGCAGTCGGCGAGGAGCGGGCCGGTCGTGATCGCCGGGGCCGAGCACTGCTTCACGTTGCGGACCAGCCGGGTGCAGTCGCCGGAGGACGTGTTGGCCGGGCTGTTGCAGTACCGGTCGGCGTTCTCCCACAGCGTGATCCCGGACCAGTTGTTCTCCAGGTAGTTGCGGGAGATGTCGATCTTCGCGGTGCGGGCCTTGACGCGTGGCTCGCCGCCGGACTCGGAGATGTAGATCGCCGACGTCGGGAAGTTGTCACCTTTGTCGGCGTACCTGCGGCCGTCGACCCAGTTGTTCTTCCGGATGGTGTTGTCGCGGATGATCGCGTTGTAGCTGATTTCGTAGATCAGCGCGGCACTGTCGTTGTTCTCGATGAGGTTGCCCTCGATGAGGAAGTCGTTGTTGTTCGTGTCGGCCCACAGCCCGGTGCCGTGGTTGTCGTGCACCCAGTTGCCGCGCACGTCGGCGCCGTCGACCTGCCAGAACTTGATGCCGCCGCTGCAGCCGCAGCCGTCGATCTTCGCTTCCCAGTCGCCGGTGTTGTTGCCGGCGATCTCGTTGCCCTCCACGACCAGCGCGGTGAGCGGGGTGCTGCCGGAGTAGGCGTTCATCCCGTACTGGCCGTTGCGGCGCAGGCAGTTGCCGCGGACCTGCTGGCGTGCGCCCGCCATCAGCCCGGCACCGTCGTTGTCCTGGATGGTCGAGTGCTCGATCGCCCAGCCGTCGCCGGAGTCGTGGTTGACGACGCCTTCGTCGTGGGGCGCGGCGAAGCCCTGCACGGTCAGGTAGGTGATCTTGACGTTGGCCGCGTGGCCGGTGAACGCGTACTGGTTGATCTTGCGGCCGTCGACGATCGCGCCCGGGGCGCCGATGTAGACGTCGCCGTCCTTCGGCGAGACCTGGTCGTACTTGTCGCCGCCGAGGATGTGCTTGCCCGGCTTGAGCCAGAAGGTCGTGCCCGGCCCGGCCGAGCGCGTCTTCGCCGCCAGGTCGCCCGGGACCGCCGGGTCGACGACGACCGCGCCCGCCGGTGCGGCCGCCGGGCCGGCCGGCTCCTTGTCGCACACCGCCGCGACGGACCCGCTGGGGGCCGGGGTGGCCTGCGCCGGGCCGCTGTCGGTTTCCGGGCTGCCCGAGCACGCCGCAACCGTGAGGAGGACGCCGAGCAGCGGAGCGGCACGGCTGAGTCGGAAGCGGCGGGCTGTCACGGGCGGGTCCTAACTGAAGCGGAGCAAGGTGGTGAGGTGTCCGGGAGTCCCGGAGCCGACGAGGGTGGTCGAGGGTTCCTTTCGGCCGAAGCCCGCGGAGTACCAGCCGAGCGGCGGGTCGGTTTCGCCGCGGTGCGCGGTCCACGACAACTCGGGCGGCAGTTCCATGACGGCGGTGCGCACCGCTCCCCCGTCGGCGGCGAGGGAACCGGAAACGCGGCCGACGAGAGGATCGGACGCACCGGTGGCGACAGAGCCGGGCACATCGGGCACGGCAGTACCAACGGCAGCAGGGCTGGGCTCCCCCGGCACAGCAGCGCCGACGGCGGCAGGGCTTGGCACCCCCGACACAGCGCCACTGGCGACACCAGCGGCGGAACCGGGCACGCCCGTTGGGGCCGGCCAGCTGAGCCGCGCCGTGGTGCCGTCGAGCGTGACCGTGACCGACGGGCCCAGGTGGAACGCCAGGCGGCCCTCCGAGCCACCCTCGCCGAGGACCTCGTCGACGATCTTGAGCACGTTGCCGTCGAGTTCCACCGTGCGGCGGTGGGCGGCCGGGGCGTAGCCGTCGTGGGCCGCCATCCAGCGGGATGCTCCGGTGGGCGGGGTCTCGACCGCCAGGACCTTCGTCACCGCGTGCCGGGTCCACAGGAACGGGCCGCCGGACACCGACTGGTCGCGGCCGCCCAGCTCCAGTGTGTTGTGGCCGAGCGTCGACCGGAAGTACGACCGCCACTGCGGCTCGCCGTGGTAGCAGAAGGTGCCCGGGTCGGCCAGGATGTCGACGCCGTCGTGGCGGACCTCCACTGACAGCGCGTCCGCGTGGGCGTGCGCGGCGATCGACAGGAAGCCGTGCGGGCCGCCGTCACAACGCGCCCAGATGCGGCCCGACCGCAGGATCGTCATGCCCGCGTCGCGCAGGTGCGCGGGGCGCCGGCCGGGGCGGGCGCCCGAAGCACGCGAAGTCCGGGAAGCGAGCGAGGTCAGCAGGGGCGTGCGGACGTCGTCGCCCGGGACCGGCGGCCACCAGGCCGGCCGGCCGAACAGGACTTCACCGGTGGCCAGCAACGACGCCCAGCGGCCGGTTTCGAGCCCGTCGACGATCAGGCCGAAGCCGTCGTCGGCGTCGCCCTGGCGGGGCGGCCGGAGCCGATTGTCCACAATGGACGCCAGCGCGTCCGTCATCCGGAGCAGGACGTCCCACGTCGACTCGGGTACCGGTGTGCCCGCGGCGTCTGCCTCCACCGCCGCGGCGAGGCCCAGTTCCAGCACCAGGCCGTGGTACTCCGACGCCAGCTCCGCGTTCAGGCCCGACGGGAACGTGTTGCGGCCGAGCTGGGCGTCCAGCGAGCGCATCGCCGAAGCCCGCCAGCCCGCCGACTCCGGGAACCAGCCGAACGCGCACGCCGCGGCCAGCAGGCCGGCGTCCTCGGCGATGACGTGGTTGTTCGCCGACGAGCCGTGGCTGCGCAGCGTCGCCAGCCAGTTCTGGTGGTGCCACAGCTGGAGCTGGAAGTCCGGGTTGTCCTCGAACAGCTCTCCGACGCCGTCCCAGCCTTCCAGCAGGCGACGCGTCCAGACCCACGACAGCAGCCGGATGCCCAGCTCGATGCCGCTGACCCAGTGCGGTCCCCGCAGCGGCGGGTTCTCCGCCCACCACGACCGCAGGTGCGAGGCCGCCCGCGCGGCGTACGCGGGGGTCCCGGTCAGGGCGTACGCCGCGGCCAGCACCGTCAGGTGCTGGTGCCGCGACGGCTCCCAGATCTGCTTGATGTCGCCGACCGTGTCCTCCGACCGGTACGGCACGTCGAACGCATACAGCTCGGAAGGTGCGCGACGGCCCGTCTTCGGGTCGAGGAACCAGTCCGGCGACGCCATGTCCGAGCGCACCACGCCGAAGTACTCGGCGCGTCCGGCCATCAGCTCGTCCGCCGTGGCCAGGAGCCGCGAAGCCGCCTCAGCGGATACCTTGCCCACCACCCCGGCAGGCAGCACGGCCGTGAAACGCGGGTGCGCGGGCCAGAGAGGCGGCGTGGGCAGCGCGGTCCGCCACTGCCGCTGGACGACGGCGTGCCGAGCGCGGCCGACGACCTCCGCCGGCCCCATGCGGGACAGCCGGCGCAGGTACCAGCCGGGACCCATCATGCCGGGGCACCCGCCTTCCGGGGCAGATCGATCCGGACCGGCGCCGCGTTCGCCACGCTGGTCTGCGCGGCCAGCGTCGCCAGTGTCGTCGCGGCCAGCGACGCGATCGAGATCGGCATCGGCCCGCCCGTGCGCACCGCTGTCAGGAAGGCGTCGACCTCGGCGGCCTGGCCCTTGTCGCGGCCCTTCGGGATCCGCGAGCTGGCCCACTTCTTCCGGGAGTACACCGATGCGCGGACGAAGTCGTCGAACTTCAGCACCTTGCCGTCGGCTGTGAGGTCGAGGGTCTCCTTCGGGAAGCCGGACGAGCCGGTCTCGGCGTACGTGATGACCGCCGTCGAGCCGTCCGCGTAGCCGAGGGTCACCTGGAGGTCCCCGGTGGCGTACACCGAGACCGGGTCGGCGTCGAGCAGCCAGCTCACCGTGTCGATGAAGTGGCCGCCCTCGCCGGCGAACCGGGAGCCCTCGGTGGTGGTCTGGTTGTACCAGCTGCCGTGGTCGAGGCGGCCGGCGTTGACGAGGTACCGCACGGTCGCCGGGCCGACGCGGGGGCCGAACTGGCCGCGGGCCTCGTGCAGCAGCGGTGCGAAGCGGCGGTTGAAGCCGACCTGGAGCCGGTCGTTGCCGGACTCCTCGACCGCGTCGAGCACCTTCTGGAGCTCTTCGGGAGAGAGCGCCAGCGGCTTCTCGACGAACACCGTCTTGCCCGCGAGCAACGCCTGGCGGGTCAGCTCGGCGTGCGAGCTGTGCCGCGTCACCACGAACACCGCGTCGATCGAGTCGTCGCCGAGGACGTTGTCGATGTCGGTCGACGCCGAAGCGAAGCCGAACTTGCGCCGCGCGTTGGCGCCGGAGAGCGCCGACGTCGTCGCGACGTGCTCGAGCCGGACGTCGTCGCGCTCGACGAGGTGCGGCAGCAGCATCGACGACGCGTAGTTGCCCGCCCCGATGAAGCCCAGGCGCACCGGCTGCCCGGCCGGCAGCGGCGCGGCCTCGTGCTCGACCAGCCCGACCCGCGCGGACGTGACCACCGGCTCCGTCCGGGCGACCGCGTCCGGGTAGCGGAACAGCACCGCCACCGCCTTGAGCGACCCCTCGTTCAGCGCCTGGTACGTCGAAACCGCGTCCGAGAAGTCCGAGACGTGCGTGATCAGCGGGTCGACGTCGAGGCGGTCGCGCGCGATCAGGTCGAGGACGCACTCGAGGTTGCGGCGCTCGGTCCAGCGGACCTGGCCGATCGGGTAGTCACGGCCTTCCAGCTCGTACGACGGGTCGTAGCGGCCCGGGCCGTACGACCGGGAGAACCGGACGTCCAGTTCCTTCTCGTAGTAGGCGTTCCACGGCAGGTCGAGCTTGCACTTGCCGATGTCGATCACGCGGCCGCGGTCGCGTGACAGCTTCGCCGCCAGCTCGACCGGGTCGTTCGTGTTGCCGCCGGCCGCCAGGTACGTCTGGTCGACGCCCGCGCCGTGCGTCAGCTCGTCCACCGCGGTGTCGACGATGCCGGACGCCGGGTGCGCGCAGGTCAGCGCGCCGAGGCTCTCGGCGAGCTTGCAGCGCTCCGGGTCGGGGTCGACGCCGACGACGCGCACGCCGGACGACGTCAGCAGCTGCACCACGAGCTGGCCGATCAGGCCGAGGCCGATGACCAGGGCAACGTCGCCGATCTGCGGCTCGCCGCGGCGGACGCCCTGCATGGCGATCGACCCGACGGTGCCGAACGCCGCGTGCCGCGGGTCGACGCCGGCCGGGACGCGGGAGTAGAGGTTCTTCGGCACCCAGTTCAGCTCGGAGTGCAGCGCGTGCTCGTTGCCCGCGCAGGCCACGAGGTCACCCACCGCCACGTCGGTGATGCCGTCGCCGACCTGCTCGACGATGCCGCACAGCGAGTAGCCGAGCGGGGTGTAGGAGTCCAGTTTGGACGTCACCTTGCGGTAGGTCGCCGAAAGGCCGTTGGTGGCGACGCTCTGCATCACCTTCGCCACCTGGTCCGGCCGCGCCTTGGCCTTGCCCACCAGGGACAGGCTGGCCTCGGACACCTTCATCATCTCGGTGCCGGTGGAGATCAGCGAGTACACCGTCCGCACCAGGACGCCGCCGGGCTTGCAAGCCGGCTCCGGTACCTCCAGCAGTGCCAGTTCACCGCTCTTGTAGTTCTGGACGACCTGCTTCACTTCGCTCCCGCCATCGCGTTCCGGTACCAATATTCAAGAGTCAGGACGTGCCAGAGGTGCTTGCCGCGGTCTTCCTGGCCGGCGGCGTCCTCGGCGACCATGCGCTGCAGTGCCTCACGCTGCAGGAGGCCGGACGAAACGAGCACGCCGTCGTTGACGACTTCGCGCACCAGCGGTGCCAGGTCGCGGCTCATCCAGGCCCGCAGCGGCGCGCTGAACAGGCCCTTCGGCCGGTGCACGATCTCGCTGGGCAGGATGTTCAAAGCCGCGTTTTTCAAAGCCATCTTCCCGGCGCGGCCGACGATCTTCTTGTTCCCCGGGATCTTGAACGCCGCCCGTACGACCTCGACGTCGACGAACGGCGTGCGCACCTCGGTCGACGCCGCCATGGTCGAGCGGTCGGTGTAGGTCAGGTTCAGCCCCGGCAGGAACATCCGCGAGTCGGCCAGGCACATCCGGTTGACGAAGTCGTCCAAAGCCTGGTCGTTGTAGGTGTCCGCGTGCTCGGTCAGAACGGAGTCGACGTCCGCCGCGAGGTCCGGGTTCACCAGGTCGAGCAGCTCGGTCCGGTCGTACATCGTGTAGCTGCGCCGGAACGCCGTCTCCTCGGGCAGGCCCGCGAAGGACAGGAACCGCTTGGCGAACCGCACCGACCGGTACCCGCGCTTGGCCGACGCCACCGGCAGCCGGTCCACAATGGACTCCACGGGACGCCGGACCGCGCCCGGCACCTTGTGGTAGCGCAGGGCGATCAGGTTCGCGAGGTGCTTGCGGTAGCCGGCGAACAGCTCGTCGGCGCCCATCCCGGACAGCATCACCTTGACGCCGGCCTCGCGCGCGGCCGAGCAGATCAGGAACGAGTTGATCGCCGCCGGGTCGCCGATCGGCTCGTCGAGGTGGTAGGTCATCTTCGGCAGCAGATCGAGCACCTGCGGCGCGATCTCGATCTCGTGCAGGTCGACGCCGAACTGCTGCGCCACGATCCGGGCGTACTTCAGGTCGTCCGGCATCGCCTCGAACTTGGCGTCCTCGGCCCGGAAGCCGATGGTGTAGGCCGAAATCCCGGGCTGCGAACGCGCGGCCAGCGCCGTCAGGTAGCTGGAGTCCAGCCCGCCCGAGAGGAACGTCGCGACCGGGACGTCCGAGAGCAGGTGCTTGGCCGTCGACTCGGCGATCACCTCGTGCAGGTCGACCTCGCCGTCGAACGCCGCGCCCTCCTCGGCGACCTCCCGCAGCGACCAGAAGCGGCCGCGGTCGACCTGGCCGTCCGGGCGGCAGCGCAGCCACGTGCCCGGCTGCAGCTTCTCCGCGCCCTGGTAGGCGCACCGGCTGTCCGGCACCCAGTAGTAGAGCAGCGACGCGATCAACGCGGCGTTGTCGACCTGCAGCGACCCGCCGAGCTCCCCAGCGAGGGCCTTCAGCTCGGACGCGAACGCGACCCCGCCGGCGCGTTGCACGAAGAACAGCGGCTTGATGCCCAGCTGGTCGCGGACCAGGAACAGTTCGCCGGTGCCCTCTTCGAACAGCGCGAAGGCGAACATCCCGCGCAGCTTGGGCAGGCAGTCCGTGCCCCAGCGCCGCCACGCCTGCAGCAGCACCTCGGTGTCGGACGTGCCGCGGAAGCGCACGCCCGCCGCGGAAAGCTCGGCCCGCAGCTCGGGCGCGTTGTACAGCTCGCCGTTGTAGCTCAGCGCCAAGCCGTCGAGGGCCATCGGCTGGGCGCCGGTCTCGGACAGGTCGATGATCGAGAGGCGCCGGTGGCCGAGGTGCACCGAGCCGGCGCCGACGGCGTGGTCGTAGCGGCCCGAGCCGTCCGGCCCGCGGTGGGCCAGCGTCTTGGTCAGCCGGTCGGTGAGCGGCCCGCCGTCCGGCCAGAGGTAGGTGCCTGCGATGCCGCACATCTCGAGTGGATTCCCCTTCAGGTTGCCGCGGGGGTCAGGAGACCTCCGCGCTCTTTTCGGACTCGAGCTCGGCGTTCAGTTCGCCTTTGTGCGTCGGCTCGGCGTCGTCGCGCTTGAACGGCGTCGGGCGCTTCGGCGGCTTGACCGGAGCGAACTTCCTCGTCGGCGCGTTCAGGTGGTCGGGAACGCCGACCGTGCCGGGCGGCGGCAGCGGCGCGGCCGGCGGCCTCGGGGTGGCGAGGGCGGGCGGGACCACCGGCCGGACCGGGGTGAACCGCCGCGTCGGCGGCTCCGCCACGGCGACGCGCTCGGCGATGCGGGCCACCAGCTCGTCCATCCGGTCTTCGTGCGCGGCCGGGGCGGCCTGCACCGCGGGTGCCTGCTTGGCCCGGCCGCGCAACGCCGTGTGCAGGCCGTCCCACAGCGTGCCGTCGGACTTGTCGCGCGGGTCCGGGTCGACCAGGACGATGCCGATGACCGGGATGCGCTGGTCGGCGAGCTGACGGGCGACGGTGTGCAGCCACAGCGTGTTCGCGTGCCCGGCCTTGACGACCAGCACGGTTTCCGGGCCGAGGTGCTCCAGGTCGGTCCACGCCGTGCCCGGCGAAACCGTGCCGACGCCGATCCGGTGCTCCCCGGGTTCGGGCCCGGGGTCGCCGGCGCCGATCACGACGACCTCGCTGTGCGTCTCGGCCGCGAGCTTGCGGACCTCCTCGCCGGGCAGGTCGTCGACGACGCTCGCGCGGCCGTCCGCGGCCAGCTCCCCGGCGACGTCGAGGGCGAGCGCGGCGGCGACCTTCGGCGCCCCGAGCTCCAGCAGCGACACCTCGCGCGAGTCGTTCTTGATCGCGCGGACCAGGGTCGTCGCGACGCGCTGGCGTTCGGAGACGGCGCGGGAGCGGCGCCACAGCCGGGCCGGGCCCCGGGGCTTCGACGGCAGCTGGGCGAGCACGGACGCGCCGAGGTGGGTGGAGATTTCGCGGCGCAGCACCGGCCGGTCGCGCGACACCGCGCCGACGGCGACGAGCGCGAGCCCGAGGGCCAGGCCGAGGGCGAACCCGACGCCGGCGTCGGTCGCGGTGGTCTTCAGGAACGCCTTCGGAAGGAGCCGGGCCGCGTCGACGACCTGGGTGCCCGCGGCGACCTGCGGGCTGCCGATGCCGGCCTGCTGGGCGCGGGAGTCGAAGTCGGAGATCTGCGACGCGAGCGCGGCGCGGCGGCCGTAGAGGCCTTCGAGGGTGCTGGCGTTCGCATTGCGGCCCTTGGCGGTCTCGTCGGAGATCTGCTGGTCGACCTTGGCCAGCTCGTCCTGCGCGTTCTTGCGCTGGTCGAGGATGGCCTTGGACTGCGCGGCCGCGGCGGCCTGGCTGCGCTGCACGTGGTCGGCGATGAACACCTCGGCCAGCGCCCTGGCCTGCGCGACGGCGTCGTCGCCGTTCTTGGCCTTGACGGTGATCTGCAGGACGTTGTTCGTCAGGCCGAGCCCCGCGTAGTTCTTCATGAAGTCTTCGGGCGCTTGCGTGCTGCCCAGCTTCTTCAGCGCGCCTTCGGCGATCTGCGTCGTCTGCAGCACCGCGACGTCGGTGCGGATCAGCGTGCCGCTGTCGGTCGGCGAGTCGTCCTGGTGGACGACGATCACCTTGGTGACCGCGGTCGGCGAGGCCGGCAGCAGGACCGCGACAGCCGCGCCCGCGATCAGCCCGAGCAGCGCCGTGGCCAGCCAGAAGCGCTTGCGACGGCGGATCGTGACGAACAGGCGCTGGAGGTCGAAGAGGGGGGCCGCCGGGGTTTCCGAAGGAGTCGTCACGCCGAACCTGCCAGGGCTTTCTCGGGGGCTTCCGCCGCGGGTTCGGTGACCGGGCCGGCCGGCCGGACGGGGTGGGTGAGGACGGCGCCGACGATCTCCTGGCCCGCGTCGGAACAGGCTTCGGCGAGCCGGACGAGCTGCCACGCGGTGCGGGTGCCGGTGCCGAGGACCACCAGGACCCCGGAGTCCGGTCCGGCGTCCGGCACGGTCGGCCGCTCGGCCGAGAACTCGAAGACCCGCAGCGGCAGGGACATCCGGTCGGCCAGCTCGGCGAGCTGTGCGGCGGCCAGGCGGCCCGTCTCGTCGTCGTCGGCCACCAGCAGCAGGACGTCGGCGGGGCCGGTGGCCAGCCGGGCGAGCACCCGGCGGTAGCGGATATTGCGGTTGACCTCGTCGGCCGACGTCGCGACCGGCGGCAGCACCCACGGCCGGTCGCCGCCGAGGAGCCGTCGCACCTTGCCCGTGAAGCCGGTCGCCGGGAGGCGGTCGCCCTCCGGGGTCGTGACGTCGACACCGGCGAGGATCGGCGAGCCGAGCGCGGACGCGATCTCGGGCTCGCCCCGCAGGCGCCGGTCGGCGCGGGCGGCGAACAGGTGGCCGAACACGCCGGCGAGGAAGAACAGCAGCGCGCCGCCCGCGGCCAGCTGGACCATCGTCGGGGCGGCCGGCCCGGCCGGGCGCTCGGAGCTGCCCAGCACGACGGTGTTGCCGATGCCGGTCGCGAGGTCCGCCTGGTTGAGGTCGTTGATGGCCTGCTCCAGCGACGTCCGGAGGCCTTCGAGCTGGGTGCGGACCTGGACGCTCTCCACGGTCAGGTCGCCGCCCACGTTCTTGGCGAGCTCGCTGATCTTGTCCGTGGTCAGCTTGACCTGGTTGCGCAGCGACTCGCGCTGCTCCTGGGCCAGCTGCACCGACGCGTCGGCGGAGTTGCTGGCCAGCTGCCCGGAGTACTTGACGAACTGCTGCGCGACCTGGTCGGCGAGCTGCTGGGCGTGCTCGGCGGTGTCGGCGGAGACGGTGAGCGTCACGACGTTGCCGTTCGACACCGACGCGGTGACCTTCTTCTGCAGGTCGGCGCCGCTCGGGTGCCACGGCAGGACGGCGGCCGCGCGGTCGAGGACGACCGAGCTGGTCGCGACCTGGGCCTGGGTGAGCAGCTCGTCGGCCTGCCGCGGTCCCTGGAGGAGCACGTTCGAGGTCGTCTTGTAGCCGGGCGAAACCAGGATCGACGCCGCAGCGCCGATCACCGCGCCCAGCACGGCGAGGGCGGCCAGGAGCCGCCATCGTCGTCTCAGGACCTGCCCGATCAGGGCCAGGCGCACCGTGTCGTCAGTCAACGGCGGGATCTCCATTCCTGAGCCGGGTACGCCGAACGGGTTCAGTTGATCGGCCGGTTACCGGAGTCGTCGCCGGACCGGGAGCAATGGTTACAAGTCCGGTGACTTCTTGACCTAACGGCGATCAGGGCTTCACAGCGTGCTCATACGCGGCGAGGAGAGCCTTCGCCGAGTTCTCCCAGGAAAGCGCACCCGCCACCCTGGCCTGGCCGAGCTTACCCATCCGGACCCGCTCCTCGGGGTCGTCGAGCAGCTGGGCGACGAGCTTCGCGAACGCCGATTCGTCGTTCGCCGGGGCGTAGACGGCGGCGTCGCCCGCGGACACCCGCGCCTCGCGCAGCTCGAACGAGACGATCGGCTTGCTCATCGCCATGTACTCCATGACCTTGTTCATCGTGGAGACGTCGTTGAGCGGGTTGAGCGGGTCCGGCGACAGGCAGACGTCGGCGGTGGAGAGGTAGCGGACGAGGTCCTCGTCCGGGATCCGGCCGGTGAACTCGACCTGGTTGCCGAGCCCGAGCTTCGCCGAGAGCGCCACCATGTCGTCGAAGGCGTCGCCGGAGCCTACGAACACCGCGTGCCAGTCGGTGCGGCCGATGTCGTCCCGCAGCTTCGCGAGCGCGCGCAGGGCGTAGTCGACGCCGTCCTGGGGGCCCATCACGCCGAGGTAGGCGAGCATGAAGGGCTTCCCCTTCTTGAGCTCGGGCTCGGCGGGCACCTCCTTGAACCGCTCGACGACCGGGGCGCTGCGCACCACGAAGACGTCCTCGGGCCGCTTGCCGCCGCGGATCCGGGCGACCTGCTTGTAGCTCTCGTTCGTCGAGATCACGACGTCGGCGGCGCGGTAGGTGGCGCGTTCGAGCGCGCAGACCCCGCGGTAGAGGAGGTCCTGCCCGCGGTCGAACCGCGACAGGTACAGCTCCGGGCACAGGTCGTGCTGGTCGAAGATGAACTTCGCGCCGTGGCGCTTCAGGTACTTCGCGACCAGGTACAGAAGGTCCGGCGGGTTGCAGGCATGGACGACGTCGACCGGCCCGACCTTCCGGGCCAGTTTCAGCGTGTGCCACAGCGCGCTGCCGTACTCCTGCAGGTAGCCGGCGGGCCCGCCGGTCGCCGCCGTGAGCGGGTACCGGTGGATGTGGACGCCGTCGATCACGGCTTCGGCTTCGGTGTCGCGTTTCGTGCCCTGCGGGCAGATCACGTGGACTTCCCACCCGGCGTCGCGCAGGGTCGTGGACTCCTGCCAGACCCGCCGGTCGAAGGGAACGGAAAGATTCTCGACAAGGATGAGCGCTTTACCAGGCAAGGCCGGCATATCCCTCTTCAAGGCGACGCTCGGCGGCGTCGGGCAGGCGGACGAGGTCGACGAGCACCCGGTCGCCACCGTGCGGCAGGGCCGCCAGCACGTCCGGGTCCTTGCAGCCGACGATGAGGACGTCGGCGTGGTCCATGACTTCTCCGACGGACCCGGCCAGCAGCTGGCCCAGGTGCGGCAGCCTGCCCTCGATGTACTCGCGGTTGGCCCCCATCAGCCTCGAGAGACTGACGTTCGCGTCGTAGATCTTGAGGTCGTAGCCCTTGCCGAGCAGCTTCTCGGCCAGCTCGACCAGCGGCGACTCGCGCAGGTCGTCGGTGCCCGGCTTGAACGACAGCCCGAACAGCCCGACCTTGCGCTTGCCGGTGCGCGCGACCAGGTCGAACGCGCGCTGCAGGTGCTCGTCGTTGGACGCGAGCACGTGGGAGAGGATCGGCACCTTCACGTCGGCGCGGTGCGCGGCGTAGACCAGCCCGCGCAGGTCCTTCGGCAGGCAGGAGCCGCCGAAGGCGAACCCGGGCCTGAGGTAGGCCGGGCTGATGTTGAGCTTGGTGTCGGCGAGGAAGACGTCGATCACCTGGTGCGAGTCGAGGCCGAGCGCCCGGCAGACCGAACCGAGCTCGTTCGCGAACCCGATCTTCAGACCGTGGAAGGAGTTGTCGGCGTACTTCGTCATCTCCGCGACCGGGATCGGCACGCGGAAGACGGGGCCGGGCAGGCCCTCGTACAGCGCCGCGACGGCGTCACCGCTGGCGGTGTCGATCTCGCCGATCACGGTCTTCGGCGGGTCGAAGAAGTCGCGGACGCTGGTGCCCTCGCGCAGGAACTCGGGGTTCACCGCGACGCCGAAGTCGACACCGGCCGTGCAGCCCGACGCCTTCTCCAGGATCGGGATCAGCAGGTCGAGGCAGGTGCCGGGCAGCATCGTGCTGCGGAAGACGACGGTGTGCCGTTCGGTCTTCCGCGCGATCGCCTCGCCGATCTCCTCGGCGACGCGCTCGAGGTAGACCGTGGAGAGGCTGCCGTTCGGCGCCGACGGCGTGCCGACGCAGACCAGGGAGATCTCGCTGTCGGCGACGGCCTCCGCGACGTCGGTCGTGGCTCTCAGCGCCCCGCTCGCGACGACTTCGGCGGTCAGCTCGCCGATCCGCTCCTCGACCACCGGGGCGTTGCCCTGGGTGATGAGGTCGATCTTGACCGGGTTGACGTCCACGCCGACCACCCGGTGCCCCTGCCCCGCCAGGCACGCGGCGGAAACACAGCCGACGTAACCGAGCCCGAAGACACTGATCTTCACGCCAAACCTCCGCTATTTCCGCGCGACCCTCAAGTTGGTCGGCGGGCACCCCTGGATCGTTACCGCGACGGCGGCGAACGGGGGAAAGCGTGAAACGGCAGTGAGGCGCAAGGGTTTCGGGTGAGAATCGCGTCTCGATTTCACCCATGATCCGGCGGCGAACCGTGGGTAAGAACCATGATTCGCCGCCGGATCGTCAGCAGGTCGCGTCAGTTGTTGTTCACGAAGGTGGTGGCGAGGCTCTGGCCCTTGCTCACCGCGTTGGAGTGGTTCTCGATCGGCGAGACCGTCGAGTTCTTGAAGCAGATGTACGTCACGCCGGAGTCGGTGCCGCCGTTGGACGGGTCGGGGTTGATGCCGAGGTCCTTCGCCGTGGCGTAGGAGGCTTCGCCGATGATCTGCGTCGGGCCGGTGTCGCCGATGACCGCGTACTCGACCTTGCCGTTGTAGATCACCGCACAGGAGCCGCCGCCCTTGAGGCCGGACGAGGAGTACTTCCAGATGCTGCTGGAGCTCGGCACGACGATGTAGGGCAGCTTCGCGGCGTTGAGCGGCTTGCCGTCGGACTGGTGGAACGCCGTGTCGTCCTGGTAGCAGCAGTCGGTGTTCTCGTTGCACTGCGAGGTGCGCTGGCCGTCGCAGTCGATGTCCATGTCGGCTTTCCAGAAGACCGCGCCGTTGGCGTCGCAGACGGCGACCGTCTTGCCCGAGGCGTCTTCGTCGGTCTTGTACTTGCCGTTCGAGATCTGCTTGCAGCCGGTGGTCTTGGCGAGCAGCTGGGCGGCGGTCGGGGCGGCCGCCACGGTGGCCGGGGCCGGTGACGCCGAGGCGAGGGCCGACGGCGTCACGGCCGCGGTCAGCGCCAGCGTCGCGAGCAGGATCAGTTTCCGCATTCCTGGTTGCTCCCTTAGTTAGGAAACTTTCCTTACAGCGGCGGGGCACCAGGATGCACCCCCGGCCGGAGGAGGTTCAAGACCCGAAGGTCCGGGAATTTCCCATCATGCGGCCGGATTTGACGAAAACCCTGCTCACCGGCACCGGGACGGGCAGACCGTGTGCCGTTGACCGGGACGGGCTGCCGTGCCGCGCAAGCGTCGTGAGTGTTTAGGCGGGTTAGAACACGC
>NZ_NMUL01000019.1 GCF_002234595.1 Amycolatopsis vastitatis
TGCCACCGCTGACGAAAATCAGGGGAAACGTACTCGGCGCAGCTACCGGCGAAACTCGGTAACGATCCGGATCGCTCAGCTGCAGCGGATAATGTAAATCAAAGACCGCTCGCCAGATTTCCCTGTGCGAGTAAAACAATGGGAGTCATACGATGCGCAACAAGATCGCGGCCTTGGTCGCGACGACCGGTTTCGTCGCCGGCGGGATACTCATGACCGCGACGTCGGCGTCGGCCACTGTGGACCCTCCCGGCGGCAGCTGGGACCACACGTGGACCACCACGGACGCCAACAAGGGTGGCACTGTCTACGTTGAAGAGAACGGCGACGTCGTGTCCGTCTGCGACACGGCGGCCGACGGACTCTCTGCCCGGGTCAAGATCTCCGTCGAGCAGACTCCGAACACCTGGTCCGAACGTTACACGCTCGTTGCTTCCGGTGGATTGGGATCTTGCGCCACGGCCAGGGCTTCTGATGGCGGCTCGCACAACCTCCCGGAAGGCTCGAGCATCGGCGTCACGGTCTACCTGGGTCCGGACTTTCAGCACGACAGCACCCACTCTTACCTCAACGATCACTAGGTTTCTTGCGTCCTGGCTTAGTGCTGAGCCTAAGCCTGTCGGACCAGGGGTGTAGTGCGGCCGAAGCCGAACTCGCTTCGGTGATCCTGTTCGGACGGCCCGGTCGTTGGATCCCGACCGGGCCGTCCGCGCTGGTGGCGCGAATGGCACTCAGTGCCACCCTGTCAGGAAGCGGGCCGCTCGCCGCCGTCGCCGAGTGCGGCGCGGACTTCGGCGAGGACTTGCTGCAGCGGAGTCGCCGTGGTCATCACGGCGACCACCGTGGCGACGTCGCCGGCCGCCGCTGCGGTCCGCGACCGGAAGGCGTCGACGACCAGAGCGAAAGCCTCGGCCGCGTCGGCCTTGATGTCACCCTTCCCGCCGCTGCGCAGCCAGCGGCGGAGCACGTGGTTGTTGGCCGCGGCGATCGCCGCGGCGATGACGGCCGCACGCAAGCTCGCCGCCTCGTCGCCCTGCCCCTCGAACCGCGCCTGCAGGTAACGCGCGAGTACGCGCTGATAACGGTCGACGGTCGCGACTTCCTTGTCCCGCAGGGCGGGCACGGCACGGGTCAAGGCGAAGCGCTCGAGCGACACCTCGAGGTCGTCGGCATAGGAGTCCAAGACCAGCCCGACCGCGGCACACGCCACCTCCACCGGCTCGCGCCCCGGGTCCGCGGTGGCGAACACCTCTTCCATCTCGGCCACGATTTCGTCGTGGTTGGCGAAGAGCACGTCGTCCTTGGTCTCGAAGTACCGGAAGAACGTGCGGCGGCCGACGCCGGCCGCGGCCGCGATCTCGTCCACCGTCGTGGCCTCGTAGCCGTTCGCCACGAACAGCTCCACGGCCGCGGCGGCGAGCGCGCGCCGCAGCCGCCGCCGGCCCGCAGGTGTCGCTCCGGCCCTGGTGGTGGGCACGCGGCGCGGTGCATCGGTCATGACGGGAAAGTAGCAGCCGGGTTGCTTAGTGGCACTCAGTGCCGCTAACCTGGCCTTCTCGCCCCCGAGCGGAAGGCGTCGACGATGTCGCTCGACCAGCAACTGCAGCCGACTGAGTCCTTCACGCCGCCGGTCTCGCCCCGCGACCGGGCCGACGCCGTGTACCGGCAGCTCTTCGGCTGGTCGGTGAAGTGGCGCGGAAGCCACCCGTTCCTGTCTCTCGAGAACGGGATCTGCGCCGCGACGCTTCCCAAGATGAGCGCCGCGCCGGTGCTGGCGCGGCTCGCCGCCATCGGTTGCCCTGGTCCGGCCGTGGTCACGCCGACACCACAGGGACAGCGGGTCGCGATCCTGGCGGAAACCGACGGCCTCATTCCTCCGCAATCGGCGCTCCCCCGGACCGTCGAAGTGCTCGCGTGGGGTGCCCTGCTCCCCCTGCCCCTCGATCCACGACGCGGCGCGCCGGGAACGGAGTGGCTTGTCGCGCCGGATCCCCAGCGGAGGTGGCTCCCGAGCCTGGACGCCGTGCTCGCCGGCATCCACCAGCAGTAACCGCCGGAGGCGCCCAGGCCGTGGTCGCCGGCTCGGGGCAACGCCGCGGTCAATCCAGGGCCTTCCGGTTCGCGTTGTTCACCCCAGAGTAGATCAACGCCGCAGATCACGCCCCTGGTCGACCGCGTGTTCCCGTTGGAGCAGGCGGCGCAAGCGCAACGCCACCTCGCCGAGGGCGGCCCGTTCGGCCGCGTCCTCCTGGCCCTCTAGCCGTTGCGGGTCATGACGTTCTTGTCGGCTGAAGTGCGAGCCGACGGCGGTCGGTTTCGCCTGTGGGGGCAGTGTCGTTACGTTTCGCTGGTCATGGGCGACTACCTACGCGGAGGTGGGGGAACCTGATCAACGGACCATCCGGCCACTGCCGGATGCTGGTGGCAATTCGCACCTGAGGGTCGAAGTTCCGGAGGCGATGCAGAGGATGGCAGTCGATCCGCCGCGGCCGCGGCTGGCCATGATGTCAGACCAGCCGGTCACCCGCGCGGCGCAGGATCAGTTGGGCTTCACGGCGTACGCCGGCGTGTTCACCGCGTTCTTCCTCGACAAGGCCGCTCCGACACCGATGACCGTGGCGATCAGCGGGCCGTGGGGTTCGGGCAAGACCTCGCTCGCCCGGCTGATCGACGACCGGCTGCAGGTGAAGGAAAACTGGCAGGGCCGGTGGTTCGAAGCCCCGCTGACCTGCTGGTTCAATGCCTGGCACCACGCCGACGCGGCCAATGTGGGAGTCGCCCTCGCTGCCCATGTGGCCCGGATCCTGGCACCCGAACGGCCGATTTGGTGGCGCCTGCTGCAGCCACTGCCCGCCGCCATGCTCGGCCCCACCCGCCGGTGGTGGCGGCGGATCTGGCAGGGCGTCGCCGGTGCCGCCTTGACCGCCGCGGTGCTGCTCGCGGTGGCCTGGCTGGTCCCGGCGCTCCGCGAGAAGCTCGGCCCGATCGGTGCGCTGCCCGGAGACGCCACCAACCCGGTGGTGCTGCTGGCCGGCGGTTCCACCCTGCTTGCGCTGGCCGTGCGGGCGTTCAAGGCGAGCGGCGCGCTCGGCGCCTACCTGGAGACGCCGCGGGAAGCCGCGGCCAAGGGCTCGATGGCCGAGGTGCGCGCGCACCTGCATGATCTGGTGCGCCAGGCGCTACGGCAGCGCCGCACCGGTAAATTGAACCGCCGGCTGGTGATCTTCATTGATGACCTGGAGCGTTGTCCCGAGGACAAGGCATTGGGTGTGTGCGAGGTCGTCAGCCAGCTCCTCGACCACGACGGCGTGATCGTGGTCATGATCTCCGACCTGGCCCCCATCGCCGCCGCGGCGGCCGCCCGGTACCAGGACACGGACCTGCCGGCGGCCGTCCTCGGCCAGCGCTACCTCGACAAGCTGATCAACATGCGCTTCAACCTCCCGCCCCTGAGCCCCGAATCGGTCCAGCGTCTGTTTGACAACCCTCCGCCCGGAGGTGCGCTGTGAATTCGATCGACGCAGTGGTGACGGCCCTGAAAACAATCGACAGGGAACCCGTGTGGCGGGCAGCCTTCGAGCGGGCGTTCACCACGGCACTCGTATCCGGGATCGCGCTCGCGATATCCTCCGCGCTCGGCCTCGATGCGACTTGGAGTGCGTGGTTCACGCCCGTTGTTGCCGTGCTGATCAATGTGTTGTACCGCCTCACAATCCGTGTTGCGGCGGAGTCGACCTCGTCGTACACCATCGGATGGGCCTTCCGCACACTACTCTACGTCGGGGCACCCTCGGTCGCCTTCAACCTGGTCTGGAAGTTGACCGGCCCCGGCACGGTCGGACAGGCATTGAGTGTCGGCATCGCGGCGGGAGGACTGGCTTTTCTGTCCGAATTCATCCTCGTCGGGCTTCGTGAAGCCGGCAACGTCCACGCCCGCGAAATGTTGTCCCAAACGGCGGCCGACGCGGTACTGACGGAAACCGAACCGGCCACGGACACCGAAGTGTCCTCCGTGGACTTCGATGCCCGGCTCGACTACCGATACCGGCGAGCGCGGGAGGAGGTCGAGGTGGAGATGCGGCAATATCTGCTGAGCCTGCCCACCAATCCGCGCACGGCGAAACGGATGGTCAACCACTTGTCCTTGGCCATGGCCATCGCCGAACAGCGTGGACTTTTCCAAAACACGGACATCACCCGACAGCACTTGGGAAAATGGGTCCAGTTTTCCGAGCAGTGGCCGGCTCTCGGCGCGGTACTGACGGCGCATCCGGAGTGCATGGTCCACTTGGAAAACGCGCCGACACAGGACGAGGTGCAGGTCATTCTCGACAAATGGGCGCCCGGGACCATCGCCTCGGACGACATGGTCCGGCAAATACGCAGTGACGTCCGGCTGAGCGAGGTGCTGGACCGGCTGGTCCGTTACGACGCCGGTCAGGCGACCAGCGGGTAGCGGGAGCCAAAAGGCGCCGCCGTATCTTGCCCCCTGGGCGCGACCGAATCGGTCAGGAACGACGACGATCAGCGACTGCGAGCAGATACGTGTAACCGGCCGGCGTCTCACCGGGTGTCGGCCGGTTCGGCATTCGCCCGTAGGCGCGTGCCGGTCCGGCGATCGTCGTGTGCTCGCGCTCGATCCAACCGCACGCGCGCAGGAGCGACGGCAGATCCTCCGGCACGAATCGCGCGCCGACGTCGACCGGGCCGAGCCGGTACGGCCGGGTGTCCAATCCTGAGCCGAGCTCGACGAGTTGACCGACCCCGGCCGCCGACGCCGCGGTGACCGCATCGTCGAACCAGCGGGTGCGCAACGGAAGCAGGACATCCTTGCGTCCGTCACGGCAGTCCAGAATGCGCTTGCCTCGGCGACATCATCGGAAGTCACCTCGAGAACTCTAACGGGTGTCACACATTGCCGTGCCATTTACCGGCGACGCCGGATTGCCGAGTCGTCCCCGAGCGCCCGATCCGCTCAGCCTCGGTGCCAGTCGCGGAAGGCGTCCAGCAGGTCCGTGCGCACGGCGGGCGACAGCGGCTCCGGCGGAAGCTCCCCCAGCTCCGCGATGGTGGTGCGGAATTGCTCCAGGTAGCGTTCGCAGCCTTCGCACAGGGCCAGGTGCTCGATGAACCGTTCTTCGGCCGCGGGGTCGAGCGCGCCGTCGAGGAACGCCGTGACCAGCTCGACGAACTCGTCGCAGTTCATCCCGCCGCCCCCAGGTACCCGGCCAGCCGCTCGCGGACGACCGCGCGGGCGCGGTGCAGCAGCACCCGCTGGTTGGCCGCGGAGATCTGCAGGATTTCGCAGACCTCCTCGGCCGTGTGGTCGCCGACGTCGCGCAGGCTGATAACGGCCCGCTGCCGGGCAGGCAACTCGTCCAGCACGCCGGTGATCACCTCGCGGATTTCCAGTGCCAGTGCGGTTCTCTCCGGCGACGCCCACGGCTCGGGGGCTTCCCGCCAGTGGCCAGGGTAAGCGCCGCCGGGTCCCTGGAACCGGCTGGGGTCCACCGTCGGGCCGTGGTCCTCGTCGCCGGGCAGCAGGCTGGTCCACGGGACGCTGCGCTTTTCGTGTGCGCCGCGTTTCTTGGCCGTGTTGACCAGGATGCGGTACACCCAGGTCTTGAACGACGACCTTCCTTCGAAGGCGGCCAGTCCTTTCACGACCGCGAGCCAGGTGTCCTGCACGACCTCCTCGGCCGTGGCGTGCGTCGAGACGAAGGACCGGGCCAGCCGCAGCATCGACGACGACCAGGCGTCAAGCACCTTCGCGAACGCCGCGCCGTCACCGGCGCGCAGGGCCGCGACCAGCTCGTCGTCCGGAGGCAGTTTCGTCACCGCCCGAGCGTAGCCGCGGCGGCTGCGGAAAAGGGTGACGGTCACCTTACGGCCACCGGGTCCGGCGCCCGCAGCAACGCCAGCGCACCGGCCGGGAACAGCAGCACCGACAGCAAACCGGCGCAGACGAGTGCGGCCGCGGTCACCGGGGTCATCAGGCCGGTCAGGACCCCGATCTGGGTCGCGGTGACCAGGAACGGCAGCGACGTCGCCTGCAGAAGGCCGGCCGCGATCGCCCTTCGCGTCCCGAACTCACGCGCGAACAGCAACGCTGGAAGGCCACGCGCGAGCAGCAGCGCCGCCAGGAACAGCGGGACGCGAGCGAGCGCGCCCACGTCGGCGAGCAGGCCGGAGAGGTCGAGCCGCAAGCCGCTGGTGACGAAGAAGACCGGGACCAGGAAGCCGTACCCGATCGCGTCCAGCTTGACGCGGAACCGGGGGTGCGACGCCGAGTCGCGGTCGAGCAGGCCGACGACCGCGCCCGCGAGGAACGCGCCGAGGATGCTCTCGAGCCCGAACGCCTCGGCCAGGGCGACGAACGCGACCAGCAGCACCACGGCCGCGCGGACGCGGATCTCGGCCGTGGTGTCCTGCAACCGGGTCAGTGTGGCGCCGAGCCGCCGCGACCGGCCGGCCAGCGCGACCACGACCGCGGTGACCACGACCAGACCCACGAACGCGGCGAGCAGCACCAGCCGCGCACCGGTGCTGCCGCCGGACGCCGAGAACAGCAGCGACACCAGCAGCACGGCGGCGAAATCGGCCACCGAGCAGGCGGCGATGACCGCCTGCCCGAGGCCACCCTCGGCCTGTCCGGCGTCCTTGAGCACCGGCACCACCAGGCCGAGCGACGTCGCCGACAGCGCCACCGCGACCAGCAGCGGGCTGTGCACCCATCCGGCGGTGGCGAACCCCGCCCCCGCGGCGAGCCCGAGCGCCAGGGTCAGGACGTACCCCAGCAACGCCACCCGCAGCGCCCGCCCGCGCAGCCGGTGGACGTCGATCTCGAGCCCGGCCAGGAAGAGCAGGAACGCCAGCCCGAGCAGGGCGACGATCTGCACCGGCAGGTCCGGCTCGATCCAGCCCAGCCCGGACGGCCCGAGCGCGATGCCGGCGACGATCTCCAGCACCACGGCCGGCACCCGCAACTTCGGCACGAGGCCCAGCAGCAGCGGCGCGGCGAGAGCGATCGCCGCCACGGCGAACAGGTTGACGAAGCCGACGCCGGGCATGGCTCAGCGGTATTCGGGGTTGGCGAAGTCGAACCGGCAGCCGGCGTCCCATTCGCTGCGCTGGTTGCCGTGCACCGGGATCCCGCCCGCATCCTTCAGCATCCTCGCGAGGTGCATCAGGTTCCACGTCATGAACGTGGTGTTGCGGTTGGTGAAGTCGTTCTCCGGGCCGCCCGACCCCGGGTCCAGGTAGGACGGTCCCGGGCCGGCTTCGCCGATCCAGCCCGCGTCCGCCTGGGGCGGAATGGTGTAGCCGAGGTGCTGGAGACTGTAGAGGACATTCATGGCGCAGTGCTTGACGCCGTCTTCGTTGCCGGTGATGAGACAGCCGCCGACCCGGCCGTAGTAGGCGTACTGGCCGGCGTCGTTGAGCAGGTGCGAGCAGGCGTAGAGCCGTTCGATGACCAGCTTGGTGACGGAACTGTTGTCCCCCAGCCAGATCGGCCCCGCGACCACCAGGATGTCCGCCGCCATGACGCGTTCGTAAAGCGACGGCCATTCGTCGCTCGCCCAGCCGTGCTCGGTCATGTCGGGCCAGACGCCGGTGGCGATGTCGTGGTCGATCGCGCGCACCACGTCGACCTCGACGCCGTTCTTCTCCATGATGCGGCGGCTGAGGTCGATCAGGCCTTCGGTGTTGCTGCGCTCGGGCGAGCGCTTGAGCGTGCAATTCACGAACAGCGCGCGCAGGTCGTCGTAGCTCGGCATGGGTCAGGCTCCTTCGGGCTGGTGGATGAACCCCGCCGGTCAGTGCCCGCAACCCGCCCCGGCGTTACACGAAGGCCGGTAACCACGCGACCAGAACCGGTCAGGAACGCACGCGAATGACGGTCTTGCCCTTGCGCCGCTCGGTCGGGTTGAGCGCGGGAACGGCGTCGTCGAGGGTCACGACGGTTCCGATGTGCGTGCGAAGACGCCCGTCCCGCACCCGGTCGACGATCTCCACCAGCTGGCTCGGGACGGACTCGACGACGAAGTCGATCGCGAGGCCGTCGACCGGGCGCGTCTCGACCGGCCCGACCACCGACACCAGCGTCCCGCCCGGCCGGATGATGCTCGCCGAGCGCCGTTGGACGTCACCGCCGATGACATCGAAGACCAGGTCGACCCCGCCGATGTCGCCGAGATCGTCGTGGTCGAGGTCGAGGAACTCGTTCGCGCCGAAGTCGAGCGCCGCCTGACGGTCCGCCGCCCGCCCGGTACCGATGACGTGGGCGCCGAACTCCCGGGCGAGCTGCGTCACCACGGAGCCGACCGCGCCGGCGGCACCATGCGCGAGGACGCTCTGCCCCGCCCGCAGGCGGCCGTGCTGGAACAGGCCCTGCCACGCGGTCAGGCCGGAGATCGGCAGGCTCGCACCCACTGTGAAGTCCACGTTCCCCGGCAGCGGCGCGAGGTTGCGTGCCTCCACGGCCGCGTACTCGGCCAGGGTTCCGTCGCGGTGCCAGTCGGTGATCCCGAACACCCGCTGTCCCAGCGAGAGACCCGTCGTGCCGTAGCCGAGGGAGGAGACCACTCCGGCGAACTCGTGGCCGATGATCGCCGGGGCTCGATCGTGACCGGAGCGATCGGCCCACGTCGAGGGCCACTCCCACTCCGCGGGGACGAAGCCCGACGCATGGACCTCGACGACGACGTCGTTGATCGCCGGCGTCGGCTCAGGCCGCTCTGCGAGGGTGATCCCGGCTGCTTCCGCGGCCTGATCCGTCGCGACTATCGCTTTCATGGGGCGCCTCCGTACCGTCGACATTTTGGGCTTGCCAGCCCACTAATGGCAGTCAACACCACGCCAATATGGGCTGTCAAGCCCACTCTGCGCTAGGGTGTGCGGCATGGAAGCCACGTCGGAAGCGCCCGCGCCGCAGAAGCTCACGAGCAAGGGGCAGGCGACCCGAGCCCGCATCCTCGAGCACGCCGCGGAGCTGATCTACACCCACGGCGTCCACGCGACGAACAACGAGCAGCTCCGTCGCGCCGCAGGCATCAGCGGCTCACAGCTCAACCACTACTTCCCGACCAAGGAGAGCCTGGTCCTCGCGGTCATCGAGTGGCAGGCCGAGCGCGTCCTCACCTTCCACCGCAGTGAGCGGTTCACCCACTTCGACAGCCTCGGCTCGCTTCGGGACTGGGCGGACCACTACATCGCCTACGAGCGCTCCCACCAGGCAGGCTGCAGCCTCGGCTCGCTCGCCGCCGAGATCATCAAGACCGACCTGGACGTTCGCACCGAACTCGCGAACGCGTTCCAGCAGTGGAGAAACATCTTCCGGGACGGACTCGAACGGATGCAGCGGCTCGGCCGTCTCAGCGCCGAGGCGGATCCCACCCGGCTGGCCCATCTCCTGCTCTCCGCCTTCCAGGGCGGCATGCTCCTCGCCCAGGTCGCCGGCGACATCGCCCCGCTGAAAGACGCCCTGCAGGCAGCCATCGACCACGTACGGACATTCGCGGTGTCCGGCGAAGCCGGAGGGCTGGTGCCAGGCCGGGCCGGCTGACGCCGATCATGGAAACGAGCACGGCTCCCCCGCGACGCTGCGGGAAAGCCGTGCTCGCGGCTGGTGGCGCTCAGCGTGTCCCGGACTCTCGTCAACCCCAGGGCGACGCGATGAGCCAGCTGGTGTCCTGGGCCCACGACGCGGTGGCGTCCCAGGAGTTGCTGCCGCCGTTGCCGGCTACGTAGCCGGTGTAGTTGTAGTGGCGGATGTACTTGGCCGGGTAGTTGAACGACGGGAACGAGTAACCGGTGCCGCTGTTCCCCGGCTGCGGGCAGAAGGTGGCGTCCGCGGCGAACTGGGTGGTCCCGCCCTGCGGATCGAGGTGGAGCTGGAACGCGTAATGCCTGAGGTAGCTGCCCGCCACGTCGGCCGACTCGAAGGAGATGCAGGTGCTGTCGGCCAGGCCGGGCCGGACGATCCAGGTGGCGGCCGCCTTGTCGGCCGGCGAACTGCCCGTGGTCACCGGCGCGATCACGACCTTGTCGTCACTCGTGTCGTGCCGCAGGTATTCGTTGGTACAGCAGGAAGTGGTGGCCTGCAGCGAGACCTTCGCACCCGGGGTGAAGGGGGTGCCGGTGGTGTAGCCGGCTGCCGCGATGTTGGCCTGGACCGCTGCGTCGGTGGCGTCGGAGGGGTAGCCCTTGACCATGACGCCTTCGTAGAAGGTGCCCGCGCTGGCGTTCCGGTTGGTCTGGCAGCAGTCGCCGCCGCTGCCGAGGATGATCGCGCCCTGCTTGTGCATCGGGTTGTAGCCGCTGGGCAGCGCGCCGCCGTAGAACTTGGTCAAGCTCCCGGACTGGGCGTTGGCACCCTGCAGTGCCATCTGAGTGGTGCCGTTGTTCTTCAGCATCGCGGTGACGAAGTGGCTCGTTTGGGCGACCTGGCTGGGGTTCCACGCCTTGCTGCCGCCGGAGAACAGGCCGTTCTCGAGATCCGCCTGCACCCACGGCCCGGTTCCGCCGCACCCGCCGAACCAGCATTCCGTGCCGAAGTTGATCGCGTCCATCGCGCCGTTGCCGTCGGCACGATGGTCGGTTTCGGTGTTGCCGTAGTCGAAGCAGCAGCCGTTGTTGACGTGCGTCCCGCTGGTGACCATGTACTCGCCTTCCGGCGAGCTGCCGATCGGCACCCCGGAGCCGCCGGCGAAGTAGCTGTTGCCGGGATTGATGTACAGCGCGTACGCCTTGTGGCCCGCGACGGTCACCGCCTCGGTGGTCGCGACAGCTGCGGCGTCCGCGCCGCCGGTGCCCCCGGGTCCCTGGTAGACCAGCGTGTTTCCGCTGCTGCCGGTCTGGTCGTAGACGCGGGTGATGGTGCAGCCGGTGCCGGCGCAGAACGTGTCCTGCGCCGCGGCGTCGGCGACACCTCCGGCCGACAGCACCCCGATGTCCCGCACGGCACTGTCCGAAGTGCGCTGCACCTGGTAGAGCGGTCCGTTGTAGGAGGCGAACAACGCGCGGGTGGTGCTGTGCGCCGCGACGCACGGCGTGCCGCCCGCGGCGTAGATGTCGCAGGGTCCTTGCGCGGCGGCCTGCGATGTACCCCCCAAGGCGACCAGAGCGGGCAAAGCGAGCGCCACCACGGCCGAGGAAACAGTCATTCCGCGGCGCAGTCGGCGAAACACGGGCAGCGCAGACACCATGAACCCCCTTGTTCATCGATGGCCAATGTTAGCGCTAACAGTTCAAGGGGCGAGAGACTTCCGCTCGGCGTTCGGATTGGTCACCACTATCGGCGAACACCGGCGGCGCGTCAAGACACCAGTCGGGCCCGGTGGCGAACGCGAAGTGTTATGTCCCTTTTGGACGTTCCTCACTCCGCCGACGTGCCCTGCGCACCACGAACACGACGGCGATCAGCAGCACCAGCGCGCCGGCTGCCGAGAACCACCACACCGGCCCGGAGCTCGACACGGTCGCGGCCGGCGATACTTTGCCGTCACGCCGGATTGCGCCGGAATCGCCCGCCAGGGCGACGTCGTTGCCGTCGCCACCGTGGTAGGTGAGCCGCAACGCACCGACGGCCGCTCCCTCGGGCAGTCCGTCGAAGGTCCCGTTGACCCCGTCGGCTCCCTGGTTGTCGATGATCACGCCGGGGCCCCGCGCCGGGTCCGGTGCGAAGGTGCCCGCGAGCGTCACCGCGCCGGTGACGCTCATCCGGGTGCTGGTCAAGCGGGCGCCGGGGCGCTGGGTGTAGGAGCCGCGCACGGTCATGCCGGTGGCCTCGACCGTCCCGGCGTTGTCCAGCGCACCCTCCACCGTCCCGCCGGCCCGCAACGTGCCGGTGGGCCGCACCGCGAGCTGCCGCGCCTGGACGGATCCGGCCAGCGCGAGCGTTCCCTCCTGGACGGTCCAGACGCTCTTCGGAGTGGTGTGCTTGCCGGTCAAGGTGAATGTTCCGGCCCCGGTCTTGGTGACGCCGTCAGAGGCGTTCAGGGCGCCGCCGAACGTCGTCGCGGCCGTGGATCGGACGGTCAGCGTACGTCCGGCCGCCACCGTGGCGCCCTCGGCGCCGGAGAGGTTGGCGACCGTCCCGTCGCCGGCCCGGGTCAGGTCCAGCGTCGCCCCGGCTGCCGGCAGGTCGACCGCGGTGCTCGCGGCCAGGGAGCCGCCGTCGACCACGAGTGTGCCCGCCTTCACCGTGGTCCTCCCCGTGTAGGCGAGCTCCCCGGTCAGGGTGGTGGTGGCCGGGCCGGCCTGGGTCACCGAGCCCTTGCCGCCGATCCGGCCCAGTGCGGCACCCCGGGTCGCGTTCTGCACGATCAGCTCGCCGTCGTCGACGATCTTGCCGGTCGGCAGCAGCGCACTGTCGCCCTCCGGGCTGCCGTCCCCCAACCGCAGCGACGCGCCGTCACCGATCGTCGTGTCACCGTCGTAGTTCTGCGGCGCGGTGAAGGTGACCGCATTGCCGCGAGTCGCCGCGACGACGACGTCGCCGCGGCCGACGTCCGCCATCGTGTCGTGGTACCGGCCACCGGAGATGGGCGCGTCGAGGGTGACCGGGCCGTTGTAGTCGAACGTCAGCAGACTGCGAGTGCCGTTCTGTTCCGCGTGCATGTCGATGTAGACGGTTTTTTCGTTGCCCGGCAGGAAGAACCGGTTGTTCGTGCCGTCGCCCCACGTGACCGTGGCGCCCTCGATGTTGATGCCGCGTTTGTTGTCGCTGTGCGGCACCGTGGCGAAGTTCCGGGACGGGGCGCTCAGCGCGGGATCGGTGTCCGACCCGTTGTCCGACCAGCTGTACACGCCCGACATCCGCACCACTCCGGAACCCCAGGTGTGGAAGTTGATGTCGTTGCCGTAGAACTGCGAGTAGATGTCGGCGGCGTCGGTGGCCACTTCGCCGTCCGGTGCATTGTGGATGAACGACCCCTGGTTGACCACCTTGCGCACGTGCGGCATCGCCGTGAGGTAGTGCAGGCTGCCGAAGTCCGCACCGGTGCCGACGTACAGCGTGCCCGAGAACGGGTGCGTACCCGGCAGCTCGATGCCGGGCCAGGTGCTCCGCCGTTGCTTGACGAGCCCGGACCCGCTGATCACGCCCAGCGTCACCGCCCGGTGCACGGCGAGATCCAGGGTCCCGTCGATCTGGTGGTTGAGCGTGTTCAGCGAAACCTCGGGCGCTGGACGAAATGCCCGATTACGCCGTCTCCGCCCGATCCGCTCCCGTACTGGAGAGTCGCACCGCGTTGCACGATCACGGCGGGCGGGTCGGGGTTTTCGATCGTGGTCACCGGGTGGTTGCCGCCCACCGTGACGACCTTCTGCCGGCGGCGCTCGGCCGGCAAGGTGAAGTCACTGTCCTTCACCAGCACCAGGGTGCCCGTTCCCCCGACGGTGAAGACGCCTTCACCGCTGATCACTCCCGTGTAGGTGGTGACGCCGCCGGTGAGCCGCACGACCGTGTCCCCGCTCAGCGTCACGTCCCGGTTCGCGAGAACGTCGGCGGTGACATCTCTGCCCCCGGACTGCGCGAACGCACCCGGCGAACCCAGGACCGCGAGGAGGATCGCGGTCACCACCACCGAAAACCAGCAACCGCCACGCTGAACGCGCACGCCCGACCTCAAGATGTTAGCGATAACATTTTCGCGCTCAGTGTTCGTGGCGGCCATGGTCCTGTCAACCCCGTGAATGTGCGCCGAACGAGTCGCGCACGGCCGGGGCAGCGGCCGTGCGCGGCGAGCTTGTCGAACAGGGCCCGTACTCCGGTTCGCTGCCGGGCAAGGCGGCGCTTACCAGGACACCGTCCCGCTGTCGTCGAACAGGCCGCCGGTCGGTCCGTCGTCCGGCAGCGTGGCGAGCCGGACGGCGATCTCGGCGCCGTCGGCGGGCGTGCTGGTTCCGCGGAAGCCGTTGAGATCGGTCGCGACGTAGCCGGGGCACGCGCTGTTGATCTTGAAGGCGGTGCCGGCCAGCTCTTTGGCGTACTGGACGGTGACCGCGTTGAGGAACGTCTTCGACGGCGCGTAGGTCCCGCTGATCCCGCCGAGCTCGACGCCCGGGGTCGTCTGCAGGGTCAGGGACGCGACGTGGCTGGACTGGTTGACGATCCGCGGGCGTTCGGAGCGGCGCAGCAGCGGCAGCATCGTGTTGGTCACCCGGACGACGCCGATCACGTTGGTCTCCACCACGGCCCGCAGGCTCTCCGGCGTGACGGCCGACGGCGCCTCGGGCCAGGCCCCGGCGATACCGGCGTTGTTGACCAGCACGTCGAGCCGTCCGGCCCGGTCCTCGATCAGGGCAGCGGCGGCGGTGACGCTCGCGTCGTCGGTCACGTCGAGCGGCACCCCGAACGCGTCGACGCCGGCCGCGCGCAGCTTGGCCACGGCCTCCTCGCGGCGCTGTTCGTCCCGCGCACCGATTCCGACGCTCCAGCCCAGCGCGCCCAGCCCGGCCGCGATCTCGTACCCGATTCCCTTGTTCGCCCCGGTGACCAGCGCGATCGTCTGTTCGTTCATGCCCTCGATCGTGGCGGGGAACCGGCGGCGAACCAACACTGCCTGGGTCACACATCGATACCCGAACGACATGGATCGGCCGGGTAGCCTGACCGGGTGGAAACGCGGGAGCTGCGGTACTTCGTCGCCGTCGCCGAGGAGCTGCACTTCGGCCGGGCCGCCGAGCGGCTGGGCATCGCCCAGCCGCCGCTGTCGCGGACGATCGCCCGGCTCGAGCGACGGCTCGGCGTCGCGCTGCTGGAACGCACCAGCCGCAAGGTCTCGCTCACCGAAGCCGGGGCGGTGCTGCTGACCGAAGGCCGGGCGATCCTCGGTGCGCTGGCCACCGCCGAGCGGCTCACCCAGCGGGCCGCCACGAACCGGCCCTCGCTCGTCCTGGCCACGAAGGCCGGTGCCGCCCGCGGACTGTTGACGAAGCTGCTCGACGCGTACGCCGCCGAGCCGGGCGCGGCCGCCGTCGACCTGCTGCTCTGCGAATCCCAGCCCCAGAAGACACTGCACGACGGCCGGGCCGACGTGGCACTGCTGCACCTGCCCTTCGACTCGACGGCCGGACTCGACGCCGAAGTCCTGCACACCGAGGGACAGGTCGCGATCGTGCCCAGCTCGCATCCGCTCGCCGTCCGGTCCCACGTCCGGCTGGCGGAGGTCGGCTCGCTGCCGGACCTCCCCCTGGCCCGCTGGCCCGGCCCCGGCGGCCGCTACCCCGAAGGCCCCGGCGCGGAAGTCCGCAACCTGACCCAGCTCTTCCAGCTGATCGCGCTCGGCCGCACCACCGTGGTCATGCCCGAATCCAGCCGCGCGAACCTGCAGGAAGGCCTGGCCGCCGTGCCCGTCCTGGACGCACCGTCGGTGACGACGGTCATCGCCTGGCCGCCACACAGCCGCTCCCGGGCACTCGCCGACCTGGTCCGCGTGGCCACCCGCCTCTGAGCCATGTGTCGCGACCTCGGATGCGGCCCTTCCCAGGACCTCCGATGTCCGTTCGGGTCACGCTGCCGCCGGGCGCCGGCGAGAGGACGTCGAGCAGACTGGGCCACCCCGGCCGGTCAGGCGTCGGCGCCCGTCGTTCACGCCGGAGTTCGTCCCGGACCCGTGCGCGCTCGGGCGCGGTAACGGCCCGGTGCGTCGCCGTGGGTACGGCTGAAAGCCCGGCTGAACGCGGGAACCGAGGTATAGCCGACCGCGGTGGCCACGGCGTCGACGGAGTCGTCGGTGTCGCGCAGCCGGACCGCGGCGAGGTCCATCCGCCACTGCGTCAGGTAGGCGCCCGGGCTCTGCCCGATGGCCGCCGGGAACTTGCGGGCGAGCGTCGCGCGGGACACCGCGATCGCCGACGCCAGGCTGGTCGCCGTCCACGGCCGGGCCGGCTCACGGTGGATCCGTTCGAGTGCCTCGCGCACCACCGGGTCGGCGAGCATGCCCAGCCACGTCCCGCGCTGCTCGGCGGGCCGGGTGGCCAGCCAGGCCCGCAGGACCTGGATCAGCAGGACGTCGGCGAGGCTGTTCAACACGGCCGCCGTCGCCGGCTGCGGGTGGGCCAGTTCGCGGCCGAGCAGCCGCACCGCGTCGTCGAAGCACGCCGCGCCGACGTCGGCACCGACGTGGACCAGCCGCGGCAGCGCGGCGAGCACCTGGGTGCGCACCGCCGGGTCGTGGTCGTAGTGGATGGTGACCAGGCGGGTCCGCGCGGGCGCCGTCCCGAGCGTGATCACCTCTCCGGACTCGCGGGCACGAGCGGCGGCCGCCGCGTCGCAGGACCGCGCCGTGACACCGGGCTCGCTGCCGAGGCTGTGCCCGGTCCCGGCTTCCAGCAGCACGACGTCGCCGGTGGTGAGCTCACGCGGCTCGGCACCGTCCACGATCAGCCACGCGCTGCCGGAGGTGATGGCGTGCATCGCCGCGCCGGGGTAGTCGTCCAGGCGCATCCCCCACTTGCCGCCGGCCTCGATCCGGGTACCGACAGTGCCTCGGACACCGGAAACCGCGAGCACGTCACCGAGAAGGTCCACGACCATCACCCTACTCAGCACGCTCACTGGGTGAGTCAGACGGATAAGTATCTGACACGCTCAGGCATCGTATGCCGCTCGCCCCGCCCATACGTTGGCCGCACAGCCCAATTGCGAAAAGAGGGAACGATGCACCTGCGCGGAGCCACCGCACTCGTCACCGGAGCCAACCGGGACCTCGGCCGGCACTTCGCCGAGGAACTGCTGCGGCGGGGCGCGGCCAAGGTCTACGCCGCGGCACGCCGTCCGGAACTGGTCGACCTTCCCGGCGTCGAGGCACTGCCGCTGGACGTCACCGACCCGGCGTCCGTCGAAGCGGCCGCGGCCGTGGCCGGCGACGCCACCCTGCTGATCAACAACGCCGGGGTCTCCCACGGGGTCAACCTCGTCGACGGCGACCTGGCCAAGATCCGGGCGACCCTCGACGTCCACTTGTACGGCACGTTGGCCATGATCCGGGCGTTCGCCCCCGTGCTGGGCGCCAACGGCGGCGGCGCGATCCTCAACGTCCTGTCGAACCTGTCGTGGCTCAGCTACGACGGCAACAACGCCTACGCGGTCGCCAAAGCCGCCGAGTGGAGCCTGACCAACGGCGTCCGGCTCGAGCTCGCCGGCCAGGGCACGCTGGTCAGCGGTCTCGTCTTCGGCCCCACCGCAACCGAAACCATGCGGGCGCACGCCGGCGACGCGGTGATGAACGACCCGGCCGACATCGTCCGGGCCGCCCTCGACGGCATCGAAACCGGCACGGTCGAAATCATCGCCGACCGGTTCGGCGCCGACGCGAAAGCCGCGCTCTCCGGAGAACCCCGGGGATTCGTCCTGGAGACCCTGTCGCGCACCTGAGGGTGTTGAGCGCGTCACTATCTTGGATCGATCGGTCCATCAATCCTGGACCGATCGATCCATGATGGTTTACGGTCAGGCTCATGGAGCTCATCGACGGGACGCCCAACCGGCTTCCACCTCGGACGCGCGGCCGTGCCACGAAAGCGTTCTGGTCGGTGGCCGCGGTGTACGCACTGGCCATGCTGGGCGGGACGCTGCCGGTCCCGCTGTACGCGTTCTGGTCGGCCGGCATGGGCTTCGGCCCGTTCACCACGACGCTGATCTTCGCCGTCTACGCCGTGGGCGTGGTGATCTCGTTGCTGCTGTTCGCCGGCCTGTCCGATCGGTCCGGACGACGGCCCCTCGCCCTCGCCGCCCTGACCGTGGTCGCCCTCAGCACCGTCACCTTCCTGCTGGCCGGCAATGTCGTGGTCCTCCTGGTGGCCCGGATTCTCAGCGGCTTGGCCACCGGTGTCGTCACGGCGACCGCGACCGCATGGCTGGCCGAGCTGGCCGGACCGGGAAACGCGCGTCGCGCCACGATCACCGCCACCGCGGTCAACCTCGGCGGGCTCGGCCTCGGCCCGCTCGCCGCGGGTCTGCTCGCCCAGTTCGCGCCCGCCCCGGCCCACCTGGTCTTCTGGCTCTACCTGAGCGCTCTGGTCCCGGCGTTCATCGCCGTGGCCGTCGCTCCCGAGACCGTCGCCGACCGGCAGCCGGCGCGGGTGGCCGTGCGGCGTCCGACCGTCCCCGCCGAGTCCGCCGGCCGGAGGGAGTTCGCCACCGCCGCGGCCGGCGTGTTCGCCGCCTTCGCCGTCAACGCCCTCTTCGCTTCGCTGGTACCGAGCTTCCTGCACGACACGCTGCGGGTGTCCGGACAGGCGGTGGTCGGCGGAGTGGTCTCCCTGCTGTTCCTGGCCGCCCTGACCGCCCAGCTGTCCGCTCCCCGTCGCTGGCTCGAGTCCCGTTGGTTCGCCGTCAGCGCGCTGGTCGCCGGTGTCGGGCTGCTCGTCGCCGGGCTCTGGCTGCGCTCGCTGGCCGTCTTCGTGGCGGGCACGGTCCTGGCCGGCGCCGGCAGCGGGCTGACCTTCCGCCGCGGGCTGGGCGTGACCGCCGAACTGGCCGATCCGCAGCGCCGGGCCGACCTCAACGCCACGTACTTCCTCGCCGCCTACGCCGGCAACGTCGTCCCGGCCCTCGTGATCGGCGGCCTGGACCAGGCCTTCGACGCGAACGTCGCGACGTCCATCCTCGCCGCCGCGCTGATCGGCATCATCTTCGTCCCCGCCGTGCACCACAGGAAGGAACTCTCATGCTGACGACCGAGCACACCACACCCGTCGGTCCCGGTACCGCGAACGGCACCCCCGGCCTGCCCGCCGGTTTCGACGAGGTGTTCACCAGCCGGTGGATCACGGTCGGCGAGCTGAGGCTGCACGCGGTCGTCGGCGGCGACGGCCCGCCACTGCTCCTGATCCCCGGCTGGCCGCAGACGTGGTACGCGTGGCGGCTGCTGATGCCCGCGCTCGCTCGCGACTTCACCGTCGTCGCCGCCGATCCACGCGGAACCGGTCTCTCGGGCAAACCCGGCGACGGCTACGACACCGCCACCCTGGCCGCCGACCTGACCGGGCTGATGGAAGCGCTGGGCCACGAACGGTTCGCCGTGGCCGGGCACGACGTGGGGATGTGGATCGGGTACGCCATGGCCGCCGACCACCCCGGCCGGGTGGAGCGGCTGGTGCTCGCCGAAGCCCTGATTCCCGGCCTCAGCCCCTCTCCGCCGATCTTCGCGCCCCGCGACGTCGTCGAGCGCCTCTGGCACTTCACGTTCAACCAGCTCGACGACCTCAACGAACAGCTCGTCGCCGGCCGCGAGGACGTCTTCCTCCGCTGGCAGTTCACCCACAAGTCCGCCCGGCCGCTGGCCGAACCCGCGATCGAGCACTACGTCGACTCGATCCGCCGTGATCCCCGGGCGCTGCACGCCAGCTTCGGCTGCTACCGCGCGATCGGCGACACCGTCGCGCAGAACGCCGAGCGCGTGAAGAACCGTCTCGATCTGCCGATCCTCGCCATCGCCGGCGAACGCTCGACCGGTCCGCTGGTCGAGCAGACGATGATCCCGGCCGCCACGGACGTCCGCGGCGTCGTGCTGCCCGGCTGCGGCCACTATCCTGCCGAGGAAGCACCCGAGGCGATGCTCGCCGCCCTGAGTGAGTTTCTCGCCCCCTGGGCGGACGGCGGAAGGAGCGAGCGTGTCCGGGCGCAAGCAGTTCGACGTCGATGAAGCCCTCGACCGGGCGATGCGCGTGTTCTGGGAGCTCGGCTACGCCGAGACCTCGCTCGACACCCTCGGCCGGGCCACCGGGCTGGGCCGCGGCTCCCTGTACGGCGCTTTCGGGGCCAAGGACGACCTGTTCCGCCGGTCGCTCGAACGGTATGCCGCGCTCTACGAGCACCGCTACGAAGCGACCGTGGACGCCCACGCCGGTGACCCCGTCGCCGCCGTCGGCGCCTACCTCGACGTGGTGCTCGACCGGATCGCCGACCCCGAGGTGCCGGCCGGGTGTCTCGTCGTGCAGTCGGCCACGCAGCTGCCCACCCTTTCGCCGGAGTCACGGAAAGCGGTCAACCGGGCCGTGACCGCGCAGCGCGGACGAGTCCGCCGGGCACTGGACGCGGCATCCGCCGACCACGAACCGGCCGAACTCGACAGCCTGGCGCTGCTCGTGGTCGGCGTCCAGCACGCCATCGTCGTCCTCAGCCGCACCGGCGCCCCGGCGGCCGACCTGCGCTCCCTCGCCGCGGCGGGGGTACAGGCGGTCGCCGACCGGCTGGCCGTCACGACGCCGAAGTCGACCGAGACCTCGCGGTCGTCGCGGCGGACCTGAGCTGGAGGTCGATGACGACCTTGCCCCGCACGTGCCGGCCGGCCTGGAGCTCGGCCGCGCGGCGGATCTGCTCGATCGGGAAGCTCGCCGCGATCGGCACCCGCAGCCGGCCCGTCGCGACCAGGCGGGCGATCTCTTCCAGGGCACCGGCAGCAGCGTTCGCTCCGTTGGCCCCCGTCACGCCGTCGACCTGCGCGGCGATGCTGCAGATGCGGCTGTCCGGGACGCCGAGTTCCCTTGCGACGTGCACTGTCTCCACCCCGTACAGGTCCATGGCAGCGGTGACGCCGCCGGGAGCGAGGGCTCGGACCCGGTCGGCCAGGCCGTCGCCGTAGGCGACCGGCTCGGCTCCCAGATCACGCAGGTGATCGGCCGAGGCCGCCGACCCCGTCCCGATCACGCGCGCTCCGGCGATCCGGGCCAGCTGGACGGCGAACACCCCGACCCCGCCCGCCGCGCCGCCGATCAGCACCGTGTCCCCCGGGCCGGGGCCCACCGCGGCGAGGGCGGCGGACGCCGTGCGACCCGCGACCGTGAGGGTGGCGGCCGTGCGGTCGTCGACGCCGTCGGGCGTGTGGTGGACCTCGTTCGCCGCGGTCTCCCCCGCGGCGTCGACCACCACGAAGCCGGCGACCGCGCGGGACAGGGCACCCCCGAACACCCGGTCGCCCGGCGCGAAGCCGGTCACCCCGGCACCGACCTGGTCGACCACTCCCGCGTAGTCGGTCCCGAACCCCGCCGGGAGGCTCAAGCCGAACCGGGCGGCGGTGTCCGCGTCGGCGGTCATGATCCAGTCCATCGGGTTCAGTCCGGCCGCGGTGACCCGCACCCGGACCTGGCCCGGGCCGGCCTGGGGTGCCGGAATCTCCCGGACGTCCAGGGCGTCCGGGCCGCCGAACGCCTCGAGCCGGACGGCCCTGCTCCTCAGTTCCTGCATGGACGCGTGTCTCCTTGCCGCATCGAAACGGACTATGCTCCGCTTACCTGATGACCCTAACACAACCGGAGCGTGTTCCGCTTTGACCGAGACAGAGAGGCGCCCGCCGCGGGCGGACGCGGCCCGCAACCGCGACCAGCTGCTCGCGGTGGCGACCCGCGTGTTCGGCTCGGCCGACGACGAGCCGTCGATGCGCGCGATCGCCCGCGAAGCCGGGGTCGGCATCGCCACGCTCTACCGGCACTTCCCGACCCGCGAGTCACTGGTCGACGCGGTCTACCGGGACCAGGTCGTGCGGCTGACCACCGGAGCCCGCGAACTGCTCGGCCGGCTCGCCCCGGCCGCGGCGATGCGGCGCTGGATGGACTTGTTCGGGGACTGGATCGCGACCAAGAACGGCATGCTCGACACGCTGCTCGCGATGATCGAGTCCGGCGAGATCGCCCACGCGCAGACCCGGACCGAGCTGCTGGCCGCCATCAGCACGATCCTCGACGCCGGCCGGGCGGCGGGCGACCTCCGCTCCGACGTGACCGCCGAAGACATCGCCGCCGCCCTCATCGGCATCTTCACCGTCGCCCCCCGGCCCGAGCACGAAGCCAAGGCCGGTCGCCTGCTGAACCTCCTGATGGACGGCCTCCGGCCCACACCGTCGAGCTGTCAGTAGACCGAACGAAGCAGTTCGGTGACCTCCGCTTCCGACGGCAGGCGCGGAGCGTTCTCGGTGACGGCGTCGGCGACCGCGTCCGCCGCTATCCCCGGGACGTCCTCGCGGGTGACGCCGAGTTCGCGCAACGGCCGCTTGATCTCGATCGCGTCCGAGATCTCCCGGACCGCCTCGATCGCCGCGCCGGGCCAAGGCGGTGTGACGTGCAGCGCGCGAGCCGTCGCCTCGTACGCCTCCGTCGCGGCCGCCGCGCTGAACACCATGACCTCCTCCAGCACCGCGGCCAGGGCGACACCGTGCGGTGTGCCTGTGTGCGCGGTCAGCGCGTGGCCGATGCCGTGGACCAGGCCGAGACCGGACAACGTGAGGGCGTGCCCGGCCAGGTGCGCGCCGAGCATCAGCCCGGACCGCGCCTCCAGGTCGTCGCCGTCGCGGTAGGCGACCGGCAGCCACCGTCCGACCAGGCCGGCCGCCTGTGCGGCGTAGGCCGCCGAGAACGGTGTGGATCCCCGCGAGGCCAGCGATTCGATCCCGTGGACCAAGGCGTCCAGGCCGGTCGCGGCGGTGATCCGGGCGGGCAGCCCGAGGGTGAGCTCCGGGTCCAGCACGGCGATCCGCGGCTTGACCGAGGGATGTCCGATGTAGACCTTCCGGCGCGCGCAGACGTCTTCGGTGACGCCGAACCCGTTGGTTTCCGCACCGGTGCCTGCCGTCGTCGGGACGGCGATCAGCGGCAGCCCATCAGAGGCGTCCCACAACCGGTCCGCGTCCGCGGCAGCGGCGCCCGGGTTCCCGGCGAGCAGGGAGATGCCCTTCGCGGCGTCCAGTGCCGAGCCGCCGCCGAGGGCGAGCACGGTCGCGGTGCCGAACGCGCGCAGCCGTGCGGCGCCGCGGTCGAGTTCCGCCGTTGACGGGTTCGGGCCGATGTCCTCGTGAACCGCGTGCTCGATCCCCGCGACGGCCAGGATCTTCTCGACGCGCTCGACGATCCCCGTGGCCCGCAGCCCCCGGTCGGTGACCACGAAGACCCGGCTGTGGCCCAGGCTGTCGACGAAGCCGGGCAGCTCGGCGAGGACGCCGGGACCGTATTCGGTGCGGCCGGTCGGCTCGACGGACAGGCGCATGCTGGTCTCCCTCAGACGGCCGGGACGGTGGGCAGCGACAGCCGGAAGTCCTGGCCCGCCCACGTTTCGCAGAGGCGGACCGGGCTCATTTCCCCGGCGAGGTCGACGGCCAGGCCGAGGTCCTTGCACGCCAGCACCATCGCGAACGAGTCGTCGTAGTCGCCGTCCGCCAGCACGGACAGCACGTCGTTCTCGAGGAAGTTCGACGCCGCCGGGCCGGCGGGGCTGTCCACCCACCGGGCGCCCGGGTTGAGGTGGTCCAGCCCCGCCTCGGCGCGGACGTCGTGCACGGTGACGTCGTGGACGGCCAGGATCAGGTGCCGGGCCATCGGGCGGCCCATGTTGCCGAGGCCGATGAAACCGATCTTCATGTCACGTCTCCGGAAGGTTGAGCCAGGTGGTCTTGAGGGCGGTGTAGGCGTCGAGGGCGTGCAACGACTTGTCGCGGCCCGCACCCGTGGCCTTGAAGCCGCCGAACGGCGTGATCACGTCACTGGCGTCGAAGGTGTTGATCCACACCGTGCCGGCGCGCAGCCGCTTCGCGACCCGGTGGGCCGTCGTGACGTCACGGGTCCAAACCGACGCGACCAGGCCGAAGTCCGTGTCGTTGGCCAGCCGGATACCTTCCTCCGGCGAACCGTCGTAAGTCAGCACGGACAGCACCGGGCCGAAGACCTCTTCGCGCTCGATCGTCGTTCCGGGCCGGACATCGTCCACAATGGTCGGTTCCAGCGCCAGGCCGTCGTGGCCGCCGCCGAGGACGATCTTCCCGCCTTCGGCGCGGGCGGTGTCGAGGTAGCCCAGGACGCGGCCGAGCTGGACCTCGTCGACGAGCGGGCCGAACGCGGTCGCCGGGTCGAGCGGGTCGCCGGGCCGGAACGTCTCTCCGGTGGTCTTCACGAGTTCGGCGAGCAGATCGTCCTTCAGCGCGGCGGGCACGATCACCCGAGAGCCCGCGTTGCACGTCTGTCCGGCGTTGTAGAAGATTCCCCACGCCACCGCCGACGCCGCGGCGGACAGGTCCGCGTCCGGCAGGATCAGCTGCGGCGACTTGCCGCCGGCCTCGACCGCGACCTGCTTGCCGTTGGACTCCCCGGCGTAGACCTGGAACAGCCGGGCGACTTCGGCGGAGCCGGTGAAGGCGATCTTGTCCACGCCGGGATGCCGGCCGAGGGCCTGCCCGACGACTTCGCCGCGGCCGGGGACGACGTTGAGCACGCCGTCCGGCAGTCCGGCCTCGCTCGCCAGCCGGGCCAGCAGCAGCGCGGCCAGTGACGTCTGCTCGGCGGGCTTGAGCACCACCGAGTTGCCGGTGGCCAGTGCCGGGCCGAGCTTCCAGGACGCGATGAGCAGGGCGTAGTTCCACGGCACGACCGCGCCGACGACGCCGAGGGGCTCGCGCGTGATCCACGCCAGCGCGTCACCCGGCGTCGGCGCGAGCTCGTCGTAGGTCTTGTCGATCGTCTCGGCGTACCAGGCGATCGTCTCGGCGGTCTTGGCGACGTCGACGCGGTGGGCCTCGCTGATCGGCTTGCCCATTTCGAGGGTGTCGAGCAGGGCCAGCTCCGCGGCGCAGGCGGTGATCGCGTCGGCCCAGCGCAGCAGGATCCGCTTGCGCTCCCGCGGCGGCAGGTCTCGCCAGCGTCCGTCCTCGAAGGACTCGCGCGCCGCCCGCACGGCACGGTCGACGTCCTCGGCGCTGCCCGCCGGGATCTGCGCGAGCACGCGGCCGTCGCGGGGAGAAACACTCGGGAACGTTTCGTCCGAAGTGGACTCCACGTACCGGCCGCCGATGAACGGCCGGGTCTCGGGCGTCAGCCGCACCGCCGCCGCGAGCCAGTCCTGGTGGGTCAGATCCGCCACCGCTGCACCGCCTTTTCGTCGAGTTGGACGCCCAGGCCCGGGCGCCGCGGCACCTCGAGTTCGCCGTCCGTGTTGATCATCAGCGGCTCGGCCAGCATGAAGTCGCGGCGTTCGGGGGTCCACCCGGGCGGGTCCCAAGGGAATTCGAAGAACGGGCCGCCACCGACCCCGGCCGAGACGTGCAGGTTGGCCAGCACGCCGATGCCGTTGGTCCAGCTGTGCGGGGTGAACGCGCGGTGCTTGAGCTGGGCGAGCTCGGCCAGCGTCCGGGCGCGGTGCATGCCGACCGCCAGCACCACGTCCATCTGGTAGACGTCGAGCACGTCCTCTTCGAGGTAGCGCAGCAGCTCCGGCACGGAGTGGTGCATCTCCCCCGCCGCGATCCGCACGCCGGGGTTTTCCGCGCGGAGCGTTGTGAAGCCGTCTATGTCGTTATACGGCAATGGTTCTTCGACCCAGAACACGTCCAGCTCGGCCAGCCGGCGCACCAGCTTGCGGGTCTTCGCCAGGTCCGATGCGGGTGCGGTGTCGCCGGCCATCCGCCAGGACTGGTTGAGGTCGACCATGATGGCGAAGTCCGGGCCGAGGGCGTCACGGACCGCGGCCACGGTGGCGACGCCCTCGTTCACGCGATCGCGGTCGATCCGGATCTTCATCGCGCGAAACCCGGCTTCGCGGGCCCGCAGGGCCGTCTCCACGCGTTCGGCCGGCGGCTTCAGCTCGGCCGAAGAGGCATACGCGGGCAACGAGCGAGCGGAGTTGCCGAACAGCGTCGCCACCGGCAGGCCCGCGACCTGGCCGATGACGTCCCAGAGCGCGGCTTCGAGCGGCCAGTAGCGCCCGCCGTGGAAGTTGGCGGTCTCAATGGCCCTGACGTGCCGGAAGATATCCAGGGGGTCTTCGCCCAGGAACAGGTGCTCGACCGCCTCGAAGCCGGCCATGGTGTCGCCGGAGCCGATGCCGGTGATCCCGTCGTCGGTGTGCACCCGCACGATCGTGGCGTCGAAGTGCCGCCGCGGTTCCGGGTCCCAGGCGGCGGCGAGCGGCGGGTCCAGCTCCAGCCGCAGCCGGTCGAGGGTGATGGCGGTGATCTTCATCGGGCCACCGCCGGCTCGGTGCGGTCCAGCACTTCCCTCGGGGGCGTGTAGAAGGGGTTGGCCGCGCCGGCCCGGGCGGCGTCGAGGACGTCGGCGACGTGCGGCGTGCCCAGCACCGCGGCCGGGGGCAGGTCCCCGGCCTCGACGGCGTCGGCCACGCCCTGGGCGAGCCCGGCCTGCGCGGCGCCCCAGGTGGCCCGCTGGTGCAGGTCGGTCCCGGCCGCGGCCTTGGGCACGAACAACGTCGGCGGCTGCACCGGCACGGACGGGCGCAGCACGGTCACGAAGGGCACGTGACCCGCGCTCGGCGTCGCCGGCGCGGTCGCCCACGCCGTCTCCACCGGACCGCCCCGGCGGCCCAGCACGATGTTCGTGTGGGCGGCGTTGGCGCCCTCGCCGACGAAGGCCTCGCCGATGAGTGCGGTGGACGCGAAAGTCATGGGTGCTCCAGGTCGATGGGGGGTGCGGTGCGATCGACGGTAGGAGCGGGCGGAAACCGCGGGCAAGATCGGGCCGGACATTGCAACGCGGGTTGCGCTGGCGCCAACTCGCGCTCTCGCGGACGGTTGCTAATTTCGGGGACATGACACTCCCGGACGACGCGGCCCGGCACCAGGGGCACGGCCTCCGCCGTGACCTGGACCTGCTGGAGGCGCTCGCCTCCCCCGAGGCGCAGCGCGCCGGCGAACTGGGTGTCGTCCGTCTCGCCCAGCTCACCGGCCGGGAGAAGAGCCAGGTCTCGCGGGCCCTCAAGGCCCTCGCCGAGGAAGGCATCGTCGAACGCGACCCGGACACCCTGGGCTACCGGCTGGGCTGGCGGCTGTTCTCCTTGGTCGCCCGGACGGTCGAGGACCGGCTGGCCCGGACCGCCGAGCCGGTGATGCGGGAGCTGTCGGCGGAGCTCGAGGAAACCAGCCACCTCTGCGTCCTGCGCGACCAGGAGGTGCTCACGCTGCTGTCGGTGTCCGGGCACTCCTTCCGCGTGCACGGCTGGGAGGGGCGCGGAGTGCCGGCCCACTGCACGTCGGCCGGCCGAGTCCTGCTGCTCGACGCCACCCCCGACGAGCTTTACGTCCGTTTCCCGGCCCTGGCCGACGACCGGCCACTGTCCGAAGTGCACTCACTGCCCGAACTGTGGGCGAAGATCCAGCAGGCCCGCCGGGACGGCTACGCCCGGGTCCGCGAGGAGTTCGAGGAAGGCCTGGTCGGGGTCTCGGCGCCGATCCGCGACTTCCGCGGCCGGGTCGTCGCGGCGCTGAACATCTCCGCCCCCGCCGAACGGCTCGGCGAACGCCTCGACACCGCGGGCCGGGTCACCGCGAAGGCGGCGGCGAAGGTGTCCGCCCACCTCGGCTGGGAAGCCCGTCCCAAGCCACCGCCTGCCGCCCGCCTCACCTGAGCTGCCCGGAGCGCAACCAGCGTTGCGCGACCACCCTCCGGCTGGCTTCGCGCCGAAGGTCAGGACCGGAAGGCGTGCGGTGCCTCGAGCCGCCCGAGTTGCCTGAGGTCGACCGGCCGCTCCTGGACTTCCTCACCTCCTGAGGTTCTTGGCAGCCGTGCTCGCTACGGGCCGGATCAGCGCAATGCGGCGGCCAGCGCCGCGTCCAGCCGCGGGTGCGTGTAGTGGTAGCCGCCCTCGAGCGCGCGGCGGGGCACGGCGCGCTGGCCGGTGGTGACCATGCCCGCCATCTCGCCGAGCGCCATCCTGAGGGCGAAGCCCGGCGTCGGCAGGACGGCGGGGCGGTGCAGCGCCCGGCCCAGCGCCTTGGAGAACGCCCGCTGGGTGACAGGTTCGGGAGCGGTGCCGTTGTAGGCGCCGCGCCACGACGGGTCGTCGATCGCCTTGACGTACAGGCCGACGATGTCGTCGACGTGAATCCACGGCACGACGAACGCACCTCCCGCGATCGGGCCGCCCAGCCCGATCCGGTAGGTCGCGAGCAGCGATTTCAGCGTGCCGCCCGCGGCATCGAGAACGACACCGGTGCGCATCCGCACCACCCGGACACCGAACCCGGCCGCCCTGGCCGCTTCGTCCTCCCATTGGAGGGAAACCTTGGCCAGGAACGTGGTACCCGGCGGCGCGTCCTCGGTGATCTCCTCGACGCCGCGCGGACCGTAGTAGGAGACACCCGAGCTGGAGACGAGGACCCGGGGCCGGTCCGCTTCCGCGGTGGCACGCAGGCCTTCGACCAGGTTGCGGGTGCCGGTCACGCGCGAGCGCCGGACGCGGTCCTTGACCTCGTCGGTCAGCCGCCGGCCGAGGGGTTCGCCGGCCAGGTGCACCACGGCGTCCCGGCCGGCGAGCGCGCCGAGCGGGGCGGGTCCGGTGAGCGGGTCCCACTGCCACGTCGAGCGGTCGGTGCTCGCGGAGCGGGAAAGCACGGTCACCTCGTCGCCGCGCTCCCGGAGGCGGGCGGCGAGCTTGCCGCCGATGAGACCGGACGCGCCGGTGATGGTGATCTTCACGGTGCCGGACTCCTTGGAGCAGAGGGGAAAGGCTCTTCGCGCGAGCGCCGAGCAGGACGGCGCAGGCGAGCAACAGACCCTGGGCGACGAACGCCCCAGTCATCAGCGAGTGCGGCAAATCCGCTTACGGCACCAGCACGATCTTTCCCAAGGCGGTTCGCGCGGAGGACTCGGAGAGTTCCATGGCCGCCGCCACCTCGGTCAGCGGATAGCGGGCGGCGATCTTCGCCGTCAGCACCCCGTCGCGCAGGAGACCGAAGACGTGGGTGAGGTCCGTGCGGATCCGGGTGCGGAACGCCTCGCGCTTCGCCGAATCCGGCTTGCCCGCGCCCGACCACACGTCGAAGAAGCTCGCGTGCTTGCGGGTGGGCAGGGAGTTCCAGAACGCCAGCTTCGTCAGCACGTTCAGGAAGCTGAGCAACACGGGTGTCCGGTCGTCGAGCTTGCTCGCGATGCTGTAGCAGACCAGGGTTCCGGTCTTGGTGAGCAACCGGTAGGAGCGGGAGATGCTCGCCCCGCCGAGGTGGTCGAACACCGCGTCCACGCCATCGGGAGCCAGTTCGCGGACCCGGGCGGAGACGTCGGGATCCCGGTAGTCGACCGGCTCGACGCCCAGTGCGCGTAGCGCCTCGTGGTGCCGGGGGCTCGCCGTGCCGATCACCCGGGCACCGGTGTGGCGGGCGAGCTGGGCCAGCAGGGTTCCGACGCCACCGGCGACGCCCAGCACGAGCACGGTCTGCCCGGCGCGCACCTTCGCGACGTGGTGGAGCATCTGGTAGGCCGTCAGCCCGTTGACCGTCAGCGTCTCCGCCTCCTCCGCGCTCACGCCTTCCGGCACCTCGACCAGGTCGGCGGCCGGCAGCAGGACGGCCGTGGCCCAGGCGCCGGTCTTGGTCAGCGCGGCGAACCGCCTGCCGATCAGCGCGCGGTCCACGTCCGGGCCGGCCGACTCGACGACCCCGACGAGGTCGTAGCCGGGCACGAACGGGAACGCGGGCTGGCCGTAGTAGCGGCCCCGGCGCATCGCGCTCTCGGCGAAGGACACGGCGGTCGCTTCGACGCGCACCAGAGCCTGGCCGGCCGCAGGCCCCGGCAGCGAGCGCCGGACCACCTGCAGCCCGGACGGTTCGACCTTGCCCGGCAGCACCACTTCGGTCGCGGTCACGGTGGGGATGCTCGTCTCGGTCATGGCCGGCTCCTCGGTCCAGTGCGACTCCTCGTCGCTCAGTTAATGGTCGTAACTATGCATCGACATGTCATACTGCGTCAACCCATAGCGTGAAATGAGGTGTCCACGATGGCCGAGCAGGAGCCGACCCGGCGCGAGCGCTACCGGCGCCAGACCGTGGCGGAGATCAAGGCCGCCGCCATGGCCCAGCTGTGCGCGAGCGGCGCGGAGACGGTGTCGCTCAACGCGATCGCGCGGAGCATGGCCATGTCCGCGCCGGCGCTGTACCGCTACTTCGCCTGCCGCGACGAACTACTGGCCGACCTGGCTGTCGACGTCCACCTCACGCTGGCCGACGCCCTCGAAGCCGCCGCCGGCCGGAAGGTGTCCGCCGCGTCCCGGGTCACGGCGGTCGCCCACGCCTACCGCGACTGGGCACTGGCCCGGCCGCACGCCTACCACCTCGCGTACGAGACCACCTACGGCTCCGCCCGTGAGCACGCCGCCGACCGCATCGCGACCGCCGCGCAGCGGTGCATGGACGTGTTCCTGGGCGTCGTGGCCGAAGCCGGCGAGCCCGCCCGGGCACTCCCGCCCGCACTGGACAAGCAGCTCCGCGGCCGGCAAGGCAACCAGCACCGGACCCCGGCCGCGGTGCGGCACTTCGGGCTGATCTGGTGGAGCCGGCTGCACGGCCTGATCAGCCTTGAGCTGGGCCGGCACTTGGCAGCCACCGGCGTCGACGCCGCGTTGCTCTACCGGACCGAAGTCGAGGCCATGCTGGACGCCCTGCGGCCCCGCTACGGGGCCACAGCGTGACGCCCCATAGCGGAGCGACCTCCCCGTCCACATCGCTACGACCCATTACGATGCGACGATGAGCAACGAGCCACCGTCGGTGAGCCGGCGTGAGCGTCTGCGGGCCCAGACGTTCCAGGAGATCGAGGACTCGTCGTTCGCGATCATCGACGCCGACGGCGTGCACGCGCTGACGATCGCGGCGCTGGCCCGCAGCATGGCGATGTCCGCGCCGGCGGTCTACCGCTACTTCGCGTCACGGGACGCGCTGATCGCCCACCTGGTCACCTTGTCCTACCAGCAGCTCGCCACGGCGATGCGGGAAGCGGTCGAGGGCAGCAGGCGGGCACCGCGCGCGCGGGTACGGCTCGTGGTCGCCGCCTACCGCGACTGGGCACTCAGCCACCGGCGCCGCTACGGGATGCTCTTCGCCGAACGCGCCGACGACGCCCCCGGCCAGGCGGCCGGGCCGACCCCGCTGGACCAGGCGATGGCCCTGCTCATCGACCTGCTGGCCGCCGTCCAGGACACGGCTCCCGCCGAGAGCAAGACCGGCGACCGGGCCCTCGACGAGCAGCTGCGCCACTGGGCACGTTCCCAAGAGCGGCCGGACACCACGCCCCGCGCCGCCACCGCCGCCATCCGGATCTGGACCCGCATCCACGGGATCGTCAGCCTCGAACTCACCGGAATCTTCGACAACCGCACCATCGAGGCGCAGCGGCTGATCGACCTCGAGATCGACGACGCACTCACCGCCCTGACGGCAACCGCTCCCTGATCTTCAGGAGCTCGACGCCGAGCGGGCCAGGGTGACGTCGACGAGGCGTTCCGGCCGCAGCGTGACGGGGCCGAGCAGCCCGGAGCCGAGCGCCTGGCCGCGCGCGTTGGCGCCGGTGTTGGTGACCCGCACCCGCACCCGGTTGCGGCCGGGCCGCACCACCGCCGTCACGTCGACCCGGTACGGCGACCAGAGCCGGGATCCGGCTTTCCGCCCGTTGACTTCGATCTCGGCCACTTCGCGGACTTCCCCGAGGTCGAGGCTCCACGACCGGCCGGGCAGGAGCGCCGCGTCGAGGACGAATTCCCTTTCGTACCAGGCAGATCCGGAATACGCCGGGTCCAGCTCTGTCCAGGAACCGAGCGCGCGCGTGACCACCGGCGCGCCCTCGCGATCGAAGTGGAACGCCCAGCCGCCGCCGAGCGGAACTACCGCGAGCGGATCGGAAACCGCCGCCGTGCCGGTGTACGAACACCCACCGTCGACCGCGGTGACCGTGACCTCGCCCGGCCCGGCCACCCGCACCGTGGCGGTCGCGGCGCGGGCGTCGACGCGCACGCTTTCGACCGGCGCCGACGCGGACACGGCGTGCGCGGGTTCCCGTCCCGCGCGGAACACCACCAGCAGCGTCGCTTTCGGCTCGAGCCGCAGCTCCACGGCGGTACCCCCGGACCGCACCCGCCGCCACACGCCCGCGGGTGTCACGGTTCCCGTGTCGGGATCCCACACCTCGGGCACCCCGGACACCGGGAACGTCGCTGTCACCGCCACGACGTCCGCGCGCTCGTTGAGCACGACGAACGTCGCACGGCCGTCGCCTTCGAGACGCAGCACCCGGACGTCGTCGTGGTGTGGCTCCAGCACCGCCGCCGCACCTCCCGCGCCGGTGGCCGCGGCCGCAGCGGCCACCGGATCGGCCGCCCGGACCACCGAGCGGACGGAGAACAGCTCGACCAGCGCGCCACGCAGGCCGGCATCGTCTCCCCCGGCCTCGCGCCCCGGCTCGCCGACGACGATCACCGTGCCTCCGCCACGGGCGAACCGGATCAGCGTTCGCACCGACCCGAGTGCGAGGATCGGCGTCCGGGGGACCACCACGATCCCGTAGGCCTGTTGCCCGACGACCAGCCGCCGCCCGGCCGGCCGCGCGTGCGTCACCAGGGCGGGGTCCGCGTCGAGCGCTCCTTCGTCGAGGAAGTCGAAATCGACCTGGACGTCTTCCAGCGCGTGCGCCGCGGTGAGGAACGCGGTGTCCAGCTCGGCCATCGCCGGAGTGTCCTGTGTGGACTCGGTCGCGCGTTGCGGCTGGAGCAGCGCGGTGCGGGCCTTGGCCGGCATCCGGCACGCTTCCATCAGCCTGCCGATCCAGTCGTTCAGCGGCGCCGACACCGCCCACCACGGGTTGACCGGCTGGAACGGCGGCGGGTACACGATCTGGTTCTCGTCGCTGAACCGCGCGTGCAGCAGCGTGTGGTTCACGCCGCGCACCGCGAACGCGCCGATCACCTCGCGGACGAAGGCGGGCGTGACCTGCCAGCCGGTGCCGCCCATCGCCTCCAGGTAGACCCGCTCCAGCCCGAGCTGGTGCGCGGTGCTCGCCGGCCACCGTGACAGCGTGCGGTGGTAGCCGCGCTGGTAGTGGTCGAAGATCAGGTCCGTGCCCGGCACCTGCGCCCACTGGTTGGCGGTGTTCAGGTTGCCGGAGCTGCGCAGCTGCTCCCCTGGCCCGTATTCGTCCCACAGCGGGTTCGAAATCATCTTCAGGCCGTGCTCGGCCATCCACTGCCCCTGGGTCCGGTAGTACGCGGCGGCGAACCGGTTGCTCACCGCGCGCCAGAAGATCCCGCGCAGCCGCAGGCCGTCCGCACCGAGGTCGTCGTGCACCGCGGTCAACGCGATCCCCGGTGCCACCCCGGCCCGGCGCAGTTCCGCGTCCAATGTGGACGACCAGGGCACGGTGTCGAACGGCCCGTCGGCCGAGGCGAGGAAAGGCTCGTCGTCGGCGAAGCCGCGCAGGACCGAGCCCGCCGCCCACGGGAACCGCCGCAGGTACTCCCCCGGCACGGCGTCGACGAACAGCCGCACCGCCTCGTCGTCGAGCAGGTCGAGGTAGGCGCGGCCGGTGCCGGTGGGGGTGCTCAACGGGCGGACGGTGAACAGGTCCAGCCGCCAGCTCCCGGCGGGCGGTGTCCACGTGCCGCCCGCGCGGGCCTGCGCGGTCAGGTCCACCAACGAGCCGGGGCCGGCCGAAAACTCCGGCCGGGCGGCCGCGGCGACCAACGGGACGCCGGTCGCGGGCAAGTCGAAGGCATCGAGCGCGACCACGTCGTCGAACGTCTCCGCATACAGCACGCGGCCGTCCGGATCGCGCACACTCAGGCTGTCCCACGATGACCGCTGGCTCGCGACCGCGCGCACGCCGACGCGGCCGGTGGCGTACCGCAGCTCGGCCGGGGCCTGGGCGGCGCCGTCGAGCGACACCGTCAGCACCGTTCCCCGGACGCGCACCACCAGCTCGTGATCCGCGGCCGGGTTGAATCCCGGCACCGGCGATCCGCTGCGGACCAGGCTGAACGCGCCGCCGGTCTGCTGCCAGACGTCGACGGCACCGTCCGCGCGCAGGTCGGCGAGGACGCCGTTGCCCTCGTCGGCACTGCGCACCATGAGCCCGGCCGTGGCGCGCTCGACGCGGACCTTCGCCACGACGTCGTAGTCCTGCCATTGCGCGCCGTCGTGCAGCAGCGTCACGCCGTCGCGGGCACCGGCGTCGACCAGCAGCCGGCCGCCGGACACCGAGAGCCCGCGGCTGACCAGCGACACCGGAACCCCGCCCGCGACGGTCAGCACCTGGTGCCCCACGCCCTTGAGCCGCAGGTCCGGCCGCGGCCGGTAGACCCGGTCGCCGACCTTCCCGCCGTCGACGACGAGCCCGCCCGCGCGGCCGCTGGGGAAATAGTCGTCGTTGAACAGCCACAGGTGCATCCCGTGCCGCTGGGCCTCGCGCAGGGTGAACTTGATGAGCGCGAACCAGTCCTCGGTGAAGAACGCGGGGCGCAGCGCCGCCGTGTCGAACGGGAACACCAGCACCTCGTGGATGCCTTTGTCCCGAAGATCCGCCAGCCCCGCGGCGACGAGGGCGGTGGTGACGGCGCCGTTCCAGAACCACAGCACGGTGGGCCGCGAATCCGGGCGCGGGTCCGCGAACCGCCGCGCGGGATCGGCGGTACCGGGCGCGGCGTAGGCGATCGGCCACCCGCCGGCCGTCCCGGCGACGGCCGCTGCGGAAACGAGCGTGAGCACGCGCCGCCGGGACAGTTCGAACTCACCGCCGATCGGACGGAGCATCGGATCGTTCTCGGCCATGGTGACCTCTTCCCACGCGACTTGAAACGATTCAAGACAGTCGGGAAGTTACGTGACGCGGGTCACGGGGGTCAAGGATTGGCGGTAAACCTGTCTCGTGAAGCCATTCCTCAGCCGGCCGGGAAGTAGTGGCCGTCGAGCAGGCCGGGCTGCGCGGCGTCGGCGGGGATGCTCACGACGGGCAGGCCGAGCCGGCTGCCGATGGCCTCGGCGATGTCGCGGAACGGGATGGCGCCGTCCGCGACCGCGTGCCAGTAGCTGCCGGCCGGGCCCTTTTCCCAAGCCAAGCGGAACACGGCGGCGGCATCGCGGGCGTGCACGGCGTTCCACCGGTTGGCGCCGTCTCCGGGGTAGCCGACGACACCTTTCTCCTTCGCCAGCGCGATCAGCCGCTGGAGGAAGCCGGCTTGATCGGTCGTGCTGTGCGCGATGTCGGCGATACGCACGATCGACGACCGCACTCCGCGCTCGGCCAGGCCGACGACGGTGGTCTCCACGATGTTGCGAGCCCGCAGGGTGCCCGTGTGCTCTTCGCCGCCGGGCAGGGCCTCGGCCGACGCGACCCGCCGCCGGGTGACCGCCGCCGCGCGGGGCGACCAGCGGATCATGGTCGGCTTCCGGCCTGGCAGGCGAACCGCTGCTTTGGCACGCCGACGCGAGCACGCAGCCCACCAGGCGCCCGCACCTCAACGCCGGATACCTGGTCCGCGGCGTGGACGAAACGCTCGAGCACGCCGCCGCCGGCCGCGGCATCTCGTTCCTCGCGCGATCGGCGACCGTCTTCTCCACGCATCCGGAGGTCACCTTCGTGCCCGTCCCGGATCTGGCGCCGGACCAGGTGTGCCTCGCCATGGCGACGGCAAACCGTTCACCTGTGGTCGACGACTTCTTCACCGCGGCTCGGGCGGCGGCCGAGATCACGGCGGAATGCGGCAATCACGAAATGTGGCAGCTCGGCGGCGATGCCATCGCCGGCCCCTCATCGCCGGGCTGATGCGGGGATGGCGTTGTCGATGAGGACGGCGGCGATGGCGGCGGCGGTGGGGAAGGTTTCGGCGTTGAGGGCTCGGTTGCGGGCCGAGGCGCCGTCGAGGAGCAGCGCCAGTTGTTCGCCGAGCTGTTCGGGGTCGGTGGCGCCGGCTTCGCGTGCGGTTTCGGCGAGCCGGGCGGCGACGGCTTTTTTGTAGTCCTGTGCGCGTTGGCGCGCGGGGTGGTCGGGGTCGGGGATTTCGACGGACGCCGCGATGAAGGGGCACAGGGGTGTGATGTCGTCCTGTGCCACGGTCATGGGCAGGTCGAAAGCCGCGAGGAGCCGCTCGCGAGGCGTGAGGTCGGTGCGGTCGAACACTCCCGGCATGACGTCGGGATCGAACCGGCGCAGGTATTCGGCGACGAGTTCGTCTTTGCCGGCGAAGTGCTGGTAGGCCGTGCGCTTCGACACCTGGGCCACCGCGCAGAGCTGGTCCATGCCGGTCTGGTTGATGCCTTGCTCACGGAACAGCTGTTGTGACGCGCTGAGGATCCGCTCGCGCGCCCCCCTGCCGCGGCGCAGGCCCTGGGGGCCCTTCTCCGACTCCGTCATGCCTCCAGTCTAGCCGAGTTGGGTACCGACCGGTGTACATAGCTTGCGTCCCGGCGGACCGTCCGATACGTTAAGCACACAGATCGGTGTACATAACTACTCAACGGAGTGATCGTGGGAAAGCTCGATGGCAAGGTCGCGGTGATCACGGGCGGCACAAGTGGCCTGGCGTTGGCCGGCGCCCAGCTGTTCGTCGACGAAGGAGCGCATGTCTTCATCTCTGGCCGGCGGCAGGAAGTGGTGGACGACGCCGTCAAGCTGATCGGCCGGAACGTGACCGGCGTGCAAGGCGACGCGGCCGACCTGGCGGACCTGGACCGGTTGTTCGACACGGTCAAGCGGGAAAAGGGCGCGATCGACGTGTTGTGGACCAGCGCCGGGACGGGCGAGCAGCGCGCACTCGGCGAGATCACCGAGGAGCACTTCGACACCACCTTCGGGCTCAACGCGCGCGGCACGCTGTTCACGGTGCAGAAGGCGCTGCCGCTGTTCAACGACGGCGGCTCGATCTTCATGACCGGGTCCAACGCTTCGCTCAAGGGCTATCCCGAGTGGAGCGTGTATGCGGCGAGCAAGGCCGTGCAGCAGGCCTACGCCCGCGTGTGGCTGGCCGAGTTGAAGGACCGGCGGATCCGGGTGAACGTGCTGACTCCCGGCCAGGTCGCCACGCCGAAACAGGAGGAATTGTTCGACGAGGAGACGATGCGGCAGTTCGAATCCCAGATCCCGCGGGGAAAGATGGGCCGACCCGAGGAGATCGCGACGGTCGCGCTGTTCCTCGCCTCGGACGACTCGAGCTATGTGAACGGGATGGAACTGGCCGTCGACGGCGGCGTCGCGGCGATTTGAGCGGCGCAGTCACCCTTTCCTATCGTCGATCAAGACGGGACAATTCATGAGCAGCATCAGCATCATCGGCACCGGGAACATGGCCCGCACCATCGGCACGCTGGCGGTGGCGGGCGGCAACACCGTCGAGGTCATGGGCCGCGACCGGGCCAAAGCCGCCGAGCTGGCCAAGGTTCTCGGCGGCAGCGCCACGACGGGAGAGTGGGGTGCCGTCCCGGCCGGGGACATCGTCATCGTGGCCCTGTTGGCCGATCGCGTCGTTCCGGTCGTCGCCCACTACGGAGAAGCCCTCGCGGGCAAGGTCATCGTCGAAATCAGCAATCCCTTCAATTCCGCGGCCGACGGGCTCGCCCACGGCGAGGACACGTCGATCGCGCAGGAAGCCGCCAAAGTTGCCCCGGCCGATGCCAGCGTGGTGAAGGGGTTCAACACGATCTTCCGCCACGTCCTGGAGAAGGGCCGGCCCGCCGTCTTCTTCGCCGGCGACGATGCGCAGGCCAAGGCGGACGTGGCCGCCTTCATCGAGAGCCTCGGGATGCGCCCGCTGGACGTCGGCGACCTGAAAATGGCGTACTGGCTGGAAGGAGCGGGCGTGCTGACGATGGGCCTCGCCCGCCACGGCGTGGGGAACTGGGACTTCGCCCTCGGCGTCACCGAACTTGCCGGCTGAAAGGGTTCTCACGATGAAGCTTGGTTTCGCCATTCCCATCGTCGGCCCCGCTATCAGCAGCGCCGCCGGCCTGAGTGCGTTCTGCCGCGGACTCGAAGACCTGGGCTACGACACGTTGTGGGTCGGCGATCGCCTGGTCACGCCCGTCGAAATGCACAGCACCTATCCGGGCGAAGAGCAGCCGTACCCGCCGCAGATGACCCGCTACCTCGATCCGCTGATGCTGTGGACCGTCGCCGCGGCGGCGGCGACCAGCCGAATGCGGCTCAACGCCAGCACACTCAGCACGTTCTACTACGAGCCACCGCACCTCGCCTCGCCCGGCTGCTGACCACCCTCGACGTGCTCAGCGACGGCCGCCTCGACCCGCCGCGGCCCAGGACGCCGGCCGCGATCCTGATCGCGCGGACGGCTCGGCAGGAATGATTCCCGTGGGACGGTGATGCGCTCGGTCTGGAGGAGGTGGACGCGAGCCGGAGCAACCCGCGCCGGTGGCTAGTGTCGCGCGTCGCAAGTTGTTTGGCGTTCGGGTCGAGCGCCCCAATGTGGCGTTC
>NZ_NMUL01000020.1 GCF_002234595.1 Amycolatopsis vastitatis
CCCAATGTGGCGTTCGGTGCGTCAGACGCAACCAACGCCACATTGGGGCGCATCCCCCGGGCCGCTGTCAACGAACCTCAGACGCGCGACACTAGCGGGCCAGTTTCCGCAGCAGGACATCGGAAACGCGCGCGGGCAGCACGCGCAGGAGGCGGACCAGCGTGGCCGTCGGCCACGGGAAGGCTGCGTCGGCGGGTTCCCGCCGGAGGGCCCGGACGACGTGCCGAGCCGCCTGTTTTTCGCTGATTTGAAAGGGTTTCGGCAGTCCGTCGGTGCTGACGCGTGCGGTCGCCACGAAACCGGGATAGAGCGAGGTGAACCGGATCCCCTCGGGAGAGAGCTCGACCCGCGCCGCGTCGATCAGGGTGCGCACCGCGGCCTTCGCGGCCGAATAGGGGCCCTGGCGCGGGATGCCCATCAGGCCCGCCAGCGAATTGGTCTGGGCGATCAAGCCACCGCCCTGGCGGCGCAGCTGCGCGATGAGCGGGACCAGGTAGTTCACGGTGACGTCGTAGTTCACCGACATCACCCGGGCGACGTCGGCCACGTCGACCTCGGCCATGGACATGTCCGGCCCCTGGCCGACGTTGAGCAGCGCGACGTCCACCGCGCCGAACTCCGCCACCGCCCGCGCCACCACCGCGGCCGCGGCTGCCGGGTCGAGCGCGTCGGCGACGATGTCGAGGCAGGGACTCCCGGCCGCGCGGACGTCGGCCGCCACCGCCGCGAGCTCCCCCGCCCGCCGGGCGACGATCACCAGCCGGTTGCCGTGGCCCGCGACATCGCGGGCCACCTGGGCACCGATCCCCGAGGACGCGCCGACGATCAAGATCGTCTCGTGCCTCAACCTGGCCATCGCGTCTCCCGCGTTCAGTGCGCGGTCGCGCCGAGTTCGATGATCAGCACGCCCGCGGCGATCAGCCCGACGCCGGCGGCCATCCGCTTGGTCAGGGCGTCCTTGAAGAACACCCGCGCCCCGATCGCCGTCAACGCGACGCCGCAGGCCGCCCAGACGCCGTAAGCGATCCCGACCGGCATGCCTTGCGCCAGAGCGACCGTCAGCAACCCGAAGGCGCCGACGTAGCAGACCGCGATGGGCGCGATCCACCGTTTCTTCTTCAAGCCCTCCGAAGCCCGCAGCGACAGCGTCGCCGCCACCTCCGCCAGGATCGCGCCGGCCAGCAGCACCCACGTCATGACCGCACCTCACGCCCGTGATCGGTCTCCACCAGGACGACGCCGGCGATCACGGCCGCGATGCCGATCCCGATGAGCGGGGTGAACGGCTCGGCGAACAGCACCGCGCCGAGGACCGCGGTCAGGGCGACACCCGCGGCCGCCCAGGTTCCGTAGACGACGCCGATCGGGGCACCCAGCCGCAGCAGCGCGGACAGCGCCACGAACGCGCCGGCGTACCCGGCGACCGTCAGCACCGCCCACCAGGCGTTGTCGATCGCCGCCCGGAGAGCCAGCGTGGCCGCGACCTCCAGCACGATCGCGCCGGCCAAGATCGCCCATTTCCTCATCGTGGCTCCTCACCGCTCTGCCGGGGGGACGCCGTCGACCCTACCCGCGACTTGGTCAAACGTCCAAGTCAAGTGGCCAAGTGCGTGTTAAGGTGCAGCCATGGACCGCGAACCCGTCTCGTCGCGCCGAAGCCTCGCCGAACGCCGCGAACAGCTCCTGGACGCGGCGATCGAGGTGATGAGCGACCGCGGGATCAGCGGCGCGACCACCCGGGCCATCACCGAACGCGCCGGGGTCCCGCACGGGGTCTTCCACTACTGCTTCGACTCGAAAGCCGCGCTGCTACGCGCTTTGCTCACCCGCGAGAGCGAGCGCGCGCTCTCGACGGCATGGCAGCTCGACCCCGGCAGCGAAGGGTTGACCGAAGCGCTGTCCACAGCCATCCACGGGCAGCTCGCCCGCGTGCGTGCCGAACCGAAACAGTTCCTCGTCCTGGCCGAGCTGATCGTCGTCGCCCGGACCGATCCGGCCCTCACCGACCTCGCCCTCTGGGAACGCACGCAGTACCTCGACCTGATCGCCGAACTGCTCGGCAAGTGGCAGAAAGACACGCCGCCTGCCGTTCTCCGGCACTGGGCCGCGGTGATCCTCGCCGGCATCGACGGCCTCATCGACGGCTGGCTCACCGCCCGCGACGACGACACCACCGGCGCCGCCGCGACCCTGTTCGCCTCGAGCGTGGGTGCCGCGGTGCAGTCGATGAACACCGAACGCGCTGAGACGCGGCACGAAGATCGGGCATCGAACGCCGGGAAGGCCGTTCTCACCTGACCTCACCGACGTGACTTGCCGTCCGGAGGCGACTGGCGGAGCCCGTCCAGCAGGAGGGTGACGACACCGTCGGCCTCGGCTCGCCAGCCGGGGCGGTCGTGGGCCGCACTGATGCCGTGCAGGGCCATCATGACGGCACCGGCTCCCACGTCGTCGCGGACGGCGCCGTCTTTCACCGCGGCGGCGACCAGGTCGGTGACGGCCTGCTCCAGTGCCCGGCTGCCCTCGGCGATCGCGCCCGAACCGGTGGCCATGAGCGTGGCCAGCGTCCGGGCCAGGCCCCGGTGGGCGTCGATGTACTCGATCATGTCGCGCAGGAAGGTCGTCAAGGCCTCCTCCGCGGGCAACGTGGCCTGCAGCCGGCGGGCACAGTCGCACAGCGTGGCGACCTCGTCGCGGTAGACCGCCTCGGCCAGCGCCTCCCGGGTCGGGAAGTGGCGGTACAGCGTGCCGGTGCCCACCCCGGCCAGGCTGGCGAAGTCATCGAAGCGCAGGTCGAAGAAATCGCCGGCGGCGGCGACCTCCCGTGCTGTGGCGAGCAGGGCTTCGCGCTTGCGCTGGGCGTCGGCCCGCAGCGGCTTGTCGGCCGTCATGTGCTCCCTCGCGTTGACAAATGGAGATGATCTCCATATTTTGGAAAGTGGAGATGACCTCCATTTCCATCATAGCTCACGAGGTGCGACTTGAAGATCCTCATGTTCGGCCGAGGCGTGATCGCCACCATCTACGGCTGGGCCTTGGAACAGGCGGGACATGACGTCGAGTTCTACGTCCGCCCGGGCCGCGCGGCGACGTATGGGGACGCAGTGGACCTCGACCTGTTCGACATGCGGCGCCGGGTGTGGGGGCAGCGTGTCGTGGAGAAGTGGCCGACGCGCTACCGCGAGGCGCTGGAGCCGGACCACGACTTCGACCTGATCGTGCTCAGCGTGCCCCACCACCGCGTCGCGGAGGCGACGGCCTTCCTGGCCCCGAGGGTCGGCCGGGCCACGGTCCTGGTCTTCGGCAACGTCTGGGCCGAGCCGCCTGCCGCGGCCGGCGCACTCCCCCTCGACCGGATCGCCTGGGGCTTTCCCCAGGCGGGCGGCGGTTTCGGTGCGGACGGCGTGCTCCGTGGAGTGCTGCTGCGGTCGGTCATCTTCGGCACCCTCGGCCAGCCCCCGAACGACCGGGAGCGGGCCGTGCGCGAGGTGTTTCGCGAGGCCGGGTTCCGGCTCAAGGAGCAGCCCGACTTCCGCGGCTGGCTGTGGGTCCATTTCGTGTCGAATGCCGGCCTGCACTCACAGGGCCTGCGGCGGGGTTCCCTGTCCAAGCTGGCCGGGGCGACGGGTGACCTGCGCGAGGGGCTGCTCGCCGGCCGCGAACTGCTGCCGCTCCTCGAGGCGCGCGGCGTCGACCTGCGACGTCACCGGGGCGGTGTGCTGTTGTTCCGGGCGCCCACCTGGCTGACGGCCCCCGCGTTCGCCTGGCTGACCGCTCATGTCGCGCCCTTGCGGGTGAGTCTTGAGACGCACACCGACCCCGACGCCGAGGAGCCGCGTGAGGTCTGCCGGGACACCCTGGCCGAAGCACGACGGCTGGGCATCTCGGTACCGCGGCTGGAAGCGGCGGAACCGCACTTCGCCCGCGAGAGAAAGAACTGAGTGAGCGGCTACCAGCCGGCGCGGCGTCCGGACGGGTCGTGTGCCCACGTGCTCGCCGGGCGGGGTTCGGCCGCACCGTCGGAGGGCGGTGCCGGGGTGTACGCCGGCTGGCGGAACAGACCTCCGTAGCGGAAGTCCTGGGGTGCGGTGAGCGCCCCGGGCCGGGGCAGCTCGACGACGGGATGACTGAACAGCGAACTGTCCACTGTGGAATTGGTGATCGGGGATCCTTTCGTGGACGCCACCGGAAGCGGCGTGGTTCAGGCGGGCAGCGGTACGCCACCCTCGGTCGTCCCGGCGGCGGCGAACAGGCGCGCACCGGCGTCGGTGTTGTCCTTGTCGGCCGCGGTCGCGAGGACGTGCTGCGCGGCGTCGCGGCTGGTTTCCGGCGGAATGACCAGCATCGTCAGCCGGTGACGGTCCCAGCCGATCACGGTCAGGGTGCCGGACCCCTGTGACCGGAATCCTTCGAGCCGGACGACGTGGCCGTCGACGTGTCCCGTGGTCGGCCGGATGGGGGCCGAGGACTGCGCAGGTTCGGCCACTCGCGCACGAAATGCTCTCGGACACCACCGAGCGTACACGACGACTGCGCTGAGTGTGTTAAGACTGGGGTCTAGCAAAGGGGCCACCGTGCACCAGCTCAGTCTCGGCGTCATCGCGCGTTCACGGAAAGAGAACGAACGGCGGTTGCCGATCCACCCCCACCACCTGGACCGGATCGACGCCGATCTCCGGAAGACCATCTACCTCGAACACGGCTACGGCGAACCCTTCGGCGTGCCCGACGAGCGCCTCGCGGCCGCCGTCGCGGGGCTGCGCACGCGCGAGCAGCTGATCGCCGAGTGCGATGTTGTCCTGCTCGCCAAGCCGCTTCGGGAAGACGTCGCCGAGCTGCGGCCCGGCCAGGTGCTGTGGGGCTGGCCGCACTGCGTGCAGGACGTCGAGCTGACCCAGCTGGCCATCGACCGGCGGCTGACCGTGATCGCCTTCGAGGCGATGAACCACTGGCGGCGCGACGGCTCGTTCGGCCTGCACGTCTTCCACAAGAACAACGAGCTGGCCGGCTACTGCTCGGTGCTGCACGCCCTGCAGCTGATCGGGTCGACCGGGGACTACGGCCGGCGGCTGCGCGCGGTCGTGATCGGCTTCGGCGCGACGGCACGCGGCTCGGTGACCGCGCTGAACGCCCACGGCGTCCACGACGTCGACGTCCTCACCGCGCGCGGCCTGAGCGCGGTCGGCTCGCCGATCCACTCCGCGACGATGGTGCACCTCGACCACGACGCGAACAACCCGGGAGATCTCCGCCGCAGCCACGCGATCACCGGCAACGGCCGGGTACCACTGGCCGGGTTCCTCGCCGAGCACGACATCGTCGTCAACTGCGTGCTGCAGGACACCGGCGCACCACTGACGTTCCTCATCGAGGAGGATCTCGCCGCCTTCGCGCCGGGGAGCCTCATCGTCGACGTCTCCTGCGACGAAGGCATGGGCTTCAGCTGGGCCCGGCCGACGAGCTTCACCCGGCCGACCTTCCCGATCGGGGACGGCATCACCTACTACGCCGTCGACCACAGCCCCTCCTACCTGTGGAACTCGGCGACCTGGGAAATCAGCGAAGCCCTGCTGCCACACCTGCGCAATGTCCTTTCCGGACATTCCACATGGGACAAAAACGAAACCGTCCGGCGGGCCGTGGAGATCCAGGACGGCACGATCCGCAACCCCGCGATCCTGTCCTTCCAGCACCGCTCACCGGAATACCCGCACCACCGCTCCGTCCTCGGCGGTGGGCTCAACCCCCGGGTGGCCACGACCTGAGGGCATCGAACCGGACGATCCGGTCAGGGCCTGCGACGTCGCGCAGACGCTGGATCCGGTCGAGGATGTCGCGCGCGTCGGTGTCGCCGGGATACCGGGCGGCGGCCGCGGTGAGCGGCGTGCCGGATCGCCGACTCGGAAAAGACAAGGTCCGGATCAGCTCCGCCACCGCGGGTGCGGTGCACGAAGGTGCGCGAGCGGCGGCGCCGTCGGGGCTATACTGCGGAGTCCGGCCGCGCCGGCTGTCGGCGCGCGTCCCGCCCCAGCCCCTGGCGGTACCGTCGGAAACAGCCGATACCGGCGGAGGACCGATGACCACTGCGACGTCCCGAGGACCGGCTTCCCCACGTCTGTCGCCGCACCGATGAGGCGCGCCGCGGCACGGCCCGAAGAGACCGGGTCCGATCCCGTCGAGCTCACCCGCGCCCAGCGCTACCACGGTGCCCGGCTGGTGGCGTCGGCGGCGAAGGATGCCGAAGACTGCGCGTTGCTGCTCGCCGCTCTCGGCCTCACAGCCGCCGACGGCGTCGCCGAAACGCCCGCTGCCGTGAGGCGCAGCTGACCGTCAGTGGTTCTGCGGCAGGTCGGACATGTCGAGGACGAACCGGTAGCGGACGTCGTTGCGTTCCAAGCGTTCGAGGGCTTCGTTGACGCGTGCGGACGGGAGGACTTCGACGTCGGCGGTGACGTTGTGCCGGGCGCAGAACTCCAGCATGGCGGCGGTGGCGGGACGGCCACCGCTGCCCGCGGAACTGAGCTTTTTGCGTCCTACCAACAGGTCTGCCGCCTGCACCGTGACCGGGCCGAGGTGCCCGAGGTGGCTGAGGGTTCCGTCGAGCGCGACGAGCCTGAGGTACGGGGCGACGTCGTGCGGGACCGCGATGGTGTCGATGACGACGTCGAACCGGTCCCGGGCCGCGGTCATCCGGTGCTCGTCCGTGGAGGCGATCAGGTCGTGGCCGCCCAGCCGGCGGGCGTCGCCGGCTTTGCCGGCCGACCGGCTGATGACCGTGGTGTCCGCCCCGAGTGCGACGGCGAACTTGACCGCGAGGTGTCCGAGGCCGCCGAGCCCGGCCACGGCGACTCGGGTGCCGGGCCCGACACCGAGGGCGCGCAGGGGCTCCCAGACGGTGATCCCCGCGCACAGCAGCGGAGCGGCGGCCGCGGGGTCGAGCCCGGCGGGAAGCGGGTAGGCGAATTCGTCGCGGACGACGTACTCGCGGGAGTACCCGCCCAGCGTGGTGGTTCCGTCGTGGCGGTCGGTGCCGGCGTAGGTCAGGGTGGGGAACTCGTGGCAGAAGTTCTCCTGCCCGGCCCGGCACATCGCGCACACGCCGCACGAGTCGACGATGTTGCCGACGGCGACCGGGTCACCGGCGGCGAACCGGGTGACCTCGGGCCCGACGTCGGTCACCACGCCCGTGAACTCGTGGCCCGGCACCAACGGCGCCGCGCCGGTGTGGGCATCGACGGCGTGGAGATCGCTGTGGCAGACACCGCAGTAGTCCACGCGCACGGCGACGTCGTCGGCCCGCAGTTCCCGGCGTTCCAGCGATGTCCGCCGCAACGGGGTGCCGGCGCGGCCGGCTTGCCAGCCCAGGGTGCTTCGCATGGTCACTCCTCAACAAACAGACTGTTCGGTCTATTACGACCGTAGCCGGACGCCGTCGATTCGGCAAACCGACTGGTCTGTTGTTATCGTGACCGGCATGGCCGACAAGCCCCTGACCTCCCGTGGCGCCGCCACCCGGCAGCGCATCCTAGAGGTGGCGACCCAGGAGTTCGCCGAGCACGGGATCGCCGGGGCACGCGTCGAACGCATCGTGGTCGCCGCCCGCACCAACAAGGCGCAGCTCTACGGCTACTTCGGCAGCAAGGACGGGCTGTTCGACGCCATTTTCTTCGGCTCACTGGAACGGATCATGACCGTGGTGCCGATCGACGCGACCGACCTCGCCGGCTGGGCCGTCCGCCTCTACGACGAGTACCTCCGCCGCCCCGATCTGATCCGGCTGGCCACCTGGGCGCGCCTGGAGCGACGCCCGACCGGTCACCTCGTCGAGGACAGCAGCCGCCTCGACGACGCCAAGCTGCGCGCCATCGCGGACGCCCAGGCCGCGGGCATCGTCCGGGCCGGAGACCCGTTCGACCTGATGGCCATGGTCATCGCGATGTCGATGGCGTGGTCACCGGTCAGCAACGTCTACGCCGCCAGCGACGGGGAACCCCCGGAACTGCACGAGCAACGCCGAACCCTGCTCCGCGACAGCGTTCGGCGCATCATCGCACCCGCCTGAGCGCCCGGCGCTCAGGTCGTGGCCGGAACGACGACGACCTTGCCGTGCACCGCACCCTCGGCGGCCCGTGCGTGCAGCGCCGGCAGTTCGGGCAGCGGTACCCGCTCGGCGACGTCGACGCGCAGTTCGCCGCGGTCGACCAGCGCCACCAGCTTCGCCAGCTGTCCGGCGTCGCTGCGGACGAACAGGTCGATGCCGCGCACGCCGCGTTCTTCGTCGGCGGGAGCGGGCATCCACACCGTCGTGTTCACCACGGCCCCGCCCGGCCGGACCAGGGCGACCAACGCGGCCAGCTCGGCCGGGTCGACCGGTGCGAGGTTGAGCGCGAGGTCGACCTGCTCGGTCACCGCCGCGGCCACCCCGGTGGTGGTGTGGTCGACGATCTCGTCGGCACCGGCCGACTTGACCGCGTCGCCGCTGCGCGGACTGGCCGTGGCGATGACGTGGGCTCCGGCCCCCTTCGCCAGCTGCACGGCGTACCCGCCGACCGCGCCACCGGCACCGTTGATCAGCACGCGCTGCCCCGGCTGCAGGTTGCCGTGGTCGAACAACGCCTGCCACGCCGTCAGCCCGACCAGCGGCAGTGCGGCGGCGTCGGCCAGCGGGACACTCTCGGGTGCCGGTGTCAGGACCTCGGCCGGCGCGATGACGAACTCCGCGGCGGCGCCGTCGCCGTCCATCGGCAGGAACCCGATGACCTCGTCGCCGACCCGCAGGCCGTCGACGCCCTCCCCCAGCGCGTCGACCGTGCCGGCCACGTCGATGCCGGGAGTGTGCGGCAGCACCACCGGGATGGGGCCGCGCATGAAGCCGCCGCGGATGTTGCCGTCGACGGAATTGAACGACGTAGCGGCGACGCGGATCCGGACCTGCCCGGCTCCCGGGACCGGCTGCTCCACGTCCTCGTAACGCAGGACACCAGGCTCGCCGTACTCGCGGAAACGCACTGCCTTCATCACGGTTCTCACCTTTGCTGGGTTCAACGTGCTTCGAATTCGAAGCAACTGCGGATCAGGCTACTGCTGCTTCGAACTCGAAGCAAGTGACGTCGGTCACCGGCGCACGGCGGCGCGGCCGCAGAGGCGTGCGGGCACGCCGACGATTCCCTTGATCCACATGGACCTCAGGATCGTGGCCGCGAGCTCGATCAGCCTGGGCCGGTTTGGCCCACCCTGACCACGGCCGGCCCGCCGGCGGCGCGGACGACCTCGCCGAGCCGGGCCGCGTCGGCCGAGCCCGGGGCCGGCGTGAGGACCACCGCCATCAGACCGTCTCCGGGCACCTCCAGCAGGGTGCCGTCGAGCGCGATGGCGTTCCCGTCCGGATGCCGGAACACGGCCCGGTTCCCGTAGGAGGAGACGGTTTTCGGGGTGCGCCACAGGGTGTCGAACGGACGGCTGGTGGTCCGCAGCTCGTCGACGAGCGCGGCGAGCGACGCGTCAGCCGGGTAGCCCGCCGCCCGGTGTTCCGCAGCCCGCCGGCCGGCAGTCCGGCGGCGGCGGGCTCGGTGTGTTCGCGCAACCAGCGGACCGCGGTGCCGAGATCGGACAGGGACATGGCGCCAGTGTGCCCCAGCACGGGACCCGCTTTCGGCGCGGCCCCTTCGAATTCGAAGCAGTAGA
>NZ_NMUL01000021.1 GCF_002234595.1 Amycolatopsis vastitatis
CGTCCGCGGCCTGCTGTTCGAGCCACTCTCCCGCGACGACGTCAAGACCCTCGCCGGCCTGCTGGCGCCGGTGCGAGACCACATGCGCTCGACGCCACCCCGCTCGGCGGCGCCCCGCCGCGGCGCGAAGGGACGATGAGGACCGCATAGGCCTGAAACCCACCGAGAGGACATCCCTTGACCACCATCGCCATCGTCGGAGCGGGACGCGGCCTCGGCGCGTCGGTCGCGCGCCGCTTCGGCACCGCCGGGTTCGCGATCGCCCTGATCTCCCGGAGCCAGGAACGCGTCGGCCGGCTCGCCGCCGAACTCACCGCGGACGGTTTCGCCGCACGCGGCTACGCCGCCGACGTCCGTGACGGTGCAGCCCTGGCCGCCGCACTCGACCGCGCCGGCCAGGAGCTGGGCACGATCGAGGTGCTCGAGTACAGCCCGCTACCGCAGAAGGAGTTCCTGCGGCCGTTGCTGGAGACGACAGCCGCGGACCTCGCCGGCGCGCTGGAGTTCTCCGTGTACGGGCCGGTGACGGCGGTCCACCAGGTGCTGCCGGGCATGCGTGCCCTGGGCCGGGGCACGGTGCTCTTCGTCAACGGCGGCAGCGGCGCGCGCCCCAACCCCAAGGTGGCGGGCACCTCGATCGCCTTCGCCGGGGAGGGAGCGTTTGCGGCGATGTTGCACGAGGCGCTCGCGTCCGAGAACATCCACGTCGGCCAGCTCATCGTCCCCGGCGCGATCACGCGTGGCCACGCCGGGAAGGACCCCGACGTCCTGGCCTCGCGGCTCTGGGAGATGCACACGGAACGCGGCGGTTTCCGGGTCTTCGCCGAAGAGATGGGCTGAGCCCATGGCACGAATCCTGGTCACCGGCGCCACCCAGGGCCTGGGACGCATCACCGCCGAAGAGCTTCTCGCGGGCGGCCACCACGTCGTCGCCCACGGGCGGGGCACCGGGCGGCTGGACGACCTGGCCGCCCGCGGCGCCGACGTGGTCATCGGTGATCTCGCCGACCTCGAGCAGACACGGGACATCGCCGAGCAGGTCAACGACCTCGGCCTACTGGACGCCGTGATCCACAACGCCGGTGTCATGACCGGCCCGACGATCCTCGCCGTCAACGTGGTCGCGCCCTACCTGCTCACCGCCCTCATCGACCCGCCCGCACGCCTGGTCTACCTCAGCAGCGGCATGCACCGCGGGGGCCGGGCCGAGCTGACCGGCCTCGACTGGTCAGGGACCCGCCCCACAGCGTCCTATTCGGACAGCAAGCTGATGGTGACCGCGCTCGCCGCCGCCGTCGCCCGCCGGTGGCCGCGGGTGCGCAGCAACGCCGTCGACCCCGGCTGGGTCCCGACCCGGATGGGTGGCGCGGGCGCCCCCGACGATCTGCGCGAAGGGGCGCTGACGCAGGTGTGGCTCGCCACCAGCGACGATCCGGAAGCGCTCAGAAGCGGCGGCTACTGGCACCACCGGCGGCACGACGACCGGCATCCGGCGGCCGCCGACGAGGACTTCCAGGACCGGCTCCTCGACGCCCTCGCCGAGCACACCGGCGTCCGGCTCACCTGAACGTCGCACCGTCGTCCGGCTCCCGACAGGCGGACCTCTTCGTTCTCGGCCACGGCCGGGTCGTCGGCAGTGCCCGCGCTCCCGGCCCGCACGGTCGCGAGGTGTCCTTCGAACTCTTGGCACAGCCGCTCGGCTACCTGCGGATCGGTGCAGGGTTCGGTGGCGAGCTGTGGCATCGCCGCTATGGCCTCTTCCGTGGCGGTGGTTTCGGCGAGGTTCTGCTCCTCGTCGACCGAGGCCTCCGGGGCAGCTTCGCCCAGCGGACCGCGGCCGGCTGTTATCGGGCGAGGAATTCGAGGGCCTTGGCGACGAACCGGTCGTGGAACTGGAAGATGCCGCCGTGGCCGGCGTCGGGGTAGATCACCAGTTCGCTGTCCGGCAGCCGCCGGGCCAGGTCGTGCGTGTTCTTCGTCGGCACCATCCGGTCGTGGTCCCCGTTGGCGACCAGCACGGGCTGGTGGATGACGGAGAGGTCGGACGGCTTTTCCAGGCCCCAGCGGTGGATGGCCTTGAGCTGGGCGACGTAGGCCCTCGGCGCGATCGACTTGTCGCGGTTGTTCTTGCGTTCCTTCAACCGGGCCAGGAACTCCTTGCCCGCCCGCTTCCCGTTCGCCGTCCGGGTGAAGAACAGGAACTGTTTCGGGTCCTGCAGCGTCAGCAGCGCCCGGACGGTGTCGAGGTTCGAAATCCTGGTGACGTTCTTGATGCCCTCTCCCCCGGCGGGGCCGGTGCCGGCGATGATCAGCTTGCGGACCAGGTCCGGTTCGGTCTGGGCGATCACCTGGGCGATCATGCCGCCCATCGAGAAGCCGAGGAGGTCGACCTTCGTCAGGCCGAGGGCACGGATGAAGGTGACGGCGTCGGCCGCCATCGCCTGGATCGACTTCGGGGTGGTGCCGGTGGACGCGCCGACGCCGCGGTTGTCGAAGGCGATGACCCGGTGGTGCGCGGCGATGCCGTCGACGACGCGCGGGTCCCAGTTGTCCAGGACCGCGGCCAGGTGGGTCAGGAAGACGACCGGGACCCCGGTCTTGGGGCCGAGCTCGCGGTAGGCGAAGTCGACGCCGCCGGCGGAGACGGTGCGGGTCGGCGCGTCCTGATAGGACGATGTGACGTCTTGCTTGCTGTTCATGGTTTTGTCCTTGGTGTTCAGTGGCCGAGGAAGAGGTTCACCTGGGCGGCGAACTCGTCGATGTGCTGGAACAGGAAGGCGTGCCCGGCGTCGCTGTAGAGGACCAGGGTGGAGTCGGGGACCTGCTCGACCGCCTTGTAGGAACCGATGGCCGGGATCATCACGTCGTGGATCCCGTTGGCGTACAGGACGGGCCGGCCGATCGCCTGCAGCTGGGCCTTGAGCTGGTCCCATTCCACGGCCAGCAACCGCGCCACGGCGGCGAGCTGTCCCTGGGCGGCTTCCTCGGTGACCGCGGGACCGCCTGCCTCCAGGCGCTTGGCGACCTTCCCGAGGTGGTCGAGGCCGGCGGCGCGGGCCGGGCCGGTTTCCGGGTAGAAGAGGTAGAGCAGGTCTTCGGCGTCCGCGTTCGGCTTGGCCATGATGGACAGCACGCGCTCCCCCATCTCCGGGGTACCGGGCGCGACACCCGGCCCGCTGCTGCCCGCGACGACGATCTTGCGCACCAGACCGGGCCGGCGGAGCGCGACCAGCTGCGCCACGATGCCGCCGAGCGACCAGCCGAGCAGGTCGACCTGCCCCAGCCCGAGGGCCTCGACGAACTCGATCGCGCCGTCGGCGAACCCTTCCGCGGTGTCGCGCGGCTCGCCGCCGGTGTACCCGATGCCGACGTTGTCGAACAGGATCACGTCGCGGTCCGCGGCGAGCCGGTCGACGAACTCCGGGTCCCACCAGTCGATGGTGCCGCGGAACCGCATCAGCAGGACCAGCGGCACGCCACCCCGCGGACCGGTGCGGCGATAGGTGAAGACCGCGGAAGGACCCGCGGCGGTGTGGTTCTCGAGGGTGTCAGCCGGGTACGTCGTCATGCTTCATATTATGACCATAATTCTATGAGCGGTGCAAGCACCCCTCCCCGAGCGGGCGATGCGGCCGACCCGGCGGTCAGCCCTCGGACGCGGCGTTCAGCACGGTCAGCGCGTTGCGGACACCCTGCTCCAGGATGTCGTCCGACAGCTGCCGGTCGGCCAGGGCGCGAGCGAGCTGCAGGGTCCCGACCATCAGGGCGTAGATACCGAGAGTCTTGGTGCGCGCCGACGGCGGGTCATGCGGCGCCAGACGGGCGGCGATGTCGTCGATCACAGCCAGCACACTGCCGGTGTAGGTCTCCTTCGTCGGATCCGCGCAGCGGCTGATCTCGTCCAGGAGCGCCGCGGACGGGCAGCCCTCTTCGGGGTTGTCGCGGTGTTCGGGCGAGAGGTACGTCCGCACCATCCGCTCGACGCCGTCGCGGCCGGCCGGGAACGAGGCGAGCCACTCGCGCTGGCCGCGCAGCTGCTCGGAGACCACGGTGGCGACCAGGTCCTCTTTGGACTCGAAGTGGGCGTAGAACGCACCGTTCGTCAGGCCCGCGTCCTTCATGAGCGTGGCGACCCCGGAACCGTCGATCCCGTCGCGCTTGAGCCGGCGCCCGGCCGTCTCGATGATCCGCTGCCGCGTCGCCTGCTTGTGCTCTTTCGCGTACCGGACCACACGCGCCTCCACTCGATGCCCTCATGTTAGTACGATCATAATCCAAGTTCGGCCACACCCTTGCATCCGAGCCCGCCCAGACATATTGTAGTATGATCATAATCTAAAGGTGGGTGGCTGAGATGAAGGCGTTCGTCGTCGATCGCTACGGCAAGAACGGCAACACACTGCGGGCCGGCGACGTGCCGGAGCCCGCCGTCGGCGAGCACGACGTGCTGGTCCAGGTGCACGCCGCCGGGGTCAACGCCCTGGACTCGAAGATCAGGGACGGGGAGTTCAAGCTCTTCCTCCCCTACCGTCCGCCGTTCGTCCTGGGCGACGACGTCGCCGGGGTCGTGGTCCGCGCCGGCGCCCGCGTGCGCGAGTTCAAGCCCGGCGACGAGGTCTACGCGCGCCCGGACAAGGACCGGATCGGCACCTTCGCCGAGTTCATCGCCGTCCACGAAGACGACCTGGCCCTGAAGCCGAAGCGCCTCACGATGGAAGAAGCCGCTTCCCTGCCGCTGGTCGGCTTGACCGCCTGGCAGGCACTGATCGAACTCGCCCACCTGCGAAAGGGACAGAAGGTCTTCATCCAGGCCGGTTCCGGTGGCGTGGGGACGTTCGCGATCCAGCTGGCGAAGCACCTCGGCGCGACCGTCGCCACGACCACGAGCACCGCCAACGTCGACCTGGTCGAGCGCCTCGGCGCGGACATCGTGATCGACTACCGCAAGGACGACTTCGAAGCCATCCTGCACGACTACGACGTGGTCCTGCACAGCCTCGACAGCGAGGCGCTCAAGAAGTCCCTGCGGATCCTGAAGCCCGGCGGCAAGCTCATCTCCCTCTCCGGCCCGCCCGACCCGGACTTCGCCAGGGAGATGGGAAAGCCGTGGATCCTGCGCCCGGCAACGCGCGTGCTGAGCCACGGAATCCGGACGGCGGCCAAACGCCGTCACGTGGACTACTCGTTCCTCTTCATGCGAGCCGGCGGGGCCCAGCTCCGCGAGATCACCTCCCTCGTCGACGCCGGGGTCATCGAGCCGGTCGTCGACCGCGTCTTCCCCTTCGACGCCACCAACGAGGCCATGGCCTACGTCGACAAAGGACGCGCCAAAGGCAAGGTCGTCGTCACGGTGCGCCGGAGCTAAGGGCCGTGCTCTCCGGCGATTGCCCGGTACACGGGCCGGAGCAGCTCGGCGACGTCTTCGCCGCCGACCGTGATCGCGAACGGCGGGGCCTGGTCCAGGAGCGCGTCGAACGACGTTCGCGGCGCGGGCAACGGTGCCGCGCCGCCCAGGCCCGGGGCCTGACCGCAGTCGAAGAAGGTGTCCATGACGTCGGTCAGGGCCGGAGACCTGTCGTCGGGATCGAGCGGCTCGGCGGAGATGAGCCGGTTCTTCAGCTCCTCGAGCAGAGTTTCACGGTTCCGGCCGCGCAGAGCGAGGACGGTGAACGGATCGTCGGCGACCCGCGCCACGAGCGCGGAGAACACGGCGTTCAGGTGGCCGCACGGCACCTCGGCGGCCGGGCAGGTGCAGTCCAGTGACACCTCCCGCGCCGACGACGGGAACAAGGGCAGCCGGACCGCCTTGAAGATCTCTTCGACGTCCCGGGGCAGCTCGCCGCCGAGCAGCAGGACCGTGGACGACGCTTTCGCGGCGAGGGCATGGGTGATCGCCGCCCAGTCCGTTTTCCCGAACGCCGTCAGCCCGATCCTCACCTGGTGAGGGCGGCCGTCCTGCACCGTCGCGTCGACGCGCCCGGCGCCGACCGCCAAGGACACGACACTCCCCTGGCCCTTCGCGGGCAGGAGGACGCCGATCGCCGTCAACGCCCGGACGAACCGGGCCGGCCACCAAGGGAGTGGCTCAGTCATCGATCGCTTCCTCTCCCAGGGTGAGCACCCCGCGCAGGGCGTCCGTGGACAGTTCGGTGAGCCAGCCGTCGCCCTCGCCGACGACCATGCCCGCGAGCGCGCGTTTCTTGGCGATCAGGCTGTCGATGCGTTCCTCGATGGTGCCCGGGCAGACGAACTTCCGGACCTGGACGGTGCGTCCCTGCCCGATCCGGAAGGCCCGGTCGGTGGCCTGGTTTTCCACGGCCGGGTTCCACCAGCGGTCCAGGTGCAGGACCTGGCTGGCGGCGGTCAGCGTGAGCCCGGAGCCGCCGGCCTTGAGCGAGAGCAGGAGGATCCGCGGCCCGTCGTCGGCCTGGAAGCGTTCCACGATCGCGTCTCGCGACCCTTTGGCCAGGCCACCGTGCAAAAACGCCACTTCGGCGCCGAGCCGCTCCGACAGATGGGGCACGAGCATGTGGCCGAATTCGGTGTACTGCGTGAAGCACAGGACGCGATCGCCCGACGCCAGGATTTCCGTCAGCACTTCTTCGAGGCGGACGACCTTGCCGGAGCGGCGCCCGATCGGGGAGCCGTCGTGCAGCAGGTGCGCGGGGTGGTTGCAGACCTGCTTGAGTTTCGTGATCGCGGCGAGGATGTTGCCGCGGCGCTTGATGCCCTGGCTGTTCTCGATCTTCTTCATCATTTCGTCGACGATCGCGCAGTACAGCGTGCCCTGTTCGCGGGTGAGCCGGTATTCCTGCCGGATTTCGATCTTTTCCGGGAGCTCGGGGACGATCGAGGGGTCCGTCTTCACCCGGCGCAGCAGGTACGGCTGGGTGAGCCGGCGCAGCGCGGCGGCCGTGGCGGTGTCGCCGCCGCGCTCGATCGGGGCCGCGAACCGTTGCCGGAACTCGAACCTGCTGCCGAGCAGCCCGGGGTTGAGCAGGTCCAGCACCGACCACAGGTCCGCCAGCCGGTTTTCCACCGGGGTGCCGGTCAGCGCGAGCCGGTGCCCGGCCGTGAACCGCCGCACCGCCTTGGCCGTCGCGGTGTCGGCGTTCTTGATGGCGTGCGCTTCGTCGAGCACCAGGCGCCGCCAGGTGAACGCCTCGAGCTCGTCGGCGTCACGGGCGGCGGTGGCGTAGGTCGTGACGACGAGGTCGGCCGCCGCGACCTGCCCGGCGAGCACGTCCCCGTGCGCGCGGGCGCTGCCGTGGTGGGCGTGGACACGCAGGCCCGGGGCGAAGTTCGCCGCCTCCCGCTGCCACATGCCGACCAGCGACATCGGGCACAGCACCAGCGTCGGACGGCGATCACCGTCCGCCCGCTCGACGGCCTCGAGCGCCAGCGTCTGGACGGTCTTGCCGAGGCCCATGTCGTCGGCCAGGCACGCACCGAGCCCCAGCGCCGCCATGAACGCCAGCCAGGCGACCCCCCGCTGCTGGTAGGGGCGCAGCGTGGCCCGGAACGACGGCGGCAGCTCGACCGTCCGCAGGGCCCGGTCGACCCGCCCGGCCAGGACGTCCCCGACCCAGCCGTCGGCGCTGACGTCGGTGACCGGGAGCGGCGTCTCCCGCGCGAGGTGGACGAGCTCCAGCAGTTCGGCCGCGGTGGGGCGGTCGCCGGACCGGTGCGGGTCGCGGCGCAGGAACTCGAGACCGGCGCGGAGCCGGTCGGCGTCGACGCTGATCCACCTCCCCCGCAGCCGCACCAGCGGCGTTTTCGCCGCGACGAGCATGGCCAGTTCCTCCGCGCCGATCTCGTCGTCGCCGACCGCGATCGACCAGCGGAACCCGCCCAGCTCGTCGCGGCCCACCCGGCTGCGGGCGACGACCTGCTCGGCGGGCGTACTGCGGACGGACAGGCGTAGCCCGAGCCGGCGCCTGCCGTCCCAGGTGGCCGGAAGCTGCACTTCGAACCCGGCCTCGACCAGCCGGGTCGCGCCCGAGGTGAGGAACCGTTCGGCTTCCTCGACGGTCAGGTCGTACTCGGACGGCTGGGTCCTGCGCAACGCCGGTGCCAGCATCGGTTCCACCAGCGCGGCCCGGCCCAGCTCGGCGACGAACAGCCCCTTCGGGTCCCGGACCAGCCCGTTCGCCCGGCCCGACCAGATCTGCCCCGCCGACAGCAGCAAGCTCGGATCGGCCGTCGCCCGCAGAAGGAACTGCAGCTGCCACTTGGTGCCGTTGCCGGTCAGGTCGTCGGGATCGTCCTCGGCCGGCTGACGCAGCGTGCCGACCTCGGCCAGCCGGAAACACGCCCGGCCGTCGACGATGTCGGTATCGGCGACCTCGTCCCACTTCGCGACGGCGTCGGCCAGGACACCGAGCTCACCCAGCGGCAGCTCGACGCGGGGAATGCCGCCCTGCAAAGCGGACAGCCACACCCCGGCCGCGGCCCGGCCCCCGCCCAGGTCGACGGGCGGGTCCGCCCGCGCCAGCCGGTCCCGGACCGCCGCGTCGACCAAGGCATGAAGGGCGTCGGTGACGAGCGCGCGCGGCGAGGCCCCGGTGAGCGGCGCGATCTGCTCGGCCCGCCCGACCGGCGGCATGGCCGCGACCAGCGCGTCGAACGCGACGAAATCCACGCCCTGGAGCACCGGTCGCCACCGCGCCTCCGCCGCATCGCCCTGGCGGACCAGCGTCGGCAGCACCCGTCCACGCCGCACCAGCTCCGCGGCCAGGCGGGCCACCGCCCGCAGGTAGGTCACCGAAGAGCCGTAGGTGGCCGAGTCGTCGAGGTCGTCCAGCTCGGTCGCGTCCACGACCAGCGCGGGCACCGACCACGGCCGCAGCGACGGCGCCGGGCCACGCCGCTTGCCGCCCGCCGCCGCCTCGGAGGAGGCGAGCGGCCGGTTCGCCCGCGACGGCAGCAGCAACGTCGCCGAGGTGGGCTTTCCGGGATGCAGCGCGGTCAGGTCCGCGCTGGAGACCGCGAACGGATGCGGAAGCGCGATGTGCGCCGAACGGCTCGACGTACCGGCCGGGCCTCGATCGTGCTCCGCCCAGAGCAGCAGACCCCGGCCGGGAGACCACAGAGCGTGCACCAAGGGCAAGGTCTGGGGCTCCTTCGTCCGGTCCGGGGGTTCCCCCCAGATCGTCGCACGGCAGGCGTCGGGGTCGCCGCCCGAGACCCGGCGAGCGCCCCCCGCGGCTCTTTACACAGCGGATGCGGCTGCTTACCCTTTCGCTCTGGAAGCGCTCCCAGACGCGAGGAGGCGGCGTGCGCACTTCGACGACGAAGGCGGCGGCCCGGGCGGTCGTGGCGCTGCTCGTGCTCGGCCTGACGCTGGCGGTTCCGGGGCTGTCCGCGGGCGCCGCACCCGCCGGAAAGTTCAACTACGCCGAGGCGCTGCAGAAAGCCGTCTGGTTCTACGACGCCCAGCGCTCCGGCGTGCTGCCCGCCGACAACCGTGTCTCCTGGCGGGGCCCGTCCGCCCTCGACGACGGCAAGGACGCCGGCCTGGATCTCACCGGTGGCTTCTACGACGCCGGTGACCACGTCAAGTTCGGGCTGCCGTTCGAGTTCAGCATGACCATGCTCGCCTGGGGCGCCCTTGAGAACCGCACCGCTTACCAGAATTCCGGCCAGTGGCAGTACCTGCTGTCGAACCTGCGCTGGGGTGACGACTGGCTGGTCAAGGCGCACCCGCAGCCCGACGTGCTCTACGGCCAGGTCGGCAAGGGCGACGACGACCACAAGTGGTGGGGCCCGGCCGAGACGATGGCCATGGCGCGGCCCGCCTACCGCATCGACGACTCCTGCCCCGGTTCGGACCTCGCCGGTGAAGCCGCCGCGCAGCTGGCCGCGAGTTCGATGGTGTTCCAGACCGGCGACCCCGCCTACTCGGCCACTCTGCTCACCCACGCCAAGCAGCTGTACTCGTTCGCCGACAAGCACCGGGGCGTCTACTCCGACTGCATCACCGACGCCCAGAGCTTCTACAAGTCCTGGAGCGGCTACCAGGACGAGCTGGTGTGGGGCGCGATCTGGCTCTACAAGGCCACCGGTGACACGAGCTACCTGACCAAGGCCCGCGCCGAGTACGAAAAGCTGTCCACCGAACCGCAGACCACCACCCGCTCCTACCGCTGGACGCTGGCCTGGGACGACAAGTCCTACGGCGCCTACGTCCTGCTCGCCCAGCTCACCCACGACCCCGAGTACGTCGCCGACGCCAACCGCTGGCTGGACTGGTGGACCACCGGCGTCAACGGCCAGCACGTGCCCTACTCCCCCGGCGGCCAGGCCGTGCTCGACCAGTGGGGCTCACTGCGCTACGCGGCGAACACCGCGTTCGTGGCGCTCACCTACGCGGACTGGTTGCGCGCCGACGATCCCGTCCGCGCCACCACCTACCACGACTTCGGTGTGCGCCAGATCAACTACGCGCTCGGCGACAACCCGCGCGGCGCGAGCTTCGAGGCCGGGTTCGGCGTCAACCCGCCCCGCAACCCGCACCACCGCACCGCGCACGGCTCCTGGGCCGACAACATCAACGAACCGGCGCAGAGCCGGCACGTCCTGTACGGCGCGCTCGTCGGCGGTCCCACTTCGGCCAACGACGCGTACACCGACGACCGCACCAACTACACGATGAACGAGGTGGCACTCGACTACAACGCCGGCTTCACCAGCGCGCTGGCCCGCCTCTACGGCGAGTACGGCGGCACCCCGCTCGCCGCCTTCCCCCCGAAGGAAACCCCGGACGGCCCGGAGATCCTCGCGCAGGGCGCGCTCAACCAGCCAGACGGCGGCACGTTCACCGAGGTGAAGGCGTATGTGATCAACAAGTCGGCGTGGCCGGCGCGCACGTTCACCGGCTCGCTGCGCTACTACTTCACGCTCGACGGCGGCACCACGCCCGGCCAGATCTCGGTCAGCTCGGCGTACAACCAGTGCGACGCGCCGGCCGTGCACCAGTTCTCCGGCCCGACCTACTACGTCGAGGTCCGGTGTTCCGGCGGCGTCGCCCCTGGCGGCCAGTCCCGCTACCGCAAGGAGGTGCAGCTCCGGATCACCAGCACCGGAACCTGGGACCCCGGCAACGACTGGTCGCACACCGGCCTCGCGCCGAGCGGGACCGCGCCCGTGGACGCCCCGCGGCTGGTGCTCGCGCAGGGCTCCGCGGTGGTGTGGGGCAGCCAGCCAGTACCGTCCACAGGGGACACCACCCCGCCGACGGCACCCACCGGGGTCACCGCCACCGCCGGCAGCACCACCGTCGGTCTCACCTGGACCGCCGCCACCGACGACGTCGGCGTCGCCGGGTACGACGTGCTGAACGCGGCCGGCGCGACCATCGGCAGCACCACGGGCACCAGCTACCAGGTCACCGGCCTCACCCCCGGCACCGCGTACACGTTCTCGGTGCGCGCCCGGGACGCCGCCGGCAACCAGTCCCCGGCCGGCAGCCCGGTGTCGGTCACCACCACTACCGGCGGCGGCAACCCGGGCACACTCGCCGTGCAGCAGCGCCTCGGCAGCGGCGCCACCGAAACCCAGATCCGCACCAGCCTCCAGATCGTCAACCGGGGCAGCACGCCGGTCGCGCTGAACAGCGTCACCGCGCGCTACTGGTTCACCGGTGACGCCACGAACCCGGGCTACCAGATCTGGTGCGACTACGCGGTTCTCGGCTGCGGCAACGTCACCCTGCGCGTGGTGAAGCTCAGTACGCCTCGCCCGGGGGCCGACGCCTACGTCGAGGTCGCCTTCGGCGGCGGCACCCTCGCCGCGGGCGCGAACACCGGCGAAGTCCAGATCCGGGTGGCCAAGGCCGACTGGTCCCCGTTCAACCAGGCCGACGACTACAGCTACCGCACGGCGGCGTCGTTCACCGATCTCGCCACCGCCACCGCCTACCGGTCCGGAGCCCTCGCCTGGGGTACCGAACCTTGATCAGCGCCGGCGGAGATGAAAGTTTCATGGCCCGGCCCACCGTTTGTGTTAGCGTTCACATCTCTGTCACCGTCCGGCTCGCCGTCAATGCTGATGGGGGTTCCGTTGTCGCACGCACCTTCTTCCGCCGTCACACCGCCACGCCGCCTCAGTCCTCTGTGGACGGTCTGCGTGCTGGTCGCCGCCCTCTTCTCCCTCGCGACGCCGTCGAGCGCCGCCCCGGCGGCGGCGGCGCCGATCACCAAGCCGCCGATGGGGTGGAACTCCTGGAACTCCTTCGCCGGGGCGATCGACCACACCGCCATCGAGCAGCAGGCGGACGCGATCGTGTCCTCCGGCATGAAGGACGCGGGCTACGAGTACGTCAACATCGACGACGGCTGGTGGACGGGCGCCCGGGACGCGGGCGGCAACATCACCGTCGACACCGCCAAGTGGCCCGGCGGGATGTCCGCCATCACCGCCTACATCCACAGCAAGGGCCTGAAAGCGGGCATCTACACCGACGCCGGCCGCAACGGCTGCGGGTACTACTACCCGACCGGGCACCCCGCCTACCCCGGCACCGGCGCCGAAGGCCACTACGACCAGGACTTCCTCCAGTTCTCCCGCTGGGGCTTCGACTACGTGAAGGTCGACTGGTGCGGCGGCCAGGCCGAGAAGCTCGACGCGCGTGCCTCCTACACCGCGATCAGCGACGCCATCACGCGCGCCACCGCCCAGACCGGGCGCCCGATGGTGTTCTCCGTCTGCGAATGGGGCAGCAACCAGCCGTGGAACTGGGCGCCGGGGATCGCCAACCTCTGGCGGACCAGCGGCGACATCATCTACTGGGGCGAGAAGCCCTCGATGTCACGCATGCTGGCCAACTTCGACGCCGCCCAGCACGCGAACGCCCAGAGCCCCGGCCACTACAACGACCCCGACATGCTCATCGCCGGGCTGTCCGGCTTCTCCGACGCGCAGAACCGCACCCACCTGAGCCTGTGGGCGATCTCGGGTGCCCCGCTGATCGCGGGCAACAAGCCCAGCTCCATGACCGCCGCCACCCGCGCCGCGCTGACCAACCGCGAGATGATCGCCATCGACCAGGACCCGCTCGGGCGGCAAGGGACGAAGGTCGCCGAGGACGCTTCGGGACTCCAGGTGCACCAGAAGGTGTTGTCCGGCACCGGCCGCCGGGCCGTCGTGCTGCTCAACCGCACCGGCTCGGCCGCGACCATCACCGCCCGGTGGTCGTCGCTCGGCCTGACCGGCTCCGCCGCCGTGCGCGACGTGTGGGCCGGCGCCGACCGCGGGACCTTCGCCTCGAGCTACGCCACGTCGGTCCCGGCCGGGGAGGCGGTCCTGCTCACGGTCACCGGAGGCGACGGCACGCCGCCGTCCGGCGGGGCGATCACCGGCAAGCAGTCCGGCCGCTGCCTCGACGTGCCGAACGGGACCTCGGCGAACGGCACCCAGCTGCAGCTGCAGGACTGCCAGGGCACGCCCGGCCAGACCTGGACCCGCACGGCGAGCCGCCAGCTGACGGTCTACGGCACCAAGTGCCTCGACGCGTCCAACCAGGGCACGGCGAACGGGACACCGGTGGTCATCTGGGACTGCAACGGCCAGGCCAACCAGCAGTGGACGGTCAACGCGAACGGCTCGATCTCGGGTCTCCAGTCGAACCTCTGCCTGGACGCGAGCGGCCAGGGAACCGCGAACGGCACCAAGGTGATCCTCTGGTCGTGCAACGGCCAGGCGAACCAGCAGTGGACGGTGCCCGCGGCGTGAGGCGCGGGTGCCCGGGCGGTCAGTGCTGGGCGAACTGCCGGTTCGTCGGCTGGACGACGTCGGCCTCGACCGGCAGCGGGTCGAGGACCAGCCGTTCGCCGTAGATGTCGGTGACCGCGACGGCCCCGCCGCACCCGGCGCCGTTCTCGGACAGGAAGTAGTTGTAGTCGGTGCGCTGCAGCTGCTTCCAGGCGCCGCCCGCGCGGACTTCCAGCCGGACCACCGGGTTGCGGTGGTCGATCACCTGGATGCCGCACCAGTACTGGGACGATCCGGTCTTGTAGCGGAGGGAGATCCGCTTCGCCGTGGGCGGGTTCACCAGCTTCCAGGTGACCGGGATCTCCCCGAGGTTGCGCGCCCCGAGGCGGTCGAACGCCTTCGGGTTCAGGTCCAGCTGCCCGACCCGGCACGGCGCCGGGCACAGGTTGGTGATCCGCACCGTCACGCTCGCGCCGCCGGCCGCCTGGACCTGGACGTAGGCCCCGCACGCCCGGGAGCCCTCGAAGTCGGCGACGTTCATCGCCGCGTTCAGCGGGTCCGGGCTCGCGTCGTACCCGCACGCGCCGGTGCCGTCCGTGTCGTAGAAGGTGGCCACCCCGGAGCGGGTGACCCCCGGCTTGATCTTCCCGGCGAGCGGCGCGTTGCCCGAGGAGGCCACCGGAGCGGCCGCGGACGTCGAAGGCGCGACGCCGGAAGAGGCGGTGGTCGTCGTCGCGGGGGCGGGCGAACTCGACGGCGTGCTCACGGGCGGGGCGGTGACGGCCGCCCCGGTCGCGGAGGCGCCGGCCGGCGCGTTCGCCGCTTCGGCGGCGTCCGTCCCGTTCGCCCGGGTGACGACCAAGGCGACGACCGCCGCGGTCACCACGGACAACGCCACCACCGACACGATGACCCGGCGTCTGGGCACCGCACCTCCCGAACCGCGACCTGGTTGAATGGTCCACAGTAGACAGGCTGTCGGAGGCGCGTCAACGACGGCCCGGCGGAGTTGTGTGAGCGTTAACATACCCACCGTGACATGCCAGTTCCGGAACGAGCCGACCGACCGGGCAGCACTGCCGTCCGCACTGTCCACAATGGACCTCTGCGGCACTGGACCAGACCACTGAAAGCACTGGTCCGGGCAACGAAAGGGCAGTATCGAGGGCCGTCCATACCCACCCGGGCCGCCGGATATTGACCCCACCGGAACGCGTACCTACGGTCCGGTCACCGTTTCCGGCGGAAGCGGGCGGATCCGCCCCGAAATCCGCCCGTTCCGAGGAGGTGCCATGCTGTCGAGGCGTACCTTCGTCACCGCGGGCCTGGTGGCCGCGGCGAGCACGCCGTTGTGGTCCGCCGCCACCGCGCCGCGCGCGCGAGCGGCCGCGGCCCTGCCGTTGACGCTGAAGAACAATTCGGGCAGCGGCACCGTCTACGCCTACATCAGCGGTTCGGACACCTCGGGCCGGCCCGGGTTCGTCACCGCCGACGGCCGGTTCCAGGCGCTGCCCAACCCGTCTTCGCCGGTGACGCCGATCCCCGACTACGCCATCCCGCTCGGCGGCTCGGGCTCCCAGCGGACCGTGACGCTGACCGACTACCTCATCGGCGGCCGGGTGTGGTTCTCGGTGGACAAGAAGATCCAGTTCTTCGTCAACCCCGGGCCGGGGCTCGTGCAGCCCGGCTTCACCAGCTCGGACCCGAACTGGCAGACGAACTGGACGTTCTGCGAGTTCACCTACAACAGCGCGAACCTCTACGCGAACATCAGCTACGTCGACATGGTGGCGCTGCCGGTGTCGATGGCCACCACGGGCGCGGCGGGCTCGCAGTCGGTCAGCCCGCTGCCGGACGGCGCCCTCGGGAACATCGCGGACGGGCTGCGCGCGCAGCACAACGCCGACGGTGCGCCGTGGGACCGGCTGGTCGTCACCGACTCGTCCGGCAAGGTGGTGCGGGTGCTCGCGCCGGGCCACTCCCCCGTCGACTTCGGCGGCTACTGGACGAACTACCTCAACGCCGTCTGGGACCACTACCGCTCGACGCCGCTGACGATCAACGGGCAGGGCGCGATCGGCTCCTACACCGGCACGGTCAGCGGGGACGCGATCGTGTTCGCCGGCCTGAACACCAACGGCGTGCCGTTCACCAAGCCGAGCGCGGTGGACATCTTCGGCTGCGCGAGCGGACCGCTGTACAACTCCGGCGGCGACGCGCGCGGCGCGATCGCCGCCCGGCTGGCCGCCGCGCTGAACCGCAGCAGCCTGCTGGTGGCGGGCGGGAACAACCAGCCCGACGGCGTCGCCCCCGCCCAGTACTACAAGGACGCCACCACCAACCACTACGCCCGCCTGGTCCACCAGTACGCGTCGATCGGCTACGCCTTCCCGTACGACGACGTGGGCCCGACCGGTGCCCAGCCCGTCGACGGCCACCTCCAGGACCCGGCCCCGACGTCCTGGACGGTCTCGCTGGGCCCGGGCGCGGGCGGTGGCACGCCGCCACCCGGTTCCGGCGGCACGAGCGCGTTCTCGACGATCCAGGCGGAGGCCTACAACGACCAGAGCGGCACCCAGAACGAGTCGTGCGGCGACACGGGCGGCGGGGTGGACGTCGGCTGGATCGCGAACGGCGACTGGCTGAAGTACGCCCGCGTCGACTTCGGGACGGGCTCACCGAACCAGTTCGTCGCCCGCCTCGCCTCCGGCGCGCCCGCCGGGGTCAGCGGCGCGATCAAGGCGCGCCTGGACAGCGTGTCGGGCCCGGTCGTCGCCGAGATCGACTTCGCGAACAACGGTGGCTGGCAGCAGTGGCAGACGGTGCCGGCCAACATCGTCGCCCCGGCCACCGGCGTGCACGACCTCTACCTGACGTTCTCCGGAAGCTCGTCGGACTTCGTGAACATCAACTGGTTCACCTTCACCCGCTAGCCGGGCGGTCCGCGGGCCTCGCCGGCCGGGCGCGGCATGATGGCGGCCATGCCGCACCGCGTCCTGCTCGCCGACGACGACCGCGCGATCCGTGAGTCGCTGGTCAGAGCCCTCGACCTCGAGGGCTACCACGTCACCGAGGTGGCCGACGGCGTCGGCGCGCTGGCCACGGCCCGGCGCGACCAGTTCGACGTGCTGATCCTCGACGTCATGATGCCCGGCGTCGACGGCCTCGGCGTGTGCCGGGTGCTGCGCGCCGAAGGCGACCCCACGCCGATCCTCATGCTCACCGCCCGGGTCGAGACCCCCGACCGGGTGGCCGGGCTGGACGCCGGGGCCGACGACTACCTGCCCAAGCCGTTCGAACTCGACGAGCTCCTCGCTCGGCTGCGGGCCCTGCTGCGCCGCACCTCACCCGACCCCGAGGCGCGGCGCACGGTCCGCCTCGGGGAGCTCGCGGTCGACCCGGCGGCGCGGCGGGTGTGGTGGCAGGGCACCGAGATCACGCTGTCGAAGACCGAGTTCGACCTGCTGGAACTGCTCGTGCGCAACGCCGGGATCGTGCTCGACCGGGCCACGATCCACCAGCGGATCTGGGGCTACGAGTTCGCCGCGGACTCCAAGAACCTCGCCGTCTACATCGGCTACCTGCGCCGCAAGCTGGAGCAGGCCGGAGCGACCGGTCTGATCCACACCGTACGCGGCGTGGGCTACTCCGTGCGGCCCTCTGTGCGGCAGGCGCGGCCGTCGTGAACCTGCGCAGCAAGCTCGCGATCGCCTTCGCCGCCGTCGGTGCGGCGGTGGCGATCCTCGTCGGCGTCTTCAGCTACCAGGCCGCTTCCCAGCGCATCGACGCCGAACTCGACCGGTCGCTGCTCACGACCTCGGCGGAAGTCGCGGCCGGGGCGACGCAGGTGCTCGCGCCGAGCCCGGTCACCCGTGGCCCCGATGACGACGACCACGACGAGGCCCAGCCCATGGTGGCCCAGGCGATCGCCCCGGACGGCAGCACCCGGCCGCTCGGCGGCCGCCCGGTGCGCCTCCCCGTCGACGGCGCCGACCGGGCGCTGGCCGCGACCGGCGCGCTCGCCGACCACCGCTACACGAACTTCACCGCCGGGCGCGACGACTACCGGGTCATCACCGTGGCTCTCGGGCCCGGGCGCGGCGCCGTCCAGCTCGGCATCGACGTCGACGAATCCCGGCACGTCCTGAAGGGACTGGCCGCCCGCATCACCGGCGTCAGCGCGCTCGTGCTGGCCGTCGCGGCCCTGGCCGGCTGGCTGCTGGCCCGGCAGATCACCCGGCGGCTGGTCCGGCTCACCGAAGTGACCGAGCAGGTCAGCGACGGCCGCCTCGACGACGTCACCGTGCCCACCGGCGGCCGCGACGAGGCCGGGCGGCTCGCGACGTCGTTCGACCGGATGCTGGGCAGGCTCGCCGACGCCCGCGCGGACCAGGAGCGGCTCGTCCAGGACGCCGCCCACGAGCTGCGGACACCCCTGACCAGCCTCCGCACCAACGCCAGCGTCCTGCGCCGGTTCGCCGAGCTCAGCCCGGAGTCCCGGGCCCGCCTGCTCGACGACGTCGACGGGGAGACCCGCGAGCTGACCCACCTGGTCGACGAGCTCGTCGAACTGGCCACCCGCCGCTACGAGGCCGAGGAGCCGGCGCCGCTGGAGCTGGGCGAGATCGTCGAACGCGCCGCCGAGCGCGTCCGGCGGCGGTCGGGGCGCGCCATCACCGTCGAGACCGGCGCGTCCGCGCTGACCGGCCAGGCGAAGGCGCTCGAGCGCGCGGTGACGAACCTGCTCGAAAACGCCGTCAAGTTCGCGCCCGACGGCCCGATCGAAGCCGTCGTGCGCGACGGCCGCGTGGAGGTCCTCGACCGCGGCCCCGGCCTCGGCGCCGACGCGCCCCGGGTGTTCGACCGCTTCCACCGCGCCGACGGCGCCCGCGGCCTGCCGGGTTCCGGGCTCGGGCTGGCCATCGTGCGGGAAATCGCGCTCGCCCACGGCGGATCCGTGTTCGCCGGGCCGCGCCCGGGCGGCGGCGCCGTGATCGGGTTCACCGTCGGTGCCGATCTTCTCTTACCGAACTCTCACCCTGGTCACGTCGACGGCTAACCGGGTTCCGGAAGGGTGGATTCCACAGCGATCACCCCGAGGAGCCCGATGTCCGCCCCCGTCGCCACCCGCCGCGTCGCCGCGCCCGCGGTCCGCGCTTGGTGGTGCGACGCCGCCGGGCTGACGGCCTGGCTGAGCGTGCTGTTCGTCGTCGCGCTCTGGGTGTCCGGCCGCGGCCTGCAGGACCTCGGCTCCGACTTCTTCACCTCGGCCGGGCGGCTCACCGGGCTGCTGTCGGCCGACCTCCTGCTGCTGCAGGTGCTGCTCATGGCGCGGATCCCCTGGGTCGAACGCAGTTACGGCCAGGACGAGCTGGCCCGGCGGCACCGGATCACCGGCTTCACGTCGATCGCGCTGCTGGCCGCGCACCTGGTGCTCATCACCCTCGGCTACGCGGCGGCCGACCGCTCCGGCGTCCTGGCCGAGGCCTGGGCACTGGTGACGACCTACCCGGGCATGCTCCTGGCGGCCGCCGGGACGGCCGCGCTGGGCATGGTCGCCGTGACGTCGGTCCGCGCGGCCCGGCGGCGGCTGCGCTACGAGTCCTGGCACCTGCTGCACCTCTACGCCTACCTCGGCGCCGGTCTCGCCCTGCCGCACCAGCTGTGGACGGGCGCCGACTTCACGGCCTCACCGGTCGCGACCGCGTTCTGGTGGACCGCCTACGCCGCCGCGGCCGGCGCCGTGCTCGTGTTCCGCGTCGGACGGCCGGTGTGGCTCAACGCGCGGCACCGGCTCGTCGTCGAGCAGGTCGTGCCCGAAACCCCGGGGGTGGTTTCGGTGTACCTGCGCGGCCGGGACCTCGACCGGCTTCCGGTGGCGGCGGGCCAGTTCTTCGTGTGGCGGTTCGCCGCCGGGCCCGGCTGGACGCGCGGCAAGCCGTTCTCGGTCTCGGCCGCCCCGGACGGGCACCGGCTGCGGATCACGGCCAAGGACCTCGGACCGGGCAGCCGGCGCCTCGCCACCCTGCGGCCCGGCACCCCCGCGTTCTTCGAAGGCCCGTACGGCCGGTTGACCGCGACTGTCCGCAAAGGACAGAAGGTCGCGATGTTCGCGTCGGGGATCGGGATCACGCCGCTGCGCGCGCTGCTCGACGAACTCCCCTACCGTCCCGGTGAGGCGGTGCTGTTCCACCGCGCCGGCCGATCGGCCGACCTGGTGTTCCGCCACGAACTCGAAGAGCTCGCCGCCCGCCGCGGCGTCCGGATCCACTACCTGCTCGGCCGCCGCTCGCGCGATCGCACGTCCTGGCTGCCCGCCGGGTACGCCCCGGTGCCCGACGAGCAGGTGCTGCGCCACCTGGTGCCCGACATCGCCGGCCACGACGTCTACGTCTGCGGCCCGGACGCCTGGACCGCGGCCGTGCTCGACAGCGCGCACCGCGCCGGCGTCCCCGCCGACCGCGTCCACTTCGAACGGTTCGCCTGGTAGGAAAGGACTTCCGATGCGCAGGATCGCCATCGCCGCCGCGGCAACCGTCTCCGTCGTCGTGCTGCTGTTCAGCTACCGCACCAGCACGGACTCCACCCCCGTGGCCACGAGCGGCCCGGCCGAGCCGTCCGGCACCGCGTCCGGGACTTCCGCCGGCGGCGACGGGACGTTCACCGGCGACGCCGCCGACACCCGCTACGGGCCGGTCCAGGTCCGGATCACCGTCGCGGGCGGCCGGATCACCGACGCCCAGGCCGTCGAATACCCCCGGGAAAGCGGCCGCGACGTCCGGATCAACTCCACCGCGGTGCCGGAGCTGAACCAGGAGACGCTGCAGGCCCAGAGCGCTCAGATCGACACGATCAGCGGCGCCACCTACACCTCCGAGGGCTACCAGCAGTCGCTGCAGTCGGCGATCGACCAGGCCCACCGGTGACCACCGCCCACCCTCTGCAAAGGACACCATGACGACCGTCAACGGCCTGCCCGCCCACATCCTGCTCGTGCACGCGATCGTCGTGCTGCTGCCTCTTTCGGCTCTGCTCCTGGTGCTCACCGCCCTGTGGCCGGCCGCGCGGGCCAGGCTCGCCGGGCCGAACGCGATCCTGGCGGTCCTGGTCGTGGTCCTCGTCCCGATCACCACCGACGCCGGTGAATGGCTCGAACGGCAGGTTGCGCGGACACCGCTGGTGCGCACCCACACCGAACTCGGCGACACCGCGATCTGGGTGGCGATCCCGGTGGCCGTGCTGGCCCTGCTGGTGTGGTGGCGGCAGCGGGAGACCGGCGCGGAATCCCGCCGCACGTACCTCGGACCGGCGTCGAAGGCGGTCACGGTGGCGCTCGCGGTGCTGTCCATCGCAGCCGCGGGGGCGGCGGTCTTCGACATCTACCGCATCGGCGACTCCGGCGCCGAGGCCACCTGGCAGGGGCAGTTCGGCACCGCGCCGACCGCGGGCCGCTGAGCTACCGTGGTTTTGAGCCCGGTCGCCCTGGGAGGTGCCATGACCGCCGATCCGCGATGGGAGCCCGTCGAGACGTTCGAACCCGCCGGACGGACGCCCGGTCCGGTCGACCTCGCCGACGCGGCCGCGCGCGCGGCCGGGATCGGGGCCCGGCGGCTGCGGTCGCGGTCCGGGGAACGCGCGATCCTGGTGCCCGCCGAATCCTTGGCCACGGCCGGGGTGTCCCCGGCGGTGCGGCACGTGCTGTTCATCGACCCGGTTGGGAGCGAAGTGGTCGCCGGGTTGCTCGACGCCGTCGGCGAACCGGCGGCGGCCGTGCGGGTCGCGGTGCCCGAGGGCGCGGCCCCGGCCGGCCTCACCGCCGACACGGGCCGGGTCGAGGTCGGGGTTTCCTTTCCGCTCCACCGGATCGACGGCACCGCCCGGCCGCGGATCGCGCCGGGCCCTCGGGTCGGCGAGAGCCCGGACGTGACCGCGGCGCGGGCGAAGTGGTTCGGCACCCGGCACTGACCTCAGTCGACCGGCAGCCGCCAGATGCTGCGTCCGTAGGTGGCGGCGGTGAGCGTGCGGTCGTGTTCGTGGTAGACGAGGTCGACGACCGTGACGTTCGGCAGGTCGCCGGTCAGGTTCGTCCAGGTCGCGCCCTCGTCGTCGGACCGGAAGACGCCGGCGTCGCCGCAGACGTAGATCCGGTCCGGGTGCGCCGACGGCAGGGCCATGGACAGCACCGGCGCGTCCGGCAGGCCGCCACCGTCGACGTCGGCCCAGGTCAGCCCGCCGTCGGCGGAGCGGAAGACGTGCCGGTTGCCGAAGTTGGCGACCGTCGCGTAGACGACGTCCGCGTTGTCGGCGCGGCTGCCGACCCGGGTGACGGTCAGGCCGGGGAGCACCGTGCTCGCCAGGTTCCCGCTCCACGTGGCGCCGCCGTCGGTGCTGCGGAACACGCCGCCGTTCTCCGTGCCGACGTAGATCCGCCTGCTGTCCGCCCTGGCGATGTCGATCGTGCTGATGTCGCTGCCGTCGAGCACCGCGGACACCGGGTCCCAGGTGTCGCCGTCGTCGGTGGTCCGCCACACCCGGTTCGACCCGGTGAACAGGGTCGTGGGGGTGGCGGGATCCATCGCCACGAACACCATCCACGGCTTGGCCGCGTCGTCCTCCGGCGGTGACACCCGCTTCCAGCCGTCGCTCGAGCGGTGCCGGAACACGAGCATGTGCTGCGCCGTGGTGAACAGGTGGCCGGGGTCGGCGTGGTCGATCACCACCCAGCCGCCGTCGCCGCCGCTGAGCTCGAAGTACGTGCCCGCCGTGCCGTCGAGCGTGGCGAGGGTGCCGTTGTCCTGGGCGCCGCCGGCGATGAAGTCGCCGGTTTCCGCGGCCACCTCCACGTCGTAGAACATGTTGGTGGCCAGGCCGTCGCTGCGGTTCTCCCAGGTGGTCCCGCCGTCCGTGCTGGCGTCCATGCCGCCGTCGTTGAGGTCGTAGACCAGACCGGGGCGGCCGGCCGGCATGGCCAGCGCGTGGTGGTCGGCGTGCGCGTACCGCGGGGTCCCCCGGTCGTCGTCCCAGTGGGTCACCTGCTCCCAGTGCCCGCCGGCATCGGTCGTCCGGTGCAGGTCGACGCCACCGCACAGCACCCAGTCGGCGTTCTCGGGGTGGACGACGATGGTGTTGCCGTAGGACATCTGCCGCTCGTCCGCGAAGTGCGGGCCGCCGACGGCCTTCCAGCCGTCGCCGGCGTCGTCGCTGCGGTACACGTCGAGCACCTTGCCGCTGCTTTCGACCAGGGCGTAGACGACGTCGGGGGCGGACGGTGCGAGGGCGAGCGACGTGCGCCCGATGAGGTCCGGGTCGGGCAGGCCGCCGGCGAGGTGCTCCCAGCTGCTTCCGCCGTCGCGTGACCGCCAGATCCCGGTGGGTGAGCCGTTCGCCGCGATCGTCACGAAGATCCACCCGGGATGCTCCGGGTGGAAGCGCACCGCGTGGCACCAGTACCGCGCGGGCCCGACCAGCGGCTGACGCGTCCAGGTCAGGCCGCTGTCGGTCGAGACGAACAGTCCGCCGGCCTCGCCCGGCACGTGGCTGACGCCGCCGGCGAGCAGGTGCGTGGAGTCGAACGGGTCGACGGCCAGCGCGCCGATCCGCCTCGGCAGGCCGGTGGTTTCCGAGGGCGCGAACAGCTCCCAGGTGTCCCCGGCGTCGAGCGACCGCAGCACCCCGACACCGGCGTGCGAGTCGGCCGAGAGGTTCGCCTCGCCGGTGCCGCAGTAGAGGACGTCGGGGTTTCCCGGGTCGATCGCGAGCGAGCCGACGTTCAGCGACGGCTCGCTGTGCCACAGGGACTCCCAGCTCCCGCCGCCGTCGGCACTGCGCCAGACACCGCCGCCGGCCGCGCCCGCCCACACCCGGTCCGGGTCGCTCGGGTGGCACACGACGCAGGTCATCCGGCCCCCGATGTTGGACGGCCCGACCGGCGCCCACCGCTCTCCCCCGGGCGCCGGAGCGGCGGCGTCCGCCCGGGCCCGCACCAGCAGCTCGACGGGTGCCTCCCGGCGCGGCCAGGCTTCGCGCGCCTGGAACCAGGCACTCCGGGCTTTGTGTGTCGTCACCGAATCCGGGCCGGTCGACGGAAAATCACGTTTGCGCGGCCGATCCGGATCCGACGCGGAAATCCTCACCTTTTCACTGACCATGACCGGACCCGCCGTTCCCGAATCGCAGCGGATCGGGACGGCGCAACCGCCACCACAGCCGGACCGCGTCCACAGAAGACACCACGGCCACGGCCGCCGACCCCACCACCAGGAACGCCTCGGCCGAACCGTCGCCGACGTCCGGCGACACGCCGAAAATCTCCTCGATCCAGTCGGGCCAGGACAAGGTCAGCACCAGCAACACGGCGGAAACCACCGCGAGAACTCCGGAAAACCACCTGCGCAACGTCATCACGGCCCCTTTCCTGGGTGGCGGTCAAGCTGTAAGTCGCCCAGAGAACGGATGCCGTAACAACGCCGCTGATACGAATCAGGCGCGTCTCGTCTTGTTTCTTTTCGATCGCGTCCACCGGTCTCCCGGCCGCGCTACCCCGGCGTCGACCCGGGTAGCGCGGCCGGACCCCCATTCGAGCCGGTCAGCGGAAGACGTTCGACGCACCCGGGCACACGCTCAGCCAGTGGCCGGTGTCAATGAAGAGGTCGTTGTCGCCCGTGTGGTGAGCGAGCTGGTGAAGGTTGCTGACGTCCTGGAACATCACGTGACCCGTGATCGGGCCGACCCGGCCGTCGACGCCGACCCCCTTCCGCCCCTGGTAGGTCTTCACGGCGCGCTCAGTGTTGCCGCCGAAGTCCGAATCCTCCCCGTTCGGGCCGACGCTGATCCCGTTGTAGGTGTGCACGACGTGCTGGACACACCACACCGCTTGTCCGTGGTCCCCCCGCACGACGTCCGCGAACGCGGCCGTGGCGGAGACCGCCAGCATCCCGGCCGCGAGGACCCCGATCGTCGCTCCCCGTCCGACCTGCCTCAACTGCATGAAGCTCCCCTTTCTCGCAGTGGCACCGGAAGATTGCCGGCGTCCAGCTTCCGCCGGGGTGCCGGACGCCGGGGCGAATCCGACCGAACCCGAACGCCGGGCCACGCGTCTGCGTCCGCGAAGGACGCGGGGAGGACGGCCGGGTGACGAGCCGGGGTGTCCTTCCCGCAACGACGACGTGGGGACGGGCAACATGGTCGAGCCGGCGAGAAACGGGCATCCCGTGGTCACGTTCACCGCACCACCCGCCCCGGGAGCGGCCACCACCCTCGACGACCTCGTCGACCGGTTGCGGTTGCTGAAGTCCTGGGCCGGTTCCCCGTCCTACGAGACCATCAAAGAGCGCGTCAACCGGGAGTGGACCGCGATGGGCCGGCCGGCGAGCGAGCTGGCCGGCAAGACCACCGTCGTGGACCTCTTCCGGCCCGGCCGTCGCCGGGTGAACGCCGACCTGGTCGTGGCGGTGGTCCGGGCGCTGCATCCGGACGAGGACTACGTGGCTCAATGGCACCGGACGCTCCGGGTCATCGGCGGGGAAAGCACGGCGGCCGCCCAGGTCCGGGTCCAGGACGCCCTGCCGCAGGACATGGCCGGGTTCACCGGCCGCGCCGCCGAGCTCGAGGAGCTCGGCCGGCTCCTGGACGACCGGGACGGTCGCGCGGTGGTGATCTCCGCGATCGAGGGCATGGCCGGCGTCGGCAAGACCCTGCTCGCCGTCCACGCCGGCCATCTGCTCCACGAACGACAACCGTTCGACCGGGTGCTGTTCGCCAACCTGCGCGGCTTCCACCCCGACCCCGCCCAGCCACCCGCCTCCCCGGCCGCCGTCCTCGACGGCTTCCTGCGCCTGCTCGGCGTACCCGGGCAGCAGGTCCCGCCGGACCTCGACGGCCGCCGTACGCTGTACCGCCGCCGGCTCACCGGCATCCGTGCCCTGGTCGTGCTGGACAACGCCGCGGACGCCGGGCAGGTCCGGCCGCTGATCCCCGGCTCCCCCGGCTGCGTCACGCTGGTCACCAGCCGGCGCAGCCTCGCCGAGCTGCACCCGGCGGTCCACCTCGAAGTGGACGTGTTCGCCCCCGCCGAGGCCATCCGGTTCCTGCGCCGGGCCGCACCCCACGTCCCGGCCGGCGGCGACGCCCACGCCGCCACCCGGATCGCCGAGCGCTGCGGCCACCTGCCGCTGGCCCTCGGGCTCGTCGCCGGGCACATGCGCGCCAAACCCGGCTGGACGCTGACCGACCACGCCGACTGGCTCGACGAACGTCACCGGGACCGGCGCCTGGACACCGGCGTCGAACTCGCCCTGCACCTGTCCTACCGGCACCTGCCGCCCGACCGGCAGCGCCTGCTGCGGCTGCTGGCCCTGCACCCGGCCCAGGACGTCGAGGCCTACGCGGCCGCGGCCCTGGCCGGCCTCGACCTCGGCACCGCCCGCGCCCACCTGCGCCACCTGCGCGACGAGCACCTGCTGCAGGAGGTCACACCCGGCCGGTACACCTTCCACGACCTGGTGCGCGCCCACGCCACCACCCGTGCCCACGACGAAGACCGCCCAGCCGACCGCCGCGCCGCGCTCACCCGCCTCTTCGACCACTACCTCGCCGCCACCACCGCGGCCATGAACACCCTGCACCCCGCGCAGGCACACCAGCGCCCGCGGGTGTCCCCGGCCGCCACCCCGGTCCCGCCGCTGAGCGACCCGGACGACGCCCGCGCCTGGCTGGACGCCGAACGCCCTGCCCTGGTCGCCGTCTCCGCCCACACCGCCGCCCACGGCTGGCCGGCGCACACCATCCGGCTCTCCCGCGTGCTGCACCGCTACCTGCAGGGCGGGCACCACGCCGACGCCGTGGCCGTGCACGGCCACGCCCACGAGGCCGCCCGCCAGACCGGCGACCCGGCCGAGCGGGCGCACGCGCTGACCGACCTCGGCGTCGCCCACTGGCGGCTGGGCAGGCACGAGCAGGCGACCGAGTACCTCCGGCAGGCCATGGACCTGTTCCGCCGGACCACCGACGCGGCAGGCCAGGCCCGCACGCTCAACAGCCTCGGCATCATCGCGGACCTCTCCGGGCACTGCCAGGCCGCCGTCGAGCACTACACGAAGGCGTTGACCCTGCTCCGCCGGACCGGCGACCGGGACAGCGAAGCCCGCACGCTGACCAACCTCAGCATCGTCGAGGGGCGGCTCGGCCGCCATCGGGAGGCGACGAGCCACTGCACCCAGGCCCTCGTCCTGGCTCGGCGGATCGGCGACCGGGACAGCGAGGCCCACGCGCTGAACAACCTCGGCGACGCCGAACTCCGGTCGGGCCGGTCCCTGCCGGCGGGCCGCCACCTGCGGCAGGCGCTGGCCCTCTTCCGGCAGCTCGGCAACCGCAGCGGCGAAGCCTGGACGCTGGACCTGCTCGGCACGTTCCACCTGCGCCGCGGCAAGCTCGCCGAAGCCGCCGATTGCCACCGGCGGGCCCTGGCGATCTTCCGCGACACCGGCGACCGGGACGGCGAGGCGTCGGCGCTCAACAGCCGTGGCGAAGCCGCGAACACCACCGGCCACCCCGCCGACGCGCTCACCCACCACACGGCCGCCCTCGCGATCGCCACCGAGATCGACGCGAATGAACAGCAGTCCCGCGCCCACACCGGCCTCGGCCGCGCCCACCACGCCCTCGGCCGGCCGGACCAGGCCCGCGAGCACTACCGGCGGGCACTCGACCTCTACACCGCCCTCGGGACGCCCGAGGGCGAAGAGATCCGTGCCCTTCTCGGCACCCTGGCCTCCGGCGGGTGACATCGCCGCACCGGGGGCCGGACCGCGATTGTCCTTTGTGGACGAATACCGTTACGCCGTCCGGTCCGGAGCCCAGGCCGCCACGGGCCGCGGTTCGGCGGGCGCTCCCAGCTTGGTGCCCTTGCGGTAGCCACCGAAGATCAGGGCGAGCACCAGGATGGCGAGGAGGATCACCAGGACCCACAGCCACAGGGACTTGCGCACGACGTCTCCTGTCGTCGACCGGCCACGCGGACCAGAGCACGGTACATCCGCCGACCGGTTGATCCGGCGGCGGTGTGGGTATTCCTGCCGGTATGGGTGCTTGGGGCAAGCGGCTCGTCGCCATGGCCGTGGCAGTGGTGGTTCTGGCCGCCGCGGTACTCGTCGCATCGGCCGTTCATCTGTTACCCCAACTGCGCAACCCGTTCGCCGAACGGACCGAGGAGCACTCCGGTCCGGTGCTGCTGCAGTCGATCGTCGAGCTCTCGCGCTACGAGGCCGCCAGCGGTTCGTTCCAGGTGGTCGTCGACATCACGACGAGTTCGGTCCTGCCCAGCTTCCTCGTGGGCAGCGACACGCTGTTCATCGGAGTCGGCACGGACAACGCGTTCGTGGACTTCTCCCGGCTGAAGGGCGACGCTGTCAAGATCTCCGACGACCGTCTGTCCGCCACGATCACCTTGGGGCACGCCCAGCTCGAGCCGGCGACGCTGGACGTGCACGAGTCCCATGTGTACGCGCAGCAGCAGGGCTTGTTCACCCGGATCAACGACTTCCTCAGCGGGAACCCGAACTCCCAGCAGGCGCTGTACGAGCTCGCCCAGAAGCAGATCGAGGCGGCGGCCGCGAAGAGCTCGCTGGTGACCGACGCCGAGCGGAACACCAGGACGATGCTGATCGGCCTGCTGCGGTCACTCGGCTTCAAGAACGTCACCGTGAACTACGCCGACAACGCCACCGGCTGAACGCCGATAGGATGAGCCGGAAGCCCGAGCGACAATTCACGGCGAACGGAGTGCGCACAGTGCTGCCTGGCCTGATCCAGCGAATCGTTTACGGGATCTACACGCAGCGGTTGCGAAAGCAGCTCGTGGGCGCCGAGTTGCCGGAACACGTCGGGATCATCATGGACGGCAACCGCCGGTGGGCGCGCCAGATGGGCATGGCGGACCCGAGCATCGGCCACAAGTACGGTGCCGAACACGTCGAAACCGTGCTCTCGTGGTGTGAGCGGGCGGGCGTGAAGCACGTGACGGTCTACCTGTGCTCGACCGAGAACCTCGCCCGCCGCGACGACGCCGAAGTGTCGTACCTGATGCAGCTGATCGAGCAGGTGATCACCGACAAGCTCGCCCAGCCGGACGCCGGCTGGCGGGTCCACGTCGCCGGCACGCTCGACGCCTTGCCGGACACGACCGCGCACGCCCTCAAAAACGCCGTCGAAGTCACCCGCGACTGCGACACCGGCCACCACATCACGCTGGCGATCGGCTACGGCGGCCGACAGGAGGTGGTCGACGCGCTGCGCGCCCTGCTGACCGAACACGCCGCCGCCGGCACGCTGGACGAACTGGCCGACACCATCACCATGGAAGACGTCTCGCGGCACCTGTACACCGCCGGGCAGCCCGACCCCGACCTGGTCATCCGCACCAGCGGCGAACAGCGGCTGTCCAACTTCCTGGTCTGGCAGAGCGCCTACTCCGAGCTGTACTTCTGCGACACGTTCTGGCCGGCCTTCCGCGAAGTCGACTTCCTCCGCGCCCTCCGCAGCTACGCGCGGCGAAACCGCCGATACGGCGGCTGATCGCGGGCCGGGCCACCGCTTCCTGGCGGGCGCTTCAGCCGGCCGGGGCACGCGACCCGTCGTCGGCTCGGTCGCAGGCCACCTCCGCCCACACCGTCTTGCCGCCGGTTTCCCCGTGCTCGCGGACGCCCCAGGCGGCGGTGAGCTTGTCCACGATCAGCATGCCCCGGCCACCCGGCGCGGTCAGCGACGGGCTCGCCACCACGGGGTGAGCCGGGCAGCCGTCGTCGACCTCGACCCGGACCCGGCACGGCCGCGGGATTTGGCTCATCCGGATTTCCGACGGCCCGCCGCCGTGGTCGTAGGCGTTGGTGACCAGCTCGGTGACGACGATCAGCACGTCCCCCAGCTGAGCGTCGTCGACCTGGTCCAGGGTGCGGGCCGTCCACCGCCGGACCTGGACCAGCACCGGCGCCGAGGAGCCCCGGAGGTCCAGCGACCACATGGGCGACGCGCTGCTGCCGTTCGTCTCGTCGGGCACGACGACATCACCCTCCCGGGCTCCCGTCCTCGCTGCTGAAGACGTCCGCCCCTGAGGCCTACCCGGGCGGGCCCGACGCCAAACCGCGCCCCGCCGGGTCGGCAAGTTCGAGGATCCACGCGCTCCACGCCGTGTCGGCGCGCCGGCCGGGCAGCTCGAGCGCCACCGAGATCGTCTGGACGAGTCCCGTGGCGAAGAACGTGCGCACCTGCAACGCGTCCGCGCCCGTCAGCCGGGCGACCGCGTCCATGAGACCGAGGTGACGTCGCCGCACCGCCTCCCGGACGGTCTCTTCAGCCGCCGCCGCGTAGCCCTGCAGCACGACCAGCCCCACGGTCCGGTCACGCCGCAGGAGCCGTACGTAGGCGTCGCCGAGGGCGATCAGTGTCGGCTCGGCGCCGTCGAACGCGGCTTCGATCCGGTCGAAGGCCGCGTGGACGACTTCGAGGAACAGCTTCTGCTTGGTGCCGAACATCTGCACGATGCGCGGGTGCGAGATGCCGGCCCGGCCGGCGATGGCCTCCAGGCGCGTGCCCGCCAGCCCGTTCGCCGCGAACTCCGCGTCGGCCGCCTCGATGATCCCCGCCCGGCGGGCCGCGGCGGGGAGACGAGCGCGGCCGGCGCCGGTCATCCCTGGTGCCCTTCGCGGCCCAGCTGGCTCAGCACGAACTTGTTGTCGTACAGGCAGCGGTAGGCGTGGATCAGGCCGTCCTCCCGCAGTTCCAGCCGGTCGTCGCCGTGGAACTCGACGCGGGCGCCGGTCTTGGCGAACGTGCCGGTGAAGTGCCAGGCGACCAGCACGGCACGCCGCGTCACCTCGGCGTACAGCCCCACGCGCGTGAACGAATAGTCCGGATAGCCGTGGGCCATGCGCGTCACGAACTCGCGGATCGAATCCGGCCCGTGGGCCGTCCGCCCCAAGGCGGGCTCGTCGTAGACGAGGTCTTCCGCGCACATCGCGGCGACCGCGTCGCCGTCATGGGCGTTCCACGCCTTTTCCCACCGGTCGCACAATGCCTCGACCGCGGCCAGGTCGGCCGCGGCCACGTCGGTCTCGAACGTCGTCGTCATGGAGCTAACTTACAAGTAAGTAAGCTATCGGGCAACCGGCTCAGCCGTCCGCCGGCCGGTTCACCACCCGCAGGACGAGCCACTGGTCGAACCACGCGCCGACGGTCGTCACGACCAGCATCACCAGGCCGATGATCAGGTGCGTGTAACTGTGCAGCGGCGCGGCCGCGTCGGTCAGCTTCGCGAGCCCGAACTGCAGCAGGAGCCGCAGCGTGAAGAGCGCGGCGACGAGCGCGAGCGCCTGCTTGCTGCGCCACACCGCGCGCAGGAACCGCCGCCGCCGGGACAGCAGGGTGAACCACAGCGTCAGGTGCACGCCCACGAGCACCAGCGGCAGCAGCGCGACCCAGCCGTAGCGGTCGCTGAACTGCAAGCTGAGGTCGTTGCTCGCCACCAGCAGCCCGACGAGCACGAAGTACCAGCCCGGCAGGCCCTCGATCTTGCCTTCGGCGGGCCGCGTGCCCGCCGTGAAGTCGGTCTCCCCCATCGGTTTCCTCTCCGCTGTGGCCATCCCCGAATGTTCCCGGAACCACGGCCCGGTGCGATCGGACGGCGGGAGGAGATTTCCGCCGCGGTCTCGTACCGGGGTAGGAGATCGCGACACAACCGGCGCGCGGTGCGGCACCATCGGCAGATGACCTTCGACGGCCCCTCGCGGATCCCGTGGACCGGCCGCCGTGGCCCGCTCGTGGCCGAGGCGGTCGTCCTCGGCGCGCTCGTGGTGCTCGACGCGGTGCTCGCGGCCCGCGCCGGCCCGGGCCAAGGCGAGCTCGCCTCCGTCGCCATCGAATTCGCGCCGGGTGTCGGCCCGGTCGTGGCGGTGCTGGCCGTGCTGCGCCGCCGGTTCCCCGGCCACATCGCCGGGCTGGCCACCGCCGTCTCCGGGTTGTCGCTGCTGGGAACGGCGGTCGCGGCGGCCCTCGCCACGACGGGCGCGCGGCTGCCGCCGCAGCCGGGTGCGGCCGAAGCACTCGCGCTCGCGCTGATGGTCGGCGCGAGCTGCCACCGGCTCGCCCCGAAAGCGGCCGCCGTGCAGGCGGTCCTCGGCGGGTGCGCCGCCACGCTCGCCCCGATCCTGCGCTACGGCACCGGCTCCCCCGCCGCGCTCTACGCCGCCGGGGCCGCGGTGGCCTGGGGCGGCGCGCTGGCCGGTGGCCTGGTCCTGCGCGACGCCGAAGTCCGCCACCGCGTGGAGGTCCTCGAGCTCCGCAACTCCGAGCGGCTGCGGCTGGCCCGGGAGCTGCACGACCTCGTCGCCCACCAGATCACCGGGATCGTCGTGCGCGTCCAGGCCGCGCACCGCGTCGCCGAGCGCACCGGCGGCGACACCACGACGTTCGCCGAGCTCGAAACGGCGGGCGCGGCCGCCCTTTCCGCGATGCGCCGGCTGGTCGGCGCGCTGCGGACCGGCGAGGAAGACCTCTTCGTCCCGCCCGCCGACCTCGCCGCCGCCGTGGACCGGGCGGTGCCGGACGACGACCGCGTCCAGCTCGACGTCAGCCCGGGCCTCGCCGGCCTCCCGGTCGCCCCGGAGGTCGTCACCACCGCGCACCGGCTGCTCACCGAGTCCCTCACCAACGTCCGCCGTCACGCACCCGACGCCACCGAAGTGCGGGTCGTCGTCCACCACGAACCGCCCGGCGAGCTGCGGGTCGAAGTGGTCAACGACGGCGCCGCGCGGCCCGCCCGCCGGGGTGGCTACGGCCTGCTGGGGATGGCGGAGCGGGTGGCGGCGGTGGGCGGTACGGTGCAGGCGGGTCCGGCGGAAGGCCGTCGCTGGCGCGTCGTCGCGCGGCTGCCGCTCGAACCCGGGTGAGGCGAGGGGAGACCGGGTTGCCGACGCGCGTGCTGATCGCCGACGACCAGGCGATGGTCCGCGCCGGGTTCCGGCTGATCCTCGAAGGCGAGCCGGACATCGAGGTCGTCGGCGAGGCCGCCGACGGGGACCAGGCGGTGCGGCTGGCCCGGGAGCTGCGCCCGGACGTCACGCTGATGGACATCCGGATGCCCGGCGTCGACGGGCTGCGGGCGACGGAACTCCTCGCCGGGCCGGACGTTCCGGAACCACTGCACGTCGTGATGGTGACGACGTTCGGGCTCGACGAGAACGTGCACGCGGCGCTGCGGGCCGGCGCGTGCGGTTTCCTGCTCAAGGACGCCGGGCCGAACCTGCTCGTCGAAGCCGTGCACGCGGCCGCCCACGGCGAGGCGCTGGTCTCCCCCGCGATCACGACACGGCTGCTGGCGCACTTCGCGCGTCGCGATCCCCGCCGCGCCACCGCACCGGAAAACCCGCTCACCCCGCGCGAGCTCGACGTCGTGAAGGCCGTGGCGCGCGGGGAGACCAACGACGAGATCTGCCGCTCACTCGTGGTGTCGATGCCCACGGTCAAGACCCACATCGGCGCGGCCAAGCGCAAGCTGGGGGCCCGCAACCGCACCGAGATCGCCATCTGGGCCTGGGAAAGCGGCCTGGTGCGCTGAGCCACCGAGGCCGACAAGGCTGTTGCGGCGTTGCGGGACGCGCACGACGACCGTGCGCGCCACGATGTCACCGAAGCGCTGCCGACGTGGATTCACCACCATCACCGTGATCCCCGCCAGGCCCCACGCGAAGCCGTCGACCACCATCAGCAGTTCGCGGACGAGGAACGCGCCCAGCGACGGGTGCGTGCCGTCCAGGGTGACGACCCGCAGGCGCAGCCAGCGCATCGCCGGTGTCTGCCCGCCGTGCCGGTACGGCCACCAGGCGTTGACGAACCACTGGCCCGCGAAGTCCAGCGCCAGCATGGCGTAGAAGACGATCTTGAGGAACGTCAGGAGCCCGGCGCCGTCCGGGTGGAACAGCCAGACCACCGCGATCGCGAGCAGCAGCATCGGCACGAAGACGAGCATTTCGTCCAGCAGGAACTGCGCGAGGCGGCGCCCGACGACGCCCAGCCCCGGCCGGGAACCGGTCATGGACCCATGATCGCGGGCCCGGCGGCCCGGCGCACGCTGAGGGTTCTCATACCGGGGGCCGAGGCGGACGCGGGGAGATCGTCCCGCGGGCTGATCACCGGCGCGCCCCGCCGGGCCAGGCTCGGGCGTACCCGCCCACCGACGGAAGGAACCCCGGTGCGTCTCTCCCGGACAGGACTGGTGGCCGCGACGGCCGCCCTCTTCGCGGCGGCGGTGCCCGCCGCGGCCGCCGATCCGCTCACGCCGTACACGACACAGCAGCTGAACTGGGGCGACTGCCCGTTCAAGCCGGCGGCGGAGGAGAAACCCGCGCAGTGCGCGCGGATCACGGTCCCGCGGGACTGGGCCGACCCGGCCGCGGGGCCGGAGCTGGAGGTGTCGATCAGCCGGGTCGCGGCGACCGGCGAGCGGCGCGGCGCGATCCTGCTGAACCCGGGCGGCCCCGGTGGCCAGGGCACCCCGCTCGCGGGCGCGCTCGCCGCGTTGCAGCCGACGGTGAACCAGCTCTACGACTTCGTCGGGATGGACCCGCGCGGCACCGGGCACGCGGGCACCGACGACCTTGGCTTCCAATGCCAGGTGCCGGTCGGGCGGCTGCCGCAGGGCCCCCTCGACGCCCGGGACCGCTCGAAAGCGAGCATCGCCGCGCATCAGCAGACACCCCGGGCCGTCGCCGAGGCGTGCCAGAGCGACGCCCTCGCGCCGTTCGCCACGACCTGGCAGACCGCCCACGACATGGACCTGATCCGCATCCTGCTCGGCGACGAAAAGCTCAACTACCTCGGCTACTCCTACGGCACCTGGCTCGGTGCCAAGTACGCGTCGCTGTTCCCCGGGCACACCGGCAAGACCGTGCTCGACTCCAGCGTCGACTTCGAAGGCAGGCTGCAGGCCGACTTCGAGGCGTTCCCCGTCATCGACCAGCGGCAGTTCGACGACGTCTACCTGCCGTGGCTGGCGCGGAACTTCCCGGCCCAGCTGGGCGGGACGGCCGCCGAGGTCAAGGCGAAGTGGGAGCGGGTCCGCGCCTACTACGGCACGCACGGCCTCGCGCCGGACACCTACGACGGCGTGTTCGTCGGCAACGGCAGCCCGTTCCGCTGGGCACTCGGCGCGCTGATCTTCCTCCTCGGCGCCCAAGCGCTCGACGGCACGGCGGCCCCCGGCCCGGCGGCGCTGGAAGGCGACCTCGACGCGGTGTCCCGGACGACGTTCGGCGTCTCGGCGGCGCAGCTGACCACGGACCGGGTGGCCGCGTCGAACCTCGCCCCCGACTACAAACAGGTGTCCGGCACGCGCTACGCCGTCGCGTGCGGCGACCAGCCCACCCGCCCGGCGGCCTGGTACAAGCGGCTCAGCGACCGGCAGGGCCCGCGCTACCCGCTGTTCGGCTGGGCCTACGGCCTCGGTGAGCCGTGCGGGTTCTGGTCGGACAAGCCGCGGCACGAACTCCCGGACGTGCCGGCGGAAGCGGCCGCGAACATCCTCGTGGTGCAGGGCGAGTTCGACCCGCAGACCGGGTACGAGCAGGCGACGTCGGGGGCGCGGTCGGCCGGCGTGCCGCTGGTGTCGGTGGACGATTCGCCGTTCCACGGCCAGTACGCCCTGGCGGGCAACCCGTGCGTCGACGGTCTCGTGAACGTGTTCCTCGTCAAGAACTCCCGGCCGAAGGACACGACCTGCCCGGGTGTTCCGCTGCCGGGCGAAGACCAGGTGTACCCGGTCGCCGGGCCGGTGCGGGGCACGGGTGCGTCCGTCCAAACGCGACTCTCCGGCGACGTGACGGCGTTGCGCGCACGGGTCCAGGACGAGATCAGCGCGGTGAACCGGCACCGCTGAGCTGGACCCACTCGGCGTCGGACGGACGGCGCCTGGTGTCCACGATGCTGAGCATCCACCAGCCCGGCGGGGCGAGGTTCGGTTCGTCCGGCACCGTGACCGTCAGCTCGTCCAGTGCGGTCACGGTGAAGGGCAGGTCCAGCAGGCGCTGCTGGCTGTCGGTCGAGTGCGTGGTCGCCATCGGCCGGATCAGCTGCACCCACCGGATGTCCCGGGCGTTCGGGGTGCGCAGCGTGAACTGGCCGCCGTAGCTCGCCGTGCCGGGGGCCTCCTCGATGAACGGGCGCCGGCCGCGGAAGAGGTACGGCGGGTGGTAGATCTCGATCCGCAGCTCGTCGTCGCCGCGGTCGGGGTTGGAGCCCGCCGTCGCGACGCGGCCGTCGGGCAGCAGCAGCGCCACCGAGTGGTAGAGCCGCGGGACGGTCGCCGTGGCCGTGACCGTCCACGTGCCGGACTGCGGGTCGTAGATCTCCGACTCCAGCACCGGCCGCGCCTCGCCCTCGCTGCCACCACCGCTGACGAACACCGTGCGGTCGGGCAGGATCACGGCGTTGAGCCGGGTCCGGCCGTGGTTCATCGGCGCGGTCGGCGTGTAGGCGGGGTTCGCCGCGGCGAGGTCGGCGATGTCCGCGTTCGCCACCACCCCGCCGGCGCCGAGGCCGCCCGTCACCAGCACCTTCTGGTCCTGCACCGGCGGCAGCAGCACGCTGGCGGCCTGGTCCCTGCTGCCGGCCGCGGTCAGGCCCGGCACCGGCGTGTGCGTGCCGGTGCCCAGGTCCAGCAGCTCACCGCCGATGCCGGTGTTCCCCAGCGACGCGCCGGTGAAGAACAACCGGCCGTCCCGCAGCAGGAACAGGTGCGGGTAGAGCGGGTAGCCGGGCACCCGCAGCGCACGCGTGGCGTGCCACGTCCGCGTGCCGGGGTCGAACACTTCGGGCACCTCGTTGAGGCCGGTGCCCGCCGCATTGGTGCCGGAGAAGGCGATCGCCGTCCCGTCGGCGAGCGACACCAGGGTCGGGTACCAGCGGCCGTCGGCCATCGCGGCGACGTTCACCCACTGCTCGGCGCGCACGTCGAACACGGCCGCGTCCGGCAGCCCTTCCCACGGGTTGTCGTAGTTCTTCGTGCCGCCGGCGGCGATCAGGTCGCCGTCCGGCAGGGTCGCCTGGCCGCAGCAGAACGTGTCGTACGAGATCGGCACCGGGGTGAACCGGCCGCTGCGGTAGTCCCACAGCACCGAACCGTAGGTGTGCGAGTCGTGCCTCGGCGGGTAGTTGCCGGAGCCGGAGAAGATCAGGATCTTCCCGGTGTGCAGCAACGCGAAGTGCACGGCCAGGGTGACCGAGTCGCAGGCGAGCAGCTCCCACGCGCCCTGGACCGCGGCGGTGGCGATCACCTCGTCGACGCCGGGCGCGTCGCCCATCCCCGGCATGTCCCCCATGCCGGCCATGGTCCCCATGCCGGGCATCGTTTCGTGCCACTGCGGCGACGCGCCCGGTCCGCAGTCGAGCGTGCCGCCCACGTCCGCGCAGCAGTCGCCGTCGTCGTAGGGCAGCTCGAACGGCAGGCGGTCCAGCGAGTCGGCGGTCACCCAGATCCGCTGCCGGGCGCGGACCAGCCCGGCGAGACCGAGCATCATGTGCTCTTCGAGGTGGCAGTGGAACAGGAAGTCGCCGCGGACCGGCACCTGGCGGGCCCCGGCCGTCGCCGGCTCGGCGGCGGCGAAGTCCGGCAGCCGCACCGGTTCCGGAACCACCGTGTCGACGGTGAACCCTTCGACCGGGCTCAGCGGGTGGACGTCGGTCGCGCCGCCCGGCGGCGAGGGCAGCTTCCAGCGCGCGGCGTGCGGGTGGAAGTTGTGCCAGGTGTCGCCGACGTCGAGGTTCAGCAGGTACCACCGCAGCCGTTGCCCCGGCTCCGCTTCGATGGTCGGGGTGTTGCCGACGTAGCTGCGGCCGTTGAGGCAGAACGACGACGCTCCCCCGCCGCCGGCGAACACGATGTGCTCGTGGTGGCCGCTGTTGAACCAGGTCACCGTGCCACCGGGCGCGACGGCCACCGAAGCCGGCTCGAAGAAGTTGTCCCCGATCACCACGTTGACCGCGGCCGGCGCGCCGCCGGAGACCACGACCGTGCCGGACATCGTGACGCCGTGGATCTTGCAGTGGTACGGGTAGCTTTGCGCGGCGGTGCCGAACGGGTGCGAATAGCGCGCGCCACCGTCGAGCACCGGGCTCTCGAACCCGTCCTGCGCGACGTCGCCCGCCAGCTGGTGGACGAACAGCGGGATCTCGTGGTCCGCCGGCGGCGCGGCCGGGTCCCGCACGATCAGCGCACCGAACAGCCCGCGGTTGATCCAGCGCTGCACCTGCTGGTGGTGGTCGTGGAAGGCCCAGACACCGACCGTGTCCCGGCCCGCGGTGAAGTGGTAGGTCCAGCTGCCGCCGGGATGGATGTCGTCGCTGCGGGTGCCGTCCTTGCCCTGGACGCCGAGCGGCCAGGCCCCGTCGGAGTCGGCCCCGTAGTGCAGGCCGTGCAGGTGCAGGCTGTGGCAGTCGGCAGGATCGGCGTTGACCACGTGCACCGCCAGCCGGTCGCCGACGTCCGCCCAGAGCACGGTGCCCGGGACGCGGCGGTCCCACGGTGGCTCGTTGGCGTCCGCGGGCACCAGCGGATCGGTGACCGGCTGCGTGTAGGCCGCGTCGTGGTACTGCCGGTACACCAGCGCGTCGAGGGTGCTCGCGAAGATCTCTTCCGGTTTCACCCGCCCGATTTCGTGGCCGGGACCGCGCAGGCAGTCCTTGCCGTAGTCGCGCGAGCAGCAGTCCTCGGCCGGCGCGAGCGGGCTGTAGCCCATGACCGGCTCGATGCGCAGGTAGACGTCACGGTTCGCCATCGAAGCCCCCCTCGAGTGCCCGGCGCCGTCCGGCTAACCGGCCTCGATCGTCGTCGACACGGGCGTGGCCGTCGACGGCTCGCCCGTCTCGATGCCGTCGGCCGTGATCGTCGCCCGGTGGAACGTGACCGGGCCGGCGTGCGCGTCCGTGGTGGGCACCGCGTCCACTCCGGCCTCGCGGGTCCCCGCCACACCGGTCCCGCCGGAAGCTCCGCTGACCGTGCGCGGCCCGATCCACAGTACCTGCTCGGGCGCGTTCGCGAGCAGCGCGACGTCGGTGCAGATGTTCAGCGGGCTGTTCCAGGCGACGTTGACGACGAACGTGACGCCCCGGTTGGGGTCGAACGGCGGGCCGTGCGGGGTGACGTTCTCGACGGTCACGTCCGCGGCGCCGATGAACCGCTGCTCCGTGCTGTCCGGCAGCTGCTGCGTCCCCGCGGCGTACTCGCTCGCCTGCACCGAGACGACGGAGTCCGCGCTGAGGGCGGGCCAGTTCAGGTTGACCACGTTGCGCCCGGGGTTCATTTTCCAGAAGATGCGGATCGCCACCGTGGGTTCCTCCGGGGTCCAGTCGAGCGGGTAGGGGTTGTCCGGGTTCGGGCCCGGGACGACGGAAACGACCGGGTGCCCGGCCGCGTCGGTACGGGGAAACGCGCGGTCCAGCTGAGCTTTGAACGCGGGAAACGGGTCGGCGCTGTCGCCGGTGAGGTTCCGGTACACCCCGGCGAGCGTCGGCGCCGCCGCGGCGATCACCCGCTTGATGTCGTAGCCGCGCTGGTAGGAAAGGTAGTTGATGAACAGGGTCGCGCAGCCCGACTTGGCGTCGGGAGCGTGGTCGTGTTCGTCGACGCCGTTGACGTAGTCGGCGCGGTCGCTGTTCAGCCACAGACCGGCGGTGTCGAAGCCGGCCAGGTTCGCCCCGAGTCCCCGCTGGTGCAGGAACTCCGCCGACAGGACCCGGGACAGCCCCTCCCCCGCGGAGCCTTCGTTGCTGCCGTCCGCGGCGAACCAGCCCCGGTTCTGCGCCAGCATCAGCATCTCGACCACCTCGGCCACCAGCAGGTAGCGCACGACGTCGAGGCCGGATCCGTTGCCGGGCCGGAGGCTGATCGGCGGACCCCAGCCCGCCGAGGCGTAGCCACCGGGGTCGATGTGCACCTCGATGGGCAGCGCGTACGGCAGGCCGATGCCGCCGAACCAGTCGGACATGATCGCGTAGTCCTGTTCGCACACCGCCAGCAACGCGGTCGCCCGCTGAGCGCCGTCGGCGGCACTCAGCGAATTGTCGTAGCTGACCCGGTAATGGGTCGTGGAACCAGCGAGAACGAGAGTCACGAAACGAGACGGTACGGATCGCGATGCCGCTGCGGAAACGTCGGGAAAGGCGTCCTTTGGGGCAGTTTTCGGGGCCCGGATGGTCGCCGCGTGCCGAAAAGACCGGCTGTTCCGCTCACCTCGCCGCCGGGGCCTGCCGGAGCCGTCCGCGAGCGGAGGGGGGTGGCCCCGCCGGGCCGGTTCGGGGCAGGATGGTTCTTGACCGATTCACCTGGCATGAGGAGCGAGATGACCGCGATTGTGCGCGTCGTGGGACGGCAGGTCCTGGACAGCCGCGGCAACCCGACCGTCGAGGTCGACGTCGAGCTGGCGGACGGCTCGACCGGCCGGGCCGCCGTGCCCTCGGGCGCGTCGACCGGCACCAACGAGGCGGTCGAGCTGCGCGACGGCGACGAGACCCGCTACCACGGCAAAGGCGTGCGCAAGGCCGTCGCCGCCGTGAACGGCGAGATCGCCGACGCGGTCCGGGGCATGGCCGCGGAGGAGCAGGACGTCATCGACCGGACGATGATCGAGCTGGACGGCACGCCCAACAAGGCGAGGCTCGGGGCCAACGCCACCCTCGGCGTCTCGCTCGCGGTGGCCAAGGCGGCGGCCGCGGCGCACCGCCAGCCGCTGTACCGGTACGTCGGCGGCGTGTTCGCGCACGTGCTGCCGATGCCGATGATGAACATCATCAACGGCGGCGCGCACGCCGACAACGCCATCGACTTCCAGGAGTTCATGATCGCGCCGGTGGGGGCGGAGAGCTTCGAGGAGGCCGTGCGGGTGGGCTCGGAGGTGTTCCACACCCTGCGCAAGAGCCTGCACGAGGCGGGCCACAACACCAACGTCGGCGACGAGGGCGGGTTCGCGCCGAACCTGAACTCCGCGGACGAGGCGCTGGAGTTCGTGGTCGGCGCGATCGAGAAGTCCGGCTACACCCCCGGCGAGGACGTCGCGCTGCTGCTGGACCCCGCGGCTTCGGAGTTCTACGCCGACGGCGTGTACGACTACCGGGGCGAAGGCCGCAAGCGGTCGATCGAGGAGCACGTGGAGTACCTGAGCGAGCTGGTCGGCAAGTTCCCGATCGTCTCGATCGAAGACGCGATGGCGCAGGACGACTTCGACGGCTGGAAGCAGATCACCGACGCGATCGGCGACCGCTGCCAGCTGGTCGGCGACGACGTGTTCTGCACCAACGTCGAACTGCTGCGCAAGGGTATCGACCTCGGCATCACCAACTCGATCCTGGTCAAGGTGAACCAGATCGGCACGCTCAGCGAGACGCTGCTGACGGTGAACACGGCGTTGCGCGCGGGGTACTCGGTGGTCATGTCGCACCGCTCCGGCGAGACCGAGGACGCCACCATCGCCGACCTCGCGGTGGCGCTGAACTGCGGGCAGATCAAGACCGGTTCGCTGTCCCGCTCGGACCGCACCGCCAAGTACAACCAGCTGATCCGCATCGAGCAGGAACTGGGGGCGCAGGCCGAGTACGCCGGCGGCAGCGCGCTCAGCGGCCGTCGCTGACGGCCGATCGGGGGATCCGCCGTCGCCCGGCGGATCCCCGCACCCGGTTCAGAAGGCGGTGTACCCGCCGTCGACGGGGAGGACCGCTCCGGTGATGTAGGACGACTCCGGCGAGGCGAGGAAGAGCACGGCGTCGGCGATCTCTTCCGGGACGGCGAGGCGTTGCAACGGGATCTGGCTCTCGCGCAGGCGGCGGTAGGCCTCGGGGTCCGGCCTGCGCCGGAACGACGCTTCGATGACGGGGGTGGCGGTCAGGCCGGGAGCCACGACGTTGACGCGGATGTTGCGCGCCGCCCATTCGACCGCCGCGCCCTTGGCGAGCATGATCAGGCCGCCCTTGGCCGCGGAGTACAGGACTTCTTCGGACTTGCCGACGATGCCGAGCCGTGAGCCGACGCAGACGAACGAGCCGCCCTCGGGCGGCATCAGCGGCGCGAAGTGCTTCATCACCAGGAACGCGCTGAGCAGGTTGCTGTGGAGGACGTTCTTCGCGTCGTCGTAGGCCATTTCGGTGAGCGGGCCGCCGACCTGCAGGCCGTGGTTGAGCACGACGACGTCCACGGTGCCGGCGGACTCGGCGGCCCGGCGCGCCAGCTCCGCGACGAACGCCTCGTCGTTGAGGTCTCCGGGGACGTACACGTCACCGGGCTGGGCGGTGTCGAGCCGCTCCCGGCGGCCGGTGAGCAGCAGTCGCGCGCCCTCACGGCGGAACCGCGCGCTCACCGCTTCGCCGATGCCGCTGCCGGCGCCGGTCACCAGGGCGGCGACCTTCTCGAGTCTCATGTCGGACACTCCTTCGCAGGTTGGGTCAGCCGAGGAAGCCCCGGGCGTCGACCGGCCACCGCCGCGGCGCCGTGCCCGCGCTGTCGGTGACGATCAGCTCCTCGAAGTTGATCACGACCGGGCAGACGTGGTTGGGCACCACGGGAACCACGGCGCCGACGCGGGGGCGGGCGGCGCCGTCGGGCAGCGCGAGAAAACCGTGGTACTCGTTGAGCTTCGAGAGAACGGCCCCCGTGCCGAGGACGGCACCGTAGCCGCGCTCGGGGCTGCCTTCGCGGCCGAGGGCCTTGGTGCCCGCGTCGAGGATGACCTGACCGGGAACCCAGTCGCTGACCACGGTGGCGGCGACGAACAGGGCGATCCGGTCGTCGGTGCAGGCGCCGAGCCTGCTGTTGTCCAGATCGCCGAAGACGTACTCGCCGGGCCGGATTTCGGTGATCAGGTCGCCGGTGGAGAACTCGACCGTGGGCGTGGAGCCCGCGCTGACCACCTCGGCGGTGATGCCCGCCTGGCCGAGCCCGCGGACCGCGGTGGCGAGTGCGGCCTCCTGGTCCCGCGCGGCGCGCTCCCGGGCGTCCCGGCCGGAGCTGCCGTGCCCCGGATACGTGAAGACACCCACCGGGACGAGGCCGCGCTTGCGGGCGGCGAGCGCGAGGTCGCCGGCGAACTCGGGTGGCGCACCGGAACGGCGGGCGCCGCAGTCGACTTCGACCACGACTTCCAGCCGGCCGGGTTCGCCGCCCATCGCGTCGGCGAGGGCGTCGATCGCCGCGACGTTGTCGACGCCGACCCGCAGCCGGGTGGTCTCGGCGAGCCGGCGGATCCGGAGCCCCTTCGTCCCGGCGGGCCAGACCGGGTAGGCGAGGAAGATGTCGCCGAACCCGGCCGCGGCGAAGACCTCGGCCTCGCCGACGGTGCCGGCGGTGATCCCGGCCGCCCCCGCTTCGACCTGGCGCCTGCCGATTTCCACGCACTTGTGCGTTTTGACGTGCGGCCTGACGTCGAGGTGGTGCGCGGCCGCGAAGCCCTGCATGCGGTCGATGTTGTCCTGCATGACGTCGGCCAGCACGATCGGCGCGGGCGTGTCGATCCGCTCGCGAAGACCGTCGAGTGCTCGGTGGAGCCGGTTCACGCTGCGCTCCTCGTGATTCTCATCCTGCGGTGCAGATCAGCTGGATCTCGACCGGGCTGTTGCGCGGCAACCCGGCGACCCCGATCGCGGTGCGCGCGTGCCGCCCGTTCTCGCCCAGCACCTGGACGAGGAGCTCGCCGGCCGCGTCGGCGACCCGCGACTGCTCTCCGAGCTCGGGCGTACTGGCCACGAAGACCAGCATCTGCACGATCCGGACGCGGTCCAGGTCCCCCACCGCTTCTGCGGCGACGGCGAGCGCGTTGAGCGCGGCGTGGCGGGCGAGTTCCCGCGCCGCCGGCACGTCGAGGTCCCGGCCGACGACACCCTGGCCCAGGAGTACGCCGTCCCGGTACGGGAGCTGGCCCGATACGTGGATGGCGGAGCCGGCAGCGCGGTGGTTGACGTAGCTCGGGTTGCGCTCGAGGCCGGGGAGGGTCAGGTCGAGGTCGCGGAGCCGGTCCGAGGCGGAAGCGGAACCGGTCACGGGCGCGGCAGCCCGAACAACACGGGCAGGTCGGCGATGTCGGTGATCCGCTCGTAGCCGAGCCAGTGCTCGTCCTGCTCGAAGCCGCGGTCGACGTACACCTTGTGCTCGATGCCCATGACCGCCGCGGGGCGGTGGTCGTACTTCGGGCTCGCCGAGACGTGCACGATTTCGTCCGGGGTCACGCCGAGTTTGTCGAAGGTGTACTCGAACGCGCGCAAGCGGGGCTTGTAGACGCCCATCTGCTCGGCGGTGATGACGACCTCGAACGGGGCCTGGAGGTTTTCCACGAGCCGGGCCGCGTGCGCGTTGTCGGTGTTCGTCACGATCACCAGTGGAACCGCCTCCGCCAAGCGGTTCAGTGCCGCGCTGACACCCGGGTAGGGGCCCCAGGTCGGGATCTCCTCGTACACGGCTTGCGCGTCGCTGTCCCGGTACTCCAGGCCGAACCGGCGCATGGTCCGCTCCAGTGAGTGGGCGACGACCCGGTGGAAGGGCTGCCATTCGCCCAGGCACTCGTCGATCCGGTAGGCGTTGCCCGCGCGGAGGAACTCGTCGGCGATCTCCGGCGGGAGGCGGTCGCCCAGGGTCCGCCGGATGGCGTCGTTGATGCGGAAGTGGATCAGCGTCCCGTTCATGTCGAACGTGACGAACTTCGGCTTGCTGTCGAATGCCACGGAGTCCTCCGAGGGGTGATCCGAAGAGTGGGGTGGCAGTGAGTATTGGCGAGCGATCGTCAACTGTCAACAGTTGACGGGCTAACGGCATCTGCTTACCGGTCGTTCCGGGCTCGCTATGGTCATGAGGTGACGAGCAACCCGACATCGCGCGACTACAACAAGGCTTCGGTGCTCGAGGTGGTCCTCTCCCGGGCGCCGTTGACCCGCAACGAGGTCATCGAACTCACCGGCTTGAGCAAGGCCACGGTGTCGCGGGCGGTGGAAGAACTCCGTGCGGACGGGTTCGTCGCCGACGGTGGGGTCGACGCGGTCACCGGCCGGGGCAGGCGGTCGACCTACCTGGACGTGCCCGGCACGACCGGGCACGTGGCCGGGGTCAGTTTCGGCGTGGTCACCACCGGTGTCCTGGTCGCCGATCTGCGCGGCCGCGAGGTGCACCACGTGGTCGTCCCGACCCCGAACCACGACGAGGCCGGCGCCGCCGCCGAGTGGCTGGCCGGCCTGATCGGCGAGACCGCCGCAGCGGCACGGGGCCCCCTGCGCCAGATCGTCGTCGCGGTGCCCGGCCTGGTCCGCGACGGCACGGAGATCTTCGGCCCGGCGCGGTCGATGAAGATCTTCACGGGCTCCGGCCTCCATCGCGCCGTCGCGGATCTGGTCGACGCTCCGGTGCTCCTCGACAGTGACGCCAACGCGTCCCTGCTGGGCATCCTGGCCGAGGACGCCGGCATCCGGAATGCCGCGCTCTTCAACGTCAGCAGCGTGCTGAACTTCGCCGGCTGCACCGACCACGAACTCGCCCGGGGGCGGACGCCCGCTTTCGGCGGGATCGGTGTCCTCTGCGCCGGCGTCGGCCAGGAGACCCTCGACGGCCTGATGAGCGCGCGCGGGCTCCTCAAGTTCGCGCGTGGCCGGGGACTCGAACTGACGCGCGTCGAGGAACTCTGGCGAGGGCGGCGGGACGACGCGGCACGCGCCGGGGTGCTGGACGCGTTCACCACGGCGATCGTGACCGCCACCAGCGCCGTCGCCGTGACGCTGGACCCCGAAACGGTCTACTTCGCGGGCCGGTTGTGCCCGCTCGTCGAGGAGGTTCTCCCCGAGGTGCGCAGCCGCCTCGACCGGATCCTCCCGGCGGCGCCCGAGATCAAGACCGTGACGCAGGAAGTCGGCCTGTCCACGGCACGCGGAGCGGTGTTCGCCTGCCTGGCACTGGCCCAGGACCGGTTGCGGGACGCCGTACTCGGGGCGCGCAGCCAGCGCGCGGAACACTCCGCGCCGGCCTTCTGAGGGACGGCTTCATCCACAAAGGACCGGCCCGGCGAAGGTCGGCACCTAAAACTTTCAGGTTGGAACTGGAACGAATCGTGGTACGGTCGGTCCGGCAGCGAGCACCACCGACCGAACGAGACTGAAGGTGACCGCCGATGACTTCGACGTTGAGCCGGGCAATCGCCGGCTACCCCAACCGGTTCGACCCCGGGGCGGCGAGCGAGCTCCCGGAAACCCTCCGGGAGACCATCCGCCGCCGCGACGAAGTGCTCGGTCCCGGCTACACGCTCATCTACCGCGAGCCGGTGGAGTTCGTCTCCGGGCACGGGGCGCACCTGATCGACCGCGACGGCCACGACTACCTGGACGCGTACAACAACGTTCCCTGCGTCGGCCACGCTCACCCGCACGTGGCCGAAGCGGTCTCCCGCCAGGTGGCGACGGTCAACACCAACACGCGCTACGTCGAGGAGTCCCTGGTCGCCTACGCCGAGCGGCTGCTCGCGACCTTCCCCGACGGACTGGGCAGGCTGAGTCTCGCCTGCAGCGGTTCGGAAGCGAACGATCTCGCGGTGCGGGTGGCGAAGTTCCACACCGGCGGTACCGGAATCATCGTGACCCGGTGGGCCTACCACGGCATCACCAGCGAGGTCGCGAGCTTCTCCCCCACACTGGGTGCCGGTTCGTCCCTCGGGCCGAACGTCCGCGTCATCGATCCGCCCGACCCGCGGCTCGCCCCGCCCGGGGTCGCTCTCGCCGAGCACATGCGTCGGCAGGTCCGTGGCGCGATCGACGACCTCGAGCGCCACGGGTTCCGGCTCGCGGCCCTGATCACCGACGGCGCGTACTCCAGTGACGGGATCTTCACCGACCCGGTCGGCTACCTGAAGGACATGCTCGAAGAGGTCCACGCGGCCGGCGGTGTCTACATCGCGGACGAGGTGCAGGCGGGATTCGCCCGGCTCGGGGAGACGATGTGGGGCTTCAGCCGCCACGGCGCGCTGCCGGACATCGTCACGATGGGCAAGCCGATGGGCAACGGGATGCCGATCTCCGGTGTCGTGTTCCGCCCCGAGGTGTCCGACGAATTCGGGCGGAACGTCCGCTACTTCAACACCTTCGGCGGCAGCTCGATCCCGGTGGCCGCCGGGGCCGCGGTCCTGGACGTCTTCGAGGAGGAGAACGTCCGGCAGCGCGTCCTCGAGAACGGCACGGCGCTCCGGAAGGGGCTCGAAGAGATCACGAAGGACTCCGCGCACGTCGCCGAGGTCCGCGGTAGCGGCCTGTACGTCGGGGTGGAGATCGTCGAGGACCGGCAGGCGGGCGAGCCCGATCGCGCGCGCGCCGAGGACGTCGTCAACGACCTGCGCGATCGCCGGGTCCTCATCAGCGGCACGGGCCCGGCGGCGAACGTCCTGAAGATCCGCCCGCCCCTGGCCTTCACCGCCGCGGACGTGACCCGGTTCCTGGAGACCTTCGCCGAGGTGGCGAAGGCCCGGCTGTAGCGGCTCGCCCGAAGGAAGCGATCGTGACCACCGCACCGGATGCGAGCTTCGCCCGGCGGCTCTTCGAGGAGAGTGGCCTGGCCTCGTCGCACGAGCCCGTGGACGCGGCACTCGTGCGCACCCTCGTCGCGAAGCATTACCACGTCAGCGGAAACCTCGAGAGGCTGGCGACGGAGAAGGACGACACCTTCCGGCTCAGGACCGGCTCGGGGGACTACCTCGTGAAGGTCTCCCCGCCGGACGAGCCGGAGTCCGTCGTCGCCCTCCAGACCGCGGTGATGCGCTTTCTCGAGGACACCGCCCGGGAGCTGCCGGTCCAACGCGTGAAGCTGACGGTGGACGGGGACGACAACGTGGTTCTCGCGACGCGCGACGGCAGGACCCGCGTTCTCCGGGTTCTCGGCTTCGTCGACGGCGAGGTCCTGGCGCGGACGAACGCGGAACCGGATCAGTTCGCCCGCGCGGGTGAGATGCTGGGCCGGGTCGACCTCGCGCTCGCGGCGTTCACCCACCCCGCGGACCGGCGCGCGCTGGTGTGGGACATCCGCCATTTCCCCCGGCTGGCCGGACTCGCCGAGCACACACCGGACCCCGGGCACGCCCGGTTGGCCGGAGAGGTCTTCCGCCTCTTCGACGCCGCTGTCGTCCCGCACCTGGATCACCTCGAAACGCAGGTGATCCACGGGGACTTCAGTCCCCACAACGTCGTCGTCGACCCGGACCGCGAGGACTTCGTGGTCGGCGTGATCGACTTCGGCGACACGGTGCGCAGTGCCGTGGTCTTCGACCCCGCGGTGCCGATGGCGAACCTGCTCGGCCGGACGCCGCACGATCCCTGGCTGGAGGCGCGCGCTTTCGCCGCCGGCTATACCCGCGTACGCCCGCTCGGGGACCGGGAACTCCCGGTGCTCCCGGTGGCCGCGCTCGCCCGGCTCACGCTGCGCGCGCTGATCACCGACTGGCGCGCGCAGCGCGCACCAGACCGGCGCGCCTACGCGCTCAGCCACGCCAAGGACGACTGGACCAACTTGGAGCGCGCCCTCGCGGCTCGCCCAGAGTGAATCGGCGACGACTCGCTGTAAACTGTTGACAGTTGACGATAATCGCCGACAATCAACACAGCTCCTTCTCCCCTGCCCCGCTCTGACCGTCATTTCGAACGGAGATCGCCCATGAACGTCGTCGACCACGTTCCCAAGCAGCTCTTCATCGCCGGTGCCTGGCAGGACGCGGAGGCGGGACGCACGTTGTCCGTCGACGACCCGGCGACCGGCAAGGAGCTCGCGCAGGTCGCCGACGCCTCGCCCGCCGATGCCCGGCGGGCCGCCGACGCCGCGGCCGCGGCCCAGCCCGGCTGGGCCGCGACCCCGCCCCGCGTGCGCGGGGAAATCCTGCGGCGCGCCTACGAGATCGTCGTCTCCCGCACCGAAGAACTCGCTTTGCTCATGACACTGGAAATGGGCAAGCCCCTCGACCAGGCCCGCGGGGAGGTCGCCTACGCGGCCGAGTTCTTCCGCTGGTTCTCCGAGGAGGCGGTGCGGATCGACGGCGGGCTGTCGACCGCCCCGGACGGCGGGAACCGCATCATGGTCCTGCGCCAGCCGGTGGGGCCCTGCCTGCTGATCACGCCGTGGAACTTCCCGCTGGCGATGGGCACCCGCAAGATCGGCCCGGCAGTGGCGGCGGGGTGCACGATGGTGCTCAAACCGGCTCCGCAGACTCCACTGTCCACTTTGGCCCTCGCCGCGATCCTGACCGAGGCCGGGCTGCCCGACGGTGTCCTCAACGTCGTCCCGACCTCGGACGCGGCCGGGTCGTCGAGCCGCTGCTGCGCGGCGGGCAGATCCGCAAGCTGTCCTTCACCGGCTCGACCCAGGTCGGCCGGATCCTGCTCGCCCAGTGCGCCGGCACGGTCGTCCGCACGTCGATGGAACTGGGCGGCAACGCCGCGGTCCTGGTCTTCGACGACGCCGACCTCGACGTCGCGGTGGACGGCACGATGCTCGCGAAGATGCGCAACATGGGCGAGGCGTGCACCGCCGCCAACCGCATCTTCGTCCACCGTTCGGTCGCCGGGGAGTTCGCGTCCCGGGTGGCGGCCCGGATGGCCGCGCTCACCGTCGGCCCGGGCACCGAGTCCGGTGTGGACGTCGGGCCGCTCATCGACGACGCGGGCCGCCGCAAGGTCGACAGCCTCGTGCGCGACGCGATCGAGCACGGCGCCGAAGTGCTCACCGGTGGCGAGCTGCCGGCCGGGCCCGGCTGCTTCTACCCGCCGACCGTGCTGACGGGCGTGTCCGCCGACGCCGCTCTCATGCGGACGGAGATCTTCGGGCCGGTGGCCGCGATCACGGTGTTCGACACCGAAGAGGAAGCCCTCGCCGCGGCCAACGACACCGAGTGGGGCCTGGTCGGCTACGTGTTCACCCGGTCGCTGGACCGGGCGTTGCGGGTCGCCGAGCGGCTGGAGACCGGCATGGTCGGTCTCAACACCGGCCTCGTGTCCAACCCGGCGGCGCCCTTCGGCGGCGTCAAGCAGTCCGGCCTCGGCCGGGAAGGCGGCCGCGTCGGGATGGACGGGTTCCTCGAGTACAAGTACGTCGCCATCCCCTTCTGACACCCCAGGTCCCGGCGTCCGGCCGGGCCACGAAAGGAAGATCGCCATGATCGAGTTCGAGCCGAAGTACATCACGTTCGACATGCACGGGACGCTCATCCGGTGGCACATCGTGGACATGACCCGCAAGCTGCTGGCCGACGTCGTCCCGGCGGAGCGGATGGACGAGTTCGTCGACAGCTTCCGGGGCCAGCGCCTCGATGAGGTCCTGGGGCCCTGGAAGCCCTTCCCCGACGTCATCCACGACTCGCTGCGCAAGACGCTGGAGCGCTTCAAGCTGCCGTACCGGAAGGCCGACAGCCAGGCGATCGTGGACGCGCTCCCGACGTGGGGGCCGTACCCCGACGTGCCCGAGGCGCTGCGGACGCTCGCGTCCCGCTACCCGCTGGTCATCCTGAGCAACGCGGCCGACAACCAGGTGATGAGCAACGTCGAGAAGCTCGGCGCCCCGTTCCACGCGGTCTACACCGCCGAGCAGGCCCAGGCCTACAAGCCCCGGTACCAGGCCTTCGAATACATGCTGGACCAGCTCGGCTGCGGGCCGAAGGAGATCCTGCACGTCTCCGCCAGCCCGCGCTACGACCTGATGGCCGCGAACGACCTGGGCATCACGCACAAGGTCCACGTCAACCGCGGGTTCGAGCCCAGCACCCCGGGTTACGGCTACTACGAAGTCAACCTGCTCTCCCAGGTGCCCCCGTTGCTCGGCCTCTGACCGGGCCGATCGACCACGTGTCCTGTGTGGACTTGCGGCGAAGGGGCCGGCCGGCGGCGGCTATGGCCGGTCGTGCCCCGCGTTTTCGGTGAGCGTCTGCAGGTAGTGGAGGTCGAGGGCGCGGGTGAAGGCGGCCGCGTCCCGGCTCGCGAGCGCGTCGACGATCGCCTGGTGCTCCTGGAGGAGGGAGTCTTCGGAGGGGTACCAGCGTTCGAGCCGGTTGATCGACAACGACGACTCGGCGATCAGCGTGGAGTAGGCGCGCTGGATCCGCGAGTTGCCGGAGGCGGCCACCAGGGAGCTGTGGAAGTGCAGGTCGAGCTCGACGACTTCGCGCCACCGGCCCGAGCGCTCCGCCGGGCCGATCTCGTCGACGATCGCCTGCAGCTCCCGCACGGTCCGGTCGAGGACGTCGTCGGCCGCGGCCAGCACCTTCTCGCCGCAGCGGGCTTCCAGTGTCTGCCGGGCCTCGTAGATCTCGGCGATGTCCTCGGGCGTGATGTCGGTGACGAAGACGCCCCGGTTGGGGATGCGGACCAGCAGGCCTTCCTGCACCAGCCGCTGCAGCGCCTCGCGCACCGGACCTCGTGACACGCCCAGCTGCTTGGCGATCTCGGACTCCGACAGCGGCTGGGCGGGCTGCAGGGTGCCGTCGAGGATGTTGTTCCTGATCTGGGCGGCGATCGTGCCGGACACCGACTGGTAGTCGATGGCCTGCAGGTTCAGGTTCTTCATCCCGCTCCCCCTGTGGTGAGACCCGCTCTGGTCTTTCGTTCACTGACGACTGTTGACGTTACACGAAAACGCCTCGAAGCGTTCACAGCAAACTGTTGACAGTTTACAGTGAGCCGGCTTACAGTCGCCTCCTGCCGGACACTTCGCTTCACCTGGAAAGGGCCACCGTGATCGACTCAGCCTTCCGGCCGAAGTACGTCTCGTTCGACTGCTACGGCACGCTCATCGACTTCCAGATCACCCCGGTCACCCGCGAACTCGTCGGCGACCGCCTGACGCCCGCGCAGTTCGACCGGTTCGTGATCGATTTCCGGGCGCTCCGGTACGACCAGGTCTGCGGCGAGTTCTACGCGTACCAGCAGGTCCTGCACGACGCCTACGCCCGCACCTGCAAGAAGTGGGGCCTGGCGGTCGCCGAAGACGCGGGACGGCGCTTCTCCGACGCGGTGCTGTCCTGGGGGCCGCACGCGGACATCCCGGACCCGCTGAAGAAACTGGGCGAGCACTACCCGCTGGTGATCCTGTCCAACGCCGACACCAGCTACCTCGACGTGAGCGTGCCCAAGCTCGGGGCGGAGTTCCACGCCGTGTACACCGCCGAGCAGTCCGGCTTCTACAAGCCCCGCTACGCCGCGTTCGAGTACCTGCTCGACCAGCTGAACACTCCGCCGGAGCAGTTCCTCCACGTCTCCTCGCACACCCGGTACGACCTGATGCCCTGCCACGACCTGGGCTTCACGAACACCGTGCTGCTCGACCGCGGCTACGACCCGCCGGCGCCGGTGTACGGCTACACCAAGGTCGACTCGCTCGACGAGCTCAACGGCCTGCTGGGGATCTGATCAGGATGAAACTGACCTCGTACTGGCAGGACACCGCCGTGCCCGGCGGCGACCACCGGCGCACGCCGATCCCGGAGCGGGTCGACGTCGCGGTCATCGGCGGCGGGCTCACCGGGACGTCGGCGGCCGTCGAGCTGCGCAAGCTCGGCGCGTCCGTGGCGGTCCTCGAACAGAACACGATCGGCTGGGGAGCGTCCGGCCGCAACGGCGGCATGGCGACCACCGGGCTGGCGATCGGCTTCGGCACCGCGGTGAAACGCTACGGCGCCGACCGCGCGGTCGCGATGTTCCGGACGTACAACGACGCGATCGACAGCATCGAGAAACTGGTCGCCGAGCACGGGATCGACTGCGACTTCGAGCGCTCGGGCAAGCTCACCCTCGCCTACCGCCCGGCGCACTTCGAAGCGATGGTCAAGACCCGCAAGGCCCTGGAAGAACTCGCCGGCCACGAGGTCGTCACCGTCCCCAAGGCGGAGATCCACCGCGAAATCGGCTCCGACTTCTACCACGGTGCCACCGTCGACCCCCTGGCCGCGGGCCTGCACGTCGGCAAGTTCGTGCACGGGCTCGCGACGGCCGCCGACAAGCTCGGCGCGACGATCTGCGAGAACGCCGAAGTGACCGCGCTGGACCGCAACCCGCGCGGCGGGCACGTCCTCCAGACCACCCGCGGCCGCCTCCACGCCGACCAGGTACTGGTCGCCACCAGCGGGTACACCGGGAAGCTGACGCCGTGGCTGCGGCGGCGGGTGATCCCGGTCGGCAGCTTCATCATCGTCACCGAGCCGCTCCCCCGGGACGTCGTCGACCGCATCCTGCCGCACCGGCGGCAGGCGTCGGACAGCAAGAACCTCATCTACTACTTCCGGATCACCCCCGACGACCGGCTGCTCTTCGGCGGCCGGGCCCGGTTCGCGATGTCCAGCCCCGACTCCGACGTCCGGAGCGGGCAGATCCTCGTCAAGGCCATGACCGAGGTGTTCCCCTACCTCGCCGGCACCCGCGTCGACTACACGTGGGGCGGCCTGGTCGACCTGTCCATGGACCAGCTCGTGCACGCGGGCGAACGCGACGGCGTGCACTACTCGGTCGGCTACAGCGGGCACGGCGTGCAGATGGCCACGTACATGGGCCAGAAGATGGCCCGGTTCATGTCCGGCGACGCCGAGGCCAACATCTGGGGAGACGTCAAGTTCCCGCCCGTGCCGGGGCACTTCGGCCGTCCGTGGTTCCTGCCGCTGATCGGTGGCGGGGCCCGCGTGCTGGACGCGATCTCATGACCGCGGTGGCCGCGGTGACGGCGTCGGCGGAGGTGTCGTTCGGCCTGCCGGGCGGGGCGCTGGTCGCCGGCGAGTGGCAGACCGGCGGGCTCACGGCCGAGGTGACCGACCCGCACGACGGCGCGCCGGTCGGGTGGGTCGCGGGCAACGACGCGGCCGACGTCGACGCGGCCGTCCGCGCCGCGGCCCGTGCGCTCACCGAACCGTGGCCACTGTGGCAGCGGCGGGAGGCCCTGGAAGAGGCCGCCCGGCTCGTGCGGGACGAGGCGGCCTGGCTGGCCGGGATCATCCACACCGAAGGCAGCAAGACCGTCGTCGAGGCCGAGCAGGAAGTCCGGCGCTGCGCCGAGACACTGCGCCTGTCGGCGGCGGCGAGCACCGTCCTGCGCGGCGAGGTGCTCGAGTTCGACGACAGCGACCGGGGCGCGGGCAAGCGCGGCTGGTTCGTCCGCGAACCGCTCGGCGTCGTCGCCGCGATCACCCCGTTCAACGACCCGCTCAACCTGGTCGCCCACAAGGTCGGCCCGGCGCTGCTCGCCGGCAACGCGGTCGTGGTGAAACCCGCGGAAGCCACCCCGCACTCGGCGCTGGCCCTGGCGGCCGTCCTCCTGCGGGCCGGGGTGCCGGCGGCCCGGATCGCGGTCGTGTGCGGTGGCGGGGAAACCGGGCACGCGCTCGTCACCCATCCGGGGGTCGCCGCGGTTTCGTTCACCGGCGGGCCGGCCACCGCGGCGCGGATCGCCGCCGAGGCCGGGCCGAAGAAGCTTCTGATGGAACTCGGCGGCAACAACCCGGTGATCGTGTGCGGTGACGCCGATCTCGACGCCGCCGCCGACGCGATCGTGCGGGGCGCCTTCGGGTGCGCGGGGCAGAACTGCCTGTCCGTCCAGCGGGTCTACGCCGACGCATCGATCCACGAAGGACTGCTGACGCGGATCACGGCCGGCGCACGCGCGCTGAAGGTCGGCCCCAAGACCGACCGGGCGACCGACGTCGGCCCGATGATCAGCGAGGCCGAAGCCGCCCGCGTCGAAGCGTGGGTCGGCGCGGCACTCGCCGGGGGCGCGCGGGCGCACACCGGCGCCCGGCGCGACGGCGCGTACTACCACCCGACCGTGTTGACCGACGTGCCGCCGGACGCCGACGTGCTGGTGCGCGAGGTGTTCGGCCCGGTGGTGACCGTCGTGCCGGTCGCGTCCACGGCGGCCGCGGTCGCGGCGGCGAACAGCGCCCCGGCGATGCAAACCGGTGTCTTCACCGGTGTGCTCGACGACGCACTGTCCATAGCGGACCGGCTGCACGCCGGCGCCGTGGTCGTCAACGGCACGAGCGACGTACGGATCGATTCGATGCCGTTCGGGGGGTTCAAAGGTTCGGGGATCGGGCGCGAAGGCGTCAGATTCGCGGTCGAGGCGATGAGCGAGCCCAAGAGCACGATCATCATCGCGGCCTCGCAGCACCAGTCCACAGTGAAGCGCACACAGTAGACAACAGGAACCCGGGCATGTTCTGCTCGTCCGGCGGCGCGACCGCCACACGGGCAGCCCCCGTCGAAGGAGAATCGGATGCGGGTCAAGGCGGTTATGAGCGTGGTGGTCCTCACTGCGACGATGAGTCTCACAGCGTGCAGCACCAACGCGGGCACGGTACCGGCGGGCGGCGGCGGGGCCGCCACCACCGAGCACACCGACGACATCTCGGCCGGCGTGCAGCCGGACCCCGCGGCGGTCGCCCTGCTGCCCGCCGAGGTGAAGGCCAAGGGCACCCTGGTGACCGCGGAGGACCTGACCAGCCCGCCGACCACCTTCATGGCTTCGGACAACAAGACCCCGATCGGGTTCAACCCGGACATCGCCCGGCTCATCGCGGCCAAGCTCGGCCTGAAGCTGGACATCAAGAACGTCAAGTTCGACGTCATCATCCCCGGCCTCCAGGGCAACCGCTACGACCTCACGGTGTCGACGATGGGGACCTCGGCCGAGCGGCTGAAGGTGCTCGACATGATCAACTACTTCACGAACGGCTCGACGGTCGCCACGGCCGCCGGCAATCCCAAGCACCTGGCGATGGACTCGCTCTGCGGCGCCACCCTCGGCGTGCAGTCCGGCAGCACCCAGGAGCTCAAGTGGCTGCCCAAGCTCAACCAGCAGAACTGCGTGAGCAAGGGGAAGGACCCGATCAAGGCCGTCGCGCTGCCGAGTGTCAGCGACGCGCTGACGCAGGTCGCCTCCCGGCGCATCGACGGCGTCTTCTACGACGCGACCTCGCTCACCTGGGCGAAAGCCAAGCAGCCCAACGCTTTTGACGTCCTGCAGCCGGTGCTGAACCCGCTGCCGGTGGCCGTCGCGCTGAACCTGAACTCGCCGCTGACCCCCGCGGTGCAGGCCGCGCTGCAGTCGATCATCGACAGCCCGAAGTACCAGGAAGCCTTGTCGCGCTGGGGCTTCACCGGTCTGGGCGTCACCAAGGCCGAGCGCTCCAAGCCCCAGCCCAAGTGAGGGAACCGGTGACCGGACTGCAACCCGAGGAAAAGAAGCGGATCAGGCCTCCGCGCACACGGGACTACGCCGCCTGGGTGGTGGCGGTCGCGGTCGTCGCCGGCCTGCTCTACGCGCTGGTGAGCAACAGAAACTTCCAGTGGGACGTGGTGTTCCGGTACTTCACCGCCGCCTCCATCCTCGACGGCGTCGGCATCACCCTCATGCTCACCGCGGTGAGCATGGTCCTCGGAACCGTGCTCGGTCTCGTCCTCGCCGTCATGCGGATGTCGCCGCAGGCGCCGATCTCGGGGCTGGCCCGGCTGTACATCACGTTCTTCCGGGGCACCCCGGTCCTGGTCCAGCTGGTGTTCTGGTTCAACGTGGCCGCGCTGTACCCGAACCTGGCGATCGGCGGCCACGCCGTGGACATGAACGCGCTGATCACCCCGCTCACCGCGGCGATCGTCGGGCTTTCGCTCAACCAGGCGGCGTACATGGCGGAGATCATCCGGGGCGGCTTCGCCTCGGTGCCGCGCGGCCAGTTCGAGGCCGCGGAGTCGCTCGGCATGGGTGGGTTCACCAAGCTGCGCCGGGTGATCATCCCGCAGACCATGCCGGCGATCATCCCGGCGACGGGCAACCAGGTGATCGGGATGCTGAAGGAGACGTCACTGGTCAGCGTGCTCGGCGTCGCGGATCTCCTGCAGAGCGCGCAGGCGATCTACGCGCGGACGTACGAGACGATCCCGCTGCTCATCGTGGCCAGCCTGTGGTACCTGATCATGACGCTCTCCCTCAGCGTGCCGCAGTCGATGATCGAACGCCGGTTCTCGCGTTCCTCGCGGCCGGTCGTCAAGGTGAAGGAGTCGCTGCTGTGAGCGCCGACGGGACGATCGTGGCCCGCAAGCTGTGCAAGAGCTTCGGGCACCACCGAGTGCTGAAGGAAATCGACCTGACCGTCGCGGCCGGGGAGATCTCCTGCATCATCGGGCCCAGCGGATCGGGAAAGTCGACGCTGCTCCGCTGCATCAACGGGCTGGAGCAGATCGACCGGGGCGTGCTGCGGGTCAACGGCGAGGACTTCGGCTACGTCGAACACGCGAGCGCGTACCACGCGGTCACCCCGCAGCGCCTCGCCGAACAGCGGACCCGGATCGGCATGGTGTTCCAGCAGTTCAACCTCTTCCCGAACATGACAGCCGAAAACAACGTCATGTCCGGGCCGGTCCTCGTCAAGAAGGTCCCGCGGAAGGCCGCCAGGGCGCAGGCGGCCGAACTGCTGGCGAGAGTGGGACTGGCGGACTGCGGGCAGAAGTACCCGGCCCAGCTCTCCGGTGGTCAGCAGCAGCGAGTCGCCATCGCCCGCGCGCTGGCGATGGACCCCACCATCATGCTGTTCGACGAGCCGACGAGCGCGCTCGACCCCGAACGCGTCGGCGAGGTGCTCGCCGTCATGCGCGACCTCGCCGACCTCGGGATGACGATGCTCGTCGTCACCCACGAGATGGGGTTCGCGCGCGAAGTGGCCAAGGACATCCTGTTCATGGACGACGGCGTCGCCGTCGAGCGTGGTGACGCACGCGAGGTGCTGGCCAACCCGGCCGAGCGGCGGACTCGGGAATTCCTCGAAAGGGTGCTGTGATGGATGGCAAGCTGGCGGTCGTCGGCCTCGGCAGCGTGGGCAGCATGGCCCTCTGGCAGGCCACGCGCCGGTCCGGCAGCCGGGCCGGCGAGGTCGTCGGGTTCGAGGCGCGGACCCCGGGCCACACCCGGAGCGCGGTCGGCGGCGACACGAGGCTGTTCCGGATGACCTACCGCGGTGGGACCGGTTACGCCCCGCTGCTGGAACGGGCGAACCTGCTGTGGCCGGAACTCGAAGCCGAGACGGGGCACGAGATCCTGACGCGGTGCGGCGGTCTGTCGATCGGCGCCCGGGACGGGGAGTACCTGCCGGAGCTGCTCGCGACCGCGACGGCGAACGGCACCCCGTTCGAGTTCCTCGACCACGACGAACTCGCCGCCCGCTACCCGCAGCACCGGCTGCGGCCGGACGACTGCGCGCTGTTCGACCCGCGAGCGGGCTTCCTCCGCACCGACCGCGCGGTGACCGCGGCGACGCAGGCCGCCCGCGAGGCCGGCGCCGAGGTGCTGGAAGGCACGGGCATCGACGAGCTCCACGAGGAACCCGGCGCGGTCGTGCTCCGGTCCGGGCCGCGCACCTGGCGGTTCGAGCGGGTGATCGTCACCGCCGGCGGCTGGTCGGCGCACCTGCTCCCGCCGCCGGTCGCGGCCGCCGTCCACCCGCGCCGGAACTACCTGACGTGGTTCGTGGCCCGGCGCCCCGAAGAGTTCGCCCCGGAGCGGTTCCCGGTGTTCATCCGGATCGAAGGCGACCGGTCCCTCTACGGCGCACCGAGCACCGACGGGGTGACCGTGAAAGCGACCCTCGACGGGCGCTCCACGCCCGCCGAGCACGCCGACCGGGTCCGGCGTGAGCTCACCGAGGAGGAGATCGCCGAGACCCACGAAACGGTGCGCGAGTTCCTGCCCGGCCTGGTCCCGAGCATCGTGCGCGCCGACGCGTTCCCGGACCTCTTCACAGCGGATCACGCGCCGCTGCTGGGCAGTCTGCCGGGGCGGCCGCGCACGGTCTTCGCCACCGGTTTTTCCGGACTGGGCTTCAAGATCGCCCCGGCGTCGGCCGAGGCCGCGGTCGCGATGGCGTTCGGCGAGCCCGCGACCGAGGTGACCGGCCTCCGCCCCGACCGCTTCGCGACCCTCGAAAACGCGTAGCGCCGGGAACGTCCGCGGTGGACGGTCCACTCCCCTCCCCCGAGCAGCCTGGAGAACACCGTGCCGGAGAACGAGTTCCGCGTCCTCGACGGGCCCGCGCTGTGGAGCGCGCAGGCCCACCTGCCGTCGGTCCTCGGCCGCCAGCTCGTCGTCACCCGGGCGGCGGGCAGCTACGTGCACACCGCCGACGGCCGCGCCCTGTTCGACGGCACGGCGGGCCTGTGGCACGCCAACGTCGGCCACGCCCGCGCGGAGCTGGCCGACGCCGCCTACGCCCAGATGCGGCGCCTCGAGACCTACCACGTCTTCGGCCGCTACCTCAACGACCGCGCGCTGGAGCTGGCCGACCGGCTCGCCGCGCTGTCGCCGGTCGACGACGTCAAGGTGATCCTCAACAGCGGCGGCTCCGACGCGATCGACGTGGCCTGCAAGCTGGCCCGGCGGCACTGGCAGCTCGCGGGGCGTCCGGCCAAGACGATCGTGCTGAGCCGGGAGTTCGCCTACCACGGCCTGCACGCCTACGGCACCAGCATCGCGGGCCTGGAGTTCAACCGCACCGGCTACGGCAGCGAGTCGCTCGTCCCGGAAACCGCGCGGATCTCGGCCGACGACGTCACCGCGGTCGAGCGCACCGTGGCCGAGATCGGCGCGGAGCACATCGCGGCACTGGTCGCCGAACCCGTCCAGGGCACCGGCGGGGTGAACCCGCCGTCGCCGGGCTACCTCGAAGGACTGCAGCGGATCTGCCGGGACAACGACATCCTGTTCGTCGTCGACGAGGTCATCACCGGCTTCGGCCGCACCGGCACGATGTTCGCCAGCGAGCGCTACGGGCTACTGCCGGACCTGCTGACGTTCGCCAAGGGAGTCACCTCCGGGTACGCCCCGCTCGGTGGGGTCCTGGTCACTCCCGCCGTCTGGCGGCCGTTCTACCGCGACTCGCCGGACACCCCGGTCTTCCGCTACGGCTCCACCTACTCCGGTCACGCCACGGCCTGCGCGGTCGCCCTGCGCAACCTCGCCCTGCTGGAGGAGGAGAAGCTGCTGCCGCGGGTCGTGGAGCTGGAGTTCCTGCTGGCTCAGGAACTCGAGGTCCTGCGCACCGTGCCCGGCGTCGCCGACACGCGCGTCGCCGGCTTGCTCGGCGGAGTCACCCTCGACGACCACCTCGGCGCCGAAGCGGTGGCGGACGAGCTCGTGGACCACGGGTTCGTCACGCGTCCGCTGCGCGGGAACACGCTGCAGATCAGCCCGCCGTTCATCACGACCGACGACGAGCTCCGGCAGCTGGTGAAGGCGATCGGCACCGTCGTCACCGAGCAGGGCGACCGGCGCGGTTAGCAGACCCGGCCGGCGCGGATGTAGTGAATGAGTCACTCACCTCGTCCGATGACAGGAATGAGTCATTCCTGTCATCCGGCCGGCACGGTCATACCGTCGGGTCGGGGCCGAGGACCGTGTCCAGCAGCGCGCCCAGCTGGTCGAGCTGCTCGGTGGACAGCCCGCTGAACGAGTCCTCGATGACGGCTTCGACGGCGTCCTGGCCGGCGGCCCGCAGCCGCTCGCCTTCCTCGGTGAGCCGGTGCTTCACGGCTCGTCCCGGCCCCGGCACGCGCTTGATCAGCCCGCGGTCGGCCATCCGGACGGCCAGCGAGCCGAAGGACTGGTCGGTCTGGAAGGTCAGCACCGCCAGCTCGTGCAGCGAGGCATCCGGCCGGCGGTGCAGGTGGCGCAGGGTGTCCCACTGGACCAGCGAAAGCCCCAGCGGCGCCAGCGCGCGGCTCAGCGCGCGGTGGTGGCGGTACTGCAGCCGCTTCACGGCCAGGGAGACGTCGGAGGGGCGGTAGGGCATGGCGGAGAGCCTACCGCAACGATGTCAGGTTGCTTATATCAGGAACCTTAGATAAGGTTCCTGATATCAATTCGTGTCGAGAGCTGAGAAGGACCGATGAGCACTCCGATCCCCGCGGGCACCCTCCGGCCCACCCACACCCGCACCCTCCAGGCCGGCGCTGACGGCGCGGTCGAGATCGCCCTCCAGGACCGCGACCGCACCCGGCCGTTCCTGCTGCTGCACGGCGGTGGCGGCGTGCAGACCATGGCCGGCTTCGCCGATCTGCTGGCCGAGCGCACCCATTCGCGGGTGCTGCTGCCCACGCATCCCGGCTTCGCCGGCACCCCGAAGGCCGCCACGCTGACCGGCGTCACCGCACTGGCCGAGGCCTACGTCTCGATGCTCGAGCAGCTCGACCTCACCGACGTGACCGTCGTCGGCAACTCCTTCGGCGGCTGGCTGGCCGCCGAGATCGCCCTGTGCCACAGCCCCCGCGTCAGCGGCGCGGTTGTCATCGACGGCATCGGCATCGAGGTGGAGGGACACCCCGTCACCGACGTCAGCGGGTTGTCTCGGACCGAACTGCTGGCGCACTCCTTCCACGACCCGCGCAAGGCCCCCGTTCCGCCGGGCGGCGGCACCGGCCCCAGCCCGGACGTGGCGGCGCTGATCGGCTACACCGGCCCGGCCATGGCCGACCCGGCGCTCGCCGGGCGCCTGGCCGGGGTGGACATCCCGGTCCACGTGGTGTGGGGCGAGAGCGACCGCATCGTCACGCCGGAATACGGCAAGGCCTACGCCGCCGCGTTCCCGCTGTCGACGTTCACCCTGCTCCCCCGCACCGGCCACATGCCGCAGGTCGAAACGCCCGAGGAACTGCTCGGCGCGCTGCTCGACCTCGGCAATGAGTGACTTCCTCTCCCTGACAAGGAAAAACGCATGAGCACACCCCTCACGGTGACCCGGATCGGCCACGCCTGCCAGCTGCTCGAGATCGACGGCATCCGGGTCCTCACCGACCCGTGGTTCACCCAGACCGCGATCTACTACCAGGGCGAGCCCGTCACCGCGACCGTCGAATCCCTGGGCCGCCTCGACGCCGTCGTGGTCAGCCACGAACACTACGACCACTGCGACCTCGACGCCCTCGTCGCCGGGGGCTTCGACCTCGGGACGCCGCTCATCGGCCCCGGCACCGTCGCCACCATCGCCCGGGACAAGGGCTTCCGCGACGTCCGGGCCATCGAGGCGTGGGAGTCCACCACCGTCGGCGGCCTCACCGTGACCGCGACCCCGGGCGAGCACGGCGTCCACGAAGTCACCTTCGTGCTCCAAGCCGGCGGCCGCACCGTCTTCTTCGGCGGCGACTCGCTGCGCGTGCCCGAGCTGGACACCATCCCGCGGCGGTTCGGCCCGGTCGACCTGGCCATCCTGCCCACCAACGGACTGTGCGTCCGCCCGATGAACATGCGCCAGGTCGTCATGGACGCCGAAGAAGCCGCCGGACTCACCGCCGCCCTGCAGCCGACCCTGGCCGTCCCCCACCACTACGCCTTCCACAGTGGACGGCTCGGCGACCGGATGATCACCCGCGGCGACCAGGACCCCCGCCACTACGCCGACGCGGTCGCCCGGCTCGCCCCCGGCGTCGAGGTCCGGCTGGTCCTGCCGGGCACCCCGGTGACGGTCCCGTGAGCGACCGCGAGTTCATGCCCGTGATCGGCGACGACCTCCCGCCCGGCGAGCGGCCGATGGTGGCCGTCGTCCGGGCGGTCCCCGGCCACGAAGAGCAGCTCGCCGCCGCCATCGTGACGCTGACCGCAGCCGTCCGGCGTGAACCGGGCTGCCTGGAGTTCCGGTCGTTCACCGACTTCGCGAACCCGGGGGTCTTCTACCTCTACGAGATCTACGCGAGCACCGACGCGTTCCGCGCCCACCTGGAGACCGCCCACGTGGCGCGCTTCTTCACCGAACTCGCCCGGCACAGCACCACCGACGCCACCGCGCTGGTCCAGCTCGCCGAGCTGCGCGTGCCGTAGCGACCGCGCGCTGAGGCCCTGGCCCGCTTCACCGCGCCGGAGCGGCGAAGCAGGCCAGGGTCCCTCTCCCTCAACGTGCCCGCCGGGCTCGCGGCGGGCTCGACCGGACGCTCCCGGGGGTCAGCAGGTGGAGCCGGTCTGGGTGAGCAGGCCCAGCCGCCACGGCAAGCTGTTGTAGTCGCCGCCGGAGCTGGGGTCCCGGCCCTGGTACAGGTAGCGGATGTGGCAGGGGTCGATGGTCAGCGTCTGGTCGTAACCGGCGCGGATCATCTCGCCGTGGCTGATGTCCTTCGTCCACTGGCCACTCGGGAACGTGACGTTCGCCGCGCCGGCGAACGGGGCGCTTTCGGTGTCGGCCAATGCCGTCCAGGGCCCGGCGATGCCGCTCGACGTCCACGACCGGAAGTACCGTCCCTGCGCGCCGATCGCCTCCACGATCAGCAGGTACTGGTTCGCCCCGGCCACCTTGTACACATTGGACGCTTCGAACAACGCGTACCTGTCCGCGTCCTGGGCGGCGATGACCGGGTCGCTCATGCCGTCCGGGAAGTTCGCGACCGACGTCTGCGACCGGTACAGGTGCCCGTTGTCGTCCGAAGAGAACAAGTGGCAGTCGGCCGCGTCGCAGATCACCCACATGTCGACCCAGTAGCCGCTGCCGATGTTCTGCTGGATGATCGTCGGCATCGACGGGTAGAAGTGCTTCGGGGCGCTCCAGCCGGCGGGGTTGGAGATGTCCGGGTTCGTCGAGTACGCGGCGTTCCCGTCCTGGTACACCAGGTACCACAGCTTCTGCGGCGCGAAGTAGAACACCTCGGGCGCCGCGCGGTAGCCGGTGCCGATCCCCGACTGGTCCAAATAGTACTGCGGGGCCGAGCCGGCCTGGGACCAGTCCGTGAAGCTCAGGTACACCATGTTGTACCCGGCCGCGTTCGCCACGCTGGCGAACACGTGGTACTTCCCGTTCGCATACACGACCGACGGGTCCTTGATCCCGGCGATGTCGTGCGTCGCGTCGGACTTCGGCGCGATCAGCGCACCGCTCGAACTCCACGCGTAGCGGGACGGCAGGGTCCCGCCACCTCCCGTCGGCACGGTCCACTGCTGGTTGGCTCCGCCGTGGCAGGTCCAGATGATCACCTTGGAGCCGTTGGCGGTCGCGGCGCCGCTCACGTCCAGGCACAGTCCCGACCGGCCGTTCGTGAGGGTGCCGTTCCCGCCGGCGGTCCACTTCTGGGTGGCCCCGCCGGTGCAGTCCGCGATGACCGCCGCCGTTCCCGCGGACGTCCCGCCGCCCGCGGTGTCGAGGCACCGCTTCGTGTCACCGGAGTAGACGGTCAGCTCCCCCGCCGCCGTGCGGGTCCACTGCTGGTTCGCGCCGCTCCCGCAGTCCCGGATCTGCAGCTGGGTGCCGGCCGTGGTCGACGAGCTGGGCACGTCCAGGCACCGGTTCGCGGCCACGGCGCGTACCGGGCCGGTACCGCCGCCGGGATCCGGGTTACCGGAGTTGAGCGCGTCGAGGACGGCGGTGTAGGCCTGTTTCTTGCCGTAGTTGCCGTCGAACAGCAGCGGGGTGTCGCCCGACCGCCACGAGTACTTGTCCGTGACGCCCCACACCGTGATGCCGGTGCAGCGGGAGACCGCCATGCAGGCCTGGGTGACCTGCCGGTACGCGTTCGCCTGCGCGGCCCCCGAGCCGCCGATGTCCAGCTCGGTGATCTGGACGTCGACGCCGAGGTCGGCGAAGCGCTGGAGGTTCGCCTGGTAGCTGCCGAGGTTGGAGTTCGAGGAGAGGTGGCTCTGGAAGCCCACGCAGTCGATCGGCACGCCCCGGTTCTTGAAGTCCCGGACCATGTTGTAGATGCCGGTGCTCTTCGCGTTGATCCCGTCGGTGTTGTAGTCGTTGTAGCAGAGCTTGGCGTTCGGGTCGGCCGTCCGGGCGGCGCGGAAGGCGTCCTCGATGTAGCCGTCCCCGAGCTTCTGCTGGAAGACCGACTGACGGCGGGTGCCGTTCTCCTCGAACGCCTCGTTGACGACGTCCCACGCGATCAGCTGGCCCTTGTAGTGCCCGGCCACCTGGCTGATGTGGTTCAGCATCGCCGAGCGCAGGTTGTTCGCGTCCAGGCCGCCGACCCACGGGGCGAGCTGCTGGTACCACACCAGGGTGTGCCCGCGGATCTTCATGCCCCGGCTCACCGCCTGGCTGACGATCCGGTCCGCGGGCGCGAAGTTGAACTGGTTGCGGTTCGGCTCGACCGTGTCCCACTTCATTTCGTTCTCCGGCGTGACGCCGTTGAACTCCGTCGTCCACGTGTTCACGTAGGCCGCCTCGCCGAGGTGGCTCGTCGAGATGGCGGCGCCGAAGTACCTTCCGGTCTGCGCCGCCGCGGCCCCGAGCGTGCTCGCCGCCCCGGCGGCCACACCGGGGGACAGCACCAGGGCGGTCGCCGACAAGCCCGCGGTGGCCAGGACGGTGACGGCGGTCCGGAGGCGCCGCCGGCGGGGTGAGCCCATGGTCATGGCAACTCTCGTTTCGTCGGGAGGCGCGGTCAGCCGAGCGTCCACTGCTGGTTGCTGCCGCCGTTGCAGGTCCACAGTTCGACCGGTGCGCCGTCGGCGGTGGAGGCGCCGGTGACGTCCAGGCACAGCCCGGACTGGCCGCCGGTGACCGTGCCGTTGGAGTTGACGGTCCACTGCTGGTTGGCCTGGCCGTTGCAGGGCCAGGTGACGACTTTCGTGCCGGCGCTGGTGCCCTGGCCGGACGCGTCCAGGCAGAGGGTCGCGCCGCCGAGGGTGGCCGTCAACCGGCCGTCCGACGTGCGTGTCCAGGTCTGGTTCGGCTGACTGGTGCAGCCGGCGATCTGCAGCTGCGTGCCCTGCGTCGAATTCGGCGCGGCGAGGCACTTGCCCGCTCCCACGGCGTGCAGCGGGCCGGTGCCCGTGTTGGACCCGCCGGTGCCGTAGCCGGCCGCGGTGATGTTGGCCTGCACCGCGTCCTCCGTCGCGTTCGACGGGTAGCCCGACGTCATGACGCCTTCGTAGAACGTGCCCGCGGACCCGATGCTGTTGTCGCCGCCGGTGCCGAGGATGATGGCGCCTTCCTTGCGCATCGGGTTGTAGCCCGAAACGTTCGGCCGCTTGCCGTCGTAGAAGGTCGACAGGCCGCCGGACTGCGCGTTGCCGCCGCGGATGGCCCAGTGGTTCGCCTCGCCCTTGATGATCGCGGTCAGGTAGCGGTGGTTGATCGTCGGGTCGTTGGCGTTGTAACCGGCGTTCACCCCGGAGTAGAGGCCGTTCTCCAGGTCGGACATGATCCACGGCCCGTTTCCGGTGCCATAGCCCCAGACCTTGATGTTGCCGAAGTAGATGGCCTCCATCGTGCCGTTGCCGTTGTCCCGGCTGTTGCGCTCGGCGTTGCCGTAGTCGAAGCAGCAACCACCGTTGTAGTGCGTGCCGTCGAAGATCGCGTACATGCCTTCCGGCTGGTCACCGGTCGCGGTGCCGGTGGCGTTGTTGTTGCGGTAGCCGGTGCCGGGAGCCACGAACACGCCGTACGCCTTCTGGCCGCCGATCGTGATCGGCGCCGCCGCCGCGTTGGCGAGGTTGTCGTAGCCGCCGGGAGCCGGGCCGGAGAACCCGCCCGGCGGCGCCTGGGTCAGGTGGTTGTTGCGGCCGGACTGGTCGTAGATAACGGTGATCAGGCACGTCGTGCCGGCACAGAACGAATCCTGGGCCGCCGCGTTCGCGAGGCCACCCGCGCTCAGCACGCCGATGTCCCGCGTCGTGTTGTCCGAAGCACGCCGCACTTGGTAGAGCGAGCCGTTGTACGCGCCGTACAGCGCCCGGGTGGTGGAATGCGCGGCCACGCACGGCGTGCCGCCCGCGGCGTAGATGTCGCACGGCCCCTGGGTGGCGGCCTGCGACGTCGTGGCCGTGCCGGCCACCGCACCCGCGGCGAGCGCCACCGCCGGCCACAACGTTCTCCAGCGTGCGTTCATCGGCGAACTCCTTTGTCCGGGCCGGACGCGGCTAGCTTCGCGTCCACTTCTGGGCGCTGCTCCCGTTGCAGGTCTGCAGGGTCACCGGCGTGCTGTTCGCGGTGCCGTTCCCGCTGGGGGTCAGGCACAGTCCGGATGGGACACCGGTGATCGTCCCGTCGCTTCCGGCGTTCCACTGCTGGTTGGCGCCGCCCGTGCAGTCCCAGATGATCGCCCTCGTCCCGGCGGTGGTGCCGGCGCCGTCGGCGTCGAGGCACTTGCTGCCGTACACCTGGAGCTGCTTCGCGGAGTTGAGGGTCCACTGCTGGTTGGTGCCGCCGTTGCAGTCCCACAGCGTCACCTGCGTGCCGTTGGTCTGGGACACGTTCGGGACGTCGAGGCAGCGCCCGGCCGCCGTGTTGCGCAGCACGGAGGTCGAGCCGCCGCCCGAGCCGGCGACGGAGAGGTTGTCGAACTGCGCGGTCTCCCCCACACCCGTGCCGATCCCGACCTGGCCGGCCGGGAAGGTGCTGTCGGTGACCGTGCCGATCACCGTGCCGTCGACGGAGGCGGTGATGGTGCTGCCGGAGAAGCCCAGTGACAGCTTGTGCCAGCTGTTGGTGCCGAGCGCGGACGTCGTGCCGGTGCGCAGCGTCGTGTTCTGCTGGCTGGTGTTGTTGCGCCGGATCGACCAGGCGCCGGTGTCACTCACCCGCAGGTAGTACGCGTTCAGCGCGCCCTGGTTGCCCGTGTCCTGCGAGCCGGCCCGGCCGAGCAGCTCGACGTACCCGGCCTTCTCCAGCAGCACGTCCGTGCTGAGCGTGTAGTTGCTCCAGGCGATGTTGCCCAGCAGCGCGTACGGATCGACGAACTTCTTCCAGGGGATCGTCTTCTGCGTCGCGGCCTGGCGCACGCACGTGCCCGCGCGGCCGGCGCCGCACGCGGCGGTCTCGAAGGCGCCCTCCATGTCCATCAGGTACTTGGCTTCCTTGCCCTTCGCGTACGACTCGAAATCGTCGCTGTAGGGCAGGTTCAGCGAGCCCTGCGGCGGGCTCGTCGCGGTGCCCTTGCCCTGCCCGGTGGTGGTCGTGACGGTGTACAGGTAGCCGGGCTGGACGGTCAGGGAGTAGGCGCCGCCGCTCGGCGTGATGTCCGTGCTGTGCACGAAGTGGTCGCCCGCGTTGTTCGAGTTGAGGTTGGTCGCCCACACGTGCACCGCGCCGGTGGACAGCCCGCCGGTGACGTTCAGGTTCAGCGTCTGGGCCGAGGTGGCGTCCATCGTCTCGATGATCGTGCTGTAGTCGGTGTTGTTCGTCGACTTCAGCGAAACGTAGCTGCCGTTGTTGCGGTTCCCGCCGAGGTAGCCGCTGGACGAGTCGAGGTACTTCCAGCCGGGCGCGGTGAACTGCGTCGTGTGCGCCAGCGCCCACGCGTCCTTGCCGACCGAGTAGTAGCCCGACCACGGCTGGTTGGCGAGGATCAGCCCGACGGTCGGCCAGGGGATGTTCGGCGTGACGGCGGCGATGAGGTCCCAGTTGAGGTAGGCGGTCATCTTGCCGTCGAGGTAGACCCGGTTGATCCCGCGGGCCAGCGGCTTGGCGCCGTCGTTGTAGTCCTGGGAGCCGTTTTCGCTGGACCACAACGTCTTCCCGGTGTTCGTGACGTTGGCCGGCACGCTGCAGGAGGTCTGCGCGCTGAGGTAGCCGCAGGTGTAGTGGGCACTCAGCACGTCGGTCGCGTTGCGGTAGGCCGTGTTGGTCGAGATCGCGCTCGCGGGGCCCCAGTCGCCCGGCCACGAGTCACCGGAGATGATCTTGACGGCGTTGTACCCGTTGGCGTTGAGCGCGTTGCGGAGGGTGACGGTCCAGTCGGCGCTCCACTGCTTCTCGTTCTGGACGCTCGTGAGGTAGTCGATGGTCAGCCCGTGCTGCTTGGCGCACCCCAGCCACGACAGGTAGTAGTCCGTGAGGTCGTTGGAGAAGAAGGTGCCGTTGCCGATCCAGCCCGGCGCTCCCCAGGGCAGGCCCACGAGCTTGATGCCGGGGTTGCGCGCCTTGGCCTGTTCCATGAGCCACCACTCGTACCCGCGGTTGCAGTCGAGATCGCCGCGGAAGTGGGCGTGGCTGGGCTCCGCGCCGCTGGTGGAGTTGGTGTCACCGCCCATTTCCACCTTGAGAATCTGCAGGGCGGCACCGTAACCGGGCTTGAAGAGGTAGTCGAGGATCTGGCCGCGCTGCGGTTCGGGGTAGTCGATCAGCAGGCGGCTGTTGCCGCCGCCCCCGCTGACCGCGCCGACGCCGTCGAACGTGCGGCCGCCGGAACCTCCGTTGATCGTGATCGCGGTGGCCGCCTGGGCGGGCGCCGCGGCGACGGCGCTGCCGGCCACCGCCAAGACGACCGCGGCAACCGTCGCCACCGCTCTCCGCACGCTCCGGGGCAGGGTCGCGGGCATGGTTGTCCTCACTTTCGGCGAAGGGCGGCACCGGCGGAACTTTCGGGGCCGACGGCGAAACAATCGAAATTTTCAGCGAAAGAGGAAACGCACTTGCCCCGCCGGGGAGGCGCGCGGGAAACCGCCCATGAGAACCCCATCTTCGTCGATGGCGACCAGACCGGGCGTTAACGCTAACAGCCGTCCTGCCGCCGAACAACCGCCGATTCCGCGCAGTCTGCACGCCTTCCGGAACCGCGCGTCCGTCGATCAAGCGACCGGACATCATCGCAGTTCACGCCCCTGACGCGGACACCCGACGTCGGCCGGTTCCCGGTTCGCGCAGATGTAATTTTCTTGCCGCCCGGGTGAGAACAGCACGGGGCCCCCTTTTCGATCCCGTCCTCCCGGGCTACAGTCCCGGATCACTGGGAGCGCTCCCAGGACGTCCGGCGCCACCCAGCCGTTCGAAGGAGAATGTGCATGCGAAGCAGGACAGTGGCAGCCGGCGGGCTCGCCGCGGTGGCCGCGACCGGCGTCATCACCGCGACCACTTGGACCGGCGCACAGGCCGCCGAATCGGCGTACTACGTCGACCCTGGCACCAATGCGGCCAAGTGGGTCGCGGCGAACCCCGGCGACTCGCGCGCCGCGGTCATCCGCGACCGCATCGCCGCGGTACCGCAGGCGAGGTGGTTCACCACCACCAACACGTCCACGGTCCGCGCCGAGGTGGACGCCTACACCGGGGCAGCGGCCGCCGCGGGGAAGATCCCGATCATGGTCGTCTACGACATCCCCAACCGCGACTGCGGTGGCGCGAGCGGCGGCGGCGCGCCGTCCCACGACGCCTACCGCGCCTGGATCGACCAGGTGGCGGCCGGGCTGGCGGGCCGTCCCGCGGCCATCGTGCTCGAGCCCGACGTGCTCCCACAGATGACGAACTGCCAGAACAGCGACCAGCAGCGCCAGACCACGGCGTCGATCGCGTACGCGGGCAAGCGGCTCAAGGCCGGCTCCTCCCAGGCGAAGGTGTACTTCGACATCGGGCACTCCGCCTGGCTTTCCGCCGGCGACGCCGCGACGCGCCTGCGGGCCGCCGACATCTCGAACAGCGCCGACGGCATCTCGACCAACGTGTCGAACTACCGCGCGACCTCCGACGAAGTGGCCTACGACAAGGCGATCCTCGGCCAGCTCGGCGACTCGCGGCTGAAGGCCGTGATCGACACGAGCCGCAACGGCAACGGGCCGCAGGGCAGCGAGTGGTGCGACCCGGGCGGGCGCGCGATCGGCACGCCGAGCACCAACCAGACCGGGGACGGCCAGATCGCCGCGTTCCTGTGGGTCAAGCCGCCGGGCGAGGCGGACGGCTGCATCGCCACGGCCGGCCAGTTCGTACCCCAGCGGGCCTACGACCTCGCTGTCGCGGCCGGCCCGGTCCAGACCACCACCCCGACGACGCCGACGACCCCCACGACCCCCACGACCCCGACCACCCCGACCACCCCCACCACCACGACCCCGCAGCCGACCGGCGGCTGCAAGGTCACCCACCGGGTGGTCAGCACCTGGTCGACCGGGTACACCGGCGAAATCGTCGTCGAGAACCGCGGGACGGCCGTCGACCACTGGACGCTCACCTTCTCCGCCCCCGGCGTCAAGGTCGACCAGGGCTGGAACGGAACCTGGACCGACACCGGCGACGTGGTCAAGGTCGACAACGCGTCGTGGAACGGCAACCTCGCCACGGGCGCGACAGTCACCATCGGGTACAACGCGAGCTACACCGGCGGCACACCGCCGTTCCAGTCACCGACGCTGAACGGGGCCTCCTGCTCCTGATCGGCACGTCCACCGAAGGCCGCTCCGGAAGGGGCGGCCTTCGGGGAACCCCCTGTTTTCCTTCGAAATCCCGCACTCCGGCGGTTCCGGCTCGGCGTGAAACGTACATGGACGCGCATTCTCGGCATGTGCTACAACCCAACAACGTTTTCGCGAATCGTCGAGATTTCCCCGCCGGCCAAAGGGGTTTCGGATGTCGGGACACCGAACGCTGTTCAGAACCGTCGTGACCGCCGCGCTGCTCGTCCTGGCGGTGGGCGGCACGCCCCCGAGCGCCGGCGCGGCCACCGCGCCGAAGACCGGCACCGCGGCGGCGGGCACGCCGAGTGCCGGCTGCGGCAAGAATCCCACGCTCACCAGCGGCAAGCGCACCATCCAGAGCAACGGCAAGAGCCGCGACTTCATCCTGAAGATCCCCGACACCTACGACAACAGCACTCCGCACCGGCTGGCGTTCGGCTACCACTGGCTGGGCGGCACCGCCGAGCAGGTCGCTTCGGGCGGGAGTGACGGCTACGCCTGGGCTTACTACGGCATGCAGTCGCAGTCGGGCAACACCACGATCTTCGTCGCGCCGCAAGGAATAAGCAACGGCTGGGGCAACTCCGGCGGCGAGGACGTCACCTTCACCGACGACATGATCCGGCTGATCGAGAACGACCTCTGCGTCGACACGACACAGCTGTTCTCCATCGGGTTCAGCTACGGCGGCGCGATGAGCTACGCGCTCGCGTGCGCCCGGGCGACCGTCTTCCGCGCGGTCGTGGCCATCGCCGCGCCCGGCGCGATCAGCGGCTGCAGCGGCGGCACCCAGCCCATCGCGTACATGGGCATCCACGGCGTGTCGGACAACATCAGTGCCGGCCGCGGGCTGCGCGACACGTTCGTCAGGAACAACGGCTGCACCCCGCAGAACGCGCCGGAACCCGCCCCGGGCAGCAAAACCCACTACCTGACCGTCTACTCGGGATGCCGGACCGGGTACCCGGTGGTCTGGGCGCCGTTCGACGGCGGCCACCAGCAGGGTCCGGTCGACGGCTGCACCGGCTGCGAGAGCGGCGCGCGGAGCTGGGACAAGGCCGAGATCTGGAAGTTCTTCAGCCAGTTCGGCGGCAGCGACCCGAACCCGCCCACCTCGCCGGTGCAGGTCGGCGTGAACTACTCCCTGGTCGCCGCGCACAGCGGCAAGTCGGCCGACATCAACGGCGCGTCCACCGCGGCCGGCGCCACCCTGATCCAGTGGTCCTCGCACAACGCGGCCAACCAGCAGTTCGACTTCCTCGCCTCCGCCGACGGGTACTACCGGATCCGCGCCCGCCACAGCGGCCTCGTCCTGCAGGTCGCGAGTTCCGCCTCCGGCGCGGACATCACCCAGCAACCCGACACCGACGCGACGACCCAGCAGTGGAAGGTCACCGACCAAGGCGGCGGCGCGGTCACCCTCGTCAACCGGGCCAGCGGCCTCGCGATGGACGTCTGGGGCGCCTCCACCGCCGACGGCGCGCGGATTTCGCAGTACGCCCCCTCGGGCAACACCAACCAGCGGTTCCAGCTCCAGCGCGCCTGAGGACGGAGAACGACGATGCCCGACCTGACCCGGCGGCAGGCGATGCGGCTCGGTGCCGCGCTGGTGCCCCTCGTGTGGACGGCGACCGCCCGGGCCGGGTCGGCCGCGCCCGCGGACGTCCGCGCCGTGAACGACCTCGCGCTGTGGTACGACAAACCGGCGGGCACGGAGTGGCTGCGCGCGTTGCCGATCGGCAACGGCAGGCTGGGTGCCATGGTGTTCGGCAACACCGACACCGAACGCCTGCAGCTCAACGAGGACACGGTCTGGGCAGGCGGCCCGCACGACTACAGCAACCCGCAGGGCGCGGGGGCGCTGGCGCAGGTCCGGCAGCTGGTGTTCGCGAACCAGTGGACGCAGGCGCAGAGTCTCATCGACCAGAAGATGCTCGGCACTCCGGCCGGCCAGCAGCCGTACCAGCCCGTCGGCACCCTCAGCCTCGCCCTTTCCGGTGGGAGCACGGTGTCGTCGTACCAGCGGTGGCTCGATCTCACCACCGCCACGACGGTCGTGACCTACGTCGCGAACAACGTCCGTTACCGGCGCGAAGTGTTCGCCAGCGCCGTGGACCAGGCGATCGTCGTGCGCCTGACGGCCGAGACACCGGGCTCGATCTCGTTCTCGGCGTCGCTGGGCACCCCGCAACGGGCGACGGCGTCCAGCCCCGACGGCTCGACGATCGGCCTGGACGGGATTTCCGCGGACAGCCGCGGGATCGCCGGTTCGGTCCGGTTCCTCGCACTGGTCAACGCCGTCGCCGAGGGCGGGAGCACCACCAGTTCCGGTGGCACGCTGAGGGTTTCCGGGGCCGACGCCGTCACCCTGCTGATCTCGGTCGGCACCAGTTACGTCGACTACCGCACGGTGAACGGGGACTACCAGGGCATCGCCCGCACCCGGCTGGGCGCCGCCCGGGCCCTCCCCTACGACTCCCTTCGCAGCCGTCACGTGGCCGACTACCAGAAGCTGTTCGGGCGCACCACCCTCGACCTCGGCCGCACCGCGGCCGCCGACCAGCCGACCGACGTCCGGATCGCCCAGCACAACACCGTCGACGACCCCCAGTTCTCCGCCCTGCTCTTCCAGTTCGGCCGGTACCTGCTGATCTCCTCGTCGCGGCCGGGCACCCAGCCGGCCAACCTGCAGGGCATCTGGAACGACCAGATGAACCCGTCGTGGGAGTCGAAGTACACGCTGAACGCCAACCTGCCGATGAACTACTGGCCCGCCGACGTGACCAACCTCGCCGAGTGCCACGAGCCGGTGTTCGGCATGATCGCCGACCTCTCGGTCACCGGCGCCCGCACCGCGCAGGTCGAGTACGGCGCCCGCGGCTGGGTCACCCACCACAACACCGACGGGTGGCGCGGATCCTCCATTGTGGACTTCGCGCAGGCCGGCATGTGGCAGACCGGCGGGGCCTGGCTCGCCACCACGATCTGGGACCACTACCGGTTCACCGGCGACGCCGACTTCCTGCGCTCGCGCTATCCGTTGCTGAAGGGTGCCGCCCAGTTCTTCCTCGACACCCTGGTCACCGAACCTTCGCTGGGCTACCTCGTGACGAACCCGGCCAACTCGCCGGAGCTGAACCACCACGCGAACGCGTCCGTGTGCGCGGGACCCACGATGGACATGCAGATCCTGCGCGACCTGTTCGACGGCTGCGCGGGCGCGTGCCAGGTGCTGGGCGTGGACGCCGCCTTCGCCGACCAGGTCAAGGCGGCCCGGCAGCGGCTGGCGCCGATGAAGGTCGGCTCGCGCGGGAACATCCAGGAATGGCTCTACGACTGGGTCGAGACCGAGCAGAACCACCGGCACATCTCGCACCTGTACGGCCTGTATCCCAGCAACCAGATCAGCAAGCGCGGCACGCCCCAGCTGTTCACCGCGGCCCGCCGGACGCTGGAGCTGCGCGGTGACGACGGTACCGGCTGGTCACTGGCCTGGAAGATCAACTACTGGGCGCGCATGGAGGAGGGCGCCAAGGCGCACGACCTGCTCCGGCTCCTCGTGCGGACGGACCGGCTGGCGCCCAACATGTTCGACCTGCACCCGCCGTTCCAGATCGACGGCAACTTCGGCGCGACGTCCGGCATCGCCGAGATGCTGCTGCACAGCCACAACGGCGAGCTGCACGTCCTGCCGGCGTTGCCCCCGTCCTGGCCGTCCGGGAGCGTCGCGGGCCTGCGCGGACGCGGCGGCTACACGGTCGGCGCGGCCTGGAGCGGCGGCTCGGCGACGCAGCTGACCATCACGCCCGACCGCGACGGCGACATCAGGGTCCGCAGCCGGCTGTTCACCGCGGACTACGAGGTCCTCGACACCACGAGCGGCGCGAAGGTCCAGCCGGTCTCCGTCGAAACCGACTTGGTCGGCTTCGCGGGCCAGGCGGGCCACACCTACCGCGCGACTTCCCTCGGCGGGCCACCGCCGGTGGTGCAGCCGGGGGTGAACTACCGGCTCGTCGCCCAGCACAGCGGCAAGCAGGCCGACATCAGCGGCGGCTCGACCGCGGCCGGCGCGGCGCTGATCCAGTGGCAAGCCACCGGCGGGCTGAACCAGCAGTTCGACTTCCTCGCCTCCGACGGCGGCTTCCACCGCATCCGGTCCCGCGGCAGCGGCCTGGTCCTCCAGGTGGCGTCCACGGCCACCGGCGCCGACATCACCCAGCAACCCGACACCGGCGCGACGACCCAGCAGTGGAAGGTCACCGACCAGGGCGGCGGCGTGGTGAGCCTGGTCAACCGGGCGAGCGGCCTCGCCATGGACGTCTGGAGCGCCTCGACCGCCGACGGCGCCCGCATCTCGCAGTGGACCGTGACCGGCGCCGCCAACCAGCGTTTCCAGCTTCAGCGCGTGTGATCACCGGCGGTCGTGAGTGCGTAACAGTGTTCTAACACTGTTACGCACTCCTGGAGGCCCGCGCCGTGCGAACGGCCCGGCGTCGGCGTTCTCGTCGCCGGCGCGGCGATGCTGGCCGCCGCCGCCCGGCGCCGGTTTCCCGTGCTCGCGCTTGCTCGCCGCGGCCCTGCTGCTGGGGTGGTACCCGGCCGCCGGGGTCACGCTCGGTCACCATCACCCGGGCGGCCGCGGCGAAGGTGAACCAGCAGGTGCTCCGGATGGGCAGCACCACCGGGCTGCACCAGGGCCGGGTCACCGCCCTGAACGCCACGGTCAACTACCCCGAGGGCCGGGTCACCGGCCTCATCCGGACCACGGTGTGCGCCGAGGGCGGGGACAGCGGCGGGCCGCTGTTCACCCGCGACGGCAGCGCGATCGGCCTGACCTCGGGCGGCTCCGGCGACTGCCGCACCGGCGGCGTGACGTTCTTCCAGCCGGTGACCGCCGCGCTCGCCGCGGCCGGCGCCCGGATCGGCGGCTGAGCCGCCGCTGCCCGGCCCCCAAGCCCTAGCAGAAGTTCGTTGAGAACGCGCTGAGAACGCTCACGAGCGAGCGTGAACCCCCTGGCACCGCGCAGCCGTGCCCCGGGAAGCCACCCCTTGAGGAGATCACGAATGACCGAGTCCACAGTCGTCACCGAGCGCCGCGCCGCCGTCGTCCGCAACGACGGCGAGTACCGGCTGGTCACCAACCAGGCCGTGCCGGCCCGCACGCTGCTGTTCACCCTCGAAGGCGAAGTCACGGCGACGCCGACGCGCTACACCGTCCAGCTCGACGCCGGCCACCACATCGACATGCCCGCCGGCTGCCCGCTCGAAGAGGTGCTGGACCGCTATTCCTGGCGGTTCATGAACCACGCCTGCGAGCCGACCGCGGTGATCCGCGACCGGTCGGTGTTCAGCCTGCGCCCGATCCCGGCGTGGTCGGAGATCACCTTCCACTACGCCACCACCGAGTACGACATGTCCGAGCCCTTCACGTGCCAGTGCGGCGGCGACCGCTGCGACGGCGTCATCCAGGGCTTCCGGTACCTGCCCCAGGAGCGGCGCGAGGCGTTGCGCGCGCTGCTCTCGCCGTACCTGCTGGCCGTGCTCGACGGCCGGCTCGCCGAACCCGTCGGGGCGTGAGGGGTGAGCGAGGCGTTCCAGCCGGACGTGACAGCCCGCGGCTCGGCGGGACCGGCGCTCCTGCACCACTTCTTCGAAGAGTCGGCCCGGCGCCGTCCGGACGCGATCGCCCTCGACGTCCCGCCCTCCGGCGGGCGGCCGCGGCGCACCGCCACCTACCGTGAGCTGCACCGCCGGTCCGCGGCCGCCGCCCGCGTGGTCCAGCAGGCGGTGCGGCGGCCGGGAATCGTCGCGATCCTCCTGTCCCGCACGACCGAGGATCTGTATCTGGCTCAGCTCGGCGTGCTGCGGGCCGGTTCGGCGTACGTCTGCGTCGACCCGTCGTTCCCCGACGAGCAGGTGGCCCACATCCTCGGCGACGCCGCGCCCGCGCTGCTCGTCACCGACCGGGCCGGGCAGGAACGGGCGGTCCGGGCCGGCTACACCGGCGCGGTGCAGCGCGTCGACGGTCCCGCCGAGCCCGCCGCCCGGCCCGTCATCGCGCCGGCGGCGCCGCCGGGACTGGCTTACGTCATCTACACCTCCGGGACCACGGGCAAGCCGAAGGGCGTGCTCGTCGGGCACCAGGGCGTGGTCAACCTGATCCGCTCGAACGTCGCCGAGTTCGGGCTCGGGCCCGGCGATCGGGTGGCCCAGGGGTCTTCGCCCGCGTACGACTCCTCGGTCGAGGAGGCGTGGATGGCGTGGGCGTGCGGCGCCACCGTCGTCGTGATGGACGACGAGACGGCCCGGCTCGGCCCCGACCTCGTGCCGTGGCTGCGGAACGAGCGGATCACCGTGCTCTGCCCGCCGCCGACCCTGCTGCGCGCGACCGCGTGCGAAGACCCGCGGCGGGAGCTGCCCGACCTGCGCCTGCTCTACGTCGGCGGGGAAGCCCTGCCTGCCGACGTCGCCGAGCGCTGGGCCCCGGGCCGCCGGATGGTCAACGGCTACGGGCCGACCGAGTGCACGGTGACCTGCCTGCGCGCCGACGTCGAACCCGGGAAGCCGGTCGCCGTCGGCAAACCGGTGCCGGGCATGCGGGCCTGGGTCCTCGACGAACAGCTCGAGCCGGTCAAGCCCGGCGAGAAGGGCGAGCTGTGCATGAGCGGCGCCGGCCTGGCGCTCGGGTACCACGGCAAGCCGGAGCTGACGGCGGAGAAGTTCCCGCGGCACCCCCGGCTCGGCCGGCTGTACCGCACCGGCGACCTCGTGCACGCCGAGGCGGACGGCACGCTCTTCTACCACGGCCGCATCGATTCCCAGGTCAAGCTGCGCGGCTACCGGATCGAGCTGGAGGCCATCGAGTCGTCCCTCGCCCGGTTCCCCGGCGTGCGCGAGGCGGCGTGCCGGGTCCAGGGCGAGGGCGCCGGCCAGGTGATCGCCGCGCACCTGGTGCCCGACGGCGCGATGCCGGACACGGCCGCGCTCAAGGAACACCTGCGCAAGGCCCTTCCGGCGTACATGATCCCGGCGGTCTTCGGCGAGGCGGGAACCCTGCCGCGCAGCGCCGGCGGCAAGCTGCGCCGCGACGACCTGCCGGTGCTCGCGACCGGGCGGCGGCACGCGGCCAGGACCACCGGAGGCGAGACCCTCGGGAACGAGACGGAGGAGTTCATCGCGGCCGCCCTGCGCGAGGTGTTGGCCACTGCGGACATCGGCGCCGACGACGACTTCTTCGACGACCTCGGCGGCAGTTCGCTGCAGGCGGCGATGCTCATCTCGAAGCTGCGCGTCAACCCGCTCACCGAGGCCATCGCCGTCCGGGACGTCTACCGTGCCCGCACGGTGTCCGGACTGGCGAAGCTGGCCGCCCCGGTGACCCACGACGAGATCGACGCGGTCGCGGCCCCGGCACGCAGCGCCGTCTCCATCACGATGGCGCAGGCGGCCTGGCTGTTCGCCGAGCTGGCGATCGCCGCGCCGATCGGCTGGTTCGCCGTGTTCGTCGCGCTGCCGTGGCTGGCCGAGCGGATCGGGCTGGTCCCGCTGATCGTCCTGCTCCCGGTCGCGCTCGTGGTGGTCGCCTTCGGCTGGACGCCGCTGGCCGTGTTCTTCGCCGTGCGCGCGAAACGGCTGCTCATCGGCAAGTTCGAGCCGATGCGGGTGCCGGTCTGGAGCGGGTTCCACCTGCGGCTGTGGATCGTGCGGCACCTGCTGCGGTTCGTGCCGTGGGGCACCATCGCCGGCACCGAGTTCCAGAACATGGCGCTGCGGCGGCTCGGCGCCCGGATCGGGAAGCGCGTGCACATCCACCGCGGCGTCGACGTCGTCCAGGGCGGCTGGGACCTGCTCGACATCGGCGACGACGCCACCATCAGCCAGGACGCCCAGCTCGGCCTGGTGCAGCTGAGCGAAGGCCACCTCACGATCGGCCGGATCACCGTCGCCGGCGGCGCCACCGTGGACGTCCGCGCGGGCATGTCCCCCAACACCCGCCTCGGCCGCGGTTCCTGGCTCGCCGCGTTGTCGTCACTGCCGTCCGGGACCGCCGTGCCCGACGGACGGCGCTGGGACGGCGTCCCGGCGTACGACGCGGGCCCGGCGCCCCGCGTGCCCGTCCCGGTCGTCGGCGGCAGCGTGCTGTCGCCGTTCGCGCACGGGCTCGCCACCATCGCCGCCCGCGCCCTCTTCACCTGGGTGTTCGCGCTGCCGCTCTCGATCGTCATGATCGCGCTGGTGCTGGCCTTCGACGTCACCTATCCGGCCCTGCTGGACGCGGTCACCCGGCCGTGGGCCCACCTGATGTTCCTGCTCGTCTTCGCCGTCGCCAGCTGCCTGTCGCTGGTGGTTTCGGTCTGGGCCGAGGCACTCTGCGCCCGGGCGCTCGGCCGGGTCGAGGAAGGCGTCATCAGCCGGTGGAGTCCTGCCTACATCCGGGTCAGCCTCAAGACCGGCCTGGTCACCACGGCCGGGAACTGGCTTTCCGGCGGGCTGTTCTGGCCGGTGTGGCTGCGCTGGGCCGGGATGAAGGTGGGCCGCGGCTGCGAGATCAGCACGATCATCGACGTCGTCCCGGAGCTGGTCGAGATCGGGCCGGACACGTTCTTCGCCGACGGCATCTACCTCGGCGGTCCCCGCATCCAGCAGGGCACGGTCACCCTCGCGCGAGTCCGGCTCGGGCACGACACGTTCCTCGGCAACCACGCCGTCATCCCGGGCGGGCAGCGCCTGCCACCGGACATCCTGATCGGCGTCTGCACGGTGGCCGACGACCGCGTCATGCTGCCCGGCACGTCGTGGTTCGGCCACCCGCCGATCCTGCTGCCGCGCCGCGAGATCGTGGAAACCGACCGCAGCCTCACGCACGACCCGTCGTTCGCGCGGGTGGTCACCCGGGTGTTCTGGGAGTGGCTGCGGTTCGCGCTGCCGGTCGCGCCGCTGGTGGTCATGACGGCCTGGTTCGCCGGAATCGCTTGTGCCGCCGGCATTCTGCCGCTCGCCGCGTTCATTTTCCCGGGCGCCGCCGTGGTGACGCTGGCGGCCGGGGTCCTGCCGTGCCTGATCGTCCTCGCACTGAAGTGGGGACTGCTCGGGCGGGTCAAGCCGGGCGTGCACCCGCTGTGGTCCTGCTGGTGCAGCCGGTGGGACTTCCTCTACGTCGCCTGGGGTGTCATCGCCGGCGGGGTGCTGTCGGCGCTGGAAGGCACCCTGATGCTGCCGCTCTACCTGCGCCGGATGGGCATGGACATCGGCAAGCGCGTGGTGCTCGGCGAGGGTTTCGCCCAGGTCGTCGACCCCGACATGCTGCACTTCGGCGACGGCGCGACGGTCAGCGCGATGTTCCAGGCCCACACGTTCGAGGACCGCGTGCTCAAGATCGACCACGTGTACGTCGGCGCGCATTCGACCCTCTCGCACGGCACGGTTCCGTTGTACGGGGCCGAAATCGGCGAGCACGCCTACGTCGCCCCGCACAGCGTCGTCATGAAGCAGGAGCGGCTGCTGCCCCGGCTGCGCTACGCGGGCGTCCCGACCAAGGAGCAGAAAGCCCCTTCGCCGCGGACGAACCCCGAGCCGATGACCCAGCCGTTGCGGCAGGCCGGGCGGCAGCGGCCGGTTCCCGAACCGCCGACGCAGGCGTTCTGGCAGTTCGACCGGACCTTCGCGGTGCCCGGCGAGCAGCCGAGGCCCCGGTCGCTGCCGGTGGGCCGGCACGCCGCACCGGCGGCCGGACCACGAAGCCGAGGAGGCGTCTGATCGGTGGAAGGGGTACCGGCGGCGGCTGGGGCTTGGGGAGGGCTGGCCGCCGTCCGGTGCCGCTTCCGCGTCGGCCGATCCGGTGACGCCGTGGTCGTCGCGTTCCATGGCACTCCCTTCCGCTGTTCTATGCTCGGTACCACGGGCGCCCGCCGGCATCGGTGAACCGGCTGGAACCGACCGCCCGCCGGGCGGCTGGTGACGGCCGGCCGGTCGGCGGGCCGGACCGGCTCCAGGCGAACCATCGGCCTTGCCGGGCGTCCTCAGAGAGTGATCACTCCCGAGGAAGGGCCGGCGATTTGGCCCTCTTGACGAGCCGGCCACCGAGCACCGAAGCGGTGACCCCCGACGCAGGCGGACGTCCGCCGGGCCGGTTGCGGCGGCACCGGCGGTGGTGGTTCGCGCTCGCCGTCGTCGCGCTGCTCGCCGAGATGGCGATCGCCATGGTCACGACGGCCGTCGAGCAGACCCCGACCATCGACGAACCGGTCTACGTCGGCACGGCGGTGTTCTCCCTGGAGCAGCACAGCCTGCGGTACAACCCGGAGCACCCGCCGCTGGGCAAGCTGATCATCGCGACCGGGCTGGCCTTCGCCGACGTGCACGTCGGCCCCGCCTTCGACGGCGACCAGACCCAGCTCGGCCGGCACGTGCTGTACGAGTCGGGCCACGACCCTGGCCGGCTGTTGCTGCTGGCCCGGCTGCCGGTGATCGTGCTGACGCTGGTGTTCGGGCTGGTCGTCTTCGCCTTCGCCTGCGAGCTGACCGGTCCGGCCGGCGGGCTGGCCGCGCTGGCCCTGTACGCGTTTTCCCCCGACCTCATCGCGCACGGGTCCCTGGCCACCCTGGACGTGCCGATGGCCGGGTTCCTGCTGACGTCGGCCTGGCTGCTGTGGCGGGCCCGGCGCCGCCCCGCCTTCTACCTGCCCCTCGCCGGGCTGGCCCTCGGCGCGGCCGTGGCCACGAAGATGAGCGCGCTGGCCGCCGTCCCGGTGGTGGTGCTCCTCGCCGTGCTGTCCGTCCGGCACGCCCGGCACGCTCCCGGCGACGGCCTGCGCAGAACGGTCCGGCACCTCGGGCTCGGCGTCGCGGCCGCCGCCGGCGTGGCGCTGATCGCCATCGCCGTGGTGTGGGCGTCCTATCTCGCCGTGGATCCCCGGCTGCGCTGGACCGCACCGGCGGGCCTGCCGCCCGCCGACGGCCTGCGGGCGCTCGCCGGGTGGCTGCCGCTGCCCCGGCCCTACCTCGACGGGATGCGTGTCCAGTTCGGCTTCGAGGACCAGGTCTGGAGCACTTTCCTCTTCGGCAGCCTCCACGTCGGCTCGCTGTGGTACTACCTCCCGGCCGCGCTGCTGGTGAAGACGCCGCTGGGCGCGCTGGCGCTCTGGGTGGCCGGCGCCGTCGTGCTTGTGGCGGTTCCCCGGCTGCGCCCGGCGGCACCGTACGTCCTCGTGCCCTCGGCGGTGCTGCTGGCCGTGGCCATGACCGGCAGCCGTGACCTCGGCGTCCGGTACGCGATCTTCCTGCCGATGTTCCTGGCCGTCGCGGCGGCCGGGGTGGTCGCGATCCGCCGGCGCTGGGCGCACGTCGCCGTGGCGGCGCTGGTCGTCTTCTCCGCGGTCAGCTCGCTGCGGACGTTCCCCTACTACCTGCCGTACGCCAACGAGGCGTTCGGCGGCCCGGCGGACACCCACCGGTGGCTGCACGACTCCAACGTCGACTGGGGCCAGGACCTGGGCCGGCTGGCCGCCCGCTTGCGGCAGGGTTACCCCGGTGAGCGGGTGTGGCTCGTCTACAAGGGAAGCGGCGTGCCGTCCGCCTACGGCATCGACGCCGCCGACCCGTTCGGCGTGCCACCCGAGGAGGTGCACGGGCTGCTCGTCGTCTCGGATTCCGCCGTCGCCAAGGCCGACAGCCGCCTGGCCACGCTGATCCAGGGAAGTACACCGGTCGACGAGGTCGGCCACTCCATCACGATCTTCCGACGGCCGTGACGGGGTGGACAAGGTCATCGCCCGCTACGCCGACCACCGGAGCCGCCGCCAGTGGTGATCCGGGACCGGACCACCCGCTGATCCGACGATTTCGGGAATACCCGAGAACCGTCACACACGATTTCCGTACTGAGCATATTCCTTCCCATTGTCAACGTTGACGGCCGATCTTGTCCGGACAGTTCCTTGTCATAGCAAGGCATTGCGCCGGCCAGTAGCATCCGGCGCGAACACGTCCGCAACACGAGGGAAAGGGACGGAATGCGCAAGACCACCAAGTCACTTGGCGTACTGGCCGCCGCTGTCACACTTCCTCTGACGATGAGCGGTACGGCGTGGGCCGACATTCCTTTCGACCAGCCGATCAACGGACGCGCCACCTACTACAACGACGCGGGCTTCGGCGCCTGCGGCACGCAGATCAACGCCGCCACCCAGATGCTCGTCGCGGCTCCGGCCGCGTACTGGACGACGGCCAACCCGAACAACGACCCGCTGTGTCAGGGCGTGTCCATCCGGGTGTCCGCCAACGGCCGGACCATCACCGTGCCGGTGGTGGACAAGTGCCCGAGCTGCGACAGCGCGCACATCGACCTCAGTCAACCGGCGTTCGCCCAGCTGGCGGACCCCAACCTGGGCAACATCGCGGTGACCTGGTCGTTCGTCCGCTCGTGACCTCCATGCCGGCCTCCGGCGCCGCCGGAGGCCGGCCGGTCACCCCTTCTCGGGAGCAAGTGGCATGAACCAGTTGAAAAAGATCCTCGTCCTCGCGGCCGTCGTCGTGGCCGCCGTCGGCGGCCTGACCGGCCCGGCAACCGCTGCCGGCACGAAGAAGGGCGTCAGCGCCGCCGCCTTTTCCGGAGTGACGACCGCGCTCGCCGATGTCGGCGCCCGGTGGTTCTACACCTGGGCGTCGGACACCCAGGGCATCACCGCAACGGCCGGCACGGAGTTCGTCCCGATGATCTGGGGCTCCGGCTCGGTCACCCCGGCTCAGCTGGCGCAGGCGAAGGCGGCCGGCAGCACGCTGCTCGCGTTCAACGAGCCGGACCTGGCAGGCCAGGCGAACATGTCCGTCGAAACCGCACTGGACCTGTGGCCCCAGCTGCAGGCGACCGGCATGCGGCTCGGCGCGCCGGCGGTGGCGTACGGCGGGGACACCCCCGGCGGCTGGCTCGACCGGTTCATGAGCGGCGCGGCGGCACGCGGCTACCGCGTCGACTTCATCCCGCTGCACTGGTACGGCGGAGACTTCTCGACCGCGGCGACCGGGCAGCTGCAGTCGTACCTGCAGGCGGTGTACAACCGCTACCACCGGCCGATCTGGCTCACCGAGTACGCGCTGACCGACTACTCCGGACCCACCCCGCGGTACCCGTCCGCGGCCGAGCAGGCCGACTTCGTCACCCGGTCCACGGCGATGCTCGACGGATCGTCGTTCGTCGAGCGCTACGCCTGGTTCTCCCTCTCGACGTCGACCACCCCGACCGGCCTTTACACGGGCACCACCCCGAACACCAGCGGCGTCGCCTACCGCGCCGCCGGTTGATCCCTCTCAGCACGGAACGAACGGAGGTCGAACCCATGCTTTCCAGGAGACTCTTCGCCGTCGCCGCGGCGATCGTGGTGGCGTTGACCGTGAGCTCACCGGCGGCTCCGGCCACCGCGGCGGGCAACCACACCGTCACGTTCGTCAACCGCTCCGGCCAGACCCTCTGGCTGGGCAGCACCGTGAACGCCGACCAATCCGTCAACTTCGCCACCCTGCCGACACTGGCGAACGGGCAGTCGGCGACCGTCACGATCCCGGAAACGTCGGCCCCCGGGCACTGGCGGGGCAAGTTCTTCGCGCGCCAGGGGTGCACGGGCACGCCGGGGCAGAACTTCCACTGCCTGGTCGGCGACTGCGGCGCCTACGCCGACCACTGCGCGACCGGTGAACAGCCCGCCAGCCTGGCCGAGTTCAACTTCGACACCGCCGACGGCCTCGCCCCGTGGTACGACGTCAGCTACGTCAACGCGTTCTCGCTGCCGATCACGATCGAGCCGGTCAACGCGAACGTACCGCCGGGTTCGGCATCGTGCGGCACCGCGGGCTGCCCGGAGAACCTGCTGCCCTACTGCCCGGCCGAAGACCGCCAGTACTCCCCCGGCGGCACGCTGGTCAACTGCGTAAACCCGAACCGCGACGCGCCCACGAGCTACAGCGACGCGATCAAGTCGCACTGCCCCAAGGCGTACGCCTGGTCCAAACAGGACACCGAGCCGGGCAACCAGACGGTGTACCAGTGCGCCTCCTGCAGCGGCTTCACGATCACCTTCAACCACGGTTCCTGAGGACAGCCGGGGTTCGGTTACGATCGCCGGGTGATGCTGGCTTGGGAGGGCTGCCTCAACGGTCGTGACGTAGGTGGTTTGCCCTCGTCCGACGGTCGCACGATCCGGTTCGGCGCGCTTCTCCGGTCGGACAGCCACAGCCGGCTGACCGCCGGCGGGATAGCGGCCGTTCGCGCCGCCGGGATCAGCCGCATCGTGGACCTCCGGTGGGCGCGGGAGACCGTGCTGGAGCCCAGCCCGTTCGCTGAGGATCCCGTGTACCGCAACGAGCCGTTGATCGGTGAACTGGCGGAGCAGGGCACCACCATGCCGGACGCCTACCGGACCATGCTCGACACCAACCAACGCCGGATCGCCGACGTCTTCGTCCGGCTGGGTGACGCCCCGTCCGGCCCGCTCGCGGTGCACTGCAGCGCCGGGCGGGACCGGACGGGCGTGCTCGTGGCGCTCGCGCTGAGCGTCGCGAGCGTGCCGCCCGCTTCGATCGCCGCGGATTACGCGCGCACCGACGGCTGCAGCGGCGACACGATCCTCCGGATGCTGAACCACCTGGACAACCGTCACGGAGGTGCGCGCGCTTACCTGCTGACGGGCGGAGCGACCGGCGCCCAGCTCGAGCGGGTAAGGAACCGGCTGCTTTCCTAGCGGTTCTTCACCCCATTCCGGACACACCACCACCCCTCTTGTCGATCAATTGTCAAGAGGGTGACGCATGGCGTAATCCGCCACCCCGGATGGTAATGTGTTCCGGTGAAACGCCAGGTCCGGACGCCGCGGGTGGGCACAATTCGAGGGGTGTGAATTTCCGACCATTCCGGGCCGCCGGACCATTCATGATCGGCGGCGCCAGGCGCGGATATTCGCCGTGCTCGCATTGTGGGGGCTATCAGGATGGGCACCGAAGAAATCGGGAGGTCCTGACATGCAGCGAAGACGGAAGACGACGGCGGGCGCGATGGCGGCCGTGGTGGTGGCGAGCCTGTCGCAGCCCCTGCCGTCGGCGGCGGCGGAACCCGCCGCCGTTTCCCCGGTTTCCGGCGATCCCGGGCGGACGGTCACGCTGATCACCGGCGACCGGGTGCGGGTGCTGCCGAACTCCCGCGGTGCGAGCCCGGTGGTCATCGAACCGGGCCCGGGCCGCGACCGGATCGGCTTCTTCCGCGAAACGAACACCGGCACGAAACCCGGCGACATCACCGTGGTGCCGTCGGACGCGCTGGCGCTGGTGGCGTCCGGCAAGCTGGATTCCCGGCTGTTCGACGTTTCCGAGCTGCTGCGGCAGCACCTCGCCGACTCCGCGCCACAACTCCCCCTGATCCTCACCGATTCGGCCGAAGCCACCCAGGCTCCCCCCGCCACCACGACGGTCCGCGACCTGCCGAGCGTGCACGGCACGGCCCTGCGCCAGGACAAGCGCCGTGCCACGGAGTTCTGGACCTGGCTCACCACGCGGGCCGGGGCCGGCAAGGTGTGGCTGGACGGCCTGGCCACGCCGGCCCTCGACGTCAGCGTGCCGCAGATCGGCGGCCCGGCCGCCTGGCAGGCCGGCTACACCGGCAGCGGCGTGACGGTCGGCGTGCTCGACACCGGCGTGAAGGCCGACCACCCGGACCTGGCCGGCAAGGTCCTGGAAGCGAAGGACTTCACCGGGACCAGGCCGGACGCGAGCGACGACCTCGGGCACGGCACGCACGTCGCCGGCATCATCGCCGGAACCGGAGCGGCCTCCGGAGGCCGCTACCGCGGGGTGGCGCCGGACGCGCGGCTGATCAGCGGCAAGGTCTGCGTCGCCTACGGCTGCCCCGAGTCCGCCGTGATCGCCGGCCTGGAGTGGATCGCGCCGAAGGTGCGCGTGGTCAACCTGAGCCTCGGCGGCGACGCGACCGACGGCACGGATCCGGTGTCCCAGGCGGTGAACGCGCTGACCGCCCGTTACGGCACCCTGTTCGTCGCCCCGGCGGGCAACGACCGCTCGCTCGACCTGCCCGAACCGGGGCCGGTCGTCGCACCCGCCGCAGCGGACGCCGCGCTCGCGGTCGGCAGCGTGTCGGCTCAGGACACCACCAGCGCGTTCTCGAACCGTGGCCCCCGGCCCGGCGACTACGCGCTCAAGCCCGACATCGCCGCGCCCGGCGAGGGCATCGTCTCGGCCAGGGCCGCGGGCACCCGCGACGGCGACACCGCCCCGGTCGACGACAACTACGCCAGGTTGTCCGGCACGTCGATGGCGGCGCCGCACGTCGCCGGTTCGGCGGCGCTGCTGCTCCAGCGGCACCCGGACTGGCTCGCCGACCGGCTCAAGTCCACGCTGACGAGCACCGCCCGCGCCACCGCCGACGTCGTCGAGCAGGGCGCGGGCCGGGTCGACGTGGGACGCGCGGTCACCCAGCAGGTCACCGCCACCACCGGCAGCCTCGGCTACGGCTTCGTCGCCTGGCCGCGCACCCCGTCCGTCAGGAAGACCGTGACCTACCGCAACGACGGCGACGCGGCCGTCACCCTGGCCCTCGCCACGACGTCCGCGCTGTTCACGCCGTCGGTGCCGTCCGTGGTGGTCCCCGCCCGCGGTGCCGCCGACGTCGGCGTCACCCTCCGGCCGGGCACGGACGGCGCCGGGCAGTACGGCGGCAGGCTGACCGCGACGGCGCCCGGGATCACCGTGCAGACCGCGCTCGGCGCCTTCCTGGAACCGGAAAGCTACGACGTGTCCGTCCGGCTGATCGGCCGGGACGGGCGGTTCACGGCGGGCGTCGCCACGCTGGTCGACACCGGAACCGGGGCCGCGTTCGGCGTTCGGCCGTTCCGCTCCGACGGCACGGCCGTCGTGCGGGTGCCGAAGGGGCGCTACGACCTCAACGCGTTCGACGTGTCCGGTGATCCGACGGGCCAGACCCGGCCGGCCGCGGTGACACTGCTGTCCCGGCCCGGTCAGCCGGTGACCGGCGATGTCGCGGTCACGCTCGACGCGCGGGCGGGCAAACCCGTGCGCGCGGCGGTCGATCGCGCGGACGCGCGGCTGCAGGGCGGCGAGCTGGGCCTGGTGTCCGGGAATCCGGGCGGCACCCGGACCAGCACGCTCGCCTGGACCGTCCAGCCGGGCAACGAGCTGTACGCGGTGGGCTCGGACCGCGAGGTCACCGACCACACCTACGCGCTGTACTTCCGGGCCACCCTGGCCGCCCGGCCACCCGGCGTGGATCCGGACGGTTACGTCTACCAGCTGGCGCTCCTCGAACGCGGCCGCGTTCCGGCCGACCCGGTCTTCCGGGTGCGCGACCGGGACCTCGCCGTGGTCGACACCCGGTACCACACGCAGGGAAAGCCGGCGGACGCGCTGCGCGTCGACGACTCCACGTTCGGTTTCCCGGGCGCCGACACCGGCACGTACCTGGTCTCGGCGCAGACCCTGCCGAGCCGGCGCACGGAGTACTACACCGCCGGGCCCGGCGTGAGCTGGCAGCACACCGTGGCGGTGTACCCCACCCCGCTGACCGACGCGGAGAACAACTACTCGTACCGGACCTACCGGCCCGGCCCCCAGCGTTCCGGCTGGAACCGCGCCCCGGTCGGGCCCGCCTTCGGTGCGCCGCAGGACGGCTGGGGTGTGCTCCGCGCCGGGAACCAGCTGACGTACGCGATCCCGCTCGTGTCGGGCAGCGACCCGGAGCAGTACACCTCGCCGCCGGGCGGCCTCACCGGCACGGCGACGCTGTCGCGCGACGGCGTCCCGCTGGGTACCACCGCGAGCCCGGCCTCCGGGGCGTTCACCATCCCGGACGGCGCGGGCACCTACACGCTGCGGTCCGTCGCCACGCGCAGTGTGCCGTGGTCGGTGGTGGGGACCGGGGTGGACGTCGCGTGGACGTTCCACGAGCCCGGTCTGGCCGCGCCGGCGAAACCGTTGCCACTGCTGGTGGTCCGGGCCGAGGGTGCGGTCGACGACCAGAGCCGCGCCCCGGCCGGGAAGCCGTTCGTGCTCGCGCTGACCGCGCAGCGGCAGCCGGGCGCCGGGGAGTTCCGGCTGGCGGAGCTGCGGGTCGAGACGTCCGCCGACGACGGCACGACCTGGACGTCGGTGCCTGCCGTGCGCCTCGGCAACGGCGGGCTCGCCGTGGTGCGCAACCCGGCGGGCGAAGGGTTCGTGTCCCTGCGGATCACCGCCCGCGACACGGAAGGCAACGCGCTCACGCAGACGGTGATCAGGGCGTACCAGACGACACCGTGACGGCGACCGCGGCGAGCGGCACGACGAAGGCGGCCCCGGTCAGGAACCTCAGTTCCCGGCCGTGGGCCCGCCATTCGCCGTCCCAGCCGCTTTCGCCGTCGTAGCGCAGGTTCGCGGTCGTCATCAGGGCCCGGCCGAGCCCGAACCCGGCGCCCGCACACAGGGCGGCGGGGACCGAAGCCGTGAGGGCCACGGCGACCGCGGCGACGTACGGCAGGCCGCTGGGCAGGTAGGTGCGGGCGCCGGTGCCCATCTCGAACCCGAACTGCAGCGGCCCCAGGTGCCGGCCGAGGCGGAACACGGTGTCCGGCACCAGCCGCCGGTTTTCCGGCAGCCGGAACGACCACACGCCCGTTTCCCGCAGCAGCACCGCACCCAGCGCGGCCGCCACCACGGCCCAGCGGACGAAGCCGGGAAGGGGCGCGCGCAGCAGGGATCCGCCCACGAGGAGGACCGTCGCGGTCAGGGCGCCGCCGCAGACCAGGCCCGCGCAGAACGCCAGTACGGGAGTGCCTCGCCAGACCGGCGAGCTCAGCACGAAGGCCGAGTTCCGGCTTCAACTGGAGCCGCTGGTGGCGAACCCCGCGGCCGCGCACAGGACGAGCCACGCGCTCGGCAGCAGCCAGCCCGGCCCGGCGAGCAGGAGTGCGCCCGTCACGCCGGCCGCGGCGAACGCGAGGCCGGCGGCGATCGTCAGCGGGTGCCACCGGCGCCGGGAAGTCCCGGGCATCAAAGGGCGGCGCGGCAGATCGTCAGGTACGTCTGGCCGGTGTACCCGCCGCCCCAGAAGGTCGAGAAGCCGTCCGAGCAGCGGTAGACCTTCTGGTCCGGGGTCGTCCACCGCCACGCGTTCTTGCCCACGAACTGGCCGCACGTGTTGGCCACGGGCTGGTGGTCGACCTGGATGCCGCCCTCGTTCCAGGTGCCGTACTTGTGCCATCCGGCGTCGCAGTAGGTGCTTCCACGCCAGAAGCCGCCGAAGCAGGCGGCGTAAGCGCTGACATAGGCACCGCTGGTGTCGGGCAGTTCGGCGTAGCCGGTCGGATAGGCGTCGTGGCAGTCGTTGCGGTCGAACCCCGGCATGCCGTACGGGCTGAACTCGGCGTTCGCCTTCCGGACGCGGGACAGGCCCGACCAGTCGAGCGCGGTCGCGCCGAGCGTCAGCGCGCCGAGCGCCACCGCACGCAGGAACGTCCTCCTCGTGCCGCCGGCCTTCAGCTTCCGTCCCGCGCGGGTGCCCACGGCATCCGGCCCGGGCCGGTCAAGACCGGGAATGCGCGCCAACTCCAGCGTCACCGCTATCGCCTCCTGCCTTCGGGACGGCCCATTCGGCCAGGGTGGTGTCCACTTCGCCGGCCCGGACCGGGAGCAGCATCCGGCGGACGCGGCCGGTGTCGTCGAGCAGCATCAGCACCGGCGGCGAAAGGTGGGAGACCGCACGCCAGGCTTCGCCGTCACTGACCACCGGCAGGCCGCGGGCCAGGTCCGCCCACGTCGCGAGCGGTTCGTGGGTCAGCAGGGTCGCTTCCGCGCCGAGCCCGGCCAGCCGTTCGACCACGGTCAGGCACAGCGGGCAGCCCGAATCGACCGCCGCCACGATCCGGCCACCGCCTCCGGCGAACCGCGGGCCGAGGACCAGGTCCGGGGGCACGGCCACGAACCCGTCCGTGGTCCGGGTGACCACGCCGCGCAGCAGCCGGACCTCGCGCAGGACGGCGGCCAAGCCGAAGAACAGCAGGAGGATCGCCGCCCAGGTGAGGACGGTGAGCGCGGTCGACGGGGTCATCGGCGGTCCCAGGCGATGTCGATCTCGTCGAGCCAGTCGAGCCGTTGCCGCTCGGTCTTCGCCGCCGTGTCCGCGAGGTGGACCTCGGCCACGCCCGCGGGGCAGCCCAGGACGAACGAGCGCGCGGCATCCCCGGCGTACACGGACTTCCAGACCTCGCCGTACCGGGTGCGGGCGCCCGCGTGCCGCGGGAGCAGCCCGGCGGCGTGGCTCGGCGCGGGGATGGACAGCGCACCGTGGTCCTTCACCACGACCACGAAGTGCTCGTTCGCCGGATCCAGCAGCGTCGCCGCGCGGGGGGCGACGGTCATGCCGCCGGCGTGGTCTTCGATCCGCAGCGAGCCGAACAGGGCGAGCACGCGGTCCCGGCGGGGAGCCGGTCCGGCGTAGACCGTCATCAGTTCGTGGTACGTGCCGATCAGGGTGGCCAAGGACGACTGCCCGTCGCGGGCCTCGGCGACGACCACTTCCCGGCCGTGCACGACCAGGCGTTCGCGGGTTTCGGCCGGCGCGACGTACGTGCAGGCGAAGTCGTGGTAACCGCGCGGCCCGATCTGGAACCCGGTGCCGAACGAACCGCCGACGAACCGGACTCCGGCCACCACGTGGGAAACGGGGGCCGCCGCGGAAAGGCCGACGGTCACCCGGTCACCGCTCGGCGCCACCAATCGCAGCCGTTGTGTCGCCATGAGACCTCCGATTCCCCGGAATCCGCCCGGTGAGACTAGCCGACGGATTCCTCGGCGGCCACGATCGTTCCGCAACGGTTTCCGAATTGCTCCGATCGGGGGCGGTACTTTTGTCCGCGAATACAGTGGGTCCATGAACGTTTTGTGGCCGCCGGGAATGACCGTCCTGACCGCACTCGGGGCGATTCTCCTGTTGGTGGCCGGTGTGGCGCACGCCGCGCGGCCGCGGCAGCACCGGGCGGTGCTGCGGGCGCACCGCTTGCTGCCGCCGGCGTGGACGGCTTTCGCGGCGGCGGCGACCGCCGGGGCGGAACTGATCGTCGGCGTGGCCGTCCTGGCGCTCCTGCTCGCGGACCCGGTGGCCGCGGCCCTGCCCGCTGCCACCCAGGCGGCCGTGTACTGCGCTTTTGCCGGCTACGCCGCGGTGCTGCGGACGCGCCGGCCGGGCGTGCCGTGCGGCTGTTTCGGCGCGGAGGAGGTGTCGTGGGCGGTGGTGGCCCGAGCGGTCGTGCTCGCCGCGGGCAGCGCCGGATGCGCGGCTGCCGGCGCGGTCGCGGAAGTACCGGACCGGTGGTCGTGCGTGGCGGCCGGTGTCGTCATCGCGATGGCCGGCCACCTGGTTCCCGCCTGGCGCGAAACCAGCGAACGAAAATCCGGCCGTTCCGGTCGATGATTCTTCCACCGCGGCTTGTCCGCATTACCGGCGAATACCCGCCGGGAAATCACTGACAGGCGAGGGCGCGTTTTCCCGCTTTCGGACCGGCGGCGGGGCAGGCAGCCGCAACAACGTCCCGAACCGGCCGGGTCCCTGTTCCCGCAGCGCGGCGACGGCCGGGGGTTCGTGGCGCGCGCAGTTGGCGAGGATGCCGAACACCAGCATGGTGACCAGCAGCGACGAGCCGCCGTAGGAGATCAGCGGCAGGGTGACGCCGGTGACCGGCAGGAGGCCCACCACATAGCCGACGTTGATCGCCGCCTGGCCGACGACCAGCAGGGTCAGCGTGCCCGCGACGATGCGGATCCAGGGATCCTGGGTGCGGCGGGCGATCCGCATCCCGGCGACGGCGACGCCCGCGTACAGCGACAGCACCGCGATACCGCCGACGAAGCCCAGTTCCTCGCCGATGAGCGCGAAGATGAAGTCGTTGGCCACCCCGGGCAGGTAACCCCAGTTCGAGCTGCCCTGCCCGAGCCCCCGGCCGAACACTCCCCCGTCGGCGAGCGCGTACGACGCCTGGATCGCCTGGTACGAACCGGAACCGGGGTCGGGGGCCGACGACAGGAACGAGAGGACGCGCGCCAGCCGGTAGTCCTCGCTCAGGGCGAGCACGGTGAAGCCGGCCGCCGCGCCGAGGACCAGCGCCGTGAACAACCGCGCGGGCATGCCGGCGAACCACAGCAGGCCGAGCGTGATGATGCCCAGGGTGATCGTGCCGCTGAGGTTCGGCTGCGCCATCACGAGCGCGAACATCAGCAGCGTCACGGGGACAACGGGCACCAGCAGGTGCCGCCACCGGTGCAGCAGCCGACCTTTGGCCACGAGGACGTGCGCGCCCCACAAGGCGAGCGCGAGCTTGGCGAACTCGATCGGCTGGACGGACTGCCCGGCGACGACGAACCAGCGCTGCGCCCCGCCACCGTCGGAGCCCAGTGGCGTCAGCACGACGACCAGCATGCCCAGCGAAACGAGCATCGCCCCGCCGGACCACCGGCGGATCGTCGCGAGCGGCACGCGCAGCCCGAGCCAGAACACCCCCGCACCCAGTGCGACGTAGGTGATGTGCTTGACGAACAAGCCGCCCTGGCCGGGAGTGCGCGGGTCGTAGGACGCCACCGACGACGCGCTCGACACCATCACCACCCCCACCACGGTGAGGAGCCCGGCCAAGGCCAGCACCAGGTGGAACGACGCGAGCGGCCGGGTCGTCCACCCGGTCAGCCGCTCCCACAGGGCGGCGACCGGTGGCCGCCGGACGCCGGCACCTCGCTGCGCGGGCACGGGAGAAGCCGATCGTGGTGGCCGGGGCACAACCCGTCCTCCTCTTGTTCCGCTGTGGTCCGGTCCGAGCTTGCCAGGCCCGGCTGGCAAGAGGCTGAGAACCCCACCGGACTCGTTCACGCCGGCCATACCCGCCGTAGGGGACGACTGTCCACTGAGGACTACGTCGGTCAGGCGTACGGCTCCCAGGTCAGGTCACCGGCGCCGATGTCGCGGGACACCGCGCGCACCCAGGCCAGTTCCGCGGAGGTGGTGGTCTCGAGGTACTCGTGCTCGAGCAGGTGCAGCCGGGGAACCCCGTACTCGCGCGACGCGGTGAGCACCGCCTCCGTCACGGTGAGCCGCCGTTGCAGCGCCTCGGCCCGCAGCTCCAGCCGTGCTCGTGCGTCCTCGGGGCTGAGCAGGTGCAGGAAGGACACCACGGCGGGGAACAGGGGGAACTCCCGTGCCGGAGTGGCCACGTGGTCGCGCAGGCCGGCCAGCAGCGTCTCCCGGCCGGGTGCCGTCAGCTCGTAGACGGTGCGCTCGGGGTGCCGCGCATCGCGTTCGACGGCGCGGACCCGGATCAGCTCGTCCCGGGCCAGCCGGTCGAGGGACGCGTGCAGCCCGGACCGGTTGCGCACGTTGACCACGAGGCCCACGCCCCGCTCCCGCATGAGCTGCTGCATCCGGTAGGCGTGCATCGGCTCTTCGGCCAGCAGCGCCAGAACCGCGATCGCGACGGGAGAAAGCTGTCCACGAGAAGCCATAGTGCGTACTATACTAGTCCAGTACGTACTATCGGAGAACGGGAGGAGCCCGTGATGTCATCCGTGGCGCAACGGCCGCCGAAAGCCCGGTCGGGCGGCCTGCTGGCCGGCTTGCTGGAGATCGTCCTCTCGATCGGTGGCTACTACCTCTTGCGCGCCTTCGACGTCGGCGTCTTCTGGGCGCTCACGGTGCCGGCCATCGCGGTCGCCGTCGTGGCCGCGGTCGTGACCGTCCGCCGCCGCCGGACCGACCTGATCGGTCTCCTGGTGCTCTGCGAGATCGCCGCGACGATCACTGTTTCCCTGGTGACGAACAGCCCCCGCGTGGCGGCCCTGCGCGTGGCGGCGTACGTCCTCGTCGCCGGCGTCTTCTGCCTCGCCACGCTCGTGCACCGGACGCCGCTCGCCCACGCGAGCTCGATGTCCATCGCGACGTTCGGGGACCCGAAACGGGAGCGGGCCTTCGAGCGCGCGTGGCGGGAGATCCCGGAATACCGCCGGTCGCAGCGGCTGCTCACGGCCGCGCTCGGCCTGATCATGGTCGCGACGGGCGCGGTCAAGGCGTACCTCCTGCTTTCGGCGCCGGACAACGACATCGCGCACGTCGTCGACGTGTGCAACGTCCTGACCTTCGTGATGATCGGGTTGGTGGCCGCCGTGAGCGCGGTGTTCATCCGGCGGCCCCGGAAGATCATCGAGGGGCTGCTCGCCGAAGAGTGACTGCGACCGCCATCTATTGCCGACCGGGTTACGGGCGGGCGCAGGCGAAGCTCGCGGCAACGTCCGGATCACCCGCGCGATACCGGGGCCAGCCCGGATAGGCGCACAGGGGACGGGTGCGGTGGTGGGACAGGTCGGTCACGACCTCGTTCGCGGGTGGCTGTCCGGCTTCGGTCCACCGCTCGAGCACCGTGAGGGAGTCCCAGCCGGCCGCGAACGCCGGCGTGCCGAAATTGGCGTGGTTCGCCCCGGGGACGACGTAGTAGCGCAGGAACGCACCGGTCTCCCGTGGCCCCAGCACGGCGCGGACCCGCTCGTAGTAGTCGCTCGTCGAGAGGGGTGAGACCAGCTCGTCCGCGGCGCCGTGGAGGAGGATCAGCTTCCCGCCGGCGCGGGCGAACGGGCGCAGGTCCGCGTCGTTCCGGTCCTCCACTGTGGACAGGAAGCTGATCCGGCCGAGCCACCGGCCGGGGTGCCGGGGATCCACTTCCAGCGGGCTGTGGCGCGGGTCCCGGGTCAGGAAGTACTTGACCCACTGGTCCCAGTACTGCGTCCCGTACCCGCTCGTCACCGGCATCGGGTCGGCCGGCGCGGTGGTGCCGAACCCGAGGAACGGGGTCCGCATGTCCGCCCCCGAAAGGAACGGGAAGCCCGGGTACCCGGTTTCGCCGCTGGCGATCCGGTACGGCCACCGGAACGGGGAGGACATCGCGGTCACGGCCCCGATTTGGGCGTCCGACAAGCAGGCCGGCCCGGTATCCGCTCCTCCCGGGCAGCGGAGCGTGCGCGGATCGAAACGACAGCCGCCCGGGTTCGAGACGACCTTGTCCCGGACACCGTCCTGACCGTCGCACGCGTCGACGACGCTGTCGTAGAGCAGGGTCTGCTTCCCGGGCCCGGGAAAGGCGCCGGGGCGCGCCAGGATCTGCGTCATGTAGCCCAGGTCCAGGATCTCGGCGAGGTTGTTCCACGCCGGGTACGCCGAGATCACCCCGTCGAACGCGGCCGGCCACCGCTGGGCGACGACGAGTGCCTCGCGGCCGCCGGTCGACCCTCCGGCGAAGAAGACTTCGGCGGGCATCGCCGCGTAGGCGTGCCGGATGAGGAAAAGGCTCGCGTCGCGCGTTTTCTTGAGGGCGTCGCCGGCCGCGAAGTTCCGCAAGGCCTCGTCGTTCACGCCGAACGAGCCGTCCAGTGACGGCGGGGACGCCGGGTTCTGCCGGTGGCCGGAGTCGCTCGCGAACGTGGCGTACCCGCGGGCCAGCGGCACCGGCCGGTCGGCGGGACCGAACGGCACGTTCGCCGTCAGGTCCGGGATCGTGCCGTCGAACCCGCCACCGCCGAACATCATCGCCTTGTGGTTCCAGGCGCGGGGCAGCGCGACACGCAGCTTGATGGCGGGCGCGGCCGGGTCGACGGGAAAGAGGTCGGCGTCGACCTGGCAGTACTGGCCACGGACGGGATCGGACACGACCGAAACCGCCGTGACGCGACCGCCGGTGGTCGGCAGGCTCATGACCGGCACGGGAATCCGCAGCCCGGCCAGCGCGGCACACGCCGGCACCGCCGAGGCGGCCGCGGCGGGTCCCGGCACGCTCGCCGCCAGCATCAAGGCCGCCGACACGGCGAGCCGGCGTGCTCTCCTCATGGCCGGCCGCTCCGGACCTCGCGGGACGGCTGGTGGAGGTGCGCACCCGGGACGGCGAGCGGATCGGCACGGACCTCGGCGGGGTTCGTCTCGGGCAGGAACCACGCGCTGGCGAAGGTGATCAGCCCCATCGCCGCGATGTAGGCGGCGACCGGCAGGGTGCTGCCGGTACCCGCGATGAGCGCGGTCATGAGGAACGGCGTGCCGCCGCTGACGACGATCGCCGACAGCTGGTAGGCCAGCGACGCGCCCGAGTAGCGGACGCCGGGCGCGAAGAGTTCACCGAGGAAGCTCGCGATCGGGCCGTAGGTGAGGCACTGGAACACGAAACCCACCGTCACCGCGACGAAGATCAGCGGCAGTGACGCGGTGCCGACGAGCCCGAAGTACGGGAAGGCCCAGACGGCGACACCCAGCCCGCCGACCAGGATGAGCGGACGTCGGCCCACCCGGTCCGAGAGGTGGCCGGACCACGGGATGATCGCGAGCATCGCCACGGAACCGGCCAGCACGACCGCGAGAAGGGCATTGCGCTCGAGCTTCAGCGTGCCGGTGCCGTAGCTCAGGAGCCCGGAAATGCTGACGTAGAACAGGCTGTTGGTGGCCGACAGCAGCCCGCACCCGAGCAGGATGGTCCGCCACCGGGTGCGGAGGACCTCGGCCAGCGGGGCGCGGGCCACCGGCTTCGACACCGCCCGCTGCAGCTCCCGGAACTCCGGGGTGTCCTCCACCCTGGCCTGGATGTAGAGCACCACCCCGAACATCACGACGCTGAGCAGGAACGGGATGCGCCAGCCCCAGCCGAGGAAGGCGGCGTCCGGCATCAGGCCGCCGGCGGCCACGAAGATCAGGTTCGAGAGGATGACCGCGACCGGGACGCTGGTCTGGCCGAAGGTGCCGGCGAACCCGCGTCGCTTGGGCCCGGTGGATTCGGTGAGCAGCAGCACGATGCCGCCCCACTGGCCGCCGGCCGCGATCCCCTGGACGAAGCGCAGGGTGACCAGCAGGATCGGCGCGAGTACCCCGACGTCCGACGCGCTGGGCAGACAGCCGATCAGGAACGTCGCCGTGCCCATCAGCGCCAGGCAGGCGACGACCACCGGCTTGCGCCCGTACCGGTCCCCGAGGTGCCCGGCGAGCACGCCGCCGACCGGCCGCGCCACGAAGCCGGCCCAGAAGGTGCTGAAGGCCAGGAGGGTTCCGGTCAGCGCCGACGCGTGCGGGAAGAACACCTTGGGGAACACCAGCGCGGCCGCGGTGCCGTAGAGGAAGAAGTCGTACCACTCGATCGAACTGCCGATGAGCCCCGCCGCGAGCAGCTTGCGGAAGGCCCGGCGCCGGGTCGTGGTGAGCGGGATGGCCATGGATGCCGCCTTCGTCGGGGAGCGCAGGCAGGTGATGGCGGTGATGGTAGGGCGCCGTTACGCTGCGGGCTGAGGTGTGGACCACCCACTCCTCCCGCCGGAACGGTGGGTCCTTCGCCCACCCGATGCCGAGGAGGGACGGCTCCCGTGACCAGTGCGGCGGAACCGCGCCGTCAGCGTGAACTGGCGTCGTTGTACGCGACCGTCAAGTCGCTCACCGCGCTCGGCGAGCTCGACCAGGTCCTGCAGTCGATCGTCCACCACGCCCACGACCTGATCGGCACGGACTTCACCTACCTTTCGCTGGTCGGCGCGGACGGCAGGCTGTCGGCGCGCGCGTCGGAAGGCACGATCTCCGCCGGGTTCCTCGCGGCGACCATCCCGGCCACCGTCGGGCTCGGGGGCAAGGTGCTGGCTTCCAAGAGCCCGCACTGGGTGCGCGACTACGCCACCTCGACGCTCATCCAGCACGATCCGGACTTCGACCGCCTGGTCGTCACCGAGGAACTGGTCGCGCTGCTCGGGGTGCCGCTGGTCGTCCGCGGTGAAGCGGTGGGCGCCCTGTTCGCCGCGGACCGCTCCGAACGGTCCTTCCAGGCCGAGGAGATCGCGCTGCTGAACGCGTTCGCCGACCACGCCGCGGTCGCGCTCGACAACGCCCGGCTCTACGAAGCGAGCCGGACCGCCTTGCGGGAGCTGCGGGTCGCGTACCGCAAGATCGAGCGGGCGCAAGCGATCCACGAGGCGCTGACCGGTGTCGTGCTGGGCGGCGGGACCCCGGCCGACGTCGCCCAGCACCTCGCCGACCAGCTGGGCGGAAGCGTCACCCTCCTGGACCGGGCGGCGGAGATCGACCTGGCCGGCGTCGTCGAAGACGCACGCCGTTCGGGCCGCTGCGCGGTATCGGTGCGCCCGGACGGAACCACCCGCAGCGTGGCGGCCGTGCAGGCGGGCGACAGTTACCTCGGCGCGCTGGTGTGGCGCCGGACCGCGGCCGGCCTGCCGGACGACACGGACCTGCGGACCCTCGAGCGGGCCACGCACATCCTGGGGTTGCTCATCCTCAAGGAGCGGGCCGTGGCCGAGGCGGGCGAGCGGCTGAGCGGAGAGCTGCTGACCGAGCTGATGGTCGGCAGTCCCGGGATCGGCCCGGCCCAGCGCGCCCGCGCCCGGGCGCGCGACATCGACGTCGACGGCCTGGATCTGGTCCTGGTGGCGGACTCCCCCGCGGCGCCGCCGGCCGACCTCGCGCGGCACCTGCACGACATCGCCCGGGAACGCGCCGGGCTGGCCGGCGAGCACCTGGGCCGGGCGACGATGATCCTCCCCGGCGCCGTCGACGAGGCGACCGTCACGGAAGTCCACAAGAGACTCCGGCGGACGCTCGGCGCCGCCGTCATCGTCGTCGGGGAACGGGCGGGCGGCCACGACTGGGCACGGGCGTTCTCCCTGGCCGGGCGCTGCGCCGCCGTGCTGCGCGCGCTCGGGCACACCGACGTCGGCGCCACCACCCGTGAACATGCCTTGTACGCCATGGTCTTCGACCCCGAACGGGCCGGCGAGCTCGAGCGCTTCCTCGCCGGCTCGATCGGCCCGCTCCTCGAGTACGACCGGCGGCGGGGCACCGACCTCGTCGGCACCCTCACCGCCTACTACGGCCACCGCGCCAACGTCGCCGCGACCGCCCGCGCGGTGCACCTGCACGTCAACACGCTGCTCAAGCGGCTGGACCGGGCCGGCACGGTCCTCGGCTTCGACTGGCGCCACGAGAACGACCTGGAACTGCGGCTCGGGCTCCGGCTGCACCAGCTCCGGTCGGCCGTCAGTTCTTCTTCAGCTCCTCGGCGAACATCACGATGATGCCGCTGGGACCGCGGACGTACGTGAGCTTGTAGACGTCCTCATAGGTCGCCACGCCACGCAGCGGACGGCAGCCGTGCCTCGCGGCTGTCTCAAGGGCTTTGTCGATGTCGTCGACCGAGAAGGCGACGCGGTGCATGCCGATCTGGTTGGGAGGAGTGGGCTTCGATTCGATCGCTTCCGGGTGGATGTACTCGAAGAGCTCGAGGCGACCGTGACCGTCCGGCGTCTGGAGCATGGCGATGTGGGCGTGGTTGCCATCAAGGCCGACGGCGGTGTCGGTCCATTCACCACTGACCGTGTCACGGCCGACGACCGTGAGACCGAGGTCGGTGAAAAAGGCGATCGCTGCTTCGAGGTCGCGAACGGCGATGCCGACGTTCTCAAGTTTGATGGCCATGCGCTGCATGTTACCGAGCAGCGCCGGTGGCGAGCCGGGGCTCGATCGAACCGGCGCCCGCTCGCCCCGGCGACGTGAGTGACTCGTTCGCGAAGCTCCCTTTTCGCGAACGAGTCACTCACACCCCTCGTCCCTCAGGAGGCGCTGCAACTGACGCTGGGCCAGTTCCGGTTCCCGTTGGTCATGATGGTGACGCCCCAGTTGTCGCCGTTGCCGTTGGGTTTCGCGATGAGGACCTGGCTGCTGGGCCAGCTGGCGCTGATGTTCCAGGTGGCGCTGATCCTCTCGGGGCTCGGCACGTTCATCGTGACCGTCCACGAACTCGAGCCGCTGACCGAGACGTTGAGGTTGTACCGGTCACTCCACGACTGTCCCGCCGACAGCGTGGCGGTGCAGCTGCCGCCGCCCGGTGGCGTGGTCGTGGTCGTCGGTGTCGTCGTGGTCGTCGTGGTCGTCGTCGGGCCCGTCGGAGTGGTGGGTGTCGTCGTCGGGCCGACGACGTTGAGGGCGTTCAGCACCGAGTTGTAGGCGGCCTTCTTGTTGCCGCCGCCGTCGAACAGGAGCGGGCTCTCGCTGGACCGCCAGGAGTCGCTGTCCCGCACGCCCCACACGGTGATGCCTGCGCAGCGCGCGACGTTCATGCACGCCTGGGTCAGCGCCGTGTACTGCGAGGTGGACGCGTTCGTGACGTCGACCTCGGTGAGCGCCACGTCGACGCCGAGCGCCGCGAAGCTGGAGATCGTCGTCTGGAAGTTGCCCGGGACCGAGCTGCCGCCGGTGAAGTGGGCCTGCAGGCCGACGCAGTCGATCGGCACGCCGCGGGACTTGAAGTCCTGGATCATGCGGTACACGCCCTGGGTCTTGCCGTAGCTCCAGTTGTCGATGTTGTAGTCGTTGTAGCAGAGCTTGACCGACGGGTCGGCCGCACGCGCCGTCCGGAACGCGACCTCGATCCAGTCGTTGCCCGTGCCCTGCAGGTTCGACTGACGGCGGCTGCCGTCTTCGTTGAACGCCTCGTTGACCACGTCCCAGTACGCCAGTTTGCCCTGGTAGTGGGCCATCACCTTCTGGATGTGGTTGATCATCGCGTTGCGCAGCGTGCTGCCGCTCATGCTCTGCATCCAGCCCGGTTGCTGACCGTGCCAGGCGAGGGTGTGCCCGCGGACGCGGGAGCCGTGGCTGACCGCCCAGTTGTAGACCTGGTCGCCGCCCGAGAAGTTGAACTGGTTCTGGTTGGGCTCGGTCGCGTCGATCTTCATTTCGTTTTCGGGCGTCACCATGTTGAACTCGCGCGCCGCGATCGTGGTGTAGGCCGAATCGCCCAGCCGTCCGGAGGCGATCGCGGTGCCGAAGTACCGGCCGGACTGCGCGGCGGCGGCCCCGAGTGTGCCGGCCGCGGCATCGGCGCCGGGCGCCGTCACCAGGACAGCAGCCGTGGCCGCCACGGTGGCCACTCCCGCCACTACTCGGGCGGCCGGCGACCGCCACCACCGCCGTCCCGACGAACTCCCTGCCATCCGTGGTCTCCTTCCGGGCGCACGCCCAGGAGACGCCCGACGGCGATCTGGACGATCGATGAAGTTCACCTGCTGTCAGCAGGAGAGCACGGCGCGGGAGCACCACGCAAAAAGTTTCGAACGAGTTTCGAAAGCCCGGCAGCGGTCGCGAGACTCCCGCAGAAGGCTGCCGACGCGGGCGAGCACCGGCACACTGTCCTGAGCCACCGTGGCGCGCGCTTCGACGTAGCCGGGAGGATCCGTGTCCGTGGACAACACCGTGACCGGGACGGCCGGCGCGGTCGTGCAGGCGAACACGATCCAGGGCGGGGTGCACTGGCACGTCGACGCGCCCGTCGAATTCCCGCAACCCCGGCAGCTTCCCGCGTCGACGCGTGACTTCGTCGGGCGCGCGGCCCAGCTCCGCGAGCTGGACACGGTGCTCGCGAGCGACGACCGGCCGGGAACCGTCATCGTCTCCGCGACCGACGGCGCCGCGGGGATCGGGAAAACCACGCTGGCCCTGACCTGGGCGCACCGCGCCGCAGAGCGCTTCCCGGACGGTCAGCTGTACGTCAACCTGCGCGGTTTCGAACCCGCCGGTACGCCGATGCCGCCGGAGGAGGCGCTGCGTGGCTTTCTCGCCGCGTTCCGGATCCCCGCGGACACCATGCCCGCCGAGCTGCACGCGCTCGAGGCCCTGTACCGGAGCCTGCTGGCCGGACGCCGGCTCCTGATCGTCCTGGACAACGCCCGGGACAGCGAACAGGTCAGGCCGCTGCTGCCGGGCAGCCCGACCTGCGCCGTCGTCATCACGAGCCGGAACCGGCTGACCGAACTGGTGGTGCGGGACAGCGCCCGGCTCGTCACCCTCGACATGCTGTCCCGCGACGACGCACGCGAACTCCTCGCGCGCCAGCTCGGTGACGAGCGGATGACCGCCGAGCCGGCGGCCGTCACCTCCCTCATCCGGTCGTGTGCCGGTCTGCCCCTGGCCCTGACCATCGCCGCCGCACGCGGCGCGGCCGATCCGCAGTTTCCGCTGACCGTCCTCGCCGACGAACTCGAGGACGAGCGAAGCAGGCTCGCCGGCCTGGAAGCCGGGGACCCCCGCACCGACCTCGAGTCGGTCTTCTCGTGGTCATACCGGTCACTGTCACCGCAGGCCGCCGGATTGTTCCGCTGCCTCGGCGCGCAGCCGGGAACCGACGCCGGCCTCGAAGCGATCCGCGCCTTGACAGGCAGGTCTGCCGCGACGGCGAGAGCGCTGGTCGCCGAGCTCGTCCGGGCGAACCTCGCGGATCAGTACCTGCCGGGCCGGTACCGGATGCACGACCTCCTCCGGCTCTACGCCCGGCACCTGAGGACCGCCGAGGATGCCGAGCCGCTGAACCGGATGCGCACCTGGTACCGCGACCGCGCGGCCGCCGCGGTTTCGTGGCTGGATCCGACGCTGGCCGTCGACCGCCACTTCCGCACGTGCAGCGAAGCGATCTCCTGGCTCGAAGCTGAGCGCGGGAACCTGGTGGCGATCGTCCTGGACGAGGGGAATCCCCGGCTCTCGGCCGAACTGGCCTGCCTGCTCTCCCCGTTCTTCCACGAACGCTCCAACTTCGACGAATGGCACCGCACCTTGACGGCCGCCTTCCGGCTGGCCGACGGAGACCGCCAAGCCGTGGTCGGCAGCCACCTGCGGCTCTTGAAAGCCGTGGTGCACACGCACGTCGACCTGGGTGACGAACAATCCGGCGACGCGCACGCTCTGGTCTACCTCGCGAAGGCTCGACTGATGTCCGGACGCGCCCGTCAAGCCCAAGAAGCCGCGACAACGGCTTTGGGCCGCCTTCGGACGCTCGGCGACCGGCGTGCCGAAGGGTGGGCCCTGCTGGTCCTCTCCGATGTGTACGGCTATCAGCTTCTGTTCGACGAAGCGACCGATGCCCTCGAGCAGGCCTCGGAGATCTGGCGGGGGCTCGAAGATCGTTGGTTCGAAGCGGAAACGCTCATGCGGAGAGCGAAGGCGGATCGCTACCGCACCCAGGTCTCCGACGCCGTCGAATGGCTTGACCGTGCGTATGCGATCTACGACTCCTTCGGCGACTTGACCGGCAAGGCGAAAGCGGTCAGCCTTCGCGGCAGCATCGTGGGACAGTACGGCGACGCCAAACAGGCCTATGAGGCTCAGTTGCTCGCCCACCGCTTCGCAACGGACGCAGCCGACCTCCGCCTCGAAGCAGCCATTCTCGAAGAACTGTGCGTAGCGGCGAGGCAAGGGGGAAATATTGCGGCTTGCCGGGCTCACCACGACCGCTGGACGGCGGTTGCCGAAGCGCTCGGGGATCCCGAAGGGGTCATCGCCGCGTCGAGGGCCCGGGGAACGACGTACTCCCATTTCGGTGACCACACGCGCGCCGTTTCCCTCCTCCGGGAACAGCGAGAACGAGCACGCGGTCTTCGCATCGAAACCGAAGGATGGACGATCTGCGCGCTCGGGGACGCCTACTTCCGGCAGGGCCGGGTCACCGACGCACTTCGCTGTTATTCGGAATATCAGAAGCTAGTCCAAGGGCACAGCGAACTTCTGGAACACGCATTGCACGCACTCTTCGACCTGTACCGCGAAGCCGGCAACCTCGCCGACGGTATCTCCTGCGCCGAACGCCGCATCGAATTACTCCATCACAGAGGAGATCCCGGACGCGAAGGCATCGCCTGGGACGACGTGGGTTACGCCTGCTCCGACTCCGGCCGCTACCGAGAGGCCATTGCGGCGCACACCCGAGCGCTCGATCTCCGTTCAGCGATGGGCATGGATTCCTACCGGCGCGGCTGGGGTCTCGTTGATGTCGCCTGCGCGTACCTCGAGACCGGCAGGTTCGACGACGGTCTCGAGGTACTCCACACAGCTTGCTCAGTCCGCGAAAGAGCGGGAAACTCCTTCGGGACCCATCAGGTCGTGGGCATGATAGCGAGCGCGCACATCGCCCGGCGTGACTTCGACTCCGCGCGCCCCTTCGTCGAACGAATTCTCCGGCTGCCGTTCACCGTCGACGAACCGGCAGTCGAGACCTTGCGCGGGGTATTCCGAAGCTATTCCGGCCAGTACCGGTTCGATGACGCCGAAGTGTGCTACCGGCGAGCCCTGCCGGCAGCGCGGCTTCTGGGCGACCGGAACGTGGAAACGAACCTCCGCTACATCGCGGCTGAATCGAGGCTCAAAGCGGGGCGAAGTGCGGAGGCTCTCGAGCTGCTCCGTCACGACCTCGACCTCGCCGAAGCGTCAACGGACTTCGCGACTGCCGTGCAGCTCCGCCTCGAGATCGCCACCGCGTTGACCGGCCTGCGTCGACTTGGTGAAGCCGAACACGAAGTGCGGCAGGGGATCCAGGCGGCACGGGCGACGGGAAGCGCCGGTGACCACGTGTGGTTCCTGAACCTCCGCGGCCGGATCCACCGGAAGCAGGGCCGGTTCGAGAAAGCGCGGCGAGTCCTCGCCACCGGTGTCGGCCTGGCCGATCGCCACGGCGACCTCGCGGCCAAGGCCGAACTCCTCGCGGGCCTGGCGACGACCTGCCTCGCAGCAGGCGATCCGCGGGCCGCGGCCGAGGCGCAGCGCGCGCGTCTCGAACTGGATCGCGCCGGGGGCGACGACCGGAAGGTCGCGGTCACCCTCGCCGAGCTGTCCAGGGCGTGCGGCGCGGCCGCCGACCGGTCTTCGGCGGCCCGGTTCCTCGACGCGGGCGTGACCTTGGCCCGGCAGCTGGAGGACCCGCGCGCCACAGCGACCGCCCTCGGCGCGTGCGCGCGAGCCGCGGAGACCCTGGGATCGTTCGCCGACGCCGCGCGATACCTCGTCGAACAGGGCGACCTCAGCCGGAAGGTGTTCGATCTGGGCGAGCAGGCGAAATCACTCTCGGACCTCGCCGAACTCCATCGCCGCGCGAGCCACCGCGCCGAGGCGCGCGAACTCCACCAGCGGAGCCTGGACGTGCGCCGGGAGCTCGGTGACCCGCCCGGCATCGCCGACCAGCTTCGCCGGCTGGGCGTGGTCGTCGCGGAGCTCGACGAACTCGACGAGGCGGCCGGGCTGCTGACCGCCGGCTCCGCCATGGCCGGAGACCTCGGCGAGCTCGCTCGGCTCGCGGACGCCTGCCGGGCCCTCGCGGCCGTGCACGAACGCCGCGGCGACACCCGGCGAGCCGGGGAACAGCTGGCCCGATGCGGGTCGCTGTCCCGGCGGCTGGCCAGGGAGAGCCCGGCCGTCACGGCTCGGCGATGTCCAGGGTGACTTCGGTCAGCGGACGGCCCACACACGTCAGGACGAAACCGCCGGCCTGCTGCTCGGGGGTCAGGCAGTTCGGCCCGTCCATGGCGACCTCGCCGCCGCGGAGCTTCACCATGCAGTCCCCGCAGTTGCCGACCGTGCACGAGTACGGCATCGGCAGCCCGGCCGCCAGCCCGGCGTCGAGCAGGGTCTGGCCGGGCTCGACCACCGGGGAACCGACCTCGCGCGGCCCGTCCTCGACGATCATCTTCCGCGGCACGGTGACCACGGTGGTCACGTCCGCCCCGCTGGTGTAGCGCTCCTGGTGCACGTGCTCGCCCGGCACGCCGCGTTCGGCCAGGACCTTCCGGACCAGGTCCATGAACGGCTCGGGCCCGCACACGTAGTACCGGGCCTCTTCCGACGGCCGCAGCCCGGCGAGCCAGTCGTGCGCTCCGGCGGCGTCGAGCCGTCCGTGCTCCCGGGTCAGGACCGGGGTGACCGTCAGCCGTTCCGGATGTCCCTGCGCCAGCCGGGAAAGCTCGCCGGCGAAGATCATCTCCGTCTCGCTGCGGCTGCTGTGGAGGAGCGCGATCCGGCCGGTCGACGGCGCCGCCAGAAGGGTGCGGATCATGCTCATCATCGGCGTGACCCCGCTGCCCGCGGCGATCAGGACGACCTCGTGCGCCGCCGCCGGGTCGACGTGGAACGCTCCCGAAGGACCGCGCACGAACAGCCGGTCGCCGGCACGCAGGTGCCGGTGGACGTGGGCCGAGAACCGGCCGCCGTCGACGTGCTTGACCGTGACCTCCAGCCGTGGCGCCCCGGGCGCCGACGACGCCGAGTACGCGCGGCGCACCGGCCGGCCGTCGATGTCGGTCACCAGCGTGAAGAACTGCCCGGGCCGGAAGTCGAAGGAGCCCGGGCGCCCGGCGTCTTCCAGTACGAGCGTGACCGCGCTGGGAGTCTCTTGGCGCACCTCGACGATCCGCACCTCCCGCAGGGGATTCGCCGCCGCGGGCCCGGCGGCGGACCGCCGTGAACGGGTCTCGACGTCCTCGTAGCCTTCCTTCCGCAACCCGGACCGGTACGTGCGGTTGATCACCGGCCGCAGCATCCGGCCGATCCCCGGGATCTTCGTGACGACCTTGAGCAGGCGGCCGAGCAGACCGGCATCGGCCATGTTCGCGGCGAGGTGGTTTCCGGCCACGGCCATCAGGTCCGGCACCTCGCCGGGCCCGGGGCGGGCCGCGGTCCACACGCGCGAGCGGGCGAGGGCGTCACTGGCGGTCACTTCGGCGTGTTCGACGTCGATGAGCAGCGCCGCGTGCGGCGGTGTCCCGCGCAACGCCATCGTCTCCAGCAACGCGGGATCGTCGGTGATCGAACCCCGGCCACGCACGTGCAGCACGCCGGTCCGGCCCGGGACGAGGGCGGCGAAGGAAAGCCGGTCGTCCCGGAGGAGGTTGTACAGGCTGTCCGCGCGCTTGTTGCCCTTCCGGTCCGGGATGACGAGCGTGCGGCCGTCGAGGATCCGCGCGACGGCCTGCCGGTCACCGCGCGGACTGGTGTCGGCGCCGCCGGAGTCGTCCCAAGTGGACAGAGCCAGGAACGGGGCCGCGGCGAGGAACTCCGCGACGCCGGGGTTGCCCAACGGACCCTCGCCCCAGACCTCGGGTACCGGCCCGGCGGGCGCGGGCGGCTGCCACAGGCGGGAGCGGATGACCGCCTGCGCACAGTGCACGTAGGCCTCCTGGACGTCCACGAACGTCTCGGCACCCTTCCGTTTGGCCACGGAACCGTTGACGCGCAACACTTCCCCGACGCCCGGCAGGAGGAAGACGAACGAAACCGGGCCGTGCGCCTCGCCGTCGGGCAGGGTGAACGACATGCGCGTGGGCGAGTGCACGCGGACGAACCCCGGCGTGCCACCGACGAACGTCGTGCGGCTGACGCCACCGGCATCGCGGTAGCCGAAGGCCGCGAGCGGGCAGTGCGCCAGGACGTCCCGGCAGCCTTCGTCGAGGGCGCCGACCTGCTTCAGCATGATCATCGACGGCGGCTTGCCCAGGATCGCCTCGACCTCGCCGGCCGTCGTGATGCGCGGGAGCGCGCTCACCGAAGTCTTGTTTTCGCTGCTCACCGCACTATTATGAGTAATAGCTCAGATACTTGCTACTCGCTTTTGCCGCCCTTGGAGGAGACCAGGGATGCCCACCGGAAACCGTCGCTTGGAGCCACGTCGGAAGCCCCGCCAGGTGCGCGCCGAACTCACGCGCGAGCGCATCCTCACCGCGGCTGCTCACGTTTTCGCCGACCACGGCTACGCCGCCGGCACCACCAACCGCATCGCCGAGCGCGCCCGCATCTCCATCGGCTCGCTGTACCAGTACTTCCCCAACAAGGACGCCATCCTCGCCGAGCTCCTGATCCGGCACGTCGACCGCGGCACCTGGACCGGCGCCGACGAACTCGACTTCTCGCCCGGGACGCTGGAGACGACGGTCCGGGCGCTCGTCCGCGACGCGATCGACAACCACGACGACGATCCCCAGCTGCTCCGGGTGATGATCGAGGAGCTGCCGGCCTCCCGCGAGCTGCGCGACACGATGGACCGGCACGGAAAGCTGCGCACGGCCCAGGTCCGCGACGTCCTCCTCCGGCACCCCGACGTCCACGTGGGCGACGCGGGCGTCGCCGCTGATCTCATCCTGTTCACCGTCGAGATCAACACGCACAGGTTCATGGCCGCCCCGCGAACCGTCCCCGTCGAGACGTTCGAGAACGAGCTGGTCGCGATGGTGACCCGCTACCTGCGCGGGGACCAGTGACGCAGCCCGGCGAACTCCCGCTGCTTGTCGGCGGGCATCGTCCCGATCACGGCGAAGGCCGCTAGCTCAGCACCGCCACGATCCGGGTGCCGGGCGCAAACGCCCCGGCCTCGATGCGGGCGAACAAGCCGTAAAGCATCTTGGCCTCGTACACCCGGTCGGGCGTGATCCCGTGGCGAGCACTGAAGTCGGCGATGAAAGCGTCCAGCTCCGGCTTGCGCTTGGCATAGCCGCCGAAGTGGAAGTCGTACTCGATGGCCCAGTTCGACGTCACCTCGCCGACGGCTTCGCGCTGCAGCCGCCGCACTTCGTCGTCCAAGAACTGACCGCCCTTGAGCACCGCGAAGCCGAGGACACGCTGCTCCACGCCGAGGCCGGCTGCGATTCCGGCCAGGGTGCCGCCAGTGCCGCAGGCGCAAGCGATGACATCGAACTCCGTCGTGATCTCGGTGGTCAGCTCGGCGCAGCCCCGCACTGCCAGGCCGTTGCTGCCGCCTTCGGGCAAGACGTAGCACGGGCCGAACTGCTCCGACAGCTGCGCGAGCACGTCCGGCTCGGTCTTGCGGCGGTAGGTGGCGCGGTCGAGGTAGGTCAGCACCATGCCGCGGCTGGTGGCGTAGGCCAAGGAGTCGTTGAGCGGCAGGTGCTCCTCACCACGGATCACCCCGACGGTCTCGAAGCCCAAGTAGTGACCGGCAGCAGCAGTCGCCCGGATGTGGTTGGAGAACGCCCCGCCGAACGTCAGGAGCCGACCGAAGCCGTGCTCCCGGGCCGCCTCGAGGTTGTAGCGCAGCTTGCGCCATTTGTTCCCCGGCACTTCGGGATGGATGAGGTCGTCGCGCTTGAGCAGCAGTTCGACGCCGTACGGCTCCAGCCGCTGGTCCCGCAGCCCGACGAGCGGCGACGGCAGGCGCACGAGCTCTGCCAGGTCGCCCTCGCCGAGGTTCACGCAGGTCAGCGTAGTGGCAGTTCATGACCCCCCAGCGGCCGCCACGCACTCCGGCGGCAGCTCGAACCACTGCGCGTCCTCGAAGCCGCCGGCCGCCCGGCCGGGCTCCGGGCCGCTCGCCGCGCCCAAGATCCGGTCCGCGTCTTCGAGCTGTGCCGGCAAAGCGGTCTCCGGCAGCGTGTCCTCGGCGGGCGGCTGGCGCACACCGTCCGCGGTGTACCGCAGGCCGGACAAGCTCAGCCGGGGTTCCGTCGCGCGGTGGTGGCGCCACCGGCCGGTCACCGGGTCGAACCGGTAGTCCGGCAGCAACCGCCACCCCCGCGCCGCGACCTGGCGCACCGCCTCGATCACGTAGCCGGCCACCGCGTCGGACATCGTGTAGTCGAAGCTGATCCGCACCCAGCCCGGCTTGCCGCCTTCCCGGCCGGCGAGCACCTCGTCCCGGAACCGCCGCGAGCGGTCCGGGCCGATCCCGAGCAGCCGGTGGCCGTAGGGGCCGGCGCAGGAACAGCCACCGCGGACCTGGATGCCGTACAGGTCGTTGAGCAACGCCACCACGTAGTTGTGGTGCAACAGCTTCCCGCTCGGGCCGCGCACCAGCAGCGACACGATGGCCACCCGGTCGGCGCCGGAGTTGCCGAGCACCTGGAGGTTCGGCTCGGCCGACCACGAGGCGAGGGCGCGCCGCAGCACCGCCTGCTCCCGTTCGCGGACGGCCTCGACGCCGACCGCCTGCTGCAGGCCGAACACCAGCCCCGCCCGGACGGATTCGACGATCGCCGGCGTACCGCCTTCCTCGCGGTGCGCGGCATCGCCGATGTAGTGGTGGTCCGTCGCGCTGACGTAGTCCACGGTGCCGCCACCGGGCACGCTCGGCACGCGGTTCGCCAGCAGTTCCCGGCGCACCACCAGCACCCCCGGGGTGCCGGGACCTCCGGCGAACTTGTGCGGCGACAGGAAGATCGCGTCCTTGGCGGAACGTCCCCCGTGGTCCATGCGCACGCCTCCGTGCGGCGCGGCCGCCGCGCAGTCCCAGAACGCGAGAGCGCCGTGCGCGTGCAGGACGTCGGTGATCGCCGCGGTGTCGGTGAGGACGCCGGTCACGTTCGACGCCGCGGAGAACGACCCGATCTTCAGCGGCCGGGCGGCGTGGCGGGCCAGTTCGTCACGCAACGCGGGCAGGGACACGTGGCCGTCGGCGTCCTCCGGGATCGTGACCACGTCGCAGATCGATTCCCGCCACAGGAGCTCGTTGGAGTGGTGCTCGTAGGGGCCGAGGAAGACGACCGGCCGGTCCTCGGGAGCGATCGCGCCGGCCAGGCGGTCCGCCAGCGCGGCCGGGATGCGCAGGCCGAGGATGGTGATCAGCTTGTCGATGGCGCCCGTGGAGCCCGAGCCGGTGAAGACGACGACCGTGTCCTCGCCGCCGCCGACGGCGTCCCGGATCACCGAACGGGCTTCCTCGCGCAGCGCGGTGGTCTGCGCCGCGGTGGCCGAGGAATCGCTGTGGGTGTTGGCGTACCAGGGAAGGACGTGGTCGCGGACGAAGTCTTCGATGAACGAGACAGCGCGTCCGGACGCGGTGAAGTCTGCGTAGGTCACGCGGCGGCGGCCGAAGGGGCCGGCCATCGCCAGGTCGTCACCGATGATCGACTGCCGCACCTTTCGCATCAGCGCGTTCTCCGCCACCGTTCCATTGGAGGACACCCGACGGCCGGGCGGCAGAGGAAAACGGGCAGTTCTCGTGGCCTGACGTGCTCCGGGCCGGAGTGGATCACCTCGCGGCCAGCCGTACGCGCAGTCCCGTCAGCAGGGCGTCCAAGCCGAGGTCGAACGCCTCGTCGGCGCGGTCGCGGCCCCGCGGCGCGGCGCCGATCGCGGCGCCGAGGGTGGGCAGGTCGTCCCGCTCGAGCCGCCAGACCTCGTCCGGCGCCGCGAGGTCGAGGGCCGCACCCAGCGCGTAGCAGTCCAGCGCGCCGATCCACAGGACGATCTCGCGCACGGGAACGCCGGTACGGCGCAAGAGGACCGCGATGCTTTCGTAGGCGTGCAGAACCGGCCCCGCGGTCATCGTCTGCTCGTTCAGCAGCGGGATCAGGGCGGGGTGCTCGGCCAGCACCCGCCGGTAGCCGCGCATCCACCGGCCGATCTGCTCGCCCCAGTCGCTCTCGTCCAGCGGGGGCGGGTCGATCGCCGTGGCCATCCGTTCGCGCAGTGCCTCGACGATCGCGGTCCGGCCGCTGAAGTGGTGGTAGATCGAGGACGCGCTCACGCCGAGCCGCGTGGCCAGCTCGGCCATCGTCAGCCGCCCGGTGGCGTCGACGCACGCGAGGGCGGCATCGAGGATCGCGTCGGTATCGAGCAACCGTTTTCGTCGCTGGACCACAAACCCTCCACTATATCGGTCGCCACAGACGGTAGCGGTCGACGAAATCCTTGACGACCCCGACGCGCTGGCGCATGCTTAAGCGAATATCGTTCGGTTAAGCATCCCAGGCCCGAGAGGACGCCACCATGGCCGGATCTTCCCCCGACCCCGCACCCGACTCCCTCAAGCGCGGCGTCCTCGGCACGCGCAGCCTCGTCTTCATGGTCGTGGCGGCCGCGGCCCCGCTGACCGTCATGGCCGGTGTCGCGCCGCTGGCCATCATGATCGGCGGGATCGGCGCCCCGGCCGGCTACATGGGCGCCGGGATCGTGCTGGCGGTGTTCGCCGTGGCGTTCACCCGGATGACCCGGCACGTGGGCAGCGCCGGCGCTTTCTACGCCTACATCGCGAAGGGCCTCGGCAAGACCTGGGGGTTCGTCGCGGCCCTGCTGGCGCTGATGTCGTACAACACCCTGCAGATCGGGATCTACGGGCTGTTCGCCGCCCAGGCCAAGGCCACGCTGGCCGACGTCTTCGGGCTGGACGTCCCGTGGCCGGTCATCGCCCTCGCCGCCGTCGCGCTCGTGCTGCTGGTCGCCTGGCTGGGGATCGACGTCGGCGCGAAGGTGCTCGGCGTGCTGCTGGTCCTGGAATCGGGAATCCTGCTTTTGATGGCGATCGGTGTCCTGACGCACGGCGGCGCGTCCGGCGTCGACGCGAAGTCGTTCGCCCCCGGCGCCCTGTTCACTCCCGGCATGGGCGGCGTGCTCGCCTTCAGCTTCGCCGCGTTCATGGGCTTCGAATCCACCGTGCTGTACCGCCGCGAAGCCCGGAACCCCGAGCGCACCATCCCGCGCGCCACCTACATCGCTGTCGGCTTCATGGCCGTCTTCTACTGCTTCGTCGTCTGGTCGGTCATCCAGGCCTTCGGCAGTGGCCAGGTCGTCAGTGCGGCCGCCGGGGACATCGGCGGCCTGTTCTTCACCGCCATCGGAACGTACGTCGGGTCCTGGGCCGCCACCGTCATGCACCTGCTCGTGATCAGCAGTGTCTACGCGGCCCAGCTCGCCTTCCACAACGCGATCACCCGCTACACCCACGCCCTCGCCCAGGACGGGCTCCTGCCCGCGTGGGTCGGGAAGGTCCACCCGCGGTACGGCTCGCCGTACCGGGCGAGCATCGTGCAGACCGTGCTCGCGGCCGCCGTGATCGCGGTGTTCGCGGTCGCCGGGGCCGACCCGTACACGCAACTGCTGCTGTGGGTGAACACCCCGGGCGTGGTGGGGATCCTGGTGTTGCAGACCCTGACCGCGATCGCCACCGTCGCGTACTTCCTGCGGCGGAACAAGGCCGCGAGCACCCCGGTCGCGGTGGCCGCCGGCATCGTCTCCTCCGTGCTCCTGGCGGTCGCGACCTTCATCCTGGTCGACAGCGTCGGCCTGCTCACCGCCGCCTCGGCGACCCTGAACGTGGTGCTCGTCAGCATCGTCCCCGCGACGATGCTGATCGGCGGCGCGGTCGCCGTCTGGCTGCGCAAGCGGCGGCCCGCCGCGTACGCGCGCATCGGCGAAGGCGACGGCGAAACCCAGCCCGCCCCCGAAGGGATCCCCGCGTGAACCTCATCGTCTGCGCCGACACCGTGCACACGCTGGCCGGCGACGACCGGCCGGTCGAGGCGATCGCGATCACCGGCGGCGTCGTCACCGCGGTCGGCACCCGCCGGGACGTCCGCGACTGGCGCCGTCCGGTGACCGAAGTCGTCGACCTGGGTGCCGCCACGGTGACCCCCGGCCTGGTCGACGGGCACCTGCACGCGGTGATGGGCCTGCAGCTCGCGGCCGGCGTCGACCTGTCCACCGCCCGCTCCCTCGACGAGGTGCGGCACCTGCTGGCGGTTGCGGCCGCCGAACGGCCGCCCGACGACTGGGTCCAAGCGTGGGGCCTGGACCCCAACGTCTTCGGCGGCCGGCCGGTGACCAGCGCCCCGATCGAGGCCGCGACCGGCGGCCGTCCCGCCTTCGTGCGGCTGTTCGACGCCCACTCCGCCCTCGCCACCCCGGCCGCGCTGCGGATCGCCGGCGTCGACGGCCCCCGGCGGTTCGCCCAGCGGTCGAGCGTCGTCTGCGACGAAAGCGGACGGCCGACCGGCCTGCTGCTCGAGGCCGCCGCCATGGACCTGGTCGCCAGGCACGTTCCCCGCGAACCGGTGGCGGTCCGGGCCGCCTGGCTGCACGCGCTGCTCACCGAGATGGCCGCCCACGGCCTCACCGGCGGCCACGTCATGGACCTGCTCGACGACAGCGCCGAGGTGGTGGCCGCCGCCGAAGACCTCGGCGACCTCCCGCTGCGCCTGCGGTTCGCGCCCTGGTGCGACCCCGGGGCCGACGTGGACGAGCTGATCGCCCTCCAGGGTCGACGTGGCCGCCGCTGGGAGATCGGCGGCGTGAAGCTCTTCATCGACGGCACCATCGACAACGGCACGGCGTGGCTGGAGCAGCCCGATTCCCACGGCGAGTCGACGGACAGCTTCTGGACCGACCCGGCCGCCTTCACGAAAGCCGTGCACGCGCTCGCCGCGGCCGGCGTCCCGACCGCGACCCACGCGATCGGCGACGCCGCCGTGCGGTACGTCCTGGAAACCCTCGACGGACTCGGCCGCCCCGCGGCGGCACCGCACCGCATCGAGCACATCGAGACGCTGCCGACCGAGCTGATCGGCCGGTTCCGGCGGCAGGGCGTCGTGGCGAGCATGCAGCCGACCCACAGCCACTTCACCCGGGCCGACCACACCGACAACTGGTCGTCCCGCCTCGGCGGCGAACGCGCCGGCCGGGCGTGGCGCTGCCGCGACCTGCGCGACGCCGGCGTCCCGGTCGTCCTCGGCTCCGACTGGCCGATCGCCCCGTTCGACCCGCGCGGCATCCTCGCCGCCGCCCAGCTGCGCCGTCCGGCCGGCGAACCGGAAATCCCGCCGGTGCAACCGCAGCAGGGCCTGACCCCGTTGATGGCACTGGAGGGCTACACGTCACTGGCCACGGCGGCCGCGGGTGGCATCGCCGGAATCAGGATCGGCGCGCGTGCGGATCTCACGGCCTTCACGCTCGACCCGCTCCGCACGGCCCCGGACGAACTGGCCGACGCGCCGATCGCGATGACCGTCGTCGACGGCACGATCGTCCACCGCGGTGGCACGCGCTGAGTCGCCCGAGAAACCCAGGTGCTCCTCGGTACCTCCCCGGGTAGCGTGCGTCCGCATGGCATCGAAACTGGCGCGCCCTCCGCTCCAGGCGGACGAACGCACCGCGCTGATCGGCTGGCTGGACCTGCAGCGGCAGATTCTTCGCTGGAAATGCGAAGGGCTGAACGAAGAAGACGCGCACCGCCCGGTCATCCCGACCTCGCCGGCCATGACGATGGCCGGTCTCATCGCGCACATGCGCTGGACCGAGCACACTTGGCTGGAAGTGTTGTTCCTCGGCGGCGACGAGAAGCAGAACCCGTCGTTCGACGAGTCGGCCGAGGACGCCGACTGGCGCACCGAAGGCCGTTCGCTCGCCGAGCTCGTCGCGGAGTACGAAGCCCAGTGCGCCCGCAGCAACGAGATCGTCGCGTCGGCCTCCCTCGACGACGTCGGCCGGCACCCCGGCTACCGCGCCGGGAGCGCCAACCTCCGCTGGATGCTGATCCACCTCATCGAGGAGACCGGACGACACGCGGGGCACGCCGACATCGTCCGGGAACTCCTCGACGGCACCAAGGGCTACTACTGAGCGCAGGTCCGACGATCAGAGCAACGCCCACGCGCGAGTCAGGGTGTCGCGCAGGATCTGCTCCATCTCGTCGAACTGCGGCTGGTCGCAGATCAGCGGCGGCGACAGCTGCACGACCGGCTCGGCGCGGTCGTCGGCGCGGCAGTACAGCCCCGCCTCGAACAGCGCATCGGACAGGAAGCCGCGCAGGACGCGCTCGGACTCGTCCGCGCTGAACGTCTCCTTGGTCTTCTTGTCCTTCACCAGCTCGATGCCGTAGAAGAAGCCCGCGCCGCGGACGTCGCCGACGATCGGCAGGTCGGTCAGCTTGTCCAAAGTGGACCTGAACGCCGTTTCCCTTGACAGCACGTGGCCGTAGAGGTCCTCGCGCTCGATCAGGTCGAGGTTGGCCAGCGCCACCGCGCACGACACCGGGTGGCCGCCGTAGGTCGAGCCGTGCATGAACGTCGTGGCGCCGCGGGTGAACGGCTCCATCAGCCGCTCGCTCGCGAGCACCGCGCCCAACGGCGCGTACCCGGACGTCAGGCCCTTCGCCGTGGTGATGATGTCCGGCTGGTAGCCGTAGCGCTTGGCGGCGAAGTCGTACCCGACCCGGCCGAACGCGCAGATCACCTCGTCGGACACCAGCAGCACGTCGTGCTTGTCGCAGATTTCGCGGACCCGCGCGAAGTAGCCGGGCGGCGGGACGAAGCAGCCGCCCGTGTTCTGCACCGGCTCCAGGAACACCGCGGCGACGGTGTCCGCGCCCTCGAACTCGATGGCCTGCTCGATCTGGTCGGCGGCCCAGCGGCCGTAGGCCTCGTAATCGTCGGCGTGCTCGGGCGCGCGGTAGAAGTTCGTGTTCGGGACGCGCAGGGTGCTCGGCACCAGCGGCTCGAAGTCGGCCTTCGCGCCGGGGATGCCGGTGATCGACAGCGCACCCTGCGACGTGCCGTGGTAGGCCAGCGCGCGGCTGATCACCTTGTGCTTGCCCGGTTTCCCGACCAGCTTGAAGTACTGCTTCGCCAGCTTCCACGCCGTTTCGACGGACTCGCCGCCGCTCACGGTGAAGAACACACGGTTCAGGTCGCCCGGCGCCGCGTGGGCGAGCCGGGAGGCCAGCTCGATCGCCGTCGGGTGCGCGTGGCCCCACAGCGGGAAGTACGCGAGCTGCTTCGTCTGCCGCGCGGCGGCTTCGGCGAGTTCCTCGCGACCGTGGCCGACCTGGACCGCGAACAGGCCGGCGAGCCCGTCCAGGTACCGCTTCCCGCGGGCATCCCAGATGTACGGGCCTTCGCCGCGCACGATCACCGGGACGTCGGTCTCGTCGTAGGCGGAGTGCCGGGTGAAGTGCATCCAGAGGTTGCTGCGGGCGGCCTGGGCGAGACCGGCGGCGTCGGCGGAAACGGGCTCGGCGGTAGTGGTCATGACTCGGTTATCGCACGTCCGGAGCCCAGACGCAAGCGATTCAGTCGTACTGACGAGATCGCTCGACTAATTCATGGTCAAGAATCCCGCTTGACCTTCGGATTTCGTCGTCACCCTCAGCGAGTGCCCCACTGGTAGGTCTGTTTCCGCAGCTTGAGGTAGACCATCGCCTCCGCGTGCCGGACGCCGGGCAACGCGCGGATCCGCGTCGAGATCAGCTGGAGCAGCTCCTCGTCGTCGGCGCAGACCGCTTCGCAGAGCACGTCGTAGCGCCCGGCACACAAGATCACGTACGCGATTTCGTCCATTTCGGCCAGCGCGTCCCCGACCGGCTCCAGCGGGCCGTCGACGGTGATCGCGATCATCGCCTGCCGGAAGAGCCCGACCTGCAAGGGATCCGAGACGGCGACGATCTGGATGACGCCGGAGTCCGACAGCCGCTGCACCCGCTGCCGGACGGCCGCCTCCGACAGGCCGACGGCCTTGCCGATGGTCGCGTAGGCGCGACGCCCGTCCTCCTGCAGCTGCGCGATGATCTGCCGCGAGATGTCGTCGAGCACCGGCGGCGCGGGCCGGTTCGGGATGTCCTGGCTGCTCACGTCCCGGATCATCCCCGACGGGCGGCAGCGAGGAAACCCGGCACGCCGTCACAACCCGTGACTAAATCCGAAGGACGCCAGCCAGGCCGACAACGGATTCAGTCGTCTTCGACGCGTTGACAAGGCCGAAACGGTGCTGTTCCCTCCCTGCACCTTGCCCCGGCCGGAGGAACGTCCATGCCCCGTACTCCCGCCCCGCCCGACGTCACCGCGGTCACCACTCCGGGACGCGGCCGCCGCGCTCCGCGGCCGCCGGGCGGCGCACCGGAAACCGCACGTGTGGCGCATGCCGGCCCGGCCGGTCGTGCCGGTGCTCGCCGTCGCGGCGCTGGCCTACGTCCTGGTCGAGCAGAGCGCGCTCGACCTGGGCATCACCGCCGGGGTCCTGTGGTGTCGGCGCTGTACTGGTGGGGCCACCTGCGGCGCCGTCCCGAGCGGTGGGTCGTGACCGTCCCGGCGGAGTGACGTCCATTGTGGACTGACCGGCTCGCCGGATTGTCCGGTCCCTGTCCGGGTTCTTGCCGCTAAGATCACCAAACCGCCGGAACCCGCCCGGCGCGGGAAAGGCACGCCACCGGACTGCACCGTTCGGACCAGCGACGTATCCCCGCGCCGGGCCGGTGCTTCCTCATCACGGCGGAACGTGGCTGTGCGGAGGGCCGGATGACGGGTCGGCGGGAGCCGGACATCGATCTTCGGGTGCTGGGCCCGTTCGAAGCCGAAGCCGGAGGCGTCCTGCTCGATCCGGGCGGCCCCCGGCTGCGGGCCGTGCTGGCACTGCTCACGGCCTACGCCGGACGACCCGTCAGCGTGCCGGTCTTCGTGGCCGAGCTCTGGGGCCCCGAGGCGCCGCCGGACGCCGAACGGACGGTCCGCACGTACGTCTCGCGGCTGCGCCGGGCACTGGCGCCGATGGCCGGGCTGATCGGCACGCGGGCACCGGGATACGTGCTGCTCGCCCCGGAGAGCGTGGACGCGGTGCGGTTCCGGCGGCTGGCCCGTGACGGGCACACGGCGTTGGCGGACGGTGCCGCCGAGGTCGGCCGCGAACGGCTGACCTCGGCGCTCGGCCTGTGGCGGGGCACGGCCTACGCCGAGTTCGACGGGATCGCCGCCCTGGAAGCGGAACGGACCCGGCTGGCGCGCGTCCGCCTCGACGCCGTGCAGGACCGCGTCGACGCCGACCTGCTCGCCGGGCTCGGCGGAGAGCTCGTCGCCGAGCTGACGGACCTGACCGCGGCCCACTCCGCGCACGAGCGGCTGTGGGGGCAGCTGATGACGGCGCTGTACCGCGCGGGCCGCCAGGCGGACGCGCTGGAGACGTTCCGGCGAGCCCGGTACGAGCTCGTCGAGCACGCCGGAGTGGAGCCCTCCCCCGCGTTGACGGACATCCAGCGCCGCATCCTCGCGCACGATCCCCGGCTGCTTGCCGCACAGACTGCCGCACCCGGTCCCGGGCGGGCGGCCGTGCCGGCACGGCCGGCGCAGCTGCCGCCCGTCGTGCCGCAGTTCACCGGGCGCCAAGCCGAACTCGCCGCCCTCGACGCCGCCGCGGAGCAAGCGGGCACGGCCGCCGTCCTCGCGGTGTGCGGCACGGCGGGGGTCGGCAAGACGGCGCTGGTGGTGCACTGGGCGCACCGCGCCGCCGCCCGGTTCCCCGACGGGCAGCTCTACGTCAACCTGCAGGGCTTCGACCCCGGCGGCGTGCTGCCGGCCGAGGAGGCCCTGCGCGGGTTCCTGACCGCGTTCGGCGTGCCCGCCGAGCACCAGCCCGGCACCCTGCAGACCCAGGTGGCGCTGTACCGCAGCCTGACCGCGGATAAACGCGTGCTCGTGGTGCTCGACAACGCACGCGACGCCGCGCACGTCCGCCCGCTGCTGCCCGGCGGGCCGGGCAGCACGGTGGCGATCACCAGCCGGGACGACCTCGCCGGGCTGGTGGCCCGGGACGGCGCCCGCCGGATCGGCCTGGACGTGCTGGGCCCCGGCGAGGCGGTCGAGCTACTCCGGCAGCTCGTCGGCGACCGGGTCGCCGGACCGGCGGAGCTCGAGGACCTGGCCGCGCACTGCGCCCGGCTGCCGCTGGCGCTGCGGGTCGCGGCCGAACTCGTCGTCCGGCGCGGCCGGGTGGGTCTCGAGGACCTCGCCGACGAGCGGCGCCGGCTGGACCAGCTGGAGGCAGGCGCCGATTCCGCCACCGCCGTGCGGGCGGTGTTCTCCTGGTCCGAACGCCACCTGCCGCCCGCGGCGAACCGCCTGTTCTGGTTGCTGGGCCTGCATCCCGGCCAGGACGCCGGCACCGAGGCCGTCGCCGCGCTCGCCGGTACCGACGCCCACGGTGGCCGGCTGCTGCTCGACGTGCTGCGGGGCGCCCATCTCGTCGAAGCTTCGGGCACGGACCGCTGGACGATGCACGACCTGCTGCGGGCCTTCGCCCGGGAACGCGCCCACCAGCGGCTCACCGAGGCCGACCGGCGAAGCGCGCTGAAGAACCTCTACGAGTTCTACCTGTCGGCCGCGCTGGCCGCGATGGACGTCGTGTTCCCGGAGACCGTGCGGTGGCGCCGCGACGACGCCGAGCCGGGCAAGCCGTCGCCCGCGTCGGCGGTCGCCGCGAAGGCGTGGCTGGACACCGAACGGCTGACCCTGGTCGCGATCACGCGCACCGCGGACGGTGAGCTGGCCGGCTACGCCGTCAAGCTGGCGCGGGCGATCGAGGGGTACCTGAGCGTCGGTTACCACAACGCCGACGCGTTTTCCGTCCACCGGCGCGCCTTGTCCGCGGCCGAGCGGCTCGGCGACCCGGCCGGGCAGGCACGCGGGCTGCTGGAACTCGGGCGGTCGCACGCTCGCTCCGGCGCCTACGGGGACGCCGACGAGCACTACCGGCGGGCCCTGGAGCTGTTCCGGCAGCTCGGCGACCGCGGCGGGGAGGCGCGGACCCTGACCGCGCTGGGCCACAACGAGGGCCGGGTCCGCCGCTACCACGACGCGCTCGCGAGCTACGGCCGGGCGCTGGCCCTCAGCCGGGAGGTGGGCGATCGCGTCCAGGAAGCCGTCGCGCTGGCCAGTATCGGCCAGGTGCAGCACGGCATGGGCCGGCACGAGGAGGCCGTGTCGTGCTACCGGCAGGCCGCCGAGATCTACGCCGAGACCGGCCAACGGGTCGGGCAGGGCCGGATCCTCAACGACCTCGGCAACGCCCTGCAGAGCTACGGGCAGCTGCGGGAAGCGTACGACCACCACGAGCGCGCCCTGCGGATCCTGCACGACATCGGCGACCGCGCCGCCGAATCGATCGCGCGCACCGACCTCGGCCGGATTCTTTCGCGCTGGGGCCGCCACACCGAGGCCTTCGAGCACCACCGGCAGGCGATCGCCGTGTTCCGCGAGATCGGCGATCCGGTCGGCGAAACGGAGGTCCTCGTCAACCTCGGCATCGCCCACGAGCACACGGGACGGCACCGGGAAGCGGCCGACGCGCACCAGCAGGCCCAGACCCTGGCCGCGAAGCTCGGGGACCGCCGGTTCGAATGCGCCGCCCTCAACGGGCTGGGCCGGGCGGCCTGCGCGTCCGGCCGGAGCGCCGAAGCCCTCTCGCACCACGAACAGGCCCTGACCCACGCCCGGGCGATGGAGGACCGCGAACTGGAAGCCCGGTCATTGGACGGGCTGGCCGCCGTCCACGCCCGGACCGGCGCGGTCACCGAGGCCCACCGGCTCTGGGCGGCGGCCCTCGCGATCTACGACGACCTGCGCATGCCGGAGGCCGCCGAGGTCCGGGAGCGGCTCATCGCGGACGGGCCCTGACGCCCTTCCGAAACCCGTCGCGGTACAGCGCGATCGCGACCAGGACCACCACCGCCACCTCGGCCAGGACGCTCAGCAACGCCTGCGGCGCGGGCTGGAAACCCCGCTCGGAAAAGCCGGACAACCCGGTGGTCCGCGACAACACGAACCCCGCGAGGGCCCCCGCCGCCAGTCCCGCCGCTGCGAGCCGCGAGGGCCAGCGCCGCCGCCGTCACGAGCAGGAAGTGTTTCACCCCAAGGGAATTCCTCATGCCAGGGAATACGCCCGCGGGTTACGCTCCCTTCGGCGGAACGAACACCTCCACCACTCCCCCGGCTTCCCGTACCACCAGGTGCGGCAACGGCGGCGGCGTCACCGGGAGCTGGTGGGTCAGGACCACCCCGTCCACGGCGAACGACGTCCGGTGACACGGGCAGTCCAGCCGCCGCGCCGGCGCGTCCAGGTTCAGCCGGCAGCCGAGGTGCGTGCAGGTCGCCGAGACCGCGCGCACCTGCCCGCCGGAGCGGTGCACGAACCCCGCCACCGCCCCGAAGTCGAACGGCAGCACCCCGCCCTCGGGCAGGTCGTGCGCCGCGACGACGGCCCGCCACCGGCCGTTCTCCGGCCGCAGCGTTTCCTCGGGGGATGGTGGCGTCGCGGCCGGCTGGCCCGCCGACGTAACGAGGTACTCGACCCCCGCACCGGCCGCGGCCGCCACCGCGGCGGCCGACGACACCTGGATGAACCGGCGGCGGCTGCCACCGGGCGCGGGCGCCGGCTCGCCGAGCTCCTCGGCGAGCCGGCGGTGCAGCCCGGCGACGAACTCTTCGCTCGCCGCCGCGCCGCCCGGCCGGGCGGCGCGCAGCAGCACCGCGGTCCGCAGCTCGGCTTCGTCGCCGGGGCCCGCCGCGAACGGGCGCGGCCGTCGCCGCCGCAGGAGGTCCTTGACGAACCGGCGGACGCCTCGAGTGCTCACGTCTCCATCCCTTCCGCCAGCTGAGCCGCCTGACGCAGGGCGCGGTGCTGCAACACTTTCGCGTTGCCGACGGTGGTGCCCAGCTCCGCCGCCGCTTCCTTGAGCGAACAGGCCTGCAGGAACCGCAGGCGCAGGATCCGGCCGTAGCGCTCGGGCAGCTGCCCGAGGATGGCCTCGGCGCGGGCCGGCGTGCCCGGGTCCACGGTGCCGGCTTCGACTGTGCCTGCTTCAAAACCGGCGATGTCGCGTTCCTCGTCCAGGGTGGTGATCTCCCGGCCGAGCGTGCGCCGCCAGTGCCCGGCCAGCACGGTCCGCGCGGTGGCCAGCAGGTACGCCCGGACCTCGCCCACGCTCGCCGAAACGCGCAACGGCCGCAGCGCGGTCAGGAAGACCTCCGTGGTGAGGTCCTCCGCGTCGGGCCGGTTGCCCACCTTCGAGAACATCAGCCGGTACACGCGGTCGACGTTGTCGCGGTAGACCGCCTCCCAGTCCGGGTAGACGTCCGCGCCGACCGCGTGCAGCCGCGCGCGCGGCGCCGCTTCGTTCTGTTCGCCGTGTTCGGCGCGTTTGCGCCGGAACCGCTGTGCCACCGGCACCGCCCGCCTTCTCCCCGCCGACTCTTCCCGCCACCTGAGAGATACGCATGAGGGTTACGAATCCGGCCGAAAGCAGGCGGACACGGTCCGGAGCCAACCCTCTCACCAGCACCCTTTCCGCCGTGGCTGCCGGTCGGATTCGTAACGATCGGCACAGTCGCCGTAACCGATGACCGTATCGGTGGGCAGACCCTCCGACGACCTGGGAGCGAAATGACCACATCGATGTCGCGGCGGCACCTGCTCGTCACCTCCGGCGCGGCTGCCGCCGTGCTCGCCACCACCGGCCTGCCCGCACCCGCCGCGGCGGCCGTGGCGCCGGCCCGGCCGGGCGGCGCGGACGTCGTCCTCGCCTGGAACCGGGAGCTGCTGGCCATCGTGCGCACGGCCGGCCTGCAGCCCGCGACCGTGCACCCGACGCGGAGCTTCGCGCTGCTGCACGCGGCGATCCACGACGCCGTCGTCGCGACGACCGGCACCGGGCGGCCCTACCTGTTCACCGTCGACGTCCCCGGTCACGCGGCACCGGAAGCGGCGGCGGCGCAGGCGGCCCACGACGCGCTGGCCGCGCTCTACCCAGCCCGGGCGGCCGAGCTCGCGGGCCTGCTGGCCGGGCAGCTGGCCGCGGTGACGCCACCGGCCGCGCGGGCCGCGGGTGTGCGCGCCGGGCAGCTCGTCGCCCGGCTGCTGCTCGGCCTGCGCACCGGCGACGGTTCGGCCGCGACCCCGCCCGTGCTGCCGCCGGGCACCGCGCCCGGGCAGTACCGGCCGACGCCGCCGGCGTTCGCGCCCGCCGCGTTCACCCACTGGGCCGCCGTGACGCCGTTCGTGCTCGACCGCGCCGACCGGTTCCGGCCCGGGCCGTACCCCGCGCTGAACGGCGCGCGGTACGCGAAAGCCCTGCAGGAGGTGGCCGCGACCGGACGCGACACCAGCACCACCCGCACCGCCGATGAAACCGTGCAGGCGCGGTTCTGGGCGGCGCCGATCTGGAACTACTGGAACGAGATCGCGCAGTCGGTCGTCGCCGGTTCACGCGCCAACCTGCTCGTCGCGGCCCGGGTGTTCGCCCGGCTGAACCTGGCTTTCGCCGACGCCGTGATCGCCTTCTACGAAGCGAAGTACCACTACCGGATCTGGCGGCCGGTCACCGCGATCCGGCTCGCCGGCGAGGACGGGAACCCGGCCACCGCCGGCGTCCCGGACTGGTCGAGCCTCGCCACCACCCCGGCCGATCCGGCGTACCCCGGCGCGCACAGCGTCGTCTCGCAGGCGGGCGCGCTGGTCCTGCGCCGGGAGTACGGGCCGCGGTGGCCCGTGGAAGTCCGCTCCGAAGCGCTGCCGGGGGTGGTCCGGCGGTTCCCGTCGTTCCAGCACGCCGCCGACGAAGCGGGTCTCAGCCGCATCGCCGCCGGCGTGCACACCCGGCTCGACCACGAAGCCGGGCGGCAGCTCGGCCTCGACGTGGCCGCGTTCGTCCTCCGGTCTTGACGAGCGCCGGACGAGCCGGCGGCGATCAGCCGTTGCGCACGATCCGCCACCGGTTGGCAGCCGCGCCGCTGTCGGGGCCCTGGACGGCATACGCGCCGGCGGCGGTCGAGCCGTTCTCGATGGTCAGCAGCTTGCCGCTGTTGACGTTGCGGATCTTGACGGTGCCGTCCCCCTGGTCGACGACGGTCCACCGGTGGTCCGCGGTGCCGTTGTCCGACCACTGCAGGACGCGGGCGTTGTCCGCGGTCGACATGTCCAGGACCCCGAGCACCTTGCCGCTGTTGGCGTTGCGGAACCGGACGGCGGTCCCGTCGGTGATCATTTCCCAGTTGTGGTCGGCGGTGCCGTTGTCCGTCCACTGCAGCGCGCGGCCGCCGTCGGCGGTGGACATGTTCTCCACCCCGAGCAGCAGCCCGCTGCCCACGTTGACCAGGTGGCTGGTCGTCGCGCTCGAGCCACTGGTGTTCCAGTAGACCGCGTAGTTGAAGCCCTGCGCGTCGTAGAAGGGCACCAGGTTGACCGCAGCGCCGTTCGCCTTGGCGCTGAAGGTGAGCGCGCTGCTGCTGGTCCGCGTGATCGAGCTCTGGTCGAGGGCCGGCGGCGCGCTGAGGGAGGTGGTGCCGTAGTTGCCCGCCAGGACCACCGGCCCGTAGGCGACCGCGGCGACGTTCGCGTTGTCGTTGGCCGGCCGCAGGGCCACCTTCATCGGCAGCCGGACGGTCACCGTGTCGCCGGAGGCCCAGGACCGGGACAGCGTGGCGTAGCTGCCGGGGGTGGTGGTCACGTTCTGCGCGACGCCGTTGACGCTGACGGTCGCCCCGCTCGTCCAGCCGGGAATGCGCAGGCGCATGGCCCAGGTCCCGCTCGCGTTCCCGGTGACCGTCAACGTGGTGGTGTCACTGGCCGGGTACGACGTGGTCTGGGTGACCGTGATGCCGCGCTGGGTCCAGGTGAGCACCGAAGGCAGGTACAGGTTCACGATCAGCGTCGTGCCGGCGTAGAAGTAGATCGAGTCCGCCAGCTTCGTCTGGGTTTCCAGGCCGGTCCCCTGGCAGCACCAGAACGAGTTGTAGTCGGTGCTCCACGTGCCGCCGCCCCACGCCGGGCCGAGACCACGGCGGCCGCCCGGGTTGAGCGAGCTGAAGTAGGTGACGTGCCCGTGGCTGTCGGCCGGGTTCTGCTGGCCGATCATCTGGTTGAGCAGGGCGCGTTCGTAGTAGTCGGCCAGGTCGGCGCGGTCCGGGTACAGCGTGAACAGTTCCCGGGTCAGCTTGAGCATGTTGTAGGTGTTGCAGCTTTCGCACGTGTCCTGGTTCAGGTACGACGCGATGGCGTTGGGCGCGCGGAAGTGCTCGGCCTGGCTGTTGCCGCCGATGGCGTAGGTGTGCGCGCCGACGGTGATGTTCCACGCGTTGGTCGCGATGTCGCGGTAGCGGGTGGTGCCCGTGGCCTTGTACTCCCGTGCCGCGCCGATCCACTTCGGGACCTGGGTGTTGGCGTGCAACCCGTTGAGCTGGTCCTGGTTCGCCGCCAGCGGGTTGAAGACGGCGGCGTGGTCGAACCGCTGCGCGGCGGTCAGCCACCGCGCGTCGCCGGTGTACTGGTAGAGGTCGGCCAGCACGTCGTTCATGCCGCCGAACTCGGTGTTCAGCACCGACTGCATCTGGCTCGCGCTGAGCCGGGCGGTCCGCCGGTCGACCCACCCCGCGAGGTTCAGCAGCACGTCGCGAGCCTGGGTGCTGTCGAGGTACCGCCAGACGTCGAGCAAACCGGCCATCGTCTTGTGGACGCAGTAGTACGGCACGTTGCCGTTCGACAGGCTCCCGGCTTCGAGGTTGTCGAAGTCCACCTCGGGGAAGCCGGAGAGGTACCCGGCGCCGAATCCGGCGGGGCCGTTGTTGGCCTGGCACTTGGCCAGCTCGGCCACCATGTACGTGGCCTTGTCCCGGGAGGTCGTGTCCCCGGTGGCCGCCCACAGCTGCGCCCATGCCGTCAGGAAATGACCCTGGACGTGGCTGCGGAACGGGAAGTCCGGCGCGTCCCAGCCGCCGTTGGTGGCGGCGCCGTTGGTGGACAGGCGGTGGTTGGCCCGGAAGTTGTACAGCAGCCGGTCGACGTCGACGAACCGCAGGTAGTTCTGCGTCCGGTTCTGGTTGTCCAGCCACCGGCTCGCGGTCAGCCGCACCTGGCCGAGATCGAACGGGAAGGCGGACACCCCGGTGTCCGGGCGCACCGGGCCGGTGGCCGCCCCGGCCTGCTCCCACCCGATGGCGGGCCCCGCGGCGGAGGCGATGGCGGTGACTCCGACGGCTTGCAGCAGCCGTCGCCGGTTGAAACTCATGGACACCGGATCTTCCTTCCCTCGGGCAACACTGCAGGAGGCGAGGTGGAACGTTAGCGCTAACATGCAGACTTGTCGATACGTAAAAACGGGGCCCGGGGACGCGTCGTCCCCGGGCCCGGTGCCGGTCAGGCGAGCGTGCAGGCCGCGCCGTTGAGGCTGAACGCGGAGGGCGCGGCCGGGTCGCCGGTGTGGGTGGCCTGGAAGCCGATGCCGATCGAGCCGCCGGCGGGGATCGCCGCGTTGTAGGCGACATTCTTGGCCGTGACCTGGCCGGAGGACGGCGAGTAGCTCGCGCTCCACCCGGACGTGATCGTCTGGCCGCCGGGCAGGGTGAAGACCAGCGACCACCCGTCGATCGCCGCGGTGCTCGTGTTGGTGATGGTGATTTCCGACGTCAGCCCGGTGTTCCAGGCGCTGACCTTGTCGTGCACCTGGCAGGCTCCCCCCGGGGGCGGCGGCGGGGGCGGCGGCGTGGTGGAACCGAACTGCGAGAAGAACTGCCACACCAGGGCCGGCACCCACGTGCGGGAACCGCTGTCCCCGGTCGCCCCGTCCTGCGGCGCGGCGATGTGCCCCTCGTCGAACGCGGCCCACTCGACCGGATACCCGTCCCGGCAGCCCGAGTAGCTCGTGACGCGGTGCGTCAGGCTGCCCTGCGCCGGCTCCGGCGGGTTCTGGGCCGCGCAGCCGTTGTTCTGCACGAACCTGTCGCGCATCGAGCGCCCGCCGGAGATGTTGAGGACGTTGTCACGGATGCCGTGCACGCCGAGGTACGCGATGGGCTGGGTGCCGCCACTGCACCCGCTGAGCACCCCGCCGGACTGGACCGCGACCGCGCGGAACACGTTCGCCCGCGAGCAGGCGAGCGAGTAGCTCATCGCGGCGCCGTAGCTGAAGCCCAGCGCGAACCGCTGTGTCGTGTCGACGCAGAGCCCGCTTTCGATCTGGTTGAGGATGTTGTCGACCAGGGCGACGTCCTCGCCGCCGGAGTTCGCCCAGCCGTTGTTGAGCCCTTGGGGCGCAACGAAGATCGCCGTGTTGTTCGCCAGGCGCTGGAGACCGTAGTAGGCCCAGGCACCCGTCTGCACGGTCCGCCCGGTGTCGACGTCCACGTCGTTGCCGCCGAGCCAGTGGAACCCGAAGATCAGCCGGTACGGGTGGCTGCCGTCGTAGCCGTCGGGAATCCGCAGGATGTATTCGCGGTTCTTGCCGTTGGCCTGGATGGTGTGCGTGCCGCTCGTCAACGCCGGGGCCTTGCCGCAGCCCGTGCTCGCCGCGGCGGTGCCGGCGTCCGCGGCGCCGGCCGGGACGGCGGCGCCCAGTGCGAGTAGCGCGGCGGCCGCGATCACCGCCAGGATTTTCCTTGCCATCATGCGACTCCTCACGGGGTGGAGAGTTCGAACCGCTGGAGGGTGACCGCGCCACCGAGGGCCTGACTGGCGTAGTTGAAGACGGCGAACCGGTAACCCATGAAGAACTGCCAGGCGTTGTTCAAGGTGAACGCCGGGCCGAACCGGGTGAAGGTGACGCCGTCGGTGCTGTAGGAGAACGTGGCCTGCCGTCCGGCGCCGGGGCGGATGTCCGCGTTGGCGCGCAGCCAGACCTTCGTGCCGCCGAAGGCGGCCGAGGCGGCCTCACCGCCGGTGTTGCTCGTGTTCCAGTTGCCGTCCATGGTGATGTTGTTCTGCAGGACGACCCGGTTGCGGCCGCCGTCGCGCTTGATGCCGATCCAGGCCGAGGAGTCCCGCAGCATGGCGAGGCCGGTGCGGTCGCCGTCGCGCATGGCGGACAGGTCGAGCGTGACCGTCGCTGTCGAGCTGGGTCCCTGGATGCGGTGAGTCAAGGTGTTTCGGGCGGAGTAGAGGTCGTTCGTGACGGTGGCGGTCTGCAGGCGCAGCCCGTTGCCGACGCTGTACTTGCTGGTGTCGGGGTTGTGGTTCCACTCCCACTGCGGCCCGAGCGCCGGGCCGGTGAAGGTGTCCACGCCGATCATCGGCTGCACCGGGTGGGCGGGCAGGTTCGGGAACGGGTAGCTCGCGCCCCAGCCGCCGTTGACCGTCGTGACGCGGGGCCAGCCGTCCGCGGTCCACGTGATCGGCGCGAGCACCGGGACCCGCCCGCCGGGGTAGGCGTCGACGAACGCCATGTAGTACCAGTCACCGTTCTGGGTCTGCACCATCCCGCCCTGGTGCGGCACTCCCCCGCCCGGGATCGGGCTGGGCATGTTCAGCAGCACCTGCTGCATCGTGTACGGGCCGAACGGGTTGCTCGCCTTGAGGATGTACTGCCCGTTCGCGGGGCGGGTCAGGAAGATGTAGTAGAAGCCGTTGCGCTTGTAGAACCGGGAGCCTTCGAGCGTGCCGACGTTCGACGGGGTGCTGAACACCTGCTGCGACCGGACCTCGGTCTTCCCGTCCGGCGACAGCTGCGCGACGCTGATGTTGGTGTTGCCGTAGGAAACGTACATGGTGTCGTTGTCGTCGACCAGCATGCCGGCGTCGTAGTAGCACTTGTTGATCGTCGTCAGCTTCTGCCACGTGCCCGCGACGTCGGTGGCGGTGTAGATGTGCGTGTTGGCGAAGTCGACGCAGCCGCCCCAGTAGAACGTGCTGTTGCTCTTCCGGAAGTTGAGGAACGACGCCCAGATCCCGCGCACGTACCCGCGGCCGCCGTTGAGGTCGTACTTCGCCCCGAAGTCCAGGCGGGGTACCGAATGCCCGGCGTACTCCCAGTTCACCAGGTCGTAGGAGCGCAGGACCGGCGCCCCCGGCGAATAGTGCATGGTGGAGGCCGAGTAGTAGTAGGTGTCGCCGACGCGGATGATGTCGCCGTCCGCGAAGTCCTGCCACACCACCGGATTGCTGTAGGCGGCCGCGGCCCGCGCGGGCACGCCCCGGGCGGGTCCGCCCCCGGCGAGCCCGACGGCGACGGCCGCGACGAGCCCCAAGATCCACGTTCGACGGCGTGCCATGACAGTCCTTTCCCGCGAACCCTCGACTCATGTGAGCGCTAACAATGCGTAGCGCAGCCATGCCGTTAAGTCCAGGGTTAAGCGAGAAAGTTTCCGTCAGCGGGTGATTCCGGTGTGGCCGAGGGAATACCGGCCCGGCTGCGGCCACACGCACAGACCGTGCGGTTCACGGCCGACGGGAATGGTCCGCAACAACGCGCCGTCCTTGGTCGACAGCACGTAGACCACGCCGTTGTAGCGGCCGGACAGCCAGAGCTGCGTGCCGTCGGCGGTGACGTTGCCCATGTCGGGGCTGCCGCCGCCGGGGATGTGCCAGACGGTCACGGGAGCGCCGGTGTAGGCGTCCAGCACGCTGACACTGCCTTCGTGGCGGTTGGTCACGTACAGCTGTTTCGCGTCCCGCGACAGGTAGAGACCGTGCGCGCCCTTCCCGGTCGGGATGAAGCGGAGCACGTGCGTCGCCGCGCCGTCGAGCACCCAGACGCCGTTCGCGTCCGAATCGGCGATGTAGTACACCGACCCGTCCGGCGCGAGCTTGATGTCCTGCGGGCCCATGTGGGTGTTGCGGTGGGGCATGTCGATCATGCGCAGCAGCTTGTGCGAGACGACGTCCACGACCGCGACCCGTCCGGCGAACTCGCAGGTGAACACCGCGGTCCGGCCGTCGGGCGAGAAGTCGGCGTGGTCGATGCCGCCACAGTCGGGCGCGGCGGTTTCGTCGTGCGCCTGCCAGGTGTGCGGGTCGTACCAGACCAGCTTGCGGCGTGCCTCGGCGACCGAGATGGCGTACTTGCCGTCCGGCGAGAAGTACATGTTGTACGGGTCGACCACGGGGATCTTCTGGCCCGGCAGGCCGGTCTTGGGGTCGAACGGCATGACCAGGTTGCCCTGGTCGTCGGTGGCGTAGAGGGTCCGCAGGTCCCAGGACGGCACGACGTGCTGCAGTTCCTTGCCGACCGGGTACTTCGCGACCACCTGGAAGGTGGCCGGGTCGATCACCCAGACGTCGCCGGAGCCGCTGTGCGGCACGTACACCAGCGGTTTGTCCGCGGCCACCGCCGGCGACAGCTGCCCGGCCCCGGCGGCGGCGTCGACGTTGCGGGGGTCGGTGACCGGCGGCATGCCGGGCAGCGGGTTGCCCGCCGGGGCGGGCGGGGTGGCCTCGTGCGGCAGCCCGGTCGTCGGCATTCCGGGCATGTCCGGCATGCCGGCGTGCTCGGACGCGGGCGGCGACGAGCAGCCGGCGAGCAGCAGGACGAGGGCGAACCATCCCCAGCGGGTACGGGTCACTTCAGCAGCTCCGTCGCCGTCACCGCGGTCAGTCCCCGTTCGCTCAGGTCGGTGAAGATCCCGGGCAACGCGGCGACCGTGCCGGCGTGCCCGAGGTGCATGCTGACCACGCTGCCGGCGCGGGCCTGCGCCACCGCCGACCGGATCGCGGCCGGCCCCGGGTCCTTCCAGTCGAGCGAGTCGACGTCGTAGGACAGCACCCGCGCGTAGCCGGCCTTGCCCGCCTCCACCAGCTCCTGCTGGGTCGCGTGCTGCCCCTGTGACTGGCGGAAGAACGTGCCCGGCGTCCCGGTCACCTCGGTGAGCTTGTCCCGGCACCGCTCGATCTCCGCGAGCATCGGCTCCGGCTTGTACCCGGCCAGCGCCGGGTGGCTCCAGGTGTGGTTGCCCAGCTCATGGCCGCCGTCGCGCACCATCCGGGCGGCGTCCGGGTGCTCGGCCAGCCAGGTTCCGACGGCCAGCACGGTGATGTGCGCGCCGTGCTGCCGGATCAGGTCCAGCACCTGCCGGGTGATCCGGGGGTCGCCCGCGCCGTGGAAGGTCAGCGCGATCTCCGGGCGCCCCGAGGTGGCGCGGGCGACCTCGGTGGCCGGTCCCGCCGGCGCGGCCGAGGCCGGCGCGGCCGTCGACGGCGGTGGGCTGCTCGTCGGTGCGGGCGCCGAGGACGTCACGACGTGTGCCGGTCCCGGGCCGGGCGCCGAGCAGGCGGCCAGCGCCGACGCTCCGGCGGCGAGGCCGAAGAAGTGGCGTCTGGTCAACGAAGTGCGCATCAAAGCTCCCGGTCCCTCCGGCGCGCGGGGCGCCGTCCACGGTGGGCACCCTAGAGCCCGCCGGACGCCACGCGTGGCACCCCCCGGCCAGGCGCACTCAGCGTCCTCTCAGCGAGCCTGTGGCAAGGGACCTGGGGAACGCGTGCAGTGGCCGTAGCGAACGGCTTCGTGAATTCCCCTGCACAGCACAGAAGAACGCGGGTACGGCCGCCCGGGAAAACCAGGGAGTTCGGGGAAGCCGGGTTCAGCGTTGCTTACGGCCCTGCTTGAGCGACTCGACCACTTCGGCGACGCGGCTTTGCCGGGTCTCCTCTTTCTTGGCACTTTCGATCCACGCGATGTACTCCCGCCGGTAGAATCCCGACAGGCTGTCGAAAAAGGACTTCGCGGCGGCTTCGGGCCGCAGGGCGTCCGCCAGGTCGGCGGGCACCGCGGCGTCCGGGCCGCCGCCCGGCTCCAGGACGACGTGCACGTCGTCGCCGGGACCGATACCGCACGAAGCCCGCAGCGCCTTGTTGACCGGAAAGAACCACGCGCCACTCCTGCTGCCGAGCGAACCTTCGAAATCCGTCCCGTTCAGCGAACCGCGGACGAAGTGCCGTTGCTTCTTCCCCCACGCCGCCGACGGGTCGAACGGGAGCCTGATCCGGACGTGCCCGCGCTGGTCGGCTTCCAGAACGGCGTCGAACTCACGGCGGTCCATCAACCCCTCCTCGGAAAATCGGTTCGGACCCAGCTTGGATCGTGAACAGGACACGGTCAACCCGGCCGCGACAATAGCAGCCTCGAAGAAGAACCGCGTCGTTCACCGGTCAAGAGTTGAGATCGACTAACCGGTCAGAGCTGGGGAGGGGGCCCGAAGATGACGCTGTCGAGTACGCAGTTGAAACAGATCGCACACCGGTGGGTGGACGCGATCAATTCCGGGAACGTGGAAGCGCTGGACGACATCGTCGCGCCGGACGTGGTCGACCATTCCGGCCTGACCGCCGGGCACGGCGAAGGTTGTTACGGGTACAAGCAGCTGGTGCAGCAGCTGCTCGACAGTCTCCCCGGTTATTCCTCGCATGTCGATTCCGTCGAGGTGCAGGGCGATCTGGTGACGATTCGGCAGACCGGCAAGGCGCCGCCCCCCGCGCACTTCTCGGCCATGCTCGCACCGGATGCCGCGGGCGTCGACGCCACCGGCGACATGGAGTTCAAGGTCACCTCGGTCGTCCGGGTCGACGACGAGGGCAAGATCGCCGAACACTGGGCGGCGGAAGGACCGTTCGGGCAGAAGAGCACGCCGGACGACTGGCGTCCGGGTCCCCCGCCGACGGGCTCGCCCGAGGCCAACAAGGTGTTCATGCGGGCCTACGTCCGCAACGTCATCGACGCGATGGCGGCCGAGAACGCCCGGTACTACATGGCGGACAATTTCTACAACCACGACCCCGCCCCCGGCGAGCAGCACGGCGTCGAAGGCGCGATCGCCTTCATCTCCAGCATCTTCACGGCGTTTTCCGAATTCCACACCACGATCGAAGAGCAGCTCGCCGAAGCCGACATCGTCGTCGGCCGCTGGTCGCAGAGTTTCGTGAACACCGGTCCCTATCTCGGTTTCCCGGCGAGCGGCAAGCAGATCCACATCGGTGGAATCACCGTCACGCGCGTGCGTGACGACCGGATCCTCGAGGAATGGGAGGCCCGGGACGCGTTGAGCCTGCTGAACCAGATGGGCATTCCGTCGCCGTTCGGCGCACTCGAAGACGACACCGCGCCGGCGACCACGGACCCGAAGGAGCTCGCCCGCCGGTTCTTCTACGAGGTTTGGGACAGCGGCGACCTGACCGTCGCGGACACGATCTTCGCACCGGACTTCGCCAACAACAGCACCGTCACCGGGCAGCGCCCCGGGGTGGCCGGGGTGAAGCAGCTCGTGCGGGCGTTCCGGACCGGCTTCCCCGACTGTTCCGTGAGCGTGGACCTGCAGACCGGGGAAGGCGACCGGGTCGCGACGCGGTACACGTTCCGGGGCACGCACCGCGGGACGTTCCGGGGTCTGCCTGCCACCGGCAAGCCGGTCGAGGTCAGCGGGATCAGCATCCACTCGGTGGCCGACGGCAAGATCACCGGCCACTGGGGCTTCTTCGACGACGCGAGCCTGCTGTTCCAGCTCGGCCTCGTCCAGTACCCGAACCCAGACCCGAACCCGGACCCGGGACCAGGACCGGGACCGGGACCGGGCCCCTGGGGCACGGCGGGGACCGCCGGCCGATGACCGCGCACACGTCCGTCCGCACCCCGGCCGACGTGGTCCGCAGCCTGATCGACACCGTCTACCGGAGCCGGGACGCGGGTCCGCTCGCCGGGCTGGTGGATCCCGCCGCGCGCGACGCGCTGCTCGACTGCGCCCGGGTGCTGGCCCTGCTGGCCGGGTTCCCGGACGGGCGGCTGGAAATCGAAGACGCGGTGCACGAGACCGATTCCGTGGTGCTCAGGCTCACGCTGCGCGGCACCCAGACCGGCCCGACCGCCGGGCACGGGCCGACGGGCCGGCTGCTGGCCCTGCCGGTGTTCGGCAGCTACCGGGTGGCGAACGCCCGGATCGTCGACGCGTGGCAGGCGTGGGACACCGGGGAGGTCGGCGGCCCGCCGGTGCTCACCGCCGGTGAACCGCTGGTCGACCTGGACGAGCTCCAGGGCAACGTGTTCCCTGGGTTCAACAAGGCCCGGCTGGCCTTGGTGCAGTTCACGATCACCGACGCCGCGGCCGCACGCCGAGCGCTCGCCGCGCTCGCCGACCAGGTCGCGACGGCGGCGGAGGTACTGCCCTTCAACCGGTTGTTCTCGGCGCTGCGTTCGCGGCGAGGCGCCGAGCCGGTGTCGTCGACCTGGTGCAACGTCGCGTTGTCGTACCCCGCGTTGCGCGCGCTGGCCACCGGCGCCGAGCAGTTCGCCGACGCGGCCTTCCGCGCGGGTATGCGGCCCCGGATGGCCGAGGCCGGCGTCGACCTGGCGTCCTGGGACGACGGCGCCGGCGCGGACGTGCTGCTCCTCGTCGCCTCCGACGACGACGACAAGCTGCGCGCCCAGGTGGCCGAGGTGGCCGGCCTGCTCGATCCCGGGCTCCGGCCGGTCGCCGAGGAGTACGGAGCGAGGCTGGCCGGCCAAGAGCCGTTCGGATTCCAGGACGGGATCTCCCAACCCGGTCTGCGCGGCCGCAGGTCCGACGTCCCGTGGGAACCGATGACACCCCGGCAGAACCCGGTGCGCCCGGACGAGGGCAAGCCCGGACAGGCACTGGTGTGGCCGGGCGAGTTCGTGTTCGGCTACCCGGCGCAGCCCGCGGGCTCCACGGGCACACCGGTGGAGCGGACCGGCGCGCCCGGCTGGGCGCGCAACGGGTCCTTCCTGGTGTACGGCCGGTTCCGGCAGGACCCGGCCGAGTTCCGCCGGTTCACCGGCGCCACCGCGGAACGGCTGGCCGCCACCGAGCCGGCCCTCGCCGGCCTGACCGGGGAGCGGCTCGCCGCTCTGCTGGTCGGCCGGTGGCGCAGTGGCGCACCGACGATCCGGGCGCCGTGGGCGGACGACCCCGTGATGGCCGCCGACCGCTGCGCCGACAACGACTTCGCCTACCGGTCACCGCGGCAACCGCTCGGCGACGCCGCGCCGGGGCGGTGCGGCGGAGGCGGCTTCCCGCCCGCACCGGCCGACCCCGGCGGGCTGGCCTGCCCGTACGCGGCACACATCCGGAAGAGCTACCCCCGGGACGACATCGCTCCGGCCGAAGTGCAGCGGCACCGGATGCTGCGCAGGGGCATCCCCTATACGTCCTCTGTGGACGATCAGGACCGGGGCCTGCTCTTCCTGAGCTACCAGACCTCGATCGAGCAGCAGTTCGAGTTCGTCCTGAAGCAGTGGCTGGCGAACCCGAAGTTCCGCGCACCGGACGAGGGAGAGGACCTGATCGTCGCCCCGGCGTTCTTCGGCAGGCACGTGTTCGGCCTGCGGGTCCCCTCCGGTGATGGTGTCCGCACCATTCCCCTGGAGCCGGAACGACCATGGACCGCGTTGACCGGGGGCGGCTACTTCTTCGCGCCGTCGATCAGCACGTTACGGCACCTCGGCGGGCAATGAGCCGGGATCGAGAACGCGGAAGGGCGAGATGACGCAGTCAGCCGACCAGAGCACGGAAGCCACCCGGACCGATCCGGTGATCCAGCAGACCTTCCGGACGCTGGTGAGCACGCCGGCCTTCTTCGCCTTGGCACACTTCGACTACGGCGTCGGGGCATCGTTCCCACCGGCGAAGGGAGCCGGCCCCGTCGCCTTCCGGGTGGTGCGGGGGACACTCGAGTTCACCGCCGAGGGCGTGGTCACCAAGACCCCGGCGGGAAGCCGGACCGCGCAGGACATCCCCGCCGGACAGACGTTCACGGTGACGGCGGACGACCAGCTCGTGGTGCCCGGCGACGTCGTGCACAGCGCCCGCACGGCAGGTGACGGCCCGGCCCGCATCCTCGGGCTGGCGCTGTTCGCCGGCGAGCCGGCCCAGCAGTTCCCGCCGGGCATCACCTTCGAGCCGCTGACCCTTGGTCCGGTCACCGCACTGCCTGCCGCCCCGGCCACGGCGTCGGTGCGCAGGTTCACCCTCGCCGCCGGGCGGCACCGGACGTCCGAGGACGCCGGCGGCCCCCGCATCCTGCACGTCGAGTCCGGCACGCTGACCGCGAAGCTGCGGTCGGGGACGGGAACCGTCACCCGCGCGGCGGACCCGCTCGGCCGGTCCGATCCTCTGACCGCCGGGCAGCCGGCCGAGCTGTCCGCCGGGGACGGCGTGCTGCTGCAAGCCGGCGGCGTCGTGGAGGTCGAGGGCGACGGCGCGACCGTGCTCGACGCCGCGGTCGGCGGCCGCTCCGGCCGGCAGGCCGACAACGTGGCACTCGTGCTCGGCTACGCCGACGACGTGTCCGGCGACGCGCCCGGACAGCTGGCGGCCCGCTACTTCGCGGATTCCTACCTCCTGCACGACGCGGTGTGGGGCGAAGAGGTCGGCCTGACCGGTGTCGCGGGGCTCGCGAAGGCCGGATCCACCCGGTTCTCCGGCTGGTCGGCCCGGATCGACGACCAGGCCGCCCAGGACGATCTCGTGGCGACCCGATGGGCACTGACCTTCGTCCACCAGGGCAAGGAGGTCGGCATCCCGGGGATCACGATCACCAGGGTGCGCGAAGGCAAGATGGCCGAAGGGTGGGAGGCGCCCGACGTGAACGAGCTACTCCGGCAGACGGGCGCGGCGAGCGCGCCCGGCGAACTCGACGCCGACGGCGGCGACGACGTCACGGCCACGGCCGGCCGGTTCGTCTACGACCTCTGGAGCGCCGGGGACCTGACGGTCGTCGACACCCTGTTCGCCCCGGACTACACGAACCACACGCCACTGGCCGGGCAGCGGCCGGGACGGGACGGCGTGCGCCAGTTCGTCGCCCGGTGGCGCACCGCGTTCCCCGACGTCAACGTCTCCGTCGACCTGCTCGTCGTGGACCGCGGCCGGGCCGTGGTGCGCTGGACGTCCCGCGGGACGCACCGCGGCGGCCTGCTGGGCATCCCGCCGTCGGGCCGGTACCTCACGCTGTCCGGCATCACGGTGCTGGCCGTCCGGGCAGGCGCCATCGTCGAGTCCTGGCAGCAGTGGGACATCCGGCCGCTGCTCGCCACCGGCAGTCACTGAACGAAGGGGACGGTTGTCATGACCACGGCCGAGAACACGACGGTGCTCCAGTCCTTCGTCAGGACCGTGCTGGACGGCAAGGACCTGCCGGCGGCGGAGAAGTTCCTCAGCCGGAACTTCCTGCACCACGACCGCGCACCGGGCGAGGACACCGGGCAGCAGACCGGGCTCGCCGGCACGCAGAGCTTCCTCGCCAACACGGTGTTCACCGCGTTCTCCCAGTTCGACACCACGTTCGAGGACGTGGTGGCCGAGGGCGACCTGGTCGCGGCACGCTGGCACCAGACGAGCGTGAACACCGGCGCCTGGCTCGGCAGGCCCGCGACCGGCAGCACGGTGGACATCGCGGGCATCTCGATCGTCCGCGTCCGCGACGGGCTGATCGTGGAGGAATGGGAGGCGCGGGACAGCGTCTCGATGCTGCGCCAGCTCGGTGTCGCGCTCCCCAGGCTCACGGTGCTGCCGGGGGCGGCCGCGGCGCCACCACCGGAGTTCACCCCGGCGCCCTTCCGCGCCAACGGCCCCCTCGTGGGCGGGGAGCTCGGCCTGCTGGACCTCAAGTCGCTGGTGGCCAGCCTGTTCGCGAGCGTGTACAACAGCGGCAACGTCGGCCTGTTGCAGCTGCTGCTCGCACCCGGCTACGTGCTGCACGACCCGACCGGCCTGCTGCCGGGCACCAGGAACGGGATCGCCGGGCTGGTCGCGACCTTCCGCAGCGGGATGCCGGACTTCGCCACCACGGTCGATCTGCAGCTGGCACAGGGAGACCGCGTCGTGACGCGGTGGACCGGCCGGGGCACGCACAAGGGCACCCTGTTCGGGATTGCCGCCACCGGTGTCCCGGTCAGCGTGAGCGGCATCAGCGTCGCGCGGGCCCGCGGCACCCAGATCCAGGAGGAATGGCTGCTCTGGGACCAGCTGTCCCTTCTGCAGCAGGTCGCCGGCGGGCCCTTCTGACCCGGCTCCCCCCGGTGTCCGGGTTGACAATAGTTCACATTTACCATAAACATTAGGTATGCCGAGGCCCGTCGCCACCGAAGACGTCTTCCGCGCGGTGGCCGACCCCACCCGCCGTGCGGCGCTGGAAGTGCTCAGCCGGCGGCGGGACCTGCCGGTCGGTGAGCTCGCCGGTGAGCTCGGGGTCGGGCTGCCGATGCTGTCCCGCCACCTGGCGGTGCTGCGGGCCGCCGGCCTCGTCACCGAGCAGCGCTCGGGACGGCAGCGGCTGTACCGGCTGCGCCCGGAGCCGCTGCGGGAGCTCTACGACTGGGCGGCGCTCTTCGGCGAGTTCTGGACCGAGCGGATCGGCAGCCTGCGCGCGTACCTCGACCGCCAGGCAGGCAACGAAACGGATGGAAGATGACCACCTCGCAAGACATCACCGTGGACGTCGAACTGCCCTACCCGCCCGCCCGGGTGTGGCTGGCGCTGACCGACGCCGACGCGCTGGCCGACTGGCTGATGCCGGTCGACGGGTTCGCCCCGGAGGTGGGGCGGGAGTTCACCCTGCGCGCCAAGCCGATGCCCGGCTGGGACGGCGTCGTGCACTGCGAAGTGACCGAGGTCGACGAACCGCGCACCCTCGCCTACACCTGGCGCGGCAGCCGGATGCGCACCACCACGACGGTCACGTGGACCCTGGCCGCGGCCGACGGCGGGCACACGCGCCTTCGCCTGGCCCACCAGGGTTTCACCGGGCTGGGCGGCGCGGTACTGGCGCTCATGCACCGCGGCGGGTGGAAGAAGATCGCGCACACCCGGCTGGCCGGCCACCTCGCCCGCACCACCTCGAAGGACAACACCTGAGCTCGTACCCGAGAAGGTGGTCACCGGCGGGAACCCCGCCGGTGACCACCCGACCCCTCGCCAGGTGCCGCCGCGACGCTCAGTTCTGTTCGTAGGCCTGCTTGAGCAGGCCGACCAGTTCGTCGTCGACCTCGTCGGCCCTCGTCACGCCGGCCTTGTGCGTGGACTGCCCCGGCGCCGACGCCGCTGCCAGCCGCTTCGACTTCGGCGCGTCGGTGAACCGGAGTCCGAGGTCGACCCGGGTCGCCGTGGTCGGCTGGATCGCGGCGAACTGCCGTCGCCGGTTCACCGCGACGAAGTTCGCCCGCACTTCGACCTCGACGTCGTCGCCCAGCGACTTGGCCTCCTTCAGGAGTGACTCGTAGATCGGTTTGAGCGCCTGCTTCTTGCCGGCGTACTGGGCGGTGAGGTGATCGTCCGCCGTCGGCTCGGACCAGCCCGCCTTCTTGGCCGCCGCGATCGCGACGGCTTCCTGCTGCGGCTTGGTGAAGCTGTGTTCCGACTTCAGCCATGCCCGAACCGAGCGCTGGTCGAGCGCGTCGAGTCCGGCTTTTTCGACCTCGGCCACCCATTCGTCGGCCGACTTGCCGGTCTTCGCGGGCAGGGAGGCGGCGACGCGCTCGAGCATCTCGTTCCCGGACAATGCCATTCGTGGATCCTTTCGTCAGTGGGTGATCATCGGACGCCTCTCAGCCCCAGGAAGACGCGGGATCGAATTCGGGAGCCTTGACGCGGCTCGCGATGATCGCGGCGATCACCATCACCGCGGCGCCGACGATCATCGCCACGTTGAGGCCACTGGTGAAGCTCTGGTCGATCGCCGTCTTGATCTGGGCGTCGACTTCGGATGAGATGCCTCCGACGTGCGGCAGGACACCTTGCGCGGCCACGGAAGCCTGGGCGACCGCGGCGTCGGCCGCGCTTTGCGTGACTCCGGCGGTCGCGAGCCTGCCGGGCAGATCGTCCCGCACGTGCACACCGATGATCGAGCCGAGGATCGCGGTGCCGAGCACCGCACCGAGCATCAGCCCGGTCTGCTGCAACCCGGAGGCGACCCCGGCGAGGTTCTGCGGGCTGTGGCCGAGGATCGCCTCGACGGCGACCGGGATGATCGCCCCGATCCCGATGCCCATCAGGCCCAGCGCCGGGCCGAGCAGCCAGTACGACGAGTCCGCCCGGAGCATGACGATGCCCACCGAGCCGAGCGCGACGAGGAACGCGCCGAGCATCATCGGCACGTGCGGGCCCTGCTGCTTGCCCAGCTTGGTGCCCACCGCCGCGCCGAGCCCGAAAAGGACGGTCTGCGGCAGCAGCAGCACGCCGGTCATCAGCGGCGAACGGTCCTGGACGTGTTCCAGGTACAGGCCGAAGTAGAAGTAGCTGCCGAAGGCGACGAACGCGCCCAGGGCGACGACCACCACCGCGGCGGACAGCGAGACCGAACGGAACAGCCGGAGCGGGAGCACGGCGTTCTCCGAGGCCCGCTGCCGCCACAGGAACAGGGCGAACAGCACCACGGCCGCGGCGAAGTACAGGCCGGCGTCCAGTCCGAAGCCCGACACCGGGATCCGGGTGATCGCCCACACCACCGCGAAGAGCGCGGCCGAAAGCAGGAGCACGCCCGGGATGTCGATCGGGGCCGGCTGCCGCTGCTCGCGGCCCTTGTCCATCAGGACCAGGCCCGCGATCACGACGATCAGGCAGATCGGGACGTTGAGGAAGAAGATCCCCCGCCAGTCCCACAGGCCGACGACGAGCCCGCCGATGAACGGGCCGGCGGCCATCGCCAGCGCGCCGAACCCCGCCCAGATCCCGATGGCGGCCTTCAGCTTGTCGAACGGGAAGACGTTGCGGATGATCGCGAGCGAGTTCGGTGCCAGCACGGCCCCGAAGATGCCCTGCACGACCCGGGCGCCGATCAGCACGCCGACCGAGCCCGCCGTACCGGCGACCACCGAGCTGGCCGCGAACCCGACCATGCCCACCAGGAACGTCGAGCGGTGGCCGAACCGGTCACCGATCTTCCCGGCGGTGATCAGAAAGACGACGACAGCGAACATGTAGCCATTGCTGACCCATTGCAACTGGTTCAGCTGGGTACCGAGGTCGACGGCGATCCGGGGGTTGCCGATCGTCATCACTGTCGTGTCGAGCGCCTCCATCATGGCGCCCAGCGAGACGAGGACCAGCGTGAGCCACGCCCGGCGGGGCACGACGCTCGGCGGCGCGTCCGCGGGCGCCGACGGCCAGCTCTCATTACCGGATTGAGTCACAGCTGTCTCCCGTGCGAGGGAATGGTAGTGACGAGCCGGTACACATACCCGGTGTACCTGGGCATGCGTACCGAACTCAGGAAGGGGGATGTGAACAGGATTTCCGGCGGAATCGGGCCGGGAAAAGGATCAGGAAGCGCCGTCGGTGAGGACGAAGGTGTTGCCGTCGGGGTCCGAGAACGTGGCCTGCTTGCCCCACGGCGTCTGCATGGGGTCGTCGACCGTGAGTCCCGCCTGGCGCAAGGATTCCACGTCGGCGTCGGTGTTCTTCGTCTGGAGCATCACGTTGACCACGTGGGGCGCGTCGGGCATCCAGTTGCACAGCACGAACGAGGCCTGGCCACCGGCCGGCGCCACTTCGATCCAGCGCGCATTGTTTCCCATCGGCAGCGGGGTGTCGTTACGCACCTCGAATCCGAGGGTGTCGACGTAGAAAGCCTTCGCTTTGTCCTGGTCGGCGACCGGGATCGTCAATTTCTGCAGATGTGAAATCTCCATGGCAACCATCGTAGGTAGGAAGTCTCCTACATGTCAAGCCGGGTACGGGCGGCCACTCCGGGCAACGTCGGAGTAACCCCCGGCCGGGCCGAGGCGCAGGCTGGACCCATGATCGGCCGCGTCCTGATCGCCGGTGGCGGCATCGCCGGGCTCGCCCTCGCCACCGCACTCCGGCACCGCGGAGTCGATGCCGTCGTGGCCGAGCACGCCTCGGCGCCCGGCCGCTCCGGCGCCGGGCTGGTCCTCGCCCCCAACGCGATGAAAGCTTTGCACGCCATCGAACCCGGGCTCGCCGCGGCGGTGCGCGCGACCGGCCGTCCCTCGGGCGTGCGCGGATCCACCGGCCACCGGACCCCGTTCCTCGACGCGCGGGGGCGGGAACTGGGCCGGGTTTCGTTCGACGGCTTCGAGGAGCGCTGGGGCCAGCCCGCGGTGGCGATCCTGCGCGCCGGCCTCCACGCGGTGCTGCTCGGCGCGGCCGAGGCCGCGGGTGCCGAGATCGTCACCGGATTCACGGCGCAGCGGTACACCGGCCACGGTTCCTCGGTCGAACTCGTCGCGTCCGACGGGCGCAGGCTCCGGGGTGACGCCCTGGTCGGTGCCGACGGGCTGCGGTCGGCCGTCCGGCGGGACCTGCTCGGCCCCGGGGAACCCCGGTACCGGGGAATCACCGCGGTGCGCGGGACCGGCGCGGCACCGCGGGCCCATCCGGACGGCTTCATCGCCTACGGGAAGGGAATCGTGGTGTTCGCCGCCGGCATCGGGGACGGGCGGGTCTACTGGGTGGCCTCGATGGCCGCCCGGCGCGGCGAATGGCCACGGCGGCCCGCCACCGAGGCGCTGCGGCTCGTCCGCGACCGCCTCGGCACCTGGGCTCCGGCCGTGCGTCAGGTGGTGGCCACGGCCGGGGAGGCCGACTGCGTCGTCACCGACGTGTTCGACCGGCCGCCTTCGCGCGTCTGGCACCGCGGACGCGTGACGCTGGCCGGCGACGCGATTCACCCCATGGTGTACACCCTGGGACAGGGTGCGGGCATGGCCTTGGAGGACGCCGCGGTGCTCGGCGTCCGCCTGTCCACGGACGACACGGCGGAATCCGCCTTGGCCGGGTACTCCGCCGAACGGACCGCGCGAACCGCCAAGGTCGTCCGGCAGTCGCGGATGCTCGGGCGGGTGGCCCACGTCCGGTCGCCTGCCGGCACCGCACTGCGGGACGCCGTGCTCCGGATCGTCACCCGGGCCACCGGCGACGACCGGCAGAACGCCGCGCTCTTCGGCTGGTCGCCGCCGGGCTGACGATCAAGCGGAGGCCAGGTAGGCGGCGCCCCGCGGAGAGATCCGGTAGCCCGTCCCCAGGCTGATGGTGAGCCCGAGGTTCTTGAGCTTCCGCACGTCGAGCTTGAACTGCGCCGGGTCACGACCGATCTCGGCCGCCAGGTCCCCGGCGCGGACGGCGGGACGCCGTTCGATGACTTTCAACGTGGCCTCGGTCCACGGCCCGGTCGAACTCGCCCGGTCGAGCCGCGCCAGCCGGGCGGCGATGTCCGCGACGTCGGCTGCCGAAAGCTCGTCGGCCGCCGCGAGCTCGTCGCGCGGGTCGGCCTCCTCGACGAACCTGATCGCCAGCCGGTACACCGGATCCGCCTCGCGGCCCCGGAGGTCCGCGACCACTTCCGCCGCCGAGCCGTAGCCCGCCGCGACGGCGTCGCTGTCGGTGATCCCGGCCGGTTCGACGACGTCCACCGCGTCCACGGCCACCCGGCCGAGCGCCGTCCGGTAGACCGCCCCGGCCGTGGCCTGCCGCTGCCGCCACCGGCGGAACAGCACCGTGATGTCCCCGCGGCGGATGCCGTCGTGCCGTTCCTTCTCGATCAGCATGGCCGGCAGCCTAGCCGCCGACCGCCGCCGCCCGCTCGGTCGCGACCGGCTCGAGCAGCCGCCGCGGGTTGGCGCACACGTGATCCGGCTCCGGTGCTTCGCCGGTCAGGAAGAACGTGCCGACCAGCTCGTTCAGTTCCGCGTTGCCGTAGAAGGGGAAGACGCGGTGATGGGCGGTGTCGGCGACCGTGACGAACGTCGACCGCTCGCCCAGCACCTCGTGCATCCGGCGCGCGGCCGCCCACGGCGTCGACATGTCTTCATCCGCCGCGACGAGCAGGTACCGCCCGCCGCCGGACCCCGCGCCCAGCTCGGTGGCCGGTTCGGCCGGCGCGACCGGCCAGAACGCGGGTGCCTTGATCCCGTCGAGCGCGGCACCGGTCCACGGGAACTCCGCCGCGCCGGCCCGCATGTCGCGTTCGTACAGCGCCGGGCTGCGCGGCCAGGAAGCGTCGCCGGCCAGGATCGCCAGCTGCGCGACAGTCCCGCTCTCCTCCTTCGGCTCGCCGAACATCCGGCCGAGGAACTCCAGGCTGCCGGAGTCCAGCTGCCGGCCGGTGGTCACGTGCCGGAGGATGTCCGCGAGCACCGGGTAGGCCAGCTCGCTGTTGAGGATCCCCACCGGGATCAGCCGGACCAGAGTGCGGTCGAGCGGGAAGCCCATGAGCGTCACCTGCTCGCCGCCGTCGACCGCGGCGAGCACGTGGTCGTACCGCGCACGCACCTCCGCCGCGGTCGCGCCGAGCGCGTAGTCCGCGTCCCTCGTGGCGGCCCAGCGGCACCAGCGGGCGAGCGCCCGCTCGCCGCCCGAGGGGAAGTCGGTGAACAGCCCGCGCCACACCCAGTCAGGACTGCAGATGGCGTCCAGCACGGCACGGCCGAGGTGGTCGCCGAACATCTCGCCGTACACCGCACCGAGGTAGGTGCCGTAGGAGTAGCCGAGGTAGTGGACGCGGCGGGCGCCGACCACCGCCCGGATGACGTCCATGTCCCGGCAGATGTTGCGCGAGCTGGCGTGGGCGAGGAGGTCGAGCGTCCCCGCCGAGCACTTGGCCGCCACGGTCGCCTGGTACCGGATCTCGCTGTCGAAGGACTCCGGGTAGTGGAAGACCCAGAACCGTTCCTCCGGCGTGAGATCGCAGAAGACCGGCGTGCTCGCCCCCATGAACCGGTGGTCGAAGCCGACGATGTCAAAGGCTTCCACCAGCGCCGACGGCAGCGTGCCGAGCAGGTCGCCGAGCAGGCGCAGGCCCCGGTTGCCGAGGTCGTCGCCGGGTCCGATCAGCAAGGTCCCCCGCGATGCGCCGGTCGCCGCGTGCCGGGCGATCCCGATCTCGATGTCGCGTCCGCCGGGCTTCCGGTAGTCGAGCGGGACCCGGATGGTGGCCCGGCGGGCGCCGCCGACACCGGGGTCGGGGGCGGACCACGTGATCCGCTGGTTGTGGTAGGCGTTCAGCGCGCTGCCGGCCATGGTCACTCCCGATCGTCGAGCCGGACGTCGGACTCGGGCAGCCTGCCCGTGATGAGGAACTCCGCCACCAGCGAATTGACGCGCTCGTCGCCGGCGAACGGGAACACGCGGTGCTCGGCCATGTTCCCCACGAGCACCGATCTCGTCCCCTCGCCCAGCAGCTCGCGCAGGCGGGCGGCGCCGGCGGCCGTGGTGAACATGTCGTGCTCCGCTTGGACGAGCAGGACTCCCTCGGCCTTCGCCGGGCCGAACGAGGTGGGCGGTTCGGCGGGCTGGACCGGCCAGAACGCCCCGGCCTTGATCCCGCACAGAGCCGGGCCCATGAACCCGGTCGCCGCCTCGTAGGCCGACTCGTAGAACTCGATCGACCGCGGCCAGGCTGCGTCCCCGCAGAGGATCGCCAGCTGGGCGGCCGCCGTCTCGGCGCCCCGGGGCGCGGCGAACAACGCGCCGAGCAGCTGCTGGGTCGCCGCGGAAAGAACCTCACCGGTGCGCGCGCACCGCACGACGTCCGCGAGCGCGGGGTGGGAACGCCGGGAGCTCAACAGCATCATCGTCAGCACGCGGAACAGCCGGCCATCCAGCGGGAGCGGCACGCCGCCGAGCATCAATCCGCCGGCCCCCGCTTTCCGGAGGACGTCGTCGAACGCCGCGCGCACCGCGCCCGCGTCCGGGCCGAGCGCACCGCCCGCGGAACCCGCGCACCACGCGGCCAGTGCGGCCTCGCAATTGTCCGCGAAGTTGACGAAGAGGTCGCGCCACACCCAGTCGGGGCTCAGCACGCTGTCGAGCACGACCCTGCCCGCGTGGTCCCCGAACATCTCGCCGTACACCGCGCCGAGGTACGAGCCGTAGTTGTGGCCCAGCAGGTTGATCCGCTCCTCGCCGAGCGCACGCCGGAGCAGGTCGACGTCGCGGGCGATCGCGCGGGTGGAGATGTGCGGGAGCGTCTCGAGCGAGTGGGCGGCCGCTTTGGCGGCGATCTCGGCCTGGAAGCGGACCTCCGCCGGGAACGAGTCCGGGTGGTGGAACACCCAGAAGATCTCGCGCTGGTCCAGGCCCCAGCGCAGGGGCACGCTGTCGCCGCTGAACCGGTGGTCGAAGCCGACCACGTCGAACCGCCGGGTGAGGGACTCCGGCAGCGCGCCGGCGACCTGACCGGTGAACGGCACGCCGGGGCTGCCGGGGTCGTCGGGCAGGACGACCAGCACCCCGATCCGGTTCTCCGGTTCGGTCGCCGGGTACCGGACCACGGAGAGGTCGATTTCCGCGCCGTGCGCCGCGGCGTGGTCGACCGGCACTGTCAGGGAAGCCCGCTGCGCACCGTTCTGCCCGGCGGCGGTCCAGTCGAGATCCGTCGTGCTCGCGCGGCTCATCCTGCCCTCCTGATCTCGTAGAGCACGTTGAACGGCGTGGGTGAGACGAGTTCGCGGGGCGCCGCGAGCCCGGCGTTCGCACACAGGCGGGTCAGCTCGGGCCGCGGCAGTCCCAGCATGCCCGCGGCGACGGGCCCGTTCCGGGTCAGCGGCACCGAGTACAGCGTGCTGGTGCCGTAGAGGAAAGCCGCGACCTCGCCCACGTTCTCGGCGGGATCCGCCGAGCAGTTGGTCTCCAGCAACAGGAAGACCCCGGTGGGTGCCAGGGTTTCGGCGATCCGGCGGAGCACCCCCGCGGGATCGGCGGCCAGGTGCAGCGAGTCGAACGCCAGCACGAGATCGTACGGACCGGCCAGCCCGTCGGCGAACTCCGCCACGAGCTCGATGCGGACCCGGTCCTCGACGCCGCGCGAGGCCGCCTCACGGCGCGCCCGGTCGACGTTGAGCTGGTGACGGTCGTACCCTTCGGCGCGCACACCCGCGTAACGACCGGCGACGAGGGCCGGCGCGGCACCGGACCCGCACGCGAGGTGGGCGACGCGCCCGCCCGCCTCGAGTGCCTGCCCGAGCCCCGGGACGAGCGGGATCCACTGGTCGAGCAGCATCGCCTCGAGCCACTTCTCGCTCATCAGCCAGTTGGCCTCGTACATCGCGTCCGGGTAGTCTGCCGGCGTGAGCCCCCGCCCGGTCCGGAAGCCGCGTTCCACGGCCGGGACCATCGCCGCGAGCGGCGGCAGCAGACGGGCGATTCCGCCGACGTAGAACGGGGATTCCCGGTCGCCGAGGACGGCCGCGAACGCCGGCCGGAGCCGGAACCCCGCCGGGCTCGCCTCGAGGTAGCCTGCCGCGGTGAGCGTGCGGGCCCACTCGAGGGCGTACCGGGCGTCCACTTCGGACTCCCGGGCGAGCTGCCCGGCATCGCGCGGCTCGCCGTCCGCCAGGACGGCGAGCAGATCGAGCCGGTCGCCGAGGGCGAGCGCGAGCGCGACCATGGCCCGGCTGAGGTCCGTCATGAACCGTGCGCCGGCCGCCAGCGTCTCCCCCACGTCCGGGCCGGCCTCCCGGCGCGCTTGGTCTTCCGTCTGCACCTCGCGTGCCCTCCTCGCTGGTCACAGCCCGGCTCGCCCACCGGCCGGTGGCCGGGGAGGGCGAGCCGGAGTCCGGCGGCTGGGATCCGCCGGCCGCCCGGAGGCCGGACGACCGGCGCCGCGCGGGCCTAGTGTCGCGCGTCGCAAGTTGTTTGGCGTTCGGGCCGAGCGCCCCAATGTGGCGTTCGGTGCGTCCAACGCACCCAATGTGGCGTTCGGTGCGTCCAACGCACCCAACGCCACATTGGGGCGCATCCCCGGGCCGCTGTCAACGAACCTCGGACGCGCGGGCCTAGCCGCCGGCCACGGACTCCCGGCGGGTGAACCACATCGGCAGCTCCGCGAGGCCGCGCAGCACACCGGTCTCGCGGTACTCGAGCTTCTCGACGGGGCACGCCAGCGTCATCTCCGGGAACTCGCGGAGCAGCGACGTGAACGCGATCTCGGTCTCCAGGCGGGAGAGCGGCGCCCCGATGCAGTGGTGGATGCCGTACCCGAACGCGAGGTGGTTGCGGTCGCCGCGGCCGACGTCGAGCGACTCGCCGCCGGTGAACCTGCGCTCGTCGCGGTTCGCCGCGGCGTTGGCGATCGTGACCAGGCCGCCCGCGGGGATCGTCACGTCGCCGATGGTCACCGGCTCGGTGGCGACCCGCAGCATCGCGCGTTCGACGGGACCGTCGTAGCGGGCCAGCTCCTCGACCGCCGAGGGCATCAGGGCCGGGTCCCGCCGCAACCGCTCCAGCTCGGCAGGATTCTGCAGCAGCGCCAGCATGCCGTTGCCGATCAGGTTGACCGTGGTCTTGTACCCGGCGATCAGCAGGAGACCCGCCGTGGAGACGACTTCCTTCTCGGTGAACACGTCGCCGGAGTCGCCGGCGACGATCAGGGCGCTGAGCAGGTCGGCCTGCTCCTCCTCGTGCCCCGAGCCCGGCTTCAGCTCCGCGCGCTTGCGGGCGACGAGGTCGATGAAGTACTGCCGCAGCAGGCCGTTCGCTTCGTAAGGCGCGATGCGTTCGCCCTTGACGTAGGTCGGCGTCAGCGCGGCCAGCACCCAGTTGGTGAAGCTCACCGCGTCCTGGTAGGGCACGCCGAGCAGCTCGCAGATCACCTTGATCGGCATCGGCGCGGCGAAGGTGCTCATGAAGTCGACCTGCGCGGTGACGTCGATCGACGCGAGCAGCTCGTCGGTGATCCGCTGGATGCGGGGACGGAGCCGTTCGACCCGCCGGGCCGTGAAGGCCTTGTTCGCCAGCTGCCGCAGCCGGGTGTGGTCGGGCGGGTCGGCGTTGAGCATGTGCGGCTCGGAATCCTCTTCGCCCTCGTCGTACAGCTCGGTCAGCCGCATGACCTCCCACATGTTCCGGGGGTCGCGGGAGAGCCGCCGGTCGGCGAGCGCGGCCCGCGCCTCGTCGTACCGCGTGATCACCCAGTGCCGGATCCCGCGCGGCTCGGTGACGAGCTCGACCGGTCCTTCGCCGCGCATCCGTGCGTAGACCGGGAAGGGGTCGTTGCGGTGGGCTTTCTGATAGAGCGGGTGAAGGCCGGCTTCGCTGTGTGTCATTTCTCGGTCCTTCCTGCGAAGATCAGGCGTGAATTCCCGTCATCGTTTCCCGAAGGCTAAACTGGCTTGCGCGCACCTGCTTCTTCGAAGTTGGCTACTCCGTGCCGCGCCCCGTCCCGCAACCGTTCAGGGGCGCGGGCGGGATCCCCGGGAGCTGCCGGTCCGGGCCCGGTTGACGATCGAGCGCAGGACGACCGGGCCCGCCATGGCCTGGAAGTTGATGCCCGGATCCAGTTGCTTCACCTGTCCCTCGATGGCGAGCAGCGCCATGAACGGGAAAATGAATTCGGCGCGCGAGAACGCGCGGTGCCGCCGCTGGATGGCGAAGAACCGGGCCGCGAAACCGGCCAGCGAGAAATCACCGGCGGTCATTCCCGTCGTGGTGGCGATCAATTCCTCCATATCCACCCGGAAACCGGCCTCGTCGGCCGGTGCGACCGGCTTCGCCGCGGCGGCGAGCGCGTGGGTGGCGCAGACTTCGGCGTTGCCGCTGGCCATGCCGAGGAAGAACTCGGCGAAGTGGCTGCGCATGTCCTCGTCGAGTTCGTAGCTGAAGCCGGCGTCGACGATCGCGAGCCGCCCGTCCGGCAGCGACCACCAGTTGCCCGGATGCAGGTCGCAGTGCACCGTGCCGGTCACGAAAAGCATCTCGTACACCGTCAGGACCAGCCGCTTGGCCACCCGGCGTCCGTTGTCGAACCGGCGCCCGCCGGCCTGCCCCGGCACCCAGGTCATCACGAGCCGGTCGGCGTCGCTGTAGTCCGCGAGCACGTGCGGGAAGACCACGGGCAGGGCGTCCTCCAGCTCCTCGAAGCGGCTGAGGGTCGCCGCCTCGGCGACGAGGTCCGTCTGGCGCCGCACGGATTCGCAGATCTCGTGCACGACCCCGCGCAGTGGCCCGCCGGATCGCCGCATCAGCGCACCCCACCACCGGGCGAGCAGGCCGATCAGGTCGAGGTCGACGCGCAGCCGTTCCGCGGCGCCCGGCTGGATGATCTTCAACGCCGCGTCGACGTCGCCGAAGCGCCGGCGCCGGACCACCGCCACCGAGCCGATCTCGATTCCCGCCGACGCACCGTTTCCGGCCCGGCCCCGCGCCAACCCGGACTCGAGCACGTCGCAGAGCCGGTCCGGGAGCACGTCGCGCCGGCTCGACATCAGCTGCCCGACCTTGACGAAGGCCGGGCCCAGCCGCCAGAGGCAGGCACAGATGATCGCGCCTGCCGCACCGGCCGACCGCTCGGTGCTGCCCCGGGCCCTGACCAGTGCGCCCGCCAGCCGGGCGCACACTCCGCAGAGCACCGCCGCGATCTGCACCGACCGCACGGCCGAGCGCACCACGGCCGGCGCGTTCATCGGCCGCCTGCCCTTCCCGTGGCTCTCCCGGCCAGGTACCGGGCGAGCGCGGCCAGGTAGTCGGCCCAGCCCTCCCGGTACCCCTCGGCCAGCGACGGTGGCGGATCGAGGTGCCTCAGCCGCAACGCCGAGCCGCCCGCGCCTCGCGGGGTCACTTCGACTTCGACGACGCTGTCGGGATATCCCTCGTCCTCGAGCCGGAAGCGGAACCGGCCGCCGTCGGCACTCCGGTGACCTTCGACGACGGTCGCGTACTTCGAATACGCATTCCCGTCTTCGGAAAAACGGATCTCGTAGCGGCCGCCGCGATCCCGGCGGCACGGCTCGAACCACGCGGAAACGATTCGCGGAACGGTCACGCACCGCCAGAGTTCGGCGGTGCCGCAGGCGAACTCACGGCGCACCTCGACCACTCCGGACGACTCCCGTTGAGTGTCCACTGTGGTCACAGCACGCCTCCCGCCCCGGCCATGCCGGCCATCGTAACACCGCGCGGATCCGCGGAAAACCGTCGGCGAGTCCCGCCGGATCGGGCAATTTCGGACAACTTCCCGGCCCGCGGGTCGAACACAATCCCCACCACGACTGCCCGATTCCCGTTTCTCGCGGCACCGGGGTGAGGAGTATCCGATGGGTGAAACCGCCGGCCACCGGGCCGCCGGGGAGACCGTGCCCCGCCCGATGGCGATGCTGGCCGAGGCCATGACCGCGGCACTGCTCGAGTTCGGTTCGCGCACCGGCCTGGCCGCCGCGCTGGGCGCGGGCCCCGCGGACGTCGCCGAACTCTCCCGCCGCGCGGGCGGCGACGCGCGGATGACCGAAGAGTGGCTGCGGGGCCTGGTCGCGGCGGGGTTCGCGACGCGCACGGACGCCGGGTACACCTGGGCCCCGGAAGCCGTGGCGTGGTTCGGAACGCCGGGCGGACCGGCCGATCTTCAGCCCGGCCTCGCCCTGTCGGGCGCGCTCACCCGCTGCGTGCCTGCCGCCGCGGACGCCTTCCCCCTGGGTGGCGTGCTGGAGAGCGAGCGGTACCCCCGTGAGCTGGCCGACGCGATGCAGCGGATGAGTACACAGTGGACCACGTTCTTGCTGCCCGGGATCTGGCTGCCTGCGGTGCCCGGGCTCACCGACGCCCTCCGCGCGGGTGGCCGGGTCGCGGAGATCGGCTGCGCGTCGGGCGAGACTCTCGAGTCGCTGGCGACGACCTTCCCGCGCATCACGGCCGAGGGGTTCGACCTCGACGAACGGCTGACGAAGACGGGCAACGCCCGGCTGTCGGAGCACGGTCTCGCCGACCGGGTCGTCCTCCGGCCGGTCGACGCCGCCACCGGGATGACCGGCCACTACGACCTGGTGCTGGCTCTGAGCGTGCTCCACGACGCCACCGATCCCCCGGCACTGATGCGCGCCGCGGCGTCCGCGTTGCGGCCGTCGGGCTGTTTGCTCGTGGTGGAGTCGCCGCCCGTTTCCGGCCCCCTGGCCGCGATGTTGCTGACGACCAGCCTCCTCTACTGCGTGCCCACCACGGCGGCACGCGGAGGCCGGCCGCTCGGCACCCTCGGCCTCCCGCCCGAGGCGCTCCTCCCCCTCGCCGAAGAGGCCGGGCTCCGGCCGGTCCCCGACCTGCCCGCGGTCCATCCGCTCGTGGCCGCGTCGGCTTTCCGGCGCCCGGACGCCGTCACCCGGCCCGCCCCCGTCCCCCTGCCCGAGACCGGCAGGCTGCCCCGGGCCGGCCGCGGCCGGATCGGCGCCCGCGCGCTCCACCTCACCGCCCGCACGGGTCTCGCCGCCGCCCGGCTCGGTCCACTGTGGACGGCCGACCGGCTCCGGGGCGGCCGGGCCGCCGCGCAGGTTCGCTTGGCCCGGCGAATCGTCCGGGTGCTGGAACGGCTGGGCCCGGCGTACGTGAAGTTCGGCCAGATGCTGGCCAGCCGCGTCGACCTCTTCCCGGCGGAGGTGACCGAACAGCTCGGCACCCTGCACGACGACGTCACGCCGATGGCGGACGCGGAGTTCCGCCGTCAGCTCGCGCTGGCCGGGCGGCAGCAGCCGAACCTGCGCCGGCTCAGGATGACCGGCCGCCGCCTCGGCAGCGGGAGCATCGCGTGCGTCTACGAAGCGATCGAGCCCGACGGCAACCCCGTCGCGGTCAAGCTGCAGCGCGAGGGCGTCGCCGAGTCGATGTCGGTCGACCTCGCCCTGATGTCCTCGGTGACGCGGCGGGCCGAGCGCCTTCCCGCGGCGGGCGGGGCGCCGCTCGCCGATCTCGTCGGCTACCTCGGCCGTGCCCTGTACGGGCAGATCGACTTCGTCCGCGAGGCGGCCTGCACCCGCCGGCTGGCGGCGAACCTGGCCCACCACCCCGGCATCGTCGTGCCACGCGTCCGCGACGAATACACCTGCGGCGCGGCACTGGTCACCGACCTGGTCGACGGGCTGACCGGCGGCTCTCCGCCCGAGCTCGGCGCCGCCGTACGCGACGACGCCGCGTCGCGCGCGCTGAGCGCGGTCGGCGCGATGATCTTCCGCGACGGCTTCGTGCACTGCGACCTGCACCCCGGCAACATCTACGTCCGGCAGGACGGTTCGGTGGTCATGCTCGACGCCGGGTACAGCGTCGAGATACCCGAAGCGGTGGGCCGCGCCCTGCGGGACTTCTTCGTGAACCTCGCCCTGCGCAACGGGACGCGGTGCGGCGAGGTCATGTACGACTCGGCCTTCCCCGGCGGGCCTCCGCCACGGCACTCGGCGGCCGACCGAACCGCCTTCGCCGCCGAGATCGCCGACCTGGTCCGGGCGGCGACCGCGGATCGCTTCGACATGACGGACTTCGGCCCCAAGGTCTTCGAATCACAGAAGAAGTTCGGGGTGCATCCCCCCGCCGACTTCGCGTTCCCCCTGATGTCGCTGATGATCGTCGAGGGCACCCTGCGCCGGTGGTGGCCCGGCCTGCAGATCCCGGCGGCCACCGGGCTGGGCTGATCCGTCACACCTCCGCGGCTCGGCACAGCGCGTGCCGCCAGGTCGCGGCGAAGCGGTCGCACACCATCTCGCGCGCCTCGGCGTCGATGTCGATCGCCAGCCAGCCGCTGTGCCGCACCGTGAGCTCCAGCGACTCCCGCCCCACGCCGATCCCGATGTCGGCGCGGGTGGGCCGGGCGCCGGGGACGACGCCGATCCCGATGACGAGCCGGTCGTCGTAGTGGACCTGCCAGCCGGTGATCGGGAACGGCCGCGCGCCGTGGGAGTCGACGACGTGGAACCAGCGCGGCGGCCACCCGGTCCCGGAGAGCGGCAGCCAGTCGCCGAGCACCGCGCCGTGCAGTGGCCGCCGTCCGGTCCCGCCGAGATCGCGGGCGACGACGATCGCGTCGCCGTCGTCCGGGCCGGGCGACCGGGAACCGGTCTGCCCCACCACGGCGGTCAGCCGGTCGAGCCGGTGCCGCCACAGTTCCCGTGCCTGGTGGACGGTGGCCGGATCTTCGGTGGCGAGCTGCTCCGACAGCCTGATCCGCGTCCGGCCCGGCCGCGGTTCGGACACTTCCACGCGGACGAAGGTGAGGGGCTCGACGCCGAGGTAGGCGGAGGTGAACTCGAGCAGCCTGCCGGGTTCCAGCGTCTCGATCCAAAGCCGGTAGTGCGACGCCGCGCCGGTCCGGACCACGACCTGCTGGGCCACGTGGGTGATGTCCCGGCCGAGCCGGCCCCACCACGGCCGCGCGCGGCGGGCCTCGACGAGCGTCGGCCAGGCCGCACCGACGTCACCGGGCAGCTCGGCCACGAGCTCGATCGCGTACGGGATCATCCCGGCCGCCGGTCCGCCCAGTCGTGGACGGGCGAGGTCCAGGTCGCGACCGCCCGGCCGTCGACGACCGCGCGGACCACCGTGCCCCGCCCACCCGCAACGCGGTGCCGTCCACCGCGAACCGGCCGGCACAGCGCCACCAGCCGGTCGACGGATCGCCCGTCCCTGGCCACCGAACTGCCCGCGACGCCGGCGATCGCCGCCAACGGACGGTCCGGCGTCGGCTGCGGGCCGCCGAGGACGAGTTCGCCGGGGACGGAGTTCCCGGCGTCCAGCAGCAGTTCGGCGGCTTGGGCGCCCCAGTCCGGTGGCACCGTGGCGAACCCCGCGGCGGCCGCCGCGCCCGCGCTCGGGCCCGCCATCCCGACGTCCGACCACAACGACCACTCCGCGGTGACCAGCCGCACCCCGCGGTGCTTGCGGCGCAGCCGCGCCGCCTCGAGCCGGACCAGCTCGTTGGCGAGGGCGTACCCGCCGAACAAGGGGTGCGGGCGCCGTGATTCGGCCGACCCGAACACCACCACCGAACGGAGCCCGCCCGGGGCGAGCGCGCGGACAAGCGTGCGCAACGCGGCCGCCTTGGCCGGCGCCAGCCGCTCCAGCCGTCCGGCGCCGATGTCCCGCAACGGGTGCAGCTCCAGCTCTCCCGCCGCGTGGACGAGCGCGGTCACCGGGAACGGGCTGTCCGGCACTGCCTTCGTGACGTCGGATTGGTGCACGACGACGCGAGTCGCTCGCGCGACCGCCGCCAGCCGGTGCTGGTCGGCGAGCGCGAGCCCGCTCACCGGGCGCCGGTCGAGCAGCCAAAGCCGGTGTCCCGCCGCGCCGAGCCGGGCGGCCAGCGCCAGCCCGAGCCCGCCGAGGCCGCCGGAGATCGCTATCCCCGTGGGGCCCATCGGCCGTCCGGCCGGGAGCAGGCGGTGGTGCGCCCAGCGTTCCGGCCGCGGCCGGAACGCGGCGTGTGTGTCCCGCACGACCTCGCGGCACGTCAGCCGCGGCCACTCGGCCGACGCGGCCAGCAGCAGGCTCCGGCCGCCCGCGCCCCGGTGGACGAGGGTCAGCGGGACCCCGCCGTCGGCCGCCGCGTGGATCGCCTCCAGCACCAGGGTGGCGTCACCCGCGCGCCAGCGCGCGCCGAGTTCGACGACGATTCCGTCGTCGTCCACTCGAATAGCGGAATCGGAAATCGGCTCGCCCACCGGAATGCTTCGTTTCGGACGGCGGACCACCGGAACAAATGTCAAATCCGTTCCCGGCCGGAGATTCGTTCCCACCAAAACCCTCCCGAGAGCGCAGGAGACCGGCAAATGAGATTGTCCGGTGCCTCGATCTTACCTGATCGACTTGACCCTCACCAGTGCCGACGCGACCAGGTGGCGCAATGGCAAGTCGCGAGAAGTTTCCCGGGTGACCCGCTCGTAGCGTGACAGCAAGCAGACCCGACATAGCCAGCACGGAGGCACAGCCGATGGCCATTGATCTGTGCAACAAATCAGCACAATCGCTGAGTGAACTGGATCTCCAGGCCGCTCTTCCGGTCGACGTCCCCCCGCTCGAGTCGCTGCGGAGCGAACAGCGGGACGCATTGAACTTCGCCTACCGCACGACGCTGAGCGTGGACCCGCGGTTCGTCGCGGGCGACCCGGCCGCGTGGGCGAGCGACTTCGGTTACGCCCTCAACCGGGCCGCCGTCCGCGTCGACAGCCGCACCGACGAAGAACTGCGGCACGACGCGCTGCACCACCCGGACCGCGTGTTGCGCGAGCAGGCCGTCTACGAGTACGCGGACCGCGATCTCCCCGACGCCTTCGAAGTGCTCTCCGAGGTCGTCCGGACCGAGCAGGACCGCGAGGTCCGCTGGGGCACCTTGTGGGCCATCGAAAAGCTCGGCGGCCCGCACGCGATCGCGGCACTGCGGCGGTTCGAGCGGGACGCCGACCCCGAAATCGCCGAGTGGTCGACGCTGTTCGCGAGCGAGCTGGCCACGGGCGATCCCGCGTTCGACGGCCGTGGCGCGGTCTTCACCGAGGGACGCACCTTCGACGAGACCATCCACCTGCTCATCCACTGCGACCTCTACGTCCGGCTGGACGCCACCAACCGGCACTGGGGCAAGCTGTCGCTCGGACCGCTCGGGCTGGCCCGGATCTACGGCCAGGCGCACGCCTGCCCGAACGTGGCCACGCGTGAGAAGCAGCTGCTGATGGCCAAGACCATCACCGGGCTGCACGCCGACGGCTCGCCGCACATGGACAACTACCTGTTCCGCGGGTTCACCGAGCGGACCCGCAGCGACCGCGGCAACTTCTACTTCGAGTCACAGGTCCCGCGGACGTTCTTCAAGTCGGGCCGCGCGGACGACCCGTCGAAGGGCACCCGCGAGACGAGGATCGGGTTCGCCCGCTACGGCAACTGGCACCTCGACCCGTCGATGCTGGTCCACGGCGAGCCCGCGATCCGGTACGTCCGCGGCCGGTTCCAGGGCTGGGGCTACACCGACGTCGATTCCGTGGCCGGCAAGTCGCTCGACGAGATCCTGCGTCCGGGCAACGGCGTGCTGTCGACGCTGCACGACCCGGAGATCCGCGACCTGACCAACATCTTCATCCTCGGCACCTTCAAGGGCAAGCTCAACGACTGGGACGGCGACGGCCGCATCGACCTCAACTCCCGCGACGTCTACAGCACCGTCGACGGCGAGCTCGACAGCGACCAGGACGGCATCCCCGACGAGCCCGGACGCACGTGCTGCGACTACCGGACCGTGGGCATCTAGCACCGGCGGAACTTTCCCGAAAGGAACCAGTGATGACCACAGCCGATCACGTCAAGACCACGATCTACGGCCGTCCGGTCTCCGTCGACGGAGTGCCGAACCTCTACGAGGGCACCCCGGTCGTCAAGTGGACGCCCCCGGAGCCCGGCATCGACAACCTGGGCCTGCACTCGTGGGACACGTTCAACATCCCCGGCGTCGGCGAGTTCAACGTCGAGTTCGACGGCTACGTGCGCGTCGTCCGGTCCGAAGCCACCGACTGCGAGTGGGCGGGCGCCGAGGTCTACACCAACCTCATCGAGATGAAGATGGTCGCCGAGTCCGAGGAGCTCGGCCGCATCACCACCACGCTCAACCCCGACTGCCTGTCCGCGGGCCAGATCCGCACCCCGTTCGACCCGTACGCGGGCGAGGGACCGGCCGCCAAGGCGTGCCGGATGGCCGTCGGCTGCCTGTTCGACATGCCGAAGCTGGGCAAGACGCTGTTCAACCGGGAGCCCGTCATCCTGACCATCGACGACGTGCGGTCGATTCCGCCGGCCGGAGCGCCCGGCAAGGGCCAGATCTACCGGATGCTCCCGCTGTACGACGTGCAGGACCCCGACGGCGAACCGGTCGGCTACCTGACGAGCCTGCGGTTCAACATGGGCGGGTACCTCGCCGAGGAGCAGGTGCGCTGACCCCCGTCGGCCCTTCACCGGTCCGGCCCGTGGTCTCCCCCACCACGGGCCGGGCCGCTTTTCGCGCCCGACCCGAACGGAGGCCGCAGTGACCACAGTGGACAAAACCGCCCTGCCCGACGAGCTCCTCGTGCCGCTGGACGAGCCGTCGCCGTTCCCGCCGCTGCGCCCGTCGGCGAGACCGGTCGCCCAGGACCGGTGGGAACGGCTGATCACCACCGTGCTGATCCCCGCGGGCGTCGACGCGGTCTGGGAGGCGCTCACGACCCCCGAGCGGGTCGGCCGGTGGCTGGCCGTCACCGGCCGGGGCTGGGCGTGCCCGGGCGAAGCGAGCATCCTGGACTTCCGGGACGGCGAGTTCTTCAGGTGCCAGACCGACGTCGTGGAGCCGCCGGACGGCGACGACCGCTCCGCGCGGCTCGGCTACCGGTGGCGCTGGGTCGGCGTCGGCCCGGCGACGCGGGTGACGTGGCAGCTCGCCGAACTCGGCGACAGCACGTCGGTGACGGTGACCGAGATCGGCGCCAACGGCCCGGCCGACTGGCGCTCCTGGAACGGCATGGGCTGGCCGGGCATCCTGGACCAGCTGGCCGACCACATCGCCACGGATCGCGACGTGCGGTGGACGTGGCGGCGCATGGGGCCCTACGTCCAGGCCGAGCTGCCCGTGTCGCCGTTCGAGGCGTGGGCGGCGCTGACCGCGGTGCCCGCCCTGCAGTTCTGGCTGGGCCGCACGGCCGGCTCGCTCGCGAACGGTGACCGGATGCCGTTCGTGCTCGGCGACGCTAGCGGGACCGCCGCGCTGACCGTGACCGAGCACGTCGAAGCCGGGCAGCGGTTCCCGTCGTACCTGCCGAGCGCGAGCTTCGCCCTGGAGCGCCTCGGCTGGCCGGGGCAGCTGTCCGGGCACCTTTGGATCGAGCCCGCGCAGCTCGGCGGGAGCCTGCTCCAGGTGTTCCACACCGGCTGGGAGATGTTCGGCTCGCGGGAGGCGGCACCGCACGACCGCACCCTGCTCACCCAGTTCTGGGTCGGCGCGTTCGGCAGGCTGGGGCACCTCCTCGGCGGCGCCCGTCCCCCCGGGCCGTCAGGCCGGCCTTCCTCGGGGCCGCACTCCTGGAGCGTCTGACCGGGCCTGCCCGTCGTGCCCGCTCATCCGGACACGACGGGCAGGCGCAGCGTGCACGGCACGTCGCGGCAGTCCAGCTCGGGCAGGAACAGCAGGATCGGCAGGTCGGTCAGCTCCATGGGACGGATCCGCAGGGCGCATTCGCCGTCACACCCGCCGCCGCGGACCAGCACCGGCCCGCACTCTCCCACGCCGAGCGGACGCCGGGCCCACGGCCGCGGATCGACGTCGGTGGTCGCGACCGCCGCGGCCCGGACGAACCACGTCCCGTCGGGCACGCCCGGCAGCCGGTAGTCGCCCGGACCTTCCATGACGGCGCACGAGACCGGCAGTCCCTGGGCGATGGAAGTGCCGAACAACCCGACGTACACCCGGTACGGCCGCACGACCGCGACCGGTTCGAGCCGTCCCCGCAGCTCGCCGCGGCGCTCGGGAGAGCGAGGCGCCGGCACGAAGGCTCCCGGCGCCCCCGACTCCGAGTGGTAGCGGTAGCGCGCCGGCGACATCCCGACGCTCCGGCCAAAGCGGCTCGTGAAGGTGCCCACGCTGTTGTACCCGACCATCGTCGAGATGTGGCCGGCGCTCAATGAGGTCCGCAGGAGGTAGTTCTTCGCCTCGGCCAGCCGGATGGCCGACAGAAACCGGCCCGGCGAGGTCCCCGTGGCGTCCTTGAACACCCGCGAGAAATAGAATCTGCTGACGAAGGCGGCATCGGCGAGGTCGTCCAGAGTCAGCGGGTCCCCGAACCGCTCCCACATCACGGAGATCGCCCGATCCACGGTCACGCGCACGGAAGTTTCCCCCTTCGCGCCACTTGTCGTGTCCGCCGCCGCCCGGCATCGGGGAATCGCGGAGATCCATCGAAATGACCTGGCCAAGATCGAAAACGACCTCAGCACGGCTGAATACTCAAACCGTGCGATACGTCGTCAGCGCGCCGACAATGACATCCGACACGACTCGACACGTGACACGACTGGACATGTGACACCACGACGACGCGGCAGTCCACCCCGAAGCCTAGCTCTCCCGAAGTCTAGCACACAGAATGACGTGTGAAGGAGCTTTGTGATCACGTACAGTTCAAGTCGAATTTCCCGCCAAAGGCGGGACCACCTTTCACGATCGACTATTCTCGCACCTTTCGCGGACCGTCAGCCGAGCGGGAGAATCGAGGCGGAATCCGACCGGTTCGGCGGTACCGCGTAGCGGGTCAGCGCGGCCCGGAGCGGCTCGGGAACGCGGCAGGGCCGGACGTCCTCGTCCGGGCCCCGGAGACAGGCGACGCGCTGGTAGCCCCGTGCCACGAGTTCGTCGCGGCCCTTGACGTAGTCGAAGGCGAATCCGATCCGGGTCTGGGTGAGGTCACCGAGCCGCATCCGCACGGAGATCTCGTCGAACGCGGTGGTTTCGGCGAGGTAATCGCATTCGCAGCGGACCGTCAGCAGCCGGAGACCGGCCCGGATGTCGGCGATCAGCTCCGGCGCCTCGTCACGGAGGAAGAGCTCACGGCACCGTCCTTGCCAGCGCAGGTAGTTCACGTAATAGACATTGCCGACCAGATTGGTCTCCTCGAATCCGACGACGTGCCGGTATTCGTAGAACGGCGGCCCGGTCACGGCCCATCTCCCGCCGCCACCGAGAACACGACCGGATCGGCGGCCTGCCGCAGGGTGCCCACCCAGGTGGCGATCCGGACGGAACCGGAGCGGAACCGCACCCAGCCGTCCCGCTCGGTCCCGTCGAAGACGAGCGGTTCACGGACGACTGCGTGGCCCAGCTTGCGCAGGCACTCGACGGCACTCCACACCCGGCCCGCACTCCGCCCGAAGGCTTCACCGCTTTTCCGGCCGGCCAGCCTCGCGAGGGCGAGCCCATCGGCGTCGAGCAACGCCGGCCACCGCTGTCCACCGTCGGACATCAGCGGCTGCACGTCGCACCCGACCGGCGCCGCGCCCGCGACGGCGAAGGTCACGCCTGCCCCGTGCGAAGCCGAAACCTGCAGGCCGCGGCCGGCTTCCGGCCTACCGTCCGGCCGGTACCGGACGACTGTTCCCTCGCCGCCGGCCGCGGCCGTGATCGCGGCGGCGGACCTCTCGCGGCGGGAGAGTCCCCGCTCGTCCGGCACCACAGCGCAGCCGGGTGCACCCGGCACCCAGGCAGCGCACCGCCGCGCCAAGTACGGGCCGAGCAGCACCGGGGGCCACGGCTCGCGGACGTCGCGCCTGGCCACGGCCCGGAGCTCGAGGCCGCTCCACCGCTCGGCGGGCACGCCCCGGGAATCGCGCACGGTGAGGTCGTAGACGTAGGTGTCCCCGTCGTGGCCACGCTCGGACGCGGTCACCGTGACCGCGCCGTCCCCCGCCCCGGGGAAGATCTCCAGCTTGCCGACGCGCACCGGCAGCAGCGTCGTGTCCGGGACACAGCACTGGACGGCGTGCATCAGCGCGTCCCGGCGGCCGGGATCGCCGAGCACCAGCCCGGCGGGCAGGAACCCGCCGAACCACTGGTCCGCCGGGCCCGGCGCGATCTCCGCGACACAGCTCGTCGCGGCGAGCACGCGGTACGCGGACAACCGCCGGAAGCGGTTGCCCTGGAACAGCACCGAACCGTAGAGGTCGGTGGCCGGGTCCAAGGGGAGCGGCGAGACTGCTCGAGCGGGCACGGGTTCGCCGGCCTTGCTCTGTCCGAACCGGACGGTCGCGCGGAAGTGGTCCGCCACGAAGTCCGTCTCGGCCGCGCGGACGGCGACCCGGACCACGTCCCCGGCCACGGCGAGCGCGGCGATCCGGATCGTCCGGGTCTCCCCCGGCGGAACCACGACGGGGCGCAGGAACTCGGCGTCTTCGAGCGCCTTCACGTCGGTCCGGCCGGCCAGCGCGGACGCGACCTGGCAGATCGCCTCCATGCCCAGCACCGCGGGGAACACCGGGTTGCCGTCGAGCACGTGGTCGGCCAGGTACGGGTCGCCGCCCGCGGACAAGCCGGCCTCGGCCACCAGTTCCACGCCGGGGCAGTGCACCCGGGTGCGTTCGAGGAAACGCAGCAGAGGCAGCTCGTCGCGCTGCTGCCGCACGGTCGGCAGTCCTCCCGACCGACCCGCCACCACCACCGCTCCAGGAGCCTCGGGCTCGCCGAGCACCCGGCGGAGCATCGCCACCCCGGCGGCGGCCGGGATCGGCTGGATTCCTTCCCGCACCAGGGCTTCGAGGACGCCCAGCCGCTCGCCCATCCCGGTGCCCGACCACACCGACCACTCCAGCGCGACACACCGGCACTCCGGCCGCTCCCGTCCGTACCGCTCCGCCAGCTCGGTCAGCCAGTCGTTCGCGATCGCGTAGTCGGCTTGACCGCGCAGTCCCGCACGCCCGATCACGCTCCCGAACGTCACCAGCAGCCGCGGGGCGACCGCGGACAGCACGGTCCGCAGCCCGCCGACCTTGGGCGCCAAGGTCCGGCGGAACGCGGGCGCCTCGAGCTTCGCGAGGGGGCGCGGTTCGTTGTGCCCGGCGCCGTGCAGCACCACGCTCACCGGGCCCAGCTCGCGGCCGATCAGCGCGACCGCCTCGGCGACCTCGCCGGACGCGGTGACATCCGCCCGGTAGTACCGCACACGCACCCCGGACGCCTCGATCCGCTCGAGATTGGCGGCGAGCGCGGCGTCCTCGCTCGGTGAAGAGCGTCCGAGCAGGGCCAGCGCCGCCCCGCTCTCCGCCGCCAACGCCAGTGCACACTCGGCCGTGATGCCCTTGCCTCCCCCGGTGACCAGCATGACGTCGTCCGGGGCGAGGACCGGTGCCACCGCCTCGTCCGGGAAGCAGGGCAGCACGCGCAGGACCGGCGTACGCGCGATCCCGGCGGCGTCGAACACCGTCTCGCCGAAGCCGCCGGTCCCGGCGACGACCCGCAGGATCCGCTCGGACGCGGCTTCGGCCTCCTCGCCCACGAGGTCCTCCGGGCAAGGCAGCGTGATCACACTCGTGGTGATCCACGGCGCTTCCAGGTGCAGCGTCTTCGCCAGCGCGCCCGCGCCGCGAGGACCGCCGACCGCGACGAAGCGCGCCGGCTTCGCCAGCGCCAGTGCGGCGCGCGCGGCGGCGAGCATGGCCTCCGCCTCATCCTCACCGCAGTCGGCCCGCAGGCACAGCAGGACACCGTTTCCGAGTGCCGCGTCCTCGAGCAGCCCGGCCAGCAGCTTCGCCAGCGGGTACGGCTCGGGGACGACGAGCTGCCAGGTTCCGGCCACGCGTTCCGCGGGCGCGCGGCCGGGCACGGACTCGTCGAGGTCGACGCGGAAGGCCCGCACCCAGGGAGCCACGCCCGGCACTTCGGCCGGTGCCGCCTCGTCGCGCCCGGTCGAGGTGCTGCGCAGTTCGTCGAGCATCTCGCCGAGGTCGGTGAGGCTGGCCGTGGCATAAGCCGTGGCCGACACGGGCGCGCCGATGCCGAGCTCGCGAACCGCGTCGCCGACGATCTGGCCGACGGTGATCGAACTGAGGTGCAGGTCGTCGAGGGGATGGGTGTCCGCCCCGACGGCGTCGAGCGGCAGTTCCGCGCGTTCGGCCGCGAGCCGCCGGAGCACGTCCACCGGGTTCCCCCGGCCGCCGGACGGCGGAAGCGGCTCGACGCGCTCGATGGCCGCCTGCTCGACGCTCCCGTGATCGACCGGCGCCGCCTCGCACGGGTTCGCGAGAAAGCTGAACTCCTTGTCCAGGGGGAACGGCCGGGTGAACCGCCCGTCGAACAACGCACGCACCGCCACGGGCGCGCCGAGCGCGTAGGCCGCCGCCACCCCGCGCAGCAGCCCGCCGAGGGAACGGCTGTCGGTCTCCAGCGCCACCGCCGGGCACTCCGGCGCGATCTGGGCGGCCAGACCGGTCAGCGTCCGGCCAGGCCCCACCTCCAGCAGCAGATCGCAGTGCCCGGCGAGTGCGGTCACCGCGTCCGCGAACCGGACCGGCGCGAGAATCTGCCGCTCCAGCAGCTCGGGCAAGTCCGTGCCGGGAGGCAGGCGCACTCCCGTGACCGTCGAAAAGACCGTGCGCCGCAAGCGGCGGAAGCCGGCCTTCTCGTCCAGCCACGCGCGCAGCCGGGTGCCCGCCGGGCCCATCTCGGCGGAGTGGAACGCGTGGGACACCGCGATGGGGCTGACCGTGAACCCGCGGTCGGCCGCCAGCATGCTCACCGCCCAGACCGCGTCCTTCGGCCCGGAGACGACGGTCTGCCGCGGCCCGTTGTAGCCGGCGATCGTCACCGGCTCGCCGGCCAGCAGCGGCCGGACCTGGTCCGGGGACGCGCCGATCCCCGCCATCGTGCCGTCGCCGATCCCCGTGGCGGCCATGATCCGGCCGCGCGCCTCGGCGATCCGGAGCAGGACGTCCTCGGCCATACCGCCGGCCCAGTGCAGCGCGGTCAGCTCGCCCAGGCTGTGCCCGGCACTCGCGGCCGCTTCGATCCCCAGCTCGCCGAGGACGCGCAGCCCGGCGGCCGACGATGTCACGATGCGGGGCTGGGCCAGTTCTGTGGCCGTGAGGTCGCCGTCCACCGGAAGCCGGGCACACTCGTACAGCCGGTCGGCGGCGGCGAACCGGCGCCGCAGCGCGCCACCGTCTCCGCGCCGGCCCGCCCCCTGGCCGGGGAACAGGAACCCGATCCGGGGCCGGCTCGTCCCGCTCCCCAGGAAAATCCCGCGCCGGGGATCGACCAGCTCCCGGCTGCCGTCCGCCACGGCGTCGGCGAGCAGCCGCAGTGCGTCCCCGGTCGTGGCGGGTGTGCCCGCCACGACCGCCGCGCGAACGGGTCCGCCGGAAAGCCCGCGGGCCAGCGCCGCCGCGAGGTCGCCCAGTTCGGCGAAGGACACCATGTCCGCCGTTCCCGCCAGCCGCCGGGCCTCGGCAGCCAGCTCGAGCGGGGTTTCGGCGTCGAGCAGGAGCAGTTCGGCGTCCTGCCGCGATCGCACCAGCGTCCGCGCGGCCGCCGGAGAAGTCCCGGCACCGTCGGCGTGTTCTACCACGACGTGCGCGTTGATCCCGCCGAAACCCATCGAAGACACCCCGGCCCGTGGCGGCCCGCCACCCGGCCACGGCTCGGCCGCGTCGGGCACGCGGAGCACCGGCCGGTCCCCGGTCAGCTCCGGATGGGCGGCGGAGTGGCCGCTGACCGGCGGGATCAAGCCGTGGCGGACCGCCAGCACCGCCTTGATCAGCCCGGCCACCCCCGCGGCTGCCTTGGTGTGGCCGATGTTCGCCTTGACCGTGCCGATGGCGACCGGTGCCACACCGGGCCCGGCCTCGCTCAGTGCCTCCCCGAGTGCGCACAGCTCGGCGGCGTCCCCCACCGCGGTACCGGTCCCGTGGCCCTCCAGGTAGCCGACGTCCCCGATGCCGAACCCGGCCATCCGGTACGCCCGGCGCAGCGCGAGCCGGTGGCCGGCGACCTCGGGACGGGTCATGCCGCCGGCACCGTCCGACGAGTAGCCCCACCCCGCGATCGTCGCGTGCCGCCGAAGCCCGCGGGCGACGGCGTCCTCGTCCCGCATCAGCACGAGCATCCCGCACCCTTCGCCGGGCCAGAACCCGTTCGAACCGCGGTCGTAGACCCGCATCTCGTCTCGCGCGAGCGCGCCGGTCTTCGCGAATCCGACCAGTTCGAAGGGATCGATGCTCAGGTCGACCCCGCCCGCGATCGCCGCGTCGAGGTCCCCGTCGGCGAGCGCCGTGCACGCCGTGGCCACCGAAAGCAGAGACGACGAGCACGCGCCGTCCACGGTGTACCCGCCCCCGCGGAAGTCGAAGTAGTTGCAGATCCGGCCCGCGATGGTGTTGGCGAGGCCACCGGCGAGACTGTCCTCGTCGATCTCCGGGAACGGTGTCTTGTACCGGCGCTCGAGCTCGTCGAGGAACGGCCGGAGGCGATCGCCGGTCCACTCCAGTTCGCGCAGCGCCGCCGCGACGGTCCGGCGGACATACGGCCACCGCAGGCGCAGCACGTTCGCCCGGCTGAACTCGCCGGTCAGCGTGTTGCCGACGACGACACCCGTGCTTTCCGCCGGGATCCCCGCCCCGCCCGGCAGGCGGGCGTCCTCGAGGGCCTTCGCCGCGGTGTCCAGGGCCAGCCAGTGCACCGGGTCGGTCGACCGGTAGGTGCTTCCCGCGATCCGGTAGCGCACGCGGTCGAACTCGAAACCCTCGAGGACGGCGGCCATCGCCGCGTAGAACCGGTCTGGCACGTCCGGGTCGGGTGCGTAGTAGTCGTCGAGGCGCGTCCGGACGTCCGGCAGCCGGCGGAAGGCGCGCCTGCCGGCGAGCACGTTCTCCCACAGCCGGTCCGGCGTGTCGGCGTCCGGGTAACGGCAGGCCATGCCGACCACCGCGATCCTGGCCCGGTTCATGCCGCCGCACCGGCCGCCGCGTCGCCGTCGCCACGCCGTTCCCGCGCCCGGGCGATCCACCAGCCGGCGCCGCGCAGCGCGCACACGATCGACACGGCGAAGAACAGCGTGTAGACCACGTTCAGCACCATGAGGACGCCGTAGACCACGGCGGCGGCCGAGCCGAACACGAACTGCGCGCGCGGCTTCGACGGCGTGGTCCCCGGGTCGGTGATCATGTAGTTGGTGAAGAGCACGAACGCGACCCCGGACATCACGCCGAGCGCGGTGTTCAACGAGACGTCCCAGATCCAGTGCCGGATCAGTGCCTGGATGGCGAACCCGCCCATCCAGCCCGCGATCAACGGGATCCGGCGGGTGAGCGCGGCGTTGATCACCGCCCCGGCGGTCGCGATGATCAGCGGGATCATGATCCGGAAGAACGTGTTGGCGTTCTCGGTGAACTCGTACGGCGGCGCGATGCTGACCCACGAGCCGAAGCAGAGCAGGGCGACCGTGATCCCGAAGTTCGACGGGTTCATGAAGTGCCGCAGCTTGCCGCCGATCGGTGCCTGGAACGCGTGCTTGCCCGTGACGCCGACGACCACCGCGAAGATCACCGGCCAGATCTGGTTGTTCGCGTACAACAGCATGTTCACCGCGAGGCTGGTGATGTGCGCGGGCAGCAGGAACTCGTACACCCCGCGCGCCCCGCGCCCGGTGAACCGCGCCGGACGGCGCCAGGCCCAGGCGCTGACCAGCTCGAAGACGAGCTCGGTCAGGTAGCCCGCCGCGACCGCGATGACCGGCCACAGCCAGGGCTGCTCGAACCCCAGCACCGTGTAGCCCAGCACGTTGAACACGCTGATCGAGATGGCGAAGTTCCGCAGCGCCAGATACCGCGCGTCAGGGATGGGCGACGTCTTCGGCGCCGGCGGGGCGAGCGTCTTCTCCGGCGCCTCGGGCGACCGGGTGGGAACTGTGGCTGTCATCGGCTCCGGACCTCCTGGACACCGTCGGTCAGCAGGAACGTGTGGGTGCCGGGCTCGAGCGGCCGCGTCTGCCGGTGCTGAACCCCCGCCCCGTCTCGCCAGTCGACCTGCACCTCGACCGGGCCGGCTGCCGCGCCGAGTCCGAAGTGGACTCCGAAGTCACGCTTCCCGCTGTGCCCGCTGCCGCCGTCCAGCTGGGACAGTCGCGTTCGGCCGTCCGGAGTGGTGACCCTGACGGTGGCGCCGTAGGCCGGCGTACCGGTCGCGGTCATCCCACCGGTTCCGCCGGCAGGCCGGTACAGCCGCAGATCCAGGTACGCCCCACGGCCGGGCGACTGGTTGGCGTAGAAGGCAGGCGCCTCCCACTGCCGGGCGACCGCGAAGTCGAGTGCGCCGGTCCCCGTGGTGTCCGCGATGGCGATGCCCCGCGTCGGAGTCGGGACGGCGAGGCCCAGCGGCGCGCTGATGTCGACGTACTTCCCGCCGTCGCCCCTGGCGTAGAAGGCGAGCGGCTGGTGCCCGGCGATGTCGTCACCGGGTTCGACGTGCGGCCACATCGCCGGGTTCACCAGGAGGTTGTCGTTCGACATCGCCAGTTCCTGCAGCCACGCCCACCGGTCGGTGTCGCCCTTCACGAAGCCGACGGTCTGGACCACGTCCAGGTCGCCGGTGTTGCGGAAGTCGGCGGCCTTGACGTCCCAGCTCCAGCCGGACCAAGCCAGCCCGTACTCCTGCGCCTCCTGCCGGAACGGCGCGGTGCCGGCGCCCAGGTCCTTGGCCATCGCGGCGTCGCTGTCGGCCTGGTTCACCCAGACGAAGTTGCTCTCCTCCAGGCCCCACGCCGTGGTGATGTTGCTGACCAGCATGTCGAATCGTCCCCGCCGGCTCAGGTCCGCGAAGTCGATCCCCATGCCCTTGAACGAGTCGTTGCCCAGGACGAACGACTTCGGTGTCACCGGGGTGCGCTCGCCGCGCACCACCGAGAAGCGGATGTGGCCGGCCGCCGATACGTTGTGCAGCAGGAAATCCTGCCCGAAGTCGTTCGCGACGTAGACGTCCTGGCGGCCGCTGCCGGTCAGGTCCGCCGAGGCGATCGCCAGGGTCCAGCCGGTCGACGCCTCGTACGGGACCGCGTTCGGCTCGGGCACGTAGGTCGCCGTCGGCTGGTCACCCGCGGTCCCGGCGTACCAGCGGAACACGTGCGCGCCGCCCGCGTTGCCCGCGCTGGACAGCGACGTGTTCATCTGGACGTTGTTGCGGCCATGGGGATCGAGCACGTCGGAGTCGGGGAAGTAGTTGCCCACGAACAGCGCGGGCCGGCCGTCGCCCGCGAAGTCACCGACACCGACGGCATTGGTGTTCCACCGCGGGCCGTGGTAGCCGCCGTCCGCGGATTCGTTGGCCACCAGCTCCCTGGGGAGGTAGGAAGCCGCCGCGGGAGCCGGCGCCCCCGCCTTGGCCAGGAACAGGACCGGCGTGCGACCCCAGTAGTAGACCAGCAGGTCCATCCCGCCGTCACCGTTGAAATCGCCGGGGACACAGCCCATCGGCGCCATGGCCGCGTCCATCGGCAACGGCGCCGGATCCAGCACGAACGGGGTGAACCGGTCCGCCTCGGGTGCGGTCGGGGTGTAGGTGACCACGACGGCGTCGGTTCTCGTGTCGACGAAGCACATCCCGTCGCCGCGGCCGTGCCCGGTCAGGTCGTTGACCGCGATCGCCGCGCCCACCGAGGAAATCCACGACCTGATGCGCGTGTACGCGGGGTTGACCTCCCGGACCGTGCGCTTCGGCAGGCGTTCGTACCCGGGCGGGTACGCGATCGGCAGCTCTTGGAAACGGTAGCCTCCGGCCGGCGGAGCCGGGTCCTGAGCGGCGACTTGGCCGTCGACGACGAAGAAAAGCGACAGCGCGAGCAGAATCGCCGCCATGGCCGGGACCGATCTGCGCAACCGGGACACTGCAACGATCTCCCCTCTATCCCTTCCCCGAACGGGAAAAGGTCCGCCAGTTCCGACCAGCCTGCACCCGCCCGCGATCGCGGTGTTCTCTGACATTGCCCGAGCCCGTTGCCGCCGGACGGGATCGGGCGACCGTCATCCGCCCAGCGAGGCGAACTCCTCGGCGACGCGCGTCCGCCACTGCGCATAGGCGGGAACGGCGCAATCCGCCGACGGGCCTGGTTTCGTGTCCCTGGCCAGTTCCGCCGCGTCGGCCGCGGACATCCCGCAAAGCACTCTCGAAGCGCTTTCGGTCTCCGGCACGAGGAGGCCGGCGCGCGCCCTGGCTTCGGCGGCGAACGCGCTTCCCTGGGCGAGCTGCGGGCGGTACTCGCCGGCGCGCTCGGCCAGTTCGGCCAGCTCCCCGGGATCCGCACCACCCGCGTAGGTCGCCGCGAGACCGGCTCCACTGTAGAGATCCGCGCGCCGATCGCCGTCGAATCCGCCGATGAGCTCCACCACCCGGGCCGGGTCGGTTCCCCCGACGAACCACAGCGCCCGCCCGATGCCCTGGTCGATCGCCCGGCCCGAATACGCCGCGCCCGTGCTGCTCACGCGGGGGACCGCAGCGTCGCGCACCTGACGGTGAACGTACCGCGCGGTGTGGAAGTAGGCCTGGTGGAACCCGTAACCGTCGAGAACGAGCCAGCGCAGCACCGGATCGCTCGCCGCGGCGAGCACTCGCGCGTGCCGGAACCGCGGGAGCCTCGCCAGCGCCCAGCCGATCCCGACGTAAGCCATGTACAGGTGAGGTTCCCCCGGTCCCGCAACGAATCGCGGCGTGTTCCGGCCTCGCGCCGAGAGGCCGTCGCGGATCGCGAACGCCATCGCCGCGCCCTCGTAGCAGAACCCTCGCATCCGCACCGCGACCTGGTCCAGCGGATCGGGGACGTCCTCGGCTCCGCGCGCCTCGGCCGCGACGGCGAAACCGTGCAGGAACGACTCGCCGATGGCCTCCAGCAGCCGAGTGGCCGCGTCGTCCTTGACGTGGAAGCCACGACGCGAAATCCGGGTTTCGGCGACATCCGGGGTCAGCACCCGGCGCCGGAGGCTCCGCCACGGCGCGGTCATCCGCTTCACCGGAGGTACTGGCGCGCGGGATTCGCGCGCGGGTACCGGCGCAGGTAGCCGAAGAACTCCGCGAGGGCCCGGTCCGCCGGCGTCAGCAGTCCCGGCGTGTAGTGGATCGTCGTCAGGACGGGGGCATCCTCCGCCAGCAGGTTGAGCATGAACATCTGGACCTTGGTCAGGAACGCCTCCGCCGCGTCCGGTGGCTCACCGGGCACCCGCTGGGTGCCCCAGCTGAAGAACGACGCCGTCGTCCCCGTCCGCGGCGCCGACATCCCGGTGATCCACCGGAACCACCGGCCGTCGAGTGTGCCGTGCTGCCAGAAGATGTTGCTCCCGTGGATGGACGCCCAGACCTTGTACTCCTCGCCGCCCGGCATCAGCGCGTGGTAGCGGTACCCCACCGAGAAGTCGGTCCACGACAAGGAATCGTTCGGGTCCTCCACGAACTTTCCCTCGTGCGGCAGGGAGAAGTGCTGGAGATCGAGGGTCTGCGCGGCGACCACCCACGGGTCGACGGCGAGGCGCTGGTCGAACGCGACCGCGCGGTCCACCGACGGCAACCCCGGCTCCGGCTGCGCGGTCCCGGGGATCGGGAACAACGGTTCGATCCCGTTGAACGCCCAGACGATCCCGTACTTCTCCACGGCGGGGAAGCGAAACAGGCCTGCCTCACGGCCCGGGCCCGCCGACCGGCACCGTCCGTCCATTCCGTACTGCCAGCCGTGGAAGGCGCACCGGATCCCTTCGCCGTCGAGGCTCCCCACGGCCAGGTCGGCGCCGAGGTGGACGCAGTACGCGCTGAGCACCGCGACCTCGCCCGCGGCCGAACGCACCGCGACCACCCGGCCGTCGAGGAGTTCGGCACCCACGATTCCGCCCGAGGGCGGCAGGTCGGCGCTCAGGCAGACCGGGAACCAGGTCTGGGTGAAGAGCCCGTCCTGCCCCTCGGCCGGGATCGGCGCCGCGCGCGGGCGCGGCCGGACGGAATCGATGATCGGCATGCGTGGACCGTCCTCCCCAGTGGCGACGAACGGACGGGAGCCGGCCCCAGTGTCGACGGCTCGTCGTGGCTCGTCAAGGCCTGCTGTTTCGACAATCTCGGAGAACCCTTGCCCGCTCCGCTGTGGTCAGATGGCTGTGATTCGACGACCGCCATCGACGCGGATTCGGGGGGATTCGGATGACATCCGACGCGAACCGGCCGGCCGCCAACAAGGCCGTTGTGCAGCGGCTGGTCGATGCCTGGAACGTCCGGGACGTGTCGGCGATGATGCGCTACTGGGCCCCGGAAATGGTGCACCACGGGCGGGACGGCACACTGCCTGCCGCGGATGTCGGTGCCGAGATGCAGCGATTCATCACCGCCTTTCCCGACATCCACATCGAAATCGAGGAAATCATCGCCGAGCGCGATCTCGTCAGCACGCGGCTCACCGTTTCGGCGACCCATTCCGGCCCGTACCTGAATATCGGGCCGACCGGGCGCGCGGTGCGGTGCGCGCTGATGGGCCAGCTGCGGCTGGCCGACGGCAAAGTCGTCGAGCACTGGGGGGTCGCCGACACGATCTCCCTGCTCGAGCAGATCGGGCTGGTCGACCGGACCCTGCTCGACGCCACGGCGTGACCACGGGAGGCGACATGGACGACTTGGCCCGGACGAAGGCCGAGCGCGAGGAGATCGTACGGCGCTTCCGCGGCGCCGTCCTGTTCTCGAAGGATTTCGCGGTGATCCAGGACGTCCTGGCCCCCGAATTCGTCGACCACTTCGCCCCGCCGTGGGACCCGCCGGGACGGGACGGCGTCGCGCACCGGTTCGGCCAAGCGGCGAACGCGCTGACGACGACCAAGGTCGAGGTGCTGGTTTCGGTCTGCGAAGGCGACTTCCTGGCCCAGGCGATCGAGCTGCACTTTTCGCACACCGGCGAGTTCATGGGCATCCCCGCGACCGGCAAGAAGTTCGCCGTCGGCGGCTCCAACACCTTCCGCTTCGACGGGAACCGGATCGTCGAGCACTGGGGGGTGTTCGACGTCGCGAAGATCCCCGACCTCCTCCGGGAAGCGCAGGGCGCCGCCGGTGGGTGGGCGTCGATGTGGCCCGACCCGGCGCCGTCCGGCACCACGAGGTCCTGATCCTCCGCCGCGGCCGGAGACGGCCTGCCAAGACGTTGGGAGCGCTGGTGAAGACGCGGGAGGCCACGGGCACGTCCGAGGACGCCCACCTGTGGGCGGTCGGGCAGGCACTGCGGCGGATCAAGGCCGACCTCGGCGGTACGCATTCACTCGACGAGCTCGCGCGCGTCGCGTGTCTCAGCCCGTTCCACTTCCACCGGGTGTTCCGCCAGATCACGTCGGCCACCCCGGCGCGGTTCCTCGCGGCCCTGCGGATCGCCGAGGCCAAGCGGCTGCTGCTGGGGACGAAGGCGAACGTGACCACGATCTGCATGGACGTCGGTTACTCCAGCCACGGCACCTTCACCACCCAGTTCACCCGGCTGGTCGGCACCTCGCCCCGGCACTTCCGGCGGCTCGCCCGCGATCTCGCGACCCTGCCGCTCGAGGAGGTGCTGACCGGGTCCGTCCCGGCCGGGCCCCGGCGGGGGCCGCCGCTGCGGATCCGGCTCAGCGGCCTGCCTGCCGGGCACCTGGCCCTCGTCGGGTTGTTCGAGTCGGGCATCCCCCAGGGGTGGCCCGCGGCCTGCACCCTCGTGCGCGGCACGGCCGAGGCGGATCTCCGGATCGCCGTGGACGGCAGCTACATGGCGCTCGTGATGAGCCTGCCCGCCGACGCCGCTGTCGAAGCCGCGCTGACCGAAGTACGGCCAGACCAGTGCCGGGTCGGCTCTTGGGGGCCGATCCGCGTTCAGCGCGGCCGTCCGGCCGAGACCGACGTCGAGATCGTCCTCCGGCCACGCCGGGTCAGCGACCCGCCGATCCTGTCGGTCTCCCCGCTGCTCGCCGCCAGCCGCCGGCCGAACGGGACGATCCCGAAGATGCGCGAACCCGAGCCGCGACCGGCCGGGACCGACCGATGGGGAGGCGCCCGATGACGAACTCCGCCCCGCAGCGGCGCCCGTTGGGAAAGCACCTGCCGCACGAAGGCGACGACGGGCTCTACACCCAGAGCTGGTACCCGATCTGCATGGCCGAGGACCTGCCACCCGGCACCGTGGTCGGCGCCGAGTTCCTGGGCGGCCGTGTCGTGGCCTTCCGGGACGGGGAAGGCCGGGCCGCGGTGGTCAGTGCCTACTGCCTCCACCTGGGCGCGGACCTCACCGTCGGCTCCGTGACCGGTGGCAGGCTGCGCTGCGCGTTCCACGGCTGGACCTATGACGCCGAAGGGCTGTGCCGCCGGACGGGCAGCGGCGACCCCGTCCCGGAGGGTGCCCGGCTGTTCCGGTTCCCGACGACCGAGGCCTTCGGGGTCGTCTGGGCCTTCAACGGTACCGAGCCGTTCTTCGAGATCCCGCGGCTGCCTTGCCCCGAAACCGAAATCCGGGCGGCCCGCGGCCGGTTCGGCCACCTGGCGATGGAACCGTGGATGGTCTCGGCGCACACCTTGGACCTGCAGCACCTGACGCTCCCCCACGGCTTCGACCTCGCCGTGCCGCCCGACGACACCGTGCGCCGCACCGCCCACTCCCACGGCTACGACCTGATCGGTTCGATGCCGAACGGCAACGCCTACGACGTGCGCATCGACATCCACGGGCCGAACCTGTTCCTCCAGACCGGGCTCCTCGACGGCCGGTGGTACTTCTGGATGACGTCGCCGAGCCTGCCGGCGCCGGGCCGGACCGACTCGTTCTTCGTCTACGGGGTCCGCAAGGGCGACGACGAGTCCGAGGAGGCCGCGCAGGAGGCCCTCCAGCGTGTTTTCGCCGCCCAGATGGAGTTCTACTCCGACGACTCCGACATCTTCGACACCATCCACTTCCAGCCGGGGCTGCTGACCGACCGCGACGGCAACCTCGCCGTGTTCCTCGACTACCTGCGGACCTACCCGCGCGCGAACCCGGCGCGCGAGTTCCTGACCTGATCACCGGCCGCCGGAACGGAGACCGTCTCGTGCCCGACACACCGGACATCCAGCGTGAGAGCGCTTTCGTCAGAATGGTGGAACTCACCGACACGGTGGCGCCGTGGGCCATCCGCACCGCGGCGACCCTCGGCCTGGCCGATCTCGTCGCTCCCGGTGGCACCTCGCTCGAAGGCCTGCTCAAGGGACTCGGCGAGGCAGGCGAACAGGTCGACAGCGACGCGCTGCGCCGGCTGATGCACTACCTCGTGACGATCGGGATCTTCACCATCGACGCGGGCCCGGGCACGTTCCGGAGGACACCGCTGGCCGAGCTCATGGTCTCGGACAACCCCGTCGGCATGCGCGAGTGGTGGCTGATGAACAACGCGATGGCCAAGCTCGACCAGGCGACCGTGCTGATGATCGACGCGGTCCGGACCGGCGAACCTGCGTACGAGAAGCTGTTCGGGCGGGACGTCTGGACCGACCTGGCGCAGGACCCGAACCTGTCGGCGTCGTTCGAGAAGGCGATGGCGCACAAGACACGCATCTCCCTCGCGAGCATCGTCGAGGCGTTCCCGTGGCCGTCGGCCCGGAACCTGGTCGACGTCGGTGGCGGGCACGGGCTGCTGCTGGAAGCCGTGCTGCGGGAGGCGCCGGAAGCGGTCGGCACCGTTTTCGACACCGCGGCGGGGATCGCGACCGCGCGGGCCCACCTGGCGAAGTCCGACGTGGCGGACCGGGCCCGGTTCGCCGAGGGAACGTTCTTCGGGCGCTGGCCCGAGGGTGCCGACACCTATGTCGTCATGAACGTCCTGCACAACTGGCCCGACGACGACGTCGTGCGCATTCTCGGCCGGGGTTCCGAGGTACTCGGGCCGGACAGCAGGATCCTCGTCGTCGAAACCGTCGTCGGTGGCGACGGTGACCAGGCCAGCCTGGCCCGGCTGGACCTGATGATGCTGATCTTCTCCGGTGGCAAGGAGCGCAGCTTCGCCGAGTACAGCGAACTCGCCGGACGAGCCGGACTGACCATTGTGGACACGCATCCGACGTCGTTCGGGCTCGCGCTGCTCGAGCTGCGCCGAAAGGAAGTCCGATGACCGGGCGGGCACCGCACCCCTTCCCCTTCGGCCCCACCGTCGCGCTCGAACTCGACGGCCATTACCGGAAGCTGCAGGAATCCGAGCGGGTGGCGCGGATCCGCATGCCGTTCGGCGGGGACGCCTGGCTCGTCACCGGCTACGAGGACACCAAGTTCGTCCTGTCCGACGCGCGGTTCAGCCGCGCGGCCACCCTGACCATGGACCTGCCCCGGCAGCAGCCCGAGATCGTGCGGGACCCCAGCATGATCATGAGCATGGACCCGCCCCGGCACAGCCGGTTGCGCCTGCTCGCCGGTCCCGCGTTCAGCGTCCGCAGCGTGGACCGGCTCCGGCCGTGGATCGCCGAACAGGTGGAAGGCCTCCTCGACACCCTGGCGGCCGAGGGTCCGCCGGCGGACCTCATGGCCGGACTCGCGCTCCCCCTGCCGGTGGCGGTCATCTGCGAAATCCTCGGCGTGCCGTTCGCCGATCGCGATCAGTTCCGCGTGTGGTCCGACATCGTGATGGCGGTCACCGCGTTCCCGCCCGAGGAGGTTTTCGCGGCTTTCCGGAGCCTCACCGAGTACCTGCACCGGCTGGCCGAGCTCAAGCGACGGGAACCGGCCGACGACCTGTTCAGCACGCTGGTCCGGGCCACCGACGCCGAGGGAAAGCTCACCGAGCAGGAGCTGGTCACGTTCGGGATCACGCTGCTCGTGGTCGGCCACGAAACGACCGTCAACGAGCTCGCCGACATGGTGTTCGTGCTGCTGCGCGACGGTGTTTACGCCGAGCTGAACCGGGGCGCGGGACCTCCGCTGCCCCGGGTGCTGGACGAACTGCTGCGGTTCATCCCGCTCGAAAGCCCCGGCGGCTTCGCCCGAGTCGCCACGGAGGACGTCGAAGTCGGCGGCGTCCTCATCCGCCGCGGGGAAGCCGTGTACACGCAGCTGTCGGCCGCGAACCGGGACCCCGAGGTCTTCCCGGACGGCGACGCGCTCGATCTCGAGATCGCCCGGGAGCAGCACCTGACGTTCGGCTACGGTCCGCACCGGTGCATGGGCGCGCTGCTGGCGAAGGCCGAACTCGAGCTGGCCATAGCGGCCCTGCTCCGGCGGTTCCCCGGTCTCGAACTGGCCGTCGCGCCGGAGGAGGTCACCTGGAAGGTCGCGCGCCTGGTGCGCGGCCCGGAAACCCTCCCCGTCACGTGGTGATCCGCGCCGTCACGCACGGCCGGGGGTCCCCCGTTCGGGCATCCACCGGATTGACACGTAGGACACTCCCTACTGATAATCTAGCAGGACCGGCGGGCAGCTGTCCGCCGCGACTGGTGCTGGTAGGGGCTGAAGAAGATGGCGCGGAGCTCGAGAAGCACGTCGACCGCGGGCGACGACTCGTCGCTCGACGCCGTCTTCCCCGCGCTGGCGAACCCGGCCCGCCGCCGGTTGCTGCAGCTGCTCCTCCAGGGGCCGCAGTCGGTCAACAGCCTCGCCGAGCATTTCGACATGGCCCGCCCGAGCGTGTCCGAGCACCTCAAGGTTCTGCTCGTTTCCGGGTTGGTGACCACGCGCAAGGTCGGCCGCGAACGGCTCTATTCGCTCGACCAGGCGCCGATGCGGGAACTCTCCGAGTGGCTGCACCCGTACGAGGCCTACTGGAAGGAGCGCATGCAGCTCCTGCGCGCCGCGGTGGAGGAAGAAGAGGGCCAGGACTAGGCCGCGCCCTCCGGCGACGCGGCCGGGTCGGCCAGCACCGCCGCCAGCCGGCTGAACAGCCACGAACGCCAGCCACCACCCATGATCCGGCGGGCCCGCTGCTGCAGTTCGTTGTCCGGGTCGAAGCCCTCGTGGTCCAGGAAGATCCGCGTGCCGCGGCCCTCGGCTTCCAGGCGCCAGGTGGCGGTGCAGCGCGCGCCGCTCGGGCCGTGGTCCTCCCAGCTGATCCGCAACATCTGCCCGGGCTCGATCGCCAGCACCTGGCAATGGATCGTGCCGCCGAACTTCGTGGCCGGAACGGCTTGCGCGGCAATCGTGAAGCGGTGCCCGACTTTCGGCTGGAAATCCTGCGGCATCAGCCATTTCGCCAGCAACCGCGGTTCGACGAATACCCGCCACACGCGGTCGGGAGGATAGGGCAGGAACTCGTCGAGCCGGATCGCCCGGACGTCGTCGGCCATGCTCGCCCGCCCTTTTCCTCGACCGCAATCGATCCTCCGCACTTTACCGCCGGGTCGGCACTGGCGCACGGACCCACCAGCCTCGCGGAGAAGGGAGACTCCGGTGAAAATCGGTATCGGACTGCCGGGGGACGCCCCCGATGAGCTGCTCGACTGGGGCCGGCGGGCCGACGCCGGGCCGTTCAGCACGCTCGGCCTGCTCGACCGGCTCATCTGGCACAACCCTGAGCCGCTGGTCACCCTCGCGGCGATCGCCGCGACGACCTCGCGGATCCGGCTCCAGACCGAGGTGCTGATCGGCCCGCTGCGCGACACGGCCCTGCTGGCCACCCAGGTCGCGACCCTGGACCGGATCGCCGGCGGCCGGTTCACCCTCGGTATCGGAGTGGGCAGCCGGACCGACGACTTCACCGCGGCCGGCGCCCCGCTCGAAGGGCGGGGTCGCCGGCTGGACGAGCAGCTCACGGCGCTGCGGCAACTGTGGGCGGGCAAGCTCGCCGACTGCGGGATCGGGCCGGTCGGGCCCGCCCCGCTTCGCCCCGAGGGGCCGGAAATCCTCTTCGGGGCGTTCGCGCCCGCCGCGCTGGCGAGGGTCGCGAGGTTCGGCCACGGGCTGCTGTGCGCAGCGCCGGCACCGTGGGCGGGCGACCTGTTCCGCGCCGTCGAACGCGAATGGGCCGAGCTGGGCCGGCCGGGGCGCCCCCGCAACGTCGGCCAGCTGAACGTCGCGTTCGGCTCGGACGAGACCGTCGCGGCGGCGAAGGCGGCAATCAGCGACTGTTACGCCATCGTGGGCGCTTCGCACTGGATGGTGGCCGGGATGCTCACGACCGAGGAAAGCATCCGCGCGGGACTGCGCGGGTTCGAGGAACTGGGGGCCGACGAGGTGATCCTCTACTGCTGGTCACCGGAGGTCGAGCAGGTGGACCGGCTGGCCGGGCTCGTCGACCGGTACGCCGCCGCGACGGCCGTCGGCTGAGCGGCGCTCAGGGCAGCTCCACGGCCACCGCGGCCAGGCGCGGGAGGACGACGTCCCGCCAGCCCGGTCCCATCCGCTGGAAGGCGTCGTGACCGCGCTTGTCGTCGAGGTCGAAGCCCGAGTGGTCGAGCAGGAGCCGGGTGCCGTTGCCTTCGGCGACCAGGCGCCAGGTCAGCGTCCAGTTGCCGTTGAACGTGAACACGAACCGTTCGTAGGGCTTGACCTCCAGCACCTCGCAGAGCACCGAGCCCCAGCCGGGCATCTCGAGGTGGAACTTGTAGCCGACGACGGCGGCGACGTCACCGGGCGCCCACCAGCGCGCGAGGAGTTCGGGTTCGGTGAGGCTGCGCCACACCTTCGCCGGCGGCGCGGCGATGAACTGGTCGAGCGAGATGGTCGCCGTGCGGGAGTTGCTCACGGGGCTCCTTGTCGTCCACGTGCCGACCAGCCTACGCAGCCTCTGACCTCCACGTTCGGGTACCCCACCGGACACACGGTGATCACCAGGGCCGCGTGACACCGTGGCCGTGCGGCGCGGATCGGTGATCCCGCCGGTCCGCGGTACCCAGCCGGCCCGCGCGATCGCCGCGTGCCGACCAGGACCGCGGTCAGTCCGCCTCCGACGCACTGGCCGCGGCTCGCCGGACGCCCGGTTCACCCGGGTGCCGAGCGACCACTACAGCGCGTTCACCAGCCCGGAGTTCGCGGCGGCCGTCACGGCGTTCCCGGGCCCGGCGGCCTGACCCCGTACCCCTTGTCCCGCCACGGCCGGTCCTACTGCGGCTGCGACTGCTGCTGCTTGTCCTCTTCGGCCCACGCGGCTTCCGCCTGCATCTGGATGTCGGTGAGGCCGCGGTCGACCTGCACGATGTCCTTGCCCGCCCAGCCCACGAAGTTCTTCGAGCTCTTGGCGTCGGAGAGGGCCTTCAGCATCGAGTAGTAGTCCGGGTGCTTGGCCTTCAGCCAGTCGTCGACGAACTTCATCTTCTGGTAGCTGTCCCCGAACTTGGTCTTCAGCCAGTCCTCGTGCTTCTTGATCGTCGAGATGTCGTGGTCGCTCAGGTGCGACTTCGGCGACGGCGGCTTGGGCTTCGGCAGCGGCCGCGAGAAGTTCGGGACGGTACCGTCGCCCGGGGGACGGGTGCTCGGCGTGGCGCCGCCGGTGCCGTGGCCGTCGTGGGTGATCGCGGTGCCCGGCGGCTTCGGCAGCGGCCGCGAGAAGTTGGGCACAGTGTTCCCGTTCGGCGGCAGGTTCGTCATCTCGTGGCCCGGGTTCGTGCTGCCCGGCTTCGGCTTCACCAGCTTCGACAGCTTGGTGAGCCGGGCCAGGGTGCGGCCGGCGTAGGCGACGACCTTGGCGAGCTTGGCCGCCATCGCCGCCACCTGGACCGAGACCTGCACGACGATCTTGCTCACGCCGACGGCGATCGACGCGCCGAAGGTGAACGCGGCCATCGCGAGGGCGATCAGCATCGTGGAGATGATGTCGCCGAGGATCGTCGTGATGATGTCGCGCAGCAGCGCGCGGACCGCGCCGATCAGGGCCCCGGTGGTCTCGACCATGTAGCCGGCGACGTCGGACGCCTTCGCGTTCGCGTCGATCCAGCCCTTCCGGTCGTCGATCGACTTGACGAAGCTGTCGTGGCCCTTGCCCTCCCACCGGGTGATCGTCGACTTGAGCGTGTCGTCGAGCTGGGTGCCGGTGTTGCGCAGCGACTCGCCGATCTTGTGCAGCTCGTTGGCGACCTTCGTGGCCTCGGACGGGTTTCCGGCGACCTGGTCCAGCGGCCACTTCAGGAACGAGACGTGCTCGATCAGCCAGCCCAGGCCCGCGGCGATCAGCTTCGAGAGCGGGTCCATGGCGAACGCGACGGTGTCGAGCACGGCGCTGACGAGGTTGATGCCCAGCTCCACGCTGACGGCCGCGAGGTCGCCGCCGTGTTCGGTCCGGACCTTGCCGATCGAGTCGCCCACCTGCTTCCAGCTGTCGAAGACGCCGGCCCCGGTGGTGGAGTTCGATGCCGTGATGGGAACGGTCATTTGCCCAGCTCCGTCTCGAACGTGCTCAAGCCCTGTGCCGTGTTCGAGTCGTGGGTCTCGTACGTTTCGGCGGCCTTCTTCACGTCGGCGGCGGACTTGCCGATGTCGCCGGCGAGCTTGCCGATCTCGCCGGTGATCACCGCCATGGTGATCCGCGAGGGCACGGCGAGGACCTGCGCGAGCAGGATGCCGAACGCCGCGTTGTCGAACCCGTTGGCGGCCTGCATCCGGTTCGCGGCGTCCTGCACCGCCGGTTGCGTGGTGCCCGACAGGAACTGGCCGAACTTCTGCAGCTCGGCCGGGTCGACCGAGAAACCTGCTCCGGAAACCACCGGTTCTCCTCCCGCCTACCAGGGGTTGCTTTCGCCGTCGTCTTCTTCCGGCTCGGGCCGGGGACGACGTCGTGGCTGATCACGCTGCGGCCGCTGGGGGTTCGGCGGCCGCAGCGGCGGCGGCGCGGGCGGCCGGTCCTCGGCCTCCTGCTCCGGCATGAACGTCTCGCTCTTCTCCGGGGGCGTTCCCTCGTCCGGCTCCGGTTCCGGCAGGAACTCCTCGAGCATCTCGCGGGCGGCCGAGTTCTCGCCCACCATGCCGCTGAACGCGGCGGCGACCTCGGCCGAGACCTTCTGCTGCGCGCGGCCGATCAGCTGCATCACGAGAGCGGAAAGGGCTTGCGGGGAACGGGAGTACGCACGGGGACCGAACCGGAGGTCCTGCAGGACGCCGCTCGGGCCGACGGTCACCGAGACCGCCCCGTCCGGCGCCTGCACGGTGGCGGCCGCGGACCGGAGCCGTTCCTGTGCCGCCGCTGCCTTGGCCTGGATTTCCCCGAGCTCCGCGGTGAACGCGGCCAGCGGATCGCCGCCGGGAGGCACTGACTGTGTCAATTCGTCCTCGTCGCAAGAAAGTTTGGTGACGCCGAAGTCAATCAGCGCTGCCTTAACTGCGGATGACGCGGACGGAGCCGTCAGCTGAACGCGGTCCGCCGGTGTCACGTACGTACTTTTGCGTATGTCTCCGCCGCAGGACCGGCCGACAGACTGACCCCGGCGCGAAAACGCGTCGTCGAATTCCGGCATTCAGGGGAGAACACCATGAACAGACGCCTGCGGACGGCCGCCCTTCTCACGGCAGCGACCGTGTCGGCGTTGCTGGGCGCGGCTTCGGCCGCCAGCGCCGCGACCACAGCGACCGCGGCGACCACAGCGGCGGCGCAGAAACCGATGAGTGTTCTCGGTTCCTTCTGGGACGAGGCCCACAACCGCAACAGCGGCAAGTGCGTCAACGTCCGGGGCGGCTCGGACAGCGCGGGCGCGTGGATCCAGCAGTACCACTGCGACAACACGCCCGCGGCGAAGTTCCTCTTCACCGATCTGGGCAACGGCTACTTCGAGATCGTGGGCCAGAACAGCCACAAGTGCATCCAGCCCCAGAACGGCTGGCTGGACAACGGCGTCGGCCTGCAGCAGTGGTTCTGCCAGGCCACCACCGTGCAGCAGTGGCAGCTGCTGTCCGGGACGGACGGCAGCGTCATGATCAAGAACCGCGGCAGCGGCGGGTGCGTCGACGTGCCGGACTTCTCCTCGGCAGATCGGGTGACCCTTCGGCAGTGGACCTGCTTCCCCGGTTCGGCGAACCAGGAGTTCTACCTCGTCAACGGCTGATCGGCCGGTTCGGCTGCCCGGTGCCGGTTTCGCCGGCACCGGGCAGGAGCCCGAGCCGTTGCGCGCGCAGCACGGCGGTGAGCCGGTCCGAAGCACCCAGCTTCCGGTAGAGGTTCTCGAGGTGCTTGTGCACGGTGCGGGGCGAGGTGCCGAGGCGGTGGGCGATCGCGTTCGCGGTCAGGCCGCCGACGAGCAGGGTGAGCACCGCGCGCTCACGACCGGTCACGCCGTTCGCGAACGCGGGGCGTGGCCGGCGAGCGGTCGCGGGCAGCGCGAGCCGGTGGGTCCGGTCCCGGTCGAGACCGAACGGAACCGGTGTGGCGGGCGCACTGCCGGCACGGACCACGATCAGGAGCCCGACGGCGTGCTCGAGTGAGCGGCGCGCGACGTGGTCGAGCACGCCGGCGCTCGCCGGGTCCAGCCACTGGGTGTCGTCGACGGCCAGGACGACCGGACGGCGCCCGGCCAGCAGCCGCACCAGGCCGAGCGCGGCCACGTTCACCGCCCGCGGGTCCGGCGGCGCGCCGTCCGGCGAAGCCCGCAGCAACACGATCTCCAGCGCCCGGCGTTGCGGATCGGGCAAGCGGCCGAACTCCGCGTCGGCGACCCCGTCGAGGAGATCGGTGAGACCGGCGAAGGGCAACGCGGCCTCCGGCTCGACCGGCCGGCAGGCCAGCACCCGGTAGCCACGCTCGCGGGCCCGCTCCACCGCGTCCCGCCACAGCGTGGTCTTGCCGGCTCCCCGCTCGCCCTCGATGACGGCGGCGACGAGACGGCCCGGACCGCGCTCGCCGAGCCGGGCCACGACGTCGTCGAGCGCCGGCGCACCGCTCAGGATGCGTTCAGTGTGCACAGCTCCCCCTGTGGTGCGGACTCCTCGGTCCGCTCCCGGCCACCGTGGCGGAATCCGGAATCGATAGCATCCGCAGATGTGCGTACGGCGCCCGCGACGGGCGGTGTCCTGAACGATGGGCGGCAGCGGCTTTCCGGCACCGCCGTTCGTGGGCCGGCACCGGGAACTCGGGCAGCTCGAGCAGCTCCTGGCCGAGGCGGCCACCGGCGTCGCCGGGACGGCCGAGGTCGTCGGCGAGCCCGGGATGGGCAAGACCCGGCTGCTCGCCGAGCTCGCGGTCCGCGCACGGCGAGCCGGGTGGCTCGTGCTGTCCGCCCGGGCGGCCGAAGCCGAGCGGCATGTGCCGTTCTCCGTCCTCGGCACCGCGCTGGAGGAAGTCGGCCCCGGCCGTCTCGCGGCGCTGGGTCCGGGTGAGGCCGGCCTGCTGCGGACCACGTTCCCGGCGTTGTCCACCGAGGCCGAACCGCTGGAAACCTCGCCCGCCGAACGGTATCGCGTGCACCGCGCGGTGCGAGGGCTGCTGGAAACGCTGGCGGCTCCCACCGGGCTCGTGGTGATCCTCGACGACCTGCACTGGGCCGACGAAGGCACCGCCGAGGTCGTCGACCACCTGCTGCGCCGGCCGCCGGAGGGCCGGCTGCTGCTGGCCGTGGCGCACCGGCCCCGGCAGGCCCCGAGCCTGCTGCGCCGCGCGCTGGCGCAGCACGGCGACGTCCTCCGGATCGAGCTGGGACCGCTGACGCCCGCCGAGGTGGACGAACTGCTGCCGGTACCGGGCGACGCGGCGCGGAAGGAGGAGCTGTACGCGGCCAGCGGCGGAAATCCTTTCTACGTCCAGGCTTTGGCCGGTCCCTACGCCGGCGCCGACGTGGGAGACGTCGAAAGCGCGGTGCCGGCCGAGGTCCCGGAACCCGTGCAAGCGGCGCTTCTCGCCGAACTGCACGCCTTGTCACCCGAGCAGCTGGTGGTGGTCCGAGCCGCCGCGGTGGCGGGTGACGGCGTCCCCGCCGGCCTCATCGCGAAGACCGCCGATGCGGAGTTCGCCGAAGTTCTTCCCGTCCTGGACGATCTCGTCCGGCGGGACCTCCTCCGCGTGACCGAGCCGGGTGGCCGGTTCCAGTTCCGGCACCCGCTGGTCCGCCGGGTCACCTACGACGCCGCGGGCGCCGGCTGGCGGGTGGCCGCCCACGCCAGGGCCGCGGCCATGCTGCGCGCGGGCGGCTGGCCGGCCACGGAACTGGCGCACCACGTCGAGCGATCGGCCGCGCCGGGCGACCCGGCGGCCGTCGAAGTGCTGCGGGAGGCGGCCGCGGCCGCCCTGCACCGCGCGCCCGCGGCCGCCGTGCACTGGCTCCAGGCCGCGCTGCGGCTGGATCCGGGCAGGCTGGAGCTGCTGGTGATGCGGGCACACGCCTACGGGTTGACCGGGCAGTTCGAGGAATGCCGGGCCACGCTCCACGAACTCCGGCAGCTGCTCCCGGCCGAGCTGACCGAGCAGCACGCGCGGATCGCGGCCTTCGGCGCGTTGATCGAACGGCTCATGGGCCGGCACGTCGAGGCCCGCGCGCAGCTGCTGGCCGAACTGGCGACGCTGGCCGACCAGCACGGGCGGGCCGCGCTGGACCTCAAGCTCGGCTTGGCGAACGGCGTCGTGCTCAGGGCCGAGCGGGACCACCGTGATTGGCCCGCGGAGGCGCTGGAGACGGCGAGGCGGCATCCCGGCCGTCCTCCGGTGGCCTGCGCGCTCGCCATGTGCGCCCTGCACAGCCATGTGCTCGGCCGGGTGGACGAGCGCACCGTGGCCTGGCTGGACGAGTCGGCGATGCTCGTCGACGCCGCGCGGGACGCCGACCTGGCGTCGGCGGTCGAAACGATCGCCCTGCTCGGCTCGGCCGAGCTGTGTCACGAGCGGCTCGACGACGCCGTCCGGCACCTGACGAGGGCACTGCGGATCGTGCGGGCGGCCGGGCAAAGCCACGTGGTGACGCACCTGTACTCGATGCTCGGCGGGGTCGATCTCGTCCTGGGCAACCTGGACCGGGCCGCCGGCCACCTCACCGACGAACGCGATTCGGCGCACCTGACCGGCAGCCCCGCGCTGCACAGCTTCGCGTTGCGGAGCCACTGCATGCTGGCGATCACCGTCGGCGACGCGGAGGCGGCGGTCCGCCTGGGCAAGGAAGCGCTGGCTCTCGCCGAGGAGGCGAAGCTTCCCGAGATCGGCCTGGTCTCGGGCACACTCGGCGTTGCCTGCTTCCTCGCCGGTGACGCGGCCACGTGCGTGGAGCTGATGGTGCGCGGGGGTGGCGGGCCGGACCTGTGGCAGGTCTACCCGGTCGAGCGCGGCAACTGGTACGAAACCCTCGCAGCCGCCGAAGCGTCGCTGGGCCACGCGAAGAAAGCCGAAGAGTGGGCCGGCCGGGCTTTCGCCCAGGCCGCCGGGCTGCCTCGCCGCACCGGCCTGGCCCACCTCGCCCGAGCGCACGCACTGACCGATCCCCTCGGCGCGGCGGACGCCGCCGTGCGAGCCGTCGAGTTGTTGCGCGGGGCGGGTGACCGCGTGCAGGCAGGCCGGGCCCACGTCGTCGCCGGTACCGCGTTCGGGGCGGCCGCGGACGTGAACCGCGCTCGCGAGCACTTCGGCGAGGCGTGTGCCCTGTTCGAAGCATGCGGAGCGCCGCGGCAGGTGGAACTGGCCCTGCGCACGCAGCGGCGGGTCAACGCCCGGCAGCCGCGTCGCCGCAACGAGTCCGCGGCGGACGACACGCTCACCGCCCGCGAAAGGCAGGTCGCGGAGCTGGTCGCGCAGGGACTGACGAACAGCCAGATCGGCGAAGCCCTTTACGTCAGCCCGAAAACGGTCGCCGTCCACGTCGGGCGGCTCCTGACCAAGCTCGGCGTATCGCGGCGCGGCGGGATAGCGAGCCGCCTGCCAGCCGAACCGAAGGACCGATGAGCCCGGTCACCTGAGGCCATCATCGATCTTCGGGATTTCCTTCTGCGATTTCCGATAGCGCTTCCGCACCCGACGAAGGAATCAGCCGAACGCCAGCCGCAGCAGGGCGGTCACGACCGCGGCGCCGATCATCGCGGTCAGGATGGACCGCTTGGCCGCCAGCAGGGCGACCCCGGCGCCGACCCCCGCCAGCGCGGTGAGCGTCCGCAGCGACGACACGTCACCCGAGGACGGCCACAGCAGGGTGACCACCAAGCCGGCGATCAGGGCCGGAGTGGCGCAGGTCAGCGCGTTGCGCAGCCAGGTGGGCAGTTCCCGTCCCCCCGCCGCGAGCGGCACGACCACCCGCAACGTGAGCGCGGTGACGCCGAGCGCCAGCACGATCGTCCAGTGGTACGTCATCGCCGCACCCCCAGGATCGCGCCCGCCACGGCGCCCGCGGCCCCGGCCACCAGCACCGGGATGCCCGGCGGCGCCCAGAAGACCAGCGCGGCCGCGGCGACGACGCCGAGGACCGCCAGGCCCCACGCGCGCGCGTTCTTCAGGTGCGAGCGCAGCAGGCCGAGGAAGAACACCGGGTAGGCCGCGTCCAGTCCCAGCCGCCCGGGATCGCCGATGGCGTCGCCGAGGACGGCGCCCAGCCCGGTGCCCATGGTCCAGCCGCACAGGCACAGCAACCCGGCCACGCGCAGGGTCCGCAGGTCGTAACGCCCTTCCCCGCGTTGGGCGATCGCCCACGAGCCGTCGGTGATCAGCAGCGCCGTCCCCGCTCGCGACCAGGCGGACCCGGTCAGCGCCGGGGCGATCGTGGTGCCCATCAGCAGGTAGCGGGCGTTGAGCGCGGCCGCCGCGCCGACCGCGGCCCAGACCGAGCCGTGCTGCGCGATGACGGCGACCGCGCCGTACTGGGCGCTGCCGGAGAACACCAGCAGCGACATGGCCACCGGGGCCAGCACCCCCATGCCGACGGAGGCCGCGAGCGCGCCGAACGCCATGCCGTCCGCCAGGTCGGCCGCGGCCACCGGCAGCACCGGGCGCACGACCCTGCCCAGTGGACGGGGTTCGGTGGTCGTTTCGGTCACGATGCTCCCTCCTCGGGTTCGACAGCCTCGACGTTACTAGCAAAGCCATCTGTTGGTAACTCGAGCACGCTGCTTACCCCCGGTCAAATATGTTTAAACCCCGAAACACTCGGCATTTTCCCGCCTTCGGCGTAACCCACACCGACGAATGGTGGTAACGTCGAGGCATGGTTCCACGCCCCGCGGCCCCGCCCCCGCTCACCCTGGTCCAGAGCCTGGTCAACACGCGCGAACTGCTCGAAGACCGGGACGACCTGAGCACCCCGGCCGGCCTGGTGGCGTGGCTGGAAGCCGAGGGGCTGCCCCGCCCGGTCCGGCCGGCGCAGGCGGACCTGACCCGCGTGCGCAGGCTCCGCGAGGCGCTGCGGCAGCTCCTGAGCGGCGGCGCGGGCGTGCCCGGCGCGGTGAGCGTGCTGAACGGCGAACTGGCCAGGACCGGCACCCGTCCGCTCCTGCAGGCGGGTCCGCCCGGCGCGGAATTCGCCGGCGACTGCGCCACGTCCCTGGACGCGGCGATCACCCGGGTGCTCGCCGTCGTCGTCACCGCCCGCCTCGACGGTTCCCTGTCCCGCCTGAAGACGTGCGGCGCGGAGGACTGCCAGTGGGCGTTCTACGACCGCTCCCCCAACGCGGTGAGCCGCTGGTGCGAGACCTCCGTCTGCGGCGCCCGGCACAAGATGCGCGCCTACCGCGCCCGCCAGGCCGCGGGCACCGCCGCACGCTGAGCCCCAGCCCGGATCACAGGTCCAGCGCGCTCATCACCAAAGCGGCCACGGCGGCCCGGTGCTCGGCACTGTCCTGCCACCGCAAGCGACGTCCGGCCTCGACCACCACCCCGAAGCCGGCGTGCACCAGCACCCGCGCCTGCCGCGCGTCGAGTTCCGGACGGGCCTGCCGCAGGTGCTGCTCCCAGACGGCGATGTGCTCGCGCTGCGCGGCGACCAGGGGGCGGCGCAGGGCGGCCGGCAAGCCGGCGATTTCGGCGTCGGCCACGCTGTTGAGGGCGCTGTGCTCGAAGCTGTACGCCACGTACGTCGCCGTCAGGGCGGCCAAGGCGTCGTGCGGACCGATTGTCCGGCGGAGGTTCTGTTCGACCGCTTGGGCCAGCAGCCCCGCGGCCTGCAGGCACGCGGCCGCCAGGATGTCGGCCTTGCCCGGGAAGTACCGGTAGAGCGCGGACGGCACCAGCCCCACGGCCTCGGCGATCATGCCGTTGGTGACGGCGGCGAAGCCGTCCCGCTCGAACAGCGGGACGGCGGCCTCGAGGATTTCCGAGCGCCGCGTGCGGGGCACGGGCCGGGCGGGCAGTTCGACGAGGCGCGCGTCCGCGGCGGCCGTCACGGTGTCGGTCGCGGCCACGCGCAGGGCCGAGGCCCGCAGCAGGTCTTCGACCCGGCGCCGGCCGATCGAGTTGTGGTGCATCGTGATGGACCCGATCGCGCCCAGCGCCGCCACGGCCCGCAGGTGCTCGCCGGGCAGCGGGTATTCGCGCCGCACCGCCTCGGCGACCCGGCCGACGACGTGCGCGAACTTCCCCCGGAGCACCCGGCGGTCTTCGGCGTTGAGGTAGCGGGCCTCCCACCGGTACACGCCACCGGTCCCGCGGTGGGCGACGGTGACCCGGGTGACGGCGGCGAAGACGTCCGCCAACGCGGCGTCCGCGGGCACGTCGCCGAGCGCCGCGACGAGCCGGTCCACCATGACGTTCGCGCACTCGGCGAACAGCGCGTACTTGTTCGGGAAGTGCCGGTACAGCGCGGCCGCGGTGATACCCACGCCGGCCGCGATCTCCTCCATGGACGCCGCGTGGTAGCCGCGCTCGCTGAACACCGTGGCGCCCGCTTCGACGATGAGCTGCTTGCGGTTGCGCGGCCGGACGGCCGCGGCCGGCTCGGCGGTCACCGCGGCGGCCGGGGCGAAGGGCACGGGAACGGGGCCATGGGTGCCAGTCAACCACGAAGTGACGCGGTTCCCGAGCCGCGGACCGATTCAGACCGGGCGTGCCTTGCCGACGGGCGGACCGCCTCGCTATGTTAATGAAGAATCTCCTCCCGACGTCGTGGGGACACGCCCGATTGCCACCGCCAGCACCTGCACTCACCTATCAAGGAAGCTAGGTAAGTAAATGAGCAATCTCAGCCGGAGGAACGCTCTTTCGCTCGGCGTCGCGCTGGGTCTGGCGAGCGTGGCGGGTGCCGTCCCCGCCTGGGCGTCGGCCGCGGGCACCGACCCGTGGTGGGTCTGGGACGACGAGGTGGACACCCTGATGGCGGGGCTCGTCGACAGCGGCGGAGTCCCCGCGGTCAACACCGCGCTGCGGCCGTGGGTGAACAACGGCGACCCGCTGCCCGGCGGCCTGCCGGACGGCCTCGCCGCCCACCTCCGGCGGGCCAACCGGCTGCCGTCCTGGGCCGACCCCGCCAAGCTGCGCCGCGCCGCCGACTTCAACCGCCGCAAGGACACTTACCTGTTCCTGCTCTACGGCCTCGGCAGCGGCATCATGAGCACGGTCATCCCGCGCGAAGCCAGGTCGGTGTACTGGTCCGCGGGCGGGGCGAACATGCAGGACCGCGCGGCGAAGACGTTCACCTTCGGCTATGACCTGAGCGAGCTCGGCGCGTTCGAGCCCTCGGGCCAGTTCGTCGTCACGGCCAACAAGACGCGCCTGGTGCACGGCGCGGTGCGCCACCTGCTGCCGCGGTCGCCGCACTGGCGCGCGGCCGCCGACGAGCAGGTGCCGATCAGCAACGGCGACATCCTGGTGACCTTCCACAGCCTCGGCACCTTCGTGCACCGGAAGCTGCTCGAATGGCACGTCCCGATGTCGGCCGCCGACGAAGAGGCGTTCCTGCACCAGTGGCAGGTCGCCATCCACCTGCTCGGCGTGCGGGACGAGTTCATCCCCCAGACTTGGGCCGAGGCGGACGCGCAGTCGGCGCACGTGCTCACCCCGCTCCTGGCCCCGACGGCCGAAGGCAAGGAGCTGGCCGCGGACCTGCTCGGGCTGACCGCGCAGATCGACCTGGGCGTCACCCGCGGCTTCCTGAACGAGTTCGTGCGCTACGTGCTCAGCGACGCCGTCGGCGACTGGCTCGGCCTGCCGCGCGACTACGCCGCGGCCGTCTTGATCCGCACCGGCTGGCCGGCCTACATCGCGTTCCGCGAGGGCCTGCTGCCCATCGCGCCGGCCGGGTTCTACCTCTTCGACCAGTTCCTGCGCGCGCTCGCGATGCTGTTCCTGAACAAGGGCACCTCCCCGACGAGCACACCCATCACGATCCCCACCGGAAACCGGCCCGGCGCCTGAACCCCGCTGTACGTCATCCGTCGGCGAGGCGCTGGATGGTCGCGCCCAGCCAGGCCTCGAGTTCGGCCGGGTCGCCGAGTTCGGAACGCAGCACGCGGCGCCGGGTCGAAACGCCGAGCACGAACGCGTCGATCGCCGCGGCGCGGCCGCGGGCGTCGGCGTCGTCCAGTCCGCTGTCGCGCAGGTAGCGCCGCAACGGCTCGAGCGAGTTCGTGTCGAGGAAGGCGGCCAGCGCTTCCGCCGCCTCCGGGCGTTCGCCGGACGCGCGTTGCAGCACCAGCAGCGGGTCCTCCCCCGGCGGACCGGACCAGCGCCGGACGATGCTCGCCGCGAGCCGCGAACCGAGTTCGGACCGGTCGCCGCCGAACGAGTCCGCGACCGGGATCTCCACCCGGGTCGCCGCCAGGAAAAGGCCGTCCTTGCCGCCGAAGTAGCGCGTGATCAGGTTCGGCGACACGCCGGCCGCGTCGGCCACGCCTTTGACCGTGACCGCCGCGTACGCGTGCTGGGCGAACTGGCGTTTCGCCTGGTCGAGGATCCGCTGTTTCGTCGCGGCCGCGTTGCGCGAAGTCATGTGTACGAGAATACACAAGATGTGTATGGTCGTACACATGACCGAAGAGATCCGGGCGAGACTCCAGCGCACGCGCCGTGTCACGACCCCGTGGCGGGACGACGAGACGCGGGGCATCGGCGCCACCAGGCTCGACGAGCTGCTCGAACACTGGGCCGGCGGCTACGACTGGGGTCCGCACGAGCGCCGCATCGGCGAGCTGCCGTGGACGACGACACGGGCGGGCGGCACCGAACTGCGGATGATCCACCAGCGGTCCGCGGACCCCGGCGCGCCGGTCGTCGTGCTGCTGCACGGCTGGCCGGACTCGGTGCTGCGGTTCGAGCGCGTCCTGCCGCTGCTCACGGACGTGCACGTGGTGGTTCCGGCGCTGCCGGGCTTCCCGTTCGCGGCCCCGCTCACCGCGCCGGGCATGTCGGCCGCCCGGATCGCCACGATCGTCGCGGACGCCCTCGGCGAACTCGGCTACTCGCGCTACACGCTCTCCGGTGGTGACGTCGGTGGGACCGTCGCCGAGCTCCTCGCGGCCGAGCACCCGGACCGCGTGGCCGCCCTGCACCTCACGAACGTCGCCCCGCAGCACGCCTTCGCGGCGGACCCGGCGAAGCTCGCGCCCGACGCGGCGGCCTACCTCGGCCGGGCGGCACAGTGGTTCCGGACCGAGGGCGGGTACATCGCCGAGCAGTCGACGCGGCCGAACACCCTCGCCGTGGCCCTCGGCGACTCCCCCGCCGGCCTCGCCGCCTGGCTCGTCGAAAAACTGGAGGCCTGGTCCGGCGAAGCCGCCTTCACGCCCGACGAACTGCTCACCTGGGTCACCGCCTACTGGGTCACCGGCACGATCGGCACCTCGTTCGCCACCTACGCCGAACCGGTCACGCTCCCCGGCCGGATCGAGACGCCGACCGTGCTGTCGGTGTTCCCCCACGACACCAAACCGGAGCCGCGGAGCTACGCCGAAGCGTTCCTGAACGTCCACGACTACGTGGAGCACACCGCCGGCGGTCACTTCGCGGCTTGGGAACAGCCCGAGGCCTACGCGGATGACGTACACCGCGCGGTCGAGCTCGGCCGTCGAGCCGGAACCGTCACCGCGTAAGGAATCCGCCATCGACGAAGAGGTCGTGGCCGTTGATCCCGCCGTTGCGGAGCAGGAAGTCGGTGGCGTCCGCGATCTCCGCCATGGTGACCAGCCGCCCGATCGGCGTGCGCTCGACGACCTGCCCGACGGCGGCGTCGCGCCATCGGGGACTGTCGCCCACCAGTCCCGGGTGCATCGCGTTGACCCGGTGCGGCGCGAGCTCGACGGCGAGCGTCTTCACCAGGCCGGTGACCGCGCCGTTGGACGTGGTGACGACGGTCGAGCCCGGATACGGCCGTTCCTTGGCCAGGCCGCCGAAGAGGACGACCGACGCTTCCGGCGTGAACCGCTCCCGCAGCACCCTGACGGCTTCGGTGTACCCGACCAGCTTGGTGGTCACCGCGGTGACGGCCTCGGCGATGTCGAAGTCCCGCAAGGTGTTCGGGCGCTGGTGGCTGGCCGTGATCACCAGGTGGTCGAGGGACGGCACGCCGGACGCCGAAGCGGCGATCGTCTCCGGCCGCGCGAGGTCCAGGCCGATACCGGTCGCCGCGGGCCCGATCTCCTTGGCGACCGCCTCGGCGCGTCCCGCGTCGCGGCCGGCGATCACCACGGTGCCACCCCGGTCCGCGTGCCGCTGGGCCATGAAGCGGCCGAGCCCGTCCGTGCCACCGATGATCATCAGAGTGCTCATGCGAGTTCCCCTCGAGACATGTTGACCACTTGGTCATTAGCGAGCATAGCGAGTTGATGACCACTTGGTAAATTAGGCCGCGTGAACAGGCGCCCGCATCGACGCGACCCGGAAGGCCACCGCCAGGCCATCCTGGATGCGGCCCGCACGTCCTTCGGCGAACGAGGATTCGCCAGGGCGACGGTGCGCGAGATCGCGGCACGCGCCGGCGTCACCCACGGCCTCGTCCTGCGGCAGTTCGGGTCGAAGGAGCAGCTGTTCCTCGCCGCGGTGCCCGGTCACCGGGAGCTGGACCAGGTGATCGCCGGAGACCCGGAGACACTGCCGGACCGCGTCGCGCACGCCTACGTGGCACGGATGGAGGCGAACGCGGCCGTCGACCCCCTGGTGGTCCTGCTGCGCAGCATCGCCTCGGACCAGCAGGCGGCGGCGAAGCTGTACAGCGCGATGGAGGCCGGCAGCATCCGGGCGTACCGCGAAGTCATCGACGGCCCGGACGCCGCCGCCCGCGTCGCGATGCTCGGCGCGCAGCTCATCGGCGTCACGGTCAACCGGTACATCGCCCGCACGGGACCGCTCGCCGAGATGCCCGCGCCCGCGCTCGCCGAGCACCTGGCCCGCGTGCTGCGGCACATCCTCTTCGACCGGGCGGGGTGATCAGCTCCGGAGCACCGCGAACACACGTACGGCCGGGATGGCGGTACGAATCCCCCGGATCGGCATGTAATCGTTCGATCGGCCGCCCTGCCGCTTCCCCCGGGAGGAGACCCGATGCCCGCACGCCCGCCGACGTCCGAACAACGGGCCGCGGTCGACGCGTTCCGCGCCGGTGCGCACCTGGTGCTGCAGGCCGGTGCGGGCACCGGGAAGACGACCACCCTGACGATGCTGGGCGCGAGCACCCGCCGCCGCGGCCGGTACCTGGCGTTCAACAAGGCCATCGCGACCGAGGCCCGCCGCCTGTTCGGCCCGAACGTGGCTTGCTCGACCGCGCACAGCCTCGCGTTCAAGGCGGTCGGGCACCGCTACCAGGACCGGCTCAACCACCCGCGGATGGCCACCGCGAAACTCGCGCGGTCGCTGGGCATCACCATGGAAGTGACGATCGGCGAGCGGAAGCTGACCACCGCCGCGCTGTGCTACGCCGCCCAGCGCACGGTGATCCTCTACTGCTACTCCGCCGACGAGACCCTCGCCCGGCAGCACGTGCCCTGGCTCAAGGGCATCGGCGAGGAACACCTGCACGACCAGCTCACGCAGCTGGTGCTGCCCTACGCCCAGCGGATGTGGGCGGACCTGCAGAACCCCGAGCGCGGGCGGGTGCCGTTCAAGCACGACCACTACCTGAAGATGTGGGCCCTGACCCGGCCGCGGCTCTACGGCGACTTCTTCCTGCTGGACGAGGCGCAGGACACCAACCCGGTCGTCGAGCAGGTGTTCCTCGCCCAGGGTGAGCACGCCCAGCTGGTCATGGTGGGAGACTCCGCGCAGGCCATCTACGGCTGGCGCGGCGCCCGCGACGTCATGACCGGCTTCGCGGGCCGCCAGCTGGCGTTGTCGCATTCGTTCCGGTTCGGGGACGGCGTGGCCGCCGAGGCGAACCGGTGGCTGGCCATCGCTGGCCATCGTGGCGCAGATCGTCGAGGCGCACGAGGGCAGCGTGGCGGCCGGCGCGGCACCGGGCGGCGGCGCGGAACTCACCGTGCGGGTGCCCTCGGCTTTTCTTAACCGGCTCGGCGGCGGTTCTTAACGTTCTTTCATTCGCGGGCCCGAGATTCGAATCGTGTACTCCGTCGAATCCCGGGCCCGTCCCGCGCCCGTGTCCCTCCGGCGAGGCAACGCGGGTGCGTGGGCCATCGCCGCGCTCGTGTGCTTCGGCCTGTCCGTGGCGACCGCGCTCGTCCTGCACGTCGCGCGGGCGGCCGAGGTCGACCCGGTCCGGCAGGTCATCAGCGACTACGCCCTCTCCGGTGACACCACCGGCTTCGCCGTCTGCGTGCTGACGATGGCGGCGGGCACCGGATGCCTGCTGGGCGGCCTGTCCCGGGCCGGGTTGCCGGTGACCCGGCCGATCGTGGCGCTGGGGTGCTGCTGGTGCGCCGGGCTGGCGCTCTGCGCCTTCTTCCCCACCACGCCCACGGGCGCGCCGATGACGTTCTCCGCCGAGGTTCACCGCTGCGCGGGCCTGGTGCTGTTCGTCAGCCTGCCCGCCGCGGCCGGGCTCTTCGCCCGGAGCGCGGCGGCCCACCCGGCCCACCGCGGCCTCGCCGGGCGGATCCGGCGGCAGACCCGCTGGGCCTGGGGCGTGCTCGCGGTGTTCCTGCTGAGCCAGCTGCCGGTGCTGCTCGCGCCGTCCCGCGCCTTCGACGGCCCGCTGTTCCAGGGGCTGACCGAACGGCTGGTGTTCGTCGTCTACCTCGTCCTGCTCGGCGAGCCGGCCCTCGCCGTCCTGCGTTCCGAGAGGAAATCATGCTGACACTGGCCATCGGTCTCGCGGCCGCCGGTGCGTGCTGCTTCGCCGCCACCGTCCACTTGCAACACAGAGCCGTCCGCGGTGCGACCACCGGCCCGGAGCTCGGCCTGTCCGGGATCCGGACGATCCTGCGCACCCCCGGCTGGTACGCCGGGATCGGGCTCGCCGGGCTGGGCGCCGCCCTGCACGTCCTCGCCCTCACGATGGCGCCGCTGGCCGTGGTGCAGCCGATCGGCGTGCTCACCCTCGTGCTGACGGTGCTGCTCGCGAGGACCGCGCTCACCAGGGCGGTGCTCGCCGCGCTGGCCATGAGCGTGACCGGGGTGGCGGGATTCGTCGCGCTGTCCGCGATGACGACGAACCCCGCCCTGCCGGCCCCCGGCCTCGGGACGGCGCAGTGGGCCGTGCTCGCCGCGGCGGGACTGGCCGTGGCCGCCCGGTTCGCCCGGGGCCGGGCCCGGTGCCTGCTCCTCGCGCTCGCGACCGCAGTGCTCTTCGGGTTCACCTCGGCACTCGTCCGGGCGGCGGCGGTCGCCCCGCTCACCGGCGCGACCGCCGCCATGGTGATCGCCGAGGCGGTGGCGGCGACTCTCGCCGGGGCGTGGCTGCTGCACCAGGCCTACGCCTGCGGTCCCGCCCCGGTCGTGGCCGGCGCGACCACGACCGCCGACCCCCTGAGCGCGGTCCTCATCGGCGTCTTCGCCTACGGCGAGATGACACCCGGCCAGCTGGCCGGCATCGCCGTGCCCGGGGTCGTCGCCGTCGCCGGGCTGGTGCTCCTCGCCCGCGAGTTGCCGGCGCCCGCCGAACCTGCGTCCGTCGGCCGTCCGCGTCGCGAGGGACCACTGCGCATCGCGATCACCGCGGACACCTACCCGCCGGACGTGAACGGCGCGGCGAACTTCGCCTCCCGGCTCGCGTCCGGGCTGGCCGCCCGCGGGAACGAGGTGCACGTCGTCTGCCCGTCACCCACCGGCGAGACGTTCACCGAGACGACCGGCGGGGTGACCGTCCACCGGATCGGTTCCGTGCGCACGCCGTTCCACCCGACGTTCCGGATCTGCCCGCCGTGGCGCACGGCCAAGGCCGTGCCGGCTCTGCTCGACGGGATCGACCCCGACGTCGTGCACACCCAGGCGCACTTCCTGATCGGCCGCAGCGCGGTCCGGGCCGCCACCGCGGCACGGAACATCCCGGTGGTCGCCACCAACCACTTCATGCCGGAGAACCTGCTGGGCTACGGTCCGCTGCCCCGCTGGACCCACCGTCCCCTCGCCCGGCTGGCCTGGCACGACCTCGTCCGGGTCTTCGGCCGCGCCACGGTCTGCACGACCCCGACTCCCCGCGCGGCCGGGCTGCTCGAGCGCAACGGCCTGAACCGGCCCGTGATGGCGATCTCCTGCGGGATCGACCGCGCGCACTACGCGGGCCCGCCGACGGGTGCCGCCGACGCGCCTGCCGTGTTGTTCGTGGGCAGGCTGGACGCGGAGAAGAACGTCCACGAGCTGCTCGAAGCCGCCGTCATGCTGCCACCGCACGTACGGGTGGAGCTCGTCGGCGACGGCAGCGAACGCGCCAGGCTGGAGGCGCTGGCCACCCGGCTGGGCATCGCCGAGCGGGTGACCTTCCACGGGTTCGTCCCGGACGAGGACCTGGTCCGGGCCTACCGGCGGTGCGCCGTGTTCTGCATGCCGGGCACCGCCGAGCTGCAAAGCCTGGTGACCATGGAGGCGATGGCGGCGGGCAAGCCGGTCGTGGCCGCGGACGCGATGGCCCTCCCCCACCTCGTGCACCCGGGACGCAACGGCTGGCTCTACCCGCCCGGCGACGCGCCGGAGCTGGCCAGGCTGCTCACCGCCGTCCTGACCGACGAGCGGGCCAGGACGGCGATGGGCGAGGCCAGCCTCGACCTGATCGGCGCGCACGACCTGCAGTCCACATTGGACCAGTTCGAAGGGGTCTACGCCGACATCGCCGTCCACCCGGTCATCCCCGCGCTCTCGTCCGGCGTCGCGTGACCGGCGTCGGGCGGTCAGCCGGCCGGGGCGATCCCCCACAGGCGCCACGTCTGGTTGAGCGGGCTGCCCTGGGTGACCGCCCGGCACGGCCACTGGATGAGCTGCGCCCGCGCGGCGGTGGAGGCGCCGTTCACGTCGACGCACTTCCCGCTGTGCCGCGCGGCGAGCTGGTAGTCGTGGGAGTCGTTGCCGCTGTAGGTCACCTTGCGCAGGGTGAACTGCTGGTTCTGGGCGCCGTCCGAACAGCTGCCCTGCTGGACGGCCGCCGCGTCGGCGGTCGACGCGCCGGCCACCTCGAGGCACTTGCCCGACTGCTGGTTGGCGAGCGTGTAGGTGCCCGCGACGCCGGCCACCGGGCGGAAGTTCCACAGCTGCTGGTCACCGCCCTCGCAGGGGAACTGCTGCTGCCGGTTGCCGTCGGCGGTGCCCAGGTCGGTGTTGTCCAGGCACTGCTGGGAGTGCTGGGCGACGGCGACGGACGGGAAACCGGCGTCCCCCGGCGGGAGCAGCGTGATGGTGTAGCTGTCGTCGGCGTTGGTGTGCGGGACGTTGACGGTCACCGCGCCACCGGAGACGTTCACCACCGAGTTCTGGACGGTCACCGGGCCGGCGACCGCGGCGCCACCGTTGTACGGGATCCGCTGGACGAGCACCCGGACCTGGTTGTTCTGGACGATCCCGGCGGTGGTGTCCAGGCGCCGCAGGGCCACCGCGACGTTGCCGGTCGTGCCGCCGCCCCCGACCAGGACCTTCGCCACGCCGTTCGCCTTCGTGGCGAACGGGTCGTAGGACCCGCTGGGCGTGGTGGCCACGACCGTGCCGGTCTGCGAGCCGTAGAACCGGTACACCCACCACTCGCCCTTGGGCTGGTACTGGCCCGCGGAGGTGCGGACGAGCAGGTTGGCGAGGTCGTTGTGCAGGTTCCCGGCGCTCGCCCAGTTGGCGCGCAGGCCGTCGGCACCGGCCCGCTCCAGCCGGGCGATGTACCACGAGCCGTCGCCGGGGTTCTGCTCGTTCGACGCCCCGTACTCGTTGATCTGGTACGGACGCGGGTGCGGGATCCCGCGCGAGCCGAGGGACGCGTCGGCCGCGGCGACGTTCGCCACCGGATCACCCGGCAGGGAGTGCCAGCTCACGATGTCCGGCACCGTGCCGGAGCCGCGGACGAAGTCGAGGTACTGCGTCCACCAGCTCGCCGAAGTCGACGGGACGCCGGCGAGGCTCGGGCCCACGATCGGCTGGGCCGGGAACGCGGCCCGGATCCGCTGGTACGCACGCTGCCACATGGCGAAGTACTGGCTCTGCGGGCGGTTCCAGAACAGCGTGATGTTGGGCTCGTTCCAGAGGTCCCACTCCACCGGGGCGCCGGTGGCCCGCACGTCGTTGATCAAGCGGGTGAGGAAGCTGTCGTAGTCGGTCCAGTCGCCGTTGTCGCCGGGGAACCGCGAGATCGGGTAGCCGTCCGCGCCCCACAGGTCGTGCACCAGCAGGACGAACTGGCCACCGAGCGAGCGGGTGCGCAGCAGCTGGGCGCGGGTGGCGTTCCACCGCCGGTCGTACCGGCCCGACACCCAGCCGCCCGGGCTGTCCAGCTGCGCGCCACCGGCTCGCATCGCCTGGAACTTCACGTCGCGGTAGAAGTGGTCTGCCGGGGCCGAAGCGTCCTCGGTCATGCCGTAGATCCAGCCGGAAGCGCGGTAGGACGGCGAGCCGCCGGCGACGGAGAAGTCGACCGAGACCGACTCGTCCGCGGCCAGGGCCGGTTCGGAGAGAGCCACGGTGGAAGCACCGGTCAGTGCTCCGGTGATCAGCAGGGCGGCCAGGCCGCGGCGGACGCGCGGCCGCTGACGCGAGAGGTCCACAGACGACTCCTTTGGCGGTGGACGTGCGGGAGACGACCCAGTCATCGAACCGGTTCGACCTCCAAGGAACGTACGCTGCAGGCAATTCACCGACAATAGGCCAAACGGAGGCGAACCGGTTCGCCCCGAGGCAGGCCGCGAAAGAAGGGGGCCTCCCTCACGGAAGGCCCCCTTCGGTCCGCCGCGCCGGCTCAGCGGTAGCCGGCGGCGACGACGTTCGCCTGCACTGCGTTCTCGGTGGCGTCCGAGGGATAGCCCGCGACCATCGCCCCTTCGTAGAACGTCCCCGCGCTCAGGTTGGCCCCGCCACCGGGCTTGCAGCAGTCACCGCCGCTGCCCAGGATGATGGCTCCCTGCTTCTTCATCGGGCTGTAGCCGCCGGGGAGGCCGCCGTCCCACATCGTCGTGAGGCTGCCCGACTGGGCGTTGCTGCCCTTGAGCGCGAACCGGGAGGTGCCGTTGTTCTTCAGCATCGCCGTGACGAACTTGCTGGGCAGCGCCCGCTGGTTCGGGTTCCAGGACTGGCTGCCGCCGGGGTACAGCCCCCACTCGAGGTCGGCCTGCACCCACGGGCCCGATCCCTGGCAGCCGCCGAACCAGCACTCCGTGCCGAAGTTGATCGCGTCCATCGCCCCGGCCGCGTCGGCCTTCCTCGTCGTCTCGCTGTTGCCGTAGTCGAAGCAGCAGCCGCTGTTGACGTGCGTCCCGCTGGTCACCATGTACATCCCTTCCGGCGCGCTGCCGGTCGGCACGCCGGTCAGGTGACCGTCCCGCCAGTAGCTGTTGCCGGGGTTGATGTACAGCGAGTACGCCTTCGTGCCCCCGACCGTGAGGGACTCCGACGTCGCCTTCGCCGGGCTGCTCTGGCTGGACCCCGGCACCACGCTCGAGCCCTGGTACCAGAGGTCGTTCCCGCGCCCGGACTGGTCGTAGACCACCGTGATGACGCAGGTCGTCCCGGCGCAGAACGAGTCCTGGGCGGCCGCGTCGGCGGACCCGCCCGCCACCTGGACGGCGACGTTCCTCGTCGTGTTGTCGGACGAGCGCCGGACCTGGTAGAGGTTGCCGGCGTAGGCGCCGTAGAGGGCCCGCACGGTGCTGTGCGCGGCGACGCACGGCGTGCCACCCGACGCGTAGATGTCGCACGGCGCCGTGCCGCTCGGCGGCGGTGGCGGCGGCGTCGCGGCGCTCCACCGCTGGTTGCTCTGGCCGTTGCAGGTCCAGAGGATCACCGCGGTGCCGTCGGCCGTGCCGGCGCCGGTCACGTCCAGGCAGAGCCTCGACTGGACGCCGGTGATCGACCCGTCGGCGTTCTGCCGCCACTGCTGGTTCGCCTGGCCGTTGCACGACCAGACGATCACGGCCGTCCCGGGCGAGGTCTGGTTGCCGTAGGCGTCCACGCACCGCGAGCCGTTCATCGTCCGCAGCTCACCGGCCGCGGTGAACTCGTAGGCCTGGCCGGCCTGGCTGCTGCCACAGCTCTGGATCTCCAACGGCGTGCCCGGGGTGTCGGTGCCGCCCCGCACGTTCAGGCACCGGCCCGACGCCGCGCTCACCAGCGATGCCGGCGCCGCCGAGGCAGGCACCGCACCGGTCAGCGCGGCCAGCACCATCGCGGCCACCACGACGATCACACGAACGGTCAAGGCTCCTCCTCGAGTTGTCCGTCCACAAAGGATGGCTCAGGCCGACTTGCGTGGCACGAGCTGGGTGTCGAGCACCGTGCACCGGCGCGGGGGCGAGCCGTCGATCATCGCCAGCAGCTCGCCGGTCATCCGCGCGCCCATCTCCTCCACCGGCTGGCGCACGGTGGTGAGCGGCGGGTCCGTCCAGCTGCTGATCGGCAGGTCGTCGAACCCGACGACGGCGACGTCCTCGGGAACCTTCCGGCCCGCGCGGCGGAGCGCGCGCAACGCGCCGACCGCCATCATGTCGGAGGCGGCGAAGATCCCGTCGACGTCCGGGCGACGGCTGAGCAACCGGGACGTGGCGTAGTCGCCGGAGGCCTGCCCGAAGTCGCCGAACACCACGAGGCCGTCGTCGTACCGGCCGGCCCGCGTGACCGCCTGCCGGTACCCGAGCAGGCGGTCCACGCCCGCGGTCATGTCCTGCGGCCCGGCGATGGTCGCCACGGTCTGGCGTCCCCCGTCGAGCAGCCGCTGGGTGGCCAGCCGCGCGCCGCCCTGGTTGTCGGCGTCCACGTACGACAGCCGTTCCGAGCGGCCCGCCTGGACCGGCCGCCCGCCGAACACCACCGGGATGCCGAGCCAGCCCACGTCGAGCGGCCGCCTGCCGTGCATGCCGACGACGAGCGCGCCGTCGACGTGCCCGCCGTCGAGGTACCGCAGGACCGGTTCCTGGTAGTCGTCCGTCGCCGGGACGGTGAGCAGCACGAGCTGCAGGCCCACCGCGGTCAGCTCCCGGCCGACCCCCGCGGCGATCCGCGGGAAGTAGGGATCGGTGAACAACCGCGGCACTTCCTCGCACACGACCAGCGCGATCGAACCGGTCTGGCGCGACGTCGTCGCCCGCGCCGCCCGTTGCCGGGCGTAGCCCAGGGCCAGCATCGCGGACTCGACCTGCTTGCGCCGCTGCGGGCTCACCCGCGGAAAGCCGTTGAGCACGCGGGAAGCGGTCGCCGTCGACACCCCGGCCGCCCGCGCCACGTCGGCCAACGTGGGGCGGAGCAGCCGGGGAGACTCAGTCGTGGACACGGGCTCAGGCTCGCTGGAGCTGGAACCGCTGGTTGGGGTTGCCGGTGAACGTCCACTGGGAGATCCGCGCGCCGTCGGCCGTCGAGACTCCCCACACGTCCAGCGCCAGGCCGCTCAGCCGGTTCACCAGGCTCACCGAGCCGTCGCCCTGGTCGACCACCCGCCACTGCTGGGCGGAGTTGGCCGCCTGCGGCTGCTGGCTGACGTCCGCACCGCTGTTCGCGTTCGCCACCTGCAGCACCAGGCCGCTTTGGCGGGCCCGGATCCAGTAGTAGCCGTCACCGGTGTCGACGAAGTCGAACTGCTGGTTGAGGCCACCGTTGGCCGTCATCTGCTCGATCAGCGCACCGGCCGCCGTGGACGAGCCGGTGATCTCCACGAGCTTGCCGCTGTGCTGGGCGGTCAGCTTGTAGTTCACGCCGGTCTGGACCGGCGGTGGCGGCGGCGTGGACGGGCCGAACTGCGTGATGAACTTCCACACCTCGCCCGAGGTCCAGGTCTGCCAGCCGTCACAGGTGCAGCCGTCCCGCGGGCCCGGGTCGTGCCCGGCGCCGTCGAAGGCGGCCCAGGTCACCGGATACCCGGCCCGGCAGCCGGAGTACGTCGTCACGATGTGGGTCAGGCTGCCGTTCGCGGGTTCGGGCGGGTTCTGCGGGGTACAGCCGTTGTTCCGGACGAACTGGTCCCGGAGCTGCCGTCCCGAAGCGATGGGCAGCACGTTGTCCCGGAGTCCGTGGAGACCGATGTACGCGACGGGCTGCGTGCCGCCGCTGCACCCGCTGAGGTTCGCGCCGGAATAGACGGCGACCGCGCGGAAGACCGTCGGCCGGGCGCACGCGAGCGCGTAGCTCATGGCCGCGCCGTAGCTGAACCCGCCGGCGAAGACCTGTGAGGTGTCGACGCACAGGGCCCCTTCGAGCTGCTTCAGCAGGTCGTCGATGAAGGTCACGTCCTGGCCGCCGGGGTTGGCCCAGCCGTTGCCGTTGCCTTGCGGCGCCACGAAGATCGTGCCGTTGCCCGCGTTGTCCGCCAGCCGCCGGAGCCCGTAGTAGGACCAGTTGTAGCCGTCGGTCCCGCCCGAGTCGACGTCGTTCGCGGTGCCGCCGCGCCAGTGCAGGCCGACGAACAGCCGGTAGGAGTGGTTGTTGTCGTAGTTGTTCGGGACCCGCAGGATGTAGCTGCGGTTCTGCCCGCCGCTCGAAATCGTGTGGTTGCCACTGGCGAGCCCGGGCGCTTTGCCGCAGCCCGCGGTCCCGGCGGCCGCGGCGGCGGCCGGAGCCGCCACCTGGGGATCGGCGGCCTGCGCGGTGCCGCTCGCGCTCAGCGCGAGCACGGCTCCCAGCGCGACGGATGCGAACAGGGATCTATGATTCATTATCACACGGCTCCCTCTGGTGATCGAACATCGTTGTCCTGCAGGGGTGTCGTCCACAGTGGACGCGCACCCCGGATCACCGGAGGGGCACTCGCGGGATTCGGGGTGCGGTCACCGGCCGAAGAGGCGGCGCTGGATCTCCCGGCGGTAGTCCTCCAGGGTGTTGTCCAGGTGGACGGCGGCGGCATGGGCCGCCGCGTCCGGGTCGCCGTCACGGATCGCCCGGTAGATCGCGCTGTGCTCCTCGACCGCTTCGGACGCGTGCCCGCCGATCGCGCCGGACATCCCGATGATGTTCGACTGGCGTTGCAGGCGGCGGGCCTCGCGCACGGCCGCGACGAGGAACTGGTTGTGCGACGCGGCGGCGATCCCGGCGTGGAAGTCGTCGTCGCCCCGGTCGAACAGCACGGACTCACCGGTCAGGTGGCCGTGCCGGCAGGTCTCGGCGGCGGCCTCGATCGCGCGCAGCTCGGCGGGGGTGGCGTTGGCCGCCGCCAGCCTGCTGGCCGCCGTCTCCTGGATCCGGCGGAATTCGAAGAGCATGTAGACGTGGTCGAGATCGGCCGGGAGGAAGAAGCTCCCCCACCGGGAACCGCCGAGCATGCCCTCGTCGTCGGAGACATACAGCCCACGTCCTTTGTGCGCTCGCACCCGGCCGATCGCCGAGAGGATCTTGACGGCCTCCCGCACCACGGTCCGGCTGGTGCCCATCCGCGCCGCCAGCTCGTTCTCGGTCGGCATCCGGTCGCCGGGCCGCAGATCCAGATCGGCGATGAGCCGCAGGATCTGCTCGGCCACCACCTCGTAGCCGGGGCGGTACGGGACAGGCGGTGCTACTTCCTCGTTACGGGTCACAGTAATGAGTATGACTCAGTGGCCTGGCGAGCACCTTACCTCGCCAGTACGTCATCTCGTCAATCTTTGTCGGGACGCGGTGAAAATTACATCTCCCGCCGCGGCGCCGACCCCGGGACGGAGCAATAGGCATGCCCATGGCTTGACGCCGGGCAGCCTCGCTGTTCTCATGGATCACCGAGCACACAAGGGAAAACCCCGCCGCCGGCTTCGAAACTTTCGATCGCCGACCCGGGCTGGCGACGTCGAATGAATCAGACACATCCTGCACCGGACCGCCTTGCCGGGCACCTCCGGCGGGTGCCACGACGAAGTGGAGCAGCGCATGAGGGGCAGGAATCTCGCGGCCGTCCTCGCCGGGGCACTCGCCATGACCATCGCGGCGGGATGCGCGAGCGGCGGCGGCACGTCGCCGGCCCAGAACGGCTTCACGCCGGCCCCGCAGGACGGCGGAACCCTGACGGTGTGGGTGGATTCGACCCGGATGGCCGCCACCCAGCTGTACCAGAAGCAGCACCCCGAAGCGAAGCTCGACGTCGTCAGCTACGACGGGGACGCGAACGGATCGAACTACCTGCAGACCAAGGTCGGCCTGTTCAACCGGACCGGCAACGGCTGGCCGGACGTCGTGTTCAGCTCCCAGAACAACGAGGTCTCCTGGGCCAGGCAAGCGGGGTTCACGGCTCCGCTGAACAAGGGCCTGATCCCACAGTCCATTTTGGACGGCTGGGCGCCCGGCGCCAACGCCCCGTGCACCGTGGACGGCACGGTGTACTGCCTGCGCAACGACCTCTCCCAGACCGTGCTCTGGTACAACGCGACGCTGATGAAGCAGTGGGGCTACCAGGTTCCGGCGACGTGGCCGGAATACCAGGCGCTGGGCCGGAAGGTGGCCACCGAGCACCCCGGCTACCTGGTCGGGGCGGCGGGCGACACGTTCACCCCGGAGATCTACCTGTGGGCGAGCAAGTGCGGTGCCAACCAGGTCACCGGGCCGAAAGCCGTCACGGTGGACGCCACCGGCCCGAACTGCACCCGGATGGCGCAGCTGCTCGACACCGTGATCAAGGCCGGCAGCATGTCCACCAGCAGCGTGTTCAGCTCCGACTTCGCCAAGAACTCCGCGGACAAGATCCTCATGATGCCCGGCCCGTCCTGGTACGGCGGCTCGCTGTTCAAGGAGACCTTCAAGGTCCCGGCGGGCCAGGTCGCCGTCGCCCCGATGCCGCAGTGGCCCGGCGACCCGAGCCCCTCGGTCGGCAACGTCGGCGGCGGGACGTGGCTGGTTTCCGCGCACAGCCACAACCTCAAGGCCGCCACCGACTTTCTCACCTGGGTGACCACCACCGACGACTACCAGGGCAAGGTCGCCCCCGGCTACCCGGCGTACCAGGCGGCCGCGAAGACGTGGCTGGCGAACCAGGCGTCCTCCGGCTACTACACGGGCGACATCGCCGGGCCGCTGCAGGCCGCGGCCGGCCAGGTCTGGCCCGGTTGGGGCTACGGCCAGTTCAGCCAGGAAGCGATCTGGGCGGCCACGGTGACCCCGGGCCTGACGGCGGGCAAGACCATCGAGTCGCTGCTCCCGGCGTGGCAGGGCGCGATCGAGAACTACGCCCGGTCCACCGGCTACGAAGTCAAGCAGCGATGAGCACGCCGGTGGCCGCCCGGCGGCGGTCCGGCCGGGCGGGCTACGTCTTCGTCGCCGCGTACCTGGTGCTGCTGCTCGCGTTCGGGGTCGTCCCGACCGGCTACGCGATCTCCTTCGCGGTCACCGACGCCGGTGGCGGCTTCACCGGGTTCGCGAACTTCGTGACGGCGGCGCAGGACTTCCGGTTCGCCGCCGCGGCCGGGCACATCGCGCTGTACCTGGTCTTCTGGCTCGCCGCCCTCGTGGTGTTCGTCGTCGGGCTGGCCCTGCTGCTGCACCGCCTCGGCGCGGGCGCGGGCAGCCGGGCCCTGCGGTTCCTGTACTACATCCCGGGTGCGCTCGCCGGTGCCGCCAGCGTGCTGGTGTGGCTGTTCATGCTGGACCCGGCGGTCAGCCCGGCCGGGTTCCTGTTGCGCGGCCTGGGATTCGACACCTTCGGCCAGGTCGTCGCGCTCGAGCACCTGCCGGTGCTGTTCACGCTGATCGCGTTCTGGACCGGCGCCGGCGGCTGGATCGTGGTGCTGTACGGGGCGTTGAACACCATCTCCCCCGACGTCCTCGAGGCGGCCCGGATCGACGGCGCCGGCGCCTGGCAGACCGCCTGGCGCATCCAGATCCCCTTGCTGCGCAAGTGGATCGTCTACATGGTGATCCTGGCCTTCGCCGGCGGCACCCAGCTGTTCGTCGAGCCGCAGCTGCTGTCCCAGGCCAGCGTCGGCGTGGCCGGCCGGGACTACTCCCCCAACCAGCTGTCCTACGACTTCGCCTTCCAGAACAACGACGTCGGCACCGCGGCCGCGATCTCGGTCGAGCTGCTGGTGGTCGGCCTGGTCGTGGCGGCCGTGTTCGTGACCCGGTCGAGGTTCTTCGATGCCGACTGACCTGCGGCGCCCGGCCGCTCCGGTCCGCGCCCCCGCCGTCACCCGGTCGCGGGCCCCCCGGCGACGCCGGCTGCCGAACCCCGTGCCCGGCGTCGTGCTCGCCCTGTTCGTGCTGTTCTTCGTGCTGCCGGTGCTGTGGCTGGTACTGGCCGCGACGAAGACCGACGACCAGCTGGTGCACGGCAATCCGCTCTCCTTCGGTTCCTGGGCGGATCTCCGGGCCAACTGGGACGCGCTGACCGCCTACCAGGGCAACGCGATCTTCAAGTGGCTGGGCAACTCCGCGCTCTATTCGTTCGCCGCCCTCGTGATCACGCTGTTCGTGGCGGTCCCCGCCGGGTACGCGCTGGCGAAGACCGAGTTCCGCGGCCGGCGCACGCTGCTCGTGACGACCCTGGTCGTCATGCTGATGCCGAACGCCACCCTCGTGGTGCCGCTGTTCCTCGAGCTCAACACCGCGCACCTGATCGGCACCATGTGGTCGATCGTCCTGCCGTACGCGTTCTACCCCTTCGGCGTGTACCTGGCCTACATCTACTTCGCCACCGCGCTGCCGGGCGAACTGCTCGACGCCGCCCGGCTCGACGGCTGCTCGGAGTTCGGCGCGTTCCGCCGGGTCGCCCTGCCGCTGGCCACGCCGGTGGTCGCGCTGGTCGGGTTCTTCAGCTTCGTGGCCAACTGGACCAACTACTTCCTGCCGTACGTGATGCTGCCGGAAAGCGGCCAGTTCCCGGTCCAGGTCGGCCTCGGCACCCTGCTCAACGACGTCCCGCAGTTCAACCCGACCATCGCCGGGCTCGCGGTCGAGCGTCCGGTGCTGGCACTGGCCACCCTGCTGGCGATCACCCCCGTGCTGGTCGTCTTCCTGTTCTCCCAACGATTTCTCGTCGCCGGCATGCTCGCCGGCGCCACCAAACACTGATCCGCCCACGCGAACGGGAGGACGCCCGGGATGGACCCCGTGATCACGGCCTCGGTGCCGCTGCTCGAACCCCCCGGCTGGGCCGTGGCCCAGCGCGGCCTGTTCGACCTGCTCGACCGGGCCTGGCGCGCGTTCGAGCGCGACTTCACCGGACCCGACGGACGGCTGGCCTACGGCGGCCGGCTCTCCACCCGCGACGGGGTGGACGACTTCTACGAAACTTTCTTCAACTGGCCGCAACTTTACCTGCTCGGCGGCGCCGACGACCTGCTGCCGTCGGCCGAACGGCACTGGGAAGGCGTCACCCGCCAGCTCGCCGGGCTCGGGATGCTGGAGCAGGAGTACGAGCGCGGGTACGACTGGTTCCACCAGGGCGAGAGCCTCCTGCTGTTCTACTTCCTGTGCCTGGCCGCGCCCGGGCGCTGGGCCGAGCGGGCGCGGCGGTTCGCGGACCTCTACGTCGACCCGGCCCACGGCAACTACGACCCGGCGCGCCGGATCATCCGGCGGCCGCACAACGGCAGCGACCGGCACCGGGAAGGCCTGTTCGACGGCCGGTCCTACCCCTGGCTCCCCGAAGAAGCCCGGATGTACGGCTTCCCGCTCGAGTGGGTCCTGCCGCCGGGGACCCCGGAGCCTCCGCGCGACGAGGACCCCCGCCTGGGCGAGCAGCTGCGCCGCCGGGTGGGCGTGGGCGACACCGCGGTCAACCTGGCCGCGACCGGGCTCGTGCGCAACGCCCTGATGCTGACCGGCGAGCCGCGGTACCGGGACTGGATCGCCGAGTACGCCGGCGCCTGGTGCGCCCGCGCGAGCGCGAACGGCGGGATCGTCCCCGACAACGTCGCCCCGGACGGCACGGTCGGCGGCCTGCTGGAGGGCCGGTGGTACGGCGGGCACTACGGCTGGTCCTGGCCGCACGGCTGGTACAGCGTCGGGCAGGCCGCCACCGTCGCCGCCCTCGCCGGGGTCGCGGCGACCGGCGACGAGTCCTTCCTCGACCTGGTCCGCCCGGCCCTGGACGAGGTCATCGCGCAGGGCAAGGTGATGGCCTTCAGCGAAGCCGACTCCAGCCTGCGGTCCCGCTGGACCGTCCAGCTCGGCCCGGACGTCGGCACGCCGACGCTGCACGTCCCCTTCCGGTACTCCGACCGGGGCTGGTTCGACTACAACCCGATGCTGATGTCCGTGCCGATCGCGCTGTGGCACCACTCCGCCGCGCCCGCCGACCGGAACCGGATCGAGCGGCTGCGCGAAGCGAGCGGGTACGACTGGAGCACCGTGCGCGCGTTCCGGAGCAAGGAGGAGTCCGGGCACGAGGAGCCCTGGTTCGCGTTCCTGGCCGGCGACGACCCGACCTACCCGGAGCGGATCCTGGCGGCCGCGCAGGCCCAGGTCCGCCACCGCATGACCCGCATGGAGCGGTACCGCGGCGAGGACGTGGCCGAGGCCGACATCCACGTGTGGCAGCAGACCAACCCGGTGGTCACCGAGGCGCTGGTCCAGCTGACCTGGGGTGGCCCGCAGGTCCTCTACAACGGCGGCCTGCAACAGGCCCGCCTGCGCTACTACGACGCCGAGGCCCGGCGCCCCGGCCTGCCGCCTTCGGTGGCGGCGCTCGTTTCGCGCATCGAGCCGGAGGCCACCGTCGTCGACCTGGTCAACCTCGATCCGCGGACCGATCACGCGGTGATCGTGCAGGCCGGGGCGTTCGGCGAAGACACCATCCGCACGGTGCGCCACACCGTCTGCGAAGACCCGTCCTGGATCGGCGGTCTCTACGACTACGGGCATTCGGAACCGAGGGTGACGTCCGCCTCGGCCCGCGCCGACGGGCCGTGGCTGACCGTCCGGCTCCCCCGCTCCACCACCGTCCGGCTCACCTTGGGCCTCGACCTGCGGACCCGCCCGCCGTCCTACCGCACCCCCTTCGACACACCGTAACCCCCGAGAGGTCCCGCCATGCCGTCGCGCACCGCCGCCGCGCTCGCCACCACATTCACCACCGCACTGATACTGACCACGGTCGCCGCACCCGCCGCCCACGCCGCGACCGTCACCATCGCCGTCGCCCCGGACGGCAGCGACACGAACCCCGGCACTCCCGACCAGCCGGTCGCCACCCCGGCCAAGGCCCAGCAGCTGGCCAGAGCCCAGTCGGCGGCCAACGACGTCGTCGTGCAGCTCGCCGGGGGCACCTACCGGCTGTCCGCGCCGCTGGCGTTCACCAGCGCCGACTCCGGGCAGAACGGCCACACCGTCACCTGGCAGGCCGCGGCCGGCCAGACGCCGATCCTCTCGGGCGGCAGCCAGGTCGGCGGCTGGTCGGTGCAGGACGCCGGCCAGAACATCTGGGTGGCGTCCGTGCCGCAGGGCGCCGACTCCCGGCAGCTGTTCGTCGACGGCGCGCTCGCCCAGCGCGCGCAGATCCCGATCTCCCGCAACGACGTGCAGTTCACCACGAGCGGGATGACGATCACCAACTCGGCGCTGAACTACCTCGCCACGCTGCCGCAGCAGAACCGGATCGAGGTGGAGAGCCAGAACTCGTTCACCGACCGGTACTCCCCCGTCGACCACATCAGCGGCACCTCGATCGTCATGCAGCAACCCGCGTGGAACAACAACAACTGGGGCTACGACACCCTCGCCAAGCCCTTCGGCGGCGGCCAGCTGTTCCTCGAGAACTCGTACTCCTTCCTGAAGAACACGGGGCAGTGGTACCTGGACCCGCAGGCCGGGAAGCTGTACTACAAGGCGCCCGGCGGCTGGGTCCCCGGCAGCCACGACGTCGAGCTGCCGCGGCTGACCTCGCTGCTGCAGATCAGCGGCAGCTACGACAACCCGGTGCGCAACCTCGCCTTCAAGGGCCTGCACTTCGAGCACACGACGTGGCTCACGCCGAGCACGTCGGTCGGGTACGCGAACCAGCAGACCGGCACGTTCCTCCCGGCCGCGGCCCCGATGCCCGGTGACTTCCTGACGTCCTGCCAGTCGGGCTGCAAGCAGTTCGAGGGCGCCCGCGGCAGCTGGGCGCAGGCACCGGCCGCCGTCCAGGTCTCGGCCGCCACCGGGATCTCCTTCTCTGGCGACACGTTCACCCACCTCGGCCAGGTCGCGCTGGGCATCGGCAACGACGCGAACGCCCACGCCTCCGGCATCGGCCTGGGAGCGTCGTCGATCACGGTCGACCACAACACGTTCACCGAGGTCTCCGGCGGCGGTGTCATCGTCGGCGGCGTGCGCACCGACGCGCACCACCCGTCCAACGCGGCGATGACGAACCGGGACGTCACCATCTCGAACAACACGGTGACCCGGGTCGCCCTGGACTACCGGGAAATGGCCGGCATCCTGTCGACCTACGCGACGCACACCGTCATCACGCACAACGACGTCTCGAACCTGACCTACGACGGCATCGACGTCGGCTGGGGCTGGGGCGCCAACGACCAGGGCGGCAGCCAGGACTACCGCAACCGCGGCCTGTACGACTACCAGCCCGTCTACAGCACGCCGACGACCCTGCGGGACACCGTCGTCAGCTACAACCGGGTGCACGCCACGAAGAAGCTGATGCACGACGGCGGCAGCATCTACAACCTCTCCGCCAACCCCGGCAGCTCGATCGACCACAACTACGTCTACGACAACAACCGCACGGTCGGCCTGTACCTGGACGAGGGTTCCCGGTACGTGACGCTGTCGGCCAACGTGATCCAGGACTCCGGGGTCTGGGCCTTCACCAACGCCAACGGGTCCAACAACACCAACGACAGCACCTTCAGCGGCAACTGGTACAACGGCGGCGCGACCCAGGTGGCCACCGGGCCGCCGCACAACAACGTCCTGACCGGGAACGTGCAGGTCAGCGGCACGAACTGGCCGTCGGGCGCGCAGCAGGTCATGGCCGCCGCCGGTCCGGGCGGCGGCACCAGCCCGGTCGCGAGCCCGGTGCACGCGGTGGGCGCGAACAGGTGCCTCGACGTCAGCGGCGTCAGCACCACGCCCGGCGCCCAGGTGCAGATCTGGGACTGCAACGGCGGTACCAACCAGTCCTGGACCCGCACGAGCGCCGGCGAGCTGACCGTTTACAGCGGCACGCGATGCCTCGACGCCAGCGGCCAGGGCACCAGTCCCGGCACCAAGATCGTCATCTGGAACTGCAACGGCCAGGCCAACCAGCAGTGGCAGGTCAACACGAACGGCACCATCACGGGTGTCCAATCCGGACTGTGCCTCGACGTGACCGGCTCCGCCACCACCAACGGCACCCCGGTCCAGCTCGCCACCTGCACCGCCGCGAGCAACCAGAAGTGGACCTCGGCTGAACGCGGACCCCTGAGAGAGGTTTCGTCATGATTCGATCGCTGAGAAGAAAGCTGCTCACCGCGGCCGCGGCCCTCGTCCTGACCGCGGGCGCCGTCGCTGCCTCCACCCCGGCGGCCCAGGCCGCCACGCAGCAGGCGTGCGACATCTACGCCGCCGGCGGCACCCCCTGCGCCACGGCGCACAGCACCACGCGCGCGCTGTTCGGGGCGTACAACGGCCCGCTGTACCAGATCCAGCGTGCCTCGGACCAGAAGTACCTCGACATCGGCCTGCTGGAGGCGGGCGGGTACGCGGACTCGGCACCGCAGGTCTCGTTCTGCGCCGGCACCCGGTGCACCATCACGAAGATCTACGACCAGACCGCCAACCACAACGACCTGCCGATCTCCTGGGGCGGGTTCTGGAAGGGCCCCGGCCCCAACGGATCCGACATCGGCGCGGACGCGATGGCGCTGCCGGTGACGGTCGGCGGGCACCCGGCGTACGGGGTCAAGGTCAACCAGGGCGTCGGCTACCGGGTGGACAACGCCAAGAACGTGCCAGTCGGCGCCCAGCCCGAGGGGATCTACATGATCACTTCGTCGAACTACGTCAACCAGTGGTGCTGCTTCGACTACGGCAGCGGCGAGATCTCCCACAACGACACCGGCAACGCCACCATGAACGCCATCTACTGGGGCACCGCCTGCTGGTTCAACGGCTGCACCGGCACCGGGCCGTGGGTCGAGGCAGACCTCGAGAACGGCATGTACCACACCGGAACCGGGTCCAACAAGGATCCGAACAACCCGGGTGTGCACCACCCGTTCGTCAGTGCGTGGGAGAAGAACAACGGCACCAGCAACTTCACCCTGAAGTACGGCGACGCCACCACCGGCGGCCTCACCACGCCGTACTCCGGCGGGCTGCCGCGCGGCTACTCGCCCATGAAGCTGGAGCCGTCGATCCTGCTGGGCACGGGCGGGGACAACAGCGTCTCCGGGGTCGGCGAGTTCTTCGAGGGGGCCGTGACCAACGGCTTCCCGACGGACGCCACCGAGAACGCGGTGCAGGCCAGCGTCACCGCGGCCGGCTACAGCACCGGCGGCGGCCCGACCACCACCGGCGCGATGCACGCGGTGGGCGCGAACAAGTGCATGGACGTCAGCGACGTCAGCACCAACCCCGGCACCCAGGTGCAGATCTGGGACTGCAACGGGCAGAACAACCAGACCTGGACCCGGTCCGGCGCCGGCGAGCTGACCGTCTACGACGGCACGCGATGCCTCGACGCCAACGCACGGGGGACGAGCCCCGGCACCAAGATCATCATCTGGAACTGCAACGGGCAGAACAACCAGCAGTGGACGTTCAACGCCAACGGAACGGTCACCGGTGTCCAGTCCGGGCTCTGCCTCGACGTCACCGGATCCGCCACCGGGAACGGCACCCCGCTCCAGCTCGCCACCTGCACCGGCGCGAACAACCAGAAGTGGTCCCTGAACTGAGAGGTTCCCCATGTCTTCGTTCGAGCTGTCCCGGCGCAAGTTGATCGCGGTCGCCGGGGTCGCCGCGGCGGCGGGCGTGTTCCGCGTCCGCACCGCGTGGGCGACCGAAGGACCGAGCAGCTACACCCCGAGCTGGTCGTCGGTCGACCAGCACCCGCCGGCGCCGGAGTGGTTCCAGGACGCCAAGTTCGGCATCTACTACCACTGGGGCGTGTTCAGCGTCCCCGCGTTCGGCAACGAGTGGTACCCGCGCAACATGTACATCGGCGGGTCCAACGAGAACAACCACCACAAGGCGGTGTTCGGCGACCCGTCGGCGTGGCCGTACCAGAACTTCATCAACGGCGCCCGCGACAAGGCGGGCAACTGGGTGCAGTTCGCGCCGAAGCTCAAGTCGGCGGGCGGCAACTTCGACCCGAACGAGTGGGCGCAGCTGTTCGCCGACGCCGGCGCGAAGTTCGCCGGGCCGGTCGCCGAGCACCACGACGGCTATTCGATGTGGAACAGCACCGCCAACGAGTGGAACTCGGTGCGCACCGGCCCGAAGCTGGACCTGCTCCGGCTGCACGCGGACGCGATCCGCGCGAAGGGGCTCAAGCTGGTGACGGCGCTGCACCACGCGTACCACTTCAACGGCTACTACGACCACGTGCCGAACCAGCCGACCGAGTCGCTGCGGCGGCTGTTCGGCCAGAACGGCCGCGCGGCGGAAAACCAGCTGTGGTACGACAAGCTCCGCGAAGTCGTCGACGGCTACCAGCCCGACCTGGTCTACCAGGACTTCGACCTGACCCTGGTGGACGAAGCTCAGAGACTCGCCTTCCTCTCGCACTTCTACAACCAGGCCGTCGCGTGGAACAAGGACGTCGTCGCCAGCTACAAGGACGGGTTCAACAACCGCGGCGAGGTCTTCGACTTCGAACGCGGCGGCCCGGGGGACATCATGACCCCCTACTGGCTGACCGACGACAGCATTTCCAGCTCCAGCTGGTGCTACACGACCGGCATCGGCTACTACTCGGTCAAGGCGATGCTGCACTCGCTGATCGACCGGATCAGCAAGAACGGCAACATGCTGCTGAACATCGCCCCGATGGCCGACGGCACGATCCCGAGCGGGCAACGCACGATCCTGCTCGGCATCGGGGACCACCTGAAGCGGTTCGGCGAGTCGCTCTACGGCACCCGCGCCTGGGCGGTGTACGGCGAGGGGCCGACGAAGATGGGCGGCGGCTCGTTCACCACCCCGGTGGAGGGCACCAACCGGGACATCCGGTTCACCCGCAGCAAGGACAACACCGTGCTGTACGCGACGGTGCTGGGCTGGCCGGGGAGCACCTTCACCATCACCACCCTCGGCTCGAACCGGATCAACCTGGCCAACCTGGTGTCGGTCCAGCTGCTCGGCCCGGGTGCCGGCGCCGCCACGACCCTGACCGGCCGCACCCAGGACGGCTCGGGCCTGCACCTCACCATGCCGTCGTCGAACCCGCCGTTCGACGCACTCGCGTACGTGGTGAAACTGACGTTCTCCGGGCAGATCCCCGCGCCCGGCACCGGCCCCCTGCCGACCGGCTGGGCCCGGATCGCCAACGTCACCACCGGGCTGGTGCTCGACGGCGGCGGCAACGTCGCGTCCGGTTCCCCGCTCAAGCAGTGGAACTGGGACGGCAGCAACAACCTCCAGTGGCAGCTCGCCGACGCGGGCGGCGGCTACTACCGGCTCGTCAACCGCACCAACGGGATGGTCGCCGACAGCGGCGGGAACACCGCCAACGGCGCTACCTGCGTGCAGGCGGCGTCGAACGGCGGCAACAACCAGCAGTGGCGGCTGAACAGCCTGGGCAACGGCCGGTACCAGATCGTCAACCGCGGTACCGGAACGGCCCTCGACGGGATGGGCAACTCCACCGCCGGCTCGAGCGTGGGCCTGTGGGCGCCCAACAGCAGCACCAACAACCAGTGGACCATCACCGGCGCGTGACAACGGGGAGACCGCGCGGCCCGCGAGGGTCGCGCGGTCTTTCGCCGTGACCGGAAACCCGCTCATCCGAGGAGACAAGATGCGAAAACGGCTCAGGTGGCTCGTCGCGGCCGCGGCGGCGGTGGTGGCGGCCGGAACCGTCCTGCCGGGTACCGCCGTCGCCGAATCGAACGGCGGAGTCCGGGTGATGCCCCTTGGCGATTCCATCACCGAGGGCACGCAGGTCCCCGGCGGGTACCGGATCGGGCTCTGGCAGCGGGTCACGGCGGGCGGTTACCAGGTCGACTTCGTCGGCTCGCAGTCCAACGGGCCCGCCACGCTCGGCGACCACGACCACGAGGGCCACCCGGGCTGGCGCATCGACCAGCTCGACGCGAACATCGTGTCCTGGCTGCGCGCGACGACGCCGCACACCGTCCTGCTGCACATCGGCACCAACGACGTCCTGCAGAACTACGACGTCGCACGGGCGCCCGCCCGCCTGTCCGGGCTGATCGACCACATCACGGCGACGGCACCGGACGCCGAGGTCTTCGTCGCGCAGATCATCCCGATCGCCAACGCCGGCCAGGACGCCACGGCCCGGACGTTCAACGCCGCGATCCCCGGCATCGTGCAGAGCAACCAGAACGCCGGCAAGCACGTGCACCTGGTGGACATGCACTCCGCCATCACCACCACCGACCTGGTGGACGGCGTCCACCCCACGGCCGCCGGCTACGACAAGATGGCCGCGACCTGGTTCACCGCACTGAAGGCGGTCCCGGGCAGCATCGGCACGCCCGGCCAGTCCGCGGCCCGGCAGATCGTCGGCGCGCAGTCGGGGCGGTGCGCCGACGTCCCGGGTTCCGCCAACGGCACCGCGGTGCAGCTGCAGGACTGCGCCGGGGCGACCTGGACGCCCACCGGCAAGCAGCTGACGGCCTTCGGGTCGAAGTGCCTGGACGCGTCCGGTCAGGGCACGGCCGACGGCACCCCGGTGATCATCTGGGACTGCGGCGGCCAGGCCAACCAGCAGTGGACGGTCAACGCCGACGGGACGATCACCGGCGTGCAGTCCGGCCGGTGCCTCGACGCGACCGGGCAGGGCACCGCGAGCGGAACCAAGCTGATCCTGTGGACCTGCAACGGGCAGGCGAACCAGAAGTGGGCGCTGCGCGCGGCGTCGTGACCGGTGATACCGGGAGCGCTCCCAGCGTGAGACGGAAATGGAAAAATAATCACAGCCAGGCTCTTTGCTCCGGCCTTTCACTGTGGTTTCATCGGTACCACTCAGGTTGAGAGCGCTCCCAGAACCGCACCACAACGAGGTGGAGGCAGCACATGAAACTGAGGCACGCTTTGTCCGCGGTGATGCTCGCCGCGGCCGGGCTCGCGGCGCCGGTCGCCGTCGCCCCGGTCGCGCACGCGGACACGCTGATCTGCGACCAGTACGGCTCGACCACCATCGGCGGCCGGTACGTCGTCATGAACAACCGCTGGGGCAGCAGCGCGACCCAGTGCATCAACGTCACGGGCAGCGGGTTCCGGATCCAGACGCAGCAGGGCTCGACCAGCGGCGGGGCGCCGCTGTCGTACCCGGCGATCTACATCGGGTGCCACTACTCGAACTGCTCCCCCGGCACGAACCTGCCCCGGCAGCTCAGCCGGATCGGCAGCGCGCCGTCGTCCATTTCCTACAACTACGTCGGCGGCTCGGTCTTCGACGCCTCCTACGACATCTGGATGGACCCGACCGCCAAGACCAACGGGGTCAACCAGATGGAGCTGATGATCTGGCTCAATCACACCGGCAACGTGCAGCCGGTCGGCGGCAAGGTCGGCACCGTCAGCCTCGGTGGCCGCAACTGGGACGTGTGGCAGGGCAACAACGGCGGCAACGACGTACTGTCCTACGTGGCCCAATCCCCGACCGCGAACTACTCGTTCAACGTCATGGACTTCGTGAACAACGTCGACGCCCGGACCCGCGTCGACCGCTCCTGGTACCTCACCAGCATCCAGGCCGGGTTCGAGCCATGGAGCGGCGGCGTCGGCCTCGCGGTCAACTCGTTCTCCGCGAGCGTCAACTAGTCCGCAGCCGGCCGGGCGTCGCGAAGGCGCCCGGCCGGCCATCCCGCCACCGTCCGATCCGGACTCGGGCGGCGCCGTTGCCCTGATATTCATCCCAGAATGTTAGCGCTAACAATTGCTCCGAAAAGAGGCAACGATGCCCGCTCGAACTCGCCAACGGGTCCTGCACCTGCTCGCCGCGACAGCCGCAGCGCTCTCGTTGTCCGTCGCCGCGCCCGTAGCGGACGCAGCGCCCGGCAGCCCGGCGGTCACGCCTCCCCTTGGCTGGAACAGCTGGAACAGCTTCGGCTGCAACGTCAGCGAGGCCACCGTCCACCAGGCGGCCGACGCGATGGTCTCCTCCGGCATGCGGGACGCGGGCTACCAGTACGTCGTGGTCGACGACTGCTGGTTCGACCCGCAACGCGACGCCCAAGGCAACCTGCGGGGCAGCGCGTCGAAGTTCCCCAGCGGCATGAAGGCCCTCGGCGACTACATCCACGCCCGCGGCCTGAAGTTCGGCATCTACCAGGTCCCGACCGACCGCACCTGCGCCCAGCGCACCGGCACCTACCCCGGCTCCACCGGCAGCCAGGGCCATGAAACCCAGGACGCCCGCACGTTCGCCTCCTGGGGCGTGGACTACCTCAAGTACGACTGGTGCTCCCCCGCCGGCACCCGCGACGAGCAGGTGACGCGGTTCGGCCTCATGCGCGACGCGCTGCGCGCCACCGGCCGTGCGATCGTCTACAGCATCAACCCCAACAGCTACCACGCCATCACCGGCGACAAGTACGACTGGGGCCAGGTCGCCGACCTGTGGCGCACCACCGAGGACCTGCTCGACATCTGGCAGAACGGCAACACCAACAGCTACCCGATGGGCGTCGGCAACGTCCTCGACGTCACCGCCCCGCTGGCCGCGCAGGCCGGACCGGGCCACTGGAACGACCCGGACATGCTCGTGGTCGGCCGGCCCGGCCTGTCCCTCACCGAATCCCGCACCCACTTCACCCTTTGGGCGCTGATGGCCGCACCCCTGATGGCGGGCAACGACATCCGCACCATGTCCGCCGACGTCAGCGCGATCCTCCGCAACCCGCGCCTGCTGGCCGTCGACCAGGACCGCCTCGGCGCCGGCGGACGCCGCGTCCGCGACGACGGCGACGGCGAGATCTTCGCCAAGCCCCTCTCCGACGGGTCGGTCGCGGTCGGGCTGCTCAACCGCGGCGGCGGCACCGCGACGGTCAGCACCACCGCCGCACAGGCCGGGCTGTCCGGCAGCTCCTTCACCCTCACCGACCTGTGGACCGGCGGGACCGCCACCACCAGCGGCGCGATCAGCACGAGCGTGCCGGCGCACGGCATCGCCGCCTACCGCGTGTCCGGCGGTTCCCCGCAGGCCGCCACGACGTCGCGCTTCCGGGACACGGGCTCGGGCCGGTGCCTCGACGTCGACAACGCCTCCACCGCCTCCGGCGCGGGCACGTTGATCTGGGACTGCCAGACCGCCGCCAACCAGCTGTGGACCAGCTGGGCGAACGGCGAAATCCGCGTCTTCGGCGACAAGTGCCTCGACGGCTCCGCCAGTGGTGCCCAGGTGCTCAGCCGGTCGTGCACCGGCCAGGACAACCAGAAGTGGACCGTCGGCCAGGACGGCTCGATCCGCAAAACCCGCTCCGGGCTCTGTCTCGACGTCGAACGCGCCGGCACCGCCAACGGGGCGCACGTCATCCTCTGGACCTGCAATGGCCAGCCCAACCAGAAGTGGACCCGCGCCTGAACCGAGGAGTTTCGGCGGGCGAAAGTTTCGAAAGGCGGAAGAAATGTAACTTACCCGGATTCTCCTCGTGCGCGCCGATACCCGGATACGCTGTTCAACCGAGCGGAATACAGCGCGGAATGGAATACCCGCCCCGCGGTACGAAGGATTCCCCGATGAAACTCGCGAAGATCATCGCCGGTGTGCTGGCGGCCTGCGCCGCCCTGATCGTCGTGCCCGGGGCCGCGGACGGCGCCGCCGCGGTGCCGATCATGCCGCTGGGGGATTCGATCACCCAGGGCGGGTCGATCGGCGGCTACCGGCTCGACCTCGGCGCGAAACTGCGGGCCGACGGCCACGCGATCGACTTCGTCGGGTCGCTGGCCGACGGACCGGCGAGCATGCCCGACCGCGACCACGAAGGCCACCCGGGCTGGACCATCGCCCAGATCGACGGATCCGTCTCCGGCTGGCTGAACACCTACCACCCCCACACGATCCTGCTGCACATCGGCACCAACGACATGTACGGCAGCGACCCGGCCGGCGCGCCTCGGCGGCTGTCGGCGCTGGTCGACAAGATCACGAACCAGGCCCCGGACACCGAGCTCTTCGTGGCCACCATCATCCCGATCCGGTTCGCCGACCAGGCCGTGCGCACCTTCAACGCGGCGATCGCCCCCGACATGCGGGCCAAGGCCGCGGCCGGCAAGCGCGTGCACCTGGTCGACATGTACCCCTCCGTCGCGATCGCGGACCTGCCCGACGGCATCCACCCCAACGCGGCCGGCTACAGCAAGATGGCCACCACCTGGTACAACGCGCTCAAGGCGGTGCCGGGCAGCATCGGCGGCGACCCGCAGCCGCCGGGAGATGACGGCGCCTGCACCGCGACGCCGCGGGTCGTGGGCACCCCCTGGAACGGCGGGTTCCAGGGCGAGGTGACCGTCGCCAACAGCGGCACCGCCGCCCTCGACGGCTGGACCGTGCGGTTCACCCTGCCCAGCGGCCAGACCGTCAGCCAGATCTGGGGCGGCACGGCGACCGGCACCAGTTCGGTGACCGTCGAGAACGCCGCCTACAACGGCGCGCTCGGCGCCGGCGCGGTCACGACCTTCGGCTTCCTCGTGTCCGGTCCGGGCACGGCGAGTCTCGGCGCGGCCACGTGCACCAGCCCGTGACAGCGCACCCCGTGTACCCACGAATGAAGGTGTGAAGATGACAATGACAAAGCGGTCACTGTCCCGGGCCGCCCTCGCTTCGGCGTTCCTGGCGACCTCGGTCGGTGTTTCCCTCGTGCTCGCCACGTCCGCCGACGGCGCGGCCTCGACGCTCGGCGCGGCGGCGGCCCAGAGCGGGCGGTACTTCGGCACCGCCGTCTCGGCCGGGAAGCTCGGCGACTCGACCTACGTGAACATCCTGAACCGGGAGTTCAGCATGGTCACGCCGGAAAACGAGATGAAGTGGGACGCCACCGAGCCCAACCGGGGGCAGTTCAACTACAGCGGCGGCGACCGGATCCTCAACCAGGCGGTGAGCAACGGCAAGCGGGTGCGCGGGCACGCGCTGCTGTGGTACCAGCAGGAACCGGGCTGGGCGCAGCGCATGGAAGGCTCCGATCTGCGCCAGGCCATGATGAACCACGTCACCCAGGTCGCCACCCACTACAAGGGCAAGATCTACGCCTGGGACGTCGTGAACGAGGCGTTCGCCGACGGCGGCAGCGGCGGCCGTCGCGACTCCAACCTCCAGCGCACCGGCAACGACTGGATCGAAGCCGCCTTCCGCGCCGCGCGGGCCGCCGACCCGGGCGCGAAGCTCTGCTACAACGACTACAACACCGACGGCGTCAACGCCAAGAGCACCGGCATCTACAACATGGTGCGCGACTTCAAGTCCCGCGGCGTCCCGATCGACTGCGTCGGCTTCCAGTCCCACCTCTCCGGCAACCCGCCCGGTGACTACCAGGCCAACCTCCAGCGGTTCGCCGACCTCGGCGTCGAGGTCCAGATCACCGAGCTGGACATCGCCGGCTCCAACCAGGCGAACGCCTACGGCACCGTGACCCGGGCCTGCCTGGCCGTCGCCCGCTGCGCCGGCATCACCACCTGGGGCATCCGCGACACCGATTCCTGGCGCTCCGGCGAAAACCCGCTCCTGTTCGACGGCAACGGGAACAAGAAGGCCGCGTACAACACCGTCCTCGACGCCCTGAACTCCGCACCGCCGACCACTCCCACCACGCCGACGACCCCGACGACCCCGACCACGCCGACGACTCCGACCACGCCCACCACCCCGACCACGCCCACGACGCCGAACCCGGGCGGCTGCACCGCCTCGGTCTCGCTGAACTCGTGGAACGGCGGTTTCGTGGCCACTGTGAAGGTCACCGCCGGAGGCAGCGGCCTCGACGGCTGGACGGTGACGACGCCCCTGCCCGGCGGCGCGGCCGTGACCAACGGCTGGAGCGCCACCAACAGCGGCACCTCCGGCACGGTCACCTGGTCGAACGTCTCCTACAACGGCACCGTCGCGGCCGGGCAGTCGACCGAGTTCGGCTTCCAGGGCACCGGCAGCGCCGAAGGCCTCACGGCGTCCTGCGCGGCTCGCTGATCCCTGCTCCCCCACCACGAACGGAGACCCCATGCGACGCCGAGGGCGCCTGCTCGCCTTGATGACCGGTGTGCTGTGCGCCCTCGGCGCCGTAGCCGGCATCGCGCACGCCGACAACCCCATCGTCCAGCACGTCTACACCGCCGACCCGGCCCCGCTGGTCCACAATGGACGCGTCTACCTCTACACCGGCCACGACGAAGACGGCTCGACCTACTTCACCATGAAGGACTGGCGGGTCTGGTCGTCCGCGGACATGGTCAACTGGACCGACCACGGCTCGCCGATGAGCCTGTCGACGTTCAGCTGGGCCAAGCAGGACGCGTGGGCCGGGCAGGCCATCGAGCGCAACGGCAAGTTCTACTGGTACGTCCCGATGGTGAACCGCTCGACCGGCCGCATGGCCATCGGGGTGGGCGTCGCCGACAGTCCCACCGGGCCGTTCCGCGACGCGCTCGGCCACCCCCTGGTGGAGAACGGCGAGTTCGACCCCACGGTCTTCATCGACGACAACGGCCAGGCGTACCTGTACTGGGGCAACCCCAACCTGTGGTACGTCCGGCTCAACGCCGACATGATCTCCTACTCCGGCGGCCCCACCCAGATCCCGCTCACCACCGCCGGGTTCGGCACGCGTCCCAACGGGGGCAACCGGCCCACGCTGTTCGAGGAAGGGCCGTGGGTCTACAAGCGCAACGGCCTGTACTACAACGTGTTCGCGGCCAAGTGCTGCTCGGAGTTCATCGCCTACTCCACCTCGACCGGCCCCACCGGGCCGTGGACCTACCGCGGCACGGTGATGCCCACGCAGGGCAGCAGCTTCACCAACCACCCGGGAATCGTGGACTACAAGGGAAGTTCGTACTTCTTCTACCACAACGGCGCGCTGCCCGGCGGCGGCGGGTACACCCGCTCGGTGGCGGTGGAGAAGTTCGCCTACAACGCCGACGGCAGCATTCCCACCATCACTATGACGACCGCCGGGCCACCGCCCGCCGACACGCTCGATCCGTTCGTCCGGCAGGAAGCGGAAACGATCAACGGGGAGTCGGGGATCGAGACGGAGCCGGCTTCCGAGGGCGGCATGAACATCGGGTGGATCGAGAACGGCGACTCCGTCAAGGTCCGCAACGTCGCCTTCGGTGCCGGTGCGAAGTCGTTCACCGCCCGCGTCGCCTCCGCGAGTTCCGGCGGCACGATCGAGGTGCGCCTGGGCAGCGCCACCGGCACCGTGGTGGGCCGTTGCACCGTCCCCGGTACCGGCGGCTGGCAGACGTGGACCTCGGTGTCCTGCCCGGTCAGCGGGGCGACGGGCACCCAGGACGTGGTCCTGCGGTTCACCGGCGGCAGCGGCTACCTCTTCAACGTGAACTGGTGGCAGTTCTCCGCCTGACCGCTTCGCCGGGTCACCCGTCGAGGACGCGGCGGGTGACCAGCTCCGGATCCTGCAGCGACAGGGCGTGGGTGGCGTGCCGCACGACCTCGACGTCCACGAGCGGGTTGAGCGGCCCGATCCGGGCCGCCACCTCCCGGGCGCGGTGGATGACGCTGCGCTCGGCGAGCACGATCCGCGTCGGCGCGGCGATCGCGCGCAGCTCGTCATCGGTGAACACGTGCTGCGGCGGGTGGTGCGCGCGGTACCGGAGGCCGCCGAACAGCAGCGGCCGCAGCACGCGCCGGACGTCTCCCGCGGCGCGGGGACGCAGCCAGCGGAGCATTTCACCGAGGCTCCACAGGAGGAAGCCGGACCCGATGATCGCGAACCCGGCGGGTTCGATCGCGGTCACCCCGGCGACGCGCGCGGGCGCCCGGATGGCGAGGTTGAGCGCGAGCCAGCCGCCGCGCGAGACGCCGGCGAAGCGGGCCTGGTCGTGGCCGAGGCCGTCGAGCACGTCGGTGAGCCACCACGCGCAGTCGTCGTTGGTCACCACGGGCGCGGTTTGCCGCGAGCGACCGGGCTCGCCGATCGTGTCGACGGCGTGGACGCGGAAACGCCCGGCGAGCTCCGCGACGTGCGGGTACCAGGACAGCGAGGTCCCCATGATGCCCGGCAGGAGCACGAGTGGCGGCCCGGATTCACCGCTGACGCGCACCCGGGTCGGGCCGAAGCGGGTCCGGACGTCGAGGTCCCGGACCGGCACCGGCCAGAGGCGGGCGACTTCGTCGTAGGCGGCCAGATAGCGGGTTTCGGCCTGTTCGCCGGTGAAAGCACCGATCATCGTCCCTCCCCAGGTTTGATGGTGCACTTGCACTATAACACTGCGTGGCGGTTTAGAGTGGCCACGTGCCGAAACGCGTGGACCACCAGCAGCGCAGACGGGAGATCGCCGAAGCCCTGTTCCGCATCGCGGCGCGCCGGGGCCTGCAAGGGGTCACGCTGCGTGCGGTGGCCGCGGAGGCGGGCATCTCGATGAACCTCGTCCAGTACTACTTCCCGGCCAAGGACGACATGCTCCGCTTCGGGTGGCAACGGATCGTGGAACTGAGTGCCGAGCGGGCGGCGGGCGGGATCGCCCGGGCGCTGGAGACCGGCGACGAGCGGGCGGTGGTCCGGGCGTACCTGGCCGGGGTCCTGCCGTCGGACGAGCGCGGCCGCATGCTCTGCGCCGTGCAGATCGCGTACTTCGCGGTGGACGTGACCCGCGGGGAGCAGAACCAGGAGCAGGAACCGTTGCTGCCGCACCTGGTCCGCGGAGTGGCGGAGCAGATCCGGGCGGCGCAGGCGCGGCGACGGGCGTCGCCGGACCTCGACGCCCAGTGCGAGGCCGACGCGCTCGCGACGATGGCCGCCGGCCTCGTTTCGGGAGTCATGATCGGGGCCTACACGCAGGCACAGGCCGAGCGGCTCGTGGACTACCGGCTGGACCGGCTGTTCCCGTCCTGAACACGTTGACAGTCAGATCTGACTGTGAAACTCTCCCGGCATGACATCCCCCGGACTTCGGGTCGCGCAGCGGGAAGCCACGCGGCAGCGGATCGTGCAGGTCGCGGTGGGACTGCTGATCGACCGCGGGCTGGCCGCGACCACGACCGCGGAAGTCCAGCGGGCAGGCGGGTTCAGCCGCGGCGCGCTGCTGCACCACTTCCCGACCCGGGAGGCGATGCTGGGCGCGACGATCCGCGAGCTGATGGAACGCAACGAGGCAGCCGTGCGGGAGGCCGAGGCCGGCGTGCCCGCGGGCCTCGATCGGGTGACGAGAGCCGTCCGGGTGCTCGGCGCCTCCATGGTGCGGCCGGCGTTCGTCGCCGAGCTGGAACTGTGGGCCGCCGCCCGCACCGATGACGCGCTGCGGGAAGTGCTGCGCCACGAGGAAAAGCGGGCCCGCCGCGACTTGTACCGCGTGGTCGGCGAAGTGTTCGGCACGGATCTGGCCGCGAGCGAACGGTATCCGATGGTGGCGTCGATGACCGTGCAGTTCCTGCGCGGGCTGGCGATCTCCGATGTGCTGCGCGGCGAGCGGACCGGGACCGAACGGCTGCTCGAGGACTGGGCGGCCGTCACGCGGGCGATCCTGGCCGGCCGGCCGCTGGACGGAGACGGGAGCCACGAATGAGTGATCTCATCGGTTACGAAGTACGCGACCGCAAGGCCTATCTCACCCTGAACCGGCCCGACCGGCTCAACGCGATCACCGCCGAGCTGGCCCGCCGGCTCAGGGACCTGGTCGAGGAGGCCAACGAGGACGCGGAAGTCCGGGTGATCGTCCTGCAGGGCGCCGGACGGGCGTTCAGCGCGGGCTACGACCTCAAGCAGTACGCCGAGCAGGGCGACCTGACGCAACCGCCGGAGTGGGATCCGATCAAGGACTACCAGGGCATGAAGCGCAACACCGACGCCTTCTTCAGCCTCTGGCGCTCGCTGAAACCGACCATCGCCAAGGTGCACGGGTACGCGGTCGCCGGCGGCAGCGACATCGCGTTGTCCTGCGATCTGGTGGTGATGGCCGAAGACGCGCGGATCGGCTACATGCCGGCCCGGGTGTGGGGGTGCCCGACCACGGCGATGTGGGTCTACCGGCTCGGCGCCGAGCGGGCCAAGCGCATGCTGCTGACCGGCGACACGATCGACGGCGCCACCGCCGCCGCGTGGGGGCTGGTGGTCGAGGCGGTGCCCGCCGCCGAGCTCGACCGGGCCGTGGAGGCGTTGGCCGACCGCATCGCCGGGGTGCCGGTCAACCAGCTGGTCATGCAGAAACTGATGATCAACCAGGCGTACGACAACATGGGCCTGCACGGCACCCAGATCCTGGCGACCCTGTTCGACGGCATCACCCGCCACTCCCCCGAGGGCCGCTGGTTCCAGGAATTCGCCGCCGAGCACGGGTTTCCGGCCGCCGTGCGCTGGCGGGACTCCGGACGGCCGATCCCCGACGGCGGCGGCCCGGTCCCCACCGCGGCCGAACTCGGCGAGGAGTGACCGCGATGGAACCGTTGACGGAGTCGTACTGGCCGGCGGACACGAGCCGGCCCGTGCTGGAAACGACCACCGGCGACCTGCTGCGCGAGGCCGCCGCCGACGCGGGAGACCAGCTCGCCCTGGTCGAGGTGGCGCCGCCGGGCGCACCGTCCTTGGCCGGCGCGGACCGGAGCGACCGGCGGTGGACCTACCGGCAGCTGCTCGACGACGCCGAGCAGTGCGCGCACTGGCTGCTGGGCCGCTTCTCCCCCGGCGAGCGGATCACCGTCTGGGCGCCCAACATTCCCGAGTGGACGGTCCTCCAGTACGGCGCGGCGCTGGCCGGCCTGGTCCTGGTGACCGCGAACCCGGCACTGCGCGCGGCCGAACTGCGGTACGTGCTGGAGCAGTCCCGCTCGGCCGGGGTGGTCCACACCGCCGGGTTCCACGGCAGCGACATGACCGCGATCATCCACGAGGCGAGCGCGGGGCTGCCGGAGCTGCGCACCACCCTGTGCTTCGCCGACTGGCCGGAGACGGTGGGCGCCCATCGCGAAACCGGCTCACTGCCCCGGGTCCGGCCCGATGACGCCGCCCAGATCCAGTACACCTCGGGCACGACCGGCTTTCCCAAGGGCGCGCTGCTGCACCACCGCGGCCTGGTCACCAACGCCCGGTTCATGATCGACCGGACGCGGCTGCCCCGCCGGGGCGCGCTGGCCTCGGCGATGCCGCTGTTCCACACCGCGGGCTGCGCGATGGGCGTCCTGGGCTGCGCGCACCAGCGCGCCACCCTCGTGCTGTGCCAGGTGTTCGACCCCGCCCTGGTGCTCACCGCCGCCGCCGAACACCGAGCGGACCTGCTGGCCGGCGTGCCCACCATGCTGATCGCGATGCTGAACCACCCCGGCCTCGACGGGTTCGACCTCTCCCGGCTCTCACTGGTGCTCTCCGGCGGCAGTCCCGTCCCGCCCGAGCTGGTGAAGCGGGTCGAAGAGCGGTTCGGCGCCCGCTTCACCGCGGTGTACGGCCAGACCGAGCTGTCCCCGGTGGTCACCCAGACCAGTCCCGGCGACACGCCCGAGGACAAGGCCGGCACCGCCGGCCGCCCGCTGCCGCAGCTGGAAGTGGCGATCCGGGACCCGCTCGACGGCCGGGTCGTGCCGGTGGGCCGGCCCGGCGAGGTCTGCGCGCGGGGCTACCAGAGCATGCTCGGCTACTTCGGCATGCCGGAACGCACCGCCGAAACCCTCGACGCGGACGGCTGGCTGCACACCGGCGACCTGGGCGTGCTGGACGAGCGCGGCTACCTCACCGTCACCGGCCGCCTGAAGGACATGATCATCCGCGGCGGCGAGAACATCTACGCCACCGAGATCGAGCAGGTGCTGTTCACCCACGCGAGCGTCCGGGACGTCACCGTGCTCGGCCTGCCGGATCCGGTCTGGGGCGAGATCGTCGCCGCGGTCGTCGTGCCCGCCGACCCCGGCCACGTCCCGCCGGTCGGCGAGCTGCACGCCCTGTGCCGCGCGAACCTGGCCCCGCACAGGACACCCGCCCGCTGGTTCACCGCCGCCGAGCTGCCGCTGACCGGCTCGGGAAAGATCCAGAAGTTCCGCCTCCGTGAGCAGATCGGCCAGGCCGCACTCCGCGAACTGACGTGAGATCCCGGCGGCTCTGTCCACATCGGACTCACTCGAGAAGGCGAGGCCGAACGGGCGGTAACCCACGAAGTCCGGCAGGTCGTGGTGGTCGAACCGACCGGCCCGCACGTGCCCAGCACACGAGACGGGTCCGGCCACCCCGGTCGTCCTGGAACACCACTGCCGACAAACCCCGTAAGTGCGGGACGCGGCCGAGCACGACCGGGCCGTCCAGGCGCCACACCACCACGTCGCCGTTGCCGGGCGGCACCGACAAGATCCGTCGGCTCAGCCGGCCTCGTACAGTTCCGCGTTCAGGATCGTGCGCCGGGGCACGGCGTCGCCGCGATGCATCTTGACGAGCAGGTCGACGGCGCCCACCGCCAGGCGGTGGGTGTCCTGGACGACGGTGGCCCGGAGCGGGCCGGCCCCGGTGTCGATCAGCGTTCTGGCTTCCAGCACACCGTCGACGCCGATCACGACGGTGGCCCGGGTGGCCGCCGACTCGGCTGCCGCGAGGGCGTCGACGGCGCCCAGCGCCATCTCGTCGTTGGTGCAGAAGATCGCGTCGAGGCGCCGGCCGGGTTCCAGGTGCCGGAGGTGGGCCCGGACCGCGTTGCAGGCTCGTGACCGCACGAACTCGCACCGGTCGTCGGTGGTGACGTCGACGTCGGGCAACCCGGAGCGCAGCACCTTTTCACAGCGTTTCTGCCTGCTGTCGTGTTCCCGGCTGGCGATGATGAGCACCCGCGGGCGGTCCCGGCCACGCAGCTGCGCGACCAGCCACTGTCCGGCCAGTTCCCCGAGTTCGCCCGTGTCGTACCCGAGGAACGCGGTCTTGTCCGGGTATTCGGATTCGGTGGGGAAGGGTTCGAGATCGGAGAACACCACCGGCAGGCGCGCTTCACGGCAGAACGCCGCCAGGTCGTCCCGCAGCCGGGCCACCTCGCCGGCGACGATGATGCCGCCGAGGTAGCACTGCTTCTTGCTCGCGATGCGACGCAGGTGATGGGCTTGCGCACCCGCGTCGTAGTCCCGGTCCGGCACCTTGAGCACGAGATCGATGTCTTCCCGGTCCAACGCGCGGTGCACCTGCTGCACCAGCGCCGCGACGTAGTATTTCTGCTCGAACGCCGACGTCATCAGGAAAGCCGTGTCCGGCCGTTTCCGCGCCTTCACCGCGAACGCGGCCCGGAAAGCGACGGCGACGACGGCGGAAACGAGCGCGGCCCAGAAAAGCGTGGCGCCGGCGGAAAGGCCGAGCTGCAGTCCTTTCGTGAGGACGGCCAGGACGACACCGCTCAGGACGGACGTAGTCACCGCGAACAGCGCCGGTGTCCGGTCCCGGTCCAGCCGAGCCATCCAAGACTCCTTCCCAGCGGCGGCGTACGGGATCGTTCAGGCGCCCTCCACCGAACCCGGCGGCAGGAAGTCGACGTCGTGCAGCGCCGACAACCGGACCACCTCGGCCGGGTCCGCCAGGTCGTGCAGCCGGTCGAACAGCTGCGCCAGCCGGCCGGCCGGGCTCACCCAGAACAGTCCCCGGGTGATGTCCTCGCCTCGGTTGTAGTAGGCGTGCGGAAGGCCTTTCGGCAGCCGGACGGTGTCGCCGGGGCCGGCGGTCTCCCACTCGCCGTCGAGGTAGAGGGTGAACACGCCCTCCAGGACGTAGATGTGCTCGTCCTGGGTCGGGTGCACGTGCGGTGGTACCCCGGTGCCGGGCGGGTCGAAGGTTTCGAAGGCGAAACTCGATTCACTCACGGCTTTCAGGGAATAGGTGTGGCCGAGCACGTTCCACACCTTCTTCCGCATCCCCTCGCGGGCGGGCGTGATCCCCTTGGGCAGGGGACCGAGCACGATTTCCTCGCCGGTCATCACACCTCCTGGCCGATGGCTCGTCAGGTACTGTCCGGCATCCCGGTCGCGCTGTACAGCCTCCGATACCCGGGCAACGCGAGGAGCGCGGTGGCGAAGAAACGTCCGTCCCGGTCTTCGTCCTCACCGCCGGGTTCTTCCGGTGTCACGGGTCGCCAGAGAGACAGGGAAAGACCGCGGGCGAGGTAGGTGTGCCCGTTCTCCTCCTCGGTGACAGCCGTTCTCGCGCGGAGCGCGGCGACGACTTCGTCGGCCGGGATCCGGAAGAGGTCGAGCCCGTTGTAGATCACCGCGTCCGCGCGGTCGGGGCTGCCGAGCTGGATCGCTTCGACGCGGTCGGCCTCGTCGAAGTGGCAGCCGATGGACAGGCCCGACGGCCGGTCGACGCCCCATCCCGGGCGGCCGCCGCGGAACCCGCACAGGAAGACGGGGTCGCCGAGCCGCCGGAGCGCCTCGAGGGTTTCTTCGCCGGTGGCACCGATGCGCAGCGGCCCGGCGACGTCGGGCGGCCGGAGCCGGATGACGACGCCGGGTGTCATGTCGTCGCACCGCCGGACCGGTCCAGCAGGGCCCGCACGTCGTCGGCCTCGGGTGTGCCGAGCGCGGTGTACGCGGCCAACGCCGCTTCCAGGTGAGCTTTCGCTTCGGTGTCGTGCCCGTCCGCCAGGTGCACCCGCCCCAGGCCGTGGTGCGCCCGGGCGCGCTCGTGCAAGTGCCCGATCCGCCGGGCGAGCTCGAGCGCCACCTCGTACCGCTCGATCGCCTCGGCGCCGGTCTTCGTGTCCGCGAAGTCGTTGAGCGCCCCGACTTCGAGGTTCGCGTTCCCGGTCCTGGCGAAATCCAGCGCACGGCGGAAGTGGGCGTCGGCTTCGTCCTGCCGCCCCAGGGCGGCGTAGGTGCTGCCCAGCGCGGCGAGCACCGGTCCGCCGAGTCCGGCCGACCCCAGTTCCTGCGCGATCGCGCCGCTGCGTTCCAGGTGGTCGATCGCCGTCCGGTAGTCACCGCACCAGCGGTAGTGCTCGCCGAGGTTGCACAGCGCGATCCCTTCCAGGAGCGCGTGACCGGTCCGGCGGGCGGCGGCGAAGGCGAGCCCGTACTGCTCCCGGGCGGCCGGGCGCCGGCCGCGCATGTCGTCGATGGTGGCGACGGCGTTGCGGACCATGCTTTCGAGCAGGTCGTCCCCCTGGTCCAGCGCGACGGGCAGGGCCTGCGCGAGATGATCGGCGGCCTCGTCGTAGCGGCCGAGCCGGATCAGGGCCACGCCGACGGCCTGGCGAGCGAAACCCTCTTCCAGCGTGCCGGCGCGAGCCGCGGCGAGCGCGGCCGTGTGGAGGGTGAGTGCCTCGTGGTAGTGCGCCGCGATGTCCAGGTACCGCCACAGCGTCGCCGCCAACCGGACCACGTGCCCGGCCAGGGCTTCCGGGGCGCTCGTGGCCAGCGTCAGCATGGTGGCCCGCTCGGCGTCCAGCCAGGCCCGCTCGGCCTGGGTGCCCGCGAAACGCGGTTGCGGCCCGGCCGACTGCGCGGCCGGCGGCCGCACGTAGGGCTCGTGGGGTGAGAACAGGTCCATCGCCGCCGAGGCCCAGCAGAGGTAGTGGTCGAACAGCCGGGTCCACGCGGCGAGCCGGGTACCGGCGTCGTCCCGGGCCGCGAGCTCGGCGGCGTAGAGCTTGACGAGGTCGTGCATCCGGAACCGGCCGGGCGGGTTCTCCTCCAGGAGGTTGGCGGCGCACAGCACGCGCAGGGGCCGCGCGTCGCCGAGCAGGGCGATCGCGGCCGCGCGCTCGACGTCGCCGGTGGGCACCATCCCGAGCAGGCGGAACGCGGAGGCGGAACCCGGGTCGAGTGAGCGGTACGAGGCGTCGAACACCGCGCGCAGGCTCGCGGTCAGCTCCCCGGTGTCGAGGGCGTCCAGCCGGCTTTCGCGCAGTTCGGCGGCCAGCGTGGCCAGGCGGTTTCCCGGCCGCGCGGCCACCCGGGCGGCGACGATCGCCAGTGCCAGTGCCATTCCCCCGCACTGGCGCAGGATTTCCCGGCCCGCGTCGGGTTCTTCGGCCAGCCGGGCCGCCCCCAGCTTGTGGGCGAGCAGGTCCCGCGCCTGGCGGTCGTCGAGAGTGCGCAGGGGCAGCGTGCTCGCGCCGTGGGTGGTGAGCAGGCCGCCGAGCTCGTGCCGGCTCGTGATCAGGACCGAACAGGAGGAGCCGCCGGGCAACAGCGGAGCGGCGTGTGCGGTGTCGCGCGCGTTGTCGAGCACCACGAGCAGCCGGCGCTCGGCCGTGAGGGTCCGGTACAGCGCGGCCTGCCCGTCCGGCTCCGGCGGGATCGACGCCGGGGCGACGCCGAGCGCGCCGAGGAATCCGCGGACGGCCCGCTCGACGGGCACCGGTTCGCGGGCCGGGTCGAAGCCGCGGAGGTCGACGTGGAGCTGGCCGTCGGGGAACCGGCTCGCGTGGTCGGTCGCCCAGCGCACGGCCAGCCAGGTCTTCCCGAGACCACCCGCGCCGGAGATCACCGCCACCGCCCCCTCGGAGGCGAGCATCCGGTCGAGGGCCGCCAGTTCCGCGACACGGCCGGTGAAAGCGGACGGCGCGGCCGGGAGCTGCCGGGGCACCGGCCGCCCGGCGTCCGGCCCCCCGCCGGCCAGGATGCGTTCGTGCAGGCCGCGCAGCCTGGGTCCCGGGTCGGCACCGAGCTCGTCCGCCAGGCGCGACCGGACCCTTTCGTACTCGCGCAGCGCGTCGGCCGGGCGTCCGTCGAGGAACAACGCCTCGATCCGCTGTGCCGCCGCCCGTTCGCCGGTCACGCCGTCCGGGCCGGACCGGGCGAGCACGGCGGCGTGGGCGCCGGTGCGCAGCCGGAGGTCGTCGCGGTCCAGGAGAGCTGCTTCGTGCTTGCGCTCCAGCTCGCCGCGGACGCCCTCGACCCACGGCGAGTCCAGCTCGCTGAGCGGCGTCCCCCGCCACAGCGCCAAGGCTTCGTCGTACAGCGCGAGTGCCGCGTGGTCGTCCGCCGTCGTCCGCGCCTGCCGGAGCAGGCTTTCGAACCGGTGGACGTCCACGGTCAGCGGATCGGCGGCGAGGACGTAGCCGCCGCGGTCGCGCTCGATCGTCACGCCGTCCAGTGCGGCCAGGACCCCGCGCAGCCGGGAGACGTAGCCGTAAAGGGTGTTTCTCGGCTGCCGGGGCGGCCGCTCTCCCCACACGCGGTCGACGAGCCGGTCGACCGGCACCACCTGGCCGACGTCGAGGAGCAGCACGGCCAGGACGTCACGCTGACGCGCGTGCCCGACGTCGAGCCGGGTGCCCCCGGCCACGACCTCGAGGGTCCCCAGCACCCGCAGGTCTGCCACCACGATCCCTCCCTGCCACCAGACCTAGCGGATCGGCGGCGTCCGGACAAGGCCTCTCCAAGGTTTTCCGAAGGGCTCCGGCCCACCGTGAAGACACCGAACGGCGGCCGAAGGAGCAGTGATGATCGACCACACCTACGTCCGGACCCGCATCACCGAGGTCCAGCACGAGTTCGCGGCGGCCCGGCGCTGGCGACGGCGGCTGGAGCGTCTGGTGGATCGCGCCCGCAGGCGAAACACGGGGTAGCCGGCCCGTCCGGGGACGTGCCATCGAGGGGTGGGCACGTCCCCGGACGGGTGAAGTCCGGCGGGCGAACCGGCCACAGTGGACGCTCGCGCGCGCGCCACGCGCCGGGACCGGGCGGCGGCGGACGGGCCGCTGCCTCTAGGATTCCGCCGGTGACCACCTACGACGACACCTTCGAGCACCTCGACCCTTCGGCCCTGCCCCAGCGGCAGCAGCGGATCCTGGTCGCGATCCGGGACTGGGTGGTCCAGCACGGCTACTCCCCCAGCACGCGGGACATCGGCGAAGCCGTCGGCCTGCAGTCGACGTCTTCGGTCTCGAAGCACCTGGCCGCCCTCGAAGACAAGGGCTTCCTCCGCCGCGGCGCGACCGTGTCGCGCCCGATGGACGTGCGCGCGTTCCTGCACGGCAGCGCTTCCGCCGAGGACAGCGACTCGGTGCCGGTGCCCGTGGTCGGCGACATCGCCGCCGGCACGCCGATCTCGGCGGTCGAGCACGTCGACGACGTCCTCAAGCTGCCGCGCGACCTGACCGGCCGGGGCACCGTCTTCGGGCTGCGCGTCCGCGGCGACTCGATGATCGACGCGGCCATCTGCGACGGCGACATCGTCGTGGTGAAGCAGCAGTCCGAAGCGCACTCGGGGCAGATCGTCGCGGCGATGATCGACGAGGAGGCGACGGTGAAGGTCTACCGCCGCCGCGACGGGCACGTGTACCTCGAGCCCCGCAACCCGGCCTACGACGTCATCGACGGCGACCGCGCGGTGATCCTCGGCACGGTCGTGTCGGTGCTGCGCAGCGTCTGAGCCCGCCCGGTCGTGAGTGGTAAGGCGGGTTCCACCCCGCCTTACCATTCACGACCAGGTGACCGGCAGCTCGTAGACGCCGTACACCGATCCGTCGTGCTTGAACGAGATCTTCTCGACGTCGGTGGCGAGCGCGAGCGTCGGGATCCGCCGGTACAGCGTGCTGTACACGACCTGCAGCTCGAGCCGGGCCAGCGGCTGGCCGAGGCACTGGTGGACGCCGAAGCCGAAGGCGACGTGCCGGTGCGAGTCGCGGCTCAGGTCCAGCCGGTCGCCGTCGGGGAAGACCGCGGGGTCGCGGTTGGCGATGTCGTTGGCCATGATCAGGCCCTCGCCCGCGCGGATCACCCGGCCGGCGATCTCGATGTCCTCCAGCGCGACGCGGCGGCGGCCGTTGTGCGTGATGTTCAGGTAGCGCAACAGTTCTTCGACCGCCGAGGCGACCAGGCCCGGGTTGTCGCCGTCGCTGTCGCCGTCGCGCAGCAGGGCCAGCTGGTCCGGGTGCTCCAGCAGGGCGAGGGTGCCCAGCGCGATCATGTTCGCCGTCGTTTCGTGGCCGGCGATGAGCAGGAGCACCCCCATCTGCGCCGCTTCGGCCCGGGTGAGCTCCCCCGCTTCGACGCGCGCGGCGAGGCCGGAGAGCAGGTCGCCGGCGGGCCGCGCGAGCTTCTCCCCCATCAGCTCGTCGAGGTAGCCGATCAGCGCCTGGTGCCCGGCGGCCCGCTCCTCGGGCCGCGCGTCGCGGCGGATGATGACCTTGCTGTTCTCCTGGAAGAAGTCGTGGTCGGCGTACGGCACGCCGAGCAGTTCACAGATCACCAGTGACGGCACCGGCAGCGCGAACGCCTCGACGAGGTCGACGGGGTTCGGGCCGGCCAGCAGCTCGTCGATCAGGTCGTCGACGATCTTCTGCACGGCCGGGCGCATCGCGGCGACCCGGCGGATCGTGAACGGCGCGGTCACCATCTTGCGCAGCCGCGCGTGCTCCGGGTTGTCCATCAGGATGAAGCCGATCCCGGTGCCGCCCTTCGGCAGCGGCGCCGGGCTCGGGTAGCCGGGCCGGGTGATGTCGGCGCTGACGCGCGGGTCGGCCAGCAGTGCCCGTTGTTCGGCGTAGCGGGTCACCAGCCACGGCGTGCTGTCGTCCCACAGCCGGACGCGCGCGAGCGGCGCCTCCTCCTGCAGCGCGCGGGCGACGGGCGGCGGGTCGAAGGGGCAGCCCGCGGCGCGGGTCATCGGGAAGGCGGGGATCTCGGCGGTACTGGTCATGTTTCCTCCGCGGTGGCTGTCAGTTCGCGATCAGTCAACCGAGACTGCTACGCTAAGTCAAGCGACTGATTTAAATGCCATTCCGACGGAGGCCCGCTCGTGCCCGACTCATCCAGATCCGCCCCGGAGGCGTCGCCGCGCGCGAACGTCGTCGTCGCGGTCCTCGCCCTCGCGGGCATCACCGTCTCGCTGATGCAGACGCTGGTCATCCCGCTGATCCCGGCCCTGCCCCGGCTGCTGCACGCCTCCGCCGCCGACGCCACCTGGGCCATCACCGCCACCCTGCTCGCGGGCGCGGTGGCGACCCCGACCATGGGCCGGCTGGGTGACATGTACGGCAAGCGGCGGATGCTGCTCATCAGCCTCGGCGCACTGGTCGCGGGCTCGGCGATCGGCGCGCTTTCCGACAGCCTCGTACCGATGGTCGCCGGGCGCACGCTGCAGGGCCTCGCCGCCGGCGTCATCCCGCTGGGGATCAGCATCATGCGGGACGAGTTGCCCGCCGAGCGGCTCGGCTCCGCCACCGCGCTGATGAGCGCGTCACTCGGCGTCGGCGGCGCGCTCGGCCTGCCCGCGGCCGCCCTGCTGGCCGAAAACACCGACTGGCACGTGCTCTTCTGGACCGCGGCCGGGCTCGGCCTGGTCGTGACCGCGCTCGTCGTGGCCCTCGTGCCGGAGTCGCCGGTGCGCACCGGCGGCCGCTTCGACGTGCCCGGCGCGGCCGGCCTCTCGATCGCGCTGGTGTGCCTGCTACTGGCGATCTCGAAGGGCGCCGACTGGGGCTGGGGCAGCCCGGCCACGCTGGGCCTGCTGGTCGGCGCGGTCGTCGTCCTCCTGCTCTGGGGCCGGTGGGAGCTGCGGACCGCGCAGCCGCTCGTGGACCTGCGGACGACCGCGCGGCGCCAGGTGCTGCTGACGAACATCGCGTCGGCGGTGTTCGGCTTCGCGATGTTCGCGATGTCGCTGGTCCTGCCACAGCTGCTGCAGCTGCCGTCGGCCACCGGCTACGGCCTCGGCAAGTCGATGCTGGCGGTGGGCTTGGTGATGGCGCCGTCCGGGCTGGTGATGATGGCGCTCGCGCCGGTGTCCGCGCGCATCACGGCCACGCGCGGCCCGAAGACGACGCTGATGCTCGGCGCGGTGGTCGTGGCCGCCGGGTACGCCCTCGGCATCGTGCTGATGAGCGCGACCTGGCACCTCGTGCTGGTCTCGAGCGTCATCGGGGCCGGCATCGGGCTCGCCTACGGCGCCATGCCCGCGCTCGTGATGGGGGCCGTGCCGGTGTCCGAGACCGCGGCCGCCAACAGCCTCAACACGCTGATGCGGTCGATCGGCACGTCGGTCTCCAGCGCCACCGCGGGCCTGGTGCTCGCCCGGCTGACGATCGAGTTCGGGCCGGTGACCCTGCCTTCGCAGAACGGTTTCCGGCTCGTGCTGGGGATGGGCGCGGCCGCGGCCCTCGTCGCGCTGGCCGTCGCCGCCTTCCTGCCGCGGCGTCCGCCGTCGGCTCCGGCCCCCGCAGCCCCGGAACCAGCCGCCGCGGCGGCGCGCTGACCGGCCGCCCGCCGGGCGGTGCGCGCGTGGTGCGCGCCCGGTCAGCGCCGGGCGGAAACCTTCGGTCAGCGCCGGGCCACCACGGCCCGCACCGACCTTCAGGAGCCGGAAATGACGAGCAGGAACGCTTTGGTGACGGGGGCTTCGCGGGGCATCGGCCGCGCGATCGCCCGGCGGCTCGCCGCGGACGGCGCTGTGGTCGCCGTGCACTGCAGCGGCAACGAGGTCGCGGCCAAGGAGACCGTCGCCCTGATCGAGGAAGCGGGCGGCCGCGCCTTCACGGTGTGCGCCCGCTTCTGTGAAGCAGGCGCCGTCGACCGGCTGGCCGACGCGGTCGGCGACGCGTTCGGCGACGGCCTGGACATCCTGGTCAACAACGCCGGCATCAGCTCGCACAGCACGATCGGGCAGCTGACCGAGGAGGAGCTGGACCGGCTGCTGGAGGTCAACGTCAAGACGCCGACGCTGCTGATCCGCCGTCTGATGCCGGTGCTCAACGAGGGCGGCCGGATCGTCGTCGTCGGCTCGATGGCCACGCGGATCGCCGTGCAGAGCCAGATCGGTTACACGGTCAGCAAAGCCGCGGTCGAGGCACTCGCGCCGACGCTGGCCAACGAGCTCGGCCACCGCGGGATCACGGTCAACACCGTCGCGCCCGGGCCGATCCGGACGGACATGACCGAGCCGATGCTGGCGATTCCGGAGGCGGCGGCCGGCCTCACCGCGATGACCGCGCTGGGCCGGATCGGCGAGCCCGAAGACGTGGCCGACGTGGTCGGGTTCCTGGCCGGGCCGGACGGCCGCTGGATCACCGGCCGCACGCTGGACGTCTCCGGCGGCACGTTCCTCGGCCCGATCACGCCTGCTGCCTGACGCGGTCTGGCGGCCCGGGTCACCCCCGGGCGGCCAGGCCGTAGAGGTGGATCTCGCCTTCGCCGTGGTGCGCGGCGACGAACTCGGCCCCCTTGGTGACGAGCCGCGCGATCGCCGTGGCTCGAGGGTCCCCAACTTCCCACCGACAACTTTTTCGTCACGCCTTCCGCGCGACGACCGCGAGCGTCGTGTACGGCAGCACGAACCCGCCGCCGAGCCCGTCGATGGCCGCCCCGACGCCGTCGAGCACGGCCGCCAGCGCGTCCGGGGCCAGCCGGGTCAGGCCACCGGTCGTCGGCAGGAAGTCCAGCCATTCGTCACGGGTGTAGGACCGCTCCCACCCGAACCGCCACCGCTCGGGCTCACCGAAGCCACCGGCGTCGCGGATCCCGTCGGCGAACTTCGCGAACATGACGTCGTAGATCTCGGCGGCGCTCCTCGACTCCCCCGCGAACGGCGACCCGGGCACGAGGCGCCGGAAGGCGTCCGCAAGCGCCTCCGCCACCACGGCCGGCGGCTGGAACACGTGCGCGAACACGGCGAGCAGCCCACCAGGACGGAGCACCCCGGCCGCCTTCACCGGACCCGCGACGGGATCGACCCAGTGCCAGGCCTGCCCCGAGACGACCGCGTCGAAGGTCCGCCCGGCGGGTTCCCAGTCCTCGAAGGTCGCGACCTCGACGTCGATCCCGGCGCCCCGCGCGAAGGCGGCCATCCGCACATCAGGATCGACGCCGAGCACCCGGCACCCCGCCTCCCGGAACTGCCGCGCTTCGATACCGGTACCGCACCCGACGTCGAGGAAGCCGGAACCGGGACTCTCGGCGACGATCCGGTTCACCAGTTCGGGTGGATAACCTGGGCGGGCACGGTCGTAGCGTCCGGGATCGACACCGAACGATTCGGCCATCCGGCGGGCCTCATGGGGTTGAGTGGGCATGCGCCCACTTTAGTGGGCACTCGCCCACTCGGGCAACCGCGTGGGCGTTCGCCACGGGCGTAACGGAGAATGGGGGCATGCCGACCGGGGTCCACCTGCGCGACGTGCGCAAGCAGCTGTTCGACGCGGCCGCGCGGGTCCTGCTACGCGACGGCCCGAACGCGCTGACGAGCCGGGCGGTCACGGCCGAAGCCGACGTCGCGAAGGGCGTGCTGCACCGCCATTTCACGGACTTCGACGCATTCCTGGCCGAGCTGGTGACCGACCGCATCACCCGGCTGGCGGACCAAGCGGCACTCCTCCAGGCCTCGGCCGGAACCCGGACGGTCGCCGAGAACCTCGTCGACGCGCTGACGGAGGTGTTCAACCCGCTGTCGCTGGCACTGACGAGCCTGGTGTTTTCCCGCGACGAACTACGCAACCGCCTACGCCGAACAGGTGACGGCCTCCCCCTTCTGGTGGAAGCCCGGGAGATGCTCGCGGGCTACTTGGCGGCCGAGCGCGAACAGGGCCGCATCGCGGTCGACGCGGACGTGGATTCCCTGGCGCTCTCCCTGATCGGAGCCGGGCACCTCCTGTTCGCGGGCCGCCGCCGGGGCACCCTCCCCGAGGACACCGAGCTGGCCGGTCTGGTGGACACGATCATCGCGGACGTCATCCAGCGCAGGCTGCTGTGAGAGTCCGAAGTGGACGGACCCGCATCGCCGACTCGAACTGCCTGAAAAGCTTGGAATATCAGCTGAGTGCTTGAATCTCGGTCGCCGGCCTTTCCTGGCCGGCGGCCCACGACGCCAAGAGGGCAAGACCGTCCGCGGCCGCCGTGCCGGCGGCCGCGGTGTAGACGTTCAGGAGCAGGCGGGTCGCCGGCGGCGTCGACCGCCGGGCGCCCTGGACTGCCGCGCGAGGTGGAACAGGTGATCGCGCTCGGCCTCGTCGAGTTGCAAGGCAACGGCCAACGCGTCGAGCACCCCGTCGGAGGCGCCGGCGAGGCTGCCGCGCTCCATCCGCACGTAGTAGTCGACCGATACCCCGGCCAGCAGAGCCACCTCTTCGCGGCGCAGACCTTTGACCCGGCGGTTGCCGCCGTGGGCGGGCAGTCCGGCCCGCTCGGGCGCGATCCGCGCGCGACGGGAGCTCAGGAATTCCTTGATCTCAGTGCGCAGATCGATCTTGGTCACCCCTTCCCAATGCCCTGGGTGCCACCAGTGACAAGTGCGTATTTCCCCCTCAGATCGAAAAGATCCGAGTGACTGGTGAATGGGTTGTTGGCCATGAGTCTCCATCGTTTTGTCACGAAGATGTGCTGACGACCAACCCAGGTTGACAGGCGTCCCGGACGTCCGGGAGACCCTGCTGATCAAGGTACTGCGAGACCCCCTTAACACGGATCAGCTCCTGTTCCGCGCGGCACTCACCGTCGCGGACGGCTATCTCAGCTATACGGAGCGTGCCAAGGCGCCGCAGTACGGGCAGCGAGCACAACCACCCAACGCAACCACGCGTGGGGGTCCGGGGGCTTGCCCCCGGCGGGGGTGTGGGGGCTCGGCCCCCACAGGACACAGAACGAGAGAGCCCCTGTTCGCGCGTTCCGCGAACAGGGGCTACCCCGAATCGAGTGGGCGATACTGGGATCGAACCAGTGACCTCTTCGGTGTGAACGAAGCGCTCTCCCCCTGAGCTAATCGCCCGTCGTACGAACTTCCACGAGGTCCGAGGGGGCGGACTCGTGGTGCGCGATACTGGGATTGAACCAGTGACCTCTTCCGTGTCAGGGAAGCGCTCTCCCGCTGAGCTAATCGCGCGCTGCGGAACTTCGTACTGGCGGAAAGCATATCGGACGCCCGGAGGGCCCGTGCAGGGGGTCCGGTGTCTCCGCCGCCTGCGAAAACGTCGTGACACGAACGTGCGGAAACGGGCAGACTGCGGAGGACATCCGCCTTCACCCCCGACCGTCGCCGGCGCCGAAGGCGGCCACCCCGCCGGCGCGGCCGACCAGGAGAGCTTCCGCCTCGATGACCGAAACCGTGTCCACCTCTTCCGCCGACGTGCACCGCCCCCCGGCGCGCTCGGGACTCCTCATCGGGGTTCTCGTGCTCTCCGCGTTCGTGATGATCCTCAACGAGACGATCCTCAGTGTCGCGCTGCGTGAGCTGACCGTCGACCTCCGTGTCCCGACCACGACGGTGCAGTGGCTGACCAGCGGGTTCCTGCTGACCATGGCCGTCGTCATTCCCACGACCGGGTTCCTGCTGGAGCGGTTCTCGCCGCGGCAGGTGTTCCTCTTCTCGCTGTCGGCGTTCAGCCTCGGCACGCTCTTGTGCGCGCTCGCGCCCGGGTTCGGGATGCTGATGGCCGGGCGCGTGGTGCAGGCGTGCGGCACGGCGGTGATGCTGCCGCTGCTGATGACGACGGTGATGCGGCTGGTGCCGCCGGAGCGGCGGGGCGCGACGATGGGCACGATCACCATCGTCATCGCGGTCGCGCCGGCGATCGGGCCGACCATCGGCGGCGCGGTGCTGTCGCTCGGCTGGCGCTGGATGTTCTGGATCGTGCTGCCGCTGGCGGTCGCCGCGCTGGTGGCCGGGGGGCTGCTGCTGCGCATCGACAGCGAACGCCGTCAGGTGCCGCTGGACGTGCCGTCGGTGCTGCTGTCCGCGATCGGGTTCGGCGGTGTGCTGTACGGCCTGTCGTCGACCGGTGAGCCGGCCGGTGCCGAGCCGCCGGTGCCGCCGTGGGTGTCGATCGTCGTCGGTGTCGTCGCGCTGGCCGTTTTCGTCTGGCGTCAGCTGCGGCTGCAGCGCCGGGAGCGCGCCCTGCTCGACCTGCGGCCGTTCACGTACCGCAGTTTCGTGGTCGCGCTGGTGCTGACCGCGCTGCTGTTCGTGTGCCTGATCGGCGGGGCGGCGATCCTGCTGCCGCTGTACCTGCAGACGGTGCTGCACACCAGCACGTTCGTCAGCGGCCTGGCCGTGCTGCCGGGCGGGCTGGTGCTGGGCCTGCTGGGCCGCCCGGTCGGCGCGTTGTTCGACAAGGTCGGCGCGCGGCCGCTCGTCATTCCCGGGGCGGCGGCGATGGCCGCTTCGCTGTGGCTGTTCACCGTGCTGGGGCCGACGTCGCCGCTGATCGCGGTGATCGGGATCCACGTGCTGCTGATGGCCGGGCTCGGGCTGATGATGACGCCGTTGTTCACCGAGTCGCTCGGCGCGCTGCCCGATCACCTTTACCCGCACGGCAGTGCGATCCTCTCGACACTGCAGCAGGTGGCCGGGGCGCTCGGGACCGCGGTGTTCATCAGCGTGGCGACGCTCGGCAGCCACGACACCACGGCGGGCACCCCGGACGGTTCGGGGTTGCGGGCCGCTTTCGTGGTCGCCGGGGTCTTCGGCTTGCTCGCCTTCGCCGGCACCTGGCTGATCCGCCGGCGTACTCCGGCTGAAGCGTCCACTTCGGACAGCTGAGGTAAAGTCCCGCTTCCGCTCGGCGAAGGCTGGGGGGAGACCTGCGAGCGGAAGCGGGAGTTCAGGGTCGGTACGGGGGTCGCCTCGCGGCGAAAGGCACAACACGGCTCCAGCATGATCGGTATTCCGTGAAGGCAAGGGGTGAGGCCCGGGGACACCGCCGTACCGACACCCTCTACAACGTCCCGCGCGCGTCGGTGTTCCCCCACCGCGCGGGACGTGACGCGGCTCATGCCGCGCCCGGCTCACCATCCACAAGGGACAGTGCTGGTCAGGACGCGGGCGTCACCGGGGCCAGCAGCAACCCCGTGATCGCGTCGATCAGGCCGGTACCCGCGTCGTCCCAGCTGGCCCGGGGTGTCGCCGTGCCCTCCGCCAGCGCGCGCTCGCGCTCGGCCGTCATGTGGATCATCAGCTGGCGCGCCATGTCGCCCCGCTCGGCCCGGACTTCCGCCGGCAGGCCGTCCAGGCACCGGTTCAGCCCTTCGACCGCGCGCGCGAGCGTCGGCGACGACAGCGACTCCTCGACGACGATCGGCCGCAGCGCCGGGTCGGTCATGACCTGGGCGCTGAACCGCGCGAACCAGGTCGGCGCGCCCAGCTCCCGCAGGTAGCTCGTGGACGGACGGACGAGGCAGGCCACCCAGTCGCGCAGGTCGCCGTCGCCGTCGACCGCCTCGACGAGCTCGGCCCGCAGCCGTTCGATCCGTCCGAAGTGCTTGCGGGCGATCGCGCGGACCAGATCGACCTTGGTGCCGAAGTGGTAGTTGACCGCGGCGTTGTTGCCCTGCCCGGCCGCCTCGCTGATGTGCCGGTTGGACACCGCGTGCACCCCGTGCTCGGCGAACAGCCGCTCCGCCGTGACCAGGATGCTCTCCCGCGTGGCGCTCGCGCGGTCCGTCTTGACGTTCATCAGCCCCACCCGGTCACCCCGACTATCTGCCGGGCCCCACCTTACGGAGCCCGTCACCGGAGCCGTCCCAGCCACGCCCGTGCCGTCGCCAGGTAGCGACGGCTGAACTCCGTGCCCGGTGCCCAGGCCTCGAACCCGTGCGGGCCGCCGGGCACGACGTGGAACGTCGTGCCGACGCCCGCCGCGCGCAGCCGGCGGGCGTATTCGGCGGCTTCGTCGTGGAACAGGTCGATGTCCCCGACGCCGATCCACGTCTCCGGCAGCCCGGCGACGTCGTCCCGGCGGGCGGGCACGGCGTAGTGCGGCACGACCGGCGCCCCGGGCTCGGTCCCGAGGTAGGCGCGCCAGCCGAAGCGGTTGAGGCGGTTGTCCCAGATCCGGTGCCCGGCGTCGTCGAGGCCGCGCCGGGCCGCGGTGCGGTCGTCGAGCATCGGGCAGAAGAGCCACTGCGCGCGCGGCCGCTCGCCCTCGTCGTGCAGGCGCTGCACGAGCGCCGCCGCGAGCCCGCCGCCCGCGCTCTGCCCGCCGACGACGATCCGCTCCGCGGCGGTGTGGCCGCGCAGCCACGTCCAGGCGGCGTGGCCGTCGTCGAGCGCCGCCGGGAAGGGGTGTTCCGGGGCGAGGCGGTACTCGGCGGACACCACGGTGATGCCGAGTTCGCACGCCGTTTCCGCGCAGAACCGGTCGTCCTGGGCCGCGCCGCCGATGACCAGGCCGCCGCCGTGGATCCACAGCAACGTGAGATCCGACTGCGGCAGCAGCGGCCGGTACACCCGCAGGCCGGGCCGCAGCTCGATGGCGACACCGGGCACCGGCGACGGGCGCATCCGCGCGGTCACCGCCCGCACCAGGTACCGCACCCAGGCGCGCTCGAGCGGCAGGCGCGGCAGCCGCCGGACCCGGCCGCGCAGTTCGGGCGCCACCGCGGACAGGTTCACTGCACCGACCAGCCGCCGTCGGACGGCAGCAAGGCGCCGTTGACGTTCACGCCGTCGTCGGCGAGCAGGAAGGTGATCGACGCGGCCAGCTGCTCGGCCGTGGCGATCGGCGGGATGAGCCCGAGGAACTCCCCCACGCGGCCCTGCCCGAACTCCGACGGCCGCGCGGGCAGCGCCATCCCGGTCGCGACCCCGCCCGGGGCGACGGCGTTCACGCGGATGCCGTGCGGCCCGTACATGAAGGCGCAGCTGCGGGTGATGCCGACGACGGCGTGTTTCGACGCGGTGTAGGCGATTCCGGCGGCCGAGCCGCGCAGCGCCGCTTCGGAGGCGACGTTCACGATGGCGCCGGAGCCCGCCTCGAGCATCGCCGGGACGACCGCGCGGATGAGCCGGAACGTCCCGTCGACGTTCACGGCGAAGACGCGCCGCCACAGCTCGTCGCTCACCTCGTGGGCCGGCGAGAAGTCGTCGACGATGCCCGCGACGTTGGCCAGCCCGTCGATGCGCGGCCCCGCGGCGGCGAGGATCCGCGCCACGCCGCTGTCGTCGGTGATGTCGGCGGGCACCGCGACCAGCTCCGGCGATCCGAGCCCGGCCGCGAACTCGTCCAGCCGGCTCGCCGAGACGTCGACCGCGACGACCCGGCCGCCTTCGCGGGCGATGCGCGACGCGGTGGCCCGGCCGATCCCGGAGGCCGCGCCGGTCACGACGACCGTCCGGCCCTCGAACCGGCCCGGCACGATCCGCTCGTGCCACCCCGCCCGGCCGGCCCCGGGCGACGGCGTCACCCCGTGGTTGGCGCGCGTCACCAGGTCGTCGACGACCTCCTGGGCGAGCCGGCCCTGGCTGAGGGCGACCAGCTGCCGCAACGGCAGCAGACGGACCGGCGCGAGGACGGTCTCGTCGACCCCCGCCTCGGCGAGCAGGGAACGGATGAGCGGGCCGCCCTCGGGGTGCGCGACCCAGTCGCCGATCGGGGTGTCCGCCGTGAGCGGTTCGGTGGTGGTCATGGGTGCAGCGTACCCGTTGTTTAAGTCAAGTGCTTGACTTAGCTTTCGGCGATGGCGAGAATCCGGTGGAGCGTGGCAGGAGAGCCACTGCCGGTCCGCGGCCCGAGTTCCTAGCGTGATCGTCATGATCGAGGTGCTGGCGCCGATCCTGATCGGCCTGCTCTACGTCCTGCTGAACTCCCTGATCCGCGAACCGCACCGGCGGAAGTTCAACGCCGTGATGGTGGGCGGCGCGGGCGCGGCCTACCTCTCCGGCGGCGCGCTCGGGCCGTGGGAGGTCGTGTTCTGCGCGGTGCTGGCCTACGTCGCGTTCCGCGGGCTCGACTCGTGGACGTTCATCGGCGTCGGCTGGCTGCTGCACACCGCCTGGGACGTCGTCCACCACCTGAAGGGCCAGCCGATCCTGCCGTTCGCCCACGGCTCGTCCTTCGGCTGCGCGATCTGCGACCCGGTCATCGCGATCTGGTGCTTCACCGGCGGCCGGTCCGTGTGGGCGTGGCGGCGGGTTGGCGCCCATGACACCGGGGTACCCGGGTGACATGAGCGCCGACGTCGAACGGGCCGCGCACGCCTACTGCCCCCGGTGCCACCCGGACCCGCGGCCCGGGGACGTGATCACGGCGCTGTGCGGCGCCCGCCACCCGTACTACGGCCGCCGTGACCGGCCGGTCAACACCTGTCCCGCCTGCGTGACGCTGGCTTCGGCCAACGTCTACGCGTGCGGGCACCCCGGCGCCTGAACAACGCCCCGGATTCGGGTGTTCCGGAACCACCCGGCGAACCGACCACATAGGCTGATCGGCATGAAGAGGGTGGGGATCGCCACGGCGACCGCGGCGGTCGCCGCGCTCGTGCTGGCGCTGGTCCTCGGCTTGCTGGGCGGCACACCGACCGGCGCCGGGGACAACGGGGACGGCTACCGGTTGTTCTGCGGGCCCGGGCTGACCCCGGCGACGCCGAATCACAAGGCGAGCTGGCTGGGCGGCGTGGTGCTCGACTTCGGGCGCGGCACGCCGTGCCCGGACCCGCAGCCGTCCAGTGCCGCCGTGCTCTTCGGGTCCGTCGCGAACGGGCACGGGTCGTTCAGCCTCGTCGAGCTCGGCTGGCTCTACGTGCTGCTGGTCTTCCTGGTCACCCTGCTCGCGGCCTGGGCGGTGCAGGCCCGCGGCCCGCTGCGCCTGCTCTTCCTGCTGCCACCCCTGCTCCCCCTGCTCGAACCGGCCTTCGCGCGGCTGTTCGTTTCGACGTTCGCCGAGCCGGCCGGGCTGTTCGGCGCGTACACGCTGTTGTGCGGGCTCGCGGTCATCGCCGCCACCCGGGCCGAGGACGGCTTCGCGCGGCTGTCGGCGCTGCTCCTCGTCGCCGTCGGCGGGGTCGTGGGCGGGCTGGCGAAGATCGGCTTCCTCCCGTTGTTCGTGCTGGCCGTGCTCGTCTGCGCGGTCACCGCGGCCCGGCCCGGCCGCGGCGCGTGGTGGTCCGGCCGGATCGTCGGGCCGGTGATCGCCGTCCTGCTCGTGCTCGAGATCATCGCCCCGATCCGCGCGAACCTCGCGTGGCAGGAGCGCAACTACGCCGACGTCAACGCGGTCAACGTCGTCTACACCTTCGTCCTGGCCGAGCTGCCGGGGTCGGCGCGCCGGCTCGGCCTGCCCGAGGACGCGCAGCAGAGCGCGGGCCACGCGTACTACCCGGACGGCCCGGAGGCCCTCGCCGGCTCGGACGTCCTGCTGGAGGACCCCTCCACGGTCAAGCACAAGGCCTGGGACCTCCTGCTGGAGCACCCGGGCGTGCTGGTGGGCGCGATCGGCGTCGGCCTGCAGGCGACGTTGGGCCGGAGCCTGCCCTACCTGCCGGACGAGCCGTGGACGGCGACGAGCCGTCCCCCGGACAACTCGGCGCCGGTCAGCGGCGACATGGGCGGCGACTCGGCCACGTTCCAGGAGTGGCTCGACGGCATGGGCATCCCGTGGTGGCCCGCCGTGCTCGTCCTGCTCAGCCTGGCGGCCGCGGTGGTGGCGTTGCTGCGGCGGCGCCGCTCGACGACCCGCTACGGCGTCGTCGCCGGGGTGGCCGCGGCGGCTGCCCTCGGCATCGCCGCGATGGCGGTGGTCGGCGACGGGTACTTCGAGATCGCCAAGCACATGTGGCTGGCCGCGTACCTGCTCGACGTCGCGACCCTGGCGCTGGGCGTCATGGTGGCGCCGGTCCTGCTGCGGCGGGGCCGCGAGCTGGGCAACCGCCGTCGGCGGGCCGCGGCCGGAACGCCGGAGACGCGGGAACCCGAGCCGGCCGCACCGGTCAACTGAAGTCTACAAAGGACGATCGGCCCGCAGGGCGCGGATGAGGACCGGCAGCGCCGCCACCAGCGCGATCCCCCGCACGGCAGCGGCGACGAGGTACGGCGCCCGGAGCCCGAGCCCGTGCGCCACCAGGCCGCCGGTCAAGGCGCCCACCGGGATCAAGCCCCAGCCGACCAGCCGGTAGACGCTGGTGACCCGGCCGAGCAGCGCGGACGGCACGAGCTGCTGGCGCAGGCCCGCGGTCACGACGTTCCACAGCGTCGTGACGAAGCCGTTCAGCGCGAGGAACGCGCCGAGCAGCACGGCGCCGGAGCTCAGGCCGATCCCCGCGAACGCGCCCACGTTGACGGCCAGCGCGGTCAGGAGGGCCGGCAGGTTCCCGATCCTCGCCACGACGCGGGAACTCACGAGGCCACCGAGCACACTGCCGAGCGCCGCTCCGGCGAGCAGCAGGCCGTAGCCGCGCGGGCTCACGTCCAGGATCTGGGTCGCGAGCAGGACCAGCGTCACGTTGGCGAGCTGGCCGGCGAAGGTGTTGACGCCGAGCAGGAGCGCGATCGTGCGCAGCAGCCGGTGCCGCGCGAGCCAGGCCACGCCTTCCCGGAGCCCGGAGTGCGGACGGACATCGCGCACCCGCCGGGGCACCGTCGCCACCAGTACGGCGGACAACGCGAACGAGACGGCGTCGAGCCCGAACGGGAGCGCTACCGCCACCCCGAAGAGCATGCTGCCCGCGGGTGGCCCCGCGAACTGCTCGGTGAACGTGGTGATCGCCTGCTGACGGCCGTTGGCACGCGGCAGCAACGGCTTCGCGACGAGGTCCGGCAGGATCGCCTGCGCCGCCATGCTGAAGACGACATCGCCGGCGCCGAGCCCGAACGCGGTGACGACGAGGAGGGGAACACTGGCCCCGCCGCACGCGACCACGACGGCGGCCGTGCCGGCCAGCGCGGCCTGGACCGCCTGAGCCCGCCACATCAGGCCGGCCCGGTCGTGCCGGTCGGCCAGCGAGCCGGCGGGCAGGGACAGCAGCAGCCACGGCAGGTACGCCGCGGTCGCGACCAGCGACACCAGACGCGGGTCGCGCGTGACCGTGACGGCCAGGAGGGGCACCGCCGCGGTGAACGCCCCGGTGCCGAAGCTGTCGATGCCGGTCGCCCACCACAGCCGCAGGTATGCCCGGGGGAGCCGGGGTTTCGCGTCGGTCCGGGTCATCCCGCGATCTTCGGGCCGGGCGCGGTGGCCGGGACACCATTTAGCGTGGCGCTACATACTCGAAGCATGGACTTGCCGATCGAACTCGGCGTGGCCGAGCTGGCGACGACCCGGTTCGCGATCTCGCCGCTCTCGGAAACCGTCGCATGCCTCCAGCAGCTGGCCGGCCGCGACCGGCAGGCCGTCACCCTGCCGTGGCTGCGCTGGGCGCAGGACGAACTCGCCCGCACACCACTGGAGCTCCCGTGGACCTGGCCGCTGCTCGTCAGCGACCGGCCCAACTGGCCGGAGTTCCTCGTGCCCGCCCCGCGTGACACCGGACCGTCCATTGAGGACGATCTGGCCGCGCTGCTGCGGACCACCGCCCGGCAGGTCCGGGCCAGCCTGGGCCGCGTGTTCGGCGACGAACTGCCGGAGGCCGCCGCCGAACTCGCCGACCGGCCGGCGGCCGGGCTGCGGACCATCGCCGCCGAACTGCGGACGGCGCACGACCGGCTGGTCGCCCCGCACTGGCCGCGGATCCGGGCCGTGCTCGACGCCGACGTCGCGCACCGGGCGCGGGTCCTCGCCGCGGGCGGCAGCGCGAAGCTGTTCGACGGCCTGCACCCGGCCCTGCGCTGGCGCGACGGCCGGCTGCTGCTGACCGACGGCCGGCGGACCGACCGGGTCGTGAACCGGGGTCCCGGCGGCCTGGTCCTCATCCCCGTCGTGCTCGGTTCGGCGGACGTACTGGTCAAGGGAAACACGTCCACGCAGACCACGATCCGCTACCCGGCCCGCGGGTGCGGTGCGTTGTGGACGGCCGGGACCCGGCCGCCGCCCGGCGGCACCGTCCGGCTGCTCGGCCGGGCGCGGGCCGGGCTCCTCGAAGCCCTGCGCTCCCCCGCCACCACCACCGACCTGGCGCGGGCGCTCGCGGTCACGCCCAGCGCCGTGTCGCAGCACCTGCGAGTGCTGCGCGAAAACGGGCTGGTGACGCGGGAACGCTCCGGGCGCCAGGTCGTCTACCTGATCACGGCGCTCGGAGCGTCCCTGCTGTCTTCTTGACTCAGCCCGCCAGCGAGGACAGCGGCACCGCGAACACCGAGCGGCCGCAGACCTGGCTCGCCGCCGCGCATTCGGCCGTGGACCACTCCGCCATGGACCACACCAGGCCCGTCGACGAGTCGTACGTCAGCGCCTCCGGGTGCATGGCCCAGCAGGCCGTCGTCCCGGAATCGCACGTCGCCGAGGTGCTCTTCGCCGTCGTCTGGGTCCAGAGCTGGCCGTTGATCGTGGCCGAGCTGTGGGCCACGTACCACTTGCCGCCGTTGGACAGCACTCCCTGGACGTTGCCGACATAGCTGCGGAACGCCTCGGTCGCGGGCACCGTGCCGGACGACGCCGCCAGCAGGAAGTCGTCGCCCATCGGATAGCGGTAGAGGCGGCCGTGGAGGTTCGTCTCCTTGAAGTACTCCGACGTCACGATGCTCGCCGGGCTGGTGCTGCGGTCCAGCGACATCGACGAGAAGCACGGCACCGCCGCGTCGGAAGCCATATTGCAGGTGCCGCCCGCGTAGCTGTAGTAGCCGATCTGCATCATCGCGTACTTGTACGTCCAGGCCGCGTAGCCGGACGACGTCTTGCCGATGTTGTTCGTGGTCGTGTCGGTCATCTGCAGGATGTGTTTGGTGCTGAAGACCCGGATCGCGGTCGAGGTGCTGCCCACGGCCGTCACGTAGATCTTGTCGCCATACCAGGCCATCCCGCCCATGTGCGCTTCCGCGGCGGAGAAGTTCGTGCCGGTGCTGTTGGGCACGGCCAGGTACATCATCCGGTACGACGGCTTGGCCGGGTCGTTGTAGTTGATCGCCTGGATCCGCGCGTCGTTGTACCGATCCTCGTTGGGGGTACTGAGTGCGGCCTCGCCGTGCCAGCCGGACAGGATGATCTTGTCGTCACCCCACTTCCCGTCGTTGTCGGCGTCACCGGAGGTCGTGACGGACTGGGGGGTCCACGTCGTCGTCCCGGCGCGGTCGGCGTCCCAGCACATCGCCTTGGTGGCCACCGGCGCCTTCGGCAGCGAGGCCTTTTCCGCGGTGGTGCAGCCGGTCATGTCGTAGTTGGGGTCGTTGACCACGGTGTTGAGGCTGACGTTCGGCAGCGCGTTGTCCAGCGCGGTGAGCGCGGCGGCCGGCGTGGCGTGCCACACCAGGTTCTGCTTGGTCGTCGTCGTCAGCGGGTCGCTGTAGGCGGCGCTCGCCGTCCCCGGCAGCGCCAGCGCGCCGGCCGCCACGGCCAGCGCGAGCACGAGTGCTTTCCGAATTCGCATGGGGTCAGTACGTCAGGCCGGAATCCAAATTTCGTACACCGTGTTTGTACGGCTTTGTACCGGCCTGGCGAACCGGCGCGAGCGCTTCAGCCGACGACGTCGATTTCGAACGGCTCGGCGGCGCTGTACTCGAGATCGGCCCACACCGCGCCGGGCAGGGCGAAGCGGCGGTGCGAGGTCAGCCGGTCGTCGTAGCCCGGCTCGGACTTGGGGTTGTGGCCGACCCCGGCCTTGTCCGAACCCCAGGCGAAGATGTTGCCGACCCACATCGGCTTCGAGACGCCCTTGCCGTCGATCCGCGGGCGGACGACGACGGCGGCGCCGCTGCTGCCGGACAGGTTGAGCCGGACCGTGTTCGAGCCCGCGTTGGGCGGGGTCACCGTGATGCGTTCCATGATCTCCACTCCGGGTTCGGCGGACAGGGGTGCCGGTGGTGCGTCGTCGACGCCGGGCCAGTAGTCGGCGACGACGGAGATGTCGATGCCGGGCGGGACGTCGAGCAGGTACTGCGCCGCGATCGCGCCGGCCGGGATCTCGGGTCTCCCGGTGGCCGTGGCGATCCAGTACAGCGGCGGTTCGACGTGCTGGGCGGCGAACGCGGCCTTCACCTTCGGCCACGTCGAGCGGTTGCAGTAGATCGTCGGGTGGGCGAACCCGGACCGGCGCCGCATCGCCGCCCACCCGGGCGCCTCCGCGGGCGCGGCGTCCTTGGGTTCCACGTCCAGGACGTGGCCGTCGTTCGTGGTCGCCTTCTTGACGATCCGCACCTTCAGCGCGTCCGGGAAGAGCGCCCAGTCCGCGGCGGTCCAGGGCTCGTACTTGATCCGGTCGATGTATCCGGCCACCAGCACGGGCCGCCGGTCCTTCTTGATGATGTTCCGCGCGGTGAGCGCGTCGTACATGGTGCGCATCGGCTGCCTCGGCTCGGGAATCGGCTGACATCGGCCGTTCCACCATCGCCGAGGCCCCGGCGGCGCCGCCACGCCGAACGGGCGTCCCTTGGGGCGGACCGCCGGGCCGAAAGTCCGCGAGGCTCAGCCGGCTTGGGCGACCGCCTCGGCCAGAATCGCCCGGAGCGGCGTGACCGGCCGGCCCAGGAGGTTCTCGAGGTCGGGCCCCGCGGCGGCGAACTCGCCGCGGCGGACAGCGCGGAACATGCCGAGCATCATGGCCGCGCCGGCCGCGGGCACGCCGTGCCCGGTCAAGCCCGCCACCCACTCGTCGTCGTCGGCGACGACGCGCCTGACGGGCCGCCCGGTGAGTTCGGTGAGAACGACGGCGACGTCCTGGAGGTCGAGCGCGACGGGTGCGGTCAGCGGTGGGGTCGGGCCGTCGAACCCGCCTTCGGCCAGGATGATCGCCGCGGCTTCGGCGAGGTCGGCGTGCGCCGTCCACGACACCGGCCCGTCGGCCGGGGCGATCAGCTCCCCGGTCCGCAGTGCCTCTCCCAGCAGCAGAGGCACGGTACTGGCGTAGAAACCGTTGCGGAGCACGGTGAACGGGACACCGGAGGCCGCGAGGTGGCGTTCGGTCGCGGCGTGGTCGGGCATCGGGGCGAACAGCGAGTCCGGTGACGCACCCTGGTGACTGGTGTAGAGAACGCGCTTCGCCCCCGCTTCGCGGGCAGCGTCGACGGCCGCGGCGTGGTGGGCGACGGCTGCCTCTCCCGTCTCGTCCGTCGAGACGACGAGGACCTGCGTCGCTCCTTCGAACGCTTCGGCGAGCGAGCCGGGATCGGCGAAGTCACCGCGCCGGACGCGGACTCCTCTCCCGGCCAGCCCGGCCGCCCGGCCGGGCTCCCGGACGCTGACGCCGACTTCGGCCGCCGGAACCCGCTCCAGCAGCCGCTCGGCGATCGCGGAGCCGAGCCGGCCGGTACCCCCGGTGATGACGATCATGGTGCACCCTCTCGCTTGGCATCAATGATGATACCCACGTTATCATCACTGATATCGCTTTCGTGTTATCGATGGAACCATCGTCCGGGATTGCGCGTTTCGGGGACATCTTTGGCTGTGGCGTAACACCTTTCGGACTTCCGGCGCCATAGGGGACGGCGTTCGCGCCAGTCCGGTCCCCAGCGCATCAGGAGTTCGTGATGGGTTTTCGCCGTTCCGTGGTCCCCCGAAGATCAAGACGTGCCCTCGCCGCCGGCGTGGTCGTGCCGCTCGTTGGCGCACTCGCGGTGGCCGTCGCCGCCGCGACACCCGCAGCCGCCGTGCCCACCGGGTTCACCGACACGGTCGCGATCGGCGGGCTGACCTCCCCGACCGCCGCCGCGTTCGCGCCCGACGGCCGGGTCTTCGTCGCCGAAAAGAGCGGGCTGGTCAAGGTCTTCGACTCCCTCGCCGACCCGACCGCGACGGTGTTCGCCGACCTGCGCACCCCGACCCAGGACTTCTGGGACCGCGGCCTGCTCGGACTGGCCGTCGATCCCGCCTTCCCCACCCGGCCGTACGTCTACGTCTCGTACACGCTCGACGCCCTGCCGGGCGGCACGGCGCCGCAGTGGGGCGACGCCTGCCCGACGCCGCCGGGCGCGACCGACCAGGGTTGCGTCGTGACCGGCCGCGTCTCCCAGCTGACGATGGGGCCGGACGGGACCGCCGTCAGCGAGAAACCGCTGGTCACCGGCTGGTGCCAGCAGTTCCCCAGCCACTCGATCGGCGCGCTGGCCTTCGGCCCGGACGGCGCCCTCTACGCCGGTGGCGGAGACGGCGCCAGCTTCAACTTCGCCGACTACGGCCAGGTCGGGAACCCCTGCGCCGACCCGCCCTCACCCGCCGGGACGAACCTCGCGCCGCCCTCGGCCGAAGGCGGCGCGCTGCGTTCCCAGTCCCCGCGCCGCCCGGCCGGCCAGCCGGTGCTGCTCAACGGCGCGCTGCTGCGCATCGACCCCGACACCGGTGCCGGCCTGCCCGGCAACCCCTTCGCGAGCAGTTCCGACGCCAACGCCCGCCGCGTCATCGCCTACGGGTCGCGCAACCAGTTCCGGTTCGGGTTCCGCCCGGGGACGGCCGAGCTGTGGGCCGGCGACGTCGGCTGGAACACCTGGGAGGAGATCAACCGCGTCGCCGACGCCGGGGACGCGGTGGCCGAGAACTTCGGCTGGCCCTGCTTCGAAGGCAACGCCCGGCAGGCCGGCTACGACGGCGCGAACCTCGACGTCTGCGAGTCCCTGTACTCCGCCGGCGGGCAGACCGCGCCGTACTACACCTACAACCACAACGCCAAGGTCGTGGCCACCGACCCCTGTCCGACCGGCGGCTCTTCGATCAGCGGGATCGCGTTCGAGTCGGGCAGCACCTACCCCGCCGAGTACGCCGGCGCGCTCTTCTTCGCCGACTCCTCCCGCGGCTGCATCTGGGCGATGCAGACCCTCGGCGGGCAGCCCAGCCCGAGCCGCCTGGTCCCGTTCGTGACCGGGGTCAGCACGCCCGTCCAGGTGCTGACCGGTCCCGGCGGCGACCTCTTCTACGTCGCGCTCGGCAGCGGTGAACTGCACCGCGTGAGCTACCCGGGCAGCGCGAACCGGCCGCCGGTCGCGTCGGCCACGGCGACGCCGTCGAGCGGGGCGGCCCCGCTGACCGTCCAGTTCGACGGCACCGGATCGACCGACCCGGACGCCGGCGACGTGCTGTCCTACGCGTGGGACCTCGACGCGGACGGCGCGTACGACGACTCCACGGCCGCCCGCCCCACCTGGACGTACACGACCGCGGCCGTGGTCGACGCCGGGCTGCGGGTGACGGACGCCCACGGCGCGACGGGGACCACGACGGTCCGCGTCACCGTCGGGAACCCGGCGGGGCTCGACCCGGTGCCGGTCATCGACACCCCGAGCACCGCGCTGACCTGGTCGGTGGGCCAGACCGTGCCGTTCTCCGGCCGCGCGATCGACGCCCAGGACGGCGCCCTGCCGCCGTCGGCGCTGTCCTGGCGGCTCGCCATCCGGCACTGCGCGGCCAACGGCACCTGCCACACCCACAACGTCCAGGACTTCCCCGGCGTCGCCGCGGGATCGTTCGTCGCGCCGGACCACGAATACCCGTCGTACCTGCAGCTGACGCTGACCGCGACGGATTCGACCGGCCGGACCGGGACGAAGACGATCGACCTCCAGCCGAAGACGGTGACGCTGAGCTTCACCTCGAACCCCAGCCAGGCGTTGCTCACCGTCGGCGGGACCCAGCAGCGCACCCCGTTCTCCCGGACGGTGATCGCCGGCTCGACCAACTCGATCAGCGCGGACAGCCCGCAGAACCTGCCGCCGCTCAACCTGAAGTACGCCTTCTCCAGCTGGGCGCACGGCGGGCCGCGTGCGCAGAACATCGTCGCGCCGTCGGCGTCGGCGACCTACCAGGCGAACTACCGGCTCTGCTGGCTGCTGCAGCCCTGCTGACCGGACGACCCGGCGTCCCGTGGCGCCGGGTCATTCGCCGGGGTTCTTGGTCTTCTCCGCCTTCTTCGACTCTTTCGCGGATTCCTTCGCTGCCTTGGACGACTCCTTGGCCGCCTGCTTGGACTCCTTGGCCGCCTGCTTGTCCGGGTCGTTCCCGTTGCCGTTCCCGTTGCCGTTCCCGTTGCCGTTGTTGCCGGCCGCCCCCGTGTTTCCCGGGTCCGTGGCACCGGACGACTCTCCGGCGGGCTGTGCGCCGGTCGTTTCCCCGCCCGGGGCCCCGGGCACCGAGGTGACCTGCCCGTCCGGCGTCGGCTGGACGCCGCCCGGCAGGGCGCCGGGACGGGAACCGGCCTGCGGCCCGGTCCGCACGGGCTGGGTCGTCGTGCCCACGCCGCCGGAGAGCGGCGGCGGGGCGTCACCGGAGCTGCTCGCGCCGATCGTCACCGTGGTGACCAGCGCCGCGCCCGCCGCGGCCACCTTCGCCGCCGTCGCCCACGACAGGGCGGACGTGCCCGTGCCGGTGGCGCCGGCCGCGGCGCCGGACGAGGCGAGCGAGCCGGTCGTGGACAGCCACTGCGAGACGATCGGGACGCCGAGGATGAGCGGGGCGATGCCGGCGGGCAGTTCCTCGTTGAGCTGTCGCAGGCCGGCGGCCAGCTCCCGGCAGTCCGCGCAGTGGTCGAGGTGGGTCGTGATCCGGTGCGCCTTCTGGTCGCCGATCCCGTCGCGCACCCACTTGGCCAGCTGGCCGGAGATGGCCCGGCAGGCCCGCCGCCGCGCGGTGGGGACGTGCTGGTCCAGGTAGGCCTGCCGCAGGCCCTCCCGGGCGCGGTAGGCCAGCGCGGCGACCCCGTTCGGCGTCATCCCGAGGTCCTCGGCGATCCGCGCGGGCGGGTCGCCGTCGATCTCGGTGCGCCACAGCACCGTCCGCCACCGCTCGGGCAGGCTCGCGAACGCGTCCACGGCGACCGTGGCGTGCAGGCGGCTGCCGACCGGCTCGTCGCTGCCTCCGCCCGGCAGGACGTCCGGCACCTCGGCGACCAGGGAGACGGCCGAATCGCGCCGCCGCCAGCTGATCATCGTGTTCCGGATGGTCGTGAGCAGGTAGGGCCGGAAATCCTCGTCCGGGCCTTCGCCGGAGCGCAGAATCCGCAGTACCCGGGTGAATCCCTCGGCGATCAGGTCGTCGCGCTCCGCCGCGTCGGCCGCGATCGCGGCCGCCACCCGCCGGGCGGCGACGAGGTGCCGGTCGTAGAGCTCGCCGTACGCGGCGACGTCCCCGCCGCGTACCGCTTCGATCAAGACCGCGTCGCTCGGGCCGTCCGCCGTCCCGGCCACCGCCGGCGCCACCTCGGTCACCACACCCCCTCGCCGTGCGCATGCACGTGCAGAACGTCCCGCGATAGTCGCGCAACGAGTGACACCAGCGCAAGGTTGCGTCGCCGAAAGGGCTTCCCCGGCATTTCTCCGGTCACGAGTGCCGGGTGCGTGGACTTGTCACTTCCCTGAGCGTTGCCCGGTGGGTTACCCCCGTCGCCGGTGATCGTCGTTGCCACCACCCATACCGGCGAGTAAAGACAAGGGCGTCGCCCGTCCGTCCGGCGACGTCATCCATGTCCGATGTGGACGGTGCGGGGAGACCTGGAGCCGCTCGCGCGCACCGCCCGCCATCAGGAGGGTTTTCCCATGCGCAGAGCCCTGCTCGTCCTGTTGACCGTGCTCCTGCCGGCAGTGGTGGTACCCGGCGTGGCGACGGCCGCCGACAGCCCGGTCGTCACGGCCGTGCCCGCCGGTGCCGGGAGGGGCTGGCCGGTCAGCGGCGCCCAAGGCGTCCTCGACCTCGCCTCCCGCGGGTACGTCGAAGAGGAATACCTGCTCTCCGGCCGCGCCGACACGTTCGCCCAGGTGGGCCTGTGGACCGACGACGGCCGCTGGGCCACGCGCGTCGACACCACCGGCAATCCGTACACCACCCGGATGGTCGTGGTGCGGCCGCGCGACGCCGCCCGGTTCAACGGCACGGTCGTGGTCGAATGGCTCAACGTCAGTTTCGGCGTCGACATCCCGGTCGACTTCTCGCAGTCCTACGAGCACTTCATCCGCGAGGGGTACGCCTACGTCGGCGTGACGACCCAGAAAGCCGGTGCCGACAAGCTCAAGAGCCTCGACCCCGCGCGGTACGGCGCCGTGAACCTCAGCGGTGACGCGCTTTCCTACGACGTCTTCTCCCAGGCCGCGCAGGCGGTCCGGGCGAACCCGCGGCTGCTGGGCGGCCGGACCCCGGCAGTCGTGCTGGGAACCGGGCATTCGCAGTCGGCCCTGCGGCTGACCACCTACGCCAACGCCGTCCAGCCGGTGCGCCGCAGCTACGACGGCTTCATGATCCACGGCCGGGCCGCGCTCGCCGCCCCGATCGGCGACGGCGTGGTCGGGCCGCTCTCCGCCCGGATCCGGACCGATCTCGGCGTCCCGGTGTTCGTCCTGCAGTCGGAGACGGACGTCATCGCGTCGGCCTCGGTCCGGCAGGACACCCCGCTCGTGCGCACCTGGGAGGTCGCCGGCACCTCCCACGCCGACCAGTACGGCCTGAACCTGTACAACGCGGCCAACGCCCGCGACAAGTCGATCAACGACGGCGCCCCGACCACCTGCGACAAACCGGTGAACAGCATGACGTTCCGGTACGCGGAGAACGCGGCGTTCCGCTACCTGGACCGCTGGGCGCGCGGCGGCGCGGCGCCACCGGCCGCGACGCCGATCTCGATGCTGCTCAACCTCATCATCCTGCGCGACGCCGACCAGAACGCCCTCGGCGGCGTCCGGCTGCCCGACCTCGACGTCCCGGTCGCGTCGTACTCGCCCAACAACAGCGGCGGCAACGTGCCGGGCGCCTGCCTGCTGCTGGGCACGACCACGCCGCTGACACCCGAGCGGATCCGGCAGCTGTACCCCGACCACGCCACCTACGTCGCGAAGTTCACCGCGGCGGCGGACCGGGCGGTGCGGGCGGGCTACCTGCTGCCGCCCGACCGCGACGAGGCCGTCGCCCGCGCCCAGGCGGCACCGGTGCCGTAAGCCGGCTGTCCACAAGGGATTCCGCCCCCGGCGTTCCGGCAATGTCGTGCGGCAACGACGGCGCCGGGACTCTGCGGCCGCTGCGATGTTTTGAATGACTCATTCACCTCACCGGAGGTCCTGAATGAGTCATTCAAGACCCGGGGGCGGCCTGACGGCCATCGATGGAACCTGTTCCACCCGCCCCGCGAGCTGACAAACGCGACCCTGCCCGCGTATGGTGTCGAAAACAGTAACAGGTTCTAGTTTCAGGCCACGAAAGGGAGCCGGATGGACGAGCAGGCGATGCGGTATCCGAACCACCTCGGCCACCTGGTCGTCTCCGCCCTGAAGCGCCACCGGGACAAGCCGGTCATGGTGCTGGGCGACACCACGATGACCGGGAGCCGGACCGCCGAGCAGGTCAGCCAGTACGCCCAGGCCTTCGAGGCGCTCGAAGCCGGCACGGGCGCGCCGGTGGCGCTGCTGTCGCTGAACCGCCCCGAGGTCCTGCTCATCATCGCCGCCGGCCAGATGCAGGGGTCGCGGCGGACGGCGCTGCACCCGCTGGGCTCACTCGACGACCACGCCTACATCCTGAACGACGCCGGCATCACCACGCTGATCATCGACCCGGTGCCCGCCTTCGTCGACCGCGCGCTCGGCCTGCTCGAGAAGGTCCCCGGCCTCACCCAGGTGCTCACCATCGGGCCGGTGCCGGAGCGGCTGAGCCACGTCGGCAAGGACCTGACCGCGGCCGCCGCGGGCTTCGAGCCCCGGCCACTCGAGCCCGCCGCCCTGCCGCCGGACCAGGTCGTCTCGATCACCTACACCGGCGGGACCACCGGCAAGCCCAAGGGCGTCATGGGCACCGCGCAGGCGATGACCACGATGACGCAGATCCAGCTCGCCGAGTGGGAGTGGCCGGAGGCGCCGAAGTTCCTCATCTGCACCCCGCTGTCCCACGCCGGCGCGGCGTTCTTCGCCCCGACGCTGATCAAGGGCGGCTCGCTGGTCGTGGTCCCGAAGTTCGACCCCGCCGACACCCTGCGGATCATCGAAGAGCAGCGGATCACCGCCACCATGCTGGTGCCGACCATGCTCTACGCGCTGATGGACCGCCCGGACTCGCGCACCCGCGACCTGTCGTCGCTGCAGACGGTGTACTACGGCGCCGCGTCGATCAACCCGGTGCGCCTGCGCGAGGCCATCGACCGCTTCGGGCCGATCTTCGCGCAGTACTACGGCCAGTCCGAAGCGCCGATGGCGATCAGCTACCTCGCCAAGGGCGACCACGACGACGCGCGGCTGGCGTCCTGCGGGCGGCCGTCGGCGTTCCTGCGCACGGCCCTGCTCGGCCCGGACGGCGCGCCGGTGCAGCCCGGCGAACCGGGCGAGATCTGCGTGGCGGGGCCGCTGCTCGCGGGCGGGTACTGGAACCTGCCGGACGTGACCGCGGAGACGTTCCGCGACGGCTGGCTGCACACCGGCGACGTCGCCCGCGAGGACGAGGACGGCTTCTGGTTCATCGTCGACCGGGTCAAGGACATGATCGTCACCGGCGGGTTCAACGTGTTCCCCCGCGAGGTGGAGGACGTCGTGGCCGAGCACCCGGCGGTCGCGCAGGTCGGCGTGATCGGCACGCCCGACGACAAGTGGGGCGAAGCGGTGACGGCGGTCGTGGTGCTGCGGGAGGACGCGGACGACGACCTCGAGCGGCTCACCACCGAGATCCAGGCGGCGGTGCGGGAGCGCAAGGGGCCGGTGCACGTGCCGAAGCAGGTGATCGTGGCCGCGTCGCTGCCGATGACCGGGCTGGGCAAGCCGGACAAGAAAGCGCTGCGCGCCCAGTACGAGCCGCGGAGCGCGGCCGTGTAGGGCGTTATACGCCAACGTCCTTGCGCAGCAGGCAGAACTCGTTGCCTTCCGGGTCCTGCAGGACGACCCACGACTCGGTGCCGTCCTGGCCGACGTCGGCCGGGCGGGCGCCCAGTGCCGTGAGCCGGGCCAGCTCGGTCTCCTGGTCGCCGCCCGCCGGGCTGACGTCGAGGTGCAGGGGCAGCTTGCCGCGGCGCGGGGCGTCGGTCTTCGCCAGGATCAGCGTCGGCGGCCCCTGGCCGAAGGGGACGCCGGGCAGGCCCAGCTCGAGGCCGTCGGGTTCGTGGCCGATCACCTCGTAGCCGAGCACCGGGCACCAGAACCCGGCGAGCTTGTCCGGGTCGCGGCACTCCAGCACGAGCTCGGTGATCCGGCACGCCATCCGCTCAGCTCCGTTCGGTCTCCCGCGCGACTTCCGCGGCTTCGTCGTCGTCCATCGCCTTCGTGTCCCGCGGCGGCAGGAACGGCTCGTCCTCGCCGTCCGCCGCTTCCCCGGCCTCGATGGTCCGGCCGCGGACGAGCTCGGCGTCCAGCTCGGCGCCGAGCAGCACGGCCAGGTTCGAGATCCACAACCATACAAGGAAGGCGATCACACCCCCGAGCGAACCGTAGGTCTTGTTGTACGAGCTGAAGTTCGCGACGTACAGCGCGAATCCCGCGGACGCCAGCACCCACAGCACCACCGCCAGCAGCCCGCCGGGGGTCAGCCACTTGAAGCTCGGCTGCCGGACGTTCGGCCCTACCCAGTACAGCAGCGCGAACGCCAGGCTGACCAGCACGGCGATCACCGGCCACTTCGCGATCTCCCACACCAGGACCCCGGTCGATCCGAGCCCGATCAGGTCGCCGAGCCGGCGGGCGACCGAGCCCGTCGCCACGACGCCGAGGGCGCACAGAGCCAGCAGCACCACGATGCCGACGGTCAGCGCCACCCGCAGCGGGAGGACCTTCCAGATCGGACGGCCCTCCGGCATGCCGTAGATCGCGTTCGAGGCCCGCATGAACGCGCCGATGTAGCCGGACGCCGACCAGAGCGCGCCGAGCAGGCCGAGGATCGCCAGCGGCCCGGCCAGCCCGCGCGAGCCGGCGAGCTCCTTGATCGCGCCGACGAGGATGTCCTTGCCCTGGCCGGGGACGAGCTGGTTGATGTTGTCGATCACGGTCTGGATCTTGTCCGGGCCGAGCAGGCCGAGGATCGACGTGAGCACGATGATGCCCGGGAAGAGCGACAGCACGCCGTAGTAGGTGAGCGCGGCGGCCCAGTCGGTCAGGTTGTCCCGGTTGAACTGCTTGAAGGTCCGTTTGAGCACCGCGCCCCACGACCGCTTCGAGAGTTTTCCCGGGCTTTCGGGTTCGTTCCGCCGTCTGGCCACCGTCGCCACCTCCTGCTCCGTCGGGGCGGGCATACCCCGTGCGGGAGTGGGTATGCCTGGATCGTCCCGAGAAGCAGGAGGAAGCCGTGCCCGAGGTCAGCCGCGTGATCGACGTACCGCCCGACGCCGTGTTCGCCGTGCTCGCCGACGGCTGGCTCTACAGCGGCTGGGTGGTCGGCAGCTCGCACATCCGCGAAGTCGACGGGGACTGGCCCGCCATGGGCTCGCGGATCCACCACAGCGTGGGCCCGTGGCCCCTGCACATCCAGGACGTGACCGTGGTCAGGGCGGTGGAGCCGGGGTTGTCGCTGTCCCTGGAGGCCCACGGCTGGCCACTGGGCGCCGCGGCGGTCGGCCTGACCCTGGTCCCCCACGGCGAGGGGCAGACGCTGGTCCGGATGACCGAGCACATCACCCGCGGCCCCGGCAAGGTGCTGCCGGAGGCCGTGCAGGCGCTCATCGCGAAGCCGCGCAACGCCGAATCCCTGGCCCGCCTCGCCGACCTGGCCACGGGCAAGCACGCCCGCGCCCGAGGCGGCCGCCCGCGTCCCTAGTACGAACGCTCGCCAGGCTGAACTCGCGCGCTCCTGGCCTGGCTCATGCGCCCCAATGTGGCGTTCGGTGCGTCCAACGCACCCAATGTGGCGTTCGGTGCATCCAACGCACCCAACGCCACATTGGGGCGCTTCGGCACCGGCCGTGGTCGCGGGTCAGCCGTAGATGGCTCGGTGGGCCGCGCGGATCACCGCCGCGTAGCCGCCGCCTAGCGGGCCCGAGCGGGCGAGGGCCGCGCGGGCCGCGTTGGCTCCCGGGCCGCCGTGGACCGCGCCGCCCGGGTGGGCCGAGGCGCCCGCCAGGAACAGCCGGTCGACCGGGGTGTCCGGGCGGCCCGTGCCCACCACCGGGCGGAAGAACAGCTGCTGGTGGATCGCCGCCGTGCCGCCGTTGACCGCGCCGCCGACCAGGCCCGGGTCCTGGTCGGCCAGTTCCACCGGGCCCTGGATGTAGCGAGCCTTGATCAGGGCGGTGAACCCCGGCGCGTTGGCCTCGACCGTCTCCTCCATCCGCCGGGCCCGGCGTTCGAGCGCGGGCCGGTTCTCCATCGTGCCGCGCGGTACGTGCGTGTACGCCCACGCCGACTCCGTGCCCGGCGGCGACCGGTCCGGGTCGCTCGTGGTCATCTGGCCCAGCAGCAGGAACGGGCGGCGCGGGGTCCGGCCGCGGGCGAGCTCGCCACCGAACGCCGACAGCCCGTCCAGGTCCGTGCCCAGGTGGATGGTGCCCGCCCCGCGGGCCGCTTCGGCCGTCCACGGGATCGGGCCGGACAGTGCCCAGTCCACTTTCACCGTCCCGCTGTCCCACTGGAACCGCTCCAGGTCTTCGACGAACCGCGACGGCAGCCATTCCGGGGCGAGCAGCTCGCCGTAGAGCAGCGGCGCCGGGATGTCGGCCAGGACGGCCTTGTGCGCGCGCACGGGTGCGCCGGCGGCGTCCCGGACCCCCATCGCCCGGCCGCCGGCGACGAGCACCTCGCGCACCGGACGTCCACAGTGGACTTTGCCGCCGCGGGATTCCAGGCGGCGCACCAGGGCCGCGGTCAGCTCCCCCGCGCCGCCCGCCGGTACCGGGAAGCCTTCGCCCTGGCCGATCATCGCCATCAGCCAGCCGAACACCGCGCTGCCCGCGTTGTCCACCGAAAGGTCGCTGTGCGCGGCGTTGCCCGCCAGCAGCAGCTTCGCGCCCTCGCCGTCGAACAGCTCGTCGCCGAACCGGCGCACCGGCAGCGTCAGCATGCGCGCCAGGCGCAGCGCGTCGCCGGTTCCGGTGCGGCGCAGCAGTTTCAGGCTCGGGCGGACCGGGGGGAACGACGTGAACAACGCGTCCAGCAACGGCTCCCGGATCTTCCGCCACTGCTCGAACAGGCGGCGCCACGCGTCGCCGTCGCCGGGGGCGAACTCGTCGACCGACGCCGCCGTGCGGTCGATGTCCCGCGAAAGCACCACGCAGCGGTCGTCGGGCAGGACGTGCGCCAGCACGTCGGGCGCGTGCCGCCAGCGCAGGCCGTGCTCCTCCAGCCGCAGCCCCCGGATCGCCGGGGACACCGCGCTCATCGGGTAGAAGGCGCTGAACAGGTCGTTGCGGAAGCCGGGCTCGGTGACCTCGGCGGTCCGGACCGCGCCGCCGGGGTGCGGGGTCGCCTCCAGCACCAGCACCGACCAGCCCTCGTCGGCCAGGACGTTCGCCGCCACCAGGCCGTTGTGCCCGGCGCCGATCACCACGGCGTCGAAGGCTTCCGTACTCACTCCGGCCTCCCGGCTGGTCAGGCTTGCGACTGGTGGCTCGGCCCGGCCCGGGTGAGCGAGCGGAGCCGGGCCAGGACCCCGTCGCGGCGCGGCGGGGCCAGGGGCGGACTCGCCGCTCCCGCGCCCGACCGGAGCCCGGTGACCAGGTCGGCGAGCGCGGACGCGGCGTCATACCGAGGTTGCCAGCCCAGCGCGGTCTCCGCCAGCGTGGTGTCGCCGAGCGCCGCGCGGTCGGCCAGCTCGAGCCAGCCGGGGTGCAGCGGCAGCACCCCGCCGAGCCAGGCCGCCCGGGTCGCGGCCCGCACCAGGGGCTTCGGCACCGGGACGCGCACGCCGCCGAGGACTCCGGCCAGCGCGTCCGCGTCGAGGACCTCCGGCGCGGCGAGGTTGACCGGGCCGGTGAAACCCTTGTCGAGGATGAGCCGGATCGCGTCGGCGACGTCGGAGGTGTGCACCACCTGCGCGCGCAGGTCCGTCCACAGCGGAACCGGCAGCCGCCGCCCGCCGACCAGGCCGGCGGGCACCACCGGGCCGAGCAGCCAGCGCGCGAACTCCCCGGCCGCGCGGCGGTGCAGGATCGCGCAGGGCCGGATCCGCGCCACCCGGACGTGCGGATACCGTTCCTCGAACCGGTCGAGCAGGGTTTCCAGCGCGGCCTTGCCGCGGCTGTACGCGCTGCCCGCGACGCCGTCGCACGGCCAGTCCTCGGCCACCTTCTCCCAGCGGGGCGCGGGCCCGTAGGCGGCGACGGAGGACGCGACGACCAGCCGCGGGACCCCGGCGGCCACCGCCGCGGCGAGCACGTGCCGGGTCCCCTGGTCGTTGGTGCGCTCCATCGGGGGGTCGCCGCGCGCCGGCGAGATCGCCCACGCGAGGTGCACGACGGCGTCGGCGCCCGCGAACACCGCGGCCAGCTCCTCCTCGGCGCCGGGGACGCCGATGTCGAGGGCGTGCCAGCCGGCCCGGTCGTACGGTTCCGCGGTCGTGTCCGGCAGCCGCCGCGCGAGCCCGGCCAGGTCGTGGCCGGGCTCGAGGGCGGCCAGCAGTGCCGTTCCGACGTTCCCGGTGGCCCCGGTGATCACGATCCGCACGCCGAAGGCTTACCCCCTGTGGCGGCCGTAAAACTAGACGAAGTCCCGCGGGATCCGCTTGTGCCAATTGCGCGAGACGATCCGCCGCGCCCCGTCGTAGCCGTCGAGCTGCGCGTCGACGACGAACTCGGTGTCGGTGCAGGACACGCGCGTGCGGGTCTCGCTGCGCGCCAGCCAGTCGCCGCGGGAGAAGGTGACCTCCCACTCGGTTTCCGCCACCGGCGAGCAGAAGTCGTCGGCGACCCAGCTGTAGCGCTCACGGACGTCGCGGGTGACCTCCAGGTCGAGGTCGTCGTAGCGGACGGTCCCGGCGTTCTTCACGATGTCCAGCGCCGACTCGTAGCCGACGAGGTCCCGCGAGACGGTCCACCGCTGCTCCCCCGGCGTCACCGCGGTCACCGGCATCGGCGAGGCGCCTTCGGGTTCGCCGAACGGCCGGGCCGGCAGCTCGTCCGGTTCGGCGACCGGGCGCACCGGCAGCTCCAGCGCACTGTGTCCGGTGTGGACACTCAGCAGCACCGGCGTCGGGGGCGGCCAGGCCAGCGGCCAGTACGACGTGGACAGCGAAAGCCGGATCCGGTGCCCGGCCGGGAAAGCCTGCGCGACGGCGTTCAGCTCGATCTCGACCGCGCACCGCTGCCCCGGCTCCATCGGGGCCGGGGCGTCGTGGCCGTCCCGGTGGGTCAGGTTGAGCAGCCCGTAGGTGACGCGCGTGGCCCGCCCGTCCGGCGCGACGTCGGACAGCCGCGCCGCCACCATCGCGACCGGCTGGTCGGCCGAGACCTCCAGCCGCACCTTCGGGGAGCCGAGGATCTCGCAGCGCTCGGTGAGCACGTCGGTGTCGAAGACGAGCGACCCGCCGTCCTCTTCGCGCTGGTCGTAGGGCAGGTCCGGCGGGGCGCTGTAGGACGCCCACTTCCCGGAGAACTGCCCGACCGACAACGGCGAAGACACGGTCAACGCCTCGTCGGAGACGGTCTCCCCCGGCCGCGCGAGGCGGTGCCGGGCCAGCGGCAGCTCCTGCGGCCCGACGTGCGGCGACGGCCAGCTCGCCTCGCCGACCCACCGGCCGGGCCGGTCTTCGTAGGAGGTCGACGGCGGCACGCTCTCCTGCATCCAGGTCCGCAGCATCGGCCCGGCCATGGCGTCGTTCTCCTCGCCGCGCAGCCAGTGGTCCCACCACCGGACGACTTCCTGGAGGTAGCCGATCGCCGGCCCGGGCTCGCCGAGGTGCGGGTACTTGTGCGACCACGGCCCGATCAGCCCGCGGCGGGGGACGTCGAGGTGGGCCAGGAGCCGGATCACGGCGTTGGAGTAGCCGTCGGCCCAGCCGCTGGAGGCCAGCACGGGCACCTGGACGTCACTGTAGTTCTCCGACACCGACGCGTGCCGCCAGTAGTCGTCGCGGCGCTGGTGACCGAGCCAGTTGTCGATCCACAGGCTGCAGTTCTCCAGCCGCTCCAGCCACATCTCCCGCCACCGTTCGCCGACGACCGCCGGGTCCGGCGGCAGCGTGGCGTAGGCGAACATCGTGCCGGACTCGGCGACGTTGTCCGACAGCAGGCAGCCGCCCATGTAGTGCATGTCGTCGGCGAAGCGGTCGTCGGTGAACGACGAAATCACGATGGCACGCAGGCTGGGCGGTTTCCGCGCCGCGACCTGCAGCGCGGCGAACGCGCCCCAGGAGATGCCCATCATCCCGGTGTCGCCGGTGCACCACGGCTGCGCGGCGATCCATTCGAGGACCTCCTCGGCGTCGAGCTGCTCGCGTTCGAGGTACTCGTCGGCCAGGACGCCCTCGGACTCGCCGGTGCCGCGGATGTCCACGCGCACGCAGGCGTACCCGTGCCCGGCGAGGTAGGGGTGGTGGATGGAGTCGCGGGGCGCGGTGAGGTCCCGCTTGCGGTAGGGGATGTATTCGAGGATCGCCGGCACCGGATCGGTGTCCGACGAGACCGGCCGCCAGATGCGCGCGGACAGGACGGTCCCGTCGGACATCGGGATCCGGACGTGGTCTTCCTCGGTGATTTCGTACGGCAGCGAGGTGACGGCTCGCAAGAGTCAGTTCCCTCCCGGGGTTACGGCTGCAGCAGGATCTTCTGGGCGCCGTCGAGCTTCTTCTGGAAGATCTCGTAGGCGCGAGGCGCCTCTTCCAGGGGCAGCTTGTGGGTGGCGAACCCCTCGACGCCCAGCGGGTCGCCGTCGCCGGTGAGCACCGGCATGACGTCGTCGAGCCAGTGCCGCACGTTGGCCTGGCCCATCCGCAGCTGGATCTGCTTGTCGAACAGCACCATCATGGGCATCGGGTCGACCATGCCGCCGTAGACGCCCGACAGCGAGATCGTGCCGCCGCGGCGGACGCTGTCGATCGCGGCGTAGAGCACGCTCAGGCGGTCGATGCCGGCCTTCTCGGTGATCTTCTCGCCGAGCGGCTGCGGCAGCAGCCCGACGAGGGTGTGCGCCAGCTTGCCGACCGGGGCGCCGTGGGCCTCCATGCCGACCGCGTCGATCACCGAGTCGGCGCCGCGGCCGTTGGTGAGCTGGCGGATGCTGTCGCCGATGTCCTTGTGGTCACGGGTGTCGAGCGCGGTGGCACCGTGCTCGCGGACCCGGGCCAGCCGCTCCGGCACCAGGTCGAGGCCGATCACCTGGCCGGCGCCGCGGTGGCGGGCGATCCGGCAGCACATCTGCCCGATCGGCCCGAGGCCGAACACGACGACCGTGCCGTCGCGCGGGACGTTCGCGTACTCGACGGCCTGCCACGCGGTCGGGACGACGTCGGAGAGGTAGACGAACCGCTCGTCCGGCGGGCCGTCCGGCACCTTGATCGGCCCGTAGTGCGCCTGCGGCACGCGCAGGTACTCGGCCTGGCCGCCGGGGACCTGGCCGTAGAGCTTGGTGTAGCCGAGCAGCGCCGCGCCCTTGCCCTGCTCTCTGACCTGGGTCGTTTCGCACTGCGACTGCAGGCCGTGCTCGCACATCCAGCAGTGCCCGCAGGAGATGTTGAACGGGACCACGACCCGGTCGCCGGGCTTGAGGTTCGTCACCTCCGGCCCGACCTCTTCGACCACGCCCATCGGCTCGTGGCCGAGGATGTCGCCCTCGGTCATGAACGCGCCCAGCACCTCGTACAGGTGCAGGTCGGAGCCGCAGATCCCGGTGGAGGTCACGCGGATCACCGCGTCCGTGGCCTCCTCGACCTTCGGGTCCGGCACGTCCTCGACGCGGACGTCGCGTTTGCCGTGCCAGGTCACTGCCTTCATGGCTCTCCCTTTCCGCGTGCGGGTGTCCCGCCCCGGCTTCCCGCGGGTACCGGCGGACAAACGCGCCAGGCTCAGGTCAGGGCATCGGCCACCAAGTACACGGCCGCGGCCACCGCGGCGGCGGCCGGGAACGTCAGGACCCAGCCCAGGACGATGTCCCGCGCGATGCCCCACCGGACGGCCGAGAGCCGCCGGGTCGCGCCGACGCCCATGATCGCCGCCGTGATCACATGCGTCGTCGAGATCGGCGCCTTCACCGCGAACGCCGTCACGTACAACACCGACGAGGCCACCGACTCCGCGACGAAGCCGTGCGGCGGGTCGAGGGGGAAGACGCGGCGGCCGAGCGTCCGCATGATCCGCAGACCACCCGAATAGGTGCCCAGCGACAAGGCCCCGGCGCACAGCAGCGTCGCCCACAGCGGTACCGCGAACGTCTTCTGCTCCCCCGCCGCCACCAGCGCCAGCACGATCACGCCCATGCCCTTCTGGGCGTCCTGCAGGCCGTGGCCGAGCGCGAGCGCCGACGCCGAGAAGATCTGGAACCGGCGGAACACCCGGCCGCTGCGGTGCGGGTTGGCGCGGCGCAGCAGCCACAGCGCGCCGACCATCACGAGGTAGCCCAGGCACAGCCCGAGCAGCGGCGACGCGACCATCGGGATCAGCACCTTCTCGCCGATGCCGGCCCAGTGCACGGTGCTGGCGGCGGCCAGCGCCGCGCCGACCATCCCGCCGATCAGCGAGTGCGAAGACGACGACGGGAGCCCGAAGTACCAGGTCACGAGGTTCCAGGTGATGGCGCCGGCCAGCGCGGCGAACACGACCGTGAGCGCGTCCGGGCCGGCCGGGACGTCGATGATGCCCTTCGCCACCGTCGCGGCGACACCGGTGGACAGCAGCGCGCCGGCCAGGTTCATCACCGCCGCCAGCACGAGCGCCGCGCGCAGCGTCAGGGCGCGCGTCGACACCGCGCTCGCGATCGCGTTGGCCGCGTCGTGGAAGCCGTTGGTGTAGTCGAAGAACAGCGTCAGCACGATCACGGTGACCAGGGCGGCCGTGCCGGTCACTAGGACTCCTTGACGGCGATGGTCTGCACCACGTCGCCGATGTGCTCGAAGGCGTCGGCGGCCAGCTCGAACTGCTCGACGACCTCCTTGGTCTTGAGCACCTCGAGCGCGTCGCCGCCGGGCTCGAACAGGTGGGCCAGTATCCGGCGGTAGATCCGGTCGGCCTCGTTCTCCAGCTCGTTGATCTCGATCCAGAACGGCTCGAGATCGCCCACCTTGGACAGGCCCGGCATCGACGACGCCGTCAGTTCCGCGGCCCGGCAGAGCACCCGGACCAGCAGGTCCGTTCCCGGCGGGAACGCGCCGATGCGGTACAGCACGGCCAGGTCCGCCGCGGTGTCCACGAAGTCGAGCACGTCGTCGATCTTCGCGGCCAGCGCCTGGATGTCCTCACGGTCGAACGGTGTCACGAAGGAGCTGTTGAGCTCCACCATGATCGTGTGCGTCAGCTCGTCGCCCTGGTGTTCGACCTCGTGCAGGCGCTTGGCGATCGGTTCCCGCTCGGCGGGTTCGGCGGCCACGAGGTCTCTCAGCAACGCGGTCGCGGTGACGAGGTTCCGCGCCGCCTCGGTGAGCAGGTCGAAGAACCGGGTGCCCCGTGGGGTGAACCGCATGGACGTCCTTTCGTCGGCGCACGACCGTCCGGGGCCGGGTACCCCGTTCGGGCGCACGTTTAACGCGCCGTCTCCGGGCAATCAGGGAACATGACCGATTCCGGATCCCGGCGCCTGAGAGTACTGCTCTGGCACGTGCACGGCTCGTGGACCGACGCCTTCGTCCGCGGCCGCCACGAATACTTCCTGCCGGTTTCGCCCGACGGCGCGCCCTGGGGCCTCGGCAAGGCCGGGCGGAACTGGCCGTCGGTGACCGAAGTGCCGCTCGACCGGCTGGCGGAGGCCGAGCCCGACGTCGTCGTCCTGCAACGGCCGGAAGAGCTCGAATACGGCGCCCGCCTGGGCGTTCCGGCCGTCTACGTGGAACACAACGCGCCCCGGCCGTACGCCGCGTCGAGCGAGCACCCGCTCGCGGGCCGGTCCGACGTCACCGTCGCGCACGTGACCCACTTCAACGCGGCGATGTGGGACTGCGGCCGCGCGCCGGTGACCGTGGTGCCGCACGGGATCCCCGACCCGGGACCGCGCTACACCGGTGAGCTCGCCGCCGGCGTGTCGATGATCAACGAGCCGGTGCGGCGGCAGCGCGTCACCGGCGCCGACCTGCTCGGCACGCTCGCCGGCGAGGCCCCCGTCGACGTGTTCGGCATGGGGACGGAGGAACTCGGCGCACCGCTGCGCGGCCGGGGCGACGTCCCGGCGCCGGCGCTGCACGACGAGATCGCCCGCCGCCGCGTCTACCTGCACACCGCCCGGTGGACGTCGCTCGGACTGTCCCTTTTGGAGGCGATGCACCTGGCGATGCCGGTGGTCGTGTTCGCCGCCACCGAGGCGGTCGATGCGGTGCCGGCCGACGCGGGTGTGCTGTCGACCGACGTCTCCGTGCTGGCGCGGGGCTTCCGCGAGCTGATCCACGAGCCCGACTTCGCCGCGCTCGCCGGCAAGAACGCCCGCGAGCACGCCTTGAAGCACTACGGGCTGGCCGCCTTCCTGACCGCTTGGGACCGCCTCCTCGCTGAGACGGCCCGTTGAACCGCGAAGGGAACGCCTCACCGATGAAGATCGCGATGGTGTCCGAGCACGCCAACCCCCTCGCCGCGCTGGGCGAAGCCGACGCCGGCGGCCAGAACGTGCACGTCGCCGAGCTGTCGGCCGCCCTGACGCGCGCCGGCCACGACGTCACCGTCTACACGCGACGGGAGAGCCGCGACGAGCCGACCGAGGTGCGGACGCCCCAGGGGTACCGCGTCCTGCACGTGCCCGCCGGGCCGCCGCGCAAGGAGCCGAAGGACCACCTCCTGCCCTACATGGGCGAGTTCGGCAGCTTCCTGCGCGACCGGTGGGCCCTCGACCGGCCGGACCTGGCGCACGCGCACTTCTGGATGTCCGGCCTCGCGACGTCGCTCGCGGCGAGCGCGACCGGGACCCCGGTCGCGCAGACCTTCCACGCCCTCGGCGTCGTCAAGAAGCGCTACCAGGGCGACAAGGACACCAGCCCGGCCGACCGGATCCGGCTGGAGCGGATCATCGGCCGCCAGGCCGGGCGCGTGATCGCCACCTGCTCCGACGAGGTCTTCGAGCTGTCCCGCCTCGGCGTGCCGCGCTCGCGGATCTCGGTCGTCCCGTGCGGTGTGGACCTCGGCCGGTTCTCCCCCGACGGGCCGGTGGCCCGCCGCCGGCTGCCGCACCGCCTGGTGGCGGTGGGCAGGCTGGTCCCGCGCAAGGGGTTCGACATCGCGATCACCGCGCTCGCCCAGCTGCCGGACACCGAGCTGGTCATCGCGGGCGGCCCCGAGCGGGGCAGGCTGTCCCAGGACCCCGAGGCGGGGCGGCTGCGGCAGCTCGCCGACCGGCTCGGCGTCGGTGACCGCGTGCGCTGGGCCGGGCAGGTGTCGCGGGAGGACATGCCGGCCCTGCTGCGGTCGGCCGACGCCGTCGTGTGCACGCCGTGGTACGAGCCGTTCGGGATCGTGCCGCTGGAAGCGATGGCGTGCGGTGTCCCGGTGGTCGCGTCCGCGGTGGGCGGGCTGACCGACACCGTCGTCGACGGCGTCACCGGCCTGCTGGTCCGCCCGCACCAGCCGAAGGAGCTCGCGTCCCGGGTCCGGCGGCTCCTCGACGACCCGGCACTGGGCCACGCCTACGGCACGGCGGGCCACGACCGCGCGGTGGCCCGCTACTCGTGGGACCGCGTCGCCGCCGACACGCTCCGGGCGTACCACAAGCTGGTCCCGCAGACCGCTGCCACCGCCGAAGCCCGCTGACCAGATGTCATGAACGACTCTTTCCTGTCGTCCGATGACAGGAAAGAGTCGTTCACGACATGCGCTCAGCCCACGTAGCGGCGGGCTTTCGATGCGCGTTGGGGCGCTTCCAGGAGGCGGAGGCCGTGCTCGACGTGGGGCGGGACCACCCGGCGGTCGCGGAGCACCCAGGGCAGGCCGCGGGCGACGTCCAGGAGGGCCGCCGCCGTGGCGAGGTCCGTGGGTGCGGACCGCAGGACTTCGCGGCCGCGGCGGAAGACCGCCGGCCAGGGGCGGCGCAGCAGGAGCGTCCAGAGCGTGTTGCGGATGCCCAGGCGGCGGCGGTGGCGCGGGTCGCGCAGCTTCGACGGCGCGTGGTGGATCACCACGTCCTCGGCCCAGCACATCCACCAGCCGCGCGCGGCGAGGTCGAGGGCGAACAGCTCCTCCTCGCCGCCGAGCCACATCCGCGTCGAGAACCCGCCGACCTCGCGGAACGCGCTGACGCGCACCGCCGTCAGGCCGGCCATGATGCCGAGCAGCGCCGGGCCCGGCAGCCAGTCCGGGCCGGGCACCGGCGACTCGCGCAGCTCCGGCGTGATCGGGTCCTCGGCCAGGCCGGGCTCGACCAGGCAGCGCCCGGTCACCGAGCCGAGGCCGGAATGGGCGTCCAGGAGTTCCGCGGCCCGGGTGAGCGCGCCGGGCTGCCAGGTCGTGTCGTCGTCGCAGAAGGCGACGTACGGCGTCGTCACCTCTTCGACGGCGACGTTGCGGGCCACCGCGCCGAGGTTCTCCGCCAGCCGGAACAGGCGGACGCCGGGGAACTCCCGGGCGACCATGTCGGCCGTGCCGTCCGCGGACCCGTTGTCCGCGACGAAGATCGGCGCCTCGTCCGGCAGGGACGTCATGTGCGCCAACGTTTCGCGCAGCTGCGAGCGCCGGTTGCAGGTGATGATCACGACCGAGATTCGCGCCATTCGGCGGTCCTTTCCAGAGTCCGGGCCTGGTGTTCGACGTGGTCGGGCAGGACGCGGCGGGAGCCGAGCGCCCGCGGCAGCCGGGGCACCGCGCCGAGGACGGCGCCGGGTGCCCGCACCAGCGTCCTGACCACCTCCCGCCGGCAGACGCGAGGCGGGCGGCGCAGTACGGCGATGAGCAGCCGGTTGCGCAGTTCGGCCCGGCGGCGCCACGACGACGGCGGCCGCGACCGGGACGGGTGGTGGTGGGCGCGCAGGCTCCCGACGTAACAGACCTCCCAGCCGCGTGCGGCCAGGTCGTAGGCCAGCAGCTGTTCCTCCGCGCCGAAGTGCAGCAGCGGGCTGAACCCGCCGACCTGCAGGTACGCCGTGCGGCGGACGATCGCGGAGCAGGCGAGGAAGCCCAGCACCAGCGGTCCGGGCGCGCCGTCCGGGCGGCCCAGCGGGCTGCGCTCCATTTCGGGCGTCACCGGGTCGTCCCGGCATTCCGGGCCGACGAGGGTGCGCGCGGCCAGCAGGCCGGTCCGCGGGTGCCCGTCGAAGATCCGCTCCGCCTCGGCCAGCGCGTCCGGCGCCCACCACGAGTCGTCGTCGCTGAAGGCGACGTACGGCGTGTCGGCCACGACGACGCCGAGGGTGCGGGCGGCGGCACCGAGGTTGTGCGGCAGCCGGATCACGCGCACGTTCGCGTACCGCCCGGCGACGTCGGCCGTCTCGTCTTCGGAAGCGTTGTCCAGCACGACGACCGGCGGTTTTGGGTCCAAAGTAGACAGCTGGGCCAAGGTGCGGGCCAGTTCGCGGGCGCGGTTGCGGGTCGCGATGACGACGGTCGTGCGCGCGCTCACCGCGTCGCCACCAGCTCGTCGACCAGGCCGGCCAGGGACGGCACCGGCGGATCGGCCGTGGCGCCCGGCGACAGGCACCACTTCAGCCGGGACCCGAGCAACGCGGTGTCGCCGGCGTCTTCGGCCGCGACGACCGGCCAGCCCAGCGCCTTCCCCTGCGCGGTCACCTTCCCGCCGCCGGCCACCGGGTCGACGGCGAGCACCGGCACGCCGGCCTTCAGCCCGAGCACCAGCCCGTGCAGCCGGGTGGTCACCACGGCGTCCATTTTGGACACCGCGGAGACGAACTGGTCCGGGGTGGCGCACCGCGCCAGTCCTCGTGCGCCAGCCGGGTGTCGAGCGGGACCCGGGCGCAGTCGAGGCCCGCGAGCCAGCCGGTCAGGGCGTCGTGCACCTCGTCGTGCCGTCCCGCGCCCCCGTACTCCGGCTGGTGCGGCGCGAGGACCACGCCGAGCACCGGGGTCGTCGAGACGGACGCGGCCAGGGAGAGGTCCGGGGTGACCCCGTCGTCGCGCGCGAAGACGCGGTGGAACCCGGTCACCGCCGGGTCTTCCGGGTCGACCACGCTCACCCCGACCGCGATCCGGCGGCAGGCGGCGTACCGTTCGTGCAGCGCGCGCACCTGCGGCCCGTGGACCGGGCCGCAGGCGAACACGACGTGCGTGTAGTCCCCGGGCGGCGCGTCCGGCAGGTGCCGGGCGCCGGGGCGGAAGCCCGGGCTCCACACGACGTCGTGGCCGATCCCCGCCGCGGCCAGCGCGGCGCCGGTCGCTCGCAGGCTGAGGACATCCCCCGCGGTCGCTTCGCCGTGCAGGAAACTGGCCCATCCGGTGAGCAGAACTCGCATGACTGGTCGCGTACCCGCTCGTGGCCGCCTTACACGGTTTCGCCGGCACAGGTGCCGGGTAGCCGCCCCGGCATGACGGATCCGGGAGTGACCAGGCGGTTCGAACGTGCGGTGGTGACCGGGGGTGCCGGCTTCGTCGGCGCGCACCTGTGCGCGCTGCTGCTCGAAGAGGACATCGAAGTGATCGCCGTGGACAATCTCGTGACGTCGTCGGCGGACACCCTCGACGAACTGCGCCGCCACGAGCGGTTCCGGTTCGTGCGCCACGACGTCACGCGGCCGATCCCCCTCGACCGGGCCGACGTCGTGTTCCACCTGGCCTCCGCCGCGTCGCCGCGTGATTACCTGGCGCTGCCGCTCGAAACGCTGCGCGCCGGCTCGTACGGCACCGAGAACGCCCTCGAACTCGCCCGCCGCGCCGGCGCGCGGTTCGTGCTCGCCTCCACCAGCGAGGTCTACGGCGACCCGCTGGAACACCCGCAGCGCGAAGGGTATTGGGGCAACGTCAACCCGATCGGGCCCCGCAGCGTGTACGACGAAGCCAAGCGCTACGCCGAAGCCCTGACGTCGGCCTACCGCCGCGAACACGCCGTCGACACCGGCATCGCGCGGATCTTCAACACCTACGGCCCCGGCATGCGCGCGCACGATGGCCGGATGATCCCCGCGTTCCTCGACCAGGCACTCAGGAACGAGCCGATCACCGTCACCGGCACGGGCGAGCAGACGCGGTCCATCTGCTATGTCGAGGACACCGCCCGCGGCCTCCTGGACCTCGCGCGGTCGGGCCACCCGGGCCCGGTGAACCTCGGCAACCCGCACGAGCTGACGGTCCGTCAGGTGGCGGAGCGGATCAAGGAGATCACCGGGTCCGGTTCGCCGATCGAGTACATCGACGCGGTGGTCGACGACCCGCAGCGGCGCTGCCCCGACATCTCCCTCGCCCGCGAGGTCCTCGGCTGGGAACCGAAGGTCGAGGCCGACGACGGTCTCCGTCGCACAGCGGCGTGGTTCCGCCGGGCGCCGTCGCGCTGAGTAGCGACGCCCAGGGGTTTTGCGCGCCATCGTTTATCAACGACTTCGCCGGGTAGCGCTATAGGCGAACGCGGGCCCCACGAGTCCGCACCGGAACGCCAGAGGCAGGTCGATGCGCATACTCGGGATCAACGCCGTCTTCCACGACCCGGCCGCGGCACTGGTCGTGGACGGGGAGATCGTCGCCGCGGCGGAGGAGGAACGGTTCAGCCGCCGCAAGCACGGCAAGCAGGCGGTGCCGTTCTCCACTTGGGAGCAACCCGCCCAGGCCGCCGCCTGGTGCCTGGCGCAGGCGGGACTGTCCGCGAAGGACCTCGACGCCGTCGGCTACTCCTACGACCCCGCACTGGTCGAGCCGGGCCTGCCCGGGCACGACCCCAGCGGCGAAGAACTCCGGACGGAATTCGCCCGGCGGGCACCGAAGTTCCTCAAGGCCGCGCTGCCCGGGCTCGACCCCGGAATCGTCCGGTTCGTCCGGCACCACGTGGCCCACGCCGCGTCGGCCGCGCTGGCCGCGCCGTTCGGCGACTGCGCCGTGCTCGTGGCCGACGGACGCGGCGAGAGCACGTCCTACCTGGCCGGTGAGTACCGCGACGGGCGGTTCAAGGAGCTGGCGGCGCAACGGCTCCCGCACTCGCTCGGCCTGCTCTACGAAGACCTCACCGAGCACCTCGGCTTCGCCCGCTCCAGCGACGAGTACAAGGTCATGGCGCTGGCCTCCTACGGCAAGCCCGTGTTCCTCGACGAACTCTGCGAGCACGTCCACGTCACCGGCGACGGCGGCTTCCACGCTTCCGGCGTCGACCTGGCCGCGCTGGCCCCGCGCCGCGAAGCCGGCGAGGAGCTCACCCCGCGTCACGCCGACCTCGCGGCCAGTGTCCAGAAGGTCCTCGAGGACATCCTGCTGGAACTGGCGGACTGGCTGTACGAGCGCACCGGCCAGCGTGACCTGGCGATGGCGGGCGGCATCGCGCTGAACTGCGTCGCCAACACGCGGCTGCACGCCGAGGGCCCGTTCGACCGGATCTGGGTGCAGCCCGCCGCCGGGGACGCGGGCACCGCGCTCGGCGCGGCCCTGCAGCTGGCCGCCGACGCCGGGGAACGCGGCGCCCCGATGGGCGATGCCGGCCTCGGCCGCGGGTGGACCGACGAGGAGCTCGAAGAGATCCTGATCAAGGCGAAGCTGCCGTACGAGCGTCCTGACGACCTTGCCGAGACCGTCGCCGAAGCGCTGGCGAACGACGAAGTGATCGCCTGGTTCCAGGGCCGCGCCGAGTTCGGCCCGCGGGCGCTGGGGCACCGTTCGCTGCTGGCCCACCCGGGCCGCAAGGCGAACCTGGAACGGCTCAACGACGTCAAAGGCCGCGAGCAGTTCCGCCCGGTGGCGCCGATGGTGCGGGCCGAGCGGGCGGCCGGGATCTTCACCCGCGGCCCGCTGCCCAGCCCCTACATGCTGTTCGTGCACGACGTCGCCGAAGACTGGCGCGACCGCATCCCGGCCGTCACGCACGTCGACGGCACCGCCCGCGTGCAGACGGTCGAAGAACGCGAAAACCCCGTGCTGGCGCGGATGCTCGCCGCGTTCGAACGGCGGACCGGCCTGCCGGTCGTGATCAACACCAGCCTGAACACCGCGGGCCGTCCGATGGTCGACTCGCCCCGCGACGCGCTCGAGTGCTTCGGCTCGGCGCCCATCGAGCTGCTCGCGCTGGGGCCGTTCGTGCTCCGGCGTCCCCGTCCCGCCCGACCCGGCGCGGCGTCGCCGGAGGAGAAGGAGGTGCCGTGATGGAAGACCATCTCGCCGCGTTGGCCGAAGCCGCCCGGCGGACCCGGGAATCCGCGCCCAAGATAACCGCGTGGGGACGGCACCTCGCCGGCGTCTTCGAAGCCGGCGGCAGGCTGCTCGCCTGCGGGAACGGCGGCAGCGCCGCCGAGGCCCAGCACCTGACCGGCGAGCTGGTCGGCCGGTTCCGCCACGAACGCCGTCCCCTGTCGGCGATCGCGCTGCACGCGGACACGTCCGCGACCACGGCGATCGTCAACGACTACGGCGACCACGAGGTCTTCGCCCGCCAGGTGCGCGCGCACGGGCGGCCGGGTGACGTGCTGGTCTGCCTGTCCACCAGCGGCGGCAGCCAGAACGTCGTCGCCGCCGCGAAAGCCGCGCACGAGCTGGGCGTCACGACGTGGGCGCTGACCGGGCCGGCCCCGAACCCCCTCGCCGCCCTGTGCGACGACGCGGTGACGGTCGAGGCGCCGACCGTCGCGACCGTCCAGGAGATGCACCTGGCTCTGGTGCACGGCCTGTGCGCGGCGCTCGACGACGCGCTCGGGGTGACCGCGTGAAGCCGCTGGTCGTCCTGGGCGACACGCTGCTGGACGTCGACGTCGAAGGCACCGCCGAGCGGCTGTGCCCGGAGGCGCCGGTGCCGGTGGTCGACCTGACGGCCCGCCGTCGCCGCCCCGGCGGAGCCGGCCTGGCCGCGCTGCTGGCCGCGCGGTCGGCGGCCGAGGTCGTCCTCGTGACACCGCTCGGCGACGACGAAGGCGGCCACGCGCTCACCGGGCTGCTGGAACCGGACGTCACCGTGCTGCCGCTGCCGCTGCGCGGCACGACGGTGTGCAAGACGCGGATCCGCGCGGGCGGGCAGTCGTTGCTGCGCCTGGATTCCGGCGACGGCACGGCGACCGCCGACCCGCTGCCCGCTCAGGTGCGCCCAGTCCTGGAAGACGCCGGCGCGATCCTCGTCGCCGACTACGGCCGCGGCCTGATGCGCAACCCGGACGTCCGGCGGCTCCTGCGGGAGCTGGCCGAGCGGATCCCGGTGGTCTGGGACCCGCACCCGCGCGGGGCGCAGCCGGTGCCGGGCACCGGGCTGGTCACCCCGAACTTCGCCGAGGCGCGCGGGGTGCTCGCCGGGCACGAGGAACCGGCCGAGCTCGCCAAGCTGCTGCGCGGCCACTGGCACGCCGGCGCGGTCGCGGTCACCGTCGGGTCCCGCGGCGCCGTGCTCGCCGACGGCCTCGGCGAAACGGACGTCCCGATCCCCGCCGCGGCACGGACACCGGGCCACACCGCGCCCGACACCTGCGGCGCGGGCGACCGGTTCGCCGCCGCGGCCACCGCGGCTCTGCTCGGCGGTGCCGACCCGGCCGAAGCCGTGGTGACGGCGGTCGAAGCGGCCGCCCGGTTCGTCGCCGCCGGCGGCGCGACCGCGCTGTCCGCGAACGACGGCCCCGTGCCCGCCCCGCAACCGGCGGCCGACGCCTTCGGTCTCGCTTCGCGGGTCCGGGCGAGCGGCGGACGGCTGATCGCCACCGGCGGGTGCTTCGACCTGCTGCACCCCGGGCACGTCAGTCTCCTGCGCCAGGCCCGTGCGCTCGGTGACGCGCTCGTCGTCTGCCTCAATTCCGACGCTTCGGTCCGCGGCCTCAAGGGGCCCGGCCGCCCGCTCGTACGGGACCGCGACCGGGCCCGGCTCCTGACCGCGTTGTCCTTTGTGGACGCCGTGGTCGTCTTCGACGAGCCCTCCCCCACCGCCGTGCTGGAGAAGCTGCGACCCCACGTGTGGGTCAAGGGCGGTGACTACGCGGAAGCCGACCTGCCCGAACGCGAAGTCGTCGAACGGCACGGCGGGGAGGTCGTGCTCGTCCCGACCGTGCCCGGCTATTCGACGTCCCGGCTGGTCGCCGCCGCGGCCAGTGCCTGACCTTCCCGACCTCCGAAGGAGTGCGATGCGACCCCTCGGCAACGTCCTGATCACCGGTGGCGCGTCCGGCCTCGGCGCCGCCACCGCCGTCGCCGTCCGCAAGGCGGGCGGCACCCCGTACATCCTCGACCGCGTCCGCCCCGACGACCCGGCCGAGTACGTCGAAGCCGACCTGACCGACACCGCGGCCACCGAGGCCGCGGTGCGCGAGCTGGCCGAACGCGCGGGCGGCCTCGACGGCGTCTTCACCGCGGCGGGCACCGACGCCTGCGGCCCGCTCGGCGAAGTGTCCACAGAGGACTGGGAGCGGGTGGTGAAGGTGAACCTGCTCGGCACCGCCGCGGTGATCCGCGCCGCGCTGCCCGACCTCGAACGTTCGCACGGCACGATCGTCACCGTCGCGTCCACGCTGGGCATCAAGGCCGTCAGCGACGCGACCGCCTACTGCGCCTCGAAGTTCGGCGTCGTCGGCTTCACCCGCGCGCTGGCCGCCGAGCTGGCCGGACGCGTCGGCGTCACCCTGCTCATCCCCGGCGGGATGTGGACGCACTTCTTCGACGGCCGCACCGACCAGTACAAGCCGCCGCCGGACGCCAAGCTCAACCAGCCGGAGCACGTCGCGGACACCGTGGTCTTCGCCCTGCAGCAGCCGCCGGGCGCCGAGGTCCGCGAGTTGGTCGTGTGCGCCTCGGAGGAGGGGTCGTGGCCGTGAGCTCCGCCGTGCTCGTGCTGCGCGCGCTCGGGATCGGCGATCTGCTGACGGCCGTCCCGGCGCTGCGCGCCCTGCGCGCGGCGTACCCGGACGACCGGCTGGTGCTGGCCGCGCCCGAAGGGCTGCGCGACCTGGTGGAGCTGATCGACGCGGTCGACGAGCTGCTGCCGACCGCGGGCCTCGGCGACCTCGCGTGGCCGGGACCGCCGCCGAGACTCGCGGTCAACCTGCACGGCAGCGGCCCGGAGAGCCTGCACGACCTGCTCGCCACCGACCCCGCCGAGGTGCTGACCCACCAGCACCCCGACTTCCCCGACGTGGCCGGCCTCGCGTGGCGCGACGACCTGCACGAGGTCGACCGCTGGTGCCGGCTCGTCGAGTACGCCCACCTGGAGGCGGACCGCTCGGCGCTGCGGCTGCCGGTGCCGCCGGGTCCGAGCCCGGCCCCGGACGCCGTCGTGGTGCACCCCGGTGCGGCCTTCCCGGCGCGGCGCTGGCCCCCCGAGCGGTTCGCTTCGGTGATCGCCGCGCTGGCAGCTACCGGTGAGCACCGCGTGGTGCTCACTGGCAGTCCCGGTGAACGCGACCTGGCGCTTTCGATCGCCGAGGCGGCCGGGCTCGGCGACGACGCCGTGCTGGCCGGGCGGACCGGCCTGGCGGAGCTGGCCGCGCTGGTGGCCGGGGCCGCGCTCGTCGTCTGCGGCGACACCGGCGTCGGGCACCTCGCGACCGCGTTCGGCACGCCGTCGGTGCTGCTGTTCGGCCCGACCCCGCCGCGGCTGTGGGGACCGCCGCCGTCGGCGAGGGAGCATGTCGTGCTCTGGGCCGGAAACGTCGGCGATCCGCACGGCGAGGAGCCCGACGGCGGGTTGCTCCTGCTCGGTGAGGAACGTGTCCTGGCCGCGACGCGCTCGGCCCTGGAAGCGAGGGTGGCGCATGGCTGAGCACATCGGGATCGTCGGCGCGGGCTACGTCGGCCTGACCAGTGCCGCCTGCTTCGCCCGGCTCGGCCACCGCGTGACCTGCGTGGACGCCGACGAGTCCAAAGTAGACGATCTGCGCCGCGGCGTCGTGTCGATCGCCGAGCCCGGCTTGGCCGAGCTGGTCGGCCAGGGCCTCGCGGACGGGACGCTCACCTTCACCACCGCCCAGGCCGAGCTGTACGGCGCCGACCTCGTCCTGCTCTGCCTGCCCACCCCGCCCGCCGAAGACGGGCGGCCCGACCTCGGCGTCCTCGAAAAGGTCGTGCCGCAGCTCGGAAGGCTGCTGCGGCCGGGCTGCGTGGTGGTCACCAAGTCGACGGTGCCGGTCGGCACCGCGGCGCGGCTGCCGCACCTGCTGGGCCGCGACGACCTGCCCGTCGTCGGCAACCCCGAGTTCCTGCGCGAAGGGCACGCCGTCGAGGACTTCCTGCACCCGGACCGGGTGGTCGTCGGCACGGACCCGCCGGACTCACCCGCGGCGCGGCGGGTCGCGCGGCTGTACGAGCCGACCGGCGCCCCCGTCGTGGCGACCGACTCGGCCAGTGCCGAACTCGCGAAGTACGCGAGCAACGCGTTCCTCGCGGTGAAACTGTCCTATGTCAACGTCCTCGCCGAACTGTGCGAACGGTTCGGGGCCGACGTCCGCGAGGTCTCGCGCACCATGGGCCTCGACGCGCGGATCGGCCCGGAGTTCCTCGCCCCCGGCCCCGGCTGGGGCGGTTCCTGCCTGCCGAAGGACACCTCGGCCCTGCTGCACGCGGCCGAATCCGCGGGCGTCGACTTCGGCATCCTGCGCGACGCCGTCCGTGTCAACACCCGCCAGCGCGCCCGGGTGGTGCGGGCCGTACGGCAGGCCGTCACGGGGGCGGCGGACGGGTCGCTCTCCGGCGCCCGCATCGGGCTGCTGGGCCTGGCGTTCAAGGCGGGCACCGGCGACCTGCGCGACTCCCCGGCCCTCGCGGTGGCCGCGGACCTGGCTCGCGCGGGCGCGGAGCTGACCGCGCACGACCCGGCCGTCGGGTGCGTGCCCGGGATGGGCGCGGTCCAGGTCGTCGACGACCCGTACCTGGTGGCCAAGGACGCCGCGGCGCTCGTCGTGCTCACCGAATGGCCGGAGTTCCGGGACCTCGACTGGGCCCGGCTGGCCGCGTCGGCCGACCGGGCGATCGTCGTCGACACCCGCAACCTGCTCGACCCCGACCGGCTGGCCGAAGCGGGGTTCACCCACCTCGGCGTCGGCACGCACTCACGGAGGCAGTCATGACCCTGCGCGTCCTCGCGCTGACCTGCACGCTCAAGCCGTCGCCCGCGAAGTCGAGCAGCGACCTCATCGCGCGGCAGCTGCTCGAGGCGTTCGCGGAACGCGGGGTCACCGGAGAGGTGGTCCGCGTGGTCGACCACGACGTCCGCCCGGGCGTCGAGGCCGACATGGGCGAAGGCGACGCGTGGCCCGCCATCCGGCGCAAGATCGCCGGCGCGGACATCCTGCTGATCGCCACCCCGACGTGGGTCGGCCACATGTCGAGCGTCGCGCAGCGGGTTCTCGAACGCCTCGACGCGGAACTGTCCGAAACCGACGAAGAGGGCCGTCCGGCGATGTTCGGCAAGGTGGGGGTGGCCGCCGTGGTCGGGAACGAGGACGGCGCCCACAAGATCATCGCGGATCTGTTCCAGGCGTTGAACGACGTCGGCTTCACGGTGCCCGCGCAGGGCGCCACGTACTGGAACGGCGAGGCCATGCAGGGCGGCGACTACCAGGACCTCGACGAGACGCCGAAGGCCGTGGCCTCCACGAACGCGACCCTGGTCCGCAACGCCGTCCACCTGGCCGAGCTGCTTCGCGAGCATCAGTACCCGGCGTCATGACTAGTCCGTTCGAGTGACATCACTGCGCCGGACGAGTGTGGCGCAGACCACGTGGGTAACTGGTCCGGGACCTTCGATCCCGTCAGGGGGCTCCACGTGCCGAACCGAGTCATGATCAGCCGCGACAGCAAGCCCATCCCGTGCGAGGAGTGCGGGCTGCCCACGCTGCACGTCGCCCGCCTGGTGTCCGGCGACGGCACCCTGCTGGGCCAGACCATGGTGTGCACCGCCTGCCGGCGGCACCGTTCGGAAACCGAGCCGGTGGGCGCCCCGTAGCTTCAGCGGTCCCGCAGCATTTCGAGCAGGTGCCGGGCGGGCAGGGTCATCGTGCCGAGGCCGAGCCGGGCCGGGACGCCGTCTTCTTCCGCCGTCACCAGCCGGCGTTCCAGCTTTTCGAGCAGGGCCCGGCATTCGTCCAGGTCGACCGGTTCCCCCGCCACCGCGACCGCCTGCACGGCACCGGCCAGACGGTGCATGAGGTCGGCCAGCGCTTCCCGGGCGTCCGGCCAGGGGTACTCGAACGGGTGCTCGCGGCGCTCCGCCGTCGTCCGCACGGCGGTGATCAACTGGGACACCGCGGGCCACAGCCCGAGGAGTGTCCGCAGCGCGCGTTCGTGGTGCGTCCCGTCGGCCGGCCGGCCGCGGCGGAGGTTCAGCCTCCGCCCTTCCCGCGTCAGGCCGACGGCTTCCTCGGCCGCCAGCACCTGGCTGCGCGTGTCCTGTGCCTGGGACAGCAGGTCGTCCAGGTCCTCCGGCGGCTCGTCACGGCGGACCAGATCGGACAGCGACTCGAGCAGGGCGGCCAGCGCGGTGGCGAGCCGGTCGGCCGCCGCCGCGACGCGTTCGCCGTACAGCGGCGGGAAGATCAGCGTGTTCACCGCCACGCCGATCGCGGCACCCAGCGCCGTCTCCAGGAGGCGGTCGCCGAGCAGCGCGGGCTCGCGGGCGGTGCCGTAGGAGATCAGCAGCATGCCGGTGACGCCGACCCAGACGCCGGAGTCGCCGAAGCGCCGCCAGCTGCCCACCAGCAGGCCGACGAACACGACACCGCCCAGCGCGACGGCCTGCCACGGGATCAGCTGCCCCGCGACAGCGGCGAGGAGCACCCCGGTGGCCACCGAGCCGACCTGCTGGAGCCAGCCTCGTAGCGACCGGTAGACCGTCGCTTCCACGAGAAAGATGGCGGCGTACGGCGCGAGGAACGGCTGGGGCAGCCGCAGCACGAGGGTGGCCAGCAGCCACGCCGCGGTCGCGGCCAGGGTGGCTTTGGCGCTCTGGACGAGGATCCGGCGTTCGCGGCCGGGGACCCGTACCGCACGGGCGAACCAGCCGACGGGGGTCCGGTCGTGGCGTTCGCCGTCCGGCGGGTTCGCGAACACGGCGCCGAGGCGGCGCCGCAGCCTCGACAGAGTGCTGGGGGCCGCGTCGGGGCCCACAGCCGCTTGGCGAGCCCGGTCATGCCTATCGGCACCCGCCGGGGAACCACCGCTATCCGGCACCGCGCCGGGACGCCCACCGACCTCTCGCCGAACCCCACGAGCCCGGTCATGCCCCCCGGCACCCGCCGGGGAACCGCCGTTCCGCTCCCCACGCACCCCGTCCCGCTCCTCGGCGGCGGCAGGTCTGTCGTCCCGTGCGGTCATGCGGGCGGGGCGATGTGCACGAGCTTCGTCTGGGTCATCTCGTCGAGCAGCTCGGGTCCGTAGCCGTAGCCGTTCCCGCTGCGGCGGCGCGGATGCGCGGCCCCGCCGGGCGCGCCGCCGAACACGTTGTTGACCTTGACCGTGCCCGCCGGCAGCTCTCGCCACGCGCGCTGGGCGTGCGCCATCGAGGCCGTCAGCACCGTCGCCGCCAGGCCGTATTCGCCCGATGCGGCTTCGGCGAGGGCTTCGTCGAAACCGTCGACGACCCGCACCGGGGCCACCGGGCCGAACGTCTCCTCGGTCATCACCCGTGCGTCCGGCTCGCAGCCGGTGAGCACCGTCGCCGGGTAGTGCGCGCCCGGGCCGTCCGGCACCTCTCCCCCGGTCAGCAGCCGGGCACCCCGGTCGATCGCGTCCGCGACGTGGGCATGCACGTGGTCGCGGTGCCGCCGGTCCACCAACGGCGCCAAGGTCCGCGACGAAGCTTCCTTCACCAGCGCGTCCAGGAACGGCTCGGCGATGGCCGAACACACGTAGATCCGTTCGACGGCGACGCAGATCTGTCCCGAGTTCGCGAACGCGCCGAGCGCCGCCTGGCCCGCGGCCCAGCCCGGGTCGACGTCCGCGTCGATCACCAGCGGGTCGTTGCCGCCGTTCTCCAGCAACGTCTTCGCCCCCGTCGCGGCCGCGCTCGCCGCGATCGACCGGCCGGTCGCCGTGCTGCCGACGTGGGCGATGACGTCGACGTCGTCGCGCATCGCGAGGATCGCGCCCACGCCGCCGTCACCGTGAAGGGTCTGCAGGACGCCGTCCGGGAACACGCCCCCGAGCACCTCGCCGAGCAGCTGCCCGGTGTGCGGCGCGCGCTCGCTCGGCTTGTGCACCACCGTGTTGCCGGTGACCAGGGCCGCCCCGAGCAGGCCGCTGGCGACCGCGACCGGGTCGTTCCACGGCGTGAGCGCCACGACGACGCCCCGCGGTTCGGGCACCATGAGGTCCGTCGCCCCGACGCCGCCCAGCAGGCTGCGGCCGCGGTGGACCGGGCCGAGTTCGGCGTACTGGTCCAAAGTGCCCGCGCCCGCGAGCACGCCTTCGCGGGCTTCGTCCCACGGGCGGCCGGTTTCCGCTTCGTTCGCCTTCGCCAGCTCGTCGGCGTGAGCCCGCAGCCGCCCGGCCGCGGTGTGCAGCAGCACGCCGCGTTCGGCGGCCGGGGTCCGGGCCCACTGGGCCCGGGTCCGGTTCGCCAGCGCGAGCGCGGCGTCGATCTCGTGTTCGCCCGCGGCCGGCATCCTGCCCACCACGCTGCCATCGGCCGGGTTCCGGATTTCGATCGTCCCCGCGGTCATCCGCACCTCCTTCTCGTCGTGGCCGGGTTACCCCTGCGCGAGGAGTTCGACACGCCGTTTGACCGGCCCGACAGCGGGTAGCCCGCTGCGGTGACTGCTTCGCTCGACTACACCGTGGTGATCCCCACGACGGGCCGGGAGACGCTTCGGCCACTGCTGGACACCCTGCTCGGCGGGGAAGGCCCGCGACCGGCGGAAATCCTGGTCGTCGACGACCGCCCCGGCGGGTCCGATCTGGACGTTCCCGGCGAGGTCCGCGTACTCCGCTCCGGCGGGCGCGGCCCGGCGGCGGCCCGCAACCTCGGCTGGCGCACCGCGAAGAGCGAGTGGATCGCCTTCGTCGACGACGACGTCGTGCTCGCGCACGACTGGCCCCGGCAGCTCGCCGGCGATCTCCTGTCGCTGCCACCGGACGTCGCCGCGTCCCAGGGCCGGATCACCGTCCCGCTGCCCGCGGACCGGCGGCCCGCCGACGACGAGCGGGGCACCGCGGGGCTCGAGCACGCGCGGTGGATCACCGCCGACATGGCCTACCGCCGCAGCGCGCTCCTCGAGGCCGGCGGTTTCGACGAACGGTTCCCGCGCGCGTTCCGCGAAGACTCCGATCTCGCGCTGCGCGTGGCCGAAGCCGGGCACCGGATCGGCCAGGGCACGCGGCTGACCACGCACCCCGCTCGCCGGGCCGGGTTCTTCTACAGCCTCAAAGCCCAGCGCGGCAACGCCGACAACGCGCTGATGCGGGCCAAGCACGGCGTGCTCTGGCGCCAGCGGACCGGCGCCGGCCCCGGCAGGCTCGGCAGGCACGCACTGTCCACAGTGGCCGGTCTGGCCGCGCTGACCCTGCCGTTGCTGCGGCAGCGCGGAAAAGCGCTGCTGGCGGCCGGAGTCTGGGCCGGGCTGACCGCGGAGTTCGCCACCCGGCGGATCCTGCCGGGCCCGCGGACGCCCGGCGAAGTCGCGCGCATGGCCGTCACCAGCGTCCTCATCCCGCCCGCGGCGTGCTACCACCGGCTGCGCGGGGAAATCGCGGCCCGGCGCCCCCGGCCGCCCGTCGCGGTGCTGTTCGACCGGGACGACACGCTGATCGTCGACGTCCCCTACCTGAACGACCCGGACGGCGTCCGCCCGGTACCCGGGGCCGTCGAGCTCGTCCGCGGGCTCCGGGAGCGTGGCATCCCGGTGGGTGTGGTGAGCAACCAGTCCGGAGTCGCGAAAGGGCTGATCACGCGAGAACAGCTCGACGCGGTGAACGCCCGCGTCAAGGAGCTCTTCGGCCCGTTCGGCACCTGGCAGGTCTGCGTCCACGACGACGGTGACGGGTGCGCGTGCCGCAAACCAGCCCCCGGCATGGTGTTCCGCGCGGCCGACGAGCTCGGCGTCGATCCCGCGTCCTGTGTGCTCATCGGCGACACCGGCGCCGACGTCGACGCCGCTCTCGCCGCGGGCGCCCGCGCGGTGCTGGTGCCCACCGCCCGGACTCTGGAGCCGGAGATCGCCAGGGCCCGCCGGGACGCCGCCGTCGCCCGCGATCTGTCCGAAGCGCTGCGCCTCGCCGGAGTCGCCGGATGACCCGGGTGCTCGTCGCCCGCCAGGACAACCTCGGGGACGTCCTGCTCGCCGGGCCCTGCGTCCGCGCGGTCGCCGCGTCCGCGTCGCACGTGACGCTGCTGGCCGGGCCGCACGGCCGCGCCGCCGCCGAACTGCTGCCGGGCGTGGACGACGTGCTCACCTGGACGGCGCCGTGGATCGACCCCGAGCCGCCGCCGGTCACCGCGGAGGACACCGGCGAGTTCGTCTCGCTGATCCGGTCCCGGTCCTTCGACCGCGCGCTGATCCTGACGTCATTCCACCAGTCGCCGTTGCCGCTGGCACTGTTGCTGAGACAGGCCGGGGTGCCGTGGATCGGCGCGATTTCCGAGGACTACCCGGGCAGCCTGCTCGACCTGCGCCACCGCGTCGACGGCGATCCGCCGGAGCCGGTGCGCATGCTGTCGCTCGCGGAAGCGGCGGGCTTTTCGCTGCCGCCGGACGACCACGGCGCCCTGGCGCTGCGGCGCCCGCTGCCGAACACCAGCAGGCTGACCGGCGGCGGGGCGTACGTCGTGGTGCACCCGGCCGCGTCCGTGCCCGCCCGCCAGCCGTCCGCCGGCTGGAGCCGCGGGATGGTGCGGGCGCTGGCCGCCGACGGGCACCGGGTGCTCGTGACGGGCGCGCCGTCGGAACGGCCGCTGACACAGCACGTGGCGGGAACGTCGGCGGTGAACCTCGGCGGCCGGACGTCACTGGCCGAACTGGCCGCGGTGCTGTCGGGGGCCCAGGTCGTGGTGGCACCCAACACGGGCCCGGCCCACCTCGCGGCGGCGGCGGGCACGCCGGTGGTGTCGCTGTTCGCCCCGGTGGTGCCGCCGGAGCGCTGGGCACCGTACGGGGTTCCCACGGTGGTGCTCGGCGACCAGCGGGCACCCTGCCGGGCCAGCCGCGCCCGGGTGTGCCCGGTCCCGGGTCATCCCTGCCTCGACACGATCGACCCCGCGGACGTCTGCCGCGCGGTCACCGCGCTCGCCCAGCCCGGCGTCGTCCCCCCGGTCCCGGCGGCGATAGCCGTTCAGCCACCGATCTCCTTGCTCACGCCGCTCGGCCCGTCGTAGGTCCGGTCCGGCAGGCGCCGGACGACGTCGAGGGTGCCGGAGTCCGCGCCGTTCTTCTCGGCGGCGCGCACCAGGTCGTCACGCTTCGCCGGGTAGTCGACGCCGGCGAGGTACTTCTGGAGTTCGATCGGGTTCGGCTTGCTCACGGGAGCTCTCCTTCCGTTCGGGGAACGGCGCGATTACCCCGTCCGGCGGCCGGCACACGCTCAGGACGGCACCGGCTGCTCCCCCACCGGATGAAGCGGCCGGACCGTGGCGTCGGGATGCCGGGTCAACGGCTGCAGCGGCAGCGGCGTCGATTCGGCGAGCTGTTCCAGGTGCCGCAGCAGGATTCCCTCCCGCAGCGCCCACGGGCACACTTCGACGCTCGACACGTCCAGCGCCGTCAACGTCACTTCGGCCGCCACCGCGCCGGCCACCACCTGGCGGGCGCGCGGTTTCGAAATTCCGCGCAGCGCCGCCCGCTCGGCCGCTCGCACGCGGGCCAGCCGCGGGATCCACTCGCGGACGTCCGCGACCACCAGCTCCCGCGTGACGAACGGGCCCTTGCGCTGCGGCGGGGCGCCGGTGAGACGGGCCAGCTGCTTGAACGTCTTCGACGTCGCGACGACCCGGCGCGGCGGGCCTTCCCAGCGCAGCCGGTCCAGCACCTCCGACAGCGTGTCGCGGACGTGCCCGCGCAGGGCCTTCACCTGCTTGCGCGTCGGCGGGTCGGCGGTGAGGAACTCGCGGGTGAGCCGGCCCGCGCCCAGCGGCAGGGAAACCGCCAGCTCCGGCTCGACGTTCCGGCCCAGCACCAGCTCCATCGAGCCGCCGCCGATGTCGATCAGCAACAACCGCCCGGCCGACCAGCCGTACCAGCGGCGGGCGGCGAAGTACGTCAGGCGCGCCTCCTCCTCGCCGGAGAGGAACTGCGGCCGGATCCCGGCGCCCGCCTGGATGCGGTCGATGACGGCGTCGCGGTTCACCGCGTCGCGGACCGCCGCGGTGACGAACGGGTACAGCTGGTCGACACCCAGCCGCACCGCCGCGTCCACCGCCCGGCCCACCGCGGCCGTCACCCGCTCGATCCCGGTCTCGCTCAGCGTCCCGTCGGGCAGCAGCTCTTCGGCGAGGAGCGTCGGTTCCTTCACCGCGTGCGCCGGGAGCGGCGGCGCCCCCGCGGACACGTCCACCACCTGCAGCTGGGCCGAATTCGACCCGATGTCCAGCACCGCAAGTCTCATCCGGCCGGGGTACCCCGCGGGTCGCGTGTTTAGTCCCCGGCCGAGGTGGTAGCCGATCGGTGACGAAAGGAGATGCCCGTGTCGCTCCCGGCGCCCCTGCCCGCGGAAGCCGCTTCGCCCCGGCGCGCGGTCGTCACCGGGGCCGACTCCGGCATCGGCCGCGCGGTCGCGGTGGCCCTCGCCGGTGGCGGCCTGGACGTCGGCATCACCTACCACTCGGACGCCGGCGGCGCGGAGGAAACCGCTGCCGAGGTCCGTTCGCACGGCGTGGCCGCCCACGTCCGGCAGCTCGACCTGACCGAGCTCCCCGGGGCCGCCGACGTCGTCGATGCGTTCGCCGAGGACCTGGGCGGGATCGACGTGCTGGTCAATTGCTCCGGTACCGGCAGCAGCCAGCGCGTGCTGGACCTCAGCTACGAGAAGTGGCGTGAAGTCCTCGACGTCGACCTGGACGGTGTTTTCCTGCTGTCGCAACGCGCCGCGAGCCACATGATCGACGCCGGGCACGGCGGCCGGATCATCACCATCACCAGCGTCCACGAGCACGTCCCGCGAGTCGGCGCCGCGCCCTACTGCGCCGCCAAGGCCGGGGCGGGCGGGCTGACCCAGGTGCTCGCGCTGGAGCTGGCCGAGCACGGCATCACCGTGAACTCGGTGGCCCCCGGCGAAATCTCGACGCCGATGACCGGGCAGGCCGACGCCGACCCGCGGGAGCAGGACCGGCCCGGCATCCCGCTCGGCCGCCCCGGCCACGCGGCCGAGGTGGCGGCCGCGGTCGCGTTCCTGGCCACCCCGGCGGCCGGCTACATCACCGGCACGTCGCTCGTCGTCGACGGCGGTCTGCTCCTGATGGGCGCCCAGCACGGGACCGCCTACCGCGGTCACGACTGGCGTTCCCCCTGAGACCAGGGGCCCGCGTCCTGGCTGCAGGGACCGGCGCGGGTCCCGGCCGCGGGCCGGGCGGCGGCTCAACCCCGCCGTCCGGCCCCTTCCACTCCGTTTCCCGCCCGCTCCGGCGGGTATCCGGGCGAGAACGGACAAAGGAGGCACCCATGACGTCCGCCGAGACCCGCCGCCGGAGTGCGCCGGCGTGGCTGCGCCCGGCTGTCGCTGTGCTGGGCCTGCTCTATCTTGCGCTCGGGATCGCCGGGTTCCTGACGCCGGAAACCGCCGCGGTCGGTCACGAGACGAGCCGCGCGGTGTGGATCTTCAGCACCACCCCGCTCCTCAACATCGTCCACGTGGCCGTCGGGGTGCTCGGCCTGCTCGCCGCGACCCGCCGCACCGGCTCGATCCTCTACTGCTGGGTGCTGTTCGTCGGCTTCGCCGGGATGACCTCGTACGGCATCCTGGCCACCGCGTTCGGCAACCCGGAGGACCCGGTCAACCTGAACTGGGCGGACAACTGGCTGCACGGGCTCACCGCGGTCGCCGGGCTGGTGCTCGGCGTCGTGGCCGCCCGGGCGGCGGCGCGGGCCGCCGCCCGCTGATCCGGGGAGTTTTCGGCGTGCGGCCACCGGGTAGCCGGGACAGGACACCGCGTGAAGGAGGTTCCATGCACCGCGAAAGCGATCAGCATGCGCCGTTGGGCAGCGGGGCATGACGGCCGGCGGCCCGGCTCAGCCCACCGTCGTCGTGCATCACCGGCTCCACGCGGACTTCGCCGTCCCGTTCCCGTGGCTGCGCCGCGTCCTCGGCTCGCGAAGCGGCCTGGAACTCGACGCCGCCGGCCTGCGCGTCCGCTTCGGCCCGTGGCTGGTGGAGACCCCGCTGAGCAACCTGGCCGGCGCCGAGGCCACCGGCCCGTACAGCGTTTTCCGCGGCCTCGGCGTCCGGCTCTCGCTCGCCGACGGCGGCCTGACCTTCGGCACGACGACGCGAGGCGGCGTGTGCCTCCGGTTCCGGGAGCCGGTGGCCGGGATCGACCCGTGGGGCCGGCTCCGCCACCCCGGCCTGACCGTGACGGTCGCCGAACCGGAACTGGTCGCCGAAGCCGTCAACCGGATCGTGGCGGCCGCATGACGAGGACCCGCATCCTCGCCGTGGCGGTCGACTGCCGTCAGCCGGACCTGCTCGCCGAGTTCTGGGAAAAGGCGCTGGGCAACGGCAAAACCCGGACGTGGACCGACTCGCACGGCCTGACCTACCGCCAGCTCGACTTCGCCGACGGCCCCGCACTGTTGTTCCAGCCGGTACCCGAAGAGAAGGCCGGGAAGAACCGCCTGCACCTCGACCTCACCCCGGTGGGCCGCGACCAGCGGGCCGAGGTGGAACGGCTGGTGATGCTCGGGGCGAAGGTCCTCGACGACCCACCCGACGACCCGTGGGTCGTCCTCGCCGACCCGGAAGGGAACGAGTTCTGCGTGCTCCCGCCGCGGTGATTCAAGAATGGCCCTCGGGCAGCGAGACGGTGTCGCCGGCGTGGGCGGCCAGGCGTTCGTCGAAGCCGTCCGGGGCCCCGGGTCTGCGGAAGCCCGGCGGGTCGGGCTGGCCTGGGTACTCCTCGCCGTAAAGCTCCTGGACGAAGGCCACGACCGTCTCCGGCTGCGGCAGGACGTCCTCGCCGAGGTAGGCGAGCACGATCACGTCCTCGCCGGTCGCCGACTCGACCGCCGCGGCCCAGCCGTCCCGCTCGTCCCACAGCAGCGCCGTCTCGTGGTCCGGGAACCGCGTGAGCCGCCGCTCGAGCGCGAGGTAGGCGCCGGCGGGTACGTCGACTTCGCAGAACCAAGCGGGCACGTCCAGCTTGGCCGCGACGGCCAGCAGGTACTGCCTCAGCCCGCGCGCCGCCGCGCCGAGCCCGTCCCGTTCGATCATCGCGCGCCTGCCCATCCGGTCGGTGCCCCCGCCGGGTGATACCCCGTCACCCACCCGGTCAACCCGGTGTTCCCCGGGTGGAGCAGCACGTCACGGCTCGTCCTCTGTGGATTCCCGAGGGTCACCGGCCGAGCAGGCGCAGCACGTCTTCGTCGCCGGTCTGGCGGAAATCGGCGTACCACTGGCCGACCGCGCGAAATTCCGGCGGCTCGGCGACGCAGACGACGTCGTCGGCTTCCTCCCGCAGCCGCGCCGCCGCGCCCGGGGCGGCGACCGGCGCGGCGAAGACGACCGTCCGCGGGCCGGCCGCCCGCACGTCACGCAGCGCCGCGGTCGCGGTGACGCCGGTGGCCAGGCCGTCGTCGACGAGGACGACGTCACGACCGGCCAGAAGGACCGGCGCCCGGCCGGCACGGTAACGCTCGAGCCGACGGCGCGCCTCCGCCCGCTCCCGGCTCTCCGCCCGCGCCATCCGGGCGGCCGTCAGCTTCAGCGCGTGCAGGATGGCTTCGTCGTAGATCGCCGGGCCGTCGGCGGTCACGGCACCGACGCCGTACTCGCGCCGCCCCGGCGCGCCGATCTTGCGGGCCACCGCGACGTCCAGCTCGGCGCCGAGCCGGCGGGCGACCACGGCGGCCACCGGGACGCCGCCGCGGGCGAGGCCGAGCACGAGCGGGTCGGCCCAGCGGCGTTTCCGCAGTTCCGCGGCGAGCTGCCGTCCGCCGTCGTCGCGATCGGCGAAGATCCGGGGCATCGGTCCCGGCCGGCGGGAAACGCTCAGGGGCGCCATTCGTCGCGCCAGTCGGGGTGGGCTTCGTACACGGACGCGATCAGCTTGACCGAAGCGTCGTCGTGGGCGTCGCGGATCTCGCGGCGCAGGAACTCGGCCTTCTCGGCGAACGGCACCGGGTGCCTGTCCTCCATCGCTTCGACCGGCCCGCCGGCGAGCAGCAGCCCGTCACCGTCGTCGGTGTACATGATCCGGAGCCGTCCGCGCCGCTCGGCCTCGTCGATCAGCGGCAATTCGCCCGCCCGGACGCGCTCTTCGTCCTCCGCGAGCCGGGCGAGCACGAATTCGTCGAGCTTCGCGGTCGTGGTGTCGTCGAGGTTCGTCATGCGCCCGGGTTACCCGGACGGCGGCCCTGGCACACACCGCTCAGACGTTCGCGCGCGCCAGCCGCCTGGCCACCGCGAACCCCGTCCCGAGCAGGACGGCACCCCCGGTGATCCACGGCCACAGCGGCATCGAGCCGTCTCCACCCGGGCTCGCCGCCCCCGCGGCGACCGGCACCGCGGCCGCCGGTACCGCCGGCTGCGGGCCCGCGACGGTGAGCCGGAACGGGACCGAGCCGGAGACCGGGTGCCCGTCGGCGGAGGTGACCCGGTACCGGATGGTGTAGACCCCCGCCGGGCCGAGCGGGCGCAGCGGCGCGGACACCCGGGCATCCACAACGGACGCCGGGCCGGACTCCCAGTGCGAAGTGCCGTCGGGGCCGAGAACGGCGAGCTCGGTGAACTGGTTCTCCACGGGCTCGTTGAACACGAGCGCGGCCTCGGCCGGGGAGGTGGCGACGGCCGCGTCCTTGGCCGGAGTGCTGGACACCAGGACGCTGTGCGCGTCCGCCGCGGGGGCGCCGAGCAGGATCGCGCACCCGGCGGCCGCCAGCGCGCCGGCGATCCGGACGCGGAAAGACAAGCGGGAAGTCATGATTTCCTCGCGTTCTGGGGAATTCGAGCGACAGGGGAACCGTAGCGAGCACGTCCGGCCTCGCAATGGGAGCCGTGAAACGGCTGTGTTAACCAATTCTCACCGCCGCGCGGCGCGACCACCCGCGAACCGGGCAAATCGGGCGACTACTCCAGTGGTTCGCCACTCCAGCCACCCGAACGGCGCGGTGTTCGGGGCGTTCGGCGCAACTTCTCACCGTGGCGAGCCGCCGGGACGGCCGACGACTTTACCTGGCCTTCATGTGAAGATCACCCCCCGAAACGTGCCGGCTGGTTTTCTGCTCCCCACATCCCGTTCTTTCCCGCCGCTCCCCGATTCCCGGCACATCTCTTTCCCGGGGTGCGGATTCCCGTTCTTTGGAGGACGAAACCGTGCGAGGACCCGCCCTGCGCCGTGACCACGTCATAGCCGCGAGCCTGGCAGGCGCGGTCGTGATCGTCGTCGGCTACGCGTCCGGCATCGGCCTGCGTCCCGGTGGCACCGCCGACGCGGCGACCCCGCCCGTGGTCGCGGACGGCGGGCACCCCGCCACCCCGGCAACCCCTGGCACGCAACCACTTCCGCCGGGTCTGCCCCCCGCGGACGTGCCGGCGGTCCCGCTGCCCGCGGTCCCCGTCGGCGACCAGCCGGGCCAGACCGTGCCGTCGATGCCGTCGATGCCGTCGATGCCGTCGATGCCGGGCGACATCGGCGTGGTCCCGACCCCGGAGCCGGTGCCCACGGAACCCGGCTCGCCGGAACCCGCGCCGCCGCCGACGACCCCGGTGCCACCGGGCACCGACGTACCTCCGTGCCAGCCCGGTCTGCCGCAGCAGGTGCTGGACACCGTCGGCGGGCTGCCCCTGCTTGGCTCCGTCACCACCAGTCTCGGGGTGACCGGGCCGAGCGGCGTGGGCGCGCTCGTCCTCGGCTACTGCCGCACGACCGACGGCGGCCTGGAGCCCGCGATGGTCCCCGCCGGCGCCGTCGACGTCCCGGCCACGACCGTCCCCAGTGGACGGTGAGCGTGGAACCCGTCAAGGCCTGGTACGTGCTCGCCCGCACCGTCGACTACGCCGGCCTCACGCTGTTCGCCGGCGGGCTGCTGTTCCTGGCCGTGCTCTGGCCCGCCGGGGCAGGCCACCGCGGCGCCCGTTCGGTGCTGGTGACCGGCTGGCTCCTCGGCCTGCTCGGCACGCTCGCCGGCCTGGGGCTGCAAGCGGCGTGGGCCGCGCAACGCCCGCCGGGCGACCTCTTCGCCTGGGACCTCCTCAGCCAGGCACTGGACAGCCAGTTCGGGCGGATCTGGTTCGCCAGGGCCCTGCTGTGGCTGCTCGGCGGCGTGGTGCTGGCCTGGCTGCTGCAACGCGGCCGCGCCGCCGCGACGGCGTTGCCCTGGCGCGTCGGGACCGGCGCGGTCCTGCTCGGGCTGCTCCGCACGACCGGGCTCACCGGCCACGCGGTGGAGAGCACCCGGCCGTGGCTGACGCAGCTCGCGGATCTCGCCCACCTCGCGGGAGCCTCCGCGTGGATCGGCGGTCTCGCCGTGCTGCTGTTCGGCGTCCTCGCCCGCCGTGACCCCGAGGAACTCGCCGCGGTCGTCCCCCGGTATTCGAAGTTGGCGATGACGTCGGTCGCCGTGGTGGTCGCCGCGGGCACGGTGCTCGCGTGGCAGACCATCGGCAGCTTCGGCCGGGTGTTCAGCACGGCCTACGGGCAGACCCTGCTGGTCAAGCTCGCCGTGCTCGCCGCCGTGCTGCTCATCGCGCAGGCCAGCCGCAGCTGGGTGGGCCGCCGCCTCGACTTCGCCGTCGTGCTGCGCGGGGACGCCGCCACCGTCCGCCCGTTCGTCTATTCCGTCGCCGCCGAGACCACGCTCGTGCTCGTGGTCCTCCTCGCGGCGAGCTTCCTCGTCACGGCCAGCCCCGGCCGATGATCACCCCCGAAAGGAGTCTCTCGATGGACAACCCCAACCCCGCCGCCCCCGAGCAGCCGGAGGTGGTGCGGCGACGGCGGAACTGGCCGATCGCCGTGGCGATCCTCGCCCTGGCGACGGCGTTGTTCAGTCTCTCCACGCTTCGCGGCGGGCAGACCGAACAGGCCGCGCCGAGCCAGGCCGCGAACGTCGACCTCGCCGCGCTGGCCCAGCAGGGTCCGCTCGCGGTTCCGCTCTACCAGGGCCTCGCCGCGGAACAGGCCGGTGGCGCCGCGGCCGCCGCGCCGGCTGCCGCGCCGACGACGAAGTCGGTCGACGCGATGGGCTACAAGTTCACCCCGGCGAGCCTGACCATCTCGGTGGGCGACACGGTGACGTGGACCAACCACGACACCGCGCCGCACAACATCGTGGTCACCGACGGGCCGGAGAAGTTCACCTCGCCGACCCTGCAGACCGGGCAGACGTTCAGCCACACCTTCACCAAGGCCGGGACCTACTCCTACTACTGCGCGATCCACCCGGACATGAAGGCCACCATCACCGTCACCGGCACGGCCCCGACGACGGCCCCGCCGACCTCGGCCCCGACGTCCGCGCCGACGACGGACCCGACCCACTCGATGCCGATGCCGTCCACCCCGGCCGGCGGCGGCTCCTGCGTGCCGAAGTCGGTCCTGCAGCCGATCTTCGACCACATCAAGAGCGCGCACCTGGAGACCTCACCGGGTCAGCAGGTGCAGGACATCCTCAACCTGGACCAGTACATCAAGACCCACACGGTGTGGCTGGAAACGGTGCTCGCCCCGGCGTTCGACGGGTCGGCGGAAAAGGTCGTCACCGACACCCTCGCCCCGATCGTCGCGCACATCAAGAGCGCGCACCTCGAGGAGTCGCTGGGCCAGCAGGTGACCGACCTGCTGAACCTCGACCAGTACATCAAGACGCACACGGTGTGGCTCGAAAACGTGCTCACGCCGATGCTGAACCAGGCGAGCTGCTGAGGTTCGCCGTCCCCGCGGGTGGCCCGGTCTTCCGGCCGGGCCACCCGCTCCCTTCCCCGGAGGCCATCCCCATGACCGACACCGCCGTCCTGCCGGCGATCGGCTACACCCTGCGCCAAGACCGCTGCGTCATCGAGGTTTCCCCGCGCCCGCCCGTGATCCGCGGCCGGCTCGCCGCGACCGGCGGGCACTGGACGCCCGGCTCGACGCTCACGGTCACCTTCGACCCCGGCTCGCTGCGGACCGGGATCCCCTTCCTCGGCCGGGCGTTCCGGGGCGGCGAACTCACCTTCACCGCCGACGAAACCGGTGACGACCCCTTCGTGGCCGAGGGCCGGGTGGGCGGCCGAGAAGTCCGGCTGTGCGGGGACGTCCGGCACCGGGACTCCCGCAGTGTGGTCGTCTGGGCCGTCGGCGTCGTGCCCCCGGCCCGGCGGAAACCGCGGCGGGCGGGACGGCTCGTGCGGCTGCTCGCCCGGCGGCGGCTGCGCGTCGAGATCGCGATCGAGTTCGTCCGATGAGGCGCGTCGCACTGGTCGTCGCCGGACTGCTGCTCTTCCTGAACCTGCCGTTCGCGGGGCCGGCGGCCGCGGCGACGCAGCAGGTGATGATGCAGAACTACGCCTTCTCCCCCGCCTCGCTGACCGTCCGGGTCGGCGACACGGTCACCTGGATGCAGCACGACGAGGCCCCGCACGACGTCGTCACGACGAGCGCGCCGGTCGCGTTCCGCAGCCCGCGCCTGTCGGCCGGCCAAAGCTGGAGCTACACGTTCCAGCAGCCCGGCACCTATGCGTACTACTGCTCGGTGCACCCCGACATGCGGGCCTCGGTGACGGTCCTGCCCGCGCCCGCGACGGCCGCCCCGAAACCGGCACCGACCACGCCGGCGGCGGCCAAACCGGCACCGGCCCGCACCCCGACGTCCGCCGGAGCCCCGGCCGCCGCGGCGCCGGCGACCACCACCCCGGCCACCACACCGCCGGCCTCCGCCGCTCCGGCGTCCACGCCACCGGTGGTCCAGCAGGCGGTCGCGGCGACCCCGCCGACCCTGGACCCGATGCTGCTGGTCGCCGGGCTCGTCACCGGGATCGCCGTGCTGTGCCTGCTCCTGCTGGGCTCGCGCAGGGCGTGAATTCCTGTCCGGAACCTGTCCGGACAAAGGACTGGACCACTGGGATCAGGCCCCGACAATGGAAGCATCGCCCTTCAGCGTGGAAGGTGGCCGATGAACTTCCTCGTTCCCTTGCTGAGCCTGGTCCTCGCGGCCACCCCGGCCGCGGTTCCGGCCGCCACTCCGATCTGCGGCAAGTACTGTGACACCAGGGATCCGGCGCTGTCACCCGGTGACCGCGAAGGCGCTTCGGCCACGACCGGAGGGCGCCGGATCTCCCTGCACCTCGACGACGGCGACGACATGGGCTGGGCGGCGATCACCGGCGGCGCGGCCGGCGACCACGTCTGGCTGGACCGCTCGTTCGACGCCGGGCGGACGTGGGCGTCGGGCAGCAAGCTCGGGGACACCGCGACCCCGGCCGGGGCGACCGGCTGGCGGACCCTGATGTACAACGCCGACGACTGGGCGAACAAGGGCGTCGGGCTGCTGCGCGCGTGCGGGCAGCCCGGCGGGTCGGGGACCATCGCGTGCACCGGCTGGGCCCGCCCGACGTGGAACGCCTGGGACCGGCGCACCGCGGCCGCCACGGCGCTGATGGAGCGCTACAACCTGGGCACCGGCCTGTTCGACACCACCGGGTGGTGGAACTCGGCCAACGCGCTCACCGCGGTCATCGACGACGTCCGGGTCAGTGGCATGGGCAGCTACCGCTACGCGATCGACACGACGTACACGAAGAACCTCGCCGCTCAGGGCGGCAACTTCCGCAACGACTACCTGGACGACACCGGCTGGTGGGGCCTCGCGTGGGTGGACGCGTACGACCTGACGGGCGACAGCCGCTACCTGAACACCGCCCGCGCCGACGCCGACCACATGGACGCCTACTGGGACGGCGTCTGCGGCGGCGGGGTCTGGTGGAGCACGAGCCGCACCTACAAGAACGCCATCCCGAACTCGCTGTACATCCAGCTGAACGCGGCCCTGCACAACCGGATCCCGGGCGACACGGCGTACCTGGCGCGAGCACGGGCGGGCTGGACCTGGTTCGCGGGCAGCGGCATGATCAACGGCTCGAACCTGGTCAACGACGGACTGACCACCTCGACGTGCGCCAACAACGGCCAGGCGGTCTGGACGTACAACCAGGGCGTGCCGCTGGCGGCGCTCACCGAGCTGAACCGCGCGACGGGTGACGCGAGCCTGCTGACGAAGGCCCGCGCGATGGCGAACGCGTCGACGACCAACGGATCCCTGAACCCGGGCGGCATCCTCCGCGACCCGGGCGAGACACCGGGCGGCGGCGGCATCGACGGTCCGACGTTCAAGGGCGTGTACGTCCGGGACCTGGCAGTGCTCAACACGGCGCTTTCGGACCACCCGTACACGAGCTACCTGCAGCGCCAAGCAAACTCGGCGTACGCGAACGACCGCAACAGCGCGGACGCGTACGGACTGCTGTGGGCGGGCCCGCTCGACCAGTCCGACGCGGCCCGCCAGCAGAGCGCACTGGACCTGATGAACGCGGCCCCCTGACCGTGTCGTGAGTGAGAAACAGTGTTCCAACCCTGTTTCTCACTCACGACCCCGGCTCAGAGCGTCTTTTCCAGGCGGCCGGCCAGGAGCCTGATGAACCGCGACGGGTCGGCCAGCTCGCCGCCCTCCGCCAGGAGCGCCATTCCGTACAGCAGCTCGGCCGTTTCGGCCAGGCCCTCGTCGTCCGGCCGCGACGCGTGCGCCTCGCGCAGGCCCGTCACCAGCGCGTGCTCCGGGTTGAGCTCGAGGATCCGCTTGATCGGCGGCAGCTCCTGCCCCATCGCGCGGTACATCTTCTCCAGCGTCGGCGTCAGGTCGTGGGTGTCCCCGACGATGCAGGCGGGCGACGTCGTCAGCCGCGACGACAGGCGGACCTCCTTGACCGTGTCGCCCAGGGCCGTCGCCATCCACGTCAGCAGGCTTTCGAAGTCCTTCTTCTGCTGCTCGCGGGCGACCTCGGTGGCCTTCTTGTCCTCGTCCGACTCGAGGTCGACCTGGCCCTTGGCAATCGACTGGAACTGCTTCCCGTCGAAGCCCGGCACCGCGTCGACCCACATCTCGTCGATCGGGTCGGTCAGCACCAGCACTTCGTAGCCCTTGGCCCGGAACGCCTCCATGTGCGGGGAGTTCTCGATCGCCGACCGCGACTCGCCGGTCATGTAGTAGATGTGCTGCTGGCCGTCCTTCATCCGCTCGACGTACGCACGCAGCGACGTCGGCTTCTCGGCGTCTTGCGTCGACGCGAACGACGAGATCTCGAGGATGGCTTCGCGGTTCTCGAAGTCGTCGAGCAGGCCTTCCTTGACCGCGCGGCCGAACTCCTGCCAGAACGTCGCGTACTTCTCGGCGTCGGCGGTCATCATCGTCTTGACCGTCGAGAGCACCTTCTTCACCAGGCGGCGGCGGATCAGCTGGATCTGCCGGTCCTGCTGCAGGATCTCCCGCGAAACGTTGAGCGAGAGGTCCTGCGCGTCGACGACGCCCTTGACGAACCGCAGGTACTCGGGGACGAGCGACTCGCAGTCGTCCATGATGAAGACGCGCTTGACGTAGAGCTGCACGCCGCGCTTGCGCTCCCGCATGAACAGGTCCATCGGCGCGCGCGAGGGCAGGAACAGCAGCGCCTGGTACTCGAACGTGCCCTCGGCCTGGAGCCGGATCGTCTCCAGCGGGTCCTGCCAGTCGTGGCTGACGTGCTTGTAGAACTCGTGGTACTCGTCCTCGGTGACCTCGCTCGACGAGCGCGCCCACAGCGCCTTCATCGAGTTGACGGTCTCGGCCTTCGCGTCCTCGCCCTCGCCCTCGCCCGTCATCCGGATGGGCCAGGTGATGAAGTCGGAGTACTTCTTGACGATCTCCCGGATCTTCGCCGGGGACGTGTAGTCGTAGAGGTGGTCCTCGGCGTCTTCGGGCTTCAGGTGCAGGGTCACCGCGGTGCCCTGCGGCGCGTCCTCGATCTCCTGGATCGTGTAGGTGCCTTCGCCGGTCGATTCCCAGCGGACGCCTTCGGTGGTGCCGGCGCGGCGCGTCACGAGCGTGACCTTGTCCGCGACCATGAAGCTCGCGTAGAACCCGACGCCGAACTGCCCGATCAGGTCCTGCGACGCCGCCGCGTCCTTCGCCTCCTTGAGCTTGGTCAGGAAGTCGGCGGTGCCCGACTTGGCGATCGTGCCGATCAGGGCGATCACCTCGTCGCGGGTCATGCCGATGCCGTTGTCCCGCACCGTCAGGGTCCGCTCGGCCGGATCCGTCTCGATCGTGACGTGCAGGTCGGAGGTGTCCGCGTCGAGGTCCTTGTCGCGGTACGACTCCAGCCGCAGCTTGTCGAGGGCGTCGGAGGCGTTGGACACGAGTTCGCGCAGGAACGTGTCCTTGTTCGAATAGATCGAATGGATCATCAGCTGGAGCAGCTGACGCGCTTCCGACTGGAACTCCAGCGTCTCGATCGGGGTGGTCACTTCCGGTCCTTTCCGCATGTCGAAGCAAGGTCAAAAGCCGAGGTGGGTCGATCCTACCGAGCACGTCCGACACTCCGGGCGATCGAGGGGCCGAACCCCCCGGACGGCGGGCGCGTCCGGTCCGGTGAAACACGATTGACGCAGCTCAGGGCGCTCGGCGACGATGATCCGCAGCAGAGCGGAAAGCCGCCCGCCGGGCGGCTTTCCGCGTATCCGAAGCAGAAAAGAGGTGCCCGGTGAAGGTTCTCGTCCTCAACGCCGGCTACGAGCCGCTGCAGACCGTTTCCGTCCCGCACGCCATCCGCATGCTCGTGCGGCACGTCGCCGAGATCCACGAGGCCGAGGACGGCCTCGCCTACGGGCTGTTCCCGCGCCCCAAGATCGTGCGGTTGCTGCGGTACGTCGTCATGAAGTGGCGATATACGCAGCCACCGCGCTGGTCCCGGCGCGGTGTGCTGGTCCGGGACGGGCACCGCTGCGCGTACTGCGGGCAGCGCGCCACCACGATCGACCACGTGCGGCCGATCAGCCGTGGCGGGGCCCGGACCGACTGGCTCAACACCGTCGCCGCGTGCGGCGGCACGGCCCGCAGCTGCAACGCCCGCAAGGCCGACAAGCTGCCTGCCGAGGCCGGGATGAAGCTCCGCTTCGCCCCGTACGTCCCGGCGTGGGACCAGCTGCACCGGCTCGGCGCGTGAGCGCGACCTGTCCGTCGGCACATCGGCGGACAGGTCGTTAAGCTCGAACCGATCGTCTTCCGCACGCGTGTGTCCGGGGGAAGGCCGGGAGGTCGTCGTGACCGACGCAGGAGAGTTGATCGCCGGGCGCTACCGGCTGGCCGAGCGGATCGGCCAGGGGGCGATGGGCGTCGTCTGGCGCGCCCGCGACGAGCGGCTGGACCGGGTGGTCGCCGTGAAGCAGCTGGACTACGAGCCGGCCATCGGGCAGGCCGCGGGTGACCAGGCGGCGCTGCGTGCGCTGCGCGAAGCGCGGCTGACGGCGCGGCTGCGGCACCCGCACGCGGTCACGGTGCACGACGTCGTCGAGGAGTCCGGCGAGCCCTACCTGGTCATGGAGTACCTGCCGTCGCGCAGTCTCGCGGACATCCTGCTCGACCGGGACACCCTGCCCGCCGACGAGGTGGCCCGCATCGGCGCGCAGATCGCTTCGGCGCTCGCGGCCGCGCACGCCGAGGGCGTCATGCACCGCGACGTCACGCCGGCGAACGTCCTCATCGGCGAGTCCGGCGTCGCCAAGATCGCCGACTTCGGCATCTCCCGGGGAACCGGCGAAGGACTGGTGACCGGCGGCGGCTTCATCGCCGGCACCCCCGCCTTCCTGGCCCCCGAAGTCGCCGGTGGTGGCGAAGGCGGCTTCCCGGCGGACGTGTTCGCGCTCGGCGCGACGCTCTACCGCGCGCTGGAGGGCATGCCGCCGTTCGGCACCGACGACAACCCGATCACCCTGCTCCTGAAGGTCGCCAAGGAGGAGGTCATCCCGCCGCGGCACAGCGGGCCGCTCGCCGACGTCCTCGGCCGTCTCCTGCAGCGAGATCCCGCGGACCGCCCGACGATGGCCGAAGTCCAGGCGCTGTTCGAGGCGGTCACCGAGAACCGTCCGCTGCCGCCGCCGCGGCCCCGGCGGACCGCGACCCGCCTGATCCGCGTCCGGCGCCCGCGGCGCCGGCTCGTCCTGGCCAGCGCGGCCGGCGCGGTCCTGCTGGCCCTGGGCGTGGTGATCGGGACGGCGCTGGTCCCCGGCGGCACGGCCACCGTCGCGGCGCCGGTCTCGTCCGCTCCTCCGGTCTCGGCACCACCGGCCCCGACGACCACCGCCGACCTGGGCTGCGCCGCCCGCTACGAGGTGACGAACTCCTGGCCGGGCGGCTACCAGGTGCAGGTGACGGTCCGCAACGACCACGGCGCCGGCCTCTCCGGCTGGCGCGTCCTCTGGACGATGCCCGCCGGGCACCGCATCAGCGACCTGTGGAACGGCAACTTCACCGTCGACGGTTCGACCGTGACGGTCGAAAACGCCTCCTGGAACGCGAAGCTGGACGCGGCCGGGGCGACGACGTTCGGCTTCATCGCCTTGACGCAGAGCGGAAGCGGCGACGCCCGCCCGTCCCTCACCTGCCGGTCGCTCTGAGCACCCGAACGCACCTGTTCCCCCGGCGGCGTGCCCTGCGATAGTCGGAGCGCGGCCTTCGGGGAGGCATCGTGCACATCAGGTCCAGGCGCCGGTCGATCCGCTTCGACGGGCACACCGTGACGCTCAGCATCGCCACGACGAGCTGGGGAATCGTCCCCGACGACACCAAGAACCGGTTCCCGGTCGCGCAGATCACCCGGGTCGAGCACACCCCGGCGACGGCGTGGAAACCGGGCAAGATCGTGTTTGTGACCCCGGATTCGTCCCCCGACGTCGTCACGAACGTGCCGATGTTCGCCGACAAGCTGGCCGGCAACACGTTCCAGTACGACTACGGCGACCGCAAGAAGGTCGCGGAGTTCCTCGCCAAGCTCGAAAAGGCGCGCGGCCAGAGTTAGCGCCGCCACCGAGCGTCGTTGAGCCGATCGGCGTAATTCCGGCAAGATCGCGAACGCTTCTCAACGGTCAAGGCAACTGGTTCGTCGGTAGTGGTGATCAACCATCACACGGAGGTGCCAGTGCGAAGAACTTTGTCCATCGTCAGCGTCCTGCTTGCGGGCCAGGCCGGCCTGACCGGGCTCGCCCCGCCGCCCGCGGTCGCCGCGACCGCCCCGGCTCCCACGGCGACCGCCACGCTCGTCACCGCCGACCGCGTCACCGTCCGGACCACCGCGGACGGCCGCGACACCTATGAAATCCGGCCGGCCGCCGAGAAGGGCATGGCGCGGGCGTTGGTGCACCTGCGGCTCGGCGACCGTGACTACGAGGTCCCCGGCACCGCGCTCCCCTATCTCGGACGCGGGCTGGACCTGAGCCTGTTCGACGTCAAGGCCCTCCTGGCCGGCGCTCGGGTCCCGGTCGACACCCAGACCTTCGGCGCCGCTCTGGCGAAGCAGTTCAAAGAGGACAACGCGCGCGGCCATTTCGGCGGCCAGGGACTCTTCGCCGGTGGAGCGACCTTCGCGCTCTCCGGGGCACCGAAGCGGCAAGCCGTCCAGCCGCGGTCGGTGATGCGCACGGTGTCGGTCGACGCCACCGGCATCGACGGGAAGCCCGCCGACATCGGCATGGCGTTCCTGTACAACACCGACGACGGGAACCTCCTCGACCTGGACGAATCCCTGAACTACTTCTCGGGCGGCACGGCCAAGTTCAGCGTGCCCGACGGGAACTACAGCGCGTACGGCGTCTTCTGGACCGCCGACGCCGACGGCAACCCGACCGAGATGCGGTTCAGCGCGCAGCCGGAGTTCGCGGTCAACGCGGACACGACCGTCCGCGTCGACGCGAAACGCGCTTCCAGCAAGGTGACCTGGGTGACCCCGCGTCCGGCACTGCTCGACGACAACGGGTTCCAGTTCCGCCGCGCCGCGAAGACGGGACCGGCGCAGGTGATCGACTTCGACGCGGGGCCCGGCGTGCCGATCTCGGTCTCCCCGACGGCCGTCCCGGTGCGCACCGGGGCGCTGCAGACCTACCCGTACAGCAGGCTCGTGTCCCCGCCCGGGCCGGGCACGCCGTACGAATACGTGCTGCAGAAGGCCGCCATCGGCACGATTCCGCAGCAGCGGTACGTGATCACGGCGAAGGACATCGCCACCGTGAACGCCACCTACTACAGCGAGTACGCGACGCAGGGGTTGCGCCAGCGCAGCGGCATGTTCACCTTCGAGACCTTCGGCGGCCGGGCCGCCCACCCGATCGACCTGCCGCGCAGGCAGACCGAGTACGTCTCGGCCGCCCCCGACCTGATGTGGTTCGGCGGGATCGCCAAGTACCTGGTCCCCGGCCCGGGGTCGTTCCCCGGCTGGGCCGGCGGTCAGCACGAGGCGTTCCACCGCTACCAGGGCGGCTCGTCGCTCACCGAGGACTGGAACCGGTTCCCGCTGCACCCGGCGGGCGAGACGGCGCTGCTTCCGCTGGACGACGCGTCGATCTACACGCTGCCGGGCGCGACCCGGGCCGGCGACTTCGTGCGGTTCGCGATCACGCCGTTCAGCGACAACCAGCCCGGCCACACCGGCTTCGGGTTCTCCGGCGAGGCACGGGACACCATCACCGGGCACTACCGGCTCACCCAGGACGGCACCACCCTGGCCGAGGGCACCCCGTGGAACGGCGCCTACACCGTCGACCTCATGCAGGAGGTCGGCTCCGGCCCCTCGACGCTCGGGCTGACGGTCGACGCGGGCCGCACGGGCCCGATGTACCGCCAAAGCACCGCGACCCACACGGAGTGGACGTGGAAGTCGCACCACGTCGAGGGCGTGACGCTCCCGAAGGCGCTGTACTGCGGCCGCGGGGACGACGGACCGGATCGGTCCTGCGCGGTCGAACCCCTGATGACGCTCGGGTACGCCGTCGGCGGGCTCCGGCCGGACGGGTCCACGGTGTCCGGTCCGCAGGGACTGGACCTCACGGTCGGACACCTGCAGCAGAGCGCCGCGAGCGCGAGCACAGGGGCGACGGTCCAGTACTCGACCGACGGCTCCACCTGGCAGGACGCCACCGTCACCGCCCGCGGCGACGGCGTCTTCCACGCGGACTTCACCGCGACGACGGAGGCGTACCGCGGCACCGACGTCTCCCTGCGCGTCACGGCCTCCGACGCCGCCGGGGCGACGATCGCCGAGACGATCACCGCCGCCTACCACCTCTACGTGTCCTGAGAGGAATCTCCACTGTGAACAAGAGCTGGATGGGAGTGCTCGCCGCCGTGGTCGTGGCGGCCGGCGTGGCCACGCCGGCCGCGGCCGCCGCGCCGGTGTCCCGCGCGGCGTGCCCGGACCCGGGGCCGGGACTGCTGCGCTGCCTCACGACGTACACGTCGGGCGCGGCCCGCACCCTGGCCGACGGCCCGGCCGGCTGGGGTGCCGACGACCTGGCGTCGGCTTACCGGCTGCCTGGCGAGCCGGGACCGGACACCGTCGTCGGCATCTCGATCGCCTACGACGCCCCGAACCTGGAGGCAGACCTGGCCGCCTACCGGGCGCAGTACGGGCTGCCGCCGTGCACCTCGGCGAACGGCTGCTTCCGGAAGGTGAACCAGCAGGGCGCGGCGGCTCCCCTGCCGCCCGCCGACTTCGGCTGGGCACTGGAGTCCACATTGGACGTCTCGATGGTGTCGGCGGCGTGCCCGTCGTGCCGGATCGTCGTCGTGGAAGGCAACTCGCCCGGCTTCGCCGACCTGGCGGAGACGGAGGACACAGCGGTCCGGCTGGGCGCGAAGGTCGTGTCGAACAGCTACGGCGCAAGGGAAGGCGGTGTCCCGCTCTCCTTCGCGAGCCACTACCAGCACCCGGGTGTCACGGTGGTGGCGTCCTCGGGCGACACCGGTTTCACGGCGGCGAGCTACCCGGCGGTGCTGGCCTCGGTGGTCGCCATCGGCGGGACCTCGCTGGCCCGCGACCCGGACTCGCCGCGGGGCTGGACGGAATCGACATGGTCGGGCAGTGGCAGCGGCTGCTCGGCCTACATCGCGAAACCGAAGTGGCAGAAGGACACCCACTGCGGCAAACGCACGGTCGCGGACGTCGCGGCGGTGGCCGAAGACATCGCCATCCCCTTCTCGGACGCGGGTGGCTGGCGTTCGGTGAACGGCACCAGCGCCTCGGCGCCGTTCATCGCGGGCCTGATCGGCCGTTCCGGGCACGCGGGAACGACACAGCCCGCCGACTTCTACGCGCGGGCGGACCGGTTCGTGGACATCACCACGGGCAGCAACGACCGGACGGGCACGGGCCAGAAGTGCGGCGGTGACTACCTGTGCGTCGCGGGCCCGGGTTATGACGCCCCGACCGGTGTCGGCGTGCCGGACGGCCTCGCCGGCTTCTGACGGCGGGCAGTCCTGTCATGAACGACTCTTTCCTGTCGCCGGACGACAGGAAAGAGTCGTTCATGACAGCTCGACACCCGGACGGCACAACCCGCGCTCGTACGCCAGCAATCCCGCCGCCGTCCGGTGCGCGCACCCCAGCTTGCGCACCACCCGCGCGACGCAGTCGCGCACCACCGGCTCCGGCAGCCCGAGCCGCGAGGCGATTTCGGTGTTCGTCAGCGCCGACCCGACGCAGGCGAGCACGTCGGTCTCCCGGCCCGACAACCGGTCCACCCGGGCCAGCCGCTCGTCGCGCGGGCCGGACAACCGCGTCGCCGCCGACACCAGCCGCCGGGTCGCGTCGGAAGACAGCACCAGGTGGCCGTCCGCGGCCAGGCGGACCACCTTGACCAGGTCGTTCCGGCGGGCCGAGCGCAGCAGGAACCCGGCCGCGCCGTCCCGCAGCGCGCGCAGGATTCCCGCATCCGAGTCGAACGTCGCGAGCACGACGACCGCGGAACGCCGGGAAACCGGCTCCTGCACCGGCATCCCCAGGCGCAGGTCCAGCAGGACCACGTCCGGCAGCCGCCGCCGGAGGGTGACCAGCGCCGCCGTCGCGTCGGGGGCCGAGCCGACCACCTCGATGCCGTCCGCCTCGCCGAGGATCGTGCCCACGCGGGCCCGCACCGCCGGGTCGCGGTCGGCCACGAGGACCCGGACCGGCGGGGCGAGCACCTCTCTCAGTCCTTCGGCCGCAGGCGGATCAACGGCAGGTCCTTCTTCGACGCGCCGACCAGGTCCCGCCCACCGGGACCGCGAAGCCGCAGCTCACGGAACCGCACCGACGACAGCTGCGCGGCCTCGATCGGGTACACGTCGCCGTAGCGCTTGATCTTGTCCACCAGCTCCTTGCCGAGCAGCTCGACGAGACCGGCGTGCCGGGTCGCGCCGCCGCCCAGCGGCACGTCCAGCTGGGTGCGCACCTCGGGGAACCGCTGGTCCAGCTCGACGGCCAGCTGGTGGATCGTGACGTAGGCCCGGCCGAAGTCGGCGGCGTCGGGTCCAGGCGGGATCTCTTTCAGCACCTTGACGAGCTTGTCGTCCATCCCGAGCTTTTCCCACAGGGTCACGTTTTTCCTCCACTAGCGAACGCCGTTGGTCTACCAGAGGACCGGCACGCGGTCCACTCCCCCGGTGACACGGTTCGTCCGGATCCGGAGTTCATCCACCCGCGCGGCCAGCCGCAACCCGGGGAACCGGCGCAGCAGCGAACCGAACACGACCCGCAGTTCGGTGCGGGCCAGGCTCGCGCCGATGCAGAACCAGCCGCCGTAGGCGAAGCTGACGTGCGAGTTCGGCTTGCGCTCCGGGTCGAACGTCTCCGCGGCCGGGAACACGGCCGGGTCCCGGTTCGCGGCTCCGAGCGCCAGGATCACCGCGTCGCCGCGGGCGACGGTGACGCCGCCGAGCTCGACGTCGTCGTGCGCGTAGCGCAGGACACCGAGGCCGCTCGGCGCGGCCAGCCGCAGGATCTCCTCGACCACGCCGTGCACGCGGCCTTCGGGGTCGGCGGCCAGCGCGTCGCGCCGGGCGAGGTCGGTGAGCAGGTACAGCACGCCGAGGTCGATCCGGTTGGACGTCGTCTCGTGGCCGGCGAACAGCAGGCCGGCGGCGAGCCGGGCGACGTCGTCGTCGCCGAAGGACGGGTCGTCGGCCTGGGCGCGTACCAGGTCGGAGACGACGTCCTGGCCGGGCTCGCGCCGCTTGGCCGCCGCGAGCCGGCTCATGTACCCGGCGAACTCGTCGAGCGCCGCGTCCGCGCCGTCGCCGATGTCCATCCGGCCCATCCGCTCCGACAGCACGCGGAAGGTGTCGCGGTCTTCGTACGGGACGCCGAGCAGCTCGCAGATCACCAGCACGGGCAGCGGGAACGACAGGTGTTCGTGCAGGTCGACCGGCTCGTCCCGGTGCCGGGCCCGCTCCATCGCGTCGAAGCAGCCGTCGGCGAACTCCTGGACGTGACCGGCGAGCCGGCGGATGCGGTTGGCGGAGAACGCGGGCACGAGCAGCCGCCGCATCCGCGCGTGTTCGGCGTGCTCGGTCTCGTGGTCGCCCTGCGGGCGGCTGAGGATGGCCGCGTCCGACAGCGCCGACGCCTCCTCGGGGGCCGGGTGCGAGCGGCCGAACCTCGGGTCGGTGAACACGTCGCGGACCTGCTCGAACCCGGTGACGAGCCAGGCCGGGTCGCCCGCCGGGGTGGTCACCGCGACCACCGGTCCCCGGCGGCGCAGCACCTCGAACAGCGGGGCGATCTCGAGGACGTTCGGCCGGTCGAACGGCAGGCGCGGGGTGTCCGTGGTGGCGGTCATCGGGGTTCTCCTCCCGGGTGCGCGGCCGGTAGGCGCGGACACGGACGGGCCGGTCACCGGCCACTCCCCGGTCCCCCTGCCCTCCACGGTACCCAGCGTGGCCGTGTTCGGGCGGAAACCTGCCCTATCGGGCTAGCCCGGGAAAGCTTGATCGTCCACAGTGGACCATAGCCGGTTCAGCGCTTCGGGCCCTTCAGCACGCGCAGCAACACGACGCCCGCCGCGAGCACGGCGGCGACCGCCACCAGGATCCACACCCAGCCGGGGATGACTGTGGTGTCGACGGCGGCGGGCGCGGCCGCGGCGGGCGTCGGCGGCGTGGCCGGAGCGGAAGCCGGAGCAGTGAGGCTGAAGCTCAGGCTGCCGGTGACGTTGTCGCCGTCCTTCGCGACGACCTTCCAGGTCAGGGTGTAGGCCTGGGCCCCGCCCGCCGGGGTCACGGGCACCGTCACGACCCCGCCCGCCACCGACGGCGTGCCGAGCCGCCACCTGGCGCCGTCGCGGCCGACGACTCGGACCGGGTCCGGCGGCAACGTGACCGGCTCACCGAAGGTGAGCTGGATCTGCGTCGGAGCCGTCGCGAGCGAAGCGCCTTCGGCCGGCGAGCTCGACACGAGCTCGGTGTGGGCCGAGGCGGGCCCGGCGAACACGACGAGCCCGGTGAGGGCGGCCAGCACGGCTCCGAAGGCACGGCAAAGGATCATCCGGACATCCTGCCCTATCCGGTCTTCCGGTCCTGGTTCGCCTTTCGCAGCCGGGGGTACCCGTCCGGCGCAACCTCCGGGGCCGCTCATCCGTACTGCTCTCCGGGAGGATCCCCGGCGAGGAGGAAACGGGATGCGCGGAACCGGGGTGGTGACCCTGCTCGGGTCGGTGCTGGTCACGGCGGCCTGCGCGGCGCCGCACACCACTACGCCGAGCCCGATCGCGGAACCGGTCCCGCTGACCACCACGAGCCGTCCGGCACCGCCCACGACGACAGCACCGACAGCACCGACGGCACCGACGGCACCGCCCGCGCCGCCGTGCGCCGTCACCACCGGCGCCTGCGTGAGCCTGGCGCAGCGGCTGGCCTGGCTGCTGCGGGACGGCCGGGTCGTGCACGGCCCGGTCCCGGCCGGGTTCGGGCCGCCGGAGGAGGCGACGCCGGCCGGGTCGTTCCACGTCGTGTGGAAGGACCGCGAGCACCGCAGCAGCGTCTACGGCACCGACATGCCCAACTCGGTGTTCTTCGCGGCCGGCGGCATCGCGTTCCACGCCGGGCCGCTGGACGCGCCTTCGCACGGCTGCGTCCACCTCGCCGGCACCGACTCGGCGGCGTTCTTCGACGGGCTGAACGTCGGGGACGCGGTGCAGGTCTTGTAGGCTCGGTCCCTTGCTGGACACTCCTGCTGTCGTCTCCCGGCTGCGCGCCGCGGGCTGCGTGTTCGCCGAGGACGAGGCGGACCTCCTCGTCGCGGCCGCCTCGACCCCCGCCGAGCTCGACTCGCTGGTGGAGCGCCGGGTCGCCGGGCTCCCGCTGGAGCACCTGCTCGGCTGGGCGGAGTTCCACGGCCTTCGCGTCGTCGTGCGGCCGGGGGTGTTCGTGCCCCGGCACCGCACGGAGTTCCTGGTCGACGTCGCCGTTTCGCTCGCGCCACCGGACCCGGTGGTCCTCGACCTCTGCTGCGGCTCGGGTGCGCTCGGCGCCGCGTTCACCGCGGCGGTGCGGCCGCGTGAGCTGTACGCGGCGGACGTCGAACCCGCCGCCGTCGAGTGCGCCCGCGTGAACCTCCCCGGCGCCCGCGTCCACCAGGGCGACCTCTACGACGCGTTGCCGGCTTCGCTGAGCGGCCGCGTCGACGTCCTGCTGGCCAACGTGCCGTACGTCCCGTCGGAGGCAGTGGCGACGATGCCGCCGGAGGCCCGGCTGCACGAGCCCCTCGTGGCGCTCGACGGCGGCGCGGACGGCCTCGACCTCGCCCGCCGGGTCGCCGCGGGCGCGCCACGCTGGCTGGCTCCGGGCGGAACCGTGCTGATCGAGTCGAGTGAACGGCAGGCGCCGGTGCTGGGCCGGATCCTCGCCGCGGCCGGGCTGACGTCCGGCGTGCACGAGTCCGACGAACAGGGCGCGACCGTCGTGACCGGCACCGCCGAAATCTGATCTCACGTTCCGGCGGTCCCGGACGTCTACAGGGTGTGATCGTGAAACCGTTCGAGCAGATCGTGGCCGAGCACGGGCCGATGGTCCTCCGGGTCTGCCGGGCCGTGCTCGGCCCCGCCGACGCCGAAGACGCCTGGTCGGAGACCTTCCTGGCGGCGTTGAAGGCGTACCCCGGGCTACCCGCCGACGCGAACGTCCAGGCGTGGCTCGTCACGATCGCGCACCGCAAGGCCGTCGACGTCACCCGCGCCCAGGCGCGCCGGCCGGTTCCGGTCGGCGAGATCCCGGACCGGCCCGGCGACGCCGACACCCGCGACGGCGACCTGTGGGAGGCGCTGGCGAGGCTGCCGGACAAGCAGCGTGCCGCCGTCGCCTACCACTACCTGGCCGGGCTGCCCTACCGCGAGATCGCGGAGATCACCGGGGGCAGCACCGACGCCGCCCGCCGGGCGGCCGCCGACGGCATCAAAGCCCTGCGGGCCACCTACCCCTTGGAAGGAGCGCACTCATGATCGACATCATCGCGTCGCTTCCGGTGTCCTACGAAGTCCTCCCGGACCGCCTGCACGAGCGGCTCACCGAAGCCGCTTCCCGGGAGGGGCTGCTGGACGTCGCCTACCACACCGTCGACACCCCGGTCGGGTCGCTCCTGCTGGCCGCGACCGAGCAGGGCCTGGTCAAGGTGGCCTTCGACCGCCAGGACCACGAGGCCGTGCTCGCCGCGCTGGCGAAGGCGATCAGCCCGCGGATCCTGCGGGCGCCCGCCCGGCTCGACGCGGTCGTCCGGCAGCTCGACGAGTACTTCGCGGGCGGGCGGCGTGCGTTCGACGTCCCGCTGGACTTCCGGCTGGCCCGCGGGTTCCGCCTGTCCGTGCTGGAGCACCTGCCGGAGATCGCCTACGGGCGCACCGAAAGCTACGCGCAGGTCGCGGCGGCCGCGGGCAGCCCGAAGGCGGTGCGGGCGGTCGGCACCGCGTGCGCGCTCAACCCGTTGCCGGTGGTGGTGCCGTGCCACCGGGTCGTGCGGTCCGACGGGTCGTACGGCCAGTACGCGGGCGGCGAGGAAGCCAAGCGGACCCTCCTGACGATGGAGGCGGCGTGACGGTCTTCGAAAAGCGCGTCGCCGCGGCCGACTGGGACGCGGTGGCGGCGGAGGTCGACGACTACGGCTGCGCGCTCCTGCCGCGGCTGCTCACCTCGGCCGAATGCGCCCGGCTGATCGCGCTGTGGGACGAGCCGTCACACTTCCGGGCGACGGTGAACCTGCGGCGCCACCGCTTCGGCGACCACGGCGACTACCGGTACTTCGCCGCGCCGTTCCCCGAGCCCGTCCAACGGCTGCGTACGGCGCTCTACCCGCGGCTGCTGCCGATCGCGCGGGAGTGGCACGCCCGGCTCGGCCGCGAGGCGGAGTGGCCGTCCACTTTGGACGAGTGGCTGGCGGTCTGCCACGACGCGGGGCAGCGGCGGCCCACCCCGATCCTGCTGCGCTACGAGCCGGGCGGCTGGAACGCGCTGCACCGGGACCTCTACGGCGACAAGGTGTTCCCGCTGCAGGTCGTGATCAACCTCAACGACCCGGGCACCGACCACACCGGCGGCGAGTTCCTGCTGGTGGAGCAGCGGCCGCGGGCCCAGTCGCGCGGCACGGCGACCCTCATCCCGCGGGGCCACGGCCTGGTGTTCACCACCCGCGACCGGCCGGTCCGCTCGGTCCGCGGCTGGTCGGCGGCCCCGGTGCGCCACGGCGTCTCGGCGGTCCGCTCGGGCCACCGGCACACCCTCGGCCTCGTGTTCCACGACGCGACATGACCGCCCTCGAGCTCGAGGCGATCGTGGGGCTGATCGGCGGGGCCCGCCACATCGTCATCGGCACCGCGGCGGACCCGGCGTCGCGGGAGGGTGGCGCACGGATCGCGTCGGCGTGGGGCGGCCTGGTGCTGGCGACGGTGACCTGGCCGGAGACAGCGGCGTCGTGGCTGCGCCAGGCCCGGCGGTTCGCGGCGCCGGAGCCGGACGTCTGGGTGGTCAGCGCCACGCCGGCGGGCTGGGCCGGAATGGCACGGCGGCTGCGGCAGTCGACGTCGTGGAGTCCACATCGGACGATCCTCACCGCGGCACTGGCGGATTTCCGGTTGCCCGGCGTGCGCGGCGCCCGGGCCGACGGCAGCACTTGGGAGGCCTGATGAACCACGCCGTGGTCGATTCCCCGATCGGCTCGCTGACCCTCGTCGGATCCGGCGGCGTTGGATCCGGCGGCGTCGGATCCGGCGGCGTCGGATCCGGCGGTGTCGGATCCGGCGGTGTCGTGACCGGGTTGTACTTCCCGGGCCACTGGACGCGGCCCGACCGTGCCGCGTTCGGCACGCGTGAGGATTCGGCGTTCCCCGAGGCCGTTCGTCAGCTGAAGGAGTACTTCGCCGGGCAGCGCACGGAGTTCGACGTGCCGATGCGGGCCGAGGGCGACGAGTTCCAGCGTGCCGTCTGGGCCGAGATCGCGAAGATCCCCTACGGCTCGACAGCGACGTACGGCGACCTGGCCCGGGCGGTCGGCGGGCTGCCGCACGAAGTCGGCGCGGCGGTCGGGCGGAACCCGCTGAGCATCCTGGTGGCGTGCCACCGCGTCGTCGGCAAGGGCGGAAAGCCGACCGGATACGCGGGCGGCCTGAAACGCAAGGCGTTCCTGCTGGAACTGGAACGCCCGGCGGGCGGAGGGCTCTGGTGATCAGACGCGGCCGAGCAGCATCGCCGCGCCGAGGCCGGTCATGGTCACGGCGATCAGGACGTCGAGGACACGCCAGGCCACGGGCTTGGCGAAGACCCCGGCCAGCCTCCGCGCCCCGAACCCGAGCGCGCTGAACCAGACGGCGCTGGCGATCCCGGCGCCGACGCCGAACAGCCAGCGCCCGTCGCCGTGGGCGACCGCGACCGAGCCCAGCAGCAGGACCGTGTCGAGGTAGACGTGCGGGTTGAGCCAGGTGAACGCCACGCACGCGAGGACCGCCTTGCGCAGCGGCGTGCGTTCCTCGCCGACGGTCATGACCGACGGCCGGAACGCTCGCCGCGCGGCGATAGCACCGTAGCCGAGCAGGAACATCCCGCCGCCGACAGCGATGACCCCGATCGCGGCCGGCCACTGCTTGAGAACGGCGCCGATCCCGCTGACGCCGAGGCCGATCAGGACGAGGTCGGACACCGCGCAGATGACCACCAGCGGCGCCACCGCGCCACCGCGGAGGCCTTGTTGCAGGAGGAAGGCGTTCTGGGAGCCGATCGCGACGATGAGCGACAGGCCGGTGCCGAAGCCGGCCAGGAGGAGAGCGAGCACGGTCTTCACGGTAGGTCGCCGCGGCGATGTTACTCCAGCTAAAGATTCTTACGTAAGATTAGCGCTCGTGATGTCCGATCTGCCGCTCGACCAGGTCAAGACGCTGCTCGCCGTCGTGGACGAGCAAAGCTTCGACGCGGCCGCCGCGGTGCTGCACGTGACACCGTCCGCGGTCAGCCAGCGGGTGAAGGCGCTGGAGCAGCGCACCGGCCGGGTCCTGCTGCTGCGCACGAAACCGGTCTCGCTGACGGAGTCGGGCAAGGTCGTCGCCCGCTTCGCGCGCTCACTGGCCCAGCTGGAGCAGGACGCGCTGACCGAGCTCGGCCTCGGGTCCTCGGCCACCCGGACGGTCTCGATCGCCGTGAACGCCGACTCCCTGGCGACGTGGTTCCTGCCGGCGCTGGCCCGGCTCCCCCAGTCCCACGGCGTCTGCTTCGACCTGCAGCGGGAGGACCAGGACCACACGGCGGCGCTGCTGCGCGAAGGCTTGGTGATGGCGGCGGTCACGGCGGCCCCGCACCCGGTGCAGGGCTGCACCTCCCACCGCCTGGGCCGGATGCGCTACCGCGCGATGGCCTCCCCGGCGTTCGTCGACCGGTGGCTGTCTTCCGGCCCGCTCCCCCACCAGCTCCCCGCCGCGCCGGTGATCGTCTTCGACCGCAAGGACGACCTCCAGGACCGCTTCCTGCGCGGCCTCACCCGCCGCCGCACGTTCACCATGGTCCGCCACCACATCCCGGCCTCGGAGTCCTTTGTAGACGCCGTCGCGGCCGGCCTGGGCTGGGGCATGGTCCCGGAGCTCCAAGCCGCTCCCCGCGGCGACGCCCTGGTGGACCTGGCCCCGGACCGGCCGCTCGACGTGCCGCTGCACTGGCAGCAGTGGAAGCTGGACTCGCCCGCGCTGGCAGCCGTGGCGGAGGCCGTGGCCGAGGGAGCCAAGGAGTCACTCCGCTGACCGGCGCTCCGGGAACGTCCGGATCACTCGCTGACGGGCCGGCCCGGAGCCTTCGGTCTCGTCAACCCGGCTTCCCCGGGAAGCCGTCCACTCCGTGTTCCACCAGGTCGAAAGCCTGTTCGACGACCGCGGCCTGCTCGCGCCGGACCACTGTGGCGTCGTCCCCCGCGAGGACCCGGCTCATCGCGTGGGCGAAAACCGTCGTGATCGCCGTCGTCAGGAGGCCGGCCACCATGCGGGAGCGGAAGGCTTCGCCCGTCTCCTCGGTGAGCACCTCCGCCAGCGCCTCCGCGATTTCGCGCTCCTGCTCGTACCACCGGGCCATCAGCGCGGGGCTCGAGGTGAGCACCCACCAGAATCCGGGACCGCCCGCGATGGCGCCCGACAACGGGTGGCCCGCCGCCAGCAGTTCGTGCTGGTGACGGCGCAGAGCCGCGCAAGCCGACGTTCCCGCCGGACGGGAACGCACCACTGAAACCAGCTCCGCCAGCCGGTCCGCGTGCCGGTCGAGGAACAGGTCCTCTTTGCGGGGGAAGTAGTTGAACACCGTCATCTTGGAGACGCCGGCGGCTTCGGCGACCTCGGCGACCGTCACCTCGTCGAAGCCGCGCTGGATGAACAGGCCCGTGGCCACGTTCGAGATCAGCTGCCGCGTCGCCTGCTTCTTGCGCTCGCGCAGTCCGGGGTCCGCCATGGGCCGAGTATAGACCGAACACAAAGTTTGACTAGGTACAAGTTTTGCGGCATCCTCGGAGCCATGAACAGGGATGTGGTGATCTCCGGGGGCGGACCGGTCGGCTTGATGCTGGCCTGCGAACTGCGGCTGGCGGGCGTGGACGTGCTCGTCGTCGAACGGCTGCCCGAGCCGGACCAGACGATCAAGGCCGGGTCGGTCAACCTGACGACGGCCGAAGCCTTCTACCGCCGGGGGCTGCTGCCCGCGATGGACGAGGTCGTGCGGCAGAACTTCGCGCAGATCCAGAAGTTCCTCGAATCACGCGGCGGGGGCGGCCCGAAGGCTGTCCCGGTGGGGCACTTCGCCGGGATCATGGTCACCTCGACCGGCGTCGACTTCGACGATCCCGCCTTCCGGGACGTCGGGCCCGCCGGCCGGGTGGTCGTGATCCAGCAGCAGGCCGTCGAGGCCATCCTGGCCGGCCGCGCGGCCGAACTGGGCGTCGAGATCCGGCGGGGCGTCGAGCTCACCGGGTTCGACGCCGGCGACGACGGCGTGACCGTGCAGCTGTCCGAGGGCGAACCCGTGCGCGCCGGCTGGCTCGTCGGCGCCGACGGCGGCCGCAGCTTCGTCCGCAAGCGAGCCGGCTTCGAGTTCCCCGGCACCGACCCCGCCGTCACCGGGCGGCAGGCACTGGCCGACCTCACCGGTGCCGAGGCGCTGCCCGCCGGCTGGCAGCACGGCACCGGCGGGCTCTACGTCCACGGGCCAACTCCCGGCCGGATGCTCACCGTCGAATTCGACGGGCCACCCGCGGACCGCGACGCCCCGGTCACCGCCGACGAGCTCGAAGCCAGCTTCCGGCGGGTGTCCGGTGCGGACATCAGGGTGACGAAGGTCCACAGCGCGACGCGCTTCACGGACAACGCGCGCCAGGCGACCACCTACCGCTTGGGCCGCGTGCTGCTGGCCGGGGACGCGGCGCACGTCCACTCCCCCTTCGGCGGCCAGGGCCTCAACCTCGGCATCGGCGACGCGGTCAACCTGGGCTGGAAGCTCGCCGCGACCATCCGGGGCTGGGCGCCGGACGGCCTGCTCGACACCTACACGACCGAGCGGCACCCGATCGGCGAGTGGGTCCTCGAATGGACCCGGGCACAGGTCGCGCTGATGCGCAGCGACGTGCGGACCAAGGCGCTGCGCCAGGTCGTCACGGACCTGCTGCTCACCGGCGACGGCGCGACGTACCTGGCCAAGAAGCTCTCCGGCGTCCTGCACCGCTACCCGATCGAAGGCGAGCACGACCTCACCGGCCGCGCCGCACCCGACTTCGCGTTCGCCGACGGCTCCCGGCTCGGCGAGCACCTCCAGGACGGCAAGGCGCTCCTGCTGGACCTCACCGAGAACACCGCCCTGCGCGAGACGGCGAGCGGATGGGCCGGACGGGTCGGAGTGCTGACCGCGAAGTGCGACAGCGAACCAGCGTTGACGGGAGTGCTGATCAGGCCGGACGGCCACATCGCCTGGGCCAGCGAGGACGGCTCGACGGCCGGCCTGGAAGCGGCGCTTCGGCGGTGGTTCGGCGAACCCGCCTGACGCAAAGGGGCGCACCGCCGCGGCGGGGCCGGTCAACCCGCCGCGGCGCGTCACGACTGATCAGGGGCTGTGCGAACGAACTTTCCGTGTCGCCGGCGCCGCCCGAACCGCTATCCCTCGGCCGCCAGCTGCACGGCGACGTCGATGATCATGTCCTCCTGGCCGCCGACCAGGGCGAGCTCGCCGCAGCGGCGCAGGATCGCCTGCGCCGGGACTCCGTAGCGTTCCGCCGCGCGCTCCGCGTGCAGCAGGAAGCTCGAGTAGACCCCGGCCCAGCCCTGGACGATCGCGTTGCGGTCCATCTTCGGCCACCGGTGCAGGTACGGGCGGACCACCTCTTCGGCCGCGTCGAGCAGGCCGGCGACGTCGAGGCCCGTGTCGATCTCCAGGCGGTCGAAAACCGCCGCGAGGACCTCCGTCGGCGAGTTGCCCGCGCCCGCGCCGAGCGCGCACAGCGAACCGTCGATGTAGCGGACGCCGGCTTCGTACGCCAGCACGGAGTTCGCGACGCCGAGCGAGAGGTTCTGGTGCCCGTGGTAGCCGACCCACGCCGTGTCGCCGACCTCGGCGACCAGCGCTTCGAAGCGGGCACGTGCTTCGTGCATCAGCAGCGCGCCGGCCGAGTCCGTCACGTACGCCGCCTGGCAGCCCGCGTCCACCATGATCCGGGCCTGTTTCGCCAGGTCTTCCGGCGGGGTCCGGTGCGCCATCATGAGGAACCCGGCGGTCTCCATCCCGAGTTCCCGCGCCAGCCCGAAGTGCTGCGGCGACACGTCGGCTTCGGTGCAGTGCGTCGCCACCCGCACCATTTCGGCCCCCGCGTCGAAGGCGCGCCGGAGGTCCTCGGCCGTCCCGATGCCGGGCACGAGCAGCACCGCGATCTTCGCCTGCTTCGCCTCTTCGCGCGCCGCGGAGATCAGCTTCAGTTCGTCGACGGCGGAAAAGCCGTAGGTGAACGACGAGCCGCCGAGGCCGTCGCCGTGGGTCACCTCGATCACCTCGACACCCGCGCGGTCGAGGGCGCGCACCGTGTCCCGCACCTGCTGTTCGGTGAAGCGGTGCGCCATCGCGTGACTGCCGTCGCGCAGCGTCGTGTCGATGATCCGGACGTCGTGCCGCAGTTCCGGGCGTGTCATGCCGGCACCTCCTGCTTCGCGCGCGCCATCAGCTCGCCGACGCGGGCGGCCGCGGCGGTCATGATATCGAGGTTTCCGGCGTATTCGGGCAGGTAGTCGCCGTTGCCGCGGACCTCGAGGAAGATCCCGACCCGCCCGTTCCCGTCCCAGTCTTCGCGTGCGTCGTCGAACTGCGGGTCCGCGCGCAGTGTGTAGCCGGGGACGTACTTGCGCACCTCGTCGGCCATCTCGTGGATCGACGCGGTGATCGCGTCGCGGTCCGCGTCGAGGGGGATCGCGCAGAACACCGTGTCCCGCATGATCATCGGCGGTTCGACCGGGTTGAGGATGATGATCGCCTTGCCGCGCCCCGCCCCGCCGATCTCGGCCACCGCCTGCGACGTCGTGCGCGTGAACTCGTCGATGTTCGCCCGCGTGCCCAGCCCGGCGCTGCGGGAAGCCACCGAAGCGACGATTTCCGCGTACGGCACCGGGACCACCCGGGAAACGGCGTGCACCATGGGGATCGTGGCCTGCCCGCCGCAGGTGATCATCGAGACGTTCGGGGCTTCGAGGTGCGCGCCGAGGTTCACCGGCGGGCACACCATCGGGCCGAGGTGCGCCGGCGTCAGGTCGATCGCCTGGATGCCCGCCTCCTCGTACCGCGGCGCGTTCGCGGCGTGCGCCTTCGCCGACGTCGCCTCGAACACCAGGTCCGGCAGGGGGTCCTGGCGCAGCAGCCAGTCGACGCCTTCCGCGGAGGCCGGGATGCCCTGGGCGCGGGCGCGTTCGAGACCGTCGGACTCGACCACACCGACCACATAACCGACTTCGAGTACTTCACTGCGTCGCAGCTTCGCCAGCAAATCGGTGCCGATGTTGCCGGGGCCGACGATCGCCGCCATCACGGGAGCCATGTCCCGACCGTCGCACCGCGGCCACGGCCGACGACAGTCAGGCGTTCCGTTCACCGGAACGCCTGGTCCGGCGGCCGGCGCCCCGGCGGAGATGGTCGCTTGGAAGGACGCTGGTCCAGCCGGCGGTCCCGGCCGAGACGCCGAACCCGGCCGCGATCGGCGTGAGGAGGCCGCTCGGCCGGATCTCGGTGGTGACGATGGCGAAAATCCCGGCGGTCACCGCGAAGACGGCGGGCCACCGGGTGAAGGGGCGTTCATGAGGCCCCAGTGAACCGGTGGCAAAGCGCGTGGGCCGGCAGGTTCGCGACAGCTTGATCGCCACGACAGGTGAGGTCGGATTCCCTCCAGGACCGGCCCAGCCGGGTCCCGCGGCGGCGCCGGGGCCCGGCCGGAACCCCTTACAGCTCCTGGTGGTCCGCGTGCTCCACCCGGGCCTCCGCCACCGGGCGGCCGATGCTGACGCGGAAGTCGTCCACGCCGTCGAGCACGAACGTCGGCGTCCCCTCGGCCTTGTCCGCGCGGCAGTGGTGGACGTCCGCGTCGGTCACGTCCCGCAGGACGAACGCCGGGCGCGTGTCCGGCTTGCCGAACCGCACGTCCACGTTGTCCCAGCTGATGCCGCGGGCGTGGCGCACGAAGAAGCCGTACGCCGGGAGCGTGCCGAACATCGACGGCTCCGGGTACGCGGTTTCCAGCTCCGGCGGGTTCTGCACCGCGTCACCCGGGGTGAGGCCGCCCGCCAGGTGGTGGCGGATGTTGCTCAGCTTGACGTCCTCGATCGGGTGGCCCGGGATGCCGGCGAGGCACGACGGGTAACGCGGGTCGGCGTCGACGGTCGTGACGTCGCTGATGCTCACGCGGCGCAGGAACCCGACCGGGATCCCGGCCGGCCCGCGCATCCGGGCGCCCAGCCGGAGGAACAGGGGCATCTGGACGTCGCGCATGGTCAGGTTGCTGATCGTGACGTCCTCCAGCCAGCCGCCGTCGACCGTTTCCAGTGCCAGGCCGCGGCAATGCTCGAAAACCACGTTGGAGATCGCGATGTTGCGGAAGCCGCCGTTGGATTCGGTGCCGAACTTGACGCGGCCGGTGCGGCCGTAGCCCGCGGTCTTGAACGTGCCGCCGACGAGTGTGCCGAGGTCGTAGCCGCTGACGAAGCAGTTGTCGATGGTGACGTTTTCGGTGTCGCGCACCTGGTTCAGCGCGTACGTGCTCTTGAGCACGATGGCGTCGTCGTTGGGCGAGTTCACCGTCGTGTTGGCGATCCGGACGTTCTTGCAGCAGTCGATGTTGATGCCGTCGCGGTTGGTGTCGATCACGACGCCGTCGATGCGGAAGTTGTCGACGCCGGTGGGCAGGATGCCGAAGTGGCCGCCGTTGACGATCGTGATGTCGCGGATCGCGACGTTGCGGCACAGCTTGAGCGCGATCGCCTTGTTCCCGTTGAGCGGCGCGGATTCCGCGCTCCCGCCGGCCACCAGGCCCTTGCCGTCGATCTTGCCCGGCCCCTCGATGGTGACGTTCTCCAGGTTTTCGCCCCAGATCAGGCTGTTGTGCCAGTGGCTGTGCCCGAAGTCCTGGTAGGGGTTGCCCGCGCCCGGTTCGGCGGCGTCGTAGCCCTGGCCGCCGGCCGGGGCGGCGCCGAGGATCGTCGCGTTCGCCGCGAGGTACAGCGCGATGTTGCTCTTGAGGTGGATCGAGTAGCTCGCGTACGTCCCCGCCGGGAAGTACACGGTCCCGCCGCGCGTGGCGGCCGCGTCGATCGCGCGGTTGATCGCGGCGGTGTCGATGGTGTGCCCGTCGCCCTTCGCGCCGAACTTCGTGACGTCGAAGAAGCGGCCCGGCGCACTCGACAGTTCCTCAGCCTCGGCCCCCTGAGATCCGGCCAATGGCAGGGCAGCACCGGCGGCACCCGCTGCTCCCCAGGCGACGACACGGCGGCGGCTCAACGCTCTTCCCACAAGATCTCCCTTATCACGCAACGGCAGAAGCACTGCTTCCGACGGCGGATCGGGAACGCGACCCAAGCTAAAGGCAAAAGATCGGATGAGTCAAGCTCGTCCCCGCTCTCCGGAGAAAGCGGGGACGAGCCCGATCTTCAGTCGAGCACTTCGCGCACGGTGCCCGCGGCGACCGTCAGCCGGCCTTCGCGCATGGCGAACCCGAGGCCCGGGCTCATCGCGACCGGCTGCCCCAGCTCCACCGTCAGCTCCGCCGCCTCACCCGGCCGGACGACCGTGACGCCCTCGGCGAGGGCGACCACCCCGACGACGTCACTGGTGCGGAAGTGGAACTGCGGCCGGTAGTTCGCCGCGAACGGCGTCCGCCTGCCGCCCTCGGCGGCCGACAGCACGTGGACGTCCGCGCGGAACCGCGTGTGCGGCCGGACGCTGCCCGGCAGGCAGACGACCTGGCCGCGGCGGACCTCACCGCGCTTCACCCCGCGCAGCAGCACCGCGGCGTTGTCGCCGGCCTCGGCGCGCTCCATCGGCTTGCCGAACGTCTCGAGCCCGGTGGCCACGCTGGTCACCGCCGGGCCGAGCCCGATCACCTCGACCGCGTCACCGACGGCGAGGGTGCCCTGCTCCACCGCGCCGGTCACGACGGTGCCGCGGCCGGTGATGGTGAGGACGTTCTCGATCGGCATCAGGAACGGCAGGTCGAGCCGCCGCGGCGGGATCGGCACGTGCTCGTCGACGGCGGCGAGCAGGTCCAGGATCCGCCCGGTCCACAGCGGGTCGCCCTCGAGGGCACGCAGGCCGGAGACCCGGACCACGGGCACGGCGTCGCCGTCGAACCCGTAGCGCGTCAGCAGCTCGCGGACCTCGAGCTCGACCAGGTCGAGCAGGTCCTCGTCGTCGGCGAGGTCGGCCTTGTTGAGCGCGACCACGAGGTGCTCGACCCCGATCCGGCGTGCCAGCACGACGTGCTCACGGGTCTGCGGCATCGCGCCGTCCTGCGCCGAAACCACGAGCACCGCGCCGTCCAGCTGGGCCGCGCCGGTGATCATGTTCTTGACGTAGTCGGCGTGGCCCGGCATGTCGACGTGCGCGTAGTGCCGGGTCGGCGTCTCGTACTCGACGTGCGCGATGTTGATCGTGATGCCGCGCTCGATCTCCTCCGGCGCGCGGTCGATGCGGTCGAAGGCGACGTAGCGGTTGGTCCCGCCGTGGGCGGCGAGGACCTTCGTGATGGCCGCGGTCAGGGTGGTCTTGCCGTGGTCGACGTGGCCCATCGTGCCGATGTTCAGGTGCGGCTTGGTCCGCACGTACTGCTGCTTGGTCATGGATTTTCCTTGCGCTGGAAAGAGAATGCGCGAAACCGGGCGGAGCGCGTCGACCCTCCCCCGGCGGTTTCGCGCCCAGGGCGGGGAAATCGGGGAAGGGTCAGCTTCGAGCGCCGGTCGGCCGTGCCGAAAGGGCGCTCGGCAGGGACAGGCCTGCGAACGTCGCGCTATCGGTCACGGGGAACATGCCCCGGAGGGTGTCACGCCTTCCGGGGCGGTGTCATCCGGTTTTCGCGCGGCCGCATGATCAGCGCCGCGACGTGGTACGCGCAAGGGTTTTCGGTGCGGTTCGCGTAGGAATGCTCGACGTCGGCGGGAAAGTAGAGTGAGTCGCCCGCCGTCAGGACGTACTCCGTCTCGCCGACACCGAGGCACAGCGTGCCCGACTCGACGGCGACGAATTCGTGGGAACCCGGGGCGTACGCGGGAAACGTGCCCGCGTCGCAGCCCGGAGGCAGGGTCGTGCGGATCCACTCGAAGTTGACGCCGGGCACCACCGGCGTCAGCACAGTGCGGTGCCAGCCACCCGGTTCGGCGATGTGCTCCTGATCGGCGGCGCGGCGGACGATCACGCGGTCGGTCTCGAGGTCGGCCAGCAGCCGCGAGAGGGACAGCCCGAGGCCGTCGGCGATTCGCGACAACACCACGACAGTGGGAGTTTTTTCGCCGCGCTCGATGGCCGACAGCATGCTGACGCTGACGCCGGCGTCCTTGGCGAGGGCGCTCAACGCGAGCCCGCGGCCGGTGCGCAGGTCGTGCAGACGGCGGCCGAGCATCCCCGGATCGATCATTCCTCTATAATACTCATCATGTCCACTATAGAGGAAGCAACGGAGGCCGACGCCGAAGGCATCACTGCGGTCTTCGCGCCGTACGTCACCGACTCCGTCGTCACCTTCGAGACCACGCCGCCGACCGCGGACCAGTGGCGCGCGAAGATCCGCGAGCGCGCGTGGCCGTTCCTCGTCGTCGCGGAAGAAGGCGAGATCCTCGGCTACGCGCTCGCCGCGCCGTGGCGCCCGAAGCCGGCGTACCGGTACTCGGTGGAGACGACGATCTACCTGGCACCGGCCGCCACCGGCCGCGGCCACGGGCGGCGGCTGCTGGACGAGCTGGTGAAGCGGTGCGGAGACGCCGGAGCGCGGCAGGCGATCGCAGTCATCGTCGACTCGGGCAGCCCGGCATCACGCAACCTGCACCGGGCGGCCGGCTTCACCGACGCCGGAGTGCTGCGGCGCGTGGGGTTCAAGCACGACCGCTGGCTCGACACCCTGCTGATGCAGCGCGAACTCGGCTAGCGGGACTTCGCCCGCAGGTGCAGCCGCTCCCCCTGTTTCCCGAACAGGCTGAGGATCTCCGCCGGCCGGCCGCCGACCGCACCGAACCAGTGCGGGAGGCGGGTGTCGAACTCCGCCGCCTCGCCCGGGCCCAGTGTCATGTCGCGGTCGGCCAGGATCAGGCGCAGCCGGCCCGACAGGACGTACAGCCACTCGTAGCCCTCGTGGACCTGCGGGTCGGGTTCGCCCGTCTCCGGTTCCAGGATCATCTTGAACGCCTGGGGTGCGCCCGGCTGGCGGGTCAGCGGCAGCACCGTCATCGCCGCGCCGTTGTGACGCGGGATGCGGCGGGCGGTCAGGCGGACCCTCGGGTCGCCGACCTCCGGGGCGCCCACCAGCTCGTCCAGGGGCACCTGGTGGGCCTGGGCGATCGGCAGCAGCAGCTCGAGGCTCGGCTTCCGCTGGCCGGACTCCAGGCGCGACAGCGTGCTCTTCGAAATGCCCGTCGCCGCCGACAGGTCGGCGAGCGTGACCCGCCGCTGCGTGCGGACCCGCTTGAGCCGGGGTCCGACCTCGGCCAGGGCCTGGGTGATCGCGTCCGTCATGTCTCCAGGAAACCCGCTCGTCCCGGAAACGGCAACATTTGTTGTCGGAATCGCGAAGCCTGGTCCATCGTGGCGGCATGACCGAAAACAGCTATGACGTCCTGGTGGTGGGTGGCGGCGCGGCCGGGCTCAGCGCCGCGCTGATGCTGGGCCGGGCGCGGCGACGCGTGCTGGTCGTCGACGCCCGCGCGCCCCGCAACGCCCCTGCCTCCCACATGCACGGCTTCCTCTCCCGCGACGGCCTGCCGCCGTCCGAACTGCTCGAAATCGGCCGCGAGGAGCTCCGCGGCTACGGCGTGGAGGTCGTCGAAGACCACGTGACCCGGCTCGAACCGGGGTTCGCGGCCCGGCTGGCGAGCGGCCGCGAGCTGACCGCCCGGCGCGTCCTGGTCGCCACCGGCGTCCACGACGACCTGCCGGACCTCCCCGGCCTGCGGGAGAGCTGGGGCAGCGACGCGATGACCTGCCCGTACTGCCACGGCTACGAAGTCCGCGACCAGCCGCTCGGCGTGCTCGGCACCGAACCCGCGAGCGTCGAGCACGCGCTGCTGGTCCGCCAGTGGTCGCCGGACGTCGTGTACTTCGCGCACACCGAAGTACTGTCCGAAGAGGACCGTGAACGGCTCGACGCGCGCGGGATCCGCGTCGTCGAGGGTGTCGTCACCGCCGTGCGGCGGGAAGGCGGCCACCTCGCCGGGATCGAGCTCGGCGCCCGGTTCGTGCCGCGGACGGCGCTGTTCCTCCGCACCCGGACCGTGCCGCAGGACGACCTGCTGCGCGGGCTCGGCTACGTCGAAGGCGACGTCGACCCGTCCGGGAAGACCGGCGTGCCGGGCGTGTGGGCGGCCGGGAACGTCGTCGACGCGCGGGCGACCGTGATCATCGCCGCGGCCCAGGGCGCCGCCGCCGGGGGCGCGCTGAACCACGACCTCGTCACCGAAGACGTCCGGCGGGCGGTCGACGGCTTCGCCGGCTTCTCCCCCGCGGCGGAACGCGCGGCCGCGGGAGCACGCTAGCGTCCGGGGACGCGGCGTGCCAGGCTCGGTGGATGCGCCCGACGCTGTACGAATTCGCCGGCGGCGAGCCCGCGTTCCGCGCGCTGGCCGCCGCCCACCACGAGCGCTGCCTGGCCGACCCGGAGCTGAACCACCCGTTCTCCCACCCCGGGCAGCACCCGCAGCACGTCGACCGGCTCGCCTGGTACTGGGCCGAGGTCATGGGCGGGCCGCCGCGCTTCTCGCAGGAGTGCAGCGACCACTCGGCGATGCTGCGGATGCACGCCGGAAACGGCGACATAAGCGACCTCGGCCGCCGGTTCGTGACCTGTTTCGTGCAGGCCGCGGACGACGCCGGCCTGCCCGCCGATCCCGAGTTCCGCGCCGCGCTGCGGGCCTACATGGAGTGGGCGGTGGCCGAGGTGCTCACCTACCCGGGCCCAGCCGACGATGTGCCCCCCGGGCTGGCCATGCCCCGCTGGTCGTGGGACGGGTTGCGACCGATGTAACGCTCGGGGCGGCCACCGCGTCTTGCAGGCGACGACCGGCTGTGGAGGTCCGTCGCCAGAGCCGGTCCGGGCGGGTTCCCCCCACTCGTCCGGACCGGCTCGTCCACTGCGTCTGATTTCCGCGTGCGCCGCTCCGGCGACTCGGCCAGACTGGCCACCATGGTGCTCGACCGGTTCCTCCTCGCCAGCAAGGGTTTCGAACGCCACCTCCGCACGGTCGCGCCGGACGGCTGGGGCGCGCCGACACCGTGCACCGACTGGGACGTCCGGGCGCTGGTCAACCACATGACCCGCGGCAACCTCAACTACGTCGGGCTCCTGCGCGGGGCCACCCGCGAGGAGTTCCTGGCCCAGCGTGAAGCCGACGCGCTCGGAGACGACCCCGTCGCCGCGTTCACCGGGTCGGTCCAGGCCTGCGCGGACGCTTTCGCCGAGGAAGGCGCGCTCGACCGCGTCGTCGACTACCCGCTCGGCAAGCTCACCGGACGGCAGGCCCTGGCCTTGCGGACGGCGGACAGCACCGTCCACACCTGGGATCTCGCCCGCGCGCTCGGGGCCGACGAGACCCTCGACCCGGGCCTGGTCGCGTGGATCGACGAAAGCCACGACGAGATCTTCGCGGGACTGGCACCGGGCCCGAGGTTCTTCGCCGACCCGCCGCCGGGCGCGCCCCACGCGACCCGCCAGGACCGGGTGCTCACGCGGTTCGGCCGCGATCCTCGCTGAGCCCGCAGCCCAGCCGCGCGGCCAGCTCGGTCAGCGCCCGCCCCAGCGGCAGGTCGACCCGGAGCGACGCATAGCGGTCGCCGCGGGTCTCGCCTTGGTTGACGATGGCCACCGGCTTGCCCGCGTTCGCCGCGTGGCGGACGAACCGCAGCCCGGACATCACCGTCAGGGAAGAGCCCAGCACCAGCAACGCGGCGGCGTCGTCGACCAGCCGGTAGCACTGCTCGACGCGCGGCCGCGGCACGTTCTCGCCGAAGAACACGACGTCCGGCTTGAGCACGCCTTCGCACGCCTCGCACGGTACCGGCCGGAACCCGCGCACGACGTCGTCGGGCAGCTCGACGTCGCCGTCCGGGTTGATCCGGCTCGCCGTGCCCTCGAAGCCCGGGTTCGCCGCCCGCAGCCGCCGTTCCAGGTCCGCGCGCGGGCTGGTGCGGCGGCAGTCCAGGCAGATCACCCGGTCGAGGCTGCCGTGCAGCTCGACCGCGTCCGCGGTGCCCGCCCCCCGGTGCAGGCCGTCGACGTTCTGCGTGATGACGCCGCCGACGAAACCGCCGTCGCGCAGAGCGGTCACCGCGCGGTGGCCGTCGTTGGGATCGGCTCGGGCGATGGTGCGCCAGCCGAGGTGGCTGCGCGCCCAGTACCGCTGCCGTCCTGCGGCGCTGGTGACGAACTCGTCGTAGGTCATCGGCGTGTGCCGGCGCAGGCTGCCGGCTTCGCCGCGGTAGTCGGGGATCCCGGACTCGGTGGACAGCCCGGCGCCGCTGAGCACGGCGACCCGGCCGCGCGCGACGACGCCGGTCAGCTCGTCGAGGCTGGACGTCCGCGGCAGCGGCGCGTCCGCCGACGTCCAGGAGAGGGTGGGCCGGGTGCGCACTAGGCCAGGGTACGGGGGCCGGGAAGGATCTTCTCGAACCAGTGATCGGCGTAGCGCTCGTCGTTGAACGGCGCGACCTCCCGGTACCCGGCCGCGCGGTACAGCCCGATCGCTTCGGCGAGAGCGCGGTTCGTCTCCAGCCGCAGCGTCCGGACGCCTTTCCCGAGGGCGTACGCCTCCAGTTCGCCCAGCAGCCGCCGCCCGAGCCCCAGGCCGCGTGCTGTCGGCGACACCCACATCCGCTTGACCTCGGCCGGCGCGTCGTCGCGGAGCTTGCACGCGCCGCACCCCACCGGTTCGCCGCGCAGCGTGGCCACCAGCAGGACCCCGGCGGGCGGCGTCATCTCGGCGTCGGCCGCGGAGATGCTGAGCCGCGGGTCGAAACCCTCGTCGAACCGCTCGGCCAGCTCGGCGAAGTAGGCCCGCAGGCAGAACCGGGCGTCCGGGTGGCCGGGCGGACGCGGGGCGACCTCGACCGCCGAAGCCGTCAGGAGCCGCTCGACCTCGGCCATCGCGGCGACGAGCCGGGTGCGCTGCCCGCCGGACAGCGGGGCGAGGATCGCGGTGGCCGCGTCGTCGGAGAGCCGGTCGAGGGTGGCGCGTTCGGCCAGCCCGGCTTCGGTGAGCCGCGCGGTCCGGACGCGGCCGTCGCCGTCGCTGGGCTCGACGCGCACCAGGCCGTCCTGCTCCAGCCCGCGCAGCAGCCGGCTCAGGTACCCGGAGTCGAGGCCGAGCCGGGCCCGCAGCTCGCGGACGTCCCGGCCCGCCTCGCCGATCTCCCACAGCACCCGGGCCTGGCCCAGCGGGCGCGCGCGGGCGAGGAAGGTGTCGTCGAGCGCGCCGATCCGCTGGGTGACGGTCCGGTTGAAGCGCCGGAGGTCCCGTACCAGGTCCTGGTCCATTACCTGACTATAGTCAGAGAATTCTGTCCGCGAACCGAGACAGTCTCACTCACTCGTGACAGTCTGCGTTGGCCATGTCACATTCGGCTTCCGCGGGCCCGGCGTTCTGCGGTAGACCGGAAGTTCTGCCGCAGAGCGGGCGGACTGGGAAACGGCGATGGTCGACGAACCGGAGCACGAACACGGCGCGAGCTCGGTGACGAACGAGCTGCCGGGGACCGTGGCCGGTTCCGTGGTCCAGGCGGGCATGATCCGGCAGGTCGTCGTCTCCGGTGCGGCGGGAAGCGCTGCCGGTACTGGTGTTCTTCGCGGCAGCTGCCATTTTCGGCTTCGGCCACAAGCCCTCCGCGAACGAGAGCCTCAACGCCCAGGCGACGCACATCGCCTCTCCGGTCGAATGCCGGCCGGATTACTGGAACCCGAGAAGAAAGCGGCCTAGCCAAAAAGCACAATCGCGCCGGCTGCCACGTCGGGCGGCGGCGGGACAGCGACAGGTGCCTGTCCCACCGCCAGGACACCGCGAGGGCCTTGTGCGGCAGGCGGGTGCCCGTATGCTCGGTCGGGGAGTTCCCGGTGGGCTGTGGAGGGGTTGCCGTGCCTGAACCTGTTCTGGTGTCCGTGGCCGCGGCGGTCGCGGGGAAAGCCGTGGTGGGGCTGTACCACCTGATCAAAGCCAAGTTCGCCGACGACCCCGACGCGACAGCAGTGCTCGAAGCCGCGGAAGGGGCCGCTCAGGACTCGCCGGAGGTGCGCGAGCTCGCCGAGACCCTGGAGGCCAAGCAGGCGGCGGATCCGGAGTTCGGCGAGCAGGTGCGGGCCGAGTGGGAACGCGCGGCCGTCGGGCAGCACGCCGAGACCGGCGGCGTCACCAACCAGATCTCCGGCCATGTCGGCGGGATCGTCGTGCAGGCGCGCGACATCGAGGGCGGCATCACCTTCTGAGGCGGGGTGCCGGCCCGTCCCAGACCGAGTCTGTGTCCACAAAGGACTCCAGCAGGGTGGTCAGGCGGGCGTCGCCGCGGCCGTTCAGCTCGTCGGAGGCGATCCTGCGGGCCACGCCGGCGAGGAAGTCGGCGATCTGCACGCGGGCGTCGGACCGGGAGTCGACGAAACGCACACCCGCCAGCCGGTGGCCGAGGGTCGCTTTGAGCTGGAGCACGCGCTCGGCGGTGAGGGCGAGCTGCTCGTCGTGCACCAGGGCGACCGGGGTGCCGTCCGCGCTCCAGTGCCGGACCGTGTGGATCACCGCCGGCACCAGCGGATCCAGCACGGGCACCAGGCCCGGGTCGCTCGCCAGCCGGGCCCGGTAGGCGGCCACGCGATCCTCCCCGCCGCGGAACCGGCCGACGATCTCACCGGCTTCGCCGGGGACCCGGGCGAGCTCGCCGGCCAGCGCGAAGAACTCCCGCGGCGACGTCGTCACGCCGCGCCGGGGGTTCAGGCGCAGCACGCTGGTGAACGCGGTCAGGAAGAACTCCCAGCGGGCGGCGCCGAACGCGGCCGGACCCGCGCGGTGGAGAGTGCGGGCCGACGCCTCCGTGCCGTCTTCGGCCAGCAGCGTCACGGCGGCCCGTACGGCGAAGAACGTCTTGTCGGTCAGGTGCACGTGCCCGCGCCCGGCGAGCGGGCCGCCGGGGTCGAGCAGCCACTCGAGGACCGCGCGGTGCTTGGCGCGGAGCAGGTGGTTGGCCTTGTACTCCTCCGCGGGCGAGCCGATACGCTCGCGGATCTCGCGCACGCAGGCGGCCGCCGCGGACGGCGGCATCCGCACGCCGGCGTGGGCGAAGACGTCCGTTTCGCCGCCGAGCAGGTTCTCGCCCTCCGAGCCCGACTCGTCGCAGGCGATCTCGACCGGGCTCACACCCCCGATCGTGCCAGACCGGGCAGGCGACGGCGAGCGTTTACCGGCGGCGGCCCAGCGGGCGCCCGTCCGCGGTGAACCGGCAGAGCAGGGAAAAGGCCTGCGGGGACGGCCCGTGGTCCCGAAGGTACCGCAGCCGCGCCAGTGCCTGCTCGACGCCGGGGCGGCCACCGTCCGGCACCCACCACAAGGCCGTCGACGGCTGCGGGGTCCGCGCGAACCACTCGCGCCGGCGCAGCAGGGCCCGCCCGTGCGCGCTGCGGTAGACGAACTCGTGCAGGCTGCGGTAGTCGCGCCACACCGAGACGTTGACGACCAGCCCGGCGCCGCCGTCCGAGGCGACGATCGCGTGCCCGGATCCGGCGTCCAGCCGCCAGACGAACCCGGGTGCGGCTTCGGCGAGCCGCGCGACGGCGTCGAAGGCGTTCGCGAACCCGGACATGACCGGGTCGTCCAGCGGCGCCCGCGGCACCGCGACGTTCACCTGGGCGAGCTCGGCCACGCCGCCAGCGTAGGCCGGACCGTGGTTGACTGGCCGGATGCTGCCCTGGGACGGCGAACTCGCCGGCCGGCTCGACCGGCACACCGTGAACTCCGCGCTGCTGCGCGACAATCCGCTCGGCGACCCGCACGAGCGGCCGCTGTGGGTGTACGTCCCGCCCGGTTACGACGACGGCGACGAGCGGTACCCGGCGGTGTACGTCATCCAGGGCTACACCGGGCACCTGACGATGTGGGCCAACCGCACGCCGTTCCGGCAGCCGTTCGTGGAGACGGCCGACGCCGTCTTCGCCGATGGCGCACCGGGTTGCGTCGTGGTCTACGTCGACGCGTGGACCGCGTACGGCGGCTCGCAGTTCGTCGATTCGCCGGGCACCGGCCGCTACCACTCCTACCTGTGCGACGAGATCGTGCCGTGGGTCGACGAGCACTACCGGACCCTCCCGGACCGCGAATCCCGCGCGATCGCCGGGAAGTCGTCGGGCGGGTTCGGCGCGATGATCACGCCGATGCTGCGGCCGGACTTGTTCGGCGCGCTGGCGACGCACGCGGGAGACTCGCTGTACGAGCTGTGCTACGTCCCCGACTTCGGCAAGGCGGTCCGCGCGCTGCGCGACTACGACCAGGACATCCAGGCGTGGTGGGCGGACTTCCGCTCGCGTCCGGCGTTCACGAAACCCGAGGATTCGACGCTGCTGATGATGCTCGGCGTCTCGGCGTGCTTTTCGGCACGGGAGGACGGGACGCCGGAGCTGCCGTTCGACCCGCTGACCGGCGCGCTGCGGCCGGAGCAGTGGCAGCGCTGGCTGGACTGGGACCCGGTCCGGATGGTGGCGGGCCACGCCGAGGCGGTCCGGTCGCTGCGCGCGGTGTGGATCGACGCGGGCACCAGCGACGAGTGGTTCCTCGACCTCGGCGCGGAGGCCTTCCGCGCGGAAGCGGTGCGGGCGGGCCTGCCGGAGGACCGGATCCACTTCGAGCTGTTCGACGCCGGCCACGGCGGGATCGACTACCGCTACCCGCTTTCGCTGGCCTGGCTGGCGGAGCGGCTGGCCCGCTGAGCACGCGGGGCCACGGGGTCCGAGGTCATGAACGAGTCGTTCATGACCTCGGGCGGGGTGAACGAGTCGTTCACGACGCCGGAGGTGCTTCGCTAGGCTCGGCCGGGTGGTGACCGAGACCGATCTGGCCCTGCCCGGCGGGCGCACCCTGCACGTCTACGACACCGGCGGCTCCGCCCGGCTCACGGTCTTCTGGCACCACGGCACGCCCAACACCGGTGCCCCGCCCGGGCCGTTGCTGCCGCTCGCCCGGGAGCTCGGCGTGCGCTGGGTGTCGTTCGACCGGCCGGGCTACCGGACCTCCACACCGGTGCCGGGGCGGACCGTCGGGAACGCCGCCGAGTGCGTGAGCGCGGTCGCCGACGCGCTCGGCATCGGCGAGTTCGCCCTCATGGGGCACTCCGGCGGCAGCTCGCACGCCCTCGCCTGCGCCGCCCGGCTGCCAGAGCGGGTCGTCGCCGTCGCCGCCCTCGCCGCGGTCGCGCCGTTCGACGCCGAGGGACTCGACTGGTTCGGCGGCATGGCCGCCGCGAGCGCCGCTTCGCTGCGCGCGGCCACCGAAGGCCGGGCGGCGAAGGAGAAGTACGAAGCCGCCGCCGAGTTCGATCCCGATGTCTTCACCGCCGCCGACTTCGCCGCGCTGAAGGGGTCATGGTCGTGGCTGGACGAGGTCGTCCGCGCGGCGCTCGCGGGCGGGCCCGGCGGCCTGATCGACGACGACCTCGCCTACGTCACGCCCTGGGGTGCCGACCCCGCGCGGATCGGCGCGCCCGTCCTGCTGGTCCACGGCGAGCAGGACCGGATGATCCCCGCCTCGCACAGCGCTTGGCTCGCCCGGCGGTGCCCGGACGCCGAGTACCGGCCCACGCCCGGCGACGGGCACCTGTCCGTGCTGAGCCACGCCGCCGGCGCCCTCACCTGGCTCGCCGGTCACAGCAGGGCGAGCGATGCGACGACCGGCCCGGGGCCCGTCACCTCCACGACTCCGGCGTCCCGGCCGATGTGACAGCCACCGAAGTGACGCCGGTCACGGCCGGGCGACGGCATTCGTCCCCTCCCACCGGGCGCCGCGCCCATGATCGGCTGGGCCGATGATCGTGCTGCGCATCATCGGGACCGTGCTGTGGTTCGCCGTGCCGGCCGGGCTGCTCACCTACGCCATCCACGACCTGGTCGTGCGGGACGCGCCGACCTACTCGGTCGAAGGCACGGTCTCCGACCACTGGCAGACGCACTCGTCGTCCTCCGGGCCGGATCCGACCACCACCACGACCTACTTCGTCACCATCCGCGCCTCGGACGGGCGGGACCTCGAACTCCACGACTTCCGGCAGGAACTCGACACCGCACCGGGCACCCCGGTGGTGGCCGCGGTTTCGCGGGTGACCGGCGAGGTCGTCCAGCTCCGCCGGAGCGGCACCCCGATCGACCTGCGGCCGCCGATCGGCGACGACGTGACGATGATCGTGTTCGGCGGCCTCGGCCTGTTCATCGCCCTCGTGCGCGAGACCGCGCTCGAAAGCGTCCATTGGACGGGGTTCGTCCTCGGCGCGCTCTCCGCGGGCGGCGGCGTGTACTTCGCGCTGCGCCTGGCCGGGTGAGCCGGAACCGCGTCGTCAGCGAGCCGGCAGCAGCGGCAGGAGCTCCTGGTGGCGCCCGGCGCGGCGCAGCACGGGCGAACCCGGCCCGTCCGGCACCCGGGCACCGGCCCGCAGCGCGCCCAGGAACCGCACGATGACCTGCGGCTCCGGCAGGATGTCCGCCCCGCCGAGGTAGGCCAGCACGATCATCTCCTCCCCGCACGCCGCCTCGACCGCGACCGCCCACCCGTGCACCTCGTCCCACAGCAGCGCCACGTCGCGGTCGGGGAACCGGCGCAGCCGCCAGTCCACCGCCAGGTAGGCCGACACCGGGACGTCGACGTCCACCGTGCAGGACTCGAGGCCGAGGCCGAGTGCCCTGGCCACCTCGCCCAGGTACGCGCGCAGGCCGCGCTGGAACCAGAACTCGAGATCGGTGTCGATCAGGCCGGACACCCGTTTCCTTTCGCCACGTTCGACAATACCGGCGACGGCCGCGATAGCATTGTCTTCCACCGCGCGACGGCCACCGTGATTCGTGCGTAGACCGTACCGAGATCACCGACGGCGGCCCACCATGGGATTTCCCCTGCACGGAGATCGTGCAGTGACACGCGGCGTCTGCACGTGCATTGCTCCATTGTGGACGATCAAATTCGCTGGTGACACCGTTTTCCCGCAATTTCCGCGAAACTCTGCCGGGCACACCGCGAAAACGGCGGTCCGGAAAGTTCAGCCGATTGCCGGAATCGCGACGCGGGTCCGCTCCAGCTCCGCGAAGAGATCTCCGAGCCGCTCGACGCGCGCCAGGACGTCGTCGGCGGTGAACCGCAGGTGCGTGACGTGCCGGCAGGCGCGAACCTCGTCCCACGTGACCGGAGCCGACACCGTCGGCTCGTCGCGCCCGCGAAGCGAGTACGGCGCCACCGTGGTCTTGAACGGGTTGTTCTGGCTCCAGTCGATGAAGACCTTGCCCGGACGCAGGTTCTTCGTCATCCGCGCCACGACGAGGTCCGGCGTCTCCGCGGCGAGCCGCTCGGCCAGCGCCTTCGCGTACCGCGACGGCTCACCGCCGTCGGTCGTCACCACGCCCGCGTACAGCTGCATGCCCTTCGAGCCGCTGGTCTTCGCCACCGGAGTGAGCCCGTCCGCGACGAGGACGTCGTAGAGCCGTTCGGCGACCCGGCAGCAGTCGACCACCGTCGCGCCGGGACCGGGGTCGAGGTCGAACACCAGCCGGTCCGGAGTGCTCCGCTCGTCGCCGGGGCCGACGGTCCACTGGTGGACGTGCAGTTCGAGGGCGGCGAGGTTGGCCGCCCACACCAGCTCCGGCAGGTCGTCGATCACCGGGTACGCGACGATCTCGGCGTCCTTGCCCCGGCCGCCGACGGCCAGGTGCGCGAGGCGGACCCAGTCGGGGGCGTGCCGCGAGACGTCCTTCTCGAAGAACGAACCACCGGCGACGCCGTCGGGGAACCGCACGAACGTCATGGCCCGGTCCCGGATGTGCGGCAGCAGCACCGGCGCGATCCGCGTGTAGTAGTCGAGCACCTCGCCCTTGGTGAACCCGTTCCGCGGGTAGAGCACCTTCTCGAGGTTCGACAGCGTCAGCTGCCGCGCACCGACCCGCACCGTGATCCGGCTCCCCGCCACGGGCCCACGTTACCGTGGCATGACGTGGCCGGAGACCACCCGCTCGACGAACTGCTCCGCGACTTCGCGCAGCTTCGTGTTCTCGCGCTGCGACTGCTCGACGAGCAGGGAGAACGCGTCGTCGGCGTCGATCTGGCGGATCGCCATCAGCATGCCCTTGGCCTGGTCGATCACCGCGCGGGAGGTCAGCGCCGTCCGGAGGTGCTCCGCGGTCTCCCGGGCCCGCAGGTACCGGTGGTACACGCGGAGGATCGCCTCCACCGCGGCGGTGTAGAGCTCGAGCAGCCTGCCCTCGATCTCCTCGAAGCCGTCGTCCTGCCGTCCGTAGCAGTTGACCGCGCCGGAAAACTGCTCGTCGGCCACGAGCGGTGCGGCGAGGAAGCTCCCGAACCCCGCCTCCTCCGCGCCGCGGGCGAAGTCCGGCCAGTTCCGAACGGCGTCGGTGATCGAGGTCCGGACGATCTTGCCGCTGCGGATCGCTTCGAGACAGGGGCCGTCGCCGAGCCGGTACTGGTCGCCGTCGAGGTCGCCGACGACGCCGCTCGTCGCGGACGCCGTGTGCGGCACCTCCCCGGTCACCAGGGTGACGGACGCCTCGTCGACGCCGGGAACGGCGTGCCGGACCTGCAGGCACACGTGCCGCAGCAAGATCCGGAAGTCGTCCTCCTCCTTGAGGACGGCGGTCAACGCCTCCAGTGCGCCGGTGACGTCGTCGAACAGCGGCGAAGCCGTCGCGGTGGGTTCCAGCCGGTCCATGTCTGCTCCTCCCGCTCCCGCATGCGAAGCTGCCGGGTACCCAATTCCCGGCCTGCCATGTACGGGCAGGTTTGCCGGTGGCGGCCGGTTGGTAACCAGCGGCCATGTCGTCGGAAGAGGGCTCGCCGGGCGAACTGCCGCACAAACTGCCGCTGGACGGCGAGCTGGCCGCGGTCGCCGCGCGGATGTCCGGGCTGCTGCTCTCGCGCGAGAGCGTGGGCTCGGTGCTGGAACTGATCGTCTCGCTCGCCGGGACGACGATCACCGCCGCGGCGGGGGTGGGGGTGACTCTCGTCGACCCCGGCGGCGAACTCACCACGACGAGCGCGTCGAGCCCGCTCGTGCGCGAAGCCGACACCCTGCAGTACGAACTGGGCGAAGGCCCCTGCATGGCCGCGCTGGCCGAGTGCTCGCCGCAGCGGATCGACGACGTCACGGCCGAGCGGCGCTGGCCGCGGTGGTGCGCCGCGGTCGCCGGCGCGGGGCTGCGGTCGGTGCTGACCGCCCCGATGGTCACCGACGAGGGCTGCCACGGCGCCGTCAAGATCTACGCGACGACGCCCGGCGCGTTCGGGCCCTCCGACGAGCGGACGCTGCTGACGTTCGCCGAGCGCGCGGCGATCCTGGTCGCCAACACCCGCGCCTACGAACGGGCGAGCCGGTTCAGCGAGCAGTTCAAGCACACCCTCCGCGAGCGCGACCTGATCACGCTGGCCAAGGGGTTCCTCATGAGCCGGGACGGCGTCGGCGAGGAGGCCGCCTTCGACCGTCTGCTTTCGCTGGCACGCGCCCGCGGCCGCAGCCCCGCCGAGGCCGCCGCGGACCTCCTCGTCCCGGCGCCGTCGGAACGGTGAGCCGCATGCGCTTCCTGCCCGAGGAGGAACAGCGACGGCTGATCGCCGCCTGCTTCGCCCGGAGCGACCTGACGCTGGAACAGCTGTGGATGCGGTACTTCGCGCTCGGCGGCAGCCTGAGCCTGCTGGAACTCGACGCCTACCTCAACGGCCTGACCGCGCTGCCCCGCGTCGACCGCGACATGCTCGCCCACGCGGTCAACGAGCGGCTCGACGAGGTGGCCGGGCCGGCGCGCGCCCCCTACAGCCACTCCGTCCGCGACGCGAAACCGTTGCACGGCCCCCTGAAAGCGCTCGTCGACCTGCTCGAAGGAGCGCACCGCGCACCACCGGAGCGGCTCCCCGCCATCGTCGCCGAGGCCGGACGCGCGCTCGACGTGACCATCGGCGTCTACCTCGCCGACTACGACCAGCGCACGCTCGTGCCGCTGCGGCCGGGCGCGGCGGAGCTCGACATCGACACGACCGTCGGCGGGGACGTGTTCCGCCGCGCCGGGACCACCGTCACGCGGGAAGGCACCTTGTGGACGGTGCTGCTCGACGGCGTGGAGCGGCTCGGGGTGCTGGAGATCGTCCCGGCCGAGGACGCCGACCCGGACGACCCGGTGCTGCGGGAGCAGTGCCGCTGGCTGGCCGCGCTGCTCGGCCACCTCGTCACCGTCACGACCCAGTACGGCGACGGCCTGGACAGCCGTCGGCGGCGACGGCACCGCGGCTCCCCCGCCGAGCTGCTGTGGCAGAGCCTGCCGCCGCTGACCGGCGCCACCGAGAGCGTCGTCGTCGGCGCGAGCATCCAGCCGGCGTACGACCTGTGCGGCACCGTGTTCGACTACGCGCTTTCGGAACGGCGGGCGCAGCTGGCGCTGTTCGACGCCGGGCCGCGCTCGGGCGGCGCGAACATCGCCGTCGTCAACGCCCTGTCCGCCTACCGCGCCGCGCGGCACGACGGCGCCCCGCTCGAGGACCAGTTCGCCGCGGTCGGTGCCGAGCTCGCCGCCCTGCCGGACGCCCCGGCCGTCACCGGCGTGGTCGCCGAGCTGGACCTCGCCACCGGCGGGCTGCGCTGGCTGAACGCCGGCAGCCCCGCCCCGCTGCTCGTCCGCGGCGGCGAGGTCCTGCCCGCGGACGCCGCCATCGGCACGGGGTTCGCCGCGCCGGGCGGACCACCCCCGGCCGGTGAGGCCCGGCTCGAACCAGGGGACCTGCTCGTCCTGCATTCCCGCGGCGCCACCGAAACCCGGGACCGGGCGGGCGAGCCGTTCGGCCGCGACCGGATCGCCCGGCACCTCGGCGACGACGCCGGCCAGCTGCCCCCGGAAATCGCCCGCCGGCTCACCCGCGAGATCCTCGCCCACGGCGGCGGCGAGCCGCGGCAGGACACGGCCGTGCTGGTCACCCGCTGGCTCTCCCCCAGCGGGCAGAGCTGAACCCGGGCGGTGCCTGAACCGGCGGTGGCTGAACCGGCAGTGCCGAACCGGGCAGTGCCTCAACCAGCAGTGCCCAACCCAGGCCGGGCCTGAATCGGCGGCGCCGAATCCGGGGGGCACCGAACCCGGACCGCAGAATCCAGGCGGTGCGCCGTCGTCGTGGCTTCCGGCAGAACCCGGTCAGCAGGCAGCGCTGGCGGCGGGTCGCCCGCCAGGGGGACCCCCGGATTTCACGTTACCGCAGGGGTCCGACAGTTTCGGGCGGGTCAGTTCTTCCTCGCCGTCGTGCACCACGGCCGACAGCAGCTCCCGCAGCGCGTCCGAGAGCGACGCGAACATCGGCACGACCGCCGCCAGGCCGGTGATCCGGAACAGGCGCGCGAGGGTGCGGCTGTTCGCCACGACCCCGAACCGCCGTCCCTCGCTGCCCGCGCGTTCGGCCGCCGCGGCCAGGGCGCGGGCGCCCGCCAGGCCGACGAACGCCACCTGCGTGAGGTCCACGATCGTGGTTCCCGGTGGTGCCGCGCCCAGCTCGCGCTCGAGGATCGGCAGGGTCAGGGCGTCGATCTCGCCGGCGAAGGTCAGCACCAGGAGACCGGGGCGGTACGCCGTCCGGCGCGCCGTCAGCGGCGCGGACCGGGTGGGGACCGGGGAGGTGGAGAACACGGGTTCGGCAGGCCTTCCGCGCCGGACCGGGCCGGCGACGCAGTGACGTGATCAAGGACGGGGTCTTGATACCCAACCACCCGATCGGGAAACGCCCTGGTTCGCGGTGAACGCCGACCACAGCCGTTCCGCCGCGTGGCGGGCCCGGGCGCTGGGCCGGATCTCCGGGGTGCCGTCCGGCCGGTCCGCCGAGCCGCCGCCGAGGTACTCGACCAGGGCGACCGCCAGCTCGCGGACCTTGACGTTGAACTCCTGGCTGGCCCGGCGCAGGGTCTGCCAGGCCTCTTCCGGCGGGCACTGCCGGACGGCCATGATCGCGCCCTTCGCCTGCTCGATGGCGGCGCGGGAGGCCAGCAGGTCCAGCATCTGGTCGGGGTCGCCCGCGGTGGCGGTCTCCGCGACCACCAGGGTCGTTTCGGTGAGCTTCGCGTAGCGCCGCAGGACCGCCAGGGTTTCGGCGCCGGGCGGCCGGTCCAGCGTGACCGATAGCACGAATACCCCGCTGTCGTCCCAAAACCCGGGCAGCGCGACCGCGCCGCGGGCCACCGTGGAGAGTCCGGCCGCCTCCGGGCGGGCGGCGATCACGGCGTCGCGGGTCAGCCCCGGCCAGCGCCGGTCGCCGAAGAGGTCGTCCGTCGTGACCGGCTCGCCCGTCGCGTCCGCGACGGCGACCGGACCGCCGTGCGCCAGCTGGACAGGCACCAGATGCTCGGCGATCCCCGCGGTCGCCAGCACCCGTAACGGCCGTCCGCTGTGGCTGACGGTCAGGCCCGCGCCGAGGCAGCCGGGCAGCTCGCCGCCGATCCGCTCGAGCAGGGCCTGCAGCAACTCGGTCAGCGGTCTCCAGCGGTCCGCCGCGTTCATCAGTGTCTCGGTCACCGCACCTCCACCGGTCTGGGTTCTCTTGATTTACCCCAAGACGCGGTGATCCACCTGTTGCAGCGGCCCGCTTTGTGGGACCGGCCACGCGGGAGCGGACCCGGCACGGCCATCCGGCCCAACGTGCTGATCCGACCGGCGGTCAGCAGTGCTCGAGGAGGTCCTGCTCGAGCACGACCGGCAGCGACAGCGTCCGGTAGCCGACGTCGTCGAAGAGCACGGTGAGCTTGCCGTCCTCGACGGTCATGACCACGCCGCGGCCCCACTCGGCGTGCCGGACCACGCTCTCCGCGCGGAACTCCCCCGCGTGCGGCCGTTCCGTGGCCGCGGTGCCCGCTTCGCAGGTGTCGCAATGACCGCACGGTGCACCGAGCTCCTCGCCGAAGTAGCCGAGCAGGTACCGGCGGCGGCAGCCCGTGGTCTCCGCGTAGGCGCGGATCATCTCCACCCGCGAGCGGACGAGCTCGGCCGCGCGGTCCGCCGCGTCGAGCGCCCGCCCGACGACGGCACCGGCGTCGGCACGGGCGCCGGTCAGCGCGAACCGGCCGTCCGGCCCGGTCAGCACGTCGCCGCAGCGCTCCAGCAGGCCGAGGGCGCGGGTCCGCCGCGCGGACGGGCCGGGTACCGCCTCCGCGAGCTGCCGCCGGTTCAGCGGACCGGGCCGCAGTGCTTCGACGACCGCGCGGAGCTCCTCCTCCGGGGGCGCCGACCGGGTCAGGAACCGTTGCCGCGCCAGGTCTTCCGGGCGGTAGCAGAGCAGCACCTCGGCCGGTTCGCCGTCCCGGCCGGCGCGGCCGATCTGCTGGTAGTAGGTGTCGACGGAGTCCGGGACGGACGCGTGCACCACGAACCGCACGTCCGGCTTGTCGATGCCCATGCCGAACGCCGAGGTCGCCACGACGACGTCGGTCTCGCCCGCGGCGAACCGCTCGTGGACCTCGTCGCGGTCGGCGGTCTTCATCCCGCCGTGGTAGGCGAAGGCGCGGACGCCGCGCGCCGCCAGCTCCGCGGCGTATTCCTCGGCCTCGCGGCGGCTCGCGGTGTAGAGCAGCCCGCTGCCGGGCAGCGCGGTGACCCGGTCCACGACGGCCGCGCGCTTCGCGGCGTCACCGGTGAACCTGGCCACGGCCAGGTGCAGGTTCGGCCGGTCGAAGCTCGCGATCACCCGCACCGGGTCCCGCAGGCCCAGCGCGGCGACGATGTCGTCGCGGACCGGTGCCGCGGCGGTGGCGGTCAAGGCGAGCACCGGCGGCCGCCCGAGCCGCTCGGCGACCGGGGCCAGGCGCAGGTAGTCGGGCCGGAAGTCGTGCCCCCACGCCGAAACACAGTGTGCCTCGTCGACGACGAACAGCGACACGCCCGCCCCGGCCAGGCCGGTGACGACCTCGTCCTTCGCGAGCTGTTCGGGCGACAGGAAGACGTACTCCGCCGAGCCGCGCCGGATCGCCTCCCACACGCTTTTCCGGTCCGCCGCGGACTGCCGCGAATCGAGCGCCACGGCGTCCGGGACGGCCGCGGCGTCCAGGCCCTCGATCTGGTCGCGCTGCAGCGCCAGCAGCGGCGACACGATCACCGTCGGGCCCGGCAGCACCAGCGCGGGCACCTGGTAGATCGCCGACTTGCCGGCCCCGGTGGGGAGCACCACCAGCACGTCGTGCCCGTCCCGCGCCGCGCTCATCGCCTCGACCTGCTCGGCCGTCAGCTCGGCCCAGCCGAACCGCTCCGCGGCCAGCCCGCGCAGCTCGGCCGCCTTCCCGTCGTCGCTCATGGCGGCAGGGCTACCCGGGACGGCGCCCGGCAACCACCGACCCGATCGAGCGGTTTACCCGCGGCCCCGTGCTGGGTAGCCAGCCGGTGGACCCGAGGAGGCGCCGGTGGTGTTCAGCGAAGTCGTCGTCGCCGGGCAGATCGCCCGCGACCTGGTGATCGAAGTCCCGGACGCGCCCGGCGCGGACTCCTCGGCGCCGGTCCGGCATCGGCAGGAGCTGCTCGGCGGCAAGGGCGCCAACCAGGCCGTGGCGCTGAGCCAGCTCGGCGTGTCGGTGTCCCTGGTCGGCGTCGTCGGCCGCGACCACACCGGCGACGCAATGCTGGCGCAAGCCCGCGCCGACCGGATCAGCACCTCGCACGTGGTCCGCCGCGCCGGCGCCGAGACCGCGCTGCTCGTCGACATCGTCGACGCCCAAGGCCGCCGCCGCTACCTCGAGCACGTCCCGGACGGGACGCTGCTCACCGAGACCGACGTCTTCGCCGCGTCCGCCCCGATTTCGGCCGCGGCGTCGGTGATCGTGCAGCTGCAGCAACCGGCCCCGGCGGCGCTCCTGGCGGCCCGGCTGGCGCACACGGCGGGCACCCGCGTCGTGCTGGACGGGGCACCGCAGGACGACACGTTCGCCGCGGACCTGCTCGCCCTCGCCGACGTCGTGCGCGCCGACGGCCACGAAACCGAGCTCCTCACCGGGCAGGCGGTGGACGACGTCGCTTCGGCCGTCCGGGCCGCCGCGGAGCTCCGGCGGCGCGGGCCGTCGCTGGCCGTGCTCGAAGTGTCGGGGCAGGGGAACCTCTTCGCCGGGCCGGAAGGCACGTGGTTCGTGCCGCACGTCGAGACGCAGGTCGTCGACCCCACCGGCGCCGGGGACGCGCTGGTGGCCACGCTGACCGCGGCGCTCACCCGCCGTCGCCCGCTGGAGACGGCGGCGAGCCTGGCGGTGGCGGCGGCCGCGTCGACCACCGAGCACGCCGGCGGGCGCCCGCGCCTGTCCCGCGCGGAGCTCGACCGGCTCCAGCCCCGCCGCCTGGAAACCGTCGACGCCTGAGAGCCGCGGCTCGCTGATGTCATGAACGACTCTTTCCTGTCGTCCGGTGACAGGAAAGAGCCGTTCATGACATTGGGGGGAACGGCTACAGGCCGGGCAGCTTCTGCTCGAGACCCAGCAGCGCCGCGAAGGGGTCACCCCGCTCGGCCAGGCGGTCCGGGACGTCACGGATCGTCCACCGGTCCGGGGCGAGCCGCGGGTCGTCGAGCTCGTCCCACTCCAGCGGCACCGACACCGGCGCGCCGGGCCGGGGCCGGACGCTGTAGGGCGCGACGAGGGTCTTGTTGAGCACGTTCTGCGTGTAGTCGAGCCGGGCGCGGCCGCCACGCTTGTCCTTCGTCCAGGCCCAGCTGACCAGGTCCGGCAGGACGCGCCCGATCGTCTTGGACACCGTCTCGGCCCACGTGCGGGTCTGCTCGAAAGTGCAGTGCGGCGCGATCGGCACCCAGACCTGGATCCCCCTCTGGCCCGTCACCTTGGGCCGCCCGGTCAGGCCGAAGTGCTCCAGCGCGGTTCGGTGCAGCCGTGCCAGCTCCAGCACCTCGTCGAACGACGTCTCGAGCCCTGGGTCGATGTCGAACAACACCCACGTCGGGTGGTCGACGTCGGCGGCGCGGGAAGTCCAGGCGTGCAGTTCCAACGCGCCGTAGTTCGCCAGCCACGCCAGTGTCGCGACGCTGTCGGCCACGACGTACCGCCGGGTCTCCCCCGGCCGGGCACGTTCGTTGCGCCACGTCGTCAGCCAGTCCGGTGCGTGCTGCGGGACCTCCTTCTGCCAGAAGCCCGGCTCGGTGACGCCCTGGGGGAACCGGTGGGTGTTGAGGGGACGGCCGGCCAGGTACGGCAGCATGACCGGCCCGACCGTGACGTAGTAGCGGATCAGGTCCCGCTTGGTGACGGGCTCACCGCCGCCGTCGGCCGGGAAGAGCACCTTGTCCAGGTTGGTCAGGGCCAGCTCCCGGCCGCCGACCGACCACCGGCCCTTGGCGCCGAGCGCGTCCAGGGCGGCCAGCTCGTCCTCGGTCGCGGCCGCGAACCCCACCGGTTCTTCCGCCTCGGCGGCCGGCCGGTCGCCGTGCCACAACGCCGCGGGCGCGGCCGCCACTTCGTCGTTCGTGCGGCCGCTCTTCACCGAGCGCGGATGCTCCTCGGCGTCCCAGCCGGCCCGGGCGTGCTCGTCGTCCTTGTGCAGCAGGAACCACTGCTCCTTGTCCCCGCCGTCGCGGCGGGTGCGGACCAGGACGAACCGCCCGGCCAGCTTCTCGCCGTCGAGGTCGAAGTGCAGGGTCCCGTCCTCGATCGCCCGCGCCGGATCGGGTTCGACCGGCTGCCAGACGCCGCGGTCCCAGACGATGACGTCCCCACCCCCGTACTCGCCGCGCGGGATGACACCCTCGAAGTCGGCGTACTCGATCGGGTGATCTTCGACGTGCACAGCCAGCCGGCGGGCCTTCGGGTCCAGCGTGGGTCCCTTCGGCACCGCCCAGCTGACCAGCACGCCGCCGAGTTCCAGCCGGAAGTCGTAGTGCAGCCGGCGGGCCCGATGCCGCTGCACCACGAACCGGTGGCTGTCCGGGCCGCCCGCCGCCCCGCCCGACGGCTCGGCCGTGCGGCCGAAGTCGCGCATCTCCTGGTAACGCCGCAGTTTGCGGGCCGAGCCTTCCGCCATGCGGAGGGAGTACCCACTCAGGGCCCAACCGAGGCTCCGCCTCGGCCGGGGACTCCGCCACCCGGAACCCCGAAAGCACCCAGCGCCCAACCGAGGCTCCGCCTCGAGCCGGGGACTCCGCCACCCGGAACCCCCGAAAGCACTCAGCGCCCAACCGAGGCTCCGCCTCGAGCCGGGGGCTCCGCCACCCGGAACCCCCGAAAGCACTCAGTCCGGCGACGACCAGGGCGGGTTCTTCTTCGCCAGCTCTTCGTACTCGGCCACTTCCTGCGGCGTCGGGTCCAGCCCGGCCTCCTCCGCGAACTCCTCGGGGTCGACCGGTTCGCCGTCCGGATCCGTCATCGCGGTCAGCTCCTCAGCGCGCCGCGGATCAGGTCGCGCGCCCGGTCCATGATCGCCGCCGGCGGGCCCAGCAGGAGGTTCGCCTTCGCGCTCTCCACGCCGGGGTGCGGCCGGGTCGGCGCCACCGCTTCGGCCAGCTTGGCCGTCGCGGCCATGGCCCGCAGCCGCTCCGGCGGGCGGTGGGCACGCAGCAGCGGGAACTCCTCGCGCTCTTCATGCTCGGCGTGCGCGAGGACGTCGTCCCGCAGCTGCACGAGCAGGGTGTCGAACCCGTCGGCTTCGGTGCCCATCTTCTGCAGGGTGGTCAGCAGCTCCTTCGCCCGGTGCTCCTCGCCCAGCCGGGCCTCGACGACGGGCCTCGCCGCGGGCTCCAGGTCGCGGATTTCGGGGTGCACGACCAATTCCTCCGCGGTCTCGTGCACCGCCAGCAACCGCACGAGGTCGTGGAACAGCTCCCGCCGCCGGTCGCCGTCGGCGGTGTCCAGCCCGGCGAACAGCTCGCGGATCTCCCGGTGCTGCCGCTGCAGCAGCTCGATGACGTCCTCGTCGTTCTCCGCCATGGAGAATCTCCTCCTCGATCGGTGGTCGTTGGAGGAGGCTTCCCCTTCGCGGGTGGGTTACTCGTCCCGGTTCGCCACGGTGAGCCACAGCGCGCCCGCGCCCGCCAGCGCGAGGCCCGCCGCCGTCCACCACGACCACCAGGTGAAGAACGCGACGACCAGCCCGACGGCGAGCAGCACACCGCCGCCCACCGAGGCGGTGTCCTCGTTCACGGCCCGCGGGAACCCTCCGGTGACGGCCATCAGCTCGCCCTCCCGTCGACCGCGGCCACCACCAGCGCCGCGCAGCGCGCCACCGGGAGACCTCTGTCCTGCGCCATCGAAACCAGTGCGGCGTGCGCGGCCGAGCGGCTCAAGCCTTGGGCCGCAAGGACTTTCAGCGCCAGGCCGACGACGTCGGTGGCGGGCGGCGGTGCGGTTCGCGCGGGCATCGGAAGACCTCCGGCTCGATCGGCGGCGGAACGAACGGGACCGGATACCCCGTCGCGCCGGTTTCACACACTCCCTTCCGGGTGAGGCTCCCTCAACTCCTCCCGAGCCACACCGCGGTGTCCGGCGGCACCCGGCCGCCGTCGAGCGGCCCGCTCGCCAGCAGCACCCGTGCGCCGTCCGGGAGCTCGCACGGCTCGGCCGCCAGGTTCACCACGCACCCGAACCCCGGCTCGCGGGTGAAGGACAGGACGCCGTCCGGCGCGGGCGTCCACGTCATCGTCCCGTCCCCCAGTGCCGGGTGCTCCCGCCGCGTGGCGAGGGCGGCGCGGGAGAGGCACAGCATCGAGCCCGGATCGTCCGCCTGAGCCCGCGCGGTCATCGTCCGCCACCGGGCCGGTTGCGGCAGCCACGTCCGCGCGTCGCCATCGGTGAACCCGAACGGCGGCTCGCTCCCCGACCACGGCAGCGGCACCCGGCAGCCGTCGCGGCCGCGCCGGGTGCGGCCGGACCGTTCCCACGTCGGGTCGGCGAGCACGGCCTCGGGCAGGTCCCCGACCTCGTCCAGCCCCAGTTCCTCGCCCTGGTACAGGTAGGCGCCACCGGGCAGGGCGAGCATCAGCAGCAGTGCGGCCCGCGCCCGCCGCCGGCCCAGGGCGAGGTGATCGGCGAACCGCGTCACGGGCCGGACGACGTCGTGGTTCGACAGCACCCACGTCGCGGGCGCGCCCACCGCGTGCAGGGCCTCGATCGTCGAGTCGATCACCTCCCGCAACGCGCCGGCGTCCCAGGCACAGCGCAGGAAGTCGAAGTTGAACGCGGTGTGCAGCTCGTCCGGGCGGATGTACCGCGCGAGGCGATCGGGCCGGTCGACCCACGCCTCGGCGACGAACACCCGGTCCGGGCCGAACTCTCCGGCGACCGCGCGCCACGAGCGGTAGATGTCGTGCACGCCGTCGCGGTCCCAGTGCGGGTGACGGCTGCGGTCGGGCGGCCGGACGATCCCCTCGTCGCCGACACCGAGGTCGGGGAACGCCGGATCCTTGAGCAGGCCGTGGGCGACGTCGATGCGGACGCCATCGACCCCGCGGGCGAACCAGAACCGCAGCAGGTCCTCGAATTCGGCGCGCACCCCGGCGTGGTCCCAGTTCAGGTCGGGCTGCTCGGGGGCGAACAGGTGCAGGTACCACTCGCCGTCGGCCGCGCGCGTCCAGGCGGGACCGCCGAAGACGCTGCGCCAGTCGGTCGGCGGCCGTTCGCCGTCCGCGCCGCGGCCGGGCCGGAAGTGGTAGCGCGCGCGTTCCGGCGAGCCGGGCCCGGCGGCCAGCGCGGCCCGGAACCACCGGTGCCGGTCGGAGGTGTGGTTCGGCACGACGTCGATCAGCACCCGCAGCCCGAGCCGGTGCGCTTCGGCGATCAGCGCGAGCGCGTCGGCGTCGGTGCCGAACAGCGGGTCGACGGACCGGTGGTCCTGGACGTCGTAGCCCCCGTCGACCATCGGCGAGCGGTACCACGGCGTGGTCCACACGGCGTCGACGCCGAGATCGGCCAGGTAGCCGAGCCGGGAGCGCAGGCCGGCGAGATCTCCGGTGCCGTCGCCGTCCGCGTCGGCGAAGCTGCGTACGTAGACCTCGTAGACCACGGCGTCGCGCCACCAGTTCGCGGAGTCCATGACACCCGAGTATCTACGCTGAGGGCATGGCGGACACGTGGGAATGGGACCCGTCCCTCTACTCGGGCAGTGCGGAGTACTACCCGCGGGGCCGGGCCGCGTACCCACCCGAGCTGGCGGCGGCGTTCGCCACCGAACTCGGGCTGGACGGCACCGGACGCCTGCTCGACGTCGGCTGCGGCCCCGGCTCGCTGACCCTGCTGCTGGCGGGGATGTTCGAGGAGGCGGTCGGGCTCGACGCCGACGCGGAGATGCTCGGCGAAGCGAGCCGTCAGGCGGCGGGAGTCACGAACTGCCGGTGGGTGCACCGGCGCGCGGAGGAGCTGCCCGCGGGGCTCGGCCGGTTCCGGCTGGTCACCTTCGCCCAGTCGTTCCACTGGTTCGACCGGGCCGGGGTCGCCGCGGCGGTGCACGGGATGCTCGAGCCCGGCGGGTGCTGCGCCCACGTGCACGCGACCACGCACGAGGGCGTCGACGGATCAGTCCCCCACGAGGCGATCACCGAGCTGGTGCGGAAGTACCTCGGCCCGGTGCGGCGCGCGGGACGGAGCGTCCTCCCGGGAGGCACGCCCGGCGGCGAACCGGCGATCTACCGCGGCGCGGGGTTCACCGGGCCGCGGCGGTTCGAGGTCCCGGGGTGGGTCTTCAGCCGCACCGCCGACGAGGTCGTCGCCGCGGTCTTCTCGCTGTCCAGCTCGACGCCGTCCCTGTTCGGCGACCGCCGCGCGGAGTTCGAGAGGGAGCTGCGGGAACTGTTGCACCGGGCGAGCCCGGACGGGACGTTCACCGAGCGGCTGCCCGGGATCGCCGTCGACCTCTGGCGACCGTGACGTCCACTGTGGACGGTCTCACCAAGGGTTGTTGTCGAACTCGTCGGCGTCCTCCGCCGCGCGGTGACGCCGGGCGTGCCGGGGTGACTCGTCCCTGGCCGGGCGCCCCGGTGCGAACGGCGGGGCCTCGCCGGCGCCGGGGAACTCCACCCCGTCGTCGAAGGCCGACGGCGGCTCCCCGTGCGTCCGGTCGGTGCTCCAGCCGGATTTGGTCTTCCGCTGCGCGAGCTCGCGGCGGTGCATCACGTACCGCTCCGCCGCCTGGACCTGCTTGGTCATGTACTCGTGCGACCGGGCCTTGATCTCTTCGCCCTGGTGTTCCCGCAGGGCCCGGCGGTCGGCCTGTTCGCGGACGAGGCCGTCGAGTTCGGCCTTGATCCCGGTGATGTCGGTCATGCGTCCTCCTACCAGGTCCGGGCGGACGCCGGGTCTTCGTCGTCGTTCAAGGAGCCGATGATCCGGCGGCCGGGCTCGCCGAGGTTGTCGAACACCGCGCCGTCGATCCGGTAGGCCGAGGACCGCCGTTCGGTGTCTCCCCCGCCGCCGCCGCCGTGCGCGCCACCGCCCATGGCGCCCATGCCCGGCATCCCGGACGTCGGCTGGCCGCCGGTGCCGGCGGTCGCACCGGCGGGCGCGAACGCGGCGGCCGCCGGCTGCGGCTGGGCGAGTCCGACACCGGTGTGGGCGCCGCCGGACGTCGGCGTGTCGCCGAGCCCGGCGCCGGACGGGTCGAACCCGGCCGTCGACGGACCGCCGTGCGCACCGCCGCCGAACCCGGCCGCGCCGGATCCGCCGTGGTGCGACCCGGCACCACCGTCGCCGCCGCCGTGCGAACCGTCGCCGCCGCCGTGCTGGCCGGGGCTGTCACCGCCGGGCGAGCCGTCCGGGCTGTGGTGCGCGCCGGAACCGTCGGTGGCCGTGCCGAGGTCCTCGAGGGTGCCGCGGTGGGTGGGCAGGTCGTCGTCGCGCTTGCCGGGTGTGTCGCCGAGGGCGTCCGACGGCTTGTCGTCCTCGCCGAGGGTGTAGGTCGTCGGGGTGCCGCTGCCGTCGTCGACGGTCACGACCGTGGGGCCTTCCGGACCGTCCGGGCGTTCGGCGGTGATCTTGAGGTCGCCGTCTTCGATGTGGATCTTGCCGTCGTCGCCCGGGCGGTAGCAGCCGTCGTCCGTCCCTTGTGGACCGTCCGTGGACCAGTCGAGCTTGAAGTCCTTCGGGTCGCCGGGCCCGTCGCCGACCTTGATGTCCATCTTGCCGTCGTGGTCGGGCTCGGTCATCTCGAAGGTCTTGTCGCCCTGCTTGACCTTGAGGGTGTCGCGGTCGCCGTCGTCCTCGCCGAGCAGGCCGTCGGGCTTCCCGTCCTGGTCGCCGTCGAGGCCGTGCAGGGCCTCCTCGGCCTTCTTCTTGGCCTCTTCGGCCGCGCCTTCCGCGGCCTCCTTGCCGTCGTCGGCGCCGCCGAGCCCTTCGCCGGTTTCGGTCTTGATCGGGTCGCCGTC
>NZ_NMUL01000022.1 GCF_002234595.1 Amycolatopsis vastitatis
TCGGCAGCCTTCTGCTTCGCCGCCTCCGCCGCCGCGTCCTGGTCGCCCGAACCGCCGGCTCCGCCCGAAGAACCGGCGCCGGAGGGCGTGTCCACGTCCGGGATCGGCGGTGGTGTGGCGCCGCTCCCGGACCCCGAGGAGCCGGACGAACCCGCGCCCGACTCGGTCTGGATCGGGGGACCGTCGAGCGACTTCAACGCGTCCGAGGCCTTCTGCTTCGCCGCTTCCGCCTCCGCTGCGGCCTTCTGCTTCTCGGCTTCCGCGTCCGCCGTGTCCTGACCACCCGGCGAGCCGCCCGGAGAACCCGAACCGCCCGCGGATCCCGTCCCGGATGGCGTGTCCACATCCGGGATCGGCGGCGGCGTGGCACCAGATCCCGAGCCACCACCGGAACCCGAACCGCCCGCACCCGAGCCGGTGCCCGAACCCGAGCCGCTACCGCTACCCGAGCCGCCGGAACCCGAGCCGCTGCCCGAGCCGCCAGTCCCGGAACCACCGCCCGAGCCGCCGCCGGTTCCACCACCGGTACCCGCGCCACCCGTCCCCGTGCCACCCGGCAGCGTCACGCCCTCGAACTCGTTGCGCACCGAGCCCATGACCTTGTCGAGCGCGTCGTACGCCTGGTCGACGAGGTCCTTTGTGTCCTTGCAGGTCTTCGCGAACCCCTGGTACAGCCGGTCCCACATGTCGGGGTTGAACTGGTTCTGCACCCACTGCTTGGCCAGGTCCTGGCCGTGCTTCTTGATCTCGTCGCCGTCGCAGCAGCCCTGGTCGTTGAGCGTCTTGATCAGGTTGGTGCCGAAGTTGAGGTCCATCCAGCCCGCGATCTGGGCCAGGTCGTCCTTGCTGCCGTGCTCGCCGTTGGCGACGGCGACGACCTTCTGCGCCATCGTGTAGTCGGCCTTGCCGACCAAGTCGGTGTACAGGGCGATGACCGCGTCGGCCTTGCCCTTGCACAGCTGGAACACCGTGGTCGCGGTGTGCAGCGTCGCTTCGCTCGCGCCGCCGAGCGTTTGCGACAGCTTCACCGCCTTCGGCTGGATCTTCTCGTCGTAGGTGTCGGACGCCGCGTCGGCGCCGGCGCCGGTCCAGGTCCGGAAGAGGGTGCCCAGCTGGGACCCGGTGTCCTGCGCCGTCCGGTCCACGGTCTCCGAACCGCGCTTGAAGTGCGCGGCGTCGTCGACGAAGTCCTTGAAGCTGATGCCCCGCTGCTCGTCGAACGGCTGGCGGATGTCCTTGTCGAGGTCCAGCGCGCGGGTGTTGCCGCGGCAGTCGGCCGGGATCTTCGCCAGCAGCGACCCGAACGTCTCGAACAGCTTCAACGCGGGCGCGGCGGCGTCGAAGATCTCGTCGGACGTCTTGGTCCCGGTGGTCCCCTCCGCCGACGGCGGCTGGGTGCTGTCGAGCTTGGTCTTGCCCTCGTCGACGGCCTTCTTTTCCTGGTCTTCGTTGTAGCTGTTCTGGTCGCCGCTCTTCTTGGCCTTGTCGTAGGCCTCGTCGACCGACTGGCCGGCGAACAGCGGGTTCGCGTTGAAGGCCCGCGCGTACTTGTCGGCTTCCTGCCGCTTCTGCTTGATGTCGTCCGGCTCGGAGTCGGCCAGGAACGGCGGCGGTGGCGGGTTCTCCCGCAGCCAGCTGCTGATCAGCGCGCTCTTCTGGCCGGGCGGCACGCTCGGGTCGTCCAAGATCGCCTTGACGTCGGACCACTTCTTCTTGTCCGCCATCAGAGCGAGCCCCCGGCGTTCGTGATCGCGCCGGCCTGGTCGCCCTCGTTGGCGCCGTAGCTCTTGCCGGCCGTGCCGATGTTCGTGCCGAACGAGCCCAGCGTGCTGCTGTACGCGGAGACCGCGGCCCACAGCGCTTTCGCGCCGGTGGCGTACTTTTCCCCGTGGGCGGTGTGCGCCCGGCCGAACTTCTCCGCCGTCACCTGCGAGTTCTGCAGGTCCGGGTTGTCGTCGAGCAGATGCTCCGCCAGATCGCCGATGGTCTTGGCCGCCGTCGACAACGCTTCCGTCGTCGCGGTGTACCCCCCGCTGCTCATCTCAGCGCCTCTCCTCGGATCCGCCAGTTCCCAGGGCTTCCGCGAGCACGTCGGCCACGGATCCCACGTCGGTGAACCGATCGAGCTGCTCCAGGTCGATCGTCACCCCGTAGTAGACCTCCAGTGCCGCCAGCAGGCGGATCCGGCCCTTCGAGTCGATGCCCAGCTCTTCCAGGGTGGCGTCGGGCTCGACGAGAGCCGGGTCGAGCCGGAAGGTGTCGCTGACGACCTTCGTGACCTCGGCGCGGTGATCACCCACGGGCGCCACCATAACGTGCCTTGGCGGCCGACCGGGCGACCTTGCCGCTCGATGTGCGCGGAAGTCCGCCGGAAGGGACCAGATGTACCGCACGCAGCGTGAGGTCGTGTTCCCGCGAAACCGCGCGCAGCACCGCCCGGGTGACCTCCTGGGAGTCCGCGTCGGCACCGCGCGCCCATTCCGCCACCACCACCGCGCCCTCGCCGCTTTCGTCGGCGACCCCGAACGCGGCCACGCGGTCGCGGCGGACCGCGGGGTGGGCCTCCCCGGCCGCGGCTTCGATGTCCTGCGGGTGGAAGTTGCGGCCGTCGATGACGATCAGGTCCTTGAGCCGTCCGGTGACGTAGAGGTCGCCGCGGTGCACGACACCCAGGTCGCCGGTGCGCAGCCAGCCGCCGAGGCCGTCGAGCTTGGCGCCGAACGTGGCGGTGTCGCCGCGGCCCCAGTAGCCGGTCGCGACGTTCGGGCCGTGCACCCAGATCTCGCCGGCCACGCCCTCGGGCTGTTCCCGCCCGTCGCGGACGATCCGCACGAGCTGCCCGACAGGACGGCCCACCGAAACGAGTTCCTGCCCGTCCGCCGCTTCCACCGCGCGGCCCTGCGCGAGGGCTTCGCGGTCGAACACCGCGCCGCGCGGGCCTTCCGGCCCCGCGCTCGCGACGTACACGGTGGCTTCGGCGAGCCCGTAGGACGGCCGGTGGGCTTCGCGCCGGAACCCGTGCGGGCCGAAGACCTCCTGGAAGCGCTCGACCGTCCGCGGCCGGACGGGCTCGCTGCCGTTGAGCGCGACCCGCACGTCCGAGAGGTCGAGGTCGTCGTCACCGTGACCCGCGTCGGCCGCCAGGTCGTAGGCGAAGTTCGGGGCGGCGGTGAACACCGCGGGGTGGTCCGCCAGCTGCCGCAGCCACCGCCGCGGCCGGTGCACGAACTCGGCCGGGGCCATGAACACCGACCGCGCGCCGGCGAAGACGGGCAGGCACAGCAGCTGGATCAGGCCCATGTCGTGGAAGAACGGGATCCAGCCCGCGCAGGTCGTGCCCTCGTCGACGGCGTAGGCCCGGCTCCCCTGCCAGCAGGCCGCGACGATCGCCCGGTGCGGGATCACCGCGCCGGCCGGTTCGCGCGTCGAGCCCGACGTGTATTGCAGGTACGCCGGGCTTTCCGGCATGGCCGGTACCGGATCAGTGCCCGGGCCGGTCAGCTCCTCGACCACCAGGGGGTCGCCGAACTCGCGGACCTTCGCCGCGGCGGCCGACGACGTCAGCCACACGCGCGCCCCGGAGTCGGCCAGGACGCCGGTGAGCCGCTCGGCCTGCGCGGCGTTCGCGGGTGCCATCAGCGGGACCGCGACGAGACCGGCGGCCAGCGCGCCGAAGAACGCCAGCGGATAAGCCAGTTCCTGGCCCGCGAGTATGGCGATCCGCTCCCCCGGCTCGGCGACCCGGCGAAGGCCGCCCGCGACGACCCGGACGCGGGCGGCGAACTCCGCCCACGTCAGCGTGTGCTCGACGCCGCGGCTGTGGTCCTGGTGGGTGAACAGCGGACGCACGTCGTCCTCGCGCGCGAACAGCCGGTCCACGATCGAGGCGCGCAGCACCTCCTCGGGCACGGTCACGGACGGACGAGGCACGGTGGCAACCTACCGGCCCGCCCGCGAACCGTCCGCCCGGTGCGCGAAACCGGGTTCACCCCGGGCAGGACCACCGGTACGGTCGGGCACCATGGCCGTACCGGAAGCGCTGGTGTCCGCCCTCGCGGACGCCGATCGCCTGCACCTGTTCGCCCGCATCTGCGCCGCGCCGGAAGGACTTCCCGTCGCCGGTGTCCCGGCCAAGCTCGCGAAGCGGCTGGTCGGCGCGGGGCTCGTCACCGAGGACGAAGACCACTACCGGGCCGTGCCCGAAGTGTTCCGCGACGCGCTCGGCAAGGCGCCGGCGGACCCGCTCGACAGTTTGTTCAGCCGCGGCCGGCTCGTCACGATCCCGCACTCGGGCAAGCGACGGCAGCTGCTGCTCGCCTACCTCGCCGAGCGGTTCGAGCCCGGGCGGCTCTACACCGAGCAGGAAGTGCGCGAGAAGCTGTCGATGGTCCACGACGACCACGCGACGCTGCGCCGCTACCTGGTCGACGAGGGCCTGCTGCAGCGCAGCAACGACGGCGGCGCCTACGGCCGTCCGTCGGAAGCCCGCGCCGCCGGCTGAGCCGCCGGGAGGTCGAACGCCGCCAGCACGGCCGGATCGGCGAACACGACGTTGTGCGCGACCCGCGACCCCGTCACGGTGAACACCTGGAGGGTGTGCAGCCGGTGCACGCCGGCGTCGTCGCGGCAGTACGCCGCCAGCGCGGGCTGGCCGTTGGCCGCCGTGCGCGTCATGCGCCAGCCCGGGCCGCGCAGGGCGAACAGGCGGTCCAGGAACCGGCCGTAGGCGTCCCGGCCGCGGAACCAGAGCGGCACGGGCGGCATCTCCATCACGACGTCGTCGGTCAGCAGCTCGACCAGGCCCGCGACGTCGGCCCGTTCGAACGCCCGCACGTACCGGTCCAGGACCGCTTCCACCGCCGTGTCGTCCGGTTCGGCCACTTCGTCCGCCGACAGGCCGCCGAGCCCGGCGCGGGCACGCTGCAAGGCGCTGTTCACGGCCGCGGGTGTCGTGTCCAGGAAACCGGCCACCTCCGCCGCGCTGAACTCCAGGACGTCCCGAAGGATCAGCACCGCGCGCTGCTTCGGCGGCAGCGTCTGCATCGCCGCCAGCAACGCCAGCCGCAGGGTGCCGCGGCGGGCCAGGCGCAGGCCGGGGTCGTCCAGCCGCGCGTCCGGGAACGGCTGCAGCCAGGGGACTTCGAACGACGGCGTCAACGGCGCGTGCGGGTCGCCCGCCGGGCCGCCGAGGCCGGACGGTAGCGGCCGCCGCGCCCGCCCTTCGAGCGCCGTCAGGCACGCGTTGGTCGCGATCCGGTACAGCCAGGTGCGCACCGAGGCGCGGGCCGGGTCGTAGCCCGCCCACGCCTTCCAGGCGCGCACCAGGGTCTCCTGCACCAGGTCCTCGGCCTCGTGCACCGAGCCGAGCATCCGGTAGCAGTGCGCCAGCAGCTCACGCCGGTGCGGCTCGGTGCGCGCGGCGAAGTCCTGCATCGTTCTCCCTCCGGCCGGCCTCGGTGGGTGTACCGGCACCGCGGCCGGGATTCATCGGCGGCGGGAGAACATTCTCACTCGGGGTCGCCGAAGTCCTCCGGCCGCAGGTCGTCGAGTTCGGCGCGGAACCGGGCGACTTCGGCGTCGGCGTCCAGCGCGTCGACGGCCGGGCCTTCGGTCTCCTGCTCGACTTCGAGCTGCACGGACGCGACGTCGAGCACCTCTTCGGCGACGCTGATCGGCGCGCCCTGGCGCAGGCCGAGCGCGACCGCGTCGCTCGGGCGGGCCGACACGCGGGTGCCGGAGGCGAGGACGAGGTCCGCGTAGAAGATCCCGTCCCGCACCTCGGTCAGCTCGACCGCGGCCAGGCCCTGGCCGAACGCCGCGAGCACGTCGCCGAGCAGCTCGATCGTGCCCGGGCGCGGCAGCGCGATCTGCTCCCGGGCCCGGACGAGGGCTTCGGCCTCGCCGTACCCGATCATGATCGCGAGCCAGCGGCGAGCGCCCTCCGGCTCGCGAAGGAGCATCAACGGTGCCTCACCCGGCACCGGAACGGCCATGCCCACGACCTCGATCGGGATCACGCTGACCACCGCACCCTCCGTGTCGAGACTCCTCCGCGCGCGTAGTACCCAGAACGGTCCGGTCGCAACCGCGGGTCCCCGGACCGGCTCTTCCCGGCTGCGGACAACGCCGGGATTCCTTGCCCCGGGCGGCGCGGCGCTGTCACCGTCGTGACGTGGAACCGACGATTTCCCGCAGCATCGACGTCCCGGCCACCCCCGCCGCGGTGTGGTCGTGGGTCACCGACCTGCCGCGGATGGGCGAGCTGAGCCCGGAGAACGTCGGCGGCCGGTGGCTGGACGGCACCGGCCCGGCGCTCGGGGCGCGGTTCCGCGGCCGCAACCGCAACGGCGAGCTGCGCTGGTGGACGCGGGTGCGGGTGGTCGCGTTCGAGCCGGACCGCCGGTTCGCCTTCGACGTGCGGACGCCGCTCGGCTCGCGGGTTTCGCGGTGGGAATACGTGCTGGCGCCGAGCGCGACCGGCTGCCTGGTCACCGAGAACTGGTACCGGATCGGCAGCTGGGTGGTGCGGAAGTTCATGGGCCCGCGCGTGACCGGCCGCGCCGACCGGCCCGGCTACAACGTCCGGTCGATCGAACACACCCTGGCGGCGCTCGAGGCCCGCGCTCAGCGGGGTGCCCAGGCGCGGTCGAGCGCCGCGAGGCCGTCGTCGATGCGGTCCAGGGGGATCGAGCCGTAGCCGAGGACCAGGCCCGGCCGCGGGAAGCCGCCGCAGAGATCGGACAGCGTCTGGACCGCCGCGCCGGCCGCCGCCGCGCGGGCGGCGACCGGCTCCAGGTCGGTGCCCTCCTCCGCGAAGGCACACAGGTGCAGGCCCGCGGCCGAAGGCACCAGCCGCAAGCGGCTCGCGAAGGCGCTTTCCAGCGTTGCCGTGATCCGCTCGTGGCGCTCGGCGTACACCTTCGTCGCGCGGCGGAGGTGGCGGGCGAACAGGCCTTCGTCGACGAACCGGGCCAACGCGGCCTGAGCGGGCAGATCGCCGTGCCAGTCCGACAGCTGCCGCGCGTGCCGCAGGGCGTCCCGCAGCGACGGCGGGGCGACCAGGAAACCCAGGCGCAGCATGGGAAGCAGCGTCTTGGAGAACGAACCGACGTAGGCCACCCGCCCCGCGCGGTCCAGGCTCTGCAACGGTTCCAGGGGACGGTCGGAGAACCGGAACTCGCTGTCGTAGTCGTCCTCGACGACGACCGCGCCGGCGCGTCCGGCCCACTCCAGCAGCGCCGTGCGCCGCGCGAGGGACATCGGCGTGCCGAGCGGGAACTGGTGCGACGGCGTGACGTACACCAGCTTCGTCCGCGGGGGCAGCGAGGCGACGTCGAGGCCTTCGCCGTCCACCGGAACTCCGACGACGTCGGCGCCGTGCGAAGCGAAGAGCAGTTTCGCCAGCCGGTACCCCGGCTCCTCGACGGCCACCCGGTCGCCGGGCTCCAGGAGCACGCGGCACAGCAGGTCCAGGGCCTGCTGTGCGCCCTGGGTGACGAGCACGTCGTCCGCGTCGGCACGCACCGAGCGGGAGACGCCGGCGTGCCGCGCGATCGCCGCACGCAGGCCCGGGTGCCCGCCCGGATCGGCGTAGCGGGCGAACCCGGCGGCGTCCCGCAGCTCCCGCGCGAGCAGCCGCCGCCAGGTTTCCAGCGGGAACAGCGCGGCGTCGGGGATGCCGACGCGGAAGTCGTACACCGGCGCCCGCGCCGCGGCGGCGGCCGGCGGCGGCAGCGACCGCCACACCGCCTTCGGCCGCGGCCCCGGCACCGAAGCGGCCTTGCGGGGCTTCGGCGCGGGAAGCTCGGCGCAGACGTACGTCCCGGCGCCGACGCGGCCGGTCAGGAAGCCGTCGGCGGTCAGGCGGTCGTAGGCGACCGCGACGGTGTTGCGCGAAACGGCCAGGCGCCGCGCCAGCTCCCGCGTCGGCGGCAGCCGCTCCCCCGCCCGCAGCCTGCCGTCCAGCACGGCGTCGCGCAGCTGCCGGTAGATCCGGACGCTGAGGTCGCCACGCCCGGCCAAGCTGACGTGGAAGTCCATCCCGCGACCTTACATTGGCCCACTGCAAGTGGTCGGAATTGGATCTGGGACAGGGCCAAGTTTCGCCCTAACGTGACCGGTATGACGGTGACTCTCGAACGCCCGGCGACCCGGCGCCCCGGCCGGCTGCTCGCCGCCGCCCAGCTGGCGGGCTCGCTCGGCGACGGCGCGTTCCTGACCTGCTCGGTGCTGTTCTTCACGCGGATCGCCGGGCTGACGCCGGCGCAGGTCGGGCTCGGGCTCACGCTCGGCTGGGCGGTCGGCTCGGTCGCCGGCGTGCCCCTCGGCCACCTCGCCGACCGCCACGGCGCCCGCGGCTCGGCGGTGCTGCTGGCCTTGGCGACGGGCACGTCGATCCTGGCCTTCCTCGTGGTCCGCTCGCCCCTGCCGTTCGTCATGGCCGCGTGCCTCTACGGCAGTTGCCAGACCGGGCTGGCGGCCGCCCGCCAGGCCCTGCTGGCCGCGCTCGCCGACCCGGAGCGGCGGACGCGCGTCCGGGCGCACCTGCAGTCCGCGGGCAACGCCGGTCTCGCCGTCGGCGCCGGCCTGGGCGGGCTGGCCCTGGCGGCCGACACGGCCTCGGCGTACCTGACGGTCTTCGTGCTCGACGCGGCGAGCTTCGTCGTGACCGCGGCGCTGCTGTACGCGCTGCCGGCGGTCCCGGCTTCCTCGGCCTCGCGCACCGGCGAACCGAAACTGGCCGTGCTGCGCGACCGGCCGTACGCGCTCGTGACGGTGCTCAACGCGATCCTGTTGCTGCGCATGCCCTTGCTGAGCGTGGCGATTCCCTTGTGGATCGTCGAGCGGACGGCCGCGCCGGGCTGGACGGTGTCCGCGCTGTTCGTGCTCAACACGGTCGTGGTGGTGCTGCTGCAGGTCCGCGTCGCGGGCCGGGTGGCGAGCATCGGCTCGGCGGCGCGGATGGTCCGCCGTTCGGGGGTGCTGCTGCTCGCCTCCTGCGTGGCCTTCGCGCTTTCGGCATCCGGCACCTCGCCGTGGACCGCTTTCGGGGTGCTGGCGGTGGGCGCGCTGGTACAGGTGCTGGGCGAAATGCTGCAGTCGGCGGGGTCCTGGGAGATCGGCTTCGCCCTTGCGCCCGCGGACAAGCAGGGTCAGTACCAGGGCTTCTTCGGCACGGGAACGTCGGTGGCGCGCGCGATCGGACCGGTACTGCTGAGCACGGTCGTCATCGGCTGGGGCCTGCCGGGCTGGCTGCTCATGGGCGCGGTCTTCGCGGTCGCCGGCTGGGCGATGGGGCCCGCGGTCCGCTGGGCCGCCGCCACCCGCTGACCCGGCCTGGTCCTCATGCGCCCCAAAGTGGCGTTCGGTGCGTCCAACGCACCCAATGTGGCGTTCGGTGCGTCCAACGCACCCAATGTGGCGTTCGGTGCATCCAACGCACCCAATGTGGCGTTCGGTGCATCCAACGCACCCAACGCCACATTGGGGCGCTTGGGGCCCGGCCGTCGGGAGACCTCGCCTGCCGTGGCCGGCAGCGGCGGGCGCAACCCCGGCCGCTACTCGCTGACCTGGGCGGCGGACGTCTGGTGCACCGAGAGGTCCGGGCCGGCCGCCGAGTCGGGCGCCCAGGCTCCGGACTCCGCCGTCCACGTCTGCCCGGCGAAGCTGACCTTGTCGACTCCCAGGGCCTCCGCCCGGCCCACCAGCCATGTCGCGTACGTCCAGCCCTGGCCGGCCGGGTGGGCTCCGCTCAGGCGAGCCGCGCCCAGTTCCCCCGTCGCCGCCGCGGCGAGGTCCGCGGGGGCGGCCAGGGTCAGGTTGCGGCAGGTCAGCGCGGCCGGGAACTGGCCGTTGAAGGCGGCGGCCATCGCGCGGGACTGCGGCTCCCACTGCGCGTAGGCCTCCGGGGCGCCGGAGCGCTGGACGGCCTGCGCCGCTTCGGTGATCGGCAGGGTCTCCCAGTTCGGAAGCTTCTCGAGCTTTTGGTAGAACTCCGTCGCCGCGTAGACCGGGTCGCGCAGCTGCGCGACCGTGCCCCAGCCCTGGCTCGGCCGCTGCTGGAACAGCCCGACCGAGTCGCGGTCACCGCCCTCGAGGTTGCGCAGCTTCGACTCCTGCAACGCCGTGGCCAGCGCGATCGTCGCCGCGTGCGGGGGCAGGCCCAGCTTGGCCCCGACGGCCGAGATCGTCGCGGCGTTGTTCATCTGCTCCGGGGTGAACGTGTACGCGGACGCGTTCTCACCGGGCAGCGCCACCGTGCACCCCGGCGTGCGGACGGAGCCGCGCGACAGCACCACCGCCACGACGATCCCCGCGGTCAGCACGACGACCGCCCCCAGAAAGATGGCCACCTTCAGGCCACAACCGCGCACCCTGCCTCCTGTCACCCGTTCGTCCCAGTCTGCCCAACCGGGGGGCGCGGTGCACGGGGCGGGGGTTCAGCGGCCGGTGCCGAGGAAAATCGGGTTCGTCATGGCCACCATCGCATGGGGCACTGTCGTGTTCGGACCGCCGGACGGGCGACGGACTTCGGCGCGCACCCACCGGCTGTAGCGGGCGTAGGTCGTCCACGTGACCGTGGCCGCCCCCGAGTCGCCGACGGTCTCGGTGTGCTCCGGGCCGAGCTGGTCCAGGAAGGTGACGGTGGTGCCCGGCACCCCGCCGACGACCGCCCGGACGGTCACCGGGGTCCCGGTGCCCACGGCCAGCCGTTCGCCGATGCCCGCGCCGGCGCCGCCACCGGAGACCGTGAAGTCCAGCTGCACCGCCGCGGACTCGGCCAGCCACGAGCGGCCCGCCTTCAGCCCGGCCAGCAGCTCGCGGCGGCGCAGCCGGTCGGCGAGGACGACGGTGTGCGGCAGCGCGACCCGCTGGTCGGGGTTGTGCGCGTCGGAGTCGCCGATCGCCGGGACGAACCGGCCGCCGCGCAGCAGCCCGTCCCAGTGGACGACGCTCGCCTCGTCGTCCTGGGTCCACGGGCCGTTCCACACCTCGACCAGGTCGGCGAGCTCGTAGGCGAATTCGTAGGTGCAGCCGAAGCAGTTGGCGAACGGGTGCGCCGCGGTGACCAGGCCGCCCGCGCGGTGCACCTGGTCGGTGAAGCGCCGGAAGTCCCGCGGGTCGCCCGCCCGGTAGCGCCAGTCGACCCACGTGCCGGCGGGCAGCCCGATGGCGGGCCAGTGCCCGGAGCGGGTCGTCACCTCTTCGCCGTTGAGGATCAACAGGTCGTCGGCGGCGTAGTCGCCCCAGACCAGCTGCGAGCTGGAGGTGTTGTGGTCGGTGGAGACGATGAAGTCGAGCCCGGCGGCACGGGCGTCGGCGACGAGCTGCTCGGGCGTGCGGCGGCCGTCGGAGTGGACGGTGTGCAGGTGGCTGTCGCCGCGGTACCAGGCACGCCCGCGTTCGCGGGCCGGCGCCGTCTCGGGCGCCGGGTTCGGCTTGAACGGCGGGCCGCCGGGCCCGAAGGTGAGCGTGATGTCGACCCGGTAGCGCAGGCCCTGGGGCGCGACGGTGTATGGGCCGAGGATGACGTGCCACCGGCCGGGCTCGATCGGCCCGGCGAGGTAGCCGGGCGTCGCTTCGGACGCGCTGATCGAGAACCGGTCGCGGAAGCCGCCGGACCAGCCGCGGAAGCCGCGGGCGGTGCCCAGCTCGTGGCCCTCGGGGCCGAACATGCCGATGTCGCAGGCGTTCCCCCGGGTGCCGGCGGGCACCGGGGGCTTGTCGTAGGAGTAGCCGACGTCGATCTGCCGCACTCCGCGCGGGACGCCGACGGGCAGGTAGTACCAGTCCGGCACGTCCGGTTCCAGCGTGCCGGTGACGGTCCGGGTCTGGCTGCCGGCGCCACCGGGCTGATCGGCGAACGCGACACCGGGCAGCATGCCCGCGGCCGCCATGCCGCCCGCGCGCAGCAGCGTCCGCCGGCTGAAGTCCCCAGAGCTCATGCGTACCTCCGCATCGGACGACGTCCCGACGCTAGGCCGCCGACGCGAACACCGGCAAGAACCGCCGGTGAACTTTCGACGGTTCCCGACCAGAACGGGGTACGCCTTCGCGAGGGCGGCTTCCGCCGCGGTGTCCCCTGTCGCCGCCGTCCCAGCCAGCGGCACATTCATCCGATGTCTAAGCCGCCTTTTCCCACGTAACCCCACTGACTACGACAGAAGGTGCGTTGACATCTGATGTATGAGGTGCCAGCGTCGGGTCATGGACTTCGGACGGCTGAGCACGGCTGTGGGTGCGGCACTGGGCGCGGTTCTGCTTACGGGTGTCACCCTGACGGCTCCGGCGGGCGCGGCGTCCGGCCGCACCCTGGTCGCGGCACCGGACGGCCACGGCGCGGCCTGCTCGGTTCCGCACCCGTGCTCGCTGGAAAGCGCTTCCCGGCGGCTCGCGGGGGAACACGGCGACGTCACGGTGCTCCTGCGCGGCGGAACCTACCGCCTGAACCGGACTCTCGAACTGCCGCGGACGGCCGCGAAGGTCGCGTTCCGGGCCGCCCCGGGCGAGACGCCGGTGCTCACCGGCGCCCGGCGGGTCACCGGCTTCACCCCCACCGACCCCGCTCGCGGCATCTACACGGCGAGCGTTCCCCGTGGCACCGACACGCGGCAGCTGTTCGTGGACGGCGTCCGCGCCGAACGCGCCCGCACCGCGCTCGACCCCGCGGCCTTCACCGTCACCGCGACCGGCTTCAGCACGCCGGACCCGTCCTTCGCCGCGCTGACGAACCAGAAGGACGTCGAGGTGGCGCAGGAGAACAAGTGGAAGCACATGCGCTGCCCGCTCGCTTCGATCACCCGTGAGGGCACCGGCTCGGCTTTGAACGTCCAGCCGGACTGCTGGCGCAACAACAGCACCGCCGTCATCAACCGGCAGTTCCCCTTCAACGGCAACGGACTCCCCAAGCTCGACGGCGTCAGCTGGGTCGAGAACGCCTACGAACTGCTCACCAAGCCCGGCCAGTGGTACCTCGACCGCGCGGCCGGGCGCCTGTCCTACATCCCGTTGCCGGGCCAGGACATGGCGAAGGCCGACGTCGAACTCCCGGTGCTGGAGACGCTCGTCTCGGCGGAAGGCACGCCGGGTCACCTGGCGCCGGCCGACGACGACACCGCGACCTACCGGGGCGCGTGGACGACGTCGGCGGACCGGGCGCTGGGCGACTTCCAGGACGGCGTGCACGTCACCACCACCCCGGGCGCTTCGGTGAGCTACACCTTCACCGGCACCGGACTCGACGTGCTGGCGGAGACGAACACCGACCAGGGCGCGTTCACCGCGGCCGTGGACGGCCGCCCCGATCCCCGAACGCACACCGAAGCCGGCGACGTCCGGCTCGCGCAGCAGGTCGTCTACGAGGTGAAGGACCTGCCGAAGGGCAGGCACACGGTGACGCTGACCAGCCGCACCGACCGGACCTTCCTCGTCGACGCCTTCGTCGTCACCCCGGATGTCGTGCGGCCGGCGCACGACCTCACCTTCAGCGGCCTCACCTTCACCGGGACGACGTGGACCCTGCCCTCCCGCGACGGCTACGTCGACAACCAGGCCGGTGTCCAGTGGGCCGCGGCCGCCCCGCACGCGCCGATCCGGCCGCCCGCCGCGCTCGAAATCCGCCGCGGCCGGGGCATCACGGTCGACGGCAGCACCTTCCGGCAGCTCGGCGGCGCCGGGATCGCCCTCGAAGACGGCACCCAGGACGCCCGCATCACGCACACCACGATCACCGACACCTCCGCGGGCGGTGTCGCGATCGGCGAGGTGGACGACTACTACCTCACCGACCCCGCCCGCATGACACTCGGCATCACGGTCGCGGACAGCACGATCACGCGCGTCGGGCAGGACTACCACGACGCCGTCGGCATCTGGACCGGGCACGGGCGCCGGCTCACCCTGGAGCACAACGAAATCGCCGAAACGCCGTATTCGGGCATCTCGCTCGGCTGGGGCTGGGGCTGGGCGTCACCGTGCGAGCTGCAGGCGAAGCAGGGCCTGAAGGCCTGCCGGCGCGGCACGATCTACTCCGGCGCCAACCGCATCCTCGGCAACGACATCCACGACGTGATGCGCACCCTGCTCGACGGCGGCCCGATCTACACCCTCGGCGGCCAGGACGCCGCGGCCGGATCGGTCACCGCGGGAAACTGGGTGCACACCGCGCCCCACAACAACAACATGCTCTACCACGACGAAGGCAGCTCCTGGTGGGACACCCACGACAACGTGGTGAGCAACGAGACCGGCCGCTGGGTGGGCATGTGGACGCCGACCATCCACGACATCACGATCCACCACAACTTCACCGACAACACCGTCGTGAAGAACCTCGGCACGAACGTCGTCATCAGCGACACGACCGTCGTGACCGGCGGAAACTGGCCCGACGCCGCGAAATCGGTGATGGCCGCGGCCGGGCCCCGGTGACCTTTCCGCCATGATCAGGTGTGAACCCGAGGTATCCGGGGCATTACCGGAGGACACCTGTGTTCCAGGGGAGTGAACGTTCCGAGGGGAGACCGTGATGACCTTCGACTTCGTCGGCCGCTGGCTGGGCAGGCACCGCGACCGCCCCGGGGTCACGGTGGACCTCTCGTGCGGCGGCCGCGTCACGCTGCGGGAAATCGACGGCAAGCCGGTCCTGGCGATCACGACCGCGCCCGGCCCCGACGGCCGTTGCAGCGTCGCCGCCGTCCCGTTGTCGGAGGCCGAACGTCGCGAGCTGGGCCAGGTGCTGGACTCGGACGTCCTGCTGGCTTCTTGAGTCGTGCCTCGTCGCCGGATGTTTCCCCGGCCGTAGGCTGCGCGACGTGCTTTGTGGCAGACCTCGCGTGAAACCCGGCCCCGGCAGTGTGGCGCGGGTCGCTTTTTGTGGGGTTCCCACAACTCAGCCGCCCCGGCATGCGCCATGGCGGACATTGGTCTCCCCCGGGGTAATCCAGCAGGGTGTAGACAGGTGCGGGCGACGTTCCAGGTAGGTACGTCGCCTTCTGCGCGTGCGTACTTGGGAGGCTCAGCCGGTGTTCAGTCGTGTCGCCATCGTCAACCGCGGAGAGGCCGCGATCCGGCTGATCCACGCCGTCCGGGACCTGTCGGCGGAAACCGGGACGCGGATCGAGACGGTCGCCCTCTACACCGACGCCGACCGCACCGCCACGTTCGTCCGTGAGGCCGACCTGGCCTACGACCTCGGCCCCGCCTCGGCGCGCCCCTACCTCGACCTCGCCAAGCTGGAGCGGGCCCTCGTCGAGACGAAGGCCGACGCCGCGTGGGTGGGCTGGGGATTCGTCGCCGAGGACCCGGCCTTCGCCGAGCTGTGCGAGAAGGTCGGCGTCACTTTCGTCGGGCCGAGCGCCGACGCGATGCGCAAGCTCGGCGACAAGATCGGCGCGAAGCTGATCGCCGAAGAGGTCGGCGTGCCGGTCGCGCCGTGGAGCCGCGGCGAGGTCGCCACCCTCGAAGACGCGCTGCGGGCCGGGGAGCAGATCGGCTACCCGCTGATGCTCAAGGCGACCGCGGGCGGCGGCGGGCGCGGCATCCGCATGGTCGCCTCCGGCGAGGACCTCGCCGACGCCTACGAGCGCACCAGCCAGGAAGCCCTGCGCGCGTTCGGCTCCGGCGTCGTGTTCCTGGAGCGGCTGGTCACCGGCGCCCGGCACGTCGAGGTCCAGGTGATCTCCGACGGCGCGACGGCGTGGGCGCTCGGCGTCCGCGACTGCTCGGTGCAGCGGCGCAACCAGAAGATCATCGAGGAGTCGGCGTCGCCGGTCCTCGCGCCGGCGCAGACCGCCGAGCTCAAGGCGTCGGCCGAACGGCTCGCCGTCGCCGTCGGCTACCGCGGCGCGTGCACCGTCGAGTTCCTGTACCACCCGGGCGAGAAGCTGTTCGCCTTCCTCGAGGTCAACACCCGCCTGCAGGTCGAGCACCCGATCACCGAGATCACCACCGGCACCGACCTGGTCAAGCTGCAGCTGCACGTCGCCGGCGGTGGGAAGCTCGCAGGCGACCAGCCCGCCGAGAGCGGTCACGCCATCGAGGCGCGTCTCAACGCCGAAGACCCCGACCGTGACTTCGCCCCCTCCCCCGGCCGCATCGCCCGGCTGGCGCTGCCCGCCGGCCCCGGCATCCGCGTCGACACCGGCGTCAGCGAAGGCGACACCATCCCGGCCGACTTCGACTCGATGATCGCCAAGATCATCGCCTACGGCCGCGACCGCGACGAGGCCCTCGGCCGGCTACGCCGCGCGATGGCCGAGACCATCGTGATCATTGAAGGCGGCGCGACCAACAAGAGTTTCGTGCTCGACCTGCTCGACCAGCCCGAGGTGATCGACGCGAGCGCCGACACCGGCTGGATCGACCGCGTCCGCGCCGAAGGCCGCCTGGTCACCCACCGGCACTCCGCGATCGCGCTCGCCGCGGCCGCCATCGAGGCCTACCAGGACGAGGAAGAGGTCTCCGTCCGGCGGCTGCTGTCCACCGCCCACGGCGGCCGCCCGCAGGTCCAGCACGAGACTGGCCGCCCGCTCGACCTCAAGCTCCGCGGCACCGGCTACCGCGTCAGCGTGGCCCGCGCCGGCCTGGCGCGGTTCCGCGTCGGCGTTTCGGCGGGCGGCTCGGACGTCCACCACGCCGACGTCCGCATCGACCGGTTCGACGCCCACAGCGGCCAGATCCTGGTCAACGGGGAGCGCTTCCGCCTGGTGTCGGCCACGCACGGCCCGATCCACCTCGTCGAGGTCGACGGCGTCACCCACCGCGTCAGCCGCGACGAAGGCGGCGTCGTCCGCTCCCCCGCGCCCGCGCTGGTCGTCGCGACCCCCCTGGCCGTCGGCGACGAGGTGGAGGCGAACGCGCCGATCCTCGTGCTGGAGAGCATGAAGATGGAGACGGTGCTGCGCGCGCCGTTCCGCGCCCGGGTCCGCGAATGCCCGGTGTCGGTCGGCAGCCAGGTCGAGACCGGTGCGCCGCTGATGCGCCTGGAGCCCCTGGCCGACGGCGCCGAAGAAGCGGCCGCCGAGGAGACCGAGACCGTCGAGATCGACCTGCCCGGTGTTCCGGACGGCGTGTCCGCGGCCGAGCGCGTCGAACGCGGCCTCCAGGACCTGCGCAGCCTGCTGCTCGGCTTCGACGTCGATCCCGCCGAGCGCAAGCGGCTCGTCGCGGCCTACCTCGAGGCGCGCGCCGAGCTGGGCAACCGGCCGGTCGAAGGCGAGCTGGAGCTGCTCACCGTCTTCGCCGACCTGTCCGAGCTGAGCCGCAACACCCCGGGCGGCGAGCTCTCCGAGCCGGGCAGCCCGGTGCACAGCCCGCGCGAGTTCTTCCACAGCTACCTGCAGAGCCTCGACGTCGAACGCGCCGGCGTCACCGAAGGCTTCCAGGCGAAGCTGAAGCGGGTCCTCGCGCACTACGGCGTCACCGACCTGGAGCGGACGCCCGAGCTGGAGGCCGCGGTCTTCCGGATCTTCCTGGCACAGCAGCGGATGGCGGCCGACGTCGCGGTCGTCTCGGAGCTGCTGCGGCAGTGGCTGGCCGGGGCGCCGCCGGCCGAGGCGCTCAGCGAACGCGCCGGGCTCACCCTGGAACACCTGGTCGAGGCCACGCAGGTGCGCTTCCCCGCGGTGTCCGACCTCGCCCGCGGCGTGGTCTTCCGCTGGTTCGCCCAGCCGCTGCTGCGCCGCAACCGCGCTCGCGTCTACGCCGCGGTCCGCACCGAGCTGCGGTACCTCGACCAGCACCCGGACGCGCCGGACCGCGCCGAGCGGATCCAGGCCATGATCACCGGCTCGCAGCCCCTGGTGCGGCTGGTGGGGCAGCGGATCGGGCGGCCGGGCCGCGACCACGCGCCGCTGCTGGAAGTGCTGACCCGCCGCTACTACGGCAACCGGCGGCTGTCCGGGGTCGCCGTGCGCGACGCCGGCGGCTCCCGGTGGCTGACCGCCGAGCTGAACACCGGCGACGGCGCGCTGCCGCTGGTCACCACCGCCGTCGACATCACGGCCCTGCCCGGCGCGCTGGGCGCGCTCGGCGAGGTGGCCACCGAGGGCGTCGTCGCCGACCTGTACCTGCGCTGGGAGGACCAGCCGGACGTCGACGCGACCGCGGAACGGCTCGGCGCGCTGCTCGCCGAGCACCCGGTGCCGCCGAGCGTGCGCCGCGTCGTGTTCACCGTGGCCGGCACCGGCGGCGCCGTGATGCACCACCACTTCACCTTCGAGCGCGACGGCGACGGCTTCACGGAAGACCGGCTGATCCGCGGCCTGCACCCGCAGATCGCGCAGCGGCTTCAGCTGCAGCGGCTGCGCGAGTTCGACCTCACCCGGCTGCCCTCGGCCGACGAGGAGATCTACCTGTTCAAGGCGGTCGCGAAGACCAATCCCGCCGACGAGCGGCTGATCGCGATGGGCCAGGTCCGCGACCTGACGCCGCTGCGCGAGGCCGACGGCAGGCTGGTCGCCCTGCCCGCCCTCGAGGACGCGGTCACCGCCTGCCTCGACGCGATCCGGAACATCCAGGCGCAGCGGCCGCAGAACAAGCGGTTCGACACCAACCGGATCATGATGTACGTCTGGCCGCCGACCGAGCTGACCACGGACGAGCTGAACGCGCTGGTCCAGCGCATCCTGCCGACCTCGGTGGGCGCCGGGCTGGAGGAGGTCCAGTTCCTGGCCCGCCGCCGCACCGACGCGGGGAAGCTGACCGAGCTCGCCGTCCGGATCGCCATCGACCCCGGGCACGGCGCGAAGCTGCACGTCGAGCCGCCGTCGACCGAGCCGGTCAAACCGCTGGACGAGTACCGCCTGAAAGTGCTGCGCGCGGCGCGGCGCGGCAACGTCTACCCGTACGAGCTGACCAGCCTGCTCGCCGGACCCGACGGCACGTTCGCCGAGCATGACCTGGACTCCTCGGGCACGTTGGTCCCGGTGGACCGGCCGAAGGGCAAGAACACCGCGGCGATCGTGGCGGGCGTCGTCACGACGCCGACCGAGCTGCACCCCGAAGGCGTCACCCGGGTCGTCCTGCTCGGCGACCCGACGAAGTCGCTGGGTGCGCTGTCGGAGCCGGAGTGCTCGCGGGTCATCGCGGCGCTCGACCTCGCCGAGCGGATGCGGGTGCCGCTGGAGTGGTTCGCGCTGTCGTCGGGGGCGCGGATCTCGATGTCCTCGGGCACCGAGAACATGGACTGGGTCGCCGCGGCGCTCAAGCGGATCGTCACGTTCACCCAGGACGGCGGCGAGATCAACATCGTCGTCAACGGGATCAATGTCGGTGCCCAGCCGTACTGGAACGCCGAAGCCACGATGCTCATGCACACCAAGGGCATCCTGGTGATGACGCCGGACTCGGCGATGGTGCTCACCGGCAAGCAGGCGCTGGACTTCTCGGGTGGCGTGTCGGCCGAGGACAACTACGGCATCGGCGGCTACGACCGCGTCATGGGGCCGAACGGCCAGGCGCAGTACTGGGCGCCGAACCTGCCGGCCGCGCGGGCGGTGCTGATGTCGTACTACGACCACACCTACGTCGTGCCGGGCGAGTCCGGGCCGCGCAAGGTGGGCACGAACGACCCGGCCGGCCGCGACGTCTCGCCGTACCCGCACGCGATCGTCGGCAGCGACTTCACGACCGTGGGCGAGATCTTCTCGGCCGAGCACAACCCGGACCGCAAGAAGCCGTTCGACATCCGCACGGTGATGCGCGCGCTGTCGGACCAGGACCACCCGGTGCTGGAGCGCTGGGCGGGCATGGCCGACGCGGACACGGCCGCGGTGCAGGACGTGCACATCGGCGGCCGCCCGGTCTGCCTGGTCGGCATCGAGTCGCGTTCGGTGCCCCGCCGCGGCTTCCCGCCCACCGACGGGCCGGACACCTACACCGCGGGCACGCTCTTCCCGCGGTCGTCGAAGAAGACGGCGCGGGCGATCAACGCGGCGTCGGGCAACCGGCCGCTGGTGGTGCTGGCGAACCTGTCCGGCTTCGACGGCTCGCCGGAGTCGCTGCGCAAGCTGCAGCTGGAGTACGGCGCGGAGATCGGCCGGGCGATCGTCAACTTCGAGGGCCCGATCGTGTTCTGCGTGATCTCGCGGTACCACGGCGGCGCGTTCGTGGTGTTCTCCAAGGCGCTCAACCCGAACATGACGGTGCTGGCCCTGGAGGGCTCGTTCGCTTCGGTGCTGGGCGGCGCCCCGGCGGCGGCGGTGGTGTTCTCCGGCGAGGTGAACAACCGCACGGCGAACGACCCCCGCGTGACGGAACTGCAGGCGCGGATCGCGGCGGCGGGCGGCGCGTCCCGCGCGACGCTGAACGCCCAGCTGGCGGAGGTCCAGTCGGCGGTCCGGGCGGAGAAGGTGAGCGAGGTGGCGGCGGAGTTCGACCGGGTGCACAGCATCCAGCGCGCGGTCGAGGTCGGTTCGGTCGACGCGATCATCAGCGCCGCCGAGCTGCGGCCGCGGATCATCGAAGCCATCGAGCACGGCCTGAAGCGCTGACGTTCCGCGGCCGCCGGTCGTGAGTGAGAAACAGTGTTAGAACACTGTTTCTCACTCACGACCCGCCCAGCGCTTCACGACTTTCGGGGGTATGGCGGGTTTGTGCCGGGCCGACACACTGTGCGTGCCGGTACGGTGACCGTGGGCTCGCGGTCCCCCTCCGGGCGTCCATCCGTGCGGCGTGAGGAGATCCCCCGATGGCGTCAAGGTCCTTGTCCCGGCTCGCCCTCGCGGCGACCGGTGTCCTGCTCACCACCCTGCTCGGCGGCACCGCCTCCGCGCAGCCGACGGACACGCCGGTGTTCTGGCGCGTCCCGGCCACCGCCGCCCAGGCGCAGGCGCTGACCGCGGCCGGCTTCGACGTCGAAGAGGGTGACGCCGGCACCGTCAACGTCGTCGGCGGGCAGGCCGTCGCCGCGAAGCTGCGGGCGCTGGGCTTCCGGCCGTCGTACTTCGACACCGTCTACAAAGAACTCCCCGCCCGCACGAACAGCCTGGCGGCCGACACCTTCTACGGCGGGTACCGGACCGTCACCGCGCACGAGAACCACCTCGCGCAGGTCGCCTCGGCGCACCCGGACCTGGCCACGAAGTACACGATCGGCCAGTCGTGGAAGAAGACGAAGGGCCAGGGCGGGCACGACATCCAGGCCATCTGCCTGACGAAGAAGCAGGCGGGCGACTGCACGCTGTCGACGACGTCGCCGAAGCCGAAGTTCTTCCTGATGGCCCAGATCCACGCGCGCGAGCTGTCGACCGGCGAGCTGGCCTGGCGGTGGATCGACTACCTCGCCGACGGTTACGCCACCGACACGACCGCCAAGTCCATTTTGGACACCACCGAGGTGTGGGTGGTGCCGATCGCCAACCCCGACGGCGTCGACATCGTCGCCTCCGGCGGGAACTCGCCGAAGCTGCAGCGCAAGAACGCGAACAACTCCCGCGGCGGCTGCACCGGCACGAACATCGGCGTCGACCTCAACCGCAACTCCACGTTCAAGTGGGGCGGCGACTCCAACGCCGCCTGCTCCGAGACCTACCAGGGCGTGAGCGCCGGCTCCGAGCCCGAGGTGCAGGCGCTGGAGAAGCTGGCCCGCGCGATCTTCCCGGACCAGCGCGGCACCGGGAACAACGACCCGGCGCCGTCGACCGCCAAGGGCACGATGATCACGCTGCACAGCTACGGCAACGACATCATCATCCCGTGGGGCTTCACGCAGGCGACCTCGCCGAACGACGCGCAGTACCGCAGGCTCGGCGCGAAGTACTCCGCGTCGAACGGCTACCTCGTCGGCACCAACGAGGAAACCGTCGGCTACGACACGAGCGGCACCACCGACGACTTCACCTACGGCGAACTCGGCGTCGCGAGCGTGACGTTCGAGGTCGGCGGCTCGAGCGGCACCTGCGGCGGCTTCCTGCCGCGCTACACCTGTGTGGACAGCACCTTCTGGCCGAAGAACAAGGGCGCGCTGGTCACCGCCGCGAAGGCCGCGGCGGCGCCGTACCAGCAGTGATTCACGGGCGGCAGGCGTAGATGCAGTTCTGCGGACGCGGGGACCCGAGCACGTCGACGTGCCGGAACCCCGCGTCCGCGAGCATTTCCAAGGCCTTTTCGGTGCCCCACACGGCGCCCAGTGCGGCGCCGCCCTCGGCCAGCGACGTCGTCGTGCAGTACATCAGGCTGATCGAGTAGGTGAGCGCGGACAGGGGGTTCCCGATGTTCTTCTCCAGGTGACTGGAGAAGTTGGTGTCGACCATGAAGAACAGGCCGTCGGGGGCCAGCGTGCCGTGGATCCGGCGCAGCACGACGTCCGGTCGGTCCTGGTCGTGGATGGCGTCGAACGCGGTGATGACGTCGTACGGCGGATCGGCGCTCAGCTCCGCGGCGTCGCCGACGGCGAATTCGGCGTTCGGCAGCCCGGCTTGGTTCGCTTGTTCGACCACAGCCGGGTTGATGTCGAGGCCGGTGAACCGGGACGCGGGAAACACGCGGGCGGCGACCGCGATCGCGTTCCCGGTGCCGCAGCCGAGGTCGAGCACCCGGGCCCCGGCCGTCAACCGCTCCTTCAGGCCGGGGACCGCGCCGAAGAAGCCGTCCACCAGGTGCTCACGGTAGACGTGCTTCCAGCTGTCGCCGGTCTTCGCACCGAGTTTCTCCAGGTAGGGCCCGTACGCCGACCTCGGGACGCCGCCGCCCTCGGCGAACGCGCGTTCCAGGTCGGGCAGGATGCCGGTGAACGCGGACAGCGTCAGCAGCGACGGCATCAGGTTCGACGCCGTCTCGCCGAGCAGGAACTTCGCGTGCCCGGGCGGGAAGGTGTACTCGCGGCCGTCGTAGGTGAAGATCCCGCCGGTGACCATGGCGCCGAGCCATTCGCGGACGTAACGCTCCTGGAGCCCGGCGCGCTCGGCGAGCCCGGCGCTGGTGGCGGGGCCCTCTGCGGCGGCCGCGAAGAGCCCGGTGCGGTGACCGACCCCGATCAGCATGGTGAGCGCGCTGCCGGTCATGGTCGCGGTCAGGTGCGCGGCGAAGTCCTTCTCCTCCATGCCGTCCGACCTTACCGGCCGGGGTGGGCGATCCGTCCGATGTGGACGGATCGCCCGCCCCGGGCCCGTCAGGCGTCCTCGTCCTCCAGGCCGGCGTCGGCCAGGACTGCGTAGACGCGGCGGCGCGCGTCGGCGAGGATCTTCTTCACCTCGGCCACCTGGGCCTCGGTGCCGGTGTAGCCGACCTGCGCGGCCGCGCCGGACAGCTCCCCGAGCGCGTGCCACAGCGCGGCGAACCGGTCGGCGCCCGGCTCCTCCTCGGGCTCCTCCCACAGCGCGGCGAACTCGGCCTCGCGCCCGGCGACGTGCTCCCGGCCGGCCTCGGTCAGCTCGGCGACCCGGCGGCCGGCCGCCTCGACCGTGTGGACTAGGCCCTCGTCCTCCAGCTGCTGCAGGATCGGGTAGACCGAGCCGGGGCTGGGCCGCCACCGGTCGTGGGTACGCCGCCGGATCTCCTGCATGAGCTGGTAGCCGTGCATCGGCTCCTCGGCCAGCAGCGCCAGCACGGCCGGGCGCACCGGCCGGGCCGGCGGGCGGCCACCGCCGCGGAACTCCCGCACCCGCTGCCACGGGCCGCCGCCACCCCAGCCGCCCGGGCCGCCGAACGAGCCCGGCCCGCCCGGGAACCCGGGGAAGCCCGGTGGCTGCGGTGGCTGGGGCGGATGTGGCGGGAAGCCGCCCGGCGGCCCCCCGCGCGCCAGTTCGGGGCCGCCGTCCCACTCGCCGTGGCCCGGGATCCCGTGCTCGTGGTGTCCGTGGCCACCCGGTCCGTGGGGGTCGCCGGGACCGTGGTCCGGGCGGCCGAAACCGCCGTGGCCGCCGAACAGGCCGCCTCCGAAACCGCCGAACGCCCGTCCCGCTCCGGCACTCGTCACCATGTTCCGCTCCTTCGTTCGTATCGCCGACATTCGCACGATATATCGCCGGTCGATCGGCTGCAAGGCACTCCGCCGGTCACGGAACGGACAATTTCCCCGATCGGGTGCAACTGACGCCCCCGTTCGGGCGACAGCTAACTCACCTGGAAGGGGACCGACATGGCCTTGGGAAAGGTTCGAACCCTCCGCCACGCCCTGGTGGCGGCCGTGCTGGCGGGGGCCCTGCTGCCCGTCGTGTCCACCGAGGCAGGCGCGGCCACGACGCTGCCGCCGGGGTTCGTGCTGCGGGAGACCGACACGGGTCTCGGCCAGTACCAGCTGACCGACTTCGCCACCTTGCCCGGCGGTTCCCTCCTCGCCACGGCCAAGGACGGCCGGGTCCGCTGGCTCACCGAGACCGGGACGGGCGGCAAGACGATCGCGACGCTGCCGACCCGCCCCGACGGCGACCTCGGCCTGGTCGGGATCGCCGTCGCCCCGGACTACGCGACGTCACACTCGATCTACCTGACGCGCTCGATCAACGTCACCGGCGGGTTCGTCATGCGGTTGTCGCGGTTCACCGTCACCGTGGACCCGGCGGGCACGCCGTCCGGCCTGACCGGCGAACAGTCGCTGTTCGAGGTGCCGGGCTTCTACGACGTCCACGGCATCGACACCGTCATCGCCGCCGCGGACGGGACGCTGTGGCTGTCGATCGGCGACAGCGCCGACTTCACCAAGGTGGACCCGGGTGCCCTGCGCGCCCAGGACGTCAACCAGCCGTACGGCAAGATCCTGCACCTCACGGCCGACGGCAAGGGCGTGCCGTCCAACCCGTACTACGACGCGGCCGCCCCGGCGTCGGCCGCGAGCAAGGTGTTCGCGCGCGGGTTCCGCAACCCGTTCCGGTTCAGCATCGACCCGAACCTCGGCCTGCCGGTCGCCGGTGACGTCGGCTGGACCGCCTGGGAAGAGGTCGACGTCGTCCAGCGGGGCAGCAACCAGGGCTGGCCGTGCTGGGAAGGCACCCACCCGATATCGGGTTACAGCGGGCTCGCCGGCTGCGCCGGGGTGGCGAACCAGCCGCCGATCTTCGAGTACCAGCACGGCAGCGGCACCCTGCAGGGCAACAGCGTCACCGGTGGCATCGTCTACAACGGATCCAGCTACCCGGCCGCCTACCGCGGGGTCTACTTCTTCGGCGACTACGTGGGACACAAGATTTGGACGATGAAATACGACGACCAGGGCAAGCTCACCCAGGCCCCGTCGGACCCGGCGCCTTTCACCGACATCGGCGGCCCGGTGAAGTTCGCGGCCGCGGCCAACGGCGACATCGTCTACGCGGACATCCTGTCCGGGAAGCTGCGCCGGCTGAGCTATTCGGCCGGCAACACGGTTCCGGTGGCGAACGCGTCGTCCACCACCGACCCGGTCACCCGGACCGTCTCCTTCGACGGCTCCGCGTCGGTCGACTACGACAACGACCCGCTCACCTACGACTGGAACTTCGGCGACGGCACCACCGCCACCGGCCCCCAGGTGAACCACGCCTACGCGGCGGGCACCGAGACGTTCACCGCGACGTTGACCGTCCGGGACCCGCTGGGTGCCACCGGCACGACCACCATCGCGGTCGCACCCGGCAACCACACCCCGCAGCTCACCCTGACCACCCCCGGCGACACCGCGACGTTCGCGGTGAACCAGCAGGTCACCCTGGGCGCGGCCGCGACTGACGCCGAGGACGGCACCCTGCCGGTGACGTGGACGTCCGCGGTCCGGCACTGCCCGAGCGAAGCGACGTGCCACGCCCACCCCGGCATCGGCGGCACCGGGACGAGCTTCTCGCTGCCGTTCACCGAGCACCCGGACTCCCGCATGGACTTCACCGCGACGGTGACCGACAGCGCGGGTGTCACCACGTCCAAGACGTACACGGCCAGGCCGCGCCAGCACCGGATCACCCTCCTCGGCACGCAGCCCGCGGCGCTGAGCATCCCGGTCGAGGGCGGCGTCAGCACGGCACTGGTCACCGAGGGCGCCAGCTTCGACGTCGACGCCGCGCCGCTGGGCACCGACGGCGTCTCGAAGTTCACCGGCTGGCAGGGCGGACCGGCGACGGCGACGTGGATCGTCACCGTCGGCACGAGCGACCTGACGCTGACGGCGAACTACGCGACCCCGATCGACCAGCGGTACGACGCCGACGCGGCGTTGCGGGCGAAGCTCGGAGCGCCGACGGCGGCCGAGGTCACCGACGGCACGGTCCGCTACCGCACCTACGCCAACGGACGGCTGTACTGGAGCGCCGTCGGCGGCACCAAGTACGTCACCGGTCCGGTGCTGACGAAGTACGTCGCCTTCGGCGGGCACGCCAAGCTCGGCCCGCCGACGACCGACACCGCGGCCACCCCGGACGGTGTGGCGCAGTACAACCACTTCGTCAACAACGGCAACGTCGGCTCGATCTACTACACGGCCGCGACGGGCGCCCACGCGATCTACGGCGAGATCCGCAAGAAGTGGGCCGCACTCGACTACGAACGCGGCCTCGGCTACCCGACCACCGACGAAGCAGGCACGCCCGACGGCATCGGCCGCTTCAACCACTTCGTCAAGGGCACCAACGTGGGTTCGATCTACTACACGGCCACGACCGGTGCACACGCGATCTACGGCGAGATCCGCAAGAAGTGGGCCGCACTCGACTACGAACGCGGCCTCGGCTACCCGACCACCGACGAAACGGGCACGCCCGACGGCGTCGGCCGCTACAACCACTTCAGCCTCGGCCACTCGATCTACTTCACGGCGGCCACGGGCGCGCACGCGGTGAAGGGCGAGATCCGCAAGCGGTGGGCGGCCCTCGGGTGGGAACGGTCCTACCTGCACTACCCGAGGACGGACGAGTACGTGACGAACGGGGTGTACCGCAGCGACTTCCAGGGCGGCTACATCACGTTCACCCTCGCGAGCGGAGCGGTCGACCGTCCCTGGTGAGCGGTGCGGCGGCCCGTCACCGGAGATCCGGTGGCGGGCCGGCGCGTCACCCCGGTCCGGACTTCACCGCCAAGGTCAGCAGCTCGGCCGCCGGGCCGGCGAGCCGCCGCCCGGCGGGCCACACCGCCCGCAGCACCCGTCCGAGGTCGACGCCGTCCACCGCCACCGGCACCAGGCGGCGGCCCGCCACCTCGCGCACCACGTCGAGGTCGCTGATCACCGCGGGCCCGGCACCGGCGATCACCGCGTTGCGCACCGCCGAGGCGGAACCCAGCTCCAGCAACGGTTTCACCGGCCCCGCCCCGGCCCGGCGCAGGGCCGCTTCGACCGTCTCGCGGGTCCCCGAGCCCGGCTCACGCACCACCAGCGGCGTCGCGGCCAGCTCCGCCGCGGTGAGGGGACGACGGCGCCGCGCCCAGGCGTGCCCGGCCGGGACCACGACGACGAGCCGGTCCACCGCGACGCGGCGGGTGGCCAGGCCCGGCCACGGCCCCGGCGACTCGACGAAACCGAGGTCGACGCGGCCGCCCGCGACCAGGGCGGCGACCTGCTCGGAGTTCCCCACTTCCAGGCCGACGTCGGTGTCCGGCTCGGTCCGCTTGACCTCGCCGATCCAGGCCGGCACGAAGTGCTCGGCGAGCGTCATGCTCGCCGCGACCCGCAGCCGCGCGCCGCGCTGGGTGCGCAGGGCCTCCGCGCCGGTGCGCAGTCCGTCCACTTCGGCCAGCACCCGGTGCGCCCAGCCGGCGATCACCCGGCCGTCCGGGGTCAGCGCCGAGCCGCGCCGGGTCCGGTCCACCAGGGACAGTCCGAGCTGCCGCTCCAAAGTGGACAGCCGCTTGCTCGCCGAGGGCTGGGCGATGCCGAGCGCGGCGGCGGCCTGGCCGATGCTGCCGAGGTCGTCGACGAGCACGAGCAGCCGCAGCGAGTCCAGATCGGGTCCGGTCATAGCCTCAGTCTATGACCTCCGTCGCGATCGGCGGCTACCGGAAGCACCCGCCTGCCGCGACGCTGGAGGCATGGCACTGACGACGGCGAAACCGCTCCTGCCCGGCCTCGCGATCACCGGGCTCGGCGTCGCCGCGGCGTACGGGCTGAGCTCGGCGTGGCCCGTGGTGGGCGCGCTCACCGTCGCGGTCGTGCTGGGCGTCGTCGCCGGCAGCACGCCGATGCTCGGCGACGAACACCGGCGAGCGGTCGCCCGCGTCACGAAACGCCTGCTGCGCGGGGGTGTCGTGCTGCTCGGGCTCCAGCTCGCGCTCCCGACGGTGCTCGCGCTGGGTCCCGGCACGCTCGCCGCCGTCGTGCTGACGGTCGCGGTCACCTTCCTCGGCACGCTCGGCCTCGCCCGGCTGGTCCGGGTGCCCCGCGGGCTCGCCCTGCTGGTCGCCACCGGGTTCTCGATCTGCGGCGCCTCGGCCATCGCCGCGGTGGAGGGCGTGATCGACCGCGACGACGAAGACGTCGCGGCCGCCGTCGCCCTCGTCACCCTCTACGGCAGCTTCGCACTGGCCGCCCTCCCCCTGCTCGCCCACGCCCTCGGCCTGGACGCCACCAGGACCGGCAGCTGGGCCGGGATTTCGGTGCACGAGGTCGCCCAGGTCGTCGCGGCGGCCGGACCGGCGGGCGCCGCCGCGGCCGGGATCGCGATCGTGGTGAAGCTGAGCCGAGTCGTCCTGCTCGCGCCGGTGGTCGCGCTGGTCGGCGCCGCCGAACGCACCCGCCGCGACCGCCGCGACTGCCGCGACTGCCGCGACTGCCGCAACGAACAGACGCCGCTGGTGCCGCTGTTCGTCCTCGGTTTCCTCGCGATGGTCGCCGTCCGCGCCACCGGGCTCGTCCCCGCGTTCGCACTCGACGTCGCGAAGACCGCGTCGACGCTCTTGCTCGCCGGCGCGCTGTTCGGCCTCGGCTGCGCGGTCCGGCTCGGCACACTGGTGCGCGGCGGTGGGCGCGCGTTGCTCCTGGGGTTCCTCTCCACGCTTCTGGTGCTGGCGACCGGGTACGGCACCCTGGCCGCGTTCACCTGAATTCTTCCTCCTGGCCATGTGTAGTTCGTTATACGCGAGGTTGTACGGGTCTTGTACGGGTTGTGTCGACGCTTCTGCCGAGACGTAGACGAATCCGTAGGGAGCTCGAACCGTGAAGATCACCCGACTCGCTCAAGGCCTGCTGGCCGGGCTGCTGGGGTGCGCCGCTGTCGCCGTCCCGGCGGTCGTCGGCGCCGCGGCGGCGCATGCCGACGTGGCCAGCACGCTGGTGTTCAACAAGAACACCGAAGGACATGACTGTTACCGCATTCCCACCGTCGTCAAGGCGAACAACGGCGATCTGCTCGCCTTCGCCGAAGGCCGCAACGGCGGCGCCAGCTTCTGCAACGACCTCGGCAAGATCGACCTGGTGATGAAGCGCTCCACCGACGGCGGCAAGTCGTGGGGTGCCCTCGACACCGTCATCGAGGCCTTCGGCGATGTGAAGGGCAACCCGGCGCCGATCGTCATCCCGGGCAGCAACCGGATCGTGCTGCTGTCCACCATGCAGTGCTTCACCAACCCGTCCTGCGGCCGGATCCCGCGGGTGTCCATCAGCGACGACAACGGGAAGACGTGGGCCGCGCCGAAGGTGCTGACCACGGAGCTCGGTTTCGCGAGCGCTCCGGGCTGGCTCGCGACCGGGCCGTCGCACGGCATCGTGCTGACCCGCGGCGCGCACGCCGGCCGGCTCGTCGCCGGGATGAGCTACACGATCAGCGGCAAGAACACCGGTGCGCTGATCTACAGCGACGACAAGGGCGCCACCTGGCACCGCGGGGCGACCGACACGTCCACGACGGACCTGATGAACCCGCAGGAGATCAGCGTCACCGAGCTGAAGGACGGCCGGGTCTACGCCGCCGCGCGCAACGACGCGAACGACGACAACAAGTGCCTGGCGGACGGCACCCACAACCGGGCCTTCGCGATCAGCTCCGACGGCGGCGCGACGTTCAGCTCGAAGTTCGCCTTCGCCACCGACCTCGTCACCCCCGTCGTCGAGGGATCGACGGCGCGGATGAGCGCCACCGACACCGGCGCGAAGTACAACCGGATCGTGTTCGCCGCCCCTTCGGTGTGCGACCGCCGCAAGGAGCTGCGGATCCACTCGTCGTTCGACGAGGGCGCCAACTGGACCGGCACCGCGGGCAGCCTGCTCGTGTGGGGCGAAGACGCGTCCTATTCGGACATGGTGCAGCTGTCCCCGTCGTCGGTCGGTGTGCTGTTCGAGGCGGGGCCGGAGTTCCACGCGAACGACACGATCCGGTTCGCGGCGGTCAGCGACACCCAGCTGGGCGCCCCGGCCTGCGGTAGCGGCTACAGCGTGATCGACTCGGCTCCGCTCGGCACGGGTGGCGCCGCGGGCACGGTGTACCTGTCGTACAACGCGTCGAACGGCCAGAACTGCGTCAGCACGATGAAGAACGCGTCGGCCGGGACGGCGACGGCGACGGCGGCCTACCTGGAGGTCAAGGGTTCGGCGCGGCAGACCGACTCGGGTTCGTTCTCCTACTTCGCCGGCCCGGTCAAGGCCGCGGCGGCGGACAAGTGCGTCAAGTGGGGCGGCGCCGCCGGCGGCGCCGCTTACGACAGCGAGTTCGAACACTGCAGCTGAGTTTCTCTTCCGCGGTGGCCGGGTCCTGGGGGTCCCGGCCACCGCGGACCTTGATCGACAGCGCGAAGTAGAGTCCGGGGTCTGTCTTCCCTCCGGACCAAGGAATTCCATGGCTTCCGCGCCTCCGGCGCCGGTTTTCGACCCGGCTGTCGTATTTCCCGAAGCCCGCGTGCTGCGTGACGCCACCCAAGCGGGCGACTGGCCGACCGTTTCGGCCTTTTTCGCCCGGTTCACCGCTGCGGACGAGCGCAGCTTCGGGGTGAAGATCACGATGGACGTGCCATCGGCCGAGCCGATGCTCCGGGACGCGATCCGGCGGGACCGCCGGTCGAGCCTGGCCCGGGTACTGCTCGCCGCCCACCTCGTCCAGCGGGCGTGGACGATCCGGTCGTCGTCGCGGGCGACCCACGTCAGCCGTGAACAGTTCGCCGGGATGCACGAACAGCTGCGGCACGCCGAGCAGCTCCTGATCGACATCACCGCACGCGAGCCCTCGAACGAGCTGGCTTGGTCGCTGCGAATCACCACTTCGCGGGGGCTGGAGCTCGGGCAGAGCGAGACCCGGCGCCGCTACGACCGGCTGGCCGTCCACCATCCCGGTTTCGTTTCCGCGCAGAGCAACCTGCTCCAGCAGCTGTGCCCGAAATGGGGCGGTTCCTGGGAAACGGCGGAAGCCTTCGTCCGCGAGTGCACGGCCGCGGCGCGGCCGGGTGACCCCCAGGGCGTCCTCGTGGCCGACCTGCACCTCGAGCGCTGGCTGGATCTGGGCACCCAAGAAGGTTTGAAGCACCTGCGGCAGCCGTCGGTCCACGAGGAACTCGCCGCCGCGGCGGCGTCTTCGGTGCTGCACCCGGGGTACCGGTCGCGCTTCGGCTGGGTCAGCGCGCACAGCGTGTTCGCCATGGCGTTCAGCCTGATCGGCGACGAGCCGCGCGCGGCCGCGCACTTCCGCGCGCTCGACGGACGTGCCAGCGAACTCCCATGGGCCTACCTGCCCCATCCGGTCGCCGAGCTCGAGCGGCGCCGAGCCCGTGCCCTCGCGAAAGGCTGAACCGTGCTGTCTGCTTTCGACATCGACGGAATCCCCGCGGTGGCGGCCAAGAGAGCGGGCCCGCTGACGGCGGGCATGGTCTTCCGGGTCGGCCGCGCGGACGAGACACTGGCCACCGCGGGCATCACGCACCTGGTCGAGCACCTGGCCCTGCACCGCTTCGGCCTCGGCGACTACCACTTCAACGGCGCGACGGCGCCCGACCACACGTACTTCGAGATGCAGGGCTCGGAGTCCGAAGTGGTCTCGTTCCTCGAGGGCGTGTGCGCGTCGCTCGGCAACCTGCCGATGGACCGCCTGGAGACCGAGAAGTCGATCCTGCGCACCGAGGAAGCCGGCCGCGGCGGGGGCGGCTCGCTGTTCCGCCACCGGTACGGCGCCCAGGGTTACGGCCTGGTCGACTACCTGGAGCTGGGGGTGCCGCGCCTGCGGCCGGCGGAGGTCGCGCACTGGGCGCGCACGTGGTTCACGCGCGAGAACGCCGCGCTGTGGGTGGCGGGTGAGAGCGTGCCGTCCGGCTTGCGGCTGTCCCTCCCGCCGGGCGTGCGCCGCCCGATCCCGGCCCGGCCGGCAGTACTTTCCCGGACCCCGGCGTATTTCGCGCAGGGCAGCGGCGAGGTCGCGTTCAGCGCGGTGGTGCGCCAAGGATCCGCCGCGCAGATCTTCGCGAAGGTGCTCGAACGGGAGCTGTTCCGGGCCCTGCGGCAAGAAGGCGGCTATTCCTACCAGGCCTCGACGTCGTACCAGCTCCGCGGTGACGGCTTCGCCGAGATCCTGGGCGTCGCCGACGCGCTGCCGGACAAGCAGGCCGCCGTGGTCGGCGGAATCATCGACGTCCTGGCCCAGGTCAAGGCGGGCCGGATCGACCCCCGCGACATCGAGACGGTGCGCGGCCAAGCGGAATCCGCGTTGTACGGCGTCGACGCGGACGTGGCCCGGCTCCCCCAGCACGCGGCCCGGCTGCTGTCCGGACGGCCCCTTCGCACGCCGGAGGAGCGGATCGCCGAGCTGCGGTCGGTCAGCGTCGCCGACGTCCACGCGGTCGCCGTCGAGGTGTGCGGTTCGGTGCTGCTGCGGGTGCCGTCCGGGCGTTCGGCGGACTGGGCGGGCTACGCGGAGGTGCCGCTGTGTTCGGCGGCCGCGGTCGAGGGAACCCGTTTTCCGGCTTACAACAAGGTGAACACCCACCTGATCGCCGGGCCTGAAGGCTGCAGCATCCAAACACCGGACGGCCCGTCGACGGTCCGCTTCGCCGACTGCGCGGCCATGCTGGCGTGGCCCGACGGCGGCCGCCGCCTGATCGGCACCGACGGCCGGACGGTCACCATCGAGCCGACGCTGTTCGCCGGCCTCGCCCCGGAGGCGGTGGCGGCGATCGACGTGGCCGTGGGTCCACATCGGACGTTGCCGCAGCCCGCCCGCCGCCCGGAGGAGGTCCCACGCCCGGCCGCCGCCGCGAGCACCCGGCCGCCGGCCCCTTCGAGTCCGAAGCGCGGATCGATCGCGTTCACTGTCACGGCGTCGATCGTCGGCGGGTTCGCCCTGCTGACCACGGCGGGCCTGGCGATGGACCCCGCCACCGACTCGGCGGGCTGGATCGGGGCGGGGGTCATCTGGCTGATCGCCGGGCTGTTCGCGTTCCTGGCGGTGCGCCGGCGACGCTGACCGCGTTACGCGGGCGCGAGGACGATCCGGGGCATGACCTGGGTGAAGGCGACGCCACGCTTGCGCAGGGCCGGCGGAAGCGGCGGGATCGTCAGAGCCAGTGCCTGGTCCCAGCCTTGGACGTGGAGCTGGAACTTCAGCAGGAACCCCGACTTCGGCTCGGTGATGGCCGCGTAGGCACGGGGGATGCTCACGATGTGCTTGCCCGGAGTGCCGGCGTGGGACCGGAAGAAGAGGATCTGCTGGTTAGTGAGGACGATGTAGGCCTCGGCCTGCGTGGAGATGGCCATCATGGTGCCACCGCTGAGCACCCCGACGGCCACGCCGTAGGCGAGGGATCTCCCGACGGATTTCTTGACCGACCCGATCTTCGCCATGGCGACGAGTTCGACGCGCTCGTCGTGCCGCATCAACGGGGCGGCGTTCTCGAGCAGGCGTCTTTCCTGGCGGGCACCCATGTTCGTCACTCCTCACAGCGCGGGGCGCGTGCGGGTGCACGCGAGTGCCTCAAAGTAGACGAGGCTCGCTGCGGTGTTCTCCTTGCCCTACCGCGATAATCCACCTGATCCGACACAATCCGGACAAGCTGCGGGACTGGTCGGCGGCAACAGTTGCCCAACCGAAACCGAGGCGCCGCCTCGCTGCTGGCGCCCCCGCCGACGGCCGAAGGTTTCATGAAGCAGAAGTGCCCGGCCGCAAGCCAGGAGCGCCGGCCACCGGACCTCGGCCGAAGCGAAGAACCGGCGACACTCGGGCCGCTTTCATCAGCTCGCCAACTGGCGCCGGTGAACCTGAGAAAGGGCACTCTCCTGAATCTCGACCGAGCCGGCATCGACCTTGCCGACAAGCCAGCTGCGCAACTCGCCGTAATCAACCGTCGGAGGAATGTCAACAGCCACCAGGCTGCCGAATTGACCCGCCGACTCCCAGCTGCAACCTGCCTCGCACAGCCTGGCTTCCACCGCGGGCCGCTCCGCGTCCCCGATGAACACGATCCTGATCGCGGAATGCCCTGACTCTGCGGTGAACTCCTCGAAAACAAGCTCCCTGCGTTCGTGGTCGGGGCGCACCCGAACGAGGTCCCCAAAAGCGATTCCCCGCGCGAAGAACGGCGTATTGACGAGCCGGATTTCCATTCTCACGTCGGTTTTCTCGCCCCACAACCTCTCTACTGATACGGGAGGCCATCCGGAACGCTCCGGTTCGAGATCAAAGGCAACTTTGAGCAACCCGGAGTCGTCCGCAGACCGAGGCGCGTCACTACTTTCGCTCACCTCTGCCCCTCACCACCCTCGGGCGCACCAATACCTACCCCGGCGGTCGACACTAAGGCCTCACGAAGGTTTCCACCTTTGTTCGAAACACGCCCCCCGACGACACTTCCGGCCGGACGAGGACAACGAAGTCCGGCAACGCAGACGGGAGCGGTCGACCGTCCGAGCCGACCGAATTCGGATCAGCCTTCCAATCCAGCAGGTTCACCACAACCGAGTACCGCCCTTCGGCCAGCGGGAACCGGTTTTCCGCGGCGCGGTCCACGTCACAGATGTCCTCGATCCCACCCACCGCAAAGGAACCCAATGAAGTGAACAGATAGGGTTCCGATTCGACAAGGCGATACCTACGCTCGGACTCAGTGAGGCCGAGTTCAGGTGAGCCGAATCTGATCGTCACCTGAAAGACTCCGTCACCACCGACATTGAGTGGCACGAAAATGCCCTGGCTGATCGACTTCTCTATTTCATGGTTTTCGGTCGCCCAGTCCTCCCAGAGTTCGAAATCGTCTTCCATGGACTTGAAGGCTTCCGGCTGCCACACCGCACACAAGCCCGCACTCGTGCGCACCACCCGGGAAACCTCTTGGGACGCACTCTCCACCTGACCGCCACCTCCGCTATGGCCGCTAACAGCGATCACGGATTATAACACTGCACACGGTATCTCCAAGTTTCAACCCCAGCTTCTTGATCTGACGGTCAATCTGCGGGCCAAGACTTCGGTTTACCGATAGATCCAGTGGACTCATATTCGAAATATCGTCTGGCCCGCCGAGCTGCAAGTCGACGACATGGTCGATGTCGGATCCTGCGGGAATCTCATTTCCCGCCGCTCTCCAAACGTCGGCGGCGCTGGTCGTACCCCGAGCTTCAGCCGCATTCGTGACCACCAGCCTGTCCGCAGCATTCAGTGCATCGACTTTTCGGTCAGCCGCCGCCCGCTGCTCCGCATTCCAGCTCGACTTGTACTTGAGCTCGATGACCGGACCACCACAGTTGTGGACCAGCACCGGTGTGTCGCCGGCGAACACATAGTACGTGTGGAGCCCGTCGATCGTCAGGTCGTAGGTGACCTCGGTCGAGTGATACGGCGTCACCGCCACCACGTCCGCTTCGCCACCGCCCGCCGTCTGCAGGTGATCACCTGCCTGCAGGTTCACCGCCTCGACGAACGCACCACGTGTCACGTCGTAGAACGGGTGGTGATATGTCGTCGTCAGGGTCACCGGCGCAGCCGAAGCCGTGGCCGCGCCGCCCATCACGACCGCCGAGGCAACAGCCAGCCCCGCCGCCACACGGCCCACCGCGCGCCGGACCCGGCTCGGCTTCACCTTCAGGTCCACGAAGTCGTGATCCGTCTGGGTCACGATGACCCGATCGACCGGATGCGCTTCCGCGGCGGCCTTGCCCGGCTGCGAGTTCGCGACCCGGTCGCCCACCTTCACCGAGGAAATCGGCTTCGACGTGCCATCCGCCAGCAGCACCTTCGTGCCTGCGAGGAAACTGTGTGCCACGGCAGTCTCACACTTCGAAGAAGGAGCTTCCTCCTCCGCCGAACTCCGGCCCCGGGCCCGAAGACCCCCCAGAGCCCCGAACGCCGCCCCGCCGACACCGCCGGCGATCGCGCCCGTCTGTGCCGCCGACAACGCGCCGCTCACCGAACAGCTCCGGCCGCAGTTCAGCCCGTACCCCGCCACCGCCGTCACGCCACCGCTGATCGCGCCCGAACCCGCACCCACCAAGCCCTGGGTCGCCACCTCCGGCAGCACGCCGCTCAAGGCGTCCGATACCAGCTTGCCGCCCAGCGGACCCGCCAAGGCACCGCCCACCGCGCCACCCAGCGCACCCAAACCGACCGCCTCGACCGCGCCGGCCGCCGAGCAGTTGTGCGCCTTCGAGCAGTCCATGCCGTACGACACCGCACTGCCGACCGCGCCACCCAGTGCGGCGCAACCGACCGCACCGATACCGAAGCTGCCGATCGTGCACGCACCGCCCACGATGATGCCCGCCGCGATGCCCGCGATCGTCGACGCGTGCTCCTTCGCGAACGTCGCCACATGAGACGCCGCCGACGCCGCCGCGTGACCGACCGCCACCGCCGCGGTCGCCACCGCGTGGCCCACTGTCTTCGCCGCGGACACCGCCGCGTGCGCCACGGTCGCCGCCGCGTGGGCCACCGCGTGCGCGGCCGTCTTCACCACCTTCGCCACCGCGTGATACGCGGTTTTCACCACGTGCACCGCCGCGTGGTAGACCTTCTTCGCGACCCGCACCACCGCGTGATAGGTGTTGCGGACCACCCGCACCGCCGCGTGATAGCCGTCCCGGACCACGTGGTACGTCGCCACCGCCGCGTGCACCAACGGCTGCACCACGTACGTGTTGACCACGCGCGCCGCGGGCTGGATCACCTGGTGGTAGACGAACGACGCCGCCGGCGCCACCACGTGACTGGTGAAGGCCGACCACGCGTCGCCGAACCAGCCATGACCCGACGGGTCCGTTCCCGTCATCGGGTTGTCGTCGACGTAGGCGAACTTGTTCGCCTCCATCGGGTTCGGCACCGGGCTGTTCGACACCGTGTCCCGGTTCATGAACTGCCCGACCGCCGGGTTGTACCAGCGCGCCGCCATGTTCACGTTGCCCGTCGACTGGTCCGTCCAGCCCGACTGGTAACCCAGCTGCCCCTTCCCGTTCGCCGACGCCAGCACGTTCCCGAACGGGTCGTAGCTCGTCGAACCCGCCAGCGCCGTCCCGGTCGCCGTGAACGTCCCCACCACGTCGGTGTGCTGGTCCACGAAGGCGAACGCGCCGGTGCCGCCGGACGCGATCCCGACCAGCCCGCCGCCCGGGTCACGGCTGTAGGTCGACGTGCCGTCCGACGCGATCGTGTTGCCCATCCCCGAGAACGAGAACGTCGTCGTCGCGCCCGACGCGATCGTCGTGTCGGTCAGGTTGCGGCCCAGGGCGTCGTAGCCGAAGTTCTGCGTGCCCTGGACGGCCATCTGGCCGAACGCGTCGGACGCCGACACCAGCGTGCCGGTCGACGACGCGCGCTGCCGCAACGTCCCCCGTGCGCTGTAGCTGTAGGTGTTCGACCCGTCCGACGTCAGTTCGTTGCGCTCGTCGTAGGTGTACGTCGACGAGCCCACCTGGGTCCGGTTGCCGGCCGCGTCGTAGCCGTAGGCCACCGTGCTCACGCCGTTGTTCCACGACGCCAGCCGGTCGGCCAGGTCGTAGGTGTAGGTGTTCGCCGCCGAACCCGCGAACCCGGCCGTCGTCTTCGACGTCAGGTTGCTGTTCGCGTCGTAGCCGTAGGTCACCGACGCGATCGCCGCTCCCCCGGCCGTCTTGAGCGCGTCGCCGGTCAGGCGGTGCAGGCCGTCGTAGGAGAACGTCCGCGCGTTGCCCGTGCCGTACTTCACCCCGCTGACCTGGTTGAGCGTGTTGTAGCTCAGGGTCTGCGTGCCGCCGGTGGCCGCGTCGGTGATGGTCGAGAGCCGGTCGGCGTTGTCGTAGCCGTACGACGTGGTGCCCGCCGCGTCGGTGCGCGAGGTCATCAGGCCTTCGGTGTTGTAGGCGAACGACGACGATCCCGCCGATCCGCTCGCCGTCAGCAGCCCGCCGCGGTCGTTGTAGGTGAACGTCTCGCTCGACGCCGCCTGGTGGTCCGAATGGCCGGTGACGCCGGCTTCCGCGGTGGCGGCCGAGGTCATCCGGCCGCCGGGGTCGTAGCCGAACGTCCGGGTCGCGGTCGCCGCGTCGGCGCCGCTGCCGGACTGGCTGACCAGGTTCCCGTCGTCGTCGTAGCCCGCCGACACGGTGACCCCGCCCGGCTGGGTCTGGGTGACCGGGCGCCCCGCCGCGTCGTAGACCGACGTGAACGTCCGGTCGGCGTCGGCGGTGTAGGCGGCCGTGGCCGGTTCGACCAGGGCCTCCGGCAGGTTCCAGGCGTTGAACCGGGTGATCGTCGGGTTGCCGCGGCCATCGGTGAACCGGGTCCGGTTGCCCGCCGCGTCGTAACCGAACGACGTCGTGATCGACGCCGTCGCCGAGACCGGCTGGATCTCGCTCGCGAGCCGGTTCCCCGCGTCGTAGGTGAACGTCCGCGCGGTGCCGCGTCCGTCCACACTGGACGTCAGCCGCCCGCCAGCGTCGTAGGCCGCGGACGTCTGCTGGAGCACCGCGCCGGTCGCGTCCTTGCGGGTCACCTGCACCGGACGGCTCGACTGGTCGTAGGCCGTCACCGCCGAGGTGCTGTCGGCGGCGGTGACCGACGTCCGCTCCCCGAGGTAGCTGTACCCGTACCGGGTGGTGTTGCCTGCGGGGTCCGTGACCGAGGTGGTCTCGCCGAGGGCGTTGTAGCCGTACGAAGTCACCGCGCCGGCCGGCGTTGTGGTCGACGCCAGGTGCGCGCCACCCGGGTTGCTCGCGGAGGCGGCGTAGGAGTTCGTCGTCGTCGCGGTCAGCGTCGAGGGATAGCGCTCGAACGCCGTCGACGTCAGCGGCCGGGACAGGAAGTCGTAGGTCGCCTCGGTCCGGGCGCCGTTCGCGTCGACGACCGAGAGCCGGTCGCCGTTGGTGTCGAACGTCGACACGGCCTTCGCGCCGGACGGCTTGGTCACCTGGGCCAGGTCGCCGAGCTGGTCGTAGGCCAGGGTCGTGACGTGGCCGAGCGGGTCCTTCTCGGCGACGACCTGCCCGAGCTTGTCGTACGTGCGCACGGTCGTCGCCGTGATCGGCGAGCCGCCGCCCGGCGGGGTGTAGTTCGGGTTGGTGACCGAAACGGCCTGCCCCTCCGCGTCGTAGACGGTCGTCAGCTGGTGGCCGTCCGGGTCGACGGCCTCGACCGGCTCGCCGAAGGTGTTGTATCCGGTGGTGGTGACCGGGTGCACCGCGGTGGCGGGCCCGCCGTTCGTCTCGGTGTTCACGGTCGGCGCGGTGGTCACCGCGGGCTTCCCGGCTTCGTCGTAGGCGTACGACGTCGTGTTGCCGTTCGCGTCGGTCATCGACGTCGGCAGCCCGCGCTGGTCGACGGTCCAGGTCGTCGTCTCCGCCGTCGACGAGGCGACGGTGCCGCCGTTGCGGCCTCCGTTGTAGACAGTCGCGACGTCGGCGGCCGTCAGCGCCCGCGAGTAGGCCTGCACGCTGCCGACCTGGCCGGTGGCGTAGTTGCCGTTGGCCCCGGAGGCCCAGCCGTGCCCGATCACCAGCGGGCCGCCCGACGCCATCGGCGTCGGGTCGGTCGCGCTCCCGGCGGCCGCGCCGTTGACGTAGAGCGTCATCGCGCCGGTGCCCGGGTCGTACACCCCGGCGAGGTGGGTCCACCCCGCTTGCGCGGTCGCCGAGGATTCCGCGCGGTAGACCGAGGCGTTCGACGCGTCGGTGCCGTGCCGCGAGAACGACCACTTGTGGGCGGTGCCGTCGTACTCGAGGTAGAGACCGCTCATCACGGTCCCCTTCTGGACGACGAAGGTCTGCCAGGCCGTGCCGAGCGTCGCCGGGTTGACCCAGGCCGACACCGTGTACGCGGCCGCGGTGTTGAGGACGGGGCCGTTGGTGGCGATCTGCGAGCTGGTGCCGTCGAGGGTCGCGGCACCGCCGGACCACGTGACGGCCGAAGCCGCGGCGGTGTTGCCGGTCCCCGAGGAGTCGGTGACCGTGGTGCCGGAGGTCTGGTTCAGCTTCCACCAGCCGACCGGGTGCCCGGTGCCGTCCGCGGCCACCGACCGGGAGGTGAGCACGCCCATCGGGTCGTAGGACGTGCTGACCGTGCGGCTGCGGCCGGACGGGTCGGTCTGCGTGCTCGTGGCGACCTTGTCGTCCGGGGTGTAGGACACCGACGTCGTGCGCGCCGCGCCGGCCGGGTCGTCGACGGCCTGGGACACCCGGCCCGCGGCGTCCACAGTGGACGTCGAGGTGTTCGAGCCGTTCCCGGTGACCTTGCCGACGAGGTCGCCGGCCGCGTCGTAGGTGTTGGACTCGGCGACGAACGACTGCGTGCCGGTCGGGTCCTTCTTGGTGACCGTCGCGGTCAACCCGTTGTCGGTGTAGGTGTAGGCGGTGACGTTGCCCATCGAGTCCGTTTCGGACGCCAGCCGCCCGGCCGGGTCGTAGGCGTTGGACTTCTGGGTCACGAACGTCGCGGGCTTCGGGTCGGCGGGGTTGCCGGTCGACCAGAAGCCCTGCGTGAGCAGCCGGCCTTCGCCGTCGTAGGTGAAGTCGGTTTCGGTGCCGTTGGCGTCGGTCTCGCTCTTCTTGTTGCCGTAGACGTCGTAGGTGTAAGTGGTGACGTTGCCGTTCGCGTCCGTGGTGGAGGCGACCTGGTCCTTGTCGTTGTAGGTCGAGCTCGTGGTCCGGGCGGCGTCGCCGCCGGTGCTGTCGGCGACGGTCTGGGAGGTGATGCTCCCGTCCGCGTTGTAGACGCTGGTGGCGACGGCGGTGTGCACCGCCCCGGTCACCCGGTCGGTCACCGCGGGGTCGGTCTGCGAGACGACCTGGTCGTTGCTGTCGTAGGTGTAGGACGTCACCAGGCCCGCCGGGAAGCTGTCCGAGACGGCCGTCTTCGTCAGCACCCGGCCGAGCGGGTCGTAGGTGAGGCGGGTGACCAGGCCGTCGGCGTTGGTCGTGTTCGCCACGTCACCGTTGTGCAGGTACGCGATCCGGTTGACCGCGCCGCCGGGCGAGGTCGTCTTCACCGGCAGCCCGGCGGGGACGTTCCCGGAGTCGGCCGCGGGGAACGCGGACGTGCCGTCGCTGTAGGTGATCGTCGTGGTGCGCCCGTTCGGGAAGCCCGGCACCGGCGGCGTGGTGACCGTGGTGCGGTTGCCCGCGGTGTCGTAGCCGAAGCTCGTCAGGTAGGCCGGGTCGGTCGCGCTCGACGACCGCGGATCCCGCGAGGTCAGCATCAGGTCGTTGCGCGCGTCGGCCGTCGTCAGCTGCGCGGTGGTGTCGTCCGGGAAGTACGTCGAATACGACGTCGAGCACTTCTCGGCGGCCTGGTCCTGGCAGGTCGTCTGCGAGACGACGTTGCCGCGGACGTCGTGGCCGACGGTGACCACGTTGCCGTTCGGGTCGGTCGTGGTGTGCAGGAAGCCCGAGGTGTCGTAGCCGTAGGTGGTGCGCTTCCCGTTGGTGTCCGTTTCGGCCACCTTGTGGTTGCCCGCACCCGGTTCGTACTGCTGCACCGACGTCTTGCCCGCCGGGTCGGTGATGGTCGACGTCGTGAGCGGCGCGAGGCCCTGGGAGTTGCCCGCGGCCAGGAAGTGCTGGGCGACCTGGGCGGCGGTCAGCGTCGACCGGTAGTAGGCCACCTCGCCGAGCGAGCCGTTGAAGTAGTTCCAGGTGTTCCCGGACGGCGCGGCCGGCCACCCGTTGCTGTTGTAGACACCGGCGCCGGCGAAGTTCAGCGGGTCGCTGTTGAAGATCTGCGCGGACAGCGTGCCGATCTGCAGGCCGTCGAGGTAGAGCACCTGGCTGGTGTTCGCGCCGCTGAGCACGACGTGGTGCCACTTGCCGTCGTTCACCTTGCCCGCCGAGGCCATGCCCGCGACGGAGTTGTCCCAGAAGTGCCCGTGCAGTTTGCCGTCCGTGCCGACGTACAGCACCGGCATCGCGCCGCCGGACGGGTTCGCGGCGCCCAGCGCCGAGTTCCCGGTCGAGAACAGCGTGCCCGCCGCGGTCGACGTCGTCGAGAACCACAGCTCGACCGACGCGGTCGTCGACGCGCTCACCAGGTGGTCGGGCAGCGTGACCCCGGCGACCGTGCCGGGGAACTTAGCCGCGGTCGAGTCGGTGAACGGGCCGGTCACGCCGAGCGTCGCGTTCGTGTAGGCCGACGGCCGGTAGTTGACCTCACCCGCGGGCGAGGCGGTGCCGGGCGCGTCGCCGAGGCGCTGGTAGAGCTCGGGTTGCGAGCCGAGGACGGCACCGCGGTAGACTTGGCTCGACCCGCTGACGCTGAGCGGCGCGTACTTCCACGTGCCGCCGTTCTCGTCGCCGATCTGCGTGACAGCCTGGGAAACCGGGTCGTACGACACGGTCGTGTGCACCGCGCCGGACGGGCGGGTGATCGAGGTCAGCAGGCTCGCCTGCTGCTTGCCGGCCTGGTACAGCGGCATCTCCTGGACGCCGGGCACGGACCGGTCCCAGATGCCGACGTCGGCGATCTGGCCGTTGAAGAACGTCGCGGTGCCGGGCTGGCCGCCGTGGGACTGGTCGGGCCAGGCGTTGCCGAGGAAACCCGCGCCGATGAAGCGGTTCTGCGGGCCCATCGGCACGATCGCGCCGATCGATTGCCCGACGAACTGGCCGTCCAGGTACATGCCCTGGCTGGTCGAGGAGTGCGTGAACACGACGTGGTGCCAGGCGTTGTCGTTGACCGGGTTGGCGGTGGTGATCGTCTTGTCCGTGCCGCCGGTCCAGTACTCGCCGACCAGCTTGCCGTCGTTGCCGACGTACAGCGCCGGCGTGTACTGCGACGCCGGGCTGGTCGCCTCCGTCAGCGGCATGGTGCTGTAGGAGAACAGCACGCCGTTGGTGGCCGCGGTCTTGAACCACATCGACACCGACATCGTGTTCGGCGCCGAAGCGTCCGCCCGCGGCAGCTGCAGGTACGACGACGTGCCGTTGAACCCGGCCGCGGTCGCCGCGGACCCGGCCAGCGGGCCGGCCTGGCCGAGCGTGACGTTGTGGTACGTGGCCGCGTCGGTGCCTTCGTTGGCGAGCACGGCGCTCGCCGCGGTGGTGCCGGTCGTCTCGGCCAGCGGCCAGAAGGAGTGCGGGCCGAGGTCGAGGATGCTGGTCCGGTACGGCGAGCCGGACGAGTAGCCGTACTTGGTGCAGGCGGTCGTCGTGCCCGGCGGGCAGACGGCGGTGAGCTGGTCCCCGGTGTAGCTGTAGGTCCAGGTCAGCGGCGCGCCGGCGGTGAGGTCGTCGGTCGAGACCGACGCGACGTGCGGGCTCGTGGCGCCCGCCGGCGTGGTCCAGGCCAGGTGCAGGGCGCGGCCGGACACCGCGGACGTCAGCGCGGCGGGGTGCCCGCCGGACACGGTCAGGTTCACCGCCCGGCCGCTGGCGTCCGCGATGGACGACAGCTGGTAGACGCCGGAGCCGAGTGCCTGGGTGAACGTGTAGACGGTGTCGTTCTTGTCGGTGAGGCTGTACCCGCCGGTGATCGCCTTGAAGGTGGCGAACCGCCCGGCCGGCGGGGAGAAGGTGCCGTCGGCGTTCTTGCCGTAGCCGACCTCGGACCCGTCCGGATAGGTCACCAGCACGCTCACGACCGTGCCGGAGCCGTCGAAGTCGTACTGCTCGGCCGCGCGCGCGTCGAACACGCTCGACCAGCCCGCGCCGAACGCGCCGGTGGACCGCGGGTCACGCGAGTTGTAGTTGCGCACCACCGAAAGCGCCGGGCCGACGGTGCGGACTTCGGCGTCGGTCGCCGACGTCGTGTAGTTGCCGATGCTCGGCTCGACGCCGTGCACGCCGGTGTTCTGGGACAGCGACGAAGTCACCAGCGGCTGGTCGACCGCGACGGTGAGCGGGTTCCACGGCGGATCGGCCGAATAGGACGCGCCGTCATAAGCCTGGACCGCCCAGTAGTAGGTCTGGTTGTACTTCAGCTTCCCGGCCGGCACCCGCCAGGTGCCCTCGTTGACCAGTCCCGAGTCGGCGATGGTCGTGCCCGCCGAGTCGGCGACCTGGTAGCGGTACTTCAGGGCACCCGGGCCGGCGTCGATGTCGTGGGCGGTCGCGAACAGGAACGGCACCAGGCTCGTCGTCGTCCCGCCGGCGCCGGGGAAGGCCGAGTCGACGACCGGCGGCACGTTCCCGCTCGTGGTCAGGGACAGCACCGGCTGGTAGCCGGCGTTCATCAGCCAGGAGTCGAACTGCTTCCAGTGCAGGGAATCGTTGGTCGCCGCGTACACGGCGAGGCCGTAGTCCGCGGCGGACCCGTTGGCCCAGTTGGTGAACGTCGCCGTCGACAGCGGGACGTTCACCCAGTCGCCCACCGTCCGGTCGGCCGCACGGTTGGCGCACGCGTTGGGCACCGACGGGGTGACGTTGCCGATGCTGGCGCCGAAGGACGGCCCCGGGTACGCGCTCACCCCGGACGGCGTCCACGCCTGCGTCACCGGGGCGACGTCGAGGCGGGCCGCGGTGCAGGTCGACGCCCAGGTGTCGAACAGCTTCAGCGTCGCGGAGCTGACCGTGACCTGGGAACCGTCGAGGTCCTTCGGGAACTGGAGGAACGTGTTCGCCGAGTCGGGGCCCGAGTTGAACGACCCGATCTTGACCGTCTTCTCCATCGAGTGGTCGCCCGGCGCGCCGATCTCCGCGTACGTCGAAGACGGCGTGTCGGTGAAGGTCGGGTCGACGATCACCGGGAACACCCGGGCCGGGTCGGCCAGCCACTTCGGGTCCAGCGTGATCTTCAGCGCCGGCTTGCCCGCCGCGGTGGTCAGCTCGTACCCGACCGCGTAGGTGGTGGCGGGGACGCCGGAGACCGGATCGACCTTCGCGTCGAAGGCGTAGCCGCGCGGGATCCGCTGCCGGATCGCGCCGGCCCCGTCGAGCAGGCTCACCGAGCCGTCGGTCTCGAGCCGCGGGGTGAGCCCGTCGAGCGCCAGCGGGAAGACCCACGAGTTCGCCGCGGCCGCCGAATGCAGGACGAGGGATTCCTTCAGCCCGGTGGTCGTGGGCTCGAGCGTGACGTCGGTGCCCGGGAGCGCGCCGGGGTAGGTCGCGGTGTGGCCGTCGACCCGGGGCTTGACGGCGTGGGCGTTCTGGAGCCCGTACGAGATCGTGTGGCCGTTGCCGACGGCCAGCTTGGCGAGGGCCGGATCGGCCGCGTCGGCCGCGAAGTCCACGCTCAGGGAGTTGGCCGTCTCGTGCCAACGGCCGTCCTGGCCGCCGCGCACAGACGTGTCGATCGGCCGCCAGCCCCACGGCCCGTCGGCGAAGTTGACCGGGCCGCGCGTGTAGTCGCGGGTGACCGAGCCGTCGGCGTTGGCGAAGTAGTTCATCGTCGCGGTCGACTTCGCCGCGTCGCGACGGCTCGTCGCGGGATCGAAGCCCCGGGACGCCACGCCGCTCGGGCCCGGGTTCACCTTCTTGCGGTGGCCGTTGTCGGCGGGCAGCTCACCGCGTCCGGTGCCGGGCGTCTTCCCCGCGCCGCCGGTGGCCCGGGTCGACGCGGTGGTCGCGTCGTGCCCCTTGCCGTCGGCCGTGCCGGCCGTCTGCCGCGGCGTCGCGCCCCACTGCGGCGAACCGGAGAACAGCGAACCGAGCCACGAGCCCAGCTCCGCCAGCGGCAGGTGGCCGGGCGCCAGCTGAGCCGCGTCGGCCTGCCCGCTGCCCAGCGACAACCCCAGTCCTAAAAGGATGGAGGCAGCACAGATTCTCGCGGCGCGACGACGCACGGGTCCCCCTCGATGTCCATCCCCGACGAACGGCGGATGAGTTCACCACACGGGCGGCAGTCCGGAAAAGACTGCGAACCAGGGAATTCTGGGACGCGCGACACAACGCATATCTGTCGAAAGGTCACCAAAAAGGACGAACGAGGACCAAATTTCAGTGCCCGGAGGCGTGCGCGGCTTCCCGGACCGCTCTGGCGACGTCCTCGCGGACGTGCCCGCTCACCCCCACGGGGGAGACGTTGGCCGCCGGGTTGCCCGAGCCGCCGACGGCCACGAAACGGATTCCGGGGTGCGCGGCCGCCTGCTCGAGCGCCACGGCGGTGCCCGGCTGCCCGACCGTCACGATCACGTCACAGCGGCGCTGCACCAAGGAGTTCAGGTACGGGAGGTAGTTCGCGTCGGTCGCCGGACCCGCCGCGGCGAGGTAGGAGACCTTCGTCGCGGTGTCGGCGGACGCGTCCTGCAGCCCAGCCCACACCGGTGCGGCGCCGGGGCTCGCCAGGCCCTGTTCCCCGGTGAGCAGGCACGCCGAGAAATCGGCGTACACCCGCGCCCGCGCGGGCGGCAGTTCGTCGCCCGCGCCGGACGGCCACCACACCACCAGGGCCACCACGCCCACGACGACGGCACCGGCCGCCGCGACCACCCACCCACGCCGCACGAGACCCCTCGCTCCCGCGCCCGGCCCCGGGCGCACCCCGGTAGTGTGCCGGGCGACGGACGGCCGGGACCAGAGCGGGTGGCTACTTCGCGCTCGCCGGGGCGGTCGTCACCGCGGCCTCGCCGAACCGGATTCCCTTGGCTTCCTTGCCGATCGCCGTCAGCACCGCCACCGCGATCAGGCCCGGCACCACCGTCCACACGAGAGCGGCGGTGTACCCGTGCGACTGGGCGACCGCCTGCTGGATCGGCAGGTTCAGCGCCGCCAGCAGGTTCCCCAGCTGGTAGGTCACGCCCGGGTAGAACCCGCGGATCGCGTCCGGGGACATCTCGGTCAGGTGCGCCGGGATCACGCCCCACGCGCCCTGGACCATGATCTGCATCAGGAACGAGCCCAGCGCGAGCATCCCCGCGCCGTGGTCGACGGCGAAGATCGGGACCACCGGCAGGCCGAGCACCGCCGCCACCACGATCGTGCGGCGGCGGCCCAGCCGTTCGGACAGCGTGCCGAAGGTCAGCCCGCCGATGATGGCGCCGACGTTGTACAGCACCGCGATCCACGTGCTCGCCGACGCGCTGAGGCCGGCGCCGCCGTTCTCGTGGGCCTTGAGGAAGCTCGGGTAGACGTCCTGGGTGCCGTGGCTCATCCAGTTGAACGCCGTCATCAGCAGGATCAGGTAGCCGAAGCGGCGGATCACCTTCGGGTTCAGCAGGATGTCCTTGACCGACGTCCGGGTCACCCGCAGCTTCTCCCGCGCGGTCTCCCAGACCTCCGACTCGCGCACCCGCGCCCGGATCAGCAGGCTGATCAGCGCCGGGAAGATGCTCAGCACGAAGATCCAGCGCCACTCCAAGCCGAGTGCCGAGTGGAACAGCAGGTACGCGAGCGCGGCCAGCAGGTACCCGATCGAGTAGCCGACCTGCAGCAGGCCCGAGAAGAACCCGCGGCGCGCCACCGGGATCTTCTCCATCGCCAGCGCGGCACCGAGGCCCCACTCGCCGCCCATCCCGATGCCGTAGACGAACCGCAGCACTAGCAGCACCGTGAAGTTCGGGGCGAACGCGCACAGCAGACCGGCCACCGAGTACAGCAGGACGTCGGCCATCAGCGGGATCCGCCTGCCCACGCGGTCGGCCCACAGGCCGAACAGGAGCGCGCCGACCGGGCGCATCACCAGCGTCGCCGTCGTGATGAACGCCAGCTGCGTCGCCGTCGCCCCGAACGACTTGTCCTTGGCGATGTCCGCGAGGACGAAGACGACGAGGAAGTAGTCGAAGGCGTCCATGCTCCAGCCGAGCAGCGCCGCGAGGAAGGCGTTGCGCTGATCCGACGTAAGCGCTTTCTTCGCCGGTGCGGGTTCCGCCTGCCGATCCGTCACGTTCGCCCCGTCCGTCGGTTTCTCACCGGAAGACCTCAGGCACGGTCTAGCACCCACCACCCCGGGCGGGCAAGACCGTCAGAGCGTGACGCGGGTGCGCACCCGGCGCCCGACGTCCCGCGCCCAGGCCCGGATCCGGTCCCAGTCGCGGAAGTCGCCGGCGCGCTGCCCGGACGCCATCAGCCGCGGGATCAGGCCGCGCACGGTCGCCGGGTCCAGCCGGCCGCCGAACGTGGCGGTGCGCTCCGCGTCGATGCGCGCCGCCAGCAGCGCCACGTTCGCCGGCAGGCTGACCTGGTGGGTCGCCGCGGCCGGGCCGCACGGCCCGCTGTGGAACAGCCAGACCGGGCGCTCGGCGAGGGCCCGGGCGTTGCGCTCCAGCAGCCGGACGGCGTCCGGGCGCCACCGGTGGTAGTAGAGGGCACTGCCGACGACGACCGCGGCGTAGTGGTCGACCCCCGCCACGTCGGCGGCGTCGCGCACGTCCACGGTCAGGCCGGTTTCGCCGAGTTCGGCGGCGATGGCCTCGGCGATCTGCCGGGTTCCGCCGTGTCGCCCGGCGTAGGCGACGAGGACTGCGGTCATGGGTCCATTGTCGGCCCTTCCGCGCCGGACTGCGCCATGGGGCGGCCACGATCCGCCGAACGGGCGCTTTCACGTTGCTCTTCGGCCACGGCCCGGGGTGCTCACTCCGGCGGCAGGAACGCGGGCCGCTGAGCGGGGTCGGGCTCGTCGTAGTAGCGGTGGAACACCGCGGTCTGGCCGCCGGACAGCGGCGGCACGATCCAGCTCCAGTCGGCCGGGCACCGGCGCCCGGCCCGCTCCTCGCGCTCCACGTGGGACAGGAACCGGTGCGACTCGGTGTGGTGGTCGGCGAGGGCGACCCCGGCCGCGTCGAACGAGTGCTGGACCGCCAGTGTCAGCTCGACGAGCGCCCGGTCGCGCCACAGCGTGCGGTCGGACGCGGTGTCCAGGCCCATCAGCTCGGCGACGACCGGCAGCAGGTCGTAGCGCTGCTCGTCGGCGAGGTTGCGGGCCCCGATCTCGGTGCCGAGGTACCAGCCGTTGAACGGCGCCGCGGGGTAGGTGACGCCGCCGATCTCCAGTGGCATGTTGCTGATCGCCGGCACCGCGTGCCAGCGCAGGCCCAGCCCGGCGAACCAGCGGTGGTCGGGGTGGGTCAGCGGGACCTCCAGGACGGCGTCCGGAGGCAGCGTGAACAGCCGCGGCTCCCCGGCGGCCGTCTCGACCAGGAGCGGGAGGACGTCGAACGACCCTCTTCGCTCGGGCGGCCGCCAGCCGAGTCTTCGCACCCGCTCGGTGAACTCGGCGTACCGCGGGTCGCCCAGGACCGAACCGTCGTCGAGCCGGTACCCGGCGTAGCGGATGAGCTGCTCGTTGTGGATGCGCGGCCCCGGCGCGTCCGGGGTGCCGGGGGCGAAGGCGGTGACGGTCGGGCGGATCCGCCCGCCGCGGGTCGCCTGGCGGAGGTGGGCGACGCACTCGCCGGCGATCGCGGCGGGGTCGGTGACCCGGCGCCGGTCCCGGATCCGGAGGCTGCGCCAGTACAGCCTGCCGATGCAGCGCGCGGAGTTGCGCCACGCGACGCGCGCGCCGTAGGCCAGCTCGGCCGCGGTGTGCCGGTAGGTGCCCGTTTCCGCGATTTCCGCGCGGACTTCCGCGAGCCGGGTTTCGAACCGGTCGCCTTCCGGGGCGGCGCCTTCGGCGAACATCCGGTCCAGGAATTCCTCCGCCTCCGCGGAATTGACGCTCTGCTCCCCCGAGACGCGCCGAGGGTAAAGCGGGATCGACCCCGTCACCCGCTCGGGCATAACCGTCATCGCGTTACCCCACTCTCCGAAATCGCGATCTGCATCCCGACGAAAAGGTTCACCGTTCCTCCGATGGTCGCCCACGACACCGTGCCCGGAAGTTCCCACTGCCCTGGGACTTCCGGTCAGGCGGGCGAGGATACCTCACGTCCCGCAATTCCCCGTCATCCCTGCCGAGTCCGAAACAATGACCACTACCAAGTGTCATTCGGACATGGCGCACCGCATTTTCCGTCAATCGATCACTGGGGACGGTTAAATCCGCGTGATCCTTTTCCCGCGGTGATACCTGCGTCTTTTCGTGGGCATTCGCCGAACGGCCTTCTCCGGTGGCAGTCACCCGTGTATGGGCACGGCAGGCGCCGGCGTTAGAGTCGGGTGATCGGCACAGGAAGGACGGTTCGTGAGCGCCAGGCGCATCCCCGTGGTCCTCGTCGCCGGGTTCCTCGGCGCGGGCAAGACGACTCTGCTCAACCACCTGCTCGCCAACCGCGAGGGCGCCCGGGTCGGCGTCGTGGTGAACGACTTCGGCCAGGTCAACGTCGACGCGCTCGCCGTCGCCGGCCAGGTCGACACGATGGTCTCGCTCGGCAATGGATGCCTTTGCTGTGCCGTGGACGCCAGCGGACTGGACGCGATGCTCGGACGGCTGTCGAGCGCCGAGGCGGGCATCGACGTCATCGTCGTCGAGGCCAGCGGCATCGCCGAGCCCCGCGACCTGATCCGGCTGATGATCGCGAGCGAAAACCCGGACATCCGCTACGGCGGGCTGGCCGAGGTCGTGGACGCGGCCGAGTTCGAGGTCTCCCGCGAGCGCCACCCCGAACTGGCCGGCCACCTCCGGCTGGCCGACCTCGTGGTGCTGAACAAGGCCGACCGGGTACCGGCCGAGGCGCTGGCCAAGCTGACCGCGACCGTCGAAGAGCTGGCCCTGGGCTGCCCGCTGCTGGTCACCTCGCACGGGCGCGTCGATCCCCGGCTGTTCTTCGACCCCGAACCCCGCGGCGAGCGGGCCGGTCAGCTGTCCTTCGACGACCTGCGCGAGGACGACGACCACTCGGACCACCTGCACGCGGAGTACCAGACGGTCACCTTCACCGCCGATACCCCGCTCGCCCCGCGCGCCTTCGTCGAGTTCCTCGAGCGCCGGCCGCCCGGGCTCTACCGCATGAAGGGCCAGGCCGACTTCGGCGCCGGATCGCGCTTCCACCTGCACACCGTCGGCGGGTTCGTGCAGCTCGAACGGTCGGCTTGGCCGTCGCGGGCGCCCCGGCGGACGGAACTGGTCCTGATCGGCACCGGGATCGACACCGGCGCCGTCCTCACCGAGCTGGAAGGGTGCGTCGCGCCCGACCCGTCGGTGGTCGACGAGCGCGGCCTGCTGCACATCCTCCGCTACCTGCCCGACGAGGCCTGAGGCGCGCCGCCACGCCGAAGATCGGCAAATGCTCCCGGGTTCCGTCGGCCGCGACGGACACTGACCGCCATGACGACCACCGCGGTGAGCGCACCACGCTGGTACCTGGTCGGCGTGCTGCCCGAAGACGTCCCGCTGGCCCACCTGATGACCCGCTCCGGCGACCTCCGCTACCGGCGTTCGGCGTGTGGCGCACGGGAGTCCCGCAGCTGGAAGCCTCTCGATTTGGCGACATCCGAGGTGACGCCGTGCCCGGCGTGCGTCGCGACGCTGTCCGGCGTCGGCGAGGACCGCGGCCAGCTCGCCCTCGATCTGCCGGTCTAGCCGGTCCAGCCGGTCAAGGTCGCCGCGAGCCGCTTCGCGGTGACGAACGGCCTTGTGCTCCGGTCGACCACCGACCTGACCGCGGCCCCCTCGAGCAGCAGCATCAGCTCGTCCGCCAGTGCGTCGGCGCGGCCGGGCATCACGCGTTCGAGCTGCGCCTGCAGGTAGCCGCGCAGCGCGGTCTTGTGGTGGCGGACGACCTCGCGGACCGGATCGGCGGGGTCGGGGAACTCCGACGTCGCGTTCAGGAACGCGCAGCCGCGGTAGCCGTCGCGGGACAGCCAGGTTTCATACGCGTCGAACACCGCCAGCACCCGTTCCCGCGGTTCGGTGTGCGCGGCGGTGATCCGGTCGATCTCCGCCTGCCACCGCCGGTCCCGCTCCCGCAGGTACGCGACGACCAGGCCGCTCTTGGAGCCGAAGTTGCCGTAGAGGGCGGCTTTGGTGACGCCCGCTTCGGCCGCCACCGTGTCGACGCCGACGGCGTGGATGCCGTCGCGGTAGAACAGCGTCGACGCGGCCTTCAGCACCTTCGCTCCGGCATCACCGGGACGCGTGCGGCCCACGGGCCCTCCAGACAAGTCGGTATCAGCGTTCACCTGCGATGACTCTATCATCGCTTGACACCATACAGACCTGTCTGTTCAGTGGATGGCATGGTGAGCGGAACGGAGGAGAAGACGACGGGGTGGTGGTCCGTCGCCGCGGCGGGCGCGGGCGTGATCGCCCTTTGCTACGGCTTCGCGCGCTACGCGTACGGGCTGTTCGTGCCCCGGTTCAGCGAGACGTTCGGGCTCACGACCACCGGCGTCGGCGTCCTCGGCGGCCTGTCCACGGCGGGCTACGGCCTCGGGTTGCTGGTGTCCCCGGCCACGTCCCGCCGGTCCGCCCGCCGCACGGTCATCCTGGCCGGAGCGTCGGCCACGCTCGGGCTCGCGCTCATGGCGGCGGCCGCGGGCGTCGTGGTGTTCGGGGCCGGGATCGTCCTCGCGGGCACCGGCGCGGGCCTCGTCTCGCCCGGGGTCGCCCAGCTGATCGGCGAGACGGTCGGCCCGCGCGCCCGGGCCGGGGCGCAGACCTGGGCCAACACCGGCACCGGGCTCGGGCTGGCCGCGTCGGCGTTCACTCCCCTGCTGGCGTTCGGCTGGCCCGCGATCTGGTGGACGTTCGCCGTCCTCGGCGTCGGGGTGACTCTGCTCGCCTGGCGGACGCTGCCCCGGCCACCCGCTTCCGCCGAGGTCCCGGCGGCTTCCGGTCGCGGCCACACGCCGGTTCCGCTCGTGGTCAACTCCGTCCTCATCGGAGTGACGAGCGCGCCGTACTGGACGTTTTCCAGCTCGCGGCTCGCCGAAGCCGGTCTCGGCCCGGTGGCCGCGACCTGGTGCTGGGCCACGATCGGCGTGGCCGGCCTGTTCGGCGGCCTGGCCGGGCGCGCGGCCGGGCGGGCGGGGCTGCGGACGGTCAACCTCGCCACCTGGACGCTGGCCGCGGCCGGTATCGCGCTGCTGGCCCTGCCCTGCCCGGGGGTGGCCGGGGCCTTGCTCTCCAGCGCGCTGTTCGGCAGCACCTACATGGCGTTGACCGGGCTCTGCATCCTCTGGGCCGCCCGGGTGTTCCCGGACCGGCCCGCGCGGGGCGTCACCTGGTCGTTCGCCGGGCTCGGCGCCGGCCAGACCGTGGCCTCACCGCTGGCCGGCGCGGCGGCCGCGGGGATCGGGTCCGCGGCGGTGTTCGGGCTGGCCGCGCTGGTGGCACTCACGGCGTGGAGCCAGCTCCACCACCGCTTCGGGCCGCCGTCGGAGTGATCCCGTCACTCCTTCTTCGCGCGGCTCGGCGCGACGCGCGGCGGCTCGTTCGGCATCTTCGGGTAGACCGGTGGCCACGGCGCGTCCATGAGCCCGTTCGCCATGTCCGCTTCGGACATCTCGAGCAGCGGCTCGATCGACTGCGGCCGCTCCCCCGCCCCGGCCCACGGATCGCCCCGCTCGGCGACCCGGGCGGGCACCGTGCTCAGCGTGAGCGTGTCGGGCTCGACGGCGTCCAGCTCGTCCCAGCCGATCGGCGTGGAGACCTGGCCGCCGACGCGCGGGCGCACGCACCAGGTGCCGAACACGGTCTTGTGCGGCGCGTTCTGGTTGAAGTCGACGAACACGCGCGAGCCGCGTTCCTCCTTCCACCACTGCGCGGTGATCTTCTCCGGATGCCGGCGTTCCAGCGCGCGGGCCAGCGCGACCGCGGCGGCGCGCACCTGGAAGCTGTCCCAGCGCGGCTCGAGCATCACGTACAGGTGCAGCCCCCGCGAACCCGACGTCTTCAGGTGGCCCTCGATGCCGTGCTCGGCCAGGAACTCCCGGGTCAGCAGCGCGGCCTCGCGCAGCTCGTCGAAGCCGATCCCGGGCGACGGGTCGAGGTCGACGCGCAGCTCGTCGGCGACCTCGGGCGTGTCGGCGAGGTAGGGCCAGACGTGGAAGCCGAGGCAGCCCAGGTTGACCGCCCAGAGGATGTGGGCCAGGTCCTTCGCGACCAGCGCGTCGCTCGTCGTGCCGTTCGGGGTCGTGACGACGGTGGTGGTCAGCCACGGCGGCGTGCCCTTCGGGACGCGTTTCTGGAACCAGTTCTTGCCACCGGCGCCGTCCGGGTAGCGCTCCAGCAGCAGCGGGCGCCCGCCGAGCCGCGCCAGCAGCGGCCCGCTGATCGCCCGGTAGTACTCGACGAGGTCGAGCTTCGTCTCGCCGCGTTCCGGGAAGTAGACCTTGTCCGGGCTGCTGATCTTGACCTCGACGCCGTCGACGTCGAGCAGCACCGCCCCGCTCATCGCGCCTCCCCGAACAGCTTCGCGAGCTCGGCGGGCGGCGCCTCGTCGAGCTGGGCGTACGTGCAGGACTCCGGCGTGCGGTCGGGCCGGAACCGGACCAGCCGCCCGCCGTGGCGGAACCGGCCGCCCTGCAGGTGCTCGTAGCGGACCTCGGCCACCCACTCCGGGCGCAGCGGCTCCCACGACAGGTCCTTCTGCGGCGCCCACCGGCTCATCGCCCCGGGTTTGCGGCCCGGGTCCGGTTCGTACTCGGCCCACGTCCGCCAGGGATGGCCGTCCAGCGCGTTTTCCCGCAGCGGCGCCAGTTCTTCGACCAGCTCGCCGCGCCGCGCCTTCGTGAAGCTGCTCGCGACACCGACGTGGTGGAGCACGCCTTCGTCGTCGAACAGGCCCAGCAGCAGCGAACCGACGCCCACGCCGTCCTTGTGCCACCGGAAGCCGGCGACGACGCAGTCCGCGGTGCGCTCGTGCTTGACCTTCCACATCACGCGTTTGTCCTGCTCGTACGGCTCGTCGGCGGGCTTGGCCATGACGCCGTCGAAGCCCGCGCCCTCGAACCGGGTGAACCAGTCCTCGGCCTGCGCGGGGTCGTCGCTCAGCGGGGTCAGGTGGACGCGCTGCAGCCCTTCGGCCGCGGTGCTCAGGATGCTTTCGAGCTGCTTGCGCCGCTCGCGGAAGGGCACCTCGGTGAGGTCGGTGTCGCCGAGGGCGAGCAGGTCGAAGGCGATGAAGCTGGCCGGGGTCTCCTCGGCCAGCTTGCGCACGCGCGACGCCGCCGGGTGCAGCCGCAGCTGCAACGTCTCGAAGTCGAGCCCGGCCGGCGTGACCAGCACGATCTCGCCGTCCACGACGCACCGCGGCGGCAGCGCGGCGGCCAGCAGCTCCACCAGCTCCGGGAAGTAGCGGGTCAGCGGGCGGTCGTTGCGGGAGCCGAGCTCGATCTCGTCGCCGTCGCGGAACACGACGCAGCGGAAGCCGTCCCACTTCGGCTCGTACAGCAGCCCGGGCGCACGCGGCACGGCGTGCACGGCTTTCGCGAGCATCGGCCGCACCGGCGGCATCACAGGCAGGTCCACCGCGCGAGCTTAAAACACAGGTACGACATTTCTGGACGTGATACACACTCCCTTGTGACCACCGAACGCCCCGCACCGCCGCTGACCGGCGGCGAGCGCGAAATGCTGCGTACCTTCCTCGACTTCCACCGCGCCACCCTCGCGATGAAGTGCGACGGACTGTCCGACGAGGACCTCCGCCGTGCGGCCAGCCCGCCGTCCACGCTTTCGCTGCTCGGCCTGGTCCGGCACATGGCCGAGGTCGAGCGCACCTGGTTCCGGCGGGTGATCGGCGCCGAAGACGTCCCGCTCGTGTGGTCGGACGAGGGCGACTACCAGGCCGCCTACGACGCGAGCGCGTCGACGCGTTCGGAAGCCTTCGCGGCGTGGCAGGCCGAGGTCGAGCAGTCCCGCAAGATCGAAGAAGCGGCCGAGTCCCTCGACGTCACCGGGTACCAGCCGCGCTGGGGCGAGGACGTCTCGCTGCGGCTGGTGATGCTGCACATGATCCACGAATACGCCCGCCACAACGGCCACGCCGACTTCCTGCGGGAGGCCATCGACGGCGTCACGGGGGCCTGATGGACCCGCTCGCCTGGTTGCGCGACTCCGACCCGGCCCTGCGCTGGCAGGTGGAGCGCGACCTGGCGGGCGAACCGCCGGAGGTCTGGCGAGCGACGCGAGCGCGGATCGCGACCGAGGGGTTCGGCGCGCGGCTGCTGGCACGGCAGGACCCCGACGGCCGGTGGGCGGGCGGCGCGTTCTTCCCGGCGGGCTTCCACGGCGACGAGCCCCAGCCCTGGACGGCGACCACGTGGTCCCTGAACGCCCTGCGCGAATGGGGTCTCGACGCCTCCGTGCTGCGCGGCACCGCCGAACTGCTCGCCCGCAACTGCCGCTGGGAGTACGACGACCTGCCCTACTGGGACGGCGAGGTCGACTGCTGCATCAACGCCTGGACCCTGGCCAACGGGGTGTGGCTCGGCACGGACGTCACGGGCATCGCCGAGTGGTTCGCCGCGCACCAGCTGCCCGACGGCGGCTGGAACTGCGAGTGGGTCGAGGGCGCCACGCGCTCGTCGGTCCACTCGACGCTCAACTCGCTCAAGGGCCTGCTCGCGTACGAGCAGGCGACGGGCGGGACTCCGGCTTCACGTGCGGCTCGCCGAGCAGGCGAGGAGTACCTGCTGGAGCGCCGGCTGTTCCGCCGCCTTTCCACCGGCGAGCCGATCGCGCCGTGGGTGCGCGAGTTCGGCTACCCGTTCCGCTGGCGCTACGACGTGCTCAACGCGGCTTCGTACTTCCGCGACGCCGGCCGTCCGGACGAGCGGATGGCCGAGGCGATCGCCCTGATCCGCGAAGCACGGCAGCCGGACGGGACGTGGCTGCAGCAGCGGACGGACTCCGGCCGGGTGTGGTTCGAAGTGGACGTCCCGGCCGGGCAGCCGTCGAAGTGGCTGACGCTGTTCGCCACCCGGGTCCTGACCTGGTGGGACGCCCGCTAAAGTTCGGCCAGCAGGAGGCCGCTGCGCGGCTTCGGCGTGAAGTAGGTGGCCTTCCGCGGCATCCGGCGCCCCGCCGCGTGCACCGCGAGGACGTCGGAATACCGCACCGGCGCCAGCATCACCACGGCGTCCGCGTCCGGCGGCAGCGGCCGCCCCGCCGGGAGCGGCTGGACGCAGGGCCCGTCGGGGTCGACGCCGAGCGCGTCGGCGAACAGGACCCGTTCGACGACCTCGTGGTCGATCACCGGCCACGGCCGGTCCTGCTCCGGCAGCGGCACCCGCAGCACGGCCGGGCCTGCTCGCACGACGACCTCGCCGGTGACCGGCACGGCCTGCTCGTCGTACCGGACGTCCAGCCCGGCCGCGCACCACCGCGAGACCAGGTCTTCCGGACCGAGGCCGGTGCCGGTGAGGACCCGGTGGATGGCGCCGATCCGCAGCCGCGGCCCCGCGGTGACCAGGGCCAGCAGCGCGCCGTGCCCGGCCGCCGCGGCCGCGGCCACCCGGTGGTTGCCATCGGCGACCAGCAGGTCCGCGCCGGCGACCGCGGCCAGCAGCCGGCTCTGCAGCGGCCCGGCGGGCACCACCCACAGGTCGTGACGGCGGCCCGCCGCGTCCGAAGTGGACAGATCGGGCAGGCCGAGGGCGGCGCAGGCCTGCTCCACCTGCTCGGTCAGCGGCTCGCCGCCGGACGCCGGGACCAGCATCGCCGCGCTGGTCGCGCAGCCGAGCCCGGCGAGCACCGCGGCCCGTTCGGCCACGACGTCGGGGTACACGTCCTCGGTGTGGCGGACCCGCGCGGCGCCGTCGTCGGTCACCGCCGCCGGGTCGACCAGGCAGAGCAGGCCCAGCGCCACGCCGTCCGGCCCTTCGATCCGGTAGGGCGCGACGACTTCGCGCACCGGCCGGTAGAACCGCTTGCGGAGCCGTTCGAGCACGGCGCGGGCGACCGGGACGGCGGCGGTCAGGTCGAGCCCGCGGGCCAGGGCCGCGGGTGTGCGGGCGGGGTGCTGCACCGCCAGGAGGCTGTCCGCGGCACCGGGCGCGGCCAGCGCGGCGATCACCCGGTCGGGCTCGGCGAACTCGTCGACGTCGGGGCCTGGGACCGCTTCGCGGACCACCCAGCCCCGCCCGATCGGCCGGATCCAGTCGTTCATCCTGACCATCTTGCGCGATGGCGACCGGGACGGGAATTCGCCGGGACCCGGAATGCTTAGGGCGGCAAAGCAGTTGACTCCGGTCATGACCGTCCCGAGCAGCACGCCACCGATGCCGGCCCCCACCGCGACCAGGGGAGTCGGTTTCCGGTCCGACCGCGGCCCGGTCCTGATCGCGGTCATGCTCAGCACCGGGCTGGTGGCGCTGGACAGCACGATCATCGCGACCGCCGTCCCGTCGGTGGTGCGCGACCTCGGGGGGTTCTCGCAGTTCCCGTGGCTGTTCTCGATCTACCTGCTCACCCAGGCGGTCACCGTGCCGCTCTACGGCAAGTTCGCCGACGTGCTGGGCCGCCGCCCGGTGATGTTCTTCGGGATCGCGGCGTTCCTGGTCGGCTCGGTGCTGTGCGGCGCCGCGTGGAGCATGCCGGTGCTGATCGCCGCCCGCGCGGTCCAGGGCATCGGGGCGGGGGCGATCCAGCCGATGGCGATGACGGTGATCGGCGACCTGTACACGGTGGAGGAACGGGCCAGGGTGCAGGGTTACGTGGCCGGCGTCTGGGCCGCGGCCTCCGTGGTCGGCCCGACGCTCGGCGGGCTGTTCGCGGAGTACCTGGACTGGCGGTGGATCTTCTTCATCAACCTGCCGCTCGGCGCGATCGCCGCGCTGATGCTGTACCGCAACTTCGCCGAGCGGGTGGAACGCAAGCCGCACAAGGTCGACTACCTGGGCGCGGCGCTGCTCACCCTCGGCTGCTCGCTGGTGATCCTGGGCCTGCTCGAAGGTGGCGTCGCGTGGGGCTGGGGTTCGCTGCCGAGCGTGGCGATCTTCGTCGCGGGCGCGGCCCTGCTGGTGACGTTCGTACTGGTGGAGAAGCGCGCGGCCGAGCCGGTGCTGCCGCTGTGGGTGTTCACCCGCCGGGTGCTGGTGGGCGGCAACCTGGTGGCGGTGGTGGTCGGCGCGATCCTGATGGGCCTGACTTCGTACCTGCCGACGTACGCCCAGGGCGTGCTGGGCGCGGGCGCGCTGGTGGCCGGGTTCGCGGTGGCGGCGCTGACGGTCGGCTGGCCGGTCTCGGCCTCTCTGGCGGGGAAGATCTACCTGCGCATCGGCTTCCGCGACACGGCACTGATCGGCAGCGTGTTCATCATCGCGGGCGGCGTCCTCGTGGCGCTGCTCGGCCCCGGATCGTCGATCTGGTCGGCGGCGCTCGCGGCGTTCGTCCTCGGGCTGGGCCTCGGCCTGGCGGCGAGCCCGACCCTGGTGGCGATCCAGTCGGTGGTGGGCTGGGACCGCCGCGGCGTGGTGACGGCGACGAACCTCTTCAGCCGCTCCCTGGGAAGCGCGGTCGGCGCGGCGGTGTTCGGCGCGATCGCCAACGCGACGCTGGCGTCGCGGTTCGCTTCGCCGCCGGCGGAGGTGGCGGGCCACCTGCCGCCGTCGGTGGACGCGACGAGCCTGGTGCTGGGCGGCCACGCGGACGACTCGCCGGTCACGACGTTCGTCCGGGGAGCCCTGGCGGACGCGACGCACTACGTCTTCGTGGGGCTGCTGGCGGTGGCGGTGCTGTCGGTGGGGGCGCTGCTGCTGATGCCGAGGAAGACCGCGCAGCTGGAGTTCTAGTTCTGCAGCGGCAGCAGCTCTGCCTGGAAGTTCTCCAGGAAACCCTCGAAATCCCCGTGCCCCGGCCGGATCACGAACTTCGACAGCCCGGCTTCGATGTGCTGCTCCACCAGCCGCCGCGCCTCCGGCCAGCTCGTCGCCACGAGGTCTTCGACCGGCACTCCGGGCCGTCGGCGAGCAGCCACGGCGGCCAGTTCGTCCGGGATCCCCTTGTCCGCCACCGCCAGGCTGAGCCCGAAGTGGTCCTCCTCGATCTCACGGCCCGCCTCCGCCGCGGCTTCCTGGATGGCGACGCGGGCGGCACGCGCTTCGGACGGCGTGTGGAAGCTGCCCAGCCAGCCGTCCGCCAGGCGGCCCGCGCGGCGCAGGGCCGCCGGGGCCGTTCCGCCCAGCCAGACGTCGAGGCGCTTCGCGGGACGCGGTCCCAGCGAAACTCCGGAAACCTGGAAGAACTCGCCGTCGAAGGACACCTCATCCTCCTCCAGCAGCCGTCGCAGCAGGGTCAGGGATTCGTCGAAGACCGCCGCGCGGCGGCCCGGCGGTACCGGGAACAGGTCGTTTTCCGCCGGGCGGGCCGGGCGGAGGCCGAACACCGGCAGTACCCGCTTCGGCGCGAGGCCGGCCAGCGTGCGCAGCTGCTTGGCCACCAGCACCGGGTGCCGTCCGGGGAGGATCGCGACGCCGGTGCCGACCTTCAGCCGCGACGTCCGCGCCAGCGCGTGCGCCATGCCGATCATCGGGTCGACTTCGGGTGAGTAGACCAGCTCGGACAACCACAGCGAGTCGACGCCCGCCTGCTCCAGCCGCTCCGCTAGCCCGGCGAACCCGGCCGGCCCGGTCCCCGGCGCCGGTGCGACGCCCAGCCTGATCTTCAGCACGGTTCCTCCCGGGACGCTCTTCGAAGGGAACGCGCCGGGCGGCCAGGAATTCCTCACGCTGTCGCGTCGATGACCCGGGTCAGCACGGCGTGGAGCGCTTCCAGCTCGGCGACCTCCATGCCGAGTGCCTCGACCACCTTGTACGGGATCTTCTCCGCCTCCGCCCGCAGCGCCCGGCCGGCTCCGGTCAGCTCGACCGTCAGCTGCCGTTCGTCCGACCGGCTCCGGGCTCGGGTGACGTACCCGAGCGCTTCCAGCCGCTTCAGCAGCGGTGACAGCGTTGCGGGCTCGTGGCGCAGCGTGACACCGAGATCCTTCACCGACCGCGGCGAACGCTCCCACAGCGCGAGCATCACCAGGTACTGCGGATGCGTCAGCCCGTACGGCTCGAGCAGCGGCCGGTAGATCGCGATCACGCTGCGCGAAGCCACCGACAGGGCGAAACACACCTGCCGGTCCAGCTTCAGGGGGTCTTCACCCAGGTCGATCATGCCGCCAATCCTACTGTGTCGTCGATCGCGCTAATGCTTAGTGCACTAAGCATTAGGGTACTCTCGAAGTCATGGAACGACCTGGAGTGCTCCGCTGGATCGGCTACGCCGTGGGTGTGCGGCTTCCCGAGCGCTACAACGACTGGGTCCGGCACGACGCGACGTCGAAGCACTGGCGCGCCCGGTACGTGCTCCAGCGGTCGGTCGGCATCGTGCCGCTGTGCGCGGTCTGGCTGCTCCTGCCCGGCTCGATCTGGCTGCGGCTCTCGCTGGTCCTCATGGCCGCCCTCGTCGCGTACTTCTACTCCTGCGCGTACATGGAGGAGAGCGTGGAGCACCGGCTCGGCCGGCAGGGCTTCCCGCACAACACCGGACGCCGTCTGCGCGCCGAGGCCGCCGAAGTCAAGAACGCCGAGGCGACCGCGCGCTACGTCGCGCGCTACCGGACGCCGTCGGAGGGTTAGCTAGAGTCGGGCCACGATGAGACGCAAGCTCCGGCCGCCGATCCCACCCCGCCACGGGCTGGAGCCCGCCCGCCTCAAGCTGCCCGCCGAGGGCGAGTGGCCGACTCTGCTCGCACACCTCGTCGACCGGCTGCCCCGGGTGGCGCCGGACCGCATCGAACAGATGCTGCGCGAGGAGCGCATCCACGGCGTCGACGGCCCGCTCGGCGTCGACACGCCGTATGCGCCCGGCTCGTTCATCTGGTTCCACCGCGACCTGCCGGACGAGGTGCCGGTGCCGTTCGGCATCGACGTCGTGCACCGCGACGAGCACCTGCTGGTCGCCGACAAGCCGCACTTCCTGGCCACCATCCCGCGCGGGCAGCACATCCTCGAGACGGCGCTCGTGCGGCTGCGGCGCGACCTCGGCCTGCCGCACCTGTCTCCCGCGCACCGGCTCGACCGCGTCACCGCGGGACTGGTGATGTTCGTGATCACGCCCGAGCTGCGCGGGAAGTACCAGACGCTGTTCCGCGACCGCAAGGTGCACAAGGAGTACGAGGCGATCGCCCCGTACGACCCGGCGCTCGCGCTCCCGCGGACCGTCCGGAGCCGGATCGTCAAGGACCGCGGGGTGCTGGCCGCGCAGGAGGTGCCGGGCGAGCCGAACGCCGAGACCTACGTCGACCTGCTGGAGCACCGCGACGGGCTGGGGCGTTACCGGCTGGTGCCGTCGACCGGCCGGACGCACCAGCTGCGGGTGCACCTGAGCCGCCTCGGCATCCCGATCCTCGGCGACGACTTCTACCCGGTGCTGCGCGAGAAGCCCCTCGGCGACTTCACGAAACCGTTGCAGCTGCTGGCGAAGGTCCTCGATTTCGACGACCCGCTGACCGGGGCGCACCGCCGGTTCGCGAGCGGGCTGAAGCTGTCCGCCTGGGACGATCCGGAAGCCTGGGCGGCGCCCCCGGGGTGAACCGGGGACACCGCCGCGTCCGGCAGGACCCGCCCTGCTGGCCTTCTCAGCAGGAGGGGCGGACACTGCGATGGTGGACAAAGCGGCGGTTCACGACGAGATGGAACAGGCGCGCCAGAGCTTCCACGAGCTGCTCGGCGGGGCCAGCGGAAGCGACCTGCGGCGGCCGACCGCGGGCACGCGGTGGAACAACCGCCAGCTGCTGTTCCACATGCTTCTCGGCTACCTGATCATCCGCGCGTTGTCCTGGCTGGTGCGGATGTTCGACCGCTTGCCCGACGGGGTGAGCCGCGGGTACGCACGGTTGCTGAACGCGGGAACGGCGCCGTTCGACGCGGTCAACTTCGCCGGCTCCTGGCTCGGCGGCACGCTGCTGCCGAGGCGCTGGATGGCGGCGTTGTTCGACCGGACGATCGCGGCCCTGCACCGTCGCCTGGACCGGGAGACCGACGGCGAACTCGCCCGCGGCATGCACTACCCGACCCGGTGGGACCCGTTCTTCCGCGACTACATGACCCTGGCCGACGTGTACCGGTTCCCGACCCGGCACTTCGCCTTCCACCGCGACCAGCTGACCCTGCCCCGAGGCTGAACGCGGGACCGCGGGTCAGGAACAACAACCTTCGGGCTGGGTGGCTTTGTCGACCTCGCCGGTTTCGGCGTCCGGCGTGCAGCAGGCGGCTGGAGTGGCACTGCCGCCGAACGTCCCGGAGTCCGCCTTGACGGTGTAGACCTCCCAGGGCTCCTGGCCGGGGCCGTGCACCCATACCTTGTCCTGCACGGCGTAGCAGCAGGTCGTGTCGTCCTCGGTCGCTGTCTCCAGCCCCGCGCCCGCGAGGCGCTTGCCTGCTTCGCCGACCTGGTCGGTGGACTCGACCTCGACGCCGAGATGGTCCATGACCGTCGCCTGCCCCGGCTCGCCCTCGAGCAGCACGAGCTTGAGCGCGGGGTCGGCGATGGCGAAGTTGGCGTAGCCGGGCCGGAGCTTGGCCGGCTCCGCGCCGAACAGCTTCGAATAGAAGTCGATCGAGCCTTCGAGGTCCCCGACCCGCAAGGCGAGCTGTACGCGTGACATGCCGTCCTCCTTGAATAGACGTTTGTCGAAACAGTGACCGGCTTAGATTGCCCTCTACTTAGAAGTCTGTCAAGATAGACGCATGCCGAAACAGCTGCCGATCGTCGCGATGGACGCCTGCTGCTCCCCGCTCGCCCGTGAACCGTTGCGCGAGGACCAGGCCGCCGAACTGGCCAAGCTGTTCAAGGCGATGGCCGACCCGGTACGCCTGCGGCTGCTGTCGCTGATCGCCTCGCACGCCGGCGGCGAGGCGTGCGTCTGCGACCTCACCGACGCGTTCGACCTGACCGGCCCGACCATCTCCCACCACCTGAAGGTCCTGCGCGAGTCCGGGCTGATCACCGGCGAGCGGCGCGGCACCTGGGTGTACTACCGCGTCCACCCCGAGGTGCTGGCCCGGCTGTCGGCTGTTCTCGTCCCCGGCGGCACCCCGGTTCCGGCGTGACCGGCAGGCGCGCCGGGGTGGTCGGCAAGCTGTCCACCCTGGATCGGTTCCTGCCCGCGTGGATCGCGGCCGCGATGGTCGCCGGCCTGCTCGCCGGCCGGTGGGTCCCCGGCCTGAACACCGCGTTGTCCGCGGTGCGGGCCGGCGGGATCTCGCTGCCGATCGCACTCGGGCTGCTGGTCATGATGTACCCGGTCCTGGCGAAGGTCCGCTACGACCGGCTCGGCGGCGTCACCTCCGATCGGCGGCTGCTGTGGCCGTCGCTGGTGCTGAACTGGCTGGCCGGCCCGGCGCTGATGTTCGGCCTGGCCTGGCTGCTGCTGCCCGACCTGCCGGAGTACCGGACCGGGCTGATCATCGTCGGGCTGGCCCGCTGCATCGCGATGGTGATCATCTGGAACGACCTCGCCTGCGGCGACCGGGAAGCCGCCGCCGTGCTGGTGGCGCTGAACTCGGTGTTCCAGGTGCTCGCGTTCGGCCTGCTGGGCTGGTTCTACTTGTCGGTCCTGCCCGGGTGGCTCGGCCTCCCGCAAGCCGGCCTCACGGTGTCCGGCTGGCGGATCGCCGGGAACGTGCTGATCTTCCTCGGCATCCCGCTGATCGCCGGCTACCTGACCCGCCGGCTCGGCGAACGCGCCAAGGGCCGCGCCTGGTACGAGTCGGAGTTCCTGCCGAAGATCGGCCCGGCCGCGCTGTACGGGCTGCTGTTCACCATCGTGGTGCTCTTCGCCCTGCAGGGCGATCGGATCACCGCCCGGCCGCTGGACGTGCTCCGGATCGCGGTGCCGCTGCTGGTCTACTTCGGACTGATGTGGGCCGGGTCGTTCGCCTTCGGCAAAGCGGTCGGCCTGTCGTACGAGCGCACCACGACACTGGCGTTCACCGCGGCGGGCAACAACTTCGAGCTCGCCATCGCCGTGGCCGTCGCCACGTTCGGCGCGACCAGCGGGCAGGCGCTGGCCGGGGTCGTCGGGCCGTTGATCGAAGTCCCCGTGCTCGTCGCGCTCGTGTACGTATCGCTGGCGCTGCGCCGCCGTTTCACCCCGGCTCCCGTGGAGGTCACCCCGTGAACACCCCCGAAGTCCTGTTCGTCTGTGTCCACAACGCCGGACGGTCCCAGATGGCCGCGGCGCTGCTGGACCACCACGCCGCCGGCCGCGTCACCGTCCGCTCCGCCGGCTCCGCCCCGGCGAGCGAGGTCAACCCGGCCGTCGTCGCGGTGATGGCCGAGCTCGGGATCGACGTCTCCCGGAACTTCCCCCGGCGCCTGACCACCGACGCGGTCGAAGCCGCCGACGTCGTGATCACCATGGGCTGCGGCGACGCCTGCCCGGTCTTCCCCGGCAAGCGCTACCTCGACTGGCAGCTCGACGACCCCGCCGGCCGCCCCGTCGAGCTGGTCCGCCCGATCCGCGACGAGATCGACCGCCGCGTCCGCGACCTGCTCGCCGACCTGGCCCCCGTCACCTCTTGAGGCTTCCCTCTTCATCGTTTATCGTCGATGGACGATGAAGGGAGCCGTAGTGCTCGATCGCCACACTGCCGAAACCTACGCGGGCTGGTTCCGCGCGCTGGCCGACCCCACGCGGGTCCAGATCCTCAACCTGCTGGCCTCCACCGGAGCCCCGATGACGGTCGGCCAGATCGTCGAACGGGTCGACGTCGGGCAGTCCACCGTGTCCGCCCACCTGAAGATCCTCACCGAAGCGCGGTTCGTGCTCGCCGAGCCACGCGGCACGTCCCGCCTCTACCAGGTCAACCAGCGCTGCGTGTCCTGCTTCCCGACCGCCGCCGACGTCGTCATGGGCCGCGGAGTCCTGCCCTTCGCCGCCGTCACCTGCGAGACCGCCCGATGAACGCCGACCGCGACGCCGTCCGGGACCGCTACGCCACCGCCGCCCGCCGGGCTCTCGCCGGCGAGGGAACCGGCCTGCTCACCGGAGCCGGGGACGCCGAGCGCCTCGGGGCCGTCCACTACGCCGGTGAAGAGGTCCCTGCCGAGGTGACCGCGACCAGCCTCGGGTGCGGCAACCCGCTTGCCGTCGCGGAGCTGCGCCCCGGCGAGACCGTGCTGGACCTCGGCTCCGGCGGCGGGCTCGACGTCCTGCTCTCGGCCCGCCGGGTCGGGCCCCGAGGCCGCGCCATCGGCCTGGACATGACCGACGACATGCTCAGCCTCGCCCGCCGCCACGCCGAGCAGGCCGGCATCACGAACGCCGAGTTCGTCCACGGCACCATCGAACGGATTCCGCTGCCGGACGCCTCGGTCGACGTCGTCATCTCCAACTGCGTCATCGCGATGTCCCCGGACAAACCGGCCGTGTTCGCCGAGATCGCCCGCGTCCTGCGCCCCGGCGGCCGCCTGGGCATCACCGACATCCTGGCCGGCGACACGCTCACCGACGCCGAACGCGCGGCTCGCACCGTCGAATGCCTCAGCGGTGCGCTCACCGCCGAGGTTTACCGGACGCTGCTGCGCGAGGCCGGGTTCGCCGCCGTCGACGTGAGGCTGACCCACGAGGTCGGCGACAAGCTGCACTCGGCGATCATCCGGGCCACCAGACCGCCCGGCGTCGTCCCGATGACGGCCGCGCACGCCGGGCAGGTCCTGGCCGTCTACCAAGCCGGGCTCGACACCGGGCAGGCCAGTTTCGAAACCACCGCTCCCGACTGGGCCACCTGGGACGCTGCCCACCTGCCGGAACACCGGCTCGTGGCCGTCGGCGCCGCCGGAGACGTGCTCGGCTGGACCGCAGTCACCGCCGTGTCCTCGCGCTGCGTCTACGCCGGAGTCGTCGAGCACAGCGTGTACGTCCATCCCGACGCCCGCGGCCAGGGTGTCGGTAACGCCCTGCTGTCCGGGCTCGTCACCTCGACCGAACACGCGGGCATCTGGACGATCCAGAGCGGCATCTTCCCCGAAAACACCGCGAGCAGAGCACTCCACCGCCGGGCCGGCTTCCGCGAGGTCGGCATCCGTGAGCGGGTCGGACGGCATCACGGCCGGTGGCGTGACGTGGTCATGATCGAACGCCGCAGCTCGGTCGTCGGCGCCGACCCAGCGGCGCCCCCGGCGTGACCCGGGGACGCCGCCGCGGCGTCACTTGTGCCAGAACTTGACCCCGCTCCACTCCACCGTGATCGGCCCCTTGCCGCTCGCGGTGCGGTAGCTGCCGAACTTGTCGTAGTAGCTGCCGCCCGGACTGGACACCGAGTCCTTCTGCGAACCGTTGATGTACACCTTGTGCGTGCTGCCCACCTGGTTGATCGTGTTGACCCGGACGCTCGTGCCCACGGTCGCGCCGGTGGCGATCGTCTCCCCGCCGTGGACGGCGTAGAGGCGGCCGCCCTTCTCCACCGCCAGCAGGAAGAACGGCCCGGCGCTCGAGCCGTCCCGGAACGTCTGCTTCAGGCTGATCCGGGAGCCGCCCATGCTGGTGATCTTGAAGGAGCCTTCGAACTGGTGGGTGCCACCGCTGTAGGTGGTGTAGCGGCGTTCCGCGCGCTGGTCACCACTGCCGGTGGAGCAGGTGAGCTGGAAGGTCAGCCCGGAGATGTGACCACATCCCCGCTGCTGCTCCGAGTAGCCCGGCGAGTCCGAGATCCACGGACCGGTCCCGACCTGGGCGTCCGCTGTCGGGGTGAAGACCGCCAGCCCCGTCACGACCGCCGCGAGCACGCCCGCACCGCGAAGTCTGCGCACCGTCAACCTCCTGTGTCACTCGAGGCGGCGGTAGCGGGACAAGAGGTCCAGACCTTTGTCCGACGTGAGAGTGACTGTACGAGCCCGGACGGCCACGGACAAGACCCACTTTCCGCACGCGCAGTGCGTCGGAAGTTTTCCGCGGGAGGGTGTCGAATCCGGCGACGCCCGTTCGACAGACTCTCGAAGGCAGATCACGATCACCGAGGAGCACCGCATGCGCACCCTGATCTCCACCTCGTTCGTCTCGCTCGACGGCGTCGTCGAAGCCCCCGGCGGCGAGCCGGGCTACCGCAACGCGGGCTGGACCTTCCAGGACATCGAGTTCGACCCGGCCGCCTACGAGATCAAGGGCACCGAGCAGGAGGAAGCCACGGCGCTGATGCTGGGCCGCGTCAGCTACGAGGCGTTCGCGCCGGTCTGGCCGGGCATGACCGTGGAGTTCGCCGGCTACAACGCGATGCCGAAGTACGTCGTGTCGAGGACCCTCGAAGAGAAGGACCTGGTGGACAACTGGGGCGAGACCACCATCCTCCGCTCCCTGGACGACGTCGCCGCGCTCAAGGAGACCGAGGGCGGGCCGATCATCGTCAACGGCAGCGCCACCCTGAACCGCGCCCTGGCCGACGCGGGCCTGATCGACCGCTACCACCTGCTGGTCTTCCCCGTCCTGCTCGGCGCCGGCAAGCGGCTGTTCAGCGACACCGACAAGGACAAGCAGAGCCTGAAGCTCATCGAGAGCGCCTCCTACGGCAACGGGATCCAGAAGCTCATCTACGACGTCGTGCGCTGACCGGCGCCGGTCCGGCCGTTCGCCATGTTTCACGTAGAACATCTGTTCGAACATCGTGTACGGTCGGACCCATGACGACCCCGGCACTGCAGGCATCGCTGTTCGGCGAGTCCGGCCCCGTCACGCTGCACGCGCTGAGGCCGCGCCGGACCGAGCTCGGCTCCGGCGCGTGGATCGACGTGCAGCCCGGCTGGCTCGACGGCGCCGACGAGGTGTTCACCGACCTCGTCACCGGCGTCCCGTGGCAGGCGGAGCGGCGCCGGATGTACGACCGGCTGGTCGACGTCCCCCGGCTGCTGTGCTTCTACCGCGAGGCGGAACCGCTTCCCCACCCCGTGCTGGCCGAGGCGCGCGCCGCACTGAGCGCGCACTACGCCGAGGAGCTCGGTGAGCCGTTCCGCACCGCGGGCCTCTGCTACTACCGCGACGGCCGCGACAGCGTCGCCTGGCACGGCGACACGATCGGCCGCGGCAGCACCGAGGACACGATGGTCGCGATCGTCTCGGTCGGCGCCGCCCGCCAGCTCGCCCTGCGTCCCCGTGGTGGCGGCGAGGCGCACCGCTACGCGCTCGGCCACGGCGACCTCATCGTGATGGGCGGCTCGTGCCAGCGCACGTGGGAACACGCCGTCCCCAAGACGAACCGGGCGGCGGGCCCGCGGATCAGCATCCAGTTCCGGCCCCGCGGCGTCCGCTGAGCACTGTCCACAGTGGAGTATCGAAGATCCCCGTACGATGACCGGGTGCACACTCTCGCCGAACCGCCGTTGTTCACCCGCCTGCGGCCCGCGCGCCGCGTGCTCGTCGCCGGCGCGGGCGGCGGGTTCGACGTCTACGCCGGGATCCCGCTGGCGGCGGCCCTGCGCGCGCAGGGCAAGGAAGTGCACCTGGCGAACCTGGCGTTCAGCGACCTGAACCGGCTCGACCTCGACGACTGGGCCGCCCCGGGCGTCGCCCGGGTGCGGCCCGGCAGCGCGGGCGACGACGCGTACTTCCCGGAGCGCACCCTCGCGCGGTGGCTGGAAAGCCGGGGGTGGCCGCCTGCCGTGCACGCCTTCCCCCGCACCGGCGTGCGGCCGCTGCGCGAAGCGTACGAGAACCTCGTCGCGGACCTGGCCGTCGACACCGTCGTGCTCGTCGACGGCGGCACGGACATCCTGCTGCGCGGGGACGAGTCCGGGCTCGGCACCCCCGAAGAGGACATGGCGAGCCTCGCCGCGGTGGCCGCGCTCGAGGGGGTGGACCGCCTGGTCGTCAGCCTCGGCTTCGGCATCGACGCCTTCCACGGCGTCTGCCACGCCCACGTGCTGGAGAACCTGGCCGCCCTCGACCGGGCGGGCGGGTACCTGGGCGCGCTGTCGATCCCGTCGGCCTCACCGGAGGCGGCGGCCTATCTCGACGCCGTCGCGGACGCGCAGCGGGCGACCCCGGACCGCCCGAGCATCGTCCAGGGGCAGATCGCCGCCGCGCTGCGGGGCGAGTTCGGGGACGTGCACGGCACCACGCGCACCGCGGGCAGCGAACTGTTCGTGAACCCGCTGATGGGCGTCTACTTCGCCGCCGACCTGGCGATCCTCGCCGCCGGAGTCGGCTACCTCGGCGAGCTCGCCGGGACGAGCACCGCGATGGACGTCGCCCTGGTCATCGAAGCGCACCGGGACCGCGTCGAGCGGCGGCCGTGGCGGCACATCCCGCACTGATCTCCTCAGTCGACCAGGACCGGCAGCGCGTCGAGGCCGTACACGATGGACACCTTGCGGAACGAGAGGTCCTCTTCCGGTACCGCGAGCCGCAGGTTCGGGAAGCGGCGGACGAGCGCCGGGTACGCCGTGCGCAGCTCCATCCGGGCCAGCTCGGCGCCGATGCAGCGGTGGATGCCGTAGCTGAACGCCAGGTGCGACGTCGGCTCGCGGGCGGCGTCGAACTTCTCCATGTCCGGGCCCAGTTTCGGGTCGCGGTCGGCGGCCGACAGGGAAACCAGCACGATGTCGCCCTCGGCGATGTGCACCCCGCCGATCTCCATGTCCTGCTTGGCGAACCGCGGGAACGCCATCTGCACGACGGTCAGGTAGCGCAGCAGCTCCTCGACGAAGCGGTGCACGGACTCGTCGTCGCCGCGGACGGCTTCGACCGCCTTCTCGTCGCGCAGCAGCACCAGCGCACCGAGCGCGAGCATGCTCGCCGTGGTCTCCAGGCCGCCGGTGAGCACGCCGTCGGCCAGGCCGGCCAGCTCGCGGTCGTCGATCTCGTCGCCGTGTTCCTTGATCAGCATGCCGAGCAGGCCGTCGCCGGGGGCTTCGCGCTGCTTCTTGACGATGTCGAGCAGGTAGGTCAGCGACTCCGACATCGCGCCCAGCGAGGCGCCGGCGCCGCCGAAGAGGTCGAAGCGCGCGGTGCTGAGGCGCTGGAAGTCCTCGCGGTCCTCATAGGACACGCCGAGCAGCTCGCAGATGGTCAGCGACGGGATCGGCAGCGCGAACGCCTGCCAGAGGTCGACCGGGCCGTCGGCCGCGGCCATCGCGTCGAGCTGCGCCGCCACGATCTCGTCGATGCGCGGCGCCAGCCGGTTGAGCCGGCGCATGGTGAACTCCGGGGTGAGCAGCTTCCGCAACCGCGTGTGCACCGGCGGGTCCGCGAAGCCGAGGCCGCCGGGGTTCTGGTCGGCGGTCACGCCGGCGTTGCCCACGAGGTTGGTGAAGTCGCTCGAGAACTCCGTCACCTTGCCGAGCACGGCCTTCGCCTCGTCGTACCCGGTGACCAGCCAGGCGTTCATCCCGAACGGCAGGTCGAGCTTGCCGATCGGGGCGGTGGCCCGGCGCTCGCCGATCTCCGCGACCGGGTCGAGGCCGTCCCGCTTCAGCGGCAGCAGCGCCGAATCGGGCAGGAAGGACGACATCTTTTCGAGGTCGAAGCCCTGTTTCGTCTGCCGGGCGAGGTATCGTCGGCCGACCCAGCCCAGGACCCGTGAGCGGAGACTCCCCATGGATCCGACAGTACCGCACTAGCCCGATCGGGTGATGGGCGGCGAGACCGGGTTCACGCCGGCTTGCGGGCCAGCAGATAGGCCTGCGGCGTCTTCTCCGACAGTGACGGCATGGGTTCGCGGACCAACCGGGCTTCGATCACCAGGCCGGCGGCGACGCACAGCTCGGCGACGAAGTCCGGCTGCAGCCGGTAAGCGTCGAAGGCGACGTCGTGGCCGTAGCCGTTGGTGACGCGGCGGCGCTCGTCGCCGACCTGGAACGCCGTCAGCAGCCGCCCGCCCGGCGCCAGCACCCGCGCCAGTTCCGCCACCACCGGCGCCAGCCGCTCCGGCGGCGTGTGGATCAGCGAGTACCAGGCCAGCGCACCCGCCAGGCTGCCGTCTTCGAGATCGAGGGCGGCCAGCGAACCGACCTCGAACCGCAGACCCGGATGGGCCCGCCGGGCGACGTCGACCATGCCGGGCGAAAGGTCGACACCGAAGACGTCCAGCCCGAGCGAGGCCAGGTGCCCGGTCAGCCGTCCCGGACCGCAGCCGAGATCACCGACCGGGCCGCTCCCGCCGACCAGCTCGGCGAAGGTGCCCAGCACCGCCCGGTCCCACGGGATGGCGTCCAGCACATCCTGATGCTGCTCGGCGTAGGCGTCGGCGACGGTGTCGTAGGCGGTCCGGGTCTCGGTCACGAAGGCGGGTTCGGTCACGAGCCGGACCTTATCCGCGACCACCGACAATGTGGTTCTCGGTGATCAGCCCGTGCTCGCTGGCGACGTAGTGGAAGTAGGGCCGGCCGAGGTCGTCCGGGCCGGTGTACAGCGTCTTCGACCGGCCGTCGGCTTCGGTGTTGACGCCGTTGGTGCGGGCCAGGACACCGGAGGAGCTCAGCCACTCCCGCGACGCGCGCGCCGGCCGCCAGTTCCGGCCGTCGCCGGTGAAGTCGCCGAGGCTCTTGGTCATCTCGGCCGAGCCGGAGATCCGCAGGTTCTGGTCGTCGGTGATGTTCGCGGTGGCGTCGGTGGTCAGCGGGTAGGACCAGGTGTGCCGGGCCGCCGACCGCACGTGGCCATCCACAGTGGACACCGACGTCTGCTGCCCGGCGTCCCCCTGCACGACGTGCTGGGTGAAGCCGCCGCCGGTGACGTCGTCGCTGTTGCGGTAGTCGCGGGTGCGCTCGACACGCGTGAAGACGCGGCCGGCGGAGGTGTCGACGTAGCCCGCGGTGACGTCGCGGCGTTTCGCGGTGACCGTCACGTTCACGCCGCCGTCGATGTCCTTCGTGGCCGTCCGGCGCTCGGGCGCGGCGGCGACGTCGTCCTGGGTCAGCGCACCGGACGTCCGCGCGGCGTTTTTGTCGGTGTAGAGCAGTAGGGTCGGGACGACGGTGAATTCGCCGCCGATGTCCGGGAAGGAGAAGGAAATGTCGTGAGTCCCGCCGTCGACGAGACGGCCCGCGAACGGCGTGACGTCGTAGGTTTCGGCGTGCAGGCTGAAGGTGTCGATCGCCACGATCGGCCGCCACAGCTGCGGCACGATCCCGCCGGAGTAGATGTGCGGGAAGGTGAACGCGCTGCCGGCCGGAGCCCCGTCGATCGCGAAGTTCGCCTCGCGGTAGGGCCCCTTCCCGCAGAGCCCGGCGGCCGGGTACTTCGCGGCCACTTCGTCGGGGACGTCGTCGAACCACTGTTCGTCGCAGGCGTGCCCTTCGAGCGTGACCTCGAGGTAGGCGCGGGTGATGTTGCGCGGCAGGTCCTTCGCGGTGAAGTGCACGGTGGGCGCCGCGGGGGTGGCGTCGGCGTGCCCGAACCCGGCGACGTGGTCCGGGCTGACGGCCGCCGGGTGCTTCCGGTCGGCCTGGTAGTAGGTGAGCGTCACGGTCTGGGCGTACACGCCGGTGTAGACGGCGGAGTTGTAGTTCTCGATGCCGCCGTGGAAGGGCTGCGGCGCGCGCAGCAGCGCGGCGTACGGCGTGAGGTCCTTGTCGAAGTGGTAGGTGATCGGGCGCCGGCCCTCGCCGCTGGGCTCCTCGGTGGTGCCCCACCACACTTCGGTGCCGCCGATCCGCAGGTCGCCGATCCGGTCGTACTGGCGCCCGCTGACGGTCACGGTCTGGTCCATGACGACCTTCGCCCACGGGCCGGGGCAGGCCTTCGGCGGCGTGAGCGTGCCCTCGTAGAACCGCGGGCTGCCGTCGGCGGCGTTGGAGCGGAAGGCGTCGGCGAGCGTGACGGTGCAGTGCGGGGTGTCCGGCCGCGTCACCGCCGGCGCGGCGGTCACGGGATCGTCGGTGTCCCCTTCGACGACCGGCGAAGCCGACGCGACCGCCCCGGAGAGCACCCACGTCAGCACCAGCGACAGGACGATCGTGAAGATCCGCACCCGGACTCCTCCCAGTGGCAGGCACACCCGCTCGGAGCCTAGCGGCGTGATCGTCCGACCAACGTCGGTAATCCGTGTCCCGTCGCGTCTGAAACGTTTCAGATCGTGATAAGCTCGCGCCTTCTCAGGTAGAGGGGTTGCATTGGTCGGCATCAAGGACGTCGCGAAGCGGGCCGGCGTCTCGATCGGCACGGTGTCCAATGTGGTCAACCGGCCGCACGTGGTCGCGGCGGCCACCCGCACCCGGGTGCTGTCGGTGATCGAGGAGCTGGGCTACGTCCGCGACGAGTCGGCCCGGCAGCTGCGCGCGGGCCGCAGCCGTGTCCTGGGGCTGCTGGTGCTCGACCTCGGCAACCCGTTCTTCGTCGACGTCGCCCGCGGAGTCGAGCAGGCCGCGCACGCCGAGGGGCTCAACGTCATCACCGGCAACAGCGGCCAGCGGTCCGACCTGGAGGCGTCGTACCTGGCCATGTTCGCCGAGCAGCGGGTCCGCGGGGTGCTGCTGAGCCCCGTCGCGACGTCCGGTGAGGCCCTGCGCGCGTTCCGGCGCAGCGGCACGCCGTACGTCTTCGTCGACCGCAAGGCACCGGCGTCGGAGGCGAGCTCGGTGGCGGTGGACGACGTCGCGGGCGGCGCCCTCGCGGCCCGGCACCTGCGGGAAACCGGCCACGGCCGGATCGCGTTCGTCAACGGCCCCACCGTCCTCGCGCAGTGCCGCGACCGCGAGCAGGGCGTCCGCACCGCGCTCGCGGGCTCGGCGGTGGAGCTGGCGGTCCTGGAGGCGACGAACCTGGACGTCGCGTCCGGCCGCGACGCGGGCGCCCGCCTGCTGGGCACGAGCCCCCGCCCGACGGCGGTGTTCTGCGCGAACGACCTGCTGGCACTGGGCGTGCTGCAGGCGATGGTCGGCGCTGGCGTCCGGGTGCCGGAGGAGATGGCGATCGTCGGCTACGACGACATCGAGTTCGCGGCCGCCGCGGCGGTCCCGCTGACGTCGGTCCGCCAGCCGGCCCGCCGCCTCGGCCGCACGGCCGCGGAACTCCTCCTGGCGGAGACGGCCGACACGACGGTGGAGCACCAGGCCGTGGTGTTCACGCCGGAACTCGTCGTCCGCGAATCGACCCGGCTGCGCCGCTGAACCACCGCCGGCGAGACCCGGCCGAGCCACGCTAAACCGTTTGGGGTTCACCGGTTTCCCCGGCATGCTGGCGATCATGACCAGCAGATGGGTGCGGCTGCAGGCCGTGGCGGTGTCCGGTTCGTCCGCCGAAGGCCTGATGCTCGCGGCCCTCCCGCTGCTCGCGGTGTCCGTCACCACCGATCCGCGCGAGATCTCGCTGCTCAACATCGCCGGGCAGGCGCCTTGGCTGCTGCTGTCCCTGTTCGCCGGTGTGCTCATCGACCGCGTGCGGCGGACCGCCGTGCTGGCCTGGGCCTATGCCGTGCAGATCGGGGCGGCCGTGGTGCTCGCCGCCGCCGCGTCCGCTCACGTGCTCAGCCTGCCCGTGCTGGTCGTCGTCGCCTTCGTCGTCACCTCGGCGCAGGTGCTCGGGGACGGCGCCAGCGGCGCGCTCGTGCCTGAGCTGGTCGAACCGGAGCGCCTGGCGCACGCCAACGCGCGGCTCACCGTGATCGACCGGGGCGTCGTCCAGTTCGTCGTGCCGCCGCTGACCGGGTTCCTCCTCGCCGTCGGGGCCGGGGTGCCCGCCTGGCTGGCCGCCGCGTGCGCGCTGGCCGCGCTGCTCCTCGCGCGGCGCATCCCGTCCGAGTCGAGGACCGTCGCCACGACGACCCATCCGCTGCGCGACCTCTCCGCCGGGCTGCGGCACCTCGTGAAGACGCCGCTGCTGCGGTCCATCACGATCAACGTCGCCCTCGGCTCGTTCGCCGCGAGTGCCGGCAACTCGATGTTCGTGCTCTACGCGACGCAGGTCCTGCACGTCGGCCCGGTCGGGTACGGCCTGCTGCTCGCCTGCCTCGCGATCGGGTGGGTCGCGTCGTCGTTCGTGGTGCAGAAGGTGGTGGACCGGCTCGGCTATTCGTGGTCGATGCGGTTCGCGCAGAGCTTCGGAGTGGTGGCGCAGCTGCTGATCGCCGTCGTCCCGCCGTGGCCGCCGCTGGTCGCCGTCGTGCTGATGTCCTTGACGGCGACGGTGCTGATCTGGAACGTCTGCTCGCAGTCCAGCCGCCAGCGCTTCACCCCGGCACCGCTGCTGGGCCGGGTGCTCACCGGCCACCGGGCGCTGGCCTGGGGACTGACCCCGCTGGGCGCGCTGACCGGCGGCCTGGTCGCGGCGCACTGGAGCCTGCGCGGCGTCTGGGTGGTCGCCGCGGCGATCCAGGCGGTGAGCGCCGTGCTCGTCTGGTTCACCCTCTCCCCCGCCGCCTTCCGCCGCACCGAGCTGGCGGCGGCGCAAGCCTGAAGCCGGGCGGTGTGCCGGGTCGGGGCACCGGCACACCACCCGGACGTCTAACCGCCCAAGGCCAGGGCCACCGCACCCAGCAGGGCCGCGTCCTGGTCGAAGCGGGCGGGCACCAGCTCCGGCGGGAACGGCACCGCGTGCGCGAGCCGGTCCGCCAGCGCCGGCAGCAGCACGTCCGCCGAGCGGACGAGCCCGCCGCCGACCGCGATGCGCTGCGGGTCCAGCGCGATCGCCAGGTTGGCCACGTGCATGGACAGCTCGTCGAGCGCCGCCGTCACCAGTTCCTTCGCCTCGACGTTCTCCTTGGCCAGCGCGAACAGTTCGGCGGCGGTGACCGGGCGGCCGAGCAGTTCGCTCGCCCGGCCGCCCAGCCCACGCCCACCGACGGCTTCTTCCAGCGGCGCCGCTCCGCTTGAGAAACCCTCGGTGTCCTGCGGCGAGAGCAGGTTGTACCCGATCTCGCCCGCAGCTCCGTTGGCGCCGGTCAGCACCCGGCCGCCGATCAGCACCGCCGCCGCGATGCCGGTGCCCAGCGACAGGAACACCGCCGGGTCGGCCCCGGCCAGTGCTCCCCACCGCCATTCCGCCAGCGCCGCGGCCTTCGCGTCCGTGCCCACCGTGATCGGCACGGCCGGGAACTCCGCAGCCACCAGCTCCGCCAGCCGCAGCTGCTCCCAGCCCGGCACGTTCGGGGCGAGCAGGATCTTGTCCGGCAGCACGATTCCCGGGCTGACGACGCCGATGCAGGCCGGCACCGCGCCCGCGTCGGCCAGGAGGCTTCTGGCCCCGGCGAGCGCCCGCACCACCACCTGGTCGGCTCCCGCCTGCGCGTCGGTGTCCAGCCGGCGCGTGGCCAGCAGGGTGCCGTCGCGGTCGGCGAGCCCCAGCGCCACCTTCGTGCCGCCGAAGTCGATCCCGAGAATCCGTTCCCCTGTCACTCCGAGAACCCTCCAGTCCCCTCGTTCCCCGGCACCACGAGCCGGCCCGTGTTGAACCCGTCGACGCTGATCACCGGCACCGCGCCGCACAGGTCGGCGGCTTGGTAGGTGACCGTCAGCGTCTGCGACTGGCCCGGCCACAGCGTGATGTCGTTGTCGTCCCAGGTCGCGTTCGCGAGCTGGTTGTCGCCCGGCGCCTCACGCCCGTCCGGCGTCCCGCGGCGCACGTCGGCCCGCAGGAAGAACGCCGCGCCCGGGTTCTTCGCCGTGTTGGTGACCGTCACCGTGGTGACGAGGTCGCCGCCGCGGCCCGGCTTCGTCGAGGCGACCGCGCTGACCTGCGACTTCGGCAGGTTCCGCAGGGCCTGCAGGTTGCTGTACTGCGAGAGCGTCGCCTGCGGGTTGCCCAGCGTCTTCGCCCAGTCGACGACGTCCTTCTGCGTGGACAGCCAGTAGACGTTGCGGTCGACGACCTTTCCGCCCTGCTTCAGCTGCAGCTCGACGAAGTAGACCTGCGCCGGCGCGGGCGCCTTCGTCTCGGCGGGCACCTTGGGCTTGAGGACGCCGGTCTTGACGCCCTGGCTGCCGAGGGAGATACCGCCGGCCGTCTGGTCGTCCAGGACCTTGCCCGCGGTGTCGAGCACGCGGGCCTGCACCGAAAGCCCGGACTGGGTCGTCGCGCCGAGGTTGTCGAGCGTCACCTTCCCGTCGTCGTAGCCGTAGAGCGCGTGCAGCGGCTTGTTCGCCTTCTTGGCACCGAAGTACGCGCCCGGCTGGTCGCCGTCGTCGTTGTAGAGCGACCACAGCAGCGTCGGCCAGCCCTTGTTGAGCTGCCAGTAGACGACGCCGGTCGACGGGTTGTCCTTGTCCGTCGAGTGGTGCAGGAAGGCTTCGAACTGCGAGCGGGTGTTCTCGTAGTTGGCGATCTGCGCGAGGTCCACATAGGACTCCAGCGAGGTCCACTGCCCGTACCGCTGCAGGATCGACTGGTCCAGCGTGTAGAGCGTGCCGAACGCGTAACCGCCGTGGTCCGGCTCGAAGTTCGCGTGGTACTGGTTGTACGCCGGGTCCTGCCACAGCTTCGCCTGCTCGGCGGGCGAGAGGAACCGCTTGATCGAGTCGAGCGTCGGCACGGTGTGCCCGGCGCTCTGCTCGCTCGCGAAGCCCCAGGCGCCGCCCGCGTTCGTGCGGCTGTCGTCGGTGGCGTCGAAGTGCGAGCTGTCGTACCAGTACGACGGCGGGACCCAGTCGTACGGGCCCTCCTTCTCCCCCGAGTTGCCCAGGGTCGGCGTGCTCTTGTACTCCGCCGACGCGATGACCGGGACCTGGAAGTCCTCCTGCTTGAACGCGGTGAGGACGGCCTTCTCCTGGTTGGGGAACGGCTCGTTGTCGCTCCAGCCGTAGTTGAACACGCTGGGGTGGTTGCGTTCGCGCTGTGCGATGCTGACCGACGAGTCGTGGATGATCCGCAGGTCCCGCGCTCCGAGCTGCTCGGCGGTGTCGGGCTGCCAGGCGTCACAGCACAGGAACCCGCCGATCACCAGCAGGCCGGCGCGGTCGGCCTGGTCGTAGAAGTCCTGCGGCATGTCGTGGCCTTCGAGCCGGACGCCGGACAGGCCCAGGTTCTTGATCAGTGCGATCTGGTGGGCGGTGTCGGCCCGGTCGTAGCGCAGGAACAGGTCCGGCGCGAAGCCGCCACCGCGGAACACGAAGTCCCGGCCGTTGATCGTGAACTGCCGGGCGCCCTCCGGCAGCGGCGCGGACTTCCCGACCAGGCGCGAGGTGACCGTGCGGATGCCGAAGGTGCTCTTCGACGACGTCGACAGCACGCCGTTCTGCGACACCGCGGTGGTCAGGGTGTAGAGCGGCTGGCCGCCCATCGAGTACGGCCACCAGACCTGCGGTTTCGCGATCTTCACCGGCGCGAACGTCACGGTCTGCCGGGTGTTCGCCGGGATCGTCACGCGCCGGGTGACGACGATCGGCGCCCCCGAAGGCGGCGTGACCGTCGCGGCGACGTCGCCGGTCTGCGCGGTGGCCGCGTCGTTGGCGACGTCCACCTTGACCGTCAGCTTCGAGCTGGACAGGTCGGGGGCGTTGTCCTGCACGACGTGCGCGTTGTCGCCGGTGAGCGCGTCGGACACCTGCAGGGTCGGCGGGAACTGGATGCCGGTGTCGTTGTCCGGCGGGATCTGGCTCCAGTCGACCTGGTCGAGCGTGTACATCTTCAGCGGGTTGTTCGGGTAGACCTTGATCGCCAGGGTGTTCTTGCCCGGCTTCACCAGCTTCGAGACGTCGAAGGTGTGCCCGGCGAAGGCGCCGCTCACGATGTCCTTCGTCGCGACGAGCGTGCCGTTCACCCAGACGTCGCCCTCCCCGACGATGCCCGGGATGGTCAGCTTCGCGTGCTGCCCCAGCCGGATGTCCGGGGTGAAGTCGGTGCGGTACCACCACGGGTCGGAGAACGGCTTCGTGACGACCGGGCCGACCTTGTCGACGTACCCGAAGCACTTGCGCATGTTGTCCGAGTAGAAGACGTTCGGGCACTTGCCGTTCTGCACCAGGGCGTTGATCTCGGTGCCCGGCGCACCCGCGTCGTCCGGCTTGACCGGCAGCCAGCCCTGGGTCGCGTAGCCGGGAGTGGAGACCTTTTCGCCGCCGTCCTTGACGCTCGCCGTGGTCAGGACCTGCCAGCCGGGCAGGCCGATCGTGCTGAACCCGTGCGGCCGGGCGGCCGCCTGCGCGTCCTGTGCGGCGGCGGGTCCGGCCACACTGAGCACGCCGGGCACGAGGAGCAGCGCGGCGAGGACCGCGAGCTTCTTGGTCATGCCTGAACCCCTTCGGTTTCGGTGGAGGCGAAGGCCTCCTTGATCTCCTTGGGCCCGAACGGCCAGGTGCGCTCGGCCTTGGCGTAGACCAGGTACGCGATCGCGCCGACGGCGATCCAGCCGAGCGACAGCCCGGTGGAGAGCCAGTCGGCCTCGAGGTAGATGTAGACCCAGCCGACGAGCGCGACCAGCGTCGGCACCGGGTAGAGCCACTGCCGGTACGGCCGCCGCAAGTTCGGCTGACGGCGACGCAGCACGACGATGGCGGCGACCTGGGCCAGCGACTGGACGATGACCAGCGTCGCGACCGCCGCGTTGATCACCGTGGTCAAGGTGAACAGCGAGCCGAGGATCGTGATGGCGCCCATCGTGAGCACGCCCGCGGTCGGCAGGTGCAGCTTCGGGTGCAGCTTGCCGAACATCGGCAGGAACACCTTGTCGCGCGCGGCTTCGAACGGCACGCGCGAGCCGCCGAGGAGACCGGCGAACACCGACCCGATGGCGGCGATCACGATCAGCACGGTGATCGCCTTGGCGGCGCCGGTGCCCCAGACCTGCTCCAGCACCGACGAAGCGACCGACTTCGCGTCCTTCAGCTGCTCCAGCGGGATCGAGCCGAGGACGCCGACCTGCAGCAGGAAGTACAGGCCCATGATGCCGAGGATCGAGAAGACGATCGACCGCGGCAGCGTCCGGCCCGGCTCCCGCACCTCGCCGCCGAGGTAGGCGGTGGTGTTGTAGCCGAGGTAGTCGTAGATGGCGATGATCAGGCCGGCGCCGAGGCCGCCCCAGAACGTGCCCTCGCCGGCCGAGCTGAACGCGCCGGGCGTGAAGTCGAACGCCTGCGCGGCGCTGAAGTGCGAGAACGCGGCGACGATCGTCGCGAGCACCGCGGCCAGCATGATCACGAACAGCACCGTGGTGAGCTTGGAGATCTGCCCGATCCTGCGGAACAGCGCCAGGATGATCACGAGCGTGATGCCGACGCCGATGATCTTGCCCAGCGGCGTCGTGCCCGCGTCGTTGGTCACGCCGGGGATCAGGTAGCCGAGGTACTGGACGAGGCCGATGATGCCGGTCGACATGATCAGCGGGATGAACAGCACCGCGCTCCACACGAACAGGAACGGCATCAGCCGCCCGGTCCGGTACTGGAACGCTTCGCGCAGGTAGAGGTAGGTGCCGCCGGCACCCGGCATGGCGGCGCCGAGCTCGGCCCAGATGAGCCCGTCGGCCAGCGCGATGATCGCCCCGATGATCCAGCCGAACATCGCCTGCGGGCCGCCCATGGTGGCGACCATGGCGGGGATCGTGACGAACGGGCCGATGCCGCACATCTGGGTCATGTTGATCGCGGTGGCCTGCAGCGGGCCGATCTTGCGCTCCAGTGCGGGCGGTTCCCCGGAACGAGTGGGTGAACTCACGGCGTGCCTCCGACTAGTAGTTAGTAAAGTTTCTTAACATAGAACGGCCGAGGTCGAAAGGGTTCCGTGGGTAAAGTTGCGGCAACGCAGGAGGACTCGGCGGGACCAAACGGGCCGCGGGTCGAAACTCCGGCGAGCGTGCGGGCACCGGACCGGCGCCGCTGGGCGAGCGACGTGGTGCACACGGTGAGCGAATCCGTCGAACGCACGGGGCTGCGCCCGCATGACGCCGAGCAGCGATTCCGAAGATCGCGACAGACGACTCGCGACCCGGCCGCCACGCGGCAGGCGAAGCCCGACGGTCAGCGGCGCGCGCACCGACGATTGCGGGCCCAGCCCGCTGCCTACCGCCGCTCAGGCGGGATGTCCACTTCGGACTAGTCGGAGGGCCCGCGCAGGGTCAGGACCACCCGCAGCACGTACTCGACCGCGGCCGGGAAGGAGGCGCTGCGCAGCTCTCCACGGTCGGCGAGGTTGCGGGAGGCGAACTCCAGCTCCCGCTCCGGCCCGCCCCGCCGAACCAGGAGTGCGGCGATCTCCTCGAAGTCGAGGTCCGGGTGGTCCAGCCGGGTCAGGGCGAACTCGACGATCAGCTCTTCGGCCGTCATGCCCGCTCCTCCCGACCCCTCCAGCCTACCGGCGGCCAGTGCCGCCCGGCCCTGTCTCGCCCGGCACAACCACCGCTTCGCCACCAGCATTCCCCCCTTGCCGTTGTCAACCCGTCGATGGTGTTGGTAAATCACCACTTTCCGGCCCCTACGTTAGTCGGCTCCGGCAAACGAGTCGTCCAGGTAAATTCTCGACAGCGCGCGCAATTCCGGCAAATCCCCGTCCCCACGAGGAGTCTCCCGATGTCGAGGAAGTTCGCCCTGGCCGGCGCCGTCGCGCTCGCCCTGACCATGACCCCGCTCGCCGCGGGGACCGCGTCGGCCGCCACCGAGCAGGAAGCCGCCGTCACCACGGTCTACTACAGCACCGCCGGCGCGCCGACGTTCCGCTCGGTCATCAACGCCGGTGCCGCCAACTGGAACCGCAGCGTGACCAACGTCAAGCTCGTCGAGCGCAGCTCCGGTGCGAGCCTGCGCTACACCGAGGGCAACGACCCCCGCGGTTCCTACGCCTCGACCAACGGCCACGGCAGCGGCACCATCTTCATCGACTACACCCAGGCCCGCCAGTACAACCCGACCCGCATCGCGGCGCACGAGACCGGGCACGCCCTCGGCCTGCCCGACCACTACTCGGGCCCGTGCTCGGAACTGATGTCGGGCGGCGGCCCCGGCCCGTCCTGCACCAACGCGGTCCCCAACGCGACCGAGCGCTCCCGGGTCAACCAGCTGTGGGCCAACGGGCTCGTGGCGACCAACGAGCAGCGGGTCTACGAAACCGTTTACGGCTTCTGAGCCTGCCGAGCGTGGCCCGGGCCCGGCGCCCGGGCCACGCTCGCGTCCCTGACGGGGTCGATCTCCGTGATCATCCCGATGACGCCGGACCCGGCCGTCAATACGGTCAAACCATGCGAAAAGCTCTGACCGCCGGTCTCACCGGCGTCCTCCTGACCGCCTCCGCCGCGGTCGCCGCGGCCGCTCCCGTCCGGCTCGCGCTTCCCGCGCCCACCGGGCCCTACGCCGTGGGCAGCACCGAACTGCACCTCGTCGACTCCGGTCGCGCCGACCCGTGGGTGGCCGGCACGACCCGGGAGCTGATGGTGACCGTCCGGTACCCCGCACGGCCGGGCGGTGGCCCGAAGGCGCCTTACCTCACGCCGGGGGCCGCCGGACCCGTCGCCGGACAGGACGCGAACCTGCTGGGCATCCCCGCCGACCGGCTCGACTACACCTTTCCCACGCACGCCCGCACCGGGGCGCCCGCCGTCGGCGGCCCGCGGCCCGTCGTGCTCTACTCCCCCAGCGCCCAATTTCCCCGGTCGGTCGGCACCGCGCAGCTGGAGCAGCTCGCGAGCGAAGGCTATGTGACCGTGGCCGTCGACCACACACACGAACCGGCGGCGGTCGAGTTTCCCGGCGGCCGCGTCGAACCGCAGGTCCGGCCGCCCGCCGGCGCCGGCAAGCAGCTGATCGCCACGCGGGTGGCGGACATCCGGTTCGTCCTCGGCGAGCTGGAAGTCCTGGCCAGGGGCGGGAACCCGGACGCCGAACGCCGCGAGCTGCCCGCCGGGCTGTCCCTGGACCTCACCCGGGTCGGCATGTTCGGCCACTCCGCCGGCGGGTTCACCACCGGCGAGACGATGGTCGCCGACCGCCGCATCGACGCCGGTGCCGACCTCGACGGCAGCATGGCGTACTCCCAGCGGGACCGCGACTTCGGCCGGGTCGTCACCGAAGGGCTCGACCGGCCCTTCCTGCTGATGAGCGCGGGCAACCACAGCGCCGCCTCCGACGCCTCGTGGCAGGAGTTCCTCCGCAACCAGCGCGGCTGGATCCGCGAACTGCGCGTCCCGGACGGCGAGCACTTCAGCTACACCGACTACCAGGTGCTCCTTCCCCAGCTCGGCCTGGACCCCGCGGCGGTCGCGCCGTACATCGGAACCGTCGACGCGGAGCGGAGCTTCGCCACCCAGAGAACGGCCCTCGGCGCATTCTTCTGCCGATACCTCGCGCGCGGATAATCCATTCACGGCAACACCGGATAGCCGATTCCCGGAAAGGGGAATCGGCTGTTCTTTTCGCTTTGTCCCTGTCCGTCACGCCGTATCCGGAGTACCGTCGCAAGCTCCGGGTCTCTCTCCTTCTCGTCGATGATGTGAGGGCACAATGCGGCGATCACCCTGGCTAGCGGCGGCAATTCTGCTGACCGGTCTCTTCGTGGCGGCTCCCGCGCGAGCGGCGACCACGTTCAGCAGCACGATGGTGAACCAGGGCAGCGGAAACTGCGCCGAGGTGCCCGACGGTTCGAGCGCGGTGCAGCTCATTCAGCGCGGGTGCTCTTCGGCGCCGAACCAGAGTTTCACCTTCACCCCGTACCAGAACAGCGCCGACGTCTACACCATCGCGACGATGACCGCGGGCAGCTGCGTCGACGTTTACGGCGCGTCCACCGCCGACAACGCCGCCGTCATCCAATACGCCTGCCATTCCGGCACGAACCAGCAATTCCGGCTGCAGCCGGCAGGCACGAACACGTTCACGGTCGTCTCGGTCGGTTCCGGGAAGTGCGTCGCCCCGGCGGCGAGCGGGACCGGGCTCGTCCAGCAGCCGTGCACGACGGCGGCGAGCGGCGTCTGGCGGATCACCGCCGGGACGGCCGCGGCCACGTTCACCAACCCGCTGAGCCAGCACGGCCCGGACCCGTGGCTGCAGTACTACAACGGCTACTACTACCTCGCCACCACGACGTGGAACTCGACGATCACCATGCGCAAGTCCCGCACGCTCGGCGGGCTGGCTTCCGCGCCGGACACCGTCATCTTCACCCTCAGCCGGCCCAACGGCGCCGGGACGATGTGGGCGCCCGAGTTCCACCTGCTCACCGGGCCGAACGGGCCGCGCTGGTACCTGTACTACGTCGCCGGCCGGGAACCCTACGACCTCGGCACGCAACGCATCCACGTGCTCGAAAGCGCCGGCACCGACCCGATGGGGCCCTACGGCTTCAAGGCCGACCTGCTCGACCCCACCCAGGACAACACCTGGGAGCTGGACCCGAGCATCCTGCAGCTGAACGGCCAGTTGTACCTGCTGGGCACGTTCTACAACGGCTCGCAACCGAACTTCATCCGCCCGCTGTCCAACCCGTGGACGGCCGGCGGGACGAGGCACATCCTGTCGTCTCCGACGTACAGCTGGGAGACCGTCGGCGGCGCGGTCAACGAAGGCGCCGAAGTGCTGCAACACAACGGGAAGACGTTCATCGTGTTCTCCGCCAGCCACTGCTCCACTCCCGACTACAAGCTCGGCATCCTGACCTACAACGGCGGTGACCCGCTGCAGCAGTCGTCGTGGGTCAAGTCCGCCCAGCCGGTCTTCCAGCGCAGCACCGCGAACTCGGTGTTCGGGCCGGGCCACAACGGGTTCTTCAAGTCGCCCGACGGCACCGAGGACTGGATCGTCTACCACGCCAACAACTCCGTGAACGGCGGCTGCGACATGAACCGCACCACCCGCGCTCAGAAGTTCACCTGGAACGCGGACGGGACACCGAACTTCGGCACCCCGGTCGCCCTGGGCACCCGGCTCCCGGTCCCGTCGGGCGAACCCGCGCAGTAAAGCGGTCGTGAGTGAGAAACAGGGTTAGAACACTGTTTCTCACTCACGACAACTCAACCCACTACTATCCGGTCGACATCGGGTGCCCAGCCGGACGGGTTGCCGATCCGGATCGTGTTGGCGCCCGCGGCCAGGTTCAACGTCACCTGCACCGACCCGACGGTGTCCCAGCCACCAGTGCCGGGCGTGGCGACCGAGACCGCGGCACCGCCGTTGACGCTCACCGTCAGCGAACGAGCCTCACCCGAGGCGTAGAAGAGCGTCACCGGATGCGCGCCCGCGGTGGCGTTGACGCCATTGAACTGCAGGTAGTTCGCCGAACCACCGCCGACATAGCCGACCAGGGCGCCACCCGAGGCACCTGACGAACTCCGCACGGCGGCCTGGCCGCCCAGCGTGCCCGCCTCGGCTTCGTACGACGTCCCGGCGGGTGGCGTGCTCCCCATCCGCCAGTACACGGTGTACCGCTGGTGGTGCGTGGCGTAGAACGGCAGCAGGGTGACCGCGCCCGTGCTCGCCGTCCCGGTGAAGCGCAACGGGTTCGCGGGATCCTGCGCCAAGGTCCCCGGCTGCAACGTCGGCAGCGCGCTCAGGTTGGTCGAGCCGTACTGGCCCGCCAGCACGATCGCGCCGTACTTCACCGCGCCGACGCCCGCGTCGTCGTTCGCCCGCGGGAAGGTCAGCGACGCCGGGAGCGACACGTCGACGACGTCGCCGGAGGCCCACGTCCGGTCGATCGTGAAGTAGGTCCCGGGCGTGGCCGTGCCCTGGGCGGCGCCGTTGACCTTCACCACCGCGCCCGACGTCCACTTCGGAATACGGATCTTCAGCGCGATGTGCCCCGAGCCGCTGATCGTCAGCTTCGTGCTCGACGACGTGGGGAACGTCGTGTCCTGCCGGACCGTGATCCCCCGGCCCGGCCACGTCAGCACCGACGCGATGAACAGGTTCACGTACAGCGTCTCGCCGTTGGAGAAGTAGACGCTGTCGGCGAACTTCGTCTGCGACTCCATGCCGGTGCCGTGGTCGCAGGTGAAGTCGTCGTAGTCGTTGGCATACGTCTTGATCCCGCCGGCGCGCAAGGGCGTGTAGTACGTGACGAAACCGTGGCTCGAGTTGGGGTCCTGCTCGCCGAGGATCTGGTTGAACAGCGCCCGCTCGTAGTAGTCCATGTACTCGGCCACCGGATTGGTGAAGAACAGCTGCCGGGTCAGCTTCAGCATGTTGTAGGTGTTGCAGACTTCGCACGTGTTGTCCGACAGTTGGCTCGCGATCGCGTCGGGCGTCTGGAAGTACTCGCCGTTGGAGTTGCCGCCGATCACGTACGAGTGGTGGTCGAGCACGATCCGCCAGAAGTTCACGGCGATGTCGCGGTAGCGGGTCGTCCCGGTGGCGTGGTACTCGCGGATCGCGCCGAGGATCTTCGGGATCTGCGTGTTGGCGTGGAACCCCGACAGCCGGTCCTGGTTCGCCGCCAGGGGGTCGAGGATCTGGGCGTGGTCGAACCGCTGGGCCGTCGTGAGGTGGTTCGCGTCGCCCGTCACCTGGTACAGGTTGGTCAGCACCTCGGGCATGCCGCCGAACTCGGTCCGCAGCGCCTGCTGCATCTGGGAAACCGACAGCGGATCGGTGCGGGCCTTCGTCCACGCCGCTTTGCGCAGCAGCACGTCGAGGGCCTGCTGGTTGCCCGCGAGGAGGTACTGGTCGAGCAGCCCGGCCATGATCTTGTGCAGAGTGTAATAGGGCGCCCACACCGACTGGCCGCTCTCGAGCCGGTCGAAGAAGTTCTCGGGGAACGCCGAGAGGTAACCGGTGTGGAAGCCGCGTCCGGGCGAAGCCGCCTGGCACGCGGCGAGGGCGTTGACCAGGTAGTCGCCCTTGGTCTTGTACGCGGTGTCGCCAGTATTGGCGTACGCCTGCGCCAGCCCGGACAGCAGGTGCCCGGTCGAGTGGCCGCGCAGTTCCGTCGTGGGGCTTTCCCAGCCGCCGCACGGCTGGGCCGAGCTGGCCAGCCCGGCGTTGAGCCGGAACGTGTGCAACAGGCGGTCGGCGTCGACGAACCGGAAGTAGGCCAGCTGCCGGTTCATGTTGTCGAGGAACGGCCCGGCCTGCAGCCGCACCGCGCTCAGCGGGAACGGGAAGACCGAGACGCCGATATCGGGCCGGGTCGCCGCGGCGGCGGGGCCGGCCAGAGCCGGGGCCAGTGCCGCGCTCGCGGAGAGCGCGCCGACGGCTTTGAAGAGCAGACGGCGATCGAAGGTGGGTTCACGCATCATCGAGCCTTTCTGGGGGGAGAGCCGTCGTGAGTGAGAAACAGGGTTAGAACGCTGTTTCTCACTCACGACAGCCACGGGAGACTCAGCTCGCGAGGGTGATGGTCACCGTGTTCGCGCTCGCGGTGACCGTGTGCGTGGCGGCGTCGTAGCTGCCGCCGCTGACCGAGTTCACGCCGGTGGAGAGGAACACCGGCAACTGGATGGCGACCGTGCCACCCGGCAGGCTGCCCGACGTCGTCACCGTGACGACGCGCGCGCCGCTCGAGCCGCTCACCGCGAGGGAGACCCCGTAGGTGGACCGGCTGCCCGAGGCCACGTCGTAGGTGTTGGTCAGGTTGCCGACCGAGATCGTCTGGCCGGGCGTGAGCCAGGCGTTCGGCACGCCGCGTCCGATGTAGAGCGGCCGGCTGAACGTGTACGGCCCCGAGCCGCTCGACGCCAGGCCCTCGGCCACCAGCGACTCCAGCAGGCCCTGCTGCTGCCCGGCGATCGGCCACGCGTACGGGCACGCGCCGAACTGCGGGCCGGCGTGGCTGCCGATCCACGGGTTGGCCGAGCTCGGCCCGCTGCCGTTGGCCTCCCACCAGGCGTTCGGGCCGCCGGTGGTGGTCTTGAGCTGCCAGGCGTAGCTGGTGATCGGCAGGTCACGGTAGTTGTTGGAGTACAGCCCGTCGGAGGAGTACGACGTGTTGTACGCCGTCGAATACCCGTTGAACGCCCCGAACGTCGGGAAGGGGTAGCCGTTGGCGGACAACCGGTTGAAGCCCCACTGGTACATCCGGTCGACCTGGCCGGGGTCGCCCATGATGCCGGTCAGCGCGCCGCCGGACAGCATCGTCGACCACTGGTTCTGCCCGACCCACCCGGGCGAGGCCCAGTTGGCGTCGTTGAAGGTGTTGCAGCGGTTGGCGCTGTTCGGCTTGTCCACTTCGCACGGCAGGTAGTTGAAGCCGTTGGCGGACTGGTTGCGGCCCACGACCGTGTTCAACGCGGTGAGCAGCGAGTTGTAGGCGGTGTTCGCCCACGTCGCTTCGGCGGTCTGGCCGATCTTCGTCGCGATGTACTTGTACGACGCCAGCATCTGCAACGCCGAGAAGTTGCTGAACAGCCAGCGCCCGGTGGAGTCGTTGTCGAAGTTGGTCTGCAGTGTCCCGTCCGACGCGAGCTGGGCGGGGTACTTGACCCGGGCGATGGTGCGGAGGCTGGGCCCCCACGAGCCGGTGTCGTTGAAGTACTGGCTGACGAACGCGGTGTCGTTCGTCTTCGCCAGGTACGTCGCCCAGGCGCCCATCGTCTTCCAGACGCCGTCCCAGTACCAGTTGGCGCCGACCTCGTCCCAGTTGTCCTGCTGGGAGATGCGCGCGGTGAGCAGCAGGTTGCGCGCGTCGTGGAAGTCGCCGGTCTCGAACTTGGCGGTCAGCTCGCCGGGCACGTCGTGGTTGAGGATCCAGTTGTAGTTGTTGGCGCCGGAGAACTGCGCCTTGCCCACCTGCATGATCAGGTTGTAGATCGTGCCGGCCTTGTAGGCGTTCGCCATCGCGGTACCCGGGTTGGCGAGGTTGCCGGTGTTGGGCAGAGTGGTGTTCGGCAGGCTGAAGGTGTTCGTCTCGGCCAGCCGCGAGTTCCAGTACGCCGTCATCTGGCTGTAGGCGGTGTCGTAGTTCGGCGCGTTCGAGGACAGCGTCGAGCCGGTCGGCAGCGCGACACCGCTGCCGAAGTTGTCCACGGCCACCACGAAGTCGTGGTTGCTGGTCTGCCCGGCCGCAACTGTGTCCAATGTGGACGAGGTCAGCCGGACGAGGCCCGGACCGGAACCGCCCGGCGGCACCGTGACCGAGGACGAGCCGTTGTTCTTGATCGACACCCGCGTGTAGACGAGCATGACCGGGGAGCCGTTGATCGTCACCTTGTCGGCGAAGTTCTTGATGGTGACCCCGACGGTCCCGGAGGTGCGGGACGTCGTCATCGCCGGAAGGTAGCCGTTGTCCTCGGTCCACTGCACCGACTGCGCGCCCGGGTTCCCGCCGTAGGTGTAGGCGCTGAACGAGTACATCCCGCCGCACAGGCCGTTGTACGTCTTGTTCACGCCGCGGGCGAAGAACGAGCCGGACAGGTAGCTGAAGACCGGCCAGTAGTTGCCGTCCCAGCCGATCGCGGTGGTGTTCTGGAACCCCTGGCCGTAGGGGTCGTTCGGCGTCTGGAAGTTCGTGCCGTACGACCGTGGCAGCCCGGAGTTCTTGCACGCGTTCGGCGCCAGGTTCGGGATGCCCTGGTACGTGTCGGACGTGCCGGGGGTGTAGCCGGGCACGCGCCAGGCGCTCGCGCTCGAACACGGCAGCTGGACGAGCGCGTTGTTCGCCGGGGTGATGCACTTGCCCGAGCTGACGGCCACGACGTTGAACGTGTTCGTCCCGACGGACTGCAGCCGGAACTGCTGGTTGGTCTCCCCGTGGCAGGCGTACTGGATCACCGCGGCATTGTCCGAAGTGGACGCGCCGTAGATGTCCACACAGCTGCCCGAGGTGAAGGTGCCGAGGGTGTAGGCGTCCCCGGACACCGGGGTGAACGTGTACGACTGGCCGGCACCGGAGGTGCAGGCCGTCTGGGTGAGCTGGACGGCGCTGTCGCCGTTGGGGACGGTGGCGCACTGGCCGCTCGAAGAGCTGACCATCGTGCTGGTGAACGTGGCCGCGGCGTTCGCCGGAGCCACCACTGCGAAGCCGGCCGTCAAGAGGGCGACGGCGAGCAAGGCCGGACGTCTCATCGGGTTCTCCGATTCGGAAGGTTCAGAGGGTTCAGAAGAGGAAGGAGCCGTACGGGCCGTTGAAGATCGCGGTCTTCTGGCTCTGGCTGAAGTGCGTGTTCGGGTAGTCGTAGAACGACGCCGACATCGGCGTCCCGTCGGTCGAGGTCGAGTCCGGCAGGCCGAACGCGTGGCCCAGCTCGTGCACCATGCCGCCGTACCAGCGGTTCATCGGGCCGTTGATCCCGGCCGCGCCGTCGGCGTCGTGCTGGCAGAGGATCACCCAGCCGTTGCCTCCGCCGCCGCCCGCGCCCTGGCCCTCGGCGATGACCTCGCCGACGTTGATCCACCGGCTGTCCCCGTCCCGGACGTCGAACCGGCGCACCAGCTCCTGCTGCATGTTGAACACGGCCCACCAGTAGCGGTCGCCGCCGTTGGGCGTGTTCTCGTACCAGCTCTTCACGTGGTCGCCGGTGACGACCTGGACGATCGCGTCGTTGAGCCGGAACGTCTTGCCCAGCTCCTGCCCGTAGTACCGCTGCGCTTCCCGCATCACGTTCGCGATGCCGTCCGGGTAGCGCTGGTCGTAGGGCACGTCGGACGGCCGCAGCAGCCACACCCGCACGGTCTTCTCCGGCGGGGTCTGCGGATCGCCGCCGGACTGGTAGCCAGGCAGCCGCCAGGCGCTCGCCGTGCCGCAGGCCAGCTGGACGAGCACGGCGTTCACCGCCGTGACGCACTTGCCCGAGCCGACCGCGACCAGATTGAAAGCGCTTCCACTGACCTGCAGCCGGAACTGCTGGTTCGTCCCGGAGTGGCAGGCGTACTGGATCACCGCGGCGTTGTCCGCAGTGGACGCACCGTAGATGTCCACACAGCTGCCGGACGTGAACGTGCCGACGATGTAGATGTCACCGGACACCGGGGTGAACCGGAACGACTGCCCGGCGCCGGAAGTGCAGCCCGTCTGGGTCAGTTGCACCGCGCTGTTGCCGTTGGGGACGGTGGCGCACTGGCCGCTCGAGGAGTTGACCACCGTGCTGGTGAAGGCCGTCGCCGCTTGCGCGGTGGCCACCGAGAGCAGACCGGCCACCAGGCACAGCACCACGGCAGCCGCCAGCCGGAATACCAAAGGACGCGTCATCGGGTCCTCGCAATCTTCGGTTTTGTTAGCGTTAACAGGTGGCGGCTGGGTGCGCTCCCGAGTGCCGACCAGGGGTGAGCAGGGACTATTCGACGACCACCGGGATCCAGACCCGCATCGGGCCGGGTTCCCGGTTGCCCCACAGGAAGTACGGGACTGCGGTCAGCTCGACCGGCTCGCCGGGCACCCCGGCCCCGGCGCCGTACAGCTCGTCCGACGCGGGGACCTCGACCCGGCCACGCGCGGTCAGGGCCACCGGCACGTCCGGCACCGGGCCGTCGGAGAACGGCGCCGCCGGATCGATCCGCACGTCTTCGAGGGTGACGCCGTCAGGCAGGTCCGCCTGCTCGAGGCAGTAGACGAGCGGCCCGCGCGTCACCGCGACGCAGCCGCGCACGGCGTCGATCCGCGGGTGCGGGCGGACGACCCGGGCGGGCATCGGCAGTTCGAGCGTCACCGTGGCCCCGCCCGTCCAGTCCCGGCGCACCTCGGCGTAGCCGTCGCGGGCTTCGGCGGGGGCGCCGTCGATCAGGGCGCCCTCGGCCCAGCCGGGGACGCGCAGGGAAAGCATCAGCGGCGCCGAAGCCGTCACGGTCAGCTCGACGCGGCCGTCCCACGGGTATCCGGTGCGCGTCTCGACCCGGACGTCCGCACCGTCCACAGTGGTCTGGATCGACCCGGCGGTGTACAGGTGCACCTGGAGCCCGCCGGGGTCGGCGGTCGCCACGTACCCGGACAGCGAGGCGACGAGCCGGGCGAGGTTGGGCGGGCAGCACGCGCACGAGTACCACGGCAGGCGCTGCGACGGCGCGTCCTCGTGCGAGCCGTCGTGGCCGGTCCGCAGGTGCAGCGGGTTGGCGTAGAAGAAGTGCGTGCCGTCCAGCGCGGTCGAGCCGGCGATCGCGTTGTACAGCGCGCGTTCCATCTCGTCGGCGTACCGGCCCTCGCCGGTCGCCAGCAGCAGCCGCCAGTTCCACTGGAAGCTCGCGATCGCGGCGCAGGTCTCGCCGTACGCGCGATCGGGCGGCAGCTCGTACGGGTCGCCGAAGGCTTCGTCGCGGTGGCGCGAGCCCTGGGCACCGGTCAGGTACGTCTTCGCGCCGAACGCGTCGGCCCAGAGCCGGCGGGCGGAATCGAGGAGTGCGTCGTCGCGGGTCTCGACGGCGACGTCCACGACGCCGGCCAGCAGGTAGAGCTGCCGCACGACGTGCCCGGCGACCTCGCCGGCCTCCCGCACCGGCACGTGGTCCTGCAGGTACCGCGAGCCGAACCGCTCGCCGTTGAGCAGGCCGCGGCCCCGCAGGTCGAGGAAGCGCAGCGCCAGGTCGAGGTACGGCCGGTGCCCGGTCACCCGGTACAGCTCCACGAGTGCCGTCTCGATCTCCGGGTGCCCGTCGACGTCGTCCACGCTGCTGAAGCGCTCCACGATGAGGTCCGCGAAACGGCGGGCGACCGTGACGAGCTGGGCCCCCACGCCCGCCCGCGCGGCGGCGACGGCGGCCTGGATCAGGTGGCCCGCGCAGTACAGCTCGTGGCTCCAGTGCAGCTCCCGCCACTTCAGCTCGGGCTTGTCGACGGTGAAGTACGAGTTCAGGTAGCCGTCGTCCTCCTGGGCCTTGGCCACCAGCGCGGCGGTGGTGTCGAGGAACGCGCGCAGCTCGGCGTCGCCGGGGTTCCGGCCGAGCTGCCAGGCGGCGGCTTCCAGGGTCTTGTAGACGTCGGAGTCGGCGAACCACATGTTGCGGTGGTCGCCGTCGACCTCGCCGGTGACGCGGCGGAGGTTGTCGAGCGCACCCGCCGCGTCGAGCTGCTCGACGCAGTGCGGCAGGGTCCGGCTCGCGTTGCGCTCCTGCCAGCCGCCCAGGAGACTGTCCGGCGCGAAGGCGACCGCGCCGAGGAAGAGCGGACGCAGCGCCGACGTCGCGGCGGAGGTGGGGTGGACGGGCCCGAGGATGCGTTCGGTCATCGAGTGCTCCTTCTCAGCCCTTGAGGGCTCCCGAGGTGAAGCCGCGGACGTAGTACCGCTGCAGGACGAGGAAGACCGCCACGCACGGCAGGGCGGAGACCACCACTCCCGCTTGCAGGGCGCCGAAGTCGACCGAGCCGAGGCTGCCCGACTGGAGGTTGAACAGCGCGACCGGCAGCGTGAACTTCTCCCCGTCGGTGAGGAAGATCAGCGGCGCGACGAACTCGTTCCAGGCCGCGAGGAACGAGAACAGCGCGATGGTCACGACGCCGGGGAGCACGCCGCGCAGCAGCACCCGGCGCAGCGCGCCGCCGACCGAGCACCCGTCGATCAGCGCGGCCTCCTCGAGTTCCACCGGCAGCGCTTCGAAGGAGTTGCGCATCATGAACAGCCCGAACGGCAGCTGGAGCACGGCCATCACCAGGCCCAGGCCGATCAGGGAGTTTTGCAGGCCCAGCCAGCCGAGCAGGATGTACAGCGGCACCAGGATCGTCGTGTACGGCACCATCAGGATGGCCAGGGTGACCAGGAACAGCAGGTTGCGGCCGGGGAAGGCGAGCCGGGCCATCGCGTAGCCGCCGAGCGTGGTCGTCACGACGGTGACGCTCACCGCGACCAGCGCGACCACGGTCGTGTTGAACAGGTAGGTGCCGAGGCCGCTGCCGTAGTCGGCGAGCCGCCGGTAGTTGTCCGTCCCGGAGTCCCCGGCCTCCCGCCCGGTCAGCGAGGAATACAGCGTCCACAGCAACGGAAGCAGGAACAACACGGCCAGCGCGGCGCTCGTCACGTGCAGGCCCGCGACCCGGAGCCGGTTCACTTCCCCTCCCGGCGGATCAGCCGCAGCTGGGCGACGTTCAGGACGATCAGCACGGCGAGGGTGGCCACCGAGACCGCGGCCGCGCGCCCGAGGTCCTGCGAGAGGAACGCCTCGCGGTAGATGTCGATGACGACCGTGGCGGTGTCGTGCCGTCCGCCGGTCAGGATGAAGAACTGGTCGAACGCCAGCAGCGAGCCGGTGAGCGAAAGCACCATCGCGAGCGCGAGCGTGGGCCGCAGCAGCGGCAGCGTGACCCGCCAGAGGATCTGCCACCGGCCCGCGCCGTCGATCCGCGCGGCCTCGTACAGCGCGGGGTCGATGCCCTGCAGGCCGGTCATCAGGATGAGCATGTAGAACCCGGCGAACCGCCAGGTGATCATCCCGACGGTCGAGCCGAGCGCGTTGCCGCCCGAACCGAGCCAGTCCACCCGGCCCAGCCCGAGGAAGTCCACGAGGTGGTTCAGCGCCGAGGAGTCGGTGTTGAACAGGCCGTAGAAGAGCAGGCTGGTCGACGCGAGCCCGACCGCGCTGGGCAGGAAGAAGACCGTGCGGGCGATGCCCGTACCGGGCCGGTCGTGCTGGACCAGCAACGCCAGCCCGAAGGCGACCAGGCTGAGCACGACGGTCGTGACCAGCGTGTACTTGACCGTGAACCACACCGCGCGCAGGAACAGCGGGTCGCTCAGCGCGTCGTAGTTCTTCACGCCGTTGGGGTAGGACGCGCCGACCAGCGGCCAGTGGCTGACCGACATCCACAGCATCAGCCCCAGCGGGATGACGAAGAAGACGGCGACCAGCACGGCCATCGGCGTGGCGTAGGCGATTCCGAGCCGCCGCCGGCCCCGGGCGATCGAGCCGCGGCGGCGGGGTGCCGGCGCCGGGGTCTCCGGCGCCGACACCCGCGGGGACACCAGCGACACCATGATCAGCTGCCGCCGGCGAGGGACTCGGTGACCGCCGCGTTGTGCTGCTTCAGGATCGAACCGACGTCACCGCCGCCGAACACCGCGTCGATCACCGTCGCCGTCCAGGGACCGTTGGCGTCGTTGAACGTCTTGCCGAAGTTGACCGAGATCGGCGTCCGGCCCTCGCTCGCGAGCCGGTTGAACACGCCGAGCCGCGGATCCTGCTTGGCGTAGGCGTTGTCGGCCAGGTCGGACCGGACGGTGATGTTCTTGCTCTTCGCCACGACCTCGACCTGGGCCTGGTCGGACAGCGTCCAGGAGATGAAGTCCCACGCGGCCGCGGCGTGCGTGCTGTTGCTGCCGATGCCGAGGACGTCCCCGCCGACGAAGGACGAGCTGCCGCCGGTCAGCCCCGGGATCGGGGCGACGCCGACCTGCAGGTCCGGACCTTCCTTAATGCCCTGCAACGCGGTCGCGCCCATCGGCTGGATGCCGATCTTGCCGTCGAGGAACGACTGCGTCCACGTGGGCCCGGACTCGTTCTTCGCCGACGCCGGCACGGCGCCGTCGGCGTACAGCTGCCGGAGCAGCGAATAGACCTGGGCGGCCTGGGGATCGTCGAGCGTGGCGGCGGTGCCCTGCTCGTTCAACACCGTGCCACCGGAGGCCCAGATCATCGGCCAGCTGGTGAACAGCTGGCAGCCCGGGCAGGCGCCGCCGAAGAAGTAGCCCTTGACGTCGCCGCCGAGCGCGGCGATCTTGCGGGCGGCGTCGGCCATCTCGGCCAGGGTCGCCGGTGGCTTGGCCGGGTCGAGGCCGGCGCGGGTGAACAGGACCTTGTTGTAGAACATCGCCGACAGGTCGATGTCGTGCGGGACCGCGTAGTGCTTGCCGTCGTGGACGGCGGCCTTCATGTGCGCCGGGGCGAGGGCGCCGTTGAACGGCAGCTTCGTCACGCGCGCGGTCAAGTCGAGGAACAGGCCCTTGGCCGCGTAGTTGGGCGCGTAGACGACGTCGGCCGCCAGGAGGTCCGGCAGCTGCTTCGCGCCCGCGGCGGTGCCGACCTTCTGCTGGTAGGAGTCGGCCGGGAAGACCGTCAGCTTCACCTTGTTCTTGTGGCTCGCGTTGTAGGCGTCGATCAGCGTCTGGCTGAAGGTGGCCGTCGGCGAGCGGGTCCACATGGTGATCGTGGTGCCGTCGTCCACGCTCGCGGTGTCCCCCGCCGCCGACGTGGCCGGGCCGCTCTGGCAGGCCGCGAGGAGCAGCGCCCCGGCGACGGCGGCCGCGGCACGCCCCCGCCGTGCCGTGGATCGGATGTGCGAAGTCATCGACTGTCCTCTCGGGAGGCCGCCGCCTGCGGGGTGTCGAGGAAGCAACCGAGGAAATTAGGAAACCGGTTGCCGACTCAAGCTAGGCGTTCGCTCACCAGCGAGTCAAGAGCTGTTTGCCGTAGTCTTGGCGGGTTACGGTGGGTCGCCGACGACCACGGAGGTACTGTGCCAACCATGCCCCCGCGGAAACTTTCGGAAACTCCCGGAAACCTCGCCAAGCCGGCCACGATCAGCGAGGTCGCGCTGCTGGCCGGCGTCTCGGTCGGCACCGCGTCGAAGGCGCTCAACGGCCGCGGATCGCTCCGCGCCCAGACGCGGCAGCGGGTGCTGTCCGCGGCCGAGCAGCTGGGCTTCCAGCCCAACCGCGCCGCCGTGACGCTGAACTCGGGCCGCACCTACACCGTCGGCATGATCACCACCGACACGATCGGCCGGTTCAGCATCCCGCTCATGATGGGCGCGGAGGACGCGCTGGGCGCCGGCGAGATGTCGGTCTTCCTCTGCGACGCCCGCGACGACCCGATCCGCGAGCAGTACTACCTGCGCACGCTGCTGTCCCGCCGGGTCGACGGGATCATCGTGACCGGCCGCCGGACCCAGGCGCGGCCGCCGATCGGCACGGCGCTGCCGATCCCGGTGGTGTACGCGTTCATCAGCTCCGCCGATCCGCAGGACTGTTCCGTCGTGCCGGACGAGGCGGGCGGCGCCCGCAAGGCGGTCGAGCACCTCCTCGCGACCGGCCGCCGCCGCGTCGCCCACATCACCGGCCCCGAGCACCACCACTCGGCGACGGTGCGCGCGTCCGCGGCCACCGAACGGCTCGCCGAAGAGGGGCTCGGCCTGGCCGGCGCGCCGATGTTCGGCGAGTGGAGCGAAGCGTGGGGCCGGCAGGCGGTACGGATCCTGCTGGGCGCCGGCGACCCCTTCGACGCGGTGTTCTGCGGCAGCGACCAGATCGCCCGCGGCGCGGCCGACGCGCTGCAGGCGGCCGGCCGCCGCGTCCCCGGCGACGTCGCCCTGGTGGGTTTCGACAACTGGGACGTGATGGCCTCGGCCTGTCAGCCGCCGCTGACGAGCGTCGACATGGAGCTCGAGGCGCTCGGGCGGACGGCCGCCGACCTGCTGCTCGCCGCGATCAACGGCGAGCCGTCCCCCGGCAGGCACACCCGGCCGTGCCGGCTGGTGATCCGGGACTCGACCGCCTGAGTCAGCGGCGGGTCCACTGCTGGTTGGCGCCGCCGCCGCAGGCCCAGAGGATGATCTTCGTGCCGTTCGCGGTGGCCGCGCCGCTCGCGTCCAGGCACAGCCCGGACACCGCGTTCGTGATGGTCCCGTTCGCGTTGAGCGTCCACTGCTGGTTGCGCTGGCCGTTGCAGTCCCAGACGACCACGGACGTGCCGTTCGTGGTCCCGCTGTCGTAGGCGTCGAGGCACTTGGTGCCGTTGACGACGAGCTGGCCGCGCACCGGCGCCCACGTCTGGTTCGGGCCCGCCGCGCAGTCCCACAGCTGCGCCTGGATCCCGTTGGTGATGCCGTTGTCGTTCACGTCGACGCACCGTCCGGATTGGACACCGGCGAGCTGCACGCCGTTGCCGCCGGGCAGCGGCAGGATGGTGACGTCGGTCAGCTGCGGCGGGGTACCGGAGAAGGTCAGGGCGTTGGTGTTCCCCTTGCCCAGCGAGACGACGGCGGAGACGGTTTTCGGCGTCCCGCCGGTCGCCGGGAAGGTGAGGACGGTCGGCTGCTGGCCGTTGACGGCGAGGGTGGCCGTCTGCGCGGCGGTGGCGGCGTAGGAGAAGGTCGCGACCGCCGGACCCGTTGCGGCGGCGGTGACCCCGGTGAACCGGGAGCCGTTGGCCGGGTAGCTCGCCGACGCCGTGTCGGTGCCCTGGACGGTCAGCAGCACCGAGTCGCCGGCCGGGACGTTCACGGTGTAGCCGCCTGCGAAGTCACCGGCGTCGGCGGCGCCCCAGACGTTCCGGACGTGCGCGGTGGCCGTGGTCAGGCCGAGGTCGGCCCACCGGACGCTCATGGCCGCCGCCGACGACGTCCGGTTGAGCAACACCACCGCCCGCTTCCCGGTCCCGCTGAGGACCTTCGAGTAGACCTGCAGCCCGGCGGCGTCCTCGGCGACCTTGACGCCCTGCAGACCGCGCGGGTCCCGGTCGACGGCGATGACTTCCCGGTTCGCCAGGATCGCCTTCGTGGCCGCGCTCATCGTCGCGAGGTTGTTGCCCGCCAGCAGCGGCGCGCCCGAGACCGACCACAGGCTCATCTCCGTCCTGGCCTGCGCGTCGGTGAGACCCGGCATGCCGACGGTGAGCATGTCCGGGTCGTTGACGTAGCCGGTGTGCTGCGACACCGGGTGCTGCGCCTGGTCGAAGTTGGTCAGTACCTGGCTTAGGTTCGCCGTCTGGCCGTAGAAGATGATGTCGTTGCTGGTCCGCCACATCGAACCGGTGCCGGCGCCCCAGTTCCACGGGTTCTTCCTGCCCCAGTCGCAAATGGACAGGGTGAGCGTGCGTCCGGTCTGCGCGGTCGCGGCCTTGTCGGCGTCGCTGATGGCCCGGTAGGTGCTCTGCGGATCGAGGCCCTCGGCGTCGCCGCCGCACCAGTCGACCTTGACGAAGTCGAAGCCCCAGCGCTGGAACTGCAGCATGTCCTGCAGGTAGTGGCCTTCGCTGCCGCTCCCGGGGGCCGCGGGCCGCCCGGTCGGGAAGTAGTACCCGCAGCCGTCGCGCCCGGCGTCGGTGTAGATGCCGGCCTTCAGGCCCTTGCTGTGCAGGTAGTCCGCGATCGCCGCCATGCCGCCGGGCCATTCGGCGGTGTCGACGGTGATGTTGCCGGAGCCGTCCCGGGTGCCCTGCCACCAGCCTTCGTCGATGTTGACGTAGCTGTACCCAGCGTCCTTCAGCCCGGATGACACGAGCGCGTCGGCTTGCGCCTTGATCGTGGGGTAGTCGATCTTGGCGGCGAACGTGTTCCACGACGCCCAGCCCATCGCCGGCGCCGGAACCGCCACCTCCGCCGCGGCCGTGCTCGCCGCGGCGACACCCGTCCCCGGAACGATTCCGGCCAGCAACAGGAGCGCGGACAACCCGTGGCGCAGCTTCATGGCATCGCTCCGACTTCGTCGTCGAATAATGTTAGCGCTAACATTCAGTGGTGCGCCTGAATTGTTGACTCGTCCGCGGCTGCCGTCAAGAGGCAAACGACGGGACTTGTGCATCTAGCTTGCTAGCATGCTAGCGTGCAGACGTGGGCGATGAAGACGTCAAGCAGTTCAACGTGTACCTGCCGATCGGGCTGATCCGGCAGGTCAAGCACCGAGCCATCGAGACGGAGCAGTCGCTCTCGGCGCTCGTCGCCGAAGCACTGCGCGCCTACCTCGCCGAACCCACCGCCGAAGAGGAGCACTGACATGACGACCGAGGGCATCGAAGCGCTGTACCTGGAGACCCACAACTGGGGCAAGGCGGCCAAGTTCTTCCAGGCGCTGGGCTACGAACTGGAGTTCGCGACCGACCACAACTCCGGGCAGCTGCGCAACGGCGACGGCCCCTGGCTGTTCGTCGCCGAGGTCCCGGAAACTCAGGAGCCCCGCACGCAGATCGTGTTCAAGGTCCCCGACGCGGGGGCATTCCGGGCCGACGACATCGTCGAGGTCGTCACTCCGTTCGAAGAAACCCATTACGGGACCAGGGAAATGACCGTCCGCGACCCCGACGGCCGGACGTGGACGCTGTCGGCGCCGGGGAAGGCCTGACGTGGCGGCGCCGGACAGCACGGCGGCGCGGACCGCCTTGTGGCGGGCCCTGCACGTCGAGGTCGACGCGCCGCCGCACGTGTTCGCCGACGAGTTCGGCCTGCGGCTGGCCGATCCGGGGGACGGCTGGCGGGACCGCGACGACATGGACCCGGCCACCGCCGGCCGCTACCGGGCCGGCATGGTGGCCCGGGCCCGGTTCGTCGAGGACCTCGTCACCGAACAGGCCGGCCGCGGCGTGGGCCAGTACGTGATCCTCGGGGCCGGACTGGACACCTTCGCCCAGCGCCGCCCGGAAATCGCCGCCCGCTTGCGGGTGTTCGAAGTGGACCAGCCGGGTCCGCAGGCCTGGAAACGCGCCCGCCTGGACGAACTCGGCCTCGGGGTGCCGGACTGGCTGCACCTGGTCCCGGTCGACTTCGAGACGACGTCGTGGTGGGACCGGCTCACGGAAGCGGGTTTCGCGCCGGACGAGCCGGCGGTCGTCGCGTCCACCGGCGTCAGCATGTACCTCACGAAGGAAGCGAACCTCGCCACGCTGCGCCGGATCGCCGGGTTCGCCCCGGGCTCCACGCTGGCGATGACGTTCATGCTGCCGCCCGAACTCCTCGACGAAGGCGAACGCACGCGGCACCGCGCCACCGCAAGCAGGGCGAAGGCGGCCGGGACGCCGTTCGTCAGCTCCTTCTCTCCCGGGGAAATGCTGGAGATGGCTCACGAAGCCGGGTTCCGGGACGCCACGCACGTTTCCGGCGCGGAGCTGAATGAACGTTACTTCGCAGGACGGGCCGACGGGCTCCGCGTCATCCCGGGTGAGGAGTTCCTCGTCGCTACGGCCGGGGCAGCTGCCCGAGATAGGCCCGCAGCATCGTCTTGACCGGCTCCAGCAGTTCGGGTGCGCCGTCGCCGCGGAACACCTCCTGGATCACCGCGTCCGCGGCGAGGAACGCCGTGCGGCACGCCACCGCGGCCGCGTAGTCGTCGCGCAGGAGGTGCTGCGCGACGAGCACGCGATGCACCCCGGTGGCCATCACGCGCTTGTGCGCGCGGTCGGCTTCCCGGGTTCCGTCGGAGAGCCCGCGGCCGAACCACAGCGCGCGGAACCCGGGTTCCGCGCGGTAGAGCCCGGCGAAGGCGTCGACCAGCAGGCCGACGGGATCCGCCCACGCCTCCCCCGCCGCCTGTTCGGCGAACGTGTCCATGAGGTCCTCCAGGCGGGCCAGGTAGACCTCGCCGAGCGCCTCGGTGATGGCGTCGCGGTCCGGCAGGTACTGGTACAGCGCGCCCACCGAGACGCCGGCCTCGGCGGCGACCCGGGTCGTCGTCAGCGCTTCGACGCCTTCCTCGGCGAGCAGCCGGTCGGCGGCCGCGAGCACCTTGGCCAGCTTTTCCCGCGAACGCGCCTGGCGTGGCACCCGGCGCAGCCGGCTCTCGGTCATCCGCTCCCCAAACCTGAACGTGACTTTGATTCGTGTTTATTCTACCCTCGGCGCATGACAACGGCGAGTTCAGCGGCGAGTTCGGAGCTCGAAGAGGCGCGTCGGTCGGTGGCGAGAGCCTGCCACGGGCTCGCGGGCGAAGGCCTGCTCATCGGCAGCGCGGGCAACGTGAGCGTCCGGGTGGGCGAGCACGTGGCGGTGACCGCGACCGGCGTCGTGCTGGGCCGCGCCACGGCCGACGACGTCACCGTCGTCGACCTGGACGGAGCCGTGGTCGCCGGCGAGCGGGCCCCGACCTCGGAACTGGAGCTGCACCTGGGGATCTACCGGCGCCACGACGCGGGCGCGGTGGTGCACACCCATGCACCGAACGCGACCGCGGTGTCCCTGGTCCTCGACGAGCTGCCGTGCGTGCACTACCAGCAGCTGGCCCTCGGTGGCGCGATCCGGGTGGCGCCGTTCGCCGTCTTCGGGTCCGCGGAACTGGCCGCGGAAACCCTCAAGGCGCTCGAAGGCAAGGCCGCCGCACTGCTGGCCAACCACGGCGCGGTTACCTACGGCCCGACGCTCGAAGCCGCGGTCGACAACGCGCTCCTGCTGGAGTGGGCGTGCGGCCTGTACGTGCGGGCCGCGACCCTCGGTGCACCGCGGGTCCTGGACCACGAGCAGCAGGACGCCGTCGTCGCGGCGGCTGTGAGCCGGGGGTACGGCCGATGACGCAGACGGTCGTCACGCTGGGGGCGCACGTGTTCGACGTGCAGGTCCGGCCGGTCGAAGCCATCCCGGAGGGCCAGGGCGCGGCGCTGGTCGAGCAGATCCGGTTCGGGCCGGCGGGCACGGCCGCGGGCACCGCGGTCACGCTGGCCAAGCTGGGTGCGGCGGTCCGCACGGCGGGCGCGATCGGCGCCGACCCGATCGGCGACCTGCTGCTGGCGATGCTCGCCCGCCACGGCGTCGACACGTCCCTGGTGCTGCGCCGCGAGGGCGTGCAGACGTCGGCTTCGGTGCTGCCGATCCGCCCCGACGGCAGCCGGCCCGCGTTCCACGTGCCGGGCGCGAACCTGACGTACGAGCCTTCGGACGCGCCGCTCGGGGAGATCGCCCGCGCGACCCACCTGCACCTGGGCGGCCCCGAGCTGATGGGCGGCGAGAAGGCGGCGAAGATCCTCGCCCCGGCGCGCGCGGCCGGCGTGGTGACGTCGGCGGACCTCCTCGCCCCCGGCGACCCCGGGGTGCTCGCCTGGCTCGCCCCCGCACTGTCCTTTCTGGACTACCTGCTGCCCAACGAAGACCAGGTGCTCGGCCTGACCGGCGCCACCACGCTCGAAGACGGCGCCCGCGCGCTGATCGAGCGGGGCGTCGGCTGCGTCGCGGTCACACGGGAAGCGCGCGGCGCTTTGGTGGTGACAGCGGACGAGACGACCGCGGTGCCGGCGTTCGCGGTCCCGGTGGTGGACACCACCGGCTGCGGCGACGCGTTCTCGGCCGGTTTCCTCCGCGGCCTCGGCCTCGGCCGGTCACCGCGAGAAGCCGCCGTGCTGGGCTGCGCGGCCGCCGCCCTGGTGGCCCAGGGCCTCGGCAGCGACCACGGCGAGTTCGACCTCGCCGCGGCGGACGCCTTCGCCGCCGCCACGCCGGTCCTCGAAATGGCCTGAGCCCGCCCGCGGTGTCATGAACGACTCTTTCCTGTCGACTGGGGGTAGGAAAGAGTCGTTCACGACACTGGCGGACGGGCCGGTCAAGCGCGACCGAGCAATCTCTTTCCCTTGCGCCGCAAGGGCAACCGCCCGGCGACCGCGTCTTCCAGCAACGTCCCCACCGTCTCCCGCGCGCAGGTCTTGTTCGCCCCGATGCCACCCGCCGGGCCGCGCTTGATCCAGCCCGCCACGTACGTGCCCGGGGCGACCCGGCCGGCCACGTTCGGGACCGTTCCCGTGTCCTCGTCGAACGGGAGGCCCGGCACCGGCGCACCCCGGAAACCCGCCGCCCGGACCACCCGGCCCGCCGCGATCTCGACGTCACCCACCGGGCCGGAAACGACCACGCCGCGGACCTCGGTGTCGCCGCGGAAGGCGATCGGTGCCGAGTGGAAGCGCAGGACCACCCGGCGGGTGCCGTCCGGGGGCGGTGCGGACCAGTCGATCGCCTCGCGCGGCACTCCCCGCAGCAGCGCCGCCTTCTCCCCCGCCGTCGCGGCGTCAACGGCCGCGGCGATCCGCGAGTCGTGTGCGTCCACCACGAGGCCGCCGCGGGCGGCCAGCGCCAGCAGCTCCGGGCGCGTGTAGGCCGCCGTCTCCGGGCCGTGCCGGGCCAGCACGACCACCTCGCGCACCTTGCACGACCGCAGCCGCTCCAGTACCGCCGGCGCGATCGACGTCCCCGCCAGGGAATCCGGGTCGGCGGTGAGGATGCGGGCGATGTCGAGCGCGACGTTGCCGGCACCCACGACGACCACCCGCTCCGCCGAGAGGTCGACGGCGGCGACGTCCGGGTGGCCGTTGTACCAGCCGACGACGGTGGCGGCCGGCAGGCTGCCGGGCAGGTCCTCCCCCGGCACCCCGAGCCGCCGGGCCTCCGTCGCCCCCACCGCGTAGATCACCGCGTCGTGCCGGCCGGCCAGTTCCGGACCGGCGTGGACGCCGAGCCGCAGCCGCAGCCGCGGGTGGTCGCGGAACCGGGCGAACGTCTCGCCGATCTTCTTCGTCGACGGATGGTCGGGCGCGACGCCGTAGCGGATCAGGCCGCCGGGCACCGGCAGGCGGTCGATCAGCGTGACGCGCGAGTTGGTGTGCAGCAACAGGTCTTCGACCGCGTACATGCCCGCCGGCCCGCTGCCGACCACGGCGACGTCCAGCGGCGTGAAGTCGCTCGGGAGGATCCGGGTGAACGACGGCGGCGCCCACTGGTGGAAGTTCGGCGCGACGGAAGCCAGCACGTCCCGGCCCGCGTAGTACTCCGCGTTGATGTCCTCGTAGGCCCGCAGCGGCCCGGTAAGCGCACCGGCCGGGAAGATCGCGTCGACCGGGCAGGCGTCGGCGCAGGCACCGCAGTCGATGCACGTCTCCGGGTCGACGTAGAGCATGTCGGTGTGCCCGAAGTCCGGCTCGTCCGGCGTCGGGTGGATGCAGTTGACCGGGCAGACCGACACGCACGACGCGTCGGCGCAGCAGGTCTGGGTGATCGCGAAAGCCATCGTCGGGATCCTTCAGTCAGATCAGGCTCGCGCGCTTGTAGAACCACAGCGACGGCTTGGTGAGCAGTCCCGCGGAGTGCAGGAACTCCATCAACCCGGAACAGCTCGAGCGCAGCATCGACTTGTGGTGCTCGTTGGCCTTCGCCTCGCGCCGCGCGCGTTCTCCGTCGAGCCCGGCGTTCTCGTACACCTTGGCGTTCACCATGCTCGTGACGATGAAGTACGACGCGATCGCGACGACCAGCGCGTTGATCTGCCGCCGCAGCCGGCCGGCGCCGCGCAGCCGCTCGCGGGTCTCTTCGCGGGCGAACTTCATGTGCCGCGACTCCTCGACGACGTGGATGTTGTTGATGGTGCGCACGAACGGCACCACGCGCTCGTCGCGCATCCAGTCGCGCTGCATCACGTCGAGGACCTCTTCGGCGACGAGGATCGCCGCGTAGGCCGCCTCGCCGGTCGCGGTCGCCTTGAAGACCCGGCCCAGCTCGACCACGAACCGGCGCGGCCGGTACGCGGGCGCGCGCAGTTTCGCCGCGCCGCGGGCGAACATGATCGAGTGCCGGCATTCGTCGGCGATCTCGGTCAGCGCCCACTGGAACGCCGGGTCGGTGGGGTCCTTGGCGTAGAAGTCGCGCAGCACCATCTGCTGCAGGATCATCTCGAACCAGATCCCGGTGCTGGCCACCGACGCCGCCTCCTGGCGGGTCAGCTCGCGCTGCTGCTCCGGCGTCATGTCCGCCCAGTAGGAGGTGCCGTAGAGCGTGCTCCACTCCGGGCTCGCGCCGTGGTAGCCGGTGTCGAGCGGCGTCTCCCAGTCGACCTCCTTCACCGGGTCGTAGGACAGCTGCTCCGAAGAGTCGAGCAGGCGCCGCGCCACCGTCTCCCGTTCGCTGGTGCTCGTCATGACCGACCTCCGCGTCAGGTGTTACCGCAGTTCACTGTTACCAACCGTAACATATACTTGGAGACCCGTCGTGAGTCAACTCAGTGAACACCCGTACACTCAGCGCGTGAACTCGGTGACCGGGCCGGAGCAGGACACGGCCGCGCTGCGCCGGCGCGTCCAGGGCAGGCTCACCGCCTCGCTGATCGCCACCCACGTGCTCGGCGCGCTGGTCGTAGTCGGGCTCGCGGCCCTGCTCATGCCGTCGCCGGGCATGTCCGCCGACCTCGTGCGGGTCACCGCGGTCGCCGTGCCGGTGTACGTCGTTTCGGCGGTCGTCGCCGGCACGCTTTGGGGCACCCGTGGGGCGCTGCGGACGCTGCGCTGGGCGGCCGAGGGACGCCGGCCCACCGACGCCGAGCGCGCCGCGAGCCTGCGCGTCCCCCTGCGGCTGACGTGCGTCCAAGCCGTGCTGTGGGGCATCGCGACGCTGCTCTTCGGCGGTCTCGCGGCCCTCTTCCAGCCGGAGGTCATGCTCACCGAACTCCTCGTCGTCGCCTTCGCCGCCGTCGTCGTCTGCGCGATCGCCTACCTGTTCGGGGAGTTCACCCTGCGGCCGTACGCGGCGCTGGCCCTGGCCGGCACCACGCCGCCGCGCCCGCTCCACGGCGGCGTCAACCTGCGGATGCTGCTCTTCTGGTGTCTCGGCACCGGGGTGCCGGTGGCCGGGCTGGTGGTCACGGCGGTGCTGGCCTGGGTGCGCGGCGACGTCTCGACCACGAAGCTCGCCGTGTCGGTCATCGTGCTCGGGCTGGTCGTGCTGTGCTTCGGCCTGCTGGTCACTGTGTTCACCGCCCGGTCGGTGGTCAACCCGATCACGTCGGTCCAGGACGCGCTGAACCGCGTCCGGGCCGGCGACTTCACCGTCGAAATCCCGGTCTACGACGGAACCGAACTCGGCCTCCTGCAAGCCGGCTTCAACGGGATGGCGGCGGGGCTCGCCGAACGGGAACGGCTGCGCGACCTGTTCGGCAGGCACGTCGGCCACGAGGTCGCCCTCGAGGCCATGCGCACTTCCAGCGAGCTCGGCGGCACGGTCCGCACGGTTTCGGTGCTGTTCGTCGACCTGACCGGGTCGACGGCGCTGGCCGCGAGCCGGCCGCCCGAGGAGGTCGTCGAGCTGCTCAACCGGTTCTTCGCGGTGGTCGTCGACGAGGTCGGGCGGCACCACGGGCTGGTCAACAAGTTCGTCGGTGACGCCGCGCTGGCGGTCTTCGGCGCGCCGGCGCCGCTGCGCGACCACGCCACCTGCGCACTCGCCGCGGGCCGCGCGATCGCGCGGCGGCTGGCCGCCGAAGTACCGGACGGGCCCGCCGGAATCGGCGTCGCGACCGGGGACGCGGTCGCGGGCAACGTCGGCGACCCGCGCCGCTTCGAGTACACGGTGATCGGCGACCCGGTCAACGAAGCCGCCCGCCTCACCGAGCTGGCGAAGACCGCGCCCGGCCGCCTGCTCGCTTCGTGGACGGCCGTCGAAGCTTCCGCCGCGGCGGAAGCCGCCCGGTGGACGGCGACCGATGACGTCACGCTGCGCGGGCGCACCCGGCCGACGACGCTCGCGACGCCCCGGGGCTGAGAATCCGGTCACAGCCACGGTTGCGCGTTCTGCGGAAACAGCTTCCGCGACGGTCCGCCCGCCGCGTCCTGTCGTACGGTCCGGAGTGGACACTGCGAACAGGAGAAAAGAATGCTCACGCACCGGACCGTCGACGTCGGCGGAATCCGCATGCACCTCGCCGAGCAGGGCACCGGCCCGCTGGTGCTGCTGCTGCACGGCTGGCCGGAGACCTCGCACTCGTGGCGGCACCAGATGGGCCCGCTGGCCGAGGCCGGCTACCACGTCGTGGCGCCGGACCAGCGTGGCTACGGCCGCACCGGCTGCCCCGCCGAAGCGAGCCAGTACACGATGCTGCACCTCGTCGGCGACGTCGTCGGGCTGATCCACGCCCTCGGTGAACGGGAAGCGATCGTGGTCGGCCACGACTGGGGTGCCCCGGTCGCGTGGCACACCGCGCTGCTGCGGCCGGACGTGGTGCGCGGCGTCGCCGGCATCAGCGTGCCGCCGTCCGTCCGCGCGCCCGCACCGCCGCTGAGCCTCCTGCGCCGTCAGCTCGGCGACGGCTTCTACCAGATCTACTTCCAGCAGCCCGGCGTCGCCGAGGCGGAGTTCGGCGCCGACCTGCGCACGACGTTCCGCAAGCTGCTCGGCGGCACCGGCGACGCTCCGGTCGTCCGGGACGGCGAAGGGTTCCTCGACCGGTTCACCGCCCCGGACCCGCTGCCGTCGTGGCTGAGCGACGAGGACATCGACGTCGCCGTGGAGTCGTTCGGCCGCTCCGGGTTCACCGGCGGGCTGAACTGGTACCGCAACATCGACCGCAACTGGGAGCTGCTGGCGGCGTGGCAGGGCAAGCCGATCACCCCGCCCGCCTTCTACCTGTGCGGCGACGGCGACATCACCCGCGCGTTCACCGACCCCAGCCACATCCCCGAAGCCGCGGCCGACCTGCGCGGCGTCGTCGACGTCCCGGGCGCGGGCCACTGGGTCCAGATGGAACGGCCCGGCGAGGTGAACACCGCGCTGCTGGAGTTCTTCGAGCAGCTCTGAGGGTCAGCGGCTCGGGTCGATGTGGATCTTCGGTCCCGGGCCGCCGTGCCGCTCCCCGGCGAGCACGGCCCCGACCTGGTCGAGGCCGACGGTCGCGGCGACGAGCGGGCGCGGGTCGACGGCTCCGCTGCCGTAGGCGGCGATGGTGTCGGCCAGCCCCGGCGACGCCGAGAGGACACCGACCGCCGTGACGTCCTTCAGCACCAGCTCGCGGCTGTCGAGGAGGCTGGGCCGGCCGGACAGTCCGATGTAGACGACCCGGCCGGCCGGTTCCACCAGGTCCACGGCGAGCGCGGGCAGGTCCGCCGCCCCGCCGGCGTCGACGACCGCGTCGAAGGGCAGGTCCGGGAGGGTCTCCCGGGTCCAGGCGCCGGCGAATCCGAGGCCGCGGGCGAAGGCGAGAGAACCGTCGTCGAGGCCCATCAGGTGCACCTCGGCACCCGCCGCACGCAGGAAGAGGGCCGTCAGCAGCCCGATCGTCCCCGGCCCGAGGACGAGGGCGCGGTCTCCGGTGCCGACGCCGGCCGCGCGCGCCGCGCGCAACGCGTTGCCGCCCGGTTCGACCAGGGCGCCGAGCACCGGGTCGACCGCGTCGGGCAGCGCGTGCAGTGACCACGCGGGCACGGCGAGCCGTTCGGCCAGCGCGCCGTGGCGGCCGCCGCGGATCCCGACCTCCTGGCGCTGTTCGCAGGTGTGCTGGTGCCCCTTCCGGCACCGGCGGCAGGTCCGGTCGCCGAGCATGGTGTCGCCCATGACCCGGCGGCCGAGCCACGCCGGGTCCACGCCGTCGCCGACGGCCGAGACGGTGCCCGCCCATTCGTGGCCGAGCCGCATCGGGTACGCGGCGTGCCCCTGGTGCAGGTAGGTCATTTCGCCGGTGAAGAACTCCACGTCGGTGCCGCACACGCCGGCCCGCTCGACGTCGACGACGACCTCGCCCGGGGTGGCCTCCGGCACGGGCACCTCCCGCACCGAACCTTCCCGCGGCCCGGTGAGGACGAAGGCCCGCATGGTCGAAGACATGGCCGCATCCTCGCATCCCCGCGGCGCGACAGGTTAGCGAACACTTGCTATTTTCTTGACACCTGTTCATTATCGTGGGCATGCAGGCCGACTGGACGACCGAGGCCCCCGCCAAAGACCGGCGGGTGCGCCGGTCGCGGGCCGCGCTGATGCGGGCCGCTGTGGACCTCGTCGGCGACCGGGGCACGGCTGCCGTCCCCGTCTCGGACATCGCCGAGACGGCCGACGTCAGCCGGCAGGTGCTCTACCAGCAGTTCGGCGACCGCGACGCCCTGCTTCTGGAGGCCGCGCTGGACCTGGTGCGGCGAGAGCTGCTCGACGGGTCGCTCGACGTGCTGTCCGGTGCCCCCGGCGAAGAACGGGCCGCGATGCTGGCATTGGCCCGGCACTTCGCCGCGCACCGGCGGTTCTACCGGGCCCTGCTCACCAGTTCGTCCGCGTTCGCGCTCAACCAGGCCCTGACCGGGGTGTTCCTGCCGCTCAACCGGGAGGGCATCGTCCGGGGGCTCGGCGACCGGCTCGGGCGGCAGGGCGTCGACGACCTCGCCGCCTTCCTGACCGGCGGGGCCGGCGCGCTCGTCAACGCCTGGGTGATCGAGGGGCCCGAGCCCCTGGACCCGGAGGAGTTCACCGATCGGCTGGTGCGGATCCGGTCGGTCGTCACAGACATGATCACGAAGGAGCCCCGCCGGTGAACCCGATCAGTCATCTCCTCGAGCGCCTGCTGAAGCTGCCCGCGCCGGGCACCCGGGACGTTGTCGTCCAGAAGGACCTGCGCGTCCCGATGCCCGACGGCGCCGAACTGCTCGCCGACCGGTGGGTGCCGCGCGCGGGCGGGGACGGGCTGCCGACCGCGCTGGTGCGCAGTCCCTACGGCCGGCGGATGCCGTTCGGCACGCTCCTGGGCCGGCCCCTGGCGGAACGCGGCTTCCAGGTGCTCGTGCAGAGCACCCGCGGCGGCTTCGGCTCCGGTGGCGACTTCGACCCGCTGCGGCAGGAGCGCGAGGACGGCCTCGCGACGCTGGACTGGGTCGTGGGGCAGCCGTGGTTCGGCGACGCGATGGTGCTCGTCGGCGCCAGCTACCTCGGTTACGTGCAGTGGGCGGTCGCCGATCGCCTGCCGCCGCAGGTCAAGGCGATCATCCCGCAGGTCACGGAGTCCGGGCTGACGCTGGAGTTCCTGCGGGAGGACGGTCTTTCGCTGGAGACGCCGTTCGGCTGGGGTGTCCAGGTCGCGGTCCAGGAGCGGCGCTTCGCGCTGTTGCGGCAGCGCGGCCAGGCGAAGAAGCTGGCCCAGGCACTGAACACGCTGCCGCTCGCGCAAGCCGACGTCGTCGCCATCGGCCACCGCTCGGACTACATCCAGGACATCCTCGCCCACCCGGAGCACCACCCGCGCTGGGCCGAAGTCGACCACCGCAAGCGCGTCGCCGACGTCACCGTCCCGGTCAGCTCGATCGCCGGCTGGTACGACATCTTCCTGCCCGGTCAGCTGCGCGACTTCCGGACGCTGCAGGACGCGGGACGGCGGCCGCGGCTCTCGGTCGGGCCGTGGACCCACGCCGGCCGCTCCGACCTGCTCGAGAGCACGGGCACGACGCTCCGGGAAACCTTCGAGTTCGGACTGGCGCACGCCCGCGGCGAGGAACCGCCGGAGCGCGCGCCGGTCCGGCTGTTCGTCATGGGCGAGGAAGCCTGGCGCGACTTCGCTTCGTGGCCGCCGGAAGGCTATGCGCCGCAACGGTTCCACCTGCATTCCGGCGGCACGCTCTCCACTGACGCGCCCGGCGAGTCCGAGCCCGACCGGTACCGCTACGACCCGGCGGACCCGACCCCGGCGGCCGGCGGCGTGCGCATGGCCCCCGACGCGGGCCGGGTGGACAACGCGGCGCTGGAAGCCCGCGCCGACGTCCTCACCTACACCACGCCCGTGCTCGGCGAAGACGTGGAAGTCATCGGCGAAGTGAGCGCGGAGATCTTCTTCCGCTCGAGCCTGCGGTTCGCCGACGTCTTCGTCCGGCTGTGCGACGTCGACCCGGACGGCCGTTCGGTCAACGTCTGCGACGGCCTCACCAGCCTGCGGAACGCGGACGAGCCGGCCGCCGTCGCCGTGCGGCTTTGGCCGACGGCGCACCGGTTCCGGCGCGGGCACCGGATCCGGGTCCAGGTCTCCAGCGGCGCATTCCCGCGGTACGCCCGCAACCCCGGCACCGGCGAGCCCCACGCCACCGCGGTCACGCTGCGCGCCGCGGAGCAGGAGGTGCACCACGACCCCAACCGGCCGTCGGCGATCGTGCTCCCGGTGCGCCGGGGATGACTGAACGGCGCATGTCGTAGTGTCGGGCCGCAGGCAAGTGTCGCCGAAAGGAGCCCGATGACCGTCCCCGACCCGCCCCTCCCCCGCTTCCACCTGGCGATGCCGGTGGACGACCTGGCCGCCGCCCGCCGCTTCTACGGCGAGGTCCTCGGCCTCGAGCAGGGCCGCAGCGCCGAGACGTGGATCGACTGGAACCTGCACGGCCACCAGTTCGTGACGCACCTGGCGCCGGGCGGGCCGCGGCGGATCCACAACCCGGTCGACGGCCACGACGTCCCGGTGCCGCACTTCGGCCTGATCCTCACCGTCCCGGGGTTCCGGGCCCTCGCCGACCGGCTGCGTGCCGCGGGGACGGAGTTCGTGATCGAGCCCTACGTCCGGTTCGAGGGCCAGGCCGGTGAGCAGTGGACCATGTTCCTGCTCGACCCCGCGGGGAACGCCCTGGAGTTCAAGGCCTTCGCCGACGACTCCCAGGTCTTCGCGGTCTGAGACGCCGGCCGGGGCTCACCCGGCGAAGAGCAGGGCCGTTCCGTGGGCGCGCTTGAAGTAGAGGTGCGCGTCGTGCTCCCAGGTGATCGCGATGCCGCCGTGGAGCTGGATCATCTCCGCCGCCGCGTGGGCGAACGCCTCGCCGCACACCACCTTCGCCGCCGAGACGGCCTCCGGGTCGCCGTCCACCAAAGCCGCGTACAGGGCCGAACGCGCCGCTTCGACGTGGACGTGCACGTCGGCCATCCGGTGCTTCAGCGCCTGGAACGACCCGATCGGGCGACCGAACTGACGGCGTTGCTTCGTGTACTCCACCGTCAGTTCCAGCGCGCGGGCCGCCGCGCCGACCTGTTCGGCGGCGACGGCGGTCACCGCCGTGGCACGCAGCTGCCGCAGCTGCTCGGTAAACCCGCCGAGGTCGAGCCGCCGCGCCGGCGTCGACGCGAACTCCACGACGGCGAGCCGCCGCGTCGGGTCGAGGCCGGTGACGCGCTCCCGGCGGACGCCTTCGACGGGCACTTCGTACAGGCCAGTCCCATCCGGGGTGCAGGCCACGGCCAGGACGACGTCCGCGATGTCGCCGTCGAGGACGTAGCAGGCGCGGCCGTCGAGGCCCGCCGCCGACGCCGTCAAGGTCGCCTGACCGTCCACATCGGACCAGGCCAGCGCGGCCAGCGTCGTTCCCGCGGCGATGCCCGGCAGCAGCCGCTCGCAGGCTTCGTCGTTACCGGTGCGGAGCAAGGCTTCTCCACAGAGGACCGCCGAACCCAGCATCGGCGCGGGGGTGAGCGTCCGGCCGAGCTCCGCGAGCACGACGCACACCTCGGCCAGACCGGCGCCCGCGCCGCCGTAGCGGTCCGGGATCGCCAGGGCGGCGACGCCGATCTGTTCGCACAGCGTCGACCACAGCTTGTCGTCGTACCCCAGGGGCGACTCCATCGCCGCCCGCACCGCCTCCGGCCCGGACCGGCGCGTCAGCAGGGCCCGGACGGCGTCCCGCAGCGCCCGGCTTTCCTCGGTGTCCATCGGGTCCGTCATCGCAGGACCCGCGCCCGGTGGAACGAACCGGTCCCCCAGGCCCCGGCCAGGGCCCGCACCTTCGTCAGCCGCAGCCCGAGGTCGTGCTCGGCGGTGTAGCCGATGGCGCCGTGCACCTGCAGGGCGGTCCGCGCGGCGAGGTGAGCGGCGCCGGAGGCCATGACCTTCGCCGCCGAAACGTCGCGGGCGAAGGTCTTCTCCCCGGCCAGCGCCGCGCCGTAGAGGAGCGGGCGGGCGAGTTCGAGCTGGGTGACGACGTCGGCGAGGAGGTGCTTGACCGCCTGGTACTCACCGATGGCCCGGCCGTACTGGTGACGCTGTTTCGCGTACGCCACCGAGGTGTCGAGGAGCCACTGCCCCGCCCCCAGGAGCTGGGCGGCCACGGCGAGGACGCCACGGTCGAACGCCGCCGGGGTGGCGGTCCCCTGGGTGGTCCCGGTGACCCGGAACAGCCGCCGCGCCGGGTCGATCGAGCGGACGGGCTCGATCTCGGGGCCGGTGATCTCCCCGGCGGTCAGGTCGAAGACCACGCCGGCGACGTCGGCGTCCAGCGCGAGGGGGACTTCGGGTGGCGCGACGGCCGTGGCGAGGAGGTCGCCCTCGGCGAGCGCGGTGAGCCGGTCGCCGGTGAGCACCGAGGGCGCGACGACGGCGGTCTCGACGAGCGGTCCGGGCACGGCGTGGTAGCCGAGGGCTTCGAAGGCGACCACGGCGTCGACCGGCGTCCCGCCGAGCCCGCCGTGCTCCTCGTCGACCAGCAGGGCCGGGACCCCGAGCTCGGCGAGCCCGCGCCAGAGCTTGAGCCCGCGGTCGTGGTCCCCGGCCGCCCAGGACCTGGCGACCGCCGCGGTGTCCGCGCCGGCGAGGAAGTCGTGCAGGGACGCGGAGAACTGGCGCTGTTCCGGGGACAGCTGGAACTTCATCGGCGCTCCCTCGGGAGTTTCAGCAGCCGTTCGGCGATGGTGTTGCGCTGGATCTGGTCGGTACCGCCGTAGATCGGCCCGGCCAGGGAGAACAGGTAGCCGTCCACCCAGCCGCGGTCGGTCTCCCCGGCCGGGCCGAGCACGTCCAGCGCGGTCTCGTGGAGCTCGACGTCCAGATGCGACCAGAACAGCTTGTTGACGCTCGACTCCGGGCCCAGCTCACCGCCGTCCGCCAGCCTGCTGACCGTGCCGAACGTGTAGAGCTGATACGCCCGCGCTCCGATCCACGCGTCCGCCACTCTGTCCCGTGTGGACGGTGGCTCGCCGTTGTCACGCCACAGGTCCACCAGGCGATCCGCGGCGGCGAGGAACCGGCCCGGGCTGCGCAGCGAGAGTCCGCGCTCGTTGTTCGCGGTCGTCATCGCCACCCGCCAGCCTTGGCCGACCTCGCCGATCACGTCCTCGTCGGGCACGAAAACCTCGTCGAAGAAGATCTCCGCGAAGCCGGGTTCGCCGTCCAGCTGCGGGATCGGGCGGACGGTGACGCCCTCGGCTCGCAGATCGGCCATGAAGTAGGTCAGCCCGTGGTGACGCTGGGCCTCGGGATCGGTCCGGAAGAGGCCGAACGCCCGATCCGCGAAAGTGGCCCGCGAACTCCACGTCTTCTGCCCCGACAGCAACCAGCCACCGTCGGTGCGGACCGCCGTGCTCCGCAGCGCCGCGATGTCGCTGCCCGCCTCCGGCTCCGACCACGCCTGCGCCCACACCTGCTCACCGGTCGCCATCGGCGGGAGGATCCGGTCGCGCTGCTCCTGGGTGCCGTGCGCGAACAACGTCGGGCCGAGCATGAAGATGCCGTTCTGGCTCACCCGGCCCGGCGCTCCGGCCGCGTAGTACTCCTCCTCGAACAGCAGCCACTGCAGCATCGAGGCGTCCCGGCCGTGGTACTCACGCGGCCACGACACGACCGACCAGCGTGCCTCGGCGAGTTCGGCTTCCCACTCGCGGTGCGCGGCGAACCCCTCGGCGGTGTCCATCGACGGCAACGACCGAACGTGCGAAGCCAGCCATTCCCGGGCCTCGTCACGGAACGCGGCGGACGCCTCATCGATGTCGAGGTCCATCAGGCCCCCTTGTTCGCGTCACGCATCGACCGCGCCGACTGCCCGCCGAGAGAGTCTTCCGACGTTTCCGCGTTGTGGGCGTGCGCCAGGTGGTGCAGCCCGAACACCGAGTCCATCCCGGACCGCATGCCCATCAGGTCTTCGGCCTGGTTGACGGCTTTCTTGGCCAGCGCCAGCCCGAACTGCGGCATCGCGGCGATCTTCTCCGCCAGCTCCAGGGTGTGCTGCTCCAGCTCGGGGCGGGGCACGATCCGGTTGATCATGCCCCATTCCTTGGCCTGCTGAACGGTGAAGCGTTCGCCGGTGAACAGGACCTCTTTCGCCGCGCGCGGCCCGAGCACCCACGGGTGCGCGAAGTACTCCACTCCGGGAATCCCCATCCGCACCACCGGATCCGCGAAGAACGCGTCATCCGAGGCGACAATCAGATCGCACACCCACGCGAGCATCAACCCGCCCGCGATGCAGGCGCCCTGCACACTCGCGATCATCGGCTTCGGGATCTCCCGCCACCGGCGGCACATCCCCAGGTACACCTCGGACTCGCGGGCGAACCGCTGGTCACCCCCGGCCCGGTCGGTGTGGTCCCACCACATCACCGCACGCCGGTCGAAACTGACGTCGACGTCCCGGCCCGGCGTGCCGATGTCGTGCCCGGCCGAAAAGTGCTTGCCCGCCCCGGCCAGCACGATGACCTTGACCTCGGGATCGTTCACCGCCTCCGTGAAGGCGTCGTCCAGGGCATAAGTCATCGCCGAGTTCTGGGCGTTGCGGTAGTCCGGCCGGTTCATCGTCACCACCGCGACCGGCCCGCGCCGCTCCGACCGGACCACCGGGTCACTCATGCCTTCTCCTCACTGAGCACGCGCTTCAGCACCTTGCCGGAAGCGTTGCGGGGCAGTTCGTCCAGGAATTCGACGAACTTCGGGGTCTTGTAGTTGGCGAGCCGCTCGCGGCAGAACGCGACAACCGTCTCTTCGGTCAGCCCGGCGCCGACGACGAACGCCTTGCCGACCTCGCCGAGCCGTTCGTCCGGGACGCCGATGACGGCGACGTCGCGGACGCCGTCCAGCTCGGTCAGGGCGTGTTCCACCTCGGCCGGGTAGACGTTGAAGCCACCGCAGATGTACATGTCCTTGAGCCGGTCGGTGATCGTCAGGTTTCCTCCGGCGTCGAGCTCGCCGACGTCGCCGGTGTGCAGCCAGCCGTCCTCGTCGACAGTGCGGGCCGTGGCTTCGGGGTCGTCGAGGTAGCCGAGCATCACGTTCGGCCCGCGGACCACGATCTCCCCCGGCGAACCCTGGATCGCCACTTCGAAGCCCGCGGTCGCCCGGCCGGACGTCCGGGCCACCAGTTCGGCGTCGTCGCCCGGGCGGCACATCGTCACGACCACCGCTTCGGTGAGGCCGTAGCCGGTCAGGACGGTTTCGAAGCCCAGCTCGGACCGCATTCGGCGCACCAGCGAGGCGGGCACCGTTGCCGCTCCCGTGACGGCGAGGCGCAACGACGAGAGGTCGCCCTTGCGCGGCTCGTGCAGCAGGGACTGGAAGACGGCAGGCGCGCCCGGCAGCACGGAGATCCGCTCCCGTTCGATCGTCTTCAGCGCCGCGCGGACGTCGAACACGGCCTGCGGGACGAGGGTCGCGCCGGTCAGCAGGCTCACCACGATGCCGGCCTTGTAGCCGAAGCTGTGGAAGAACGGGTTGATCACCAGGTACCGGTCGTCGGCGGTGACCTGCCCGCAGTCCGCCCACGCCGTGGCGACGTCGACCACCTGGCGGTGGGCCGACAGCACGCCCTTGGAGCGGCCCGACGTCCCCGAGGTGAACAGGATGTCGCTCACGTCGTCGGGGCCGACGGCGTCCGCGCGCGCTTCGGCCTCCGCCTCCGGGACGCGGGCGGCCAGGGCGAGGAACTCGTCCCAGCCGAGGGTGCCCTCGACCGGCCGGTGGGGCTGTTCGAGGGGCACCCGGACGACGGTGCCGAGGTCCGGCAGCTCCACCCCGGTCTCCCGGATCGCGGCGTGGCGGTCCACGCCGAGGAAGTCCGCGGCGACGACGAGGGCCTTGACCCGGGCGCGGACGAGCAGGTCCACGGTCTCGGTGGCGGTGAACCGCGTGTTGACCGGGATCAGCGTCGCGCCCGCGTACAGCGCGCCGAGCGCGGAGAGGACCCAGTGGTGGGTGTTGGGGAGGTTGATCGCGACCCGGTCCCCCGGGTGGACGCCGCCCGCGGCGAACGCGCGGGCGACCGTTCGAACACGTTCCAGAAGCTGGTCGTACCCGAGTCGCACGGGGCCGTCGACCAGGGCTTCCGCGGAGCCGAACTTCGCGGCGGCATCCCGGACGACGGCCGGGATCGTGGTCTGTCCCACCACACCCTCCTCTGGACCGGCAAACTAGAACGTGTTCTCATTACCCTAGGTGCCGGACCGGCCCGGCAGCAAGGAGGCGTGCGTGGAACCGACGGGATTCCGCCGCGAAGTCGCGGACTGGCTCGCCGCCAACCTGACCGGCGAGTTCGCCCGCCTGCGCGGCCTGGGCGGCCCGGGACGGGAACACGAGGAGTTCGACCTGCGCCTGGCCTGGGAACGCCACCTCGCCGCGGCGGGCTGGACGGGCGTCGGCTGGCCCGTCGAACACGGCGGCCGGGGACTGTCGCTGGACGACCAAGTCGCGTTCCACGAGGAGTACGCCGCCGCTGGGGCCCCCGCGCGGGTCAACCACATCGGCGAACAGCTGCTCGGCCCCACCCTGATCGCGTTCGGTACCCCTGAACAGCGGAAACGGTTCCTGCCCAAGATCCTCGCGGTCGAGGAACTCTGGTGCCAGGGGTACTCCGAGCCCGGCGCGGGGTCCGACCTCGCGGCCGTCTCGACCTCGGCGGTCCCGCGCGACGGCGAGTGGGTCGTCAACGGCCAGAAGATCTGGACCTCGCTCGCCCACGTGGCCGACTGGTGCTTCGTGGTGGCCCGCACCGAACCGGGCTCGCAACGTCACCACGGCCTGTCCTACCTCCTGGTGCCGCTGCGGCAGGACGGCGTCACCATCCGGCCCATCCAGCAGCTCACCGGCACGTCGGAGTTCAACGAAGTCTTCTTCGACGACGCCCGCACGTCCGCCGAACTGGTCGTCGGGGCACCGGGCGAGGGCTGGAAGATCGCCATGGCCACCCTCGGGTTCGAACGCGGCGTCTCCACCCTCGGCCAGCAGATCGGGTTCCGCCGCGAACTCGACGCCATCACCGCCGAAGCGAAACGGCTCGGCACCCACGACGATCCGCTGCTGCGCGCGGACCTGACTCGCGCCCGCATCGGCCTGCGCGTCCTGCGCGCGCACGCCCTCCGGACGCTCGGGCAGGCCGCCGGGCCGGAAGTCGCGGTGGGGAAGCTGCTGTGGGCGCAATGGCACCGCGGGCTCGGCGAACTGGCCATGCGCGCCCGCGGTGTCCGGTCGATGGTCGCCGACGGCCCGGAACTCGACGAGTGGCAGCGGCTGTTCCTGTTCACCCGCGCCGACACCATCTACGGCGGGTCGGACGAAATCGAACGCAACATCATCGCCGAGCGCGTCCTCGGCCTGCCCAGGGAGGCCCGCCCGTGATCCCCCACTACCCGCCCGGCCACGACCTGCTGTCCGGCAAAGTGGTCGTGGTGACCGCGGCGGCCGGCACCGGCATCGGCTCGGCCGTCGCGAAACGCTGCCTCGAAGAAGGCGCGAACGTGGTGATCAGCGACTGGCACGAACGGCGGCTCGGCGAGAAGGCGGCCGAGCTGTCCGAACTGGGCAAAGTCCACGCCCTGCCCTGCGACGTCACCAAGGAGGACCACGTCCGAGCCCTCGTCGACGGCACGGTCGAGCACTTCGGACGACTCGACGTGATGATCAACAACGCCGGGCTCGGCGGCACCCGATCGGTCCTGGAGATGACCGACGAGGAGTGGTCACGCGTTCTGGACATCACCCTCACCGGCACCTTCCGCTGCACCCGGGCGGCACTCAAGCAGTTCGTCGCCCAGGGCGGCGGCGGGGCGATCGTCAACAACGCGTCGGTGATCGGCTGGCGCGCCCAAGCCGGGCAGGCGCACTACGCCGCCGCGAAGGCAGGCGTGATGGCGCTGACCCGGTGTTCGGCGCTGGATGCCGCCGAGCACGGCGTCCGGATCAACGCCGTCGCCCCCAGCCTCGCCATGCACCCCTTCCTCGCGAAGGTGACCAGCGACGAACTCCTCGAAGACCTCACGAAACGCGAAGCCTTCGGCCGCGCCGCCGAACCGTGGGAGGTCGCCAACGTCATGGTCTTCCTCGCCAGCGACTACGCGAGCTACCTCACCGGCGAAGTCGTCTCCGTCAGCAGCCAGCACCCCTAGGAGTCCCCGTGCCCGAAGCCTTCCTCCTCGACGCCGTCCGCACACCCGTGGGACGGCGTGGCGGCGCGCTGTCCGGGTGGCATTCCGCCGACCTCGGGGCGCACGTCATCAAGGCGGTCGTCGAGCGCGCCGGCGTCGACCCCGACCTCGTCGACGACGTCATCCTCGGCTGCACCGACACCCTGGGCCCGCAGTCGGGCAACATCGCGCGCACCGCGTGGCTCGCCGCGGGGTTCCCCGACCACGTGCCGGGCGTGACCGTCGACCGGCAGTGCGGGTCCAGCCAGCAAGCCGTGCACTTCGCCGCCCAGGCCGTCATGTCGGGCACCCAGGACCTGGTGCTGGCCGGGGGTGTGCAGAACATGAGCCGCATCCCGATCAGCGCGGCGATGCTGGCCGGGCGCGAATACGGCTTCGACGACCCGTTCTCCGGCTCGAAGGGCTGGCAGGAGCGCTACGGCAGCGTCGAGGTCTCGCAGTTCCGCAGTGCGGACATGATCGCCGAGCACTGGGACATCAGCCGCGAAGCCATGGAGGAGTACGCGCTGCGCAGCCACCAGCGGGCCCTGTCCGCGATCGACGAAGGCCGGTTCGACGCGGAAACCGTGGCGGTCGAACAGTTCCGGCACGACGAGGGGCCGCGCCGGGACACCAGCCTGGAGCGGATGCGGGGGCTCAAGCCGTTGAGCGAGGGCTCACGCCTGACGGCGGCGGTGGCCAGCCAGATCTCCGACGGCGCGAGCGCGGCTTTGCTGGCGTCGGAGGCTTTCGTGCACGAGCACGGCCTCACTCCCCGGGCCCGCGTCCACCACCTGTCGGTACGGGCCGCGGACCCGGTGTGGATGCTGACCGGCCCGATCCCGGCGACCGCGCACGCGCTGCGGAACGCCGGGCTCACCATCGGGGACATCGACCTCTTCGAGGTCAACGAGGCGTTCGCCAGCGTGGTCCTGGCCTGGCTGGACGAAACCGGCGCGGACCCCGGCCGGGTCAACGTGAACGGGGGCGGGATCGCCCTCGGCCACCCGATCGGGGCCACCGGCACCAAGCTGCTGGCGACGCTCCTGCACGAGCTGGAGCGCCGCGGCGGGCGTTACGGCCTGCAGACGATGTGCGAAGGCGGCGGCACCGCCAACGTCACCATCATCGAACGGCTCTGATCAGCCCAGGGCACTGATCAGCCCAGGGCACGCAGCTTCGGCAGGACGTCCTCGGAGAACTGGGCCAGGAAGCGTTCCTGGTCGTGGCCGGGGCCGTGGAAGACGAGGTGGTTGAGGCCCGCGTCCAGGTACGGCTTGATCTGGGCCACGGCCTCGTCCGGGTCGGAGGCGACGATCCAGCGCTTGGCGACCTGCTCGATCGGCAGCTCGTCGGCCAGCCGTTCCATCTCCTCCGCCGAGGAGACGGTGTGCTTCTGCTCCGCCGTCAGCGACAGCGGCGCCCAGAACCTCGTGTTCTCCAGCGCCTTCTCGTGGTCGCGGTCGTAGGACATCTTGATCTCGATCGTCCGGTCGACGTCCTCGGCGTCGCGCTCGGCCGCCTGCGCGCCCTCCTTGACCGCGGGCATCAGCTTCTCGGTGTAGAGGTCCATGCCCTTACCCGACGTGCAGATGAACCCTTCACCCGAGCGTCCCGCGTACTTGGCGACCACCGGGCCGCCCGCCGCGACGTACACCGGCACCGGCTGCTCCGGCCGGTCGTAGATGCTGGCGTTGACCAGCTTGTAGTAGTCGCCCTCGAAGTCGACCTTGTCCTTGGTCCACAGCTCGCGCATCAGCTTGATCGACTCGCGCAGGCGCGCGAACCGCTCCTTGAACTCCGGCCATTCGCGCCCCGAGACGGCGATCTCGTTCAGCGCCTCTCCGGTCCCCACGCCGAGGATCACGCGGCCGTTCGACAGCAGCGACATCGTCGCGAACGCCTGCGCGATCACCGCCGGGTTGTACCGGAACGTCGGGGTCAGCACGCTCGTCCCGATCTGCACCCGGCTGGTCCGCTCGGCCACCGCCGGCATCCACGCCAGCGCCCACGGGGCGTGCCCGCCCTCGTGCCGCCACGGCAGGAAGTGGTCCGACACCCACACCGAGTCGAGGCCGGCCTCTTCCGCACGCACGGCGTACTCGACCAGGTCCCGCGGCCCGAACTGCTCCGCCGACGCCTTGTAACCGACCTTCAGCCGCACCCGCTCAACCTCCCGTTTCCCGGCCGAGGCGGCGAAGGATCTCACCTGCCCCGGCCACTGTGCCCTCGACGATTTCCGCCACCGTGGGCAGGTCGTGGATCATGCCCACCACCTGTCCCGACGCTAGCACTCCCGCGTCGGTGCGGCCTTCGACGAGCCCGGCGCGCAACAGCATGGGAGTGTTGGCCGCCATGACCAGCTGACTCCACGTCAGGTCCTGGCCGTGTTTCATCGCGAGGCCTTCCCTGACCATCGCAACCGGGGACAGTCCGGTGATATTCCGGAACCGGAGCGCGTTGCGCGCGGCCTGCGCCAGCCCGCGGAGACGGCCGGTGCGTTCGAGCTTCTCGACCAGGTCGGTGCGCAGGACGCGGTGCGGCAGGCCGTCGACGCGCCGGGTGACGACCGTCCCGGTGAGACCCTGCTCGAGGTAGAGGCGCTTGACGTCGTCCGGGACCGTGCTCTCCTTGCTGAGCAGGAACCGCGTGCCCATCGCCACGCCCGCCGCACCGTAGGCGAGGGCGGCGGCGAGCCCGCGTCCGTCGAAGAACCCGCCGGCGGCGACGACCGGGATGTCGACGGCGTCCAGCACCGAGGGCAGCAGCAAGGTCGTGGCCACGCCGCCGGTGTGCCCGCCGCCTTCGCCGCCTTGGACGATGACGGCGTCCGCACCCCAGCCGGCGACCTTCTCCGCGTGCCGCGCGGCACCGACCGACGGGATCACGACGATGCCGTGGTCACGCAGCTTCGCGATCATCTCCTTGCGCGGCGCGAGCGCGAAGGACGCGACCTTGACGCCCTCGCGGATCAGCAGGTCCACCCGGTCGCCGGCGTCGGCCGCGTCGGCGCGCAGGTTGACACCGAACGGCTTCCCGGTGCGCTTCTTGACCTCGGCGATCGCCGCTTCCAGCTCGCCGAACGTCATCGTGGCCGACGCGAGGATGCCGAGCGCCCCGGCTTCGGCCGTCGCCGAGACCAGGCGCGGGCCGGCGACCCAGCCCATCCCGGTCTGCACGACCGGGTGCTCGACGCCGGCGAGCCGGGTCAGCGCGGTCTTCACGCCGGGACTTCCCGGTCGCGCAGGCTCTTCGGATCAAGGACTTCGCGGAGCAGCCTCAGCTCCTCGCCGGTGGGCTCCCGGGTCGTCTCCGCGGCCGACATGTCGACATCGAAGGTGGTCGCGGCCGTGACGTCGTCGCGGGTGACACCGGGATGCAGCGACACGGCCCGCATCGCGTGGTCGTCGCCGGTGAAGTCGAACACGCCGAGATTGCTGACCACGCGGTGGACGTCGTGGTACTTCTGCGCCGACGGCCCGGCCTTGGCGGCGTTGTCGTAGCCGACACCGGAAATGACGTCGACGGTGTCGACGAAGACGCGCGTGCTGTGCCGGGGTACCCAGTAGCTGGTGCGGTGGTTGATCGTGTTGCCCGGCGCGCCGCGCACCCCGAGCAGCTGCTTCTTGGGGCGGGCGTGGTCGCCGATGGCGGAGATGTTCTGGTTGCCGTAGCGGTCGATCTGGTTGGCGCCCATGACGATGTGCCGCCGTCCGTGCGGGACGATCGTGTCCAGCATCTTAAGGAACGGCTGCCAGCCCTCGACCACCCCGTCGGTCGTCACGAGATACGCCTCGCCGTCGGACAGCAGCAGGTCCGGCTCGAACGTCAGCCGCGCCAGCTTCGCGCCCAGCTGCGGGACGAGGCCCATCGGGCTGGCCAGGATCTCGCCGTCGCCGCGGAACAGCTCGGCCACCGCCACCACGACGATCTCGGCCCGGGTCGCGCTCATGCCGCCTCCGCCTCGAACTTGTCCACTTCGGACAGATACTGTCGTTCGTCCCCGGACAGGAACCGGTCCACGAACCCCGGCCACGCCTCGAGGTCCTTCGCACAGGTCGCGTAGTGCCGCTGGAAGCGCTCGTCCCGCCCGTAGTCGGGCACCGCCGTCGTGAAGTGCGCGCCCCGGGGCGTCTCGGCCACGCCGTCCACGCTGCCGCGGTTGAGCAGCAGCGACTGCACCGGCCCGCCCGCCAGCAGCTCGGCGGTGTCGACGACTTTTTCCACCGACACGAAGCACCTGTCCGCCGCCAGGCCGAACAGCTCGTCGAAGTACGGGTCCGGGCCGAGGTACTGGGCGTTGCCGCGGGCGTCGGCGCGGTTGAGGTGCACCAGCGCGACGTCGAGGTGCTGCGCCGGAACGGCGACGAGCTCCTCGCCGTCGTCGTACGGCGAACGCACTGTCCGGAGATCCCGGTTGGCGCGCATGACTTCCGAGCCGAGTCCGGCCCGGGTCGGCAGGAACGGCAGCCGCTGCATCGCCGCCGACAGGGCCGTGCCGAACATGCCCTCGTCGTACTCGGTCACCTCGATCGCCCCGGTCTCCCGGGCGCGGCCGAACCACGGGTCGTACGGAATCGAATCCAAGGTGACGAACCCGAACACCACCCGCTTCACCTTGCCCGCCGCGCACAGCAAGCCCACGTCCGGGCCGCCGTAGGACACGACCGTGAGATCCTTCACCGGCGTGCGGAGAATCGCCCGGACCAGCGCCATCGGCTTGCGCCGCGATCCCCAGCCACCGATCCCGACGGTCATCCCGTCCTTCAGCTCGGCCGCCACCTCGGCGGCGGTCGTGCGCTTATCGGCCATTCAAGAACTCCTCACGAGCCTCGTCGGACGCGCCGAGCAGGTTCAGCTCGAAGGTGAAGCCCTGCTCGAACCGGTAGCTGCGGTGCACCTGCTGGGTGTCGATCCCGTTCAACGCCTCTTTCGCCGCCCGGATCACCCGCGGGTCCTTGCCCGCGATGTCCCGCGCGACGGCCAGCGCCGCCTCGTCGAGTTCCGCCCGGGGCACGACCTGGTAGACGGAACCGTGCGCGTGCAGCTCGGCCGCCGTGATCTTGCGGGCGGTGAAGTACAGGGTGCGCATCAGGTGCTGCGGCACCAGCCGCGCCAGGTGCGTCGCCGCACCGAGTGCCCCGCGCTCCACCTCGGGGACGCCGAAGGTGGCGTCGTCGGAAGCGATGATCACGTCGGCGTTGCCGACCAGGCCGATGCCACCACCGAGACAGAACCCGTGCACCGCGGCCACGACCGGTACTTCGCAGTCGTACACCGCGCCGAAAGCGGCATAACAGCCCCGGTTCGCGCCGACCAGGGCGTCGTACCCGGCGCTGCGCTGGATCTCCTTGATGTCCACACCCGCGTTGAAGCCCCGGCCCTCCGCCCGCAGCACGACGACGTGGACCTCGGGGTTCTTGCCTGCCTGGAGGATCGCCTCGGCCAGGTCGAACCAGCCCTGCACCGGCAACGCGTTCACCGGGGGGAAGTCGACCGTGACGACCTCGACGTGACCGTCGCGTTTGGTGAGAACGCCCATCAGCTCGCTCCGTAGACGGGTTCGGGCTCGGGCGCGCGCTCGAGCAGATCGGCGACCACCGGCCCCAGTTCCGCCGGATCCCAGCGGGCGCCCTTGTCCACCTCCGGGCCGTGCCGCCAGCCCTGCGCCAAGGCGACCTTCCCCCCTTCGACCTCGAACACCCGGCCGGTCACGTGCGCGGACTCCGCACTGCCCAGCCACACGACCAGCGGCGAGACGTTCTCCGGCGCCATCGCGTCGAAGCCGCTGTCCGGACGCGCCATCGTCGATGCGAACACCGCCTCGGTCATCCGCGTCCGGGCCGCCGGGGCGATCGCGTTCACGGTCACCCCGTAACGCGCCAGTTCGGCCGCCGCCACCACGGTCAGACCGGCGATCCCCGCCTTCGCGGCCGAATAGTTGCCCTGCCCCACGCTGCCCAGCAACCCGGCGCCCGAACTGGTGTTGATCACCCGGGCCTGCGGAAGGCGTCCGGCCTTGGCTTCCGCGCGCCAGTGTTCCGCCGCGTGCCGCAGGGGCGCGAAGTGGCCCTTCAGGTGGACGCGGACCACCGCGTCCCACTCGTCCTCACCCAGGTTGACCAGCATCCGGTCCCGGAGGAACCCCGCGTTGTTGACCAGCACGTCCAGCCGGCCGAAGTGCTCCAGCGCCGTCCCGATCAGCTCCTTCGCCCCGGCCCAGTCGGCGATGTCGGAGGTGTTCGCCACCGCCTTCCCGCCCAGCTCCTCGATCTCCGCCACGACTTCGGCGGTCGCGTCCCCGTCCACGTCGTTCACCACCACCGGTGCGCCTTCCGCGGCGAAGGCCAGCGCGTGCGCTCGCCCGATCCCCCGGCCGGCCCCGGTCACCACGACCACCCGGCCCTGGCACAACCCGCTCACGAACCCTCCCGATGATTGACATCCGCCGCGGCGAGGAACGCCGGGACCTCACCCCCGCCATGCACGCGCAACGTCGCGCCCGAGACGTAGGAAGCCAAACCGGACGCGAGAAACGCGGCGCACGCGCCGACCTCTTCCGGCTCGGCCAGCCGCCCGAGCGGCACGGTCTTCCCGACCGCCTCGACCGCGGCTTCACTGCCGTAGTGCAGCTGCGACTGCTCGGTCCGCACCATCCCGACGTCGAGAGCGTTGACCCGGACCTTGGGCGCCCACTCGACCGCGAGACTCGCGGTGAGGTTGTCGAGCCCGGCCTTCGCGGCGCCGTAGGCCGCCGTGCCGGGCGACGGACGTGTCCCGCTCACGCTCGAGATCATCACGATCGAGCCGCCGGAGTCCTGCCGCTGCATGACCGCGTTCGCGTGCTGGGCCACGAGCAACGGCGCCAGCAGATTCAGCTGCACGACCTTCTCGTGCAACCGCGGCGACGCCTCGGCCGCCGGCACGTACGGCGCGCCACCGGCGTTGTTGACCACCACGTCGAGCCGCCCGTGCCGCTCGACGATTCCCTCGACCAGAGCCGCGACCTGCGTCTCGTCACGAACGTCGCACGAGACGAACTCCGCCTCGGTGGGCGCCGCCCGCCGCGCGCAGACCACGACGTGGGCACCGTGGGCGAGGAACACGCCGCTGATCCCCCGGCCCACCCCGCGGACACCGCCGGTGACCAGCACCACGGCCCCGGCCAGGCCCAGATCCGTCTTCACCCGCGCACCACCTTCCACGCCCAAAACTAGAACATGTTCTCGCTTTGGACAAGGCGTGCCGGGAAAGCGGCTACGGCTCGGTGGAGGGGAACTCGTTCCGGGTGACGCGCAGGCCCGACGCGCGCAGCGCGGCCTGCATGGCGAACCGCGCGTCCGGGTCGTCGAGGCGGTCGCCGAAGGCCTGCTTCAGCTGGCGCACGCGGTAGCGGACCGTCTGCGGGTGCACCGAAAGGTCCACCGCGATCTTCTCGGAGTTGCCGCCGTTCTGCAGCCAGGACAGCAGGGTTTCGCCCAGCCGGCCGCGCGTCCGGTCCGGGAACTGCGCGAGCGGCGCCAGCTCTTGGCGGGCGACCTGCTCGGCCAGCGGGGAGTCGGACAGCAGCCACAGCTCGGTCAGGTGGTCCGTGCACCACGTGACGGGAGCGTCGGGGAGCGCGCCGTCCGCCACCAGCCGCAGGGCGGTTCTCGCCCAGCGCAACGAGTGCGCCGCGGCCCCGAGGTCCGTCGGCGGCCCGACCGCGACGCGCGTGCCGAGCCGGGTGAGGCTCCGCGCGTCCGCCGGAGCGGGCAGCAGCAGGTGCGGCTGCGGCGGTTCGAGGTCGGCCAGTACTTCGGGGCCCCAGGACGTGCTCACCGTCGCTTCGGCGGCGACCGCCACCACTTCGCCCGGCACGGGCCAGCCGGCCGCCGCCGCGAGCTCGGCGAGGACGGCTTCCGGCACCGTGCCCGGGCCGGTGAGCAGGCGCAACAGCCGCCGCCGCAGTCCCGCCCGGGTGCCGTCGATCTCCGCGCGCGCTTCCCGGTAGCCCCGGCTCGACATCCGGGCCAGCTCGTCGGCGAAGCCGAACAGCATCTCGGCCAGTTGCGCCATGACCGCGGACGCCAGCCGGTGCCGACGGCCCAGCCGCATGATCCAGCGCCAGCCGACGCGGGTGCCGATGCGGTAGGCCGACTGGAGGTCGTCGAGGGTCCGGCCCTCCCGCGCCTCGCCGGCCCCGAGCCGGCGGCACGTCTCGTACAGCTGGTCGCGCGAGGCGAGCGGATCCTCCACGAGGTCCACGAAAAGCGCGACGGCGCACTCGACGCCGTGCCGGGTCACGCGGCCGTACTCTCCCGGCCGGGCGTAGACCGGGACCGCCCGCCACACCTCCCGGACGATCGAGTCCACCAGCGCCGGCAGGGCCGGGCGCATGAGCGCGGCCAGTTCTCCTCTCCGGAGTACTTCTTCTCCGGACTCCCGCGGGGCAGGGAGGCGTTGCTGGGCACTGTCGCGAGGCACCAAGGTTCCTCCACCGGTCGTGACCAGGAAAGCTTGCTTTACCGGACAGTAAAGCAGGGGATCCGTAGAGTACACCTCCATGAGCCGGCAGAGTTCCCCTGATCGATCCAGCGCTCGCCGTGGCCCGGCCGCCCGGCCCACCGACGACGAGCTGCTCGACGCCGCCCGCGCCGTGTTCGCCGAGCGCGGGTTCGACAAGGCCACGATGGATCTGATCGCCGCTCGCGCCGGTTCCACCAAGCCGACCCTTTACGCGCACTTCGGCGACAAAGCGGCCCTCTTCCGCGCGACCGTCACCCGGGAGGTCGCCGCCCTGCGCAACTGGGTGATCGCCGCCTACGAGACGACGGCTCCGCGCCCGATCGAAGAACAGGTCCGGCTCTCCGTGATGGCCATGTTCAGCTACGCCGGCGCCCACCCGGACAGCTTCCGGATGCTGTTCGACTCGGCGGTCGACGAAATGTCGAACGAGCGCCGCGCGCTGGCCGACACCGTCACCACGTACGTCGTGACGCAGATCCGGGAGCACCTGCTCGCCCGCGGCCGGATCCCCGGCCCCAGCACGGACCTGCTCGCCGCGATGATGGTGGGCCTCGTCGGGCGGGCCGCGATGCACGTTTCCCACTCGCCCGGGATCGACCCGATCGCGGCGGGCGACCTGGCGACGGGGTTCGTCATGGCCGCGCTGCGCGGCCTCGATCCGGCGCTCCTCGACCACGTCGACGACGCGCGCCGGGCCCGGCAGTGCGCCAACTGAGCATCCACATAGGACTGTTTGTCACCGGCTGAACAATTCCGGAAACACCTCTTGCCTTCGGCCCGCGACCACTGCGACCCTGCCATCACCCGCAGGTAAGCGCTCGCTTTCCCGCTTCCAGGAAAGCGCTTGCGGAATCCGATTACCCGGCACAAAGGTGTGTGATCAGCGATGAATCGCGTCCCCAGGAATCGTTTTCTTTCCGCTGCCGCCGCGGTCGGTTTCGCCGCCGCCGGTCTCACCGTGGCCGCCGCGCCGGCCGCTTCGGCCGCGCCGTGCACCGACATCGACGTATCCGTGGCCCGCGGCACCGGCGAGCCCGGCTCACTGGGCATCATCGTCGGCCAGCCCGTCTACGACGCGGTGCAGAACCGGCTGCGGCCGCGGTCGGTGAGCAGCTACGGCGTGAACTACCCGGCCGACCTGATCGAACCCGCCTCGGTGCAACGGGGCAACACCGACCTGGTCAACCACGTGCGGTCGCAGGCCGCGGCCTGCCCGCAGCAGCGGTTCGTCCTCGTCGGCTACTCCCAAGGCGCCAACGTCGTGGACAACTCGATCGGCATCAGCAGCGACGGCGCCCTCGTCGGCGGCCCGATCGCCGCGACCATCCCGGGCGACCTGGCCCCGCGGATCGCGGCCATCGTGCTCTTCGGCAACCCGATCCGCGCGATCGGCCGTCAGGTCACCGGCACCTACCAGGGCCGCACCAAGGACTACTGCGCCTTGGGCGACCCGATCTGCCAGTTCGGCGGCACCGACATCCTGGCGCACCTGAGCTATGGCGGCCAAGCGGGCGACGCGGCCAACTTCGTCGCGGGCAAGGTCTGATCCCCGTTCCGTGAATGGCATGTCGGGTCGCCCGACATGCCATTCACGGACTTTCCTCAGCAGTTCGAAGGTGCCGTTTCGCCGTTGAACCGTTTCACGATCCATTGATGGGCGTCCGCGTTCCCGGCGAGGATCCCGGTGGCGTGGTCGGCGAGGTAGGTGGCCCACTGCTCACGGACCCCGGCCGCGCAGTACGCCCGGTGCAGCGTCTCCGCCTGCGGGGTGTTGACGATCTCGTCGGTGCTCGCGTGGTACTGGAACACCGGCACCCGCGGCGGGTGCGAGCCCAGCTTGTTCTGCGCCAGCCGCGCCTGCCACTGCGGCGTGCCCAGCGGGTCGGACGTCGTGAAGTCACTGATCTTCTTGAACGAGTAGTTGAGCAGCAGTTCCGCGGTGCACGCGTTCTTCTTCGCGTCGCCCAGCTGCTGCCGCCCGGTGTCGTTGAGGAAGGAGTCCAGCTTCAGGTCCGGGTACGCGGCGTCGAGCCCGACCGCGGCGAAGGCCAGGAACCCGAAGCCGATGTAGCCGTCGAGGCCCTTGGCGACCTCGGTCAGGTCGGCGGGCACCCCGCCCGCGACGACGCCGACGACGTTCAGTTCAGGCGCGTACGCGGGCTGCTTCTCCCCGGCCCACATCGATCCGCCGCCGCCTTGGGAGTAGCCCTGGAAGATCACCTTGGCGCTCTTGGCCAGCTTGGCCGACGGCAGGTTCTGCGCCGCGCGCACCGAGTCGATCACGGCCGGTCCCATGGACTGCCCGGTGATGTAGGTGGGCACGGTCGTCGGCGAGTAGCCCTCGTAGTCGGTCACGGCGACGGCGTAGCCGCTGGACAGCGAGTCGTTGATGGCGGGCTGGTCGTACAGCGTGCCGCGCTCCATCGCCTTGGACGCGGTGCACTTGAACGCCGGGCCCTGCGTGCCCACGGCGTAGCCGACGATCGGCGCCTTGGCCGGGTCGACGCCCTTCGGCACGAGGATGGTCCCGGTCACCGCGTCCGGACGGCCCTGGGCGTTGGTCGAGAGGTACATGACCTGCCAGGCGTCGGCGTTCAGCGCGTTCAGCAACGGGACCGAGGGCCGCCAGCGGAGGACGTCACCGGGTTTCCCGGCGGGCAGCGGCGACGGCGGGGTGTAGAAGGAGTCGTCGAACGGGCCGGGCAGGATCGGTGCCGCCGCCGCGCCGGCGGGCGGGCTCGCGGCCACTGCCCCGAGCGCCACCAGGCAGCAGGCCAGGAGCGCCGACAGCAGGGGCCGGACATGGACGTGCTTCATCGCAACCTCCATCGGGGAAAGGAATCCGCTCAGGCCGGGAGGCCGAGCGCGCCGGCCAGGACCGGCCACGAGTTGTGCAGGGCGCGCTGCCAGTACGGCCAGCTGTGGGTGCCCGGCCCGTAGTAGTCGACGGTCGCCGGGATACCGGCCAGCCGCAGCTTGTCCGTGAAGCTCTGCGACGACAGCAGGGCCGACGTTTCCAGGACGTCGCCCTGCGCACCGGCCGGGTCGAGCGGCCCGGCCTGCCCGTTGCCGCAGGAGACGTAGAGCGCCGTGCCGCGCAGGTCCCCGAGGTGGTCGGCCGGGTTGTGCGCGGACCACAGCGGCTTCATGGACCAGACGTCGCCCCAGAGGCTCACGATGTTGTAGAACCCGGTGCGGATCAAGATGCCGGCGATCCAGGCCGGGATGCCCGGGTAGAGCGTGTCCGGCACGCCGCTGTAGGAGGCCGCCGCGCCGAACATCCCCTGGTGCTGGAACGCGTACGCGAGCGCGCCGTAACCCCCGATCGACAGCCCGGCGACCGCCCGGCGCGTGCCGCCGCGGTACCCGCGTTCGACGATCTGGCGGACTTCGGCGGTGTGGAACGTGTCCCAGTCCGGGGTGCTGCTCAGGCCGAAGTTCCACCACTTCGTGTACATCCCGGCCGGGCCGTCGGTCGGCATGACGACGAGGGCGTCCTTGTTCGCGGTGAACGCCTTCACGTCGGTGAACTGGTCCCACGAACGGTAGTCGACCGGCTCGCAGCAGCCGTGCAGCAGGAACAGCACCGGCCACGTCCGCGTGGGCTGCGAAGCCCACCCGGACGGCACGATCAGCCGGACCATCCCGGTCGTGCCCAGCGCCGGCGAGTCGATCTTCAGGTCGACGGTCCGGGCGTCCAGCCACGTCTCCTGGACGACTTTCGCGCCGTCGTCGGCTGTCGTGCCCAAGCTCGCCTCGGCGGCGGTCACCCCGCCGGCGAGCAGGACCGCGACCATCGGCATCAGCAAGGCGATCCGCAACCGGGTCATCGCCACACCTCGTTTCACAGGGGGATGTTTCCGTGTTTCCTGGCCGGCAGGGTCTGCCGTTTGGTGCGCAGCGTCCGCAGGGCCCGCGCGACCTGCAGGCGGGTCTGCGACGGCGTGACGACCTGGTCGACGTAGCCGCGTTCGGCGGCCAGGTACGGGCCGGCGTGGCGCTTGCGGTACTCCTCGGTGAGCCGGCGGCGGGCGGCCTCCCGTTCCTCGGGCGGCAGGGCGGCCAGCTCGCGCCGGTACAGCACCTGCACCGCGCCTTCGGCGCCCATCACCGCGATTTCGGCGGTGGGCCAGGCCATCGAGACGTCGGCGCCGAGGTGCTTGGAGCCCATGACCGCGTAGCCGCCGCCGTAGGCCTTGCGGACGACCACGGTCACCTTCGGCACGGTCGCCTCGGAATAGGCGTAGATCAGCTTGGCGCCGCGGCGGATGATCCCGCCGCGTTCCTGGTCCGTGCCCGGCAGGTAGCCGGGGACGTCGGCCAGGGTGAGCAGCGGGATGTTGAAGGCGTCGCAGAAGCGCACGAACCGGGCGGCCTTTTCGGACGCGTCGATGTCGAGCACACCGGCCTGGTGCCGCGGCTGGTTCGCGACGACGCCGACCGTCCGGCCCTGGACCCGGCCGAAGGCGCAGATCATGTTGGCCGCGAAGGCGCTGTGCACCTCGGTGAACTCGCCGTCGTCGACGAGCCGGGCGATCAGCTCGGCCATGTCGTAGGTCCGGGTCGGCGAGTCGGGCACCAGCCGGTCGAGCTCGAGGTCGGCGGCCGTGACGGCGGGATCGGTGTCGTCGGCGTACTCGGGCGCGGGGTCGAGGTTGTTCGAGGGCAGGTACGCGAGCAGGGTCTGCACCCAGTCGATCGCGTCCTCCTCGCCGGCGGCCCGGTGGTGGGCGTTGCCCGCCACCTCGCTCTGCACGGCCGCGCCGCCGAGCTCCTGGGCGGTGACGCGCTCGCCGGTGACGGCGTGCACGACGTCCGGGCCGGTGACGAACATGTGCGAGGTTTCGTCGACCATCACGGTGAAGTCGGTCATCGCCGGGGCGTAGACCGCGCCGCCGGCACACGGGCCCATGATCATCGAGATCTGCGGGATGACGCCGGACGCGTGGGCGGTGCGGCGGCCCAGCTCGGCGTAGTACGCCAGCGAGACGACGCCTTCCTGGATGCGGGCGCCCCCGGAGTCGTTGATCCCGACGACCGGGCAGCCGATGCTCATGGCCAGGTCCATCACCTTGAGGACCTTTTCGCCGGAGACCTCCCCCATGCTGCCGCCGAAGACGCTGAAGTCCTGGGAGAACACGCAGATCTGGCGGCCGTCCACGGTGCCGTGCCCGGTCACCACGCCGTCGCCCCACGGGCGCTGGGCGTCCATCCCGAACTCCGCGCAGCGGTGCCGCGCGAACTGGTCGAGCTCCACGAAGGACCCCGGGTCCAGCAGCAGCCCGATGCGCTCGCGCGCGGTCAGTTTTCCCTTGGCGTGCTGCCGGTCGACGGCCCGCTTTTCGGCGATCCGGACGACTTCGTCCTGCCGGTCGGCGAGGTCGGCGATCCGGAACGCCGTGGTCGGGGCGAGCTCGTCCATCAGCGGACCCCCGCCCCGAGCCGCCCGGCCAGTGCCGCCGCGAGCGCCGTCACGTGGGGCGGGTCGATCATCGAGACGTGGTCGCCGGGGACCCGCACCACTTCGAGCGCGCCGCAGAACTCGTCCCAGCCGAGGGTGTCGTCGGTGCGCAGGTACCGCGGGTCGAGCGTCGTGGTCAGCGGGTGCGGCTCCCGGGCCCGCAGCAGCAGGACGCGGCCGTCGTGACGGCCCGGGGTGTACCGCTCGGCGACCCGGGCGTCCACATAGGACTCGTACTGGTGGCGCAGGACGCCGGCGCCCATGTTCGGCACGTACTCGGTCAGCTTCTCCATGACCCACCGGATCTGGGCGTCCTCGTCCAGCCTGGCCAGCTCCTCGCGCGGCACGGCGAACGGCACCCCGTACGTCCGCGACACGTGGTCGGCGAACCGGTCGAAGCGCTCCAGCAGCAGCTCTCCCGCCGGGGTTTCGGTGTCCGGCAGCGGCAGGATCGTGTCGATCAGGACGACCAGCTCGACCCGCTCCCCCGCCGCGGTCAGCCGCCGCGCGGTCTCGTGGGCCAGGCAGCCGCCGAACGACCAGCCGCCCAGCCGGTACGGGCCGTGGGGCTGGATCTCGCGGATCAGCTCGAGGTAGCGAGCCGCCTTGCTCTCGACGGTGTCCTCCTCGATCCGCTCGAACCCGTACACCGGCTGGCCTTCGGGCAGCAGCCGCACGAGTTCGCGATACACACTCGTCGGCCCGCCGGCCGGGTGGAAGAGGAACACCGGCTCGGCGGCGACGCCGTCGCGCAGCAGCCGCACCGGGCCGCCGCCGTGACCTTCGAGCTCCGCGCGCAGCAGGTCGGCCATCGCGGCGACCGTCGGCGTCGCGAACAGCCGAGGAAGAGCGGGCACCGCCTCGAGCTCCTCGGCGAAGACCGACCACAGCCGCCGCGCCCGCTCCGGATCGCCGCCCGCGGCGAAGAAGTCGTCGTGCACGCCCGGCTCCGGGCCGCCCAGTTCGGCCTGCCAGTGCCGGGCCACCCAGCGCTCGGCCGGGTCACGCGGCCCGGCGGCGACGGGCTCGCGCGGCGAAGCGATCCCGAAGCCGGCCTGCTCGGCGAGGTGCCCGGCGAGCTCGTCCAGGCTGGCTCCGCGCAACAGCAGCGGGATCGGCAGCGGCAGGCCGAAGTCGCGTTCCACCGCGCCCCGGGCCCGCATCGCCGACAGCGAGTCCAGGCCGAGCTGGGTGAGCGGCACGGTCCGGTCGACCCCGGCCAGGCCGAGCAGGTCCGCGACGAGCCCGGCCAGGTGGTCGGCGATCGCGGCCAGCGCGGCGTCCGGCGGGACGGCGCGCAGGACGTCCAGACCGTCCCAAGTGGACGCTTCGGTCCGCGGCGCGAAGAGCGTGAAGAACGGCCGGCCGGCCAGCCTCGGGAACAGCTCCAGCACGGCCCCGGAGTTCACCCTGGCCACGCCGGTCGAGGCGCGGTCGCGCGCCAGGACGTCGTCCAGGGCGGCCAGTGCCTCCTCGGTGCCGAGCGGGTCGAGCACCGGGTTGGCCGAGCCGGCCGCGGCGCCGACCTCGCCCCACGCACCCCAGCCGATCGTCGCCGCCGGGAGGCCCTGGGCGCGGCGCCACGCGACCAGGGCGTCGGCCCACGCGTTCGCGGTGGCGTAGGCGGTCTGGCCGGGCGACCCGAACAGCGCCGCCGCCGACGAGTACACCAGCCACCAGTCGGGTTCGTGCCCGGCGGTCGCCTCGTGCAGCCGCCAGGCGCCCAGCGCCTTCGGCCGCCAGACGGCGTCGAGCGCGTCGCCGTCGAGGGTGATCGCGGCGCCGTCGGCCAGGACCCCGGCAGCGTGCAGCACCCCGCGAAGCGGCACACCTCCTTCGACGGCCGCCGCGATCAGCTTCTCCGCCGTGCCCGGCTCGGCGATGTCGCCGGCCACCACGCGGACGTCCGCGCCCAGGTCGCCGAGGCCGGAGCCGTCGGCGTGCCTGCCGTTCAGCACCAGCCGCGTCGCACCCCGGCCGGCCAGCCACTTCGCCGCGGTGAGGCCCAGGCCGCCGAGCCCGCCGGTGATGACGTACGCGCCTTCGCGGACCGGGTCGCGGACCGGGTCGCCGAGGCCCGGGCGGACCAGCTGCCGGGTGTACCGGACGCCCTCGCGCCAGGCGACTTCGTCGTCCGGCCCGTCGGCGCGGACTTCGTCCCACAGCCGGTCCGCGTCGCCGTCGAAGTCGGCCTGGCTCACCCGGAGTTCGGGGTGTTCGAAGGCGAGCACCCGCACGAGCCCGCGCAGCGCCGCCGGGCCCGGGTCGCCCCGCTCGCCGGGCAGGACGCTCTGCGCCCCGGTGCTGACCAGCCACAACCGGGGCGGCACGGGCAGCTCGGCCAGTTCGGCGACGACGCCGGTCAGCGTCTCGACCAGCCGCGCGGCGCCCATCGGGTCCGGTCCGGCTTCCCGGGCCAGCATGGCGAGCACCGCGGTCACTTCACCGTCTCGCAGCAGTTTCGCCAGCTGCCGCCGGTCGCCGAGGCGGGCCGTCCGCACGTCGTCCCCGGCGAATTCGCCGTCGGTCAGCACGATCCAGCGGTGCGCCCGCGCCGGCGCGGCGGGCAGTTCGGCCGGCCGCCAAGCCGCCTCGAAGAGCAGCCTCGCCGACGCCGTGTCGCGGAGCCGGCGGCAGTAGACGTCGCGGAACTCCACGAGGACGACGTCGTCGGCGTCGACCAGCTGGACGCTGCCGAGCACGCCGTCGCCGGACTCCCCCAGCATTGCGTCCACCCGCACGCCGCGGCGCGGGTCCCCGGCGACGATCACCTCGGCCACCGCGAGCGGCACGTAAAGGGCGTCCGCCTCGCCGACGGCCGCGGCCAGCGCGTGCAGGCAGGCGTCGGCGAGCGCGGGGTGCAGCACGTAGGCGGGGTGGTCGGCCTCGGGCAGCGTGATCGACGCCGACGCACGGCCGGGCGCGGCGGTCACCCGGCGCAGGCCGCGGAAGGCCGGGCCGTAGGACTGGCCCAGCTCGGCCAGCGCCCGGTAGAGGTCGACCGGGTCGCCGGTGACTTCCCCGAACGGCGGAGACGGCGTCCCGCCGGTGCCGATCCGCGCGGTGGCGTGCCGGACCCAGCCTTGCGAGGACTTGGCGTGCACGCCGAACGCGGTGCCGGTGAGGCTGGTCGTCACCTCGGTGTGCTCGGCCAGCGGGAGCAGCTCGCACAGCTCGAGGTCGAGGACGCGCCCGCGGGGGCCGGCCGCGGCGAGGGCCAGTTCGAGGAAGCCGGTCGCCGGGAACACGGGTTCGTCGCGCACGGTGTGGTCGGCCAGCCACGGCAGTGCCGCGGTGCCGACGTCCCCGCGCCACAGGTGACCGCCGGCCGGGTTTTCGACGTGCACGCCCAGCAGCGGATGAGCGCCACCGGAGCGGACCGTGCGCCGCGGCCAGAACCGCCGGTGCCGCCAGACCGGGCCGGGCAGCTCGACCGGCGGCGTCTCGGGGCGGGCGGCCAGCACCCCGGCGTGACCGCCGACGTGCAGCCGGGCGAGGCTGGTCAAGAACGCCGTCCGCTCGTCGACCCGGCGGCTCGCCGAGGCCAAACCGGTCTCGCCGGTGGTCTGCTCGATCGCGGCCAACGCGACCGGGTGGGGCGAGATCTCGGCGAAGACGGTGTGTCCGTCGGCGGCCGCCGCCTGGAGGGCCTGGCTGAACCGCACCGGGCGGCGCAGGTTCGCCGCCCAGTATTCGACGTCGAACGCGGGTGTCTCCCGCGGATCGTCGAGAACGCTGCTGTAGCAAGGGATTCCGGGCTGTCCGGGCACCAGCCCGGCCAGCGCGGCGCGGAACCGGCCGAGCACCGGCTCGACGGCGGCGGAGTGCCCGGCCCCGCCGACCGGCAGCCGCCGGGCCAGCCTGCCGAGGCTTTCGGCGTGCGCGACCACGGCTTCGACGGCGTCCGCGGGGCCGCTGATGGTGCACTGGGCGGGCGACGCGTACACCGCGACGGTGACTTCGGGGAACTCCGCCACTTCGGCCGGGGAAAGCTCGACGACGGCCATGGCGCCGCCGCCGCTTCGGTCGAGTTCGGCCAGCAACCGCGCCCGCGCGGCCATGATTTTCAGGCCACCGGCGACATCGAGCGCCCCGGCGACGACCGCGGCGGCGACCTCGCCCATCGAATGCCCGAGCACCGCGGCCGGAGTGACGCCGTGCGCCCGCCACAGCGCGGCGAGGGCCAGCTGCATCCCGAACAGGGCGAGCTGGGTCGCGGCCAGGTCCGGGAGTTCGCCCTCCAGGGCCTCCCGCAGCGAAAACCCGGCCCCGGCACGGAAGGCGGGGTCGAGCGCGTCGATCTCGGCGCGGAAGGCGGGTTCGGAGCGCATCAGCAGCCGCCCCATCCCCGCCCACTGCGACCCGTAACCGGAGAAGACGAAGACAACCCCAGAACACCCCAATGTGGCGTTGGTTGCGTCCAACGCACCCAACGTGGCGTTCGGTGCGTCCAACGCACCGAACGCCACATTGGGGCGCTTGGCACCACGCGCCGAGCCGCTCGTGATGCCGCGGCCGGCGGCCAGTTCGCGCAGCGCCTCGGCCACTTCGCCGCGGCTCTCGCCGACCACCGCGCCGCGGACCGGGAGGTGCTCGCGCCGGTGGGCGAGGGTCGCCGCGACCGCGTCGAGCGGGACCTCGCCGTTCTCGAGCCAGTCCGCCAGCTCCGCGGCCCGAGCCCGCAGTCCCTCGGCCGAGCGGGCCGAGAGCGCGAACACCTGCGGGCCGTCCGCCGCACCCCCGCGGGGCGGGAACGCCGCCGCGGGCCACTCCTCCAGCACGACGTGCGCGTTGGTGCCGCCGAACCCGAACGCCGACACCCCGGCCCGGGCGGTGCCGGAGTAACGCGGCCAGTCCGTGCCTTCCGCGACCACCTTCAACCCGGTGAAGTCGACGTGCGGGTTCGGGGTGCGGAAGTGCAGGCTCGGCGGCACCCGCCGGTGCGTCATCGCCAGCACCACCTTGAGCAGCCCGGTGATCCCGGCCGCGCCTTCGAGGTGGCCCAGGTTGCTCTTCACCGAGCCGAGCAGCAACGGGCGGCCCGGTTCGCGCCCGGCCCCGAGCACCTCGGTCAGCGCTCCCGCCTCCAGTGGATCGCCCAGCGGTGTCCCGGTTCCGTGTGCCTCGACGTAGTCCACAGAGGACGGATCGACCCCCGCCACCGCGTACGCGTCGCGCAGCAGGGCCGCCTGGGCCTCCGGGTTGGGTGCCGTCAGGCCGTTGGAACGGCCGTCGGAGTTCACCGCGCTGCCGCGGATCACCGCCAGCACCCGGTCCCCGGCCCGCCGCGCCGCGCGCAGCGGCTTGAGCACGACCACCCCGCAGCCCTCGCCGCGGGCGATGCCGTCGGCGCCGGCGTCGAACGGCTTGCAGCGGCCGTCGGCGGCCAGCACCCCGGCACGGTGGAACCCGGCGGTGATCCCGGGCGACAGCAGTACGTTCACCCCGGCCACGAGCGCGGTCTCGCTCTCGCCGCGGCGCAGGCTCTGCACCGCCTGGTGGACCGCGACCAGCGACGACGAACACGCCGTGTCGAGCGTGAGGCTGGGGCCGCGCAGGTCGAGCAGGTACGAGAGCCGGTTCGCGGCGATGCTCGCCGCGGCCCCGGTGCCGGACCAGACGTCGACACCCGCGACGTCGGTCATCGTCAAGGAGCCGTACTCGGTGGCCGACAGCCCGACGAACACGCCGGTCCGGCTGCCGCGCAGGCGGCTCGGCGGGATGCCGGCGTGCTCCAGCGCCGCCCAGACGACCTCCAGGAGGAGACGTTGCTGCGGGTCCATCGCCTCGGCCTCGCGCGGGGTGATGCCGAAGAACTCCGCGTCGAACCCGGCGACGTCGGAGAGGAACCCGCCGCGCGCGGGCACGCCGGCGAGGTCTTCGGCCGGAGCGAACGTCTCCCACCGGCCTTCGGGGACCTCGCCGATGCCGTCGCCGCCGGCGTCGAGGAACCGCCAGAACGCCTCCGGGGACTCGATCCCGCCCGGCAGGCGGCAGCCGAGGCCGACGACCGCGATCGGTTCCCCGTCCTCCGGCAGGGGCACGTAGGCCGACTTGGACTCCACAGTGGACAGATGATCGGCGATCGCGGTGATCGTCGGGTACTGCCAGACCAGCGTGGCCGCGAGCGGGCGGCCGACGAACCGGCCGAGGTCGGCGGCGAGGACCGTCGCGTCCCGTGAGGACAGTCCGGTTTCGTGCAGGGGCCGGTCGGGGTCGGTCTCGCCGATCCGCGCGGTGAGCCAGGCGCGGATCGCGGCGGCGTCCGGCGCGCTCATCCGAGCCGCCGGGCGGTGAGCGAGCCGTCCAGATAGGACTCCCGGCACCGGGCGCGGCTGATCTTGCCGCTCGAGGTGCGCGGCACCTCGCCGGGCGGCAGGAAGACGACGTCGTGCAGGCGCAGGCCGTGCCCGGCCGACACCGCGGCCCGCAGTGCTGCCGTCGCCGCGACGACGTCGGCTTCGGTGTTCTTGGCGCGTTCCAGGACGACGACCGCGGCTTCCCCGTCGCCGCCGTCGATCGCGAAGGCCGCGGCCGAATGCGGCCGGACCGCCGGGTGCTCCTCCACCGTCTGCTCGATGTCCTGCGGGTAGTGGTTGCGGCCGTCGACGACCACCAGGTCCTTCAGGCGGCCGGTCACGAACAGCTCACCGTCGAAGACCACGCCGAGGTCGCCGGTCGCCAGCCAGCCCTCGCCGGTGCCCGGATCGCTGGGCGGCAGGCCGAAAGTGGCCGCCGACGCTTCGGCCCGGCCCCAGTAGCCCTGGCCGACGTTCGGGCCGCTGACCCGGATTTCGCCCACCACCCCGGGTTCGGCGGGGTGCCCGGTCACGGGGTCGGCGATCCGCACGAGCTGGCCGACCGGGCGCCCGCACGAGACGAGCGTCGTCGTGGAAGTGCCGGGTGGGGCCGGCTCGGCGTGGCCGGCGGCGAGCCGGGCCCGGTCGAACGTGACCTGCCGGGGTGCCTTCCCGGCGTCGGTGACGGAAACCAGGACGGTGGCTTCGGCCAGGCCGTAGGAGGAGCGGTGGACCTCCGGCCGCAGCCCGCACTCGGCGAAGGCGTCGTGGAACTTCGCGATCGTGGCCGGCAGCACCGGTTCGCTGCCGTTGATCAGCGAGACGACCCGGCTCAGCTCCAGGTAGTTCTTCTCGGCTTCGGTCACCCGCGACGCGCAGTAGGCGTAGGCGAAGTTGGGCGCCGCGCTGATCCCGCCCGGACTGGCCGACAGGGCCCGCAGCCACCGCGCGGGGCGTTCGAGGAACGCCAGCGGGTCCATCAGCACCGAAGCCAGCCCGCCGGCCATCGGCGCGCCGATGCCGAGGATGAGCCCCATGTCGTGGAACAGCGGCAGCCAGCTGACCGCCGACGTCGTCCCGCTCTCGGCGCCGTAGGCGGCACACGCCTGGCGGGCGTTGGCGAGCACGTTGCGGTGCGTCAGCACGACCCCGGCCGGCGAGCGCGTGGAACCCGAGGTGTACTGCAGGTACGCCGGTTCACCGGGATCCGGCGCCGGCCAGTCGTGCGTCCCGGGAGCGACCGGGGCCACGGTGTCGACGGCGACCACGGCCGGTGCCACGCCGGAACCGGCGAGGAACCCGGTGACCGCGCCGGTTTCCGCGGCCGTCGTCAGCACGACCCGCGGGCCGCAGTCGGCGAGGGCCGCGGCCAGGCGGCCCTCGTGCCCGGGCAGGCCCGGAGCGAACAGCGGCACGGCGACCAATCCGGCCCGGAGTGCGCCGAGGAACGCGACGACGTAGTCGGCGGACTGCCCGGCCAGCACCGCCGCCCGGTCACCGGGACCGGCCAGTTCGGACAGTCGCGCGGCGACCGCGTCGACCCGCTCATCGAGCTCGCGCCAGGTGAGTGTCACCGCCCGGCCGTCCCCGCCGTCCCGGTGGTCCAGATAGGTCACGGCCACCCGGTCGCCGAGGCGGCGCGCCCACTGGCTCAGCAGGGTCGCGAACGACTCGCCGTCGGCAGCTGCTTCGCCGGTGTGGGGAACCGGCTGGGAAATAGTTTCCATGGCTCCTCGCAGAGAGCGGTTACCGGCGCAGCGTGAAGAGCGCCGGTGCGGTTGTCAACGGGGGCGAACTCGAATACTCATTCGGAAACGGATCAGGGGACCGCGCGTTTGTCATGTGGCGACGAGGTTTCACGGTGCCGCAATACGCGGACGGCCAGCAGCGCGCCGGCGAGCGTCAGCCCGGCCGCGGTGAGCAGACCGGCGGTGTACCCGGCCGCCAGTGCCGCACGAGGAGGTGCGCCCGCGTCGAGCCGCACCCCGCGCACCGCGGTCAGCACGGCACCGATCGCCGCCACACCCAGCGCGCTCGACAGCTCCCGGGACGCGGTGAGCAGCCCGGACGCCGTGCCGGAATGGTGCTCCGCCACGACATCCAGGGCGTGCGAGGTCATCGGGACGGTGAACGCCGAGCCTGCCCCGATCAGCACCATGCCCGGGACGCGGGGCAGCAGCGCCGGGACGTGGTTCACCGCGGCGAGGGCCAGCAACCCGGTCCCGACCACGGCCAGCCCGGCCGCAACTGTCCGATGTGGACCGAAACGGGCCACGGCGGCGGGGACGAACGGCGTCGCGGCCACGACCGCCACCGCGACCAGCGCGAGCGGCAGCCCGGCGCGGAACGGGCCGAGACCGAGGAACTCCTGGTGCAGCAACGGCGTGAAGAAGAAGACGCCCGAAATCCCCAGTCCCCACAGCAGCTGCAGGACGAGCGAACCGGTGAACACCCGGTTGCCGGTCAGGGCCGCCGGGACCAGCCGTTCCCGCGCCCGCTGTTCCCGGACGAGGAACGCCACGCCGGGCACGGCCGCCGCCGCGAGCAGCGGCAGCGCGAACCGGGGTTCGGCCAGCGCGGTGGTGAGCAGCACCAGGCTCGCCGTCACCAGGATCATCGCCGTCACCGGCGGCGCGCGGGTCCCGCCGGTCCGGCCGGGTGACGCGGCTCCCGGGAGCAGGGCGAGCATCGCCGCCACGAAGGGGAGGTTGACGAAGAAGATCCAGGCCCAGCCGAGGTATTCGCTCAGGACACCGCCGAGCGCGGGGCCGAGCGCCAGCGCGGCCGCGAGGCACGCCGTCCACACCGCGGCGCCGAGCGTCCGGCCGCGCGCGTCGAGGTTCGTCCGCAGCAGGCTCAGCAGGCCGGGCACGAGGAAGGCGGCCGCCACGCCCTGGAGCACGCGGGCGGCGACCAGCAGCCACACCGAACCCGCCAGCCCGCCCGCCGCCGCACCGAAACCGAACAGGAGGAGAGCGGCCGCCAGGGCCGGGCGCCGTCCCCAGCGGTCGATCAGCGTGCCCGCCGCCGGCAGGAGCCCGGCGAACGGGAGCATGTAGCCGAGTGCGACCCACTGCAGCGCCCCGAGGTCCAGGCCGAGGTCGCGGGCGATGGACGGCGCCCCCGCGGCGACGATCGTGTTGTCCAGCGTCGTGACGAACGCCCCGAGCGCGATCAGCACCAGCGTCGCGGCCCGGGCGTTCACCGCAGGCTCCCCAGCAGTTCGCGGCGGGCGTGCTTGCCCCGGGGCCGGGTGCCGGGGAACCACCAGTTCGCCGCGCCGAAGCGGGCCATCACCGCGGGGACGAGCACGCACCGGACGACGACCGCGTCCAGGAGCACGGCGACGGTCAGCCCGACGCCCGCCTCCCGCACGACGCGGGCGTCGACGAAGGCGAACGACACGAACACCAGCGCCATGATCAGCGCGGCGGCGGTGATGGTGCGGCCGGTCGCCGCGACGCCGTCGACGACCGCCGCCCGCGTGTCATTGTTGCGGCGCCACGCCTCCTGGATGCGGGCGATGAGGAAGACCTCGTAGTCCATCGACAGCCCGAACAACCCGGCGAACAGGAACACCGGCAGGTACGGCTCGATCGGGCCGCCGAAGGCGAACACGACCGCGCCGGTCGTCGCGGCCGCGGTCAGCAGGTTCATCACCGCCGCGGTCAGCGGGATCAGCACGCTGCGGAACACCCAGGCCAGCAGCAGCACCGAAATGCCGACCACACTGGCGAAGAACAGCGGCAGCCGCGCGGTGATCGCCGCCGAGAAGTCGGCGCGGGCCGCGACGGCCCCGCCGACGTGCGCGTCCGGGCTGCCGACGACGGTGGCCATCACCCGCGTCGAGGCCAGCAGCTCGCCGGTGGCCGGATCGTCGGGCGCGGTCCGCGGGATCACCGTGAGCAGCCAGCGGTCCCCGGGCAGCGTGGCTGGCGGGCCGACGTCGGCGCTCGCGAGCAGCGCCTCCCGCAGCATGCCCGGCGCACCGCCGGTCCCGACCACCAGCAGCGGGGCGTCCGCGCCCGGCCCGAAGCCCGCCTCCAGCAGTTCGGCGGCGGTCCGCGTGACGCTGCCGGGCGGGTCGGACGCGGCGTCCGGCACGCCGAGCCGCAGCCCGGCCGTCGGCAGCGCGAGCACGGCCACGACCAGCAGCGCGGCCACGGTGTACGGCCCTGGCCGGGCGGTCACCGACCGCGCGAGCCGGGCCCAGCGGCCGCCGCCGCCGTCCGGCCGGACGCGCATCCGCCGGGCGACCGGCCGCAGCAGCGCCGGCAGCAGGGTCAGCGCGGCGAACCCGGTCAGCAGGACCGAAACGGCAGCGGCGACCGCGATCCCGTCGAGGAACGGCAGGCCGACGGTCAGCATGCCGGCCAGCGACACGCACACGGTGAGCCCGGCGAAGACCACGCTGCGGCCGGAGGTCGCGGCCGCCACGGCCAGCGCCACCGCCGGTTCGGCGCCGTCCCGGCGGCCCTGCCGGTAGCGGGTGAGCACGAACAGGGCGTAGTCGACGCCGACGCCGAGCCCCAGCAGCGCGGCGATCTCGGTGCTGATCTTCGGGACGGTCATGACGTGCGACACCAGCGTCACGGCGGCCAGCGCGCAGCCGACCGACACCGCGGCGGTGACGACCGGGAGCAGCACGCAGGTCAGCGAGCCGAAGGTCACCAGCAGCACCAGGGCCGCGGCGAGCAGGCCGATCCCGGCGTTGCCCAGGTCCGGCGCGGCCGCCGTCATCGCGGCGAGCTCACCGGACGCCCCGGCGGTGAGGCCGGCGGCGCCGCGGACGACGGCGGCCAGCGCGTCGGCCGTGCCCTGCCCGAGGTCCGCGGCCGGCGCGTCGAACCGCACGGTGAGCACCGCGGTGGTCCGGTCGGCGGAAACCCGGCCGGGTGCCGGGGTGACCGCGGCGACGTGCGGAATCGTCGTCAGCCGGGCGGCGAGCGCGTCGAGCCGGGCGCGGCCTTCACCGCTGTCGACCGGCCCGTCCGGTGCGCGAACGACAACGCGTTCCTCGGCGCCGGCCACGCCGCTGCCGCGCAGCAGGTTCGCCGCCGCCGTGCTGTCCGCGGCGGGCAGCTCCACCGTGTCGCGGAAGGCCGCGCCGGTGTGCAGCGCCGCGAACCCGAGCCCGCCCAGCGCCACCAGCCACAGCACGACGACCACGCCGGCGCGGCGGAAGCACCACGAAACGAGCGTCGTCATCCGTCTCCTCCCGCGTGCCGGGGTTGATCACGCTAACAACGGGACGGCGCGCGAAGATACCGTCCCGGTTCACAAATCGGAGTGCGGAAACCCGTGCCGCGGTGAGCGTTCCGGGGTTTGTCGGGCGGGTGACAAACTGCGGTGCGGCCGTTGCCCCCGGGGTGACAGAACCCGATCTCCGCGCAGGGGTGGCGGTTGCCAAGTCCGATCCTGTGTGAGTACATGACCTCCGCGCCGACGAAGGCGCGATCTTTCCACGACGTGCGGTGAGGGGTGTGACCATGACCCGGACGATCACGCAGGCGGCGACGGTTCCGCACCCGAGAGGCACTCTCCCCGCGCGGCAGCTGTGGTGCTCGCTGCCGACGGAGCTCGCGCGGCGGTTCCGCCCGCACGCCGACCCGCTCGCCCGGCGGATCCTCGAGGAGGTCCAGCGGGCCGTTCCGGAGTACGCCAAGCCCCTCGAAGGCGAGTTCGGCAAGATGATCGTGCTGGCCATCGAGCAGGCGGTGCTGAGCTGCATCGACAGCATCGAGAATCTGGCGTCCACTCAGGACAACTGGGCGAAACTGTTCGTGGAGGTCGGAAAGCGCGTTCACCACGACGGCGGGAGCCTCAATTCGCTGCAGGCCGCCTACCGCGCGGGTGGCCGGGCAGCGTGGCGTTACATCGCCGAGCTGGGCCAGGCACACCGCTTCCCGGCGGCGGTGCTCTGCGTGGGCGCGGAAGCGATTTTCGCGTACGTGGAAGAGATTTCGTCGTACTCCGTCGAGGGATACACGCTGGCGCAGGCGATGGCGACGGGCACGCTCGACCGGCGGCGCCGCCGGCTGTTCGAACTGCTGCTCGCCAGCCCGCCGTCGTCCCCCGCGACACTCACGACGATGGCCAGGGCGGCGCAGTGGACCATGCCGGAGTGGGTCACCGTCATCGCGCTCGACCCGCGGACCGAACAGCACCCGCCGCCGTCGCCGCAGGTCGCCGACGACGTGCTGGTCGACCTCGACGGTCCCGAACCCTGCCTGCTGACCCCGAACCCCGACCGCGACCTGCGCGGCCTCGAAGGCCGCCTGCCGGGCTGGCGGGCGGCGGTCGGCCCCCGCGTCCACCCGGCCGACGCGGCGACGTCGCTCCTTTGGGCCCGCCGCACGCTGGACCTGGTCCGCCGCGGCCTGGCCGGCGACCAGCCGGTGACACACACGGCCGACCACCTGGCGACGCACTGGCTGCTGGTCGACCGGTTCCTGCTGGACGAGCTGTCGGCGAAGGTACTCGCTCCCTTCGGCACTTTGACGGTGAAGCAGCAGACCCGGCTGTCGGAGACACTGCTGAGCTGGCTGGAGCACAACGGGAGCACCCCGGAGATCGCGCAGGCACTGGGCATCCACCCCCAGACGGTCCGCTACCGGGTGAGCCAGCTGACCGATCTCTTCGGCGACCGGCTGGCGGACCCGGCGAAGCGGCTGGAGATGCAGATGGCGCTGAGTGCCCACCGGCTGCTGGGCACCCGCCCGCCGTCCGGCGAACGCTGACAGCCCGGCTGGATGGCATGAACGACTCTTTCCTGTCATCGGGCGACAGGGAAAGAGTCGTTCATGACACCGCCCGGCGTCCCTTGACCGTGTGTGCCCGCGAACCTAAAGTCTTCACGGACTGTTAGCGCTAACAGCCGCTGGAGGACCGTCGGATGACCCAAGCACCCCTGCCCGAACCCACCCGGGAGTTCTTCGGCCGCGCCGGTGACGCGGACGTCCACCGGTACACGCTGGGCCGGCCCGGCGGGCTGACCGTCCGCGTCCTCGACTACGGCGGCGTGATCCAGTCACTGGAAGCGCCGGACCGCGACGGGCGGCCGGGCAACGTCGTCCTCGGTTTCCCCACCCTCGACGGGTACGTCGCCAACAACCGGCCCGACGCGGCGCGGGTCTTCCTCGGCGCGGTGATCGGCCGGTTCGCCAACCGGATCGGCGGCGGCACGTTCACCCTCGACGGCGTCCTGCACCGGGTGCCGGTGAACAACGGCAAGAACAGCCTGCACGGCGGCCCCGAAGGGTTCGACACGCGCGTGTGGTCGGCGGCCGGGTTCGCCGACGCCGACGGCGCCGGGCTGCGGCTCACCCTGGTCAGCCCGGACGGCGACCAGGGCTACCCCGGCCGGCTCACCACCGAGGTGACCTACCGCGTCGACCCGCGCGACCGGCTGCGCATCACCTACCGCGCGGCCACCGACGCGCCGACGGTCGTCAACCTGACCAACCACACGTACTGGAACCTGGCCGGCGAAGGCTCCGGGGACGTCCACGAGCACTGGCTGGCGATCAACGCGAGCCGGTTCTGCCCGGCCGACGAAGGCCTGCTGCCCGCCGGCGACCCGGTGCCGGTCGAGGGCACGCCGTTCGACTTTCGCGCCGCGACGCCGATCGGCGCCCGCCTCGGCGAGCCCGACCCCCAGCTGGTGATCGGGCAGGGCTACGACCACAACTGGGTGCTCGACGACGGCTCGCCGTTCGCCGCCCGGGCGTGGGACCCGGCGTCCGGCCGCCTGCTCACGATGTGGACGACCGAGCCGGGCCTGCAGTTCTATTCCGGCAACTTCCTGACCGCGGACCTGGCCGGCACCGGTGGCCGGCCGTACCACCGCGGCGCGGGGTTCGCGCTGGAGGCCCAGCACTTCCCGGACTCCCCGAACCGCCCGGACTTCCCCAGCACCGTGCTGCGGCCGGGCGAGGTCTACCGGCAGGAGACGGTCTACGAGCTGGCCACGGCGGACGGCCCACCGGTGGCGTGAGCGACAACCGCGGCGCCGTCACCGGCGACATGAACGACCACCGCCGTCGGCCGGTGGCGTGAGCGACAACCGCGGGGCGGCCGCCGGGCCGCACCGCTACCGTCGCCGACCATGGGAGAGCTTTCCGCCGTCGCCACCGACCTCGCACCCACCGGCACGCTGCGCGCCGCCATCAACCTCGGCAACCCGGTGCTCGCGCACGGCACGCCGGCGGAGCCGGGCGGGGTCACGGTCGACCTCGCCCGCGAGGTGGCCGCCCGGCTGGACGTCCCGGTGGAGTTCGTCTGCTTCGACGCGGCCCGCAAGTCGTTCGAAGCACTGACCTCGGGCGCCGCCGACCTCGCGTTCCTGGCGATCGAACCGGCCCGCGCGGCCGAGGTGGCCTTCACGGCGCCGTACGTCGTGATCGAAGGCGTGTACGTCGTGCCGCGGGACTCGCCCTTCGCGTCGCCGGCGGAGGTGGACCGTCCGGGCGTCCGGATCGGGGTGAAGGAGGGGTCGGCCTACGACCTGTACCTCACCAGGACCCTCCGGCACGCGACGATCGTCCGCGGCGAGGACGGCGTCACGGCGTTCGAGGCCCACGGCCTGGAGGTGGCCGCCGGGATCCGCCGCCCGATGACCGGCTACGCCGCCGCGCACCCGGGAACACGGGTGCTCCCCGAACGGTTCATGGAGATCCGGCAGGCCGTCGCCACGACCCCGGACCGTCGCCCGGCGACGATCGCGTTCCTGCGCGAACTGGTCGAGGAACTGAAGGCGGCCGGGTTCGTCGCCGAGGCGCTGCGCCGCGCGGACCAGCCGGACGCTGTCGTCGCCCCGCCCGCCGTGGACGGCTGACACCCCCATCCGGACGGCTTTCCCGGCCTCGGTCACGACCGTCTCGCACCCTGATCGCCATCGTCATCGATGCGACATTGCGCCTTCTCGACGGTCGCAACCGGTGTTACATTCCTCGAGGTACAGGGCGATCCTGCGGTCGAGACCCGAGGGGCTGCGATGAGGCTTACTCCCAGCGCTCACACCGACTCGTTCTGCCGCGACCGGCTGCCGCCCGGTGACCAGTGGCCGCGGCTGGTGTTCGACCTGCCGGAACTGCGTTACCCCGACCGGCTCAACGCCGCCACGGCGCTGCTCGACGACACCGTCGCCCGCCTGGGCCCGGACCGGCCCTGCCTGCGCTCGCCCCATGAGACGTGGACCTACGGCGAGGTCCTGGCCCGCGCCAACCGCATCGCGCACGTCCTCACCGCCGAACTCGGGGTCGTGCCCGGGAACCGCGTGCTCCTGCGCGGCACCAACACGCCGTGGCTCGCGGCGTGCTGGCTAGGCGTCCTCAAGGCCGGCGCGGTCGCCGTGACGACCATGCCGATGCTGCGCCGCCACGAGCTCGACAAGATCGTCGACAAGGCGCGGCCGAGTGTCGCCCTGTGCGACGAGCACCTGCTCGACGAGCTACCACCCAGCCTGCCCGTGGTGTCCTACGGCGCCGAACTGGCCGAACGCTGCGAACGCCACCCGGCGGCCTTCACCGACGTCCCGACGGCCGCCGACGACGTCGCGCTGCTCGCCTTCACCTCCGGCACGACCGGGACCCCGAAGGCGACCATGCACTTCCACCGCGACCTGCTCGCCATCGCCGACACGTTCTCCCGGCACGTCCTGCGGCCGGCCTCCGGCGACCTGTTCTGCGGCACCCCGCCGCTGGCGTTCACCTTCGGGCTGGGCGGCCTGCTGGTGTTCCCGCTGCGCGCCGGCGCCTCCGTGCTCCTGCTAGAGCGCGCGACGCCGAAGGAACTGGCGTCGATCGTCGCCGAGCGGTCGGTGACCGTGCTGTTCACCGCGCCGACCGCCTACCGCGCGATCCTCGGCGCCGGCGAGGGGCCGCTGCTGGCCGGGGTGCGCCGCGCGGTCTCCGCCGGGGAAGCACTCCCCGCCACGGTGGCCGAGCAGTACCGCGAGGTCACCGGACGGCCGCTGATCGACGGGATCGGCAGCACGGAGATGCTGCACGTGTTCATCTCCGCGGCCGACGAGGCGGCTGACAGGGCGGCCCGCCCCGGCCGGACCGGCAAGGCCGTCCCCGGCTTCCGCGCCGCCGTCCTGGACGCCGACGGCCGTCCGGTGCCGGACGGCACGCCCGGGCTGCTCGCGGTCCAGGGCCCCACCGGCTGCCGCTACCTCGAGGACCCGAGGCAAACCGACTACGTCCGCGACGGCTGGAACTTCACCGGCGACACCTACGTCCGCGAGCCGGACGGCTACTTCCGGTTCGTCGCGCGCAGCGACGACATGATCGTCTCCTCCGGTTACAACATCGCCGCCCCCGAGGTCGAAGAGGTGCTGCTGACCCACCCGGACGTCGAGGAGTGCGCGGTGGTCGGCACGCCCGACCCGGACCGGGGCGCGGTCGTCACCGCGTTCGTCGTGCTGCGGCCCGGCGTCACCCCGGGCCCGGACGTCGTGCACGCCCTGCAGGAACACGCCAAAGCCGTGGCGGCGCCGTACAAGTACCCGCGCCGGGTGCGGTTCATCGACGAGCTGCCGCGCAACGCGAGCGGGAAGCTCCAGCGGTTCCTGCTGCGCGAGCGGTGAGAAGGGTGACGGGCCCGCTGCCGAGGTGGGGTGGCGGTGGGCCCGTCACGTCTGGGGGTGCCGGGGACATGCCTCCATCCTAGCCGGAGATTCGAACAGGTGTTCGCGTCTGTTCAGGTGAATTCCGGCTACGAAAAGTCACCATCCACCCCGGCTTTCCGGCGGCCGCAACACTTCCGGGCGACAAACAGTCCTCAGTGGACGGTTGCCGAGCACCACAAACGTGACACCGGCGCCGCGAGACACCTCGTCACGCACCCGCCGACACCGCCGCACCGGGCGACGCACGCGGGCCGCCGACGGCGGTAGAACGTCGGGCAGCGCCGTGACCTGGCGTGCGGGCATCACCCTGGCGTGCCGCGGAGGCGGTGGCCGGCGCCGGAACCCGACCCCATAAAGTCTTCGCGCAGCCATCCGGAGGTGAACGCCCGCGTGCCCGAGGTCGACTACTACGAGGTGCTCGGCGTCCGCCGGGACGCCACGGCGGCCGACGTCAAGACGGCCTACCGCCGGCTGGCCAAGACCATGCACCCCGACGGCGGTGGCACGGTCGGCACGTTCCGGCTGCTTCGCGAGGCCTACGACGTCCTGAGCGACCCCGTCGCCCGTGCCCGCTACGACTCCGGCGGCGCCACGGTGGTGCCCGTGCCGGTCCGGCCGCGGCCGCGGCGCCGTTTCGGGGACGAGCCGGGGTTCGTCCCCGGCCTGCCCGAACTCGACGCCGACGACCTGAGCTGGTGGCACTTCGCGGGCGAGGACACCCGGATGCGGCACGGCAGGCGGCGCGGGCCCGGGCACGCGCCGGCGGTCGCCGCGGTGGGCGGGATGGTGCTCGTCCTGCTGCCGCTGGTGACCGGGGCCGGGTTCTCCCCGCCGATGCTCGTCGTCTGGCTGCTGCTGACCGCCGGGACCGCGCTGCTGGTCCAGCGCCTGGCCCGCGGCTACCTGCTGGCGAAAAAGGCCCGGGAAGCGTACGCCGAGGAGTTCGGCGGCCGGACCGTCTTCGGCGCGCCCGGCACCGAGCGCGACGAGCTGGCCGAGCGGCTCACCGCCGACCTGCTGGAGGGCTACCTGACCCGGCTGCCCGGCGCGCGCATCTTCCACGGGCTCGCCTGGCCCGGCTCGGTGTTCGCCGACGTCGACCACGCCGTGCTGTGCGGGAAGCGCCTGGTGCTGATCGAGTCGAAGCTGTGGCTGCCCGGGCACTACGAGACCGCCGGGGACGGCAGGCTGCTGCGCAACGGAAGGCCGTTCCGCGGCGGCGGCAGCCGGCTCGCCGAGAGCCTCGCCGCCTACCGCGACCTCCTGCCGGGCGTGACCCTGCGCGGCGCGATGGTCGTGTACCCGAGCCGCAGCGGCGACCTGACCACGGCGGACCCCGGCGACCTGCCCGTCGCGCCGATGACGCCGGAGGAGTTCCTGCACGAGATCGGCGCGTGGCTCGCCGCCGATCCGTCCACAGTGGACCACGAGGCGCTGCGCACGCTGCGCGACCAGGTGGTCGGCGGCGGCCGGGCGGCCTGAGCCCCGGATCCGGGCGTGCTGCCACACTCACGAGTCATGCGCGCGCTGATCTTCGACTTCGACGGGCTGCTGGTGGACACCGAAGCCTCGGCCTTCCGCGCCTGGCGGCAGGTGCTGGCCGAGTACGGCGCCGACCTGCCGCTGCCGGCGTGGCAGGCGGTGATCGGCGGGCAGTCGAGCGTCGCCGCCGTGCTGTCCCACCTGGAACACGCGATCGGGACGGTCGATCGCGAGGCCGTCGTCGCGCGGTGGCGGGACACGAACCGGGCCTTCGCCGCCCGGATGCCCCTCCGGGACGGCGTCGGCGAGTTCCTCTCGGCCGCGCGAGCCGGCGGGCTGCGGCTCGCCGTCGCGTCGGGCGCGACGCGCGACTGGGTGAGCGAGCACCTGGAGCGGGTCGGGGTGAGCGGCCACTTCGCGGTCGTGTCCGCCTTGGACGAGCACCGGCCCAAGCCCGCGCCGGATGTCTACCTGGCGGCGCTCGACGCACTCGGGGTGCCCGCCTGCGACACCGTGGCGTTCGAGGACAGCCCGGCCGGCGTCGCCGCCGCGGTCGCGGCCGGGCTGCGCTGCTTCGCCGTGCCGAACGAGGTGACGTCCGGGCTGGCTTTCCCCGGCGCGGAGCGGGTGCTGACGTCGTTCGTCGCGCTCACGCCGGGCGATATCGCCCATGATCGATCAAAATGCCACAGACATTGACAGTCCGATGGCCATGATGTGAAGCTCATCAACCAGGATCGAACAAGCTGCGACACTGGGGGCCAGATGTCGGTGATGCTGGGGCTACGGGCCCATGCGGATCGCGCTTTCCTGTCGTGACCTCGCCGCCGACCGGTTGCTCGGCGACGGCGCACGGGTCTTCGCGCGAGCCCGCGAAGCGGCCGAGGCCGGTCATCGGGTCTTCCTGATCGCCGAGGAGCTGCCACCGTCGAGGCACGACGATCGCGTCGAGTGGGTGCCGACCGCGCCCGCGCGGCCGGACCACCGCTACTTCACCGAGGCGCACCGCTATGCCGACCGCGTCCTCGACACCCTCCGCACGCTTGGGGACCTGGACGTCGCCGAGTTCCTGGACGCCGGGGCCGAGGGCCTGACCACGATCCGGGCGAAACGCCTGCTCGGCGAGTTCCCGGGAACCACACTGAGCGTCGTCCGCTGCCCGTGGTCGACCGCCGCCGACGGACCCGCCGCGTACCGGCCGCTCACCGCGGACCACCAGTTCACCGTGTTCGCCGAGCGCTACTGCGCCGAGCACGCCGACGTCACGACCACGGTCACGACATCGGTGACGCCCGTCGCGCGCCGGACCGGACCCGGGGTGTGGCGGCTCGGCGCGTACCGGCCGGACGCCGGGATCGAGACGTTCCTCGAAGCGGCCGCGCTCGTGCTCGACGTCCACCCGGGAACCCGGTTCGAGCTGCGCGGCGAGGACACCCCGACCGATCCGCTCGGCCGGTCCTATCGCGACCACCTGCGCCGCGGCCTGCCGGAACGTCTCCGCCGCGCGGTCACCTTCGGCGGTCCGCTCCAGGACGAGCCGCTGGGTGCCCGCTGTGTCCTGCCTGCCGGCGACGCCGAATGCCCCAGCACCGCCGCGTTCGCCCTGTCGCGCGGGTGCACCGTCGTGGCGCCGAAAGGCAGTACCGCGGCCGACGTCGTCGAGCAGCACGGCGGCGGCATCGTCGTCTCCCCGGACGACCCGGCCGCACTCGCCGAAGCTCTCTCCGCCGAAGCACACCGCGCTGACGCACCGGCGTGCACCGAGAGCCGGTCGGTGCTCTCCTTCCCGCAGGTCGAGGCCGTCACCACGCCGGTCGCACCCGGGCTGGTGAGCGTCGTGATCCCGCTGTTCGACCAGGGCCGGTTCCTCTCCGGCGCCCTCGCCTCCGTGCGCGCCGCCGGGTACGACGACATCGAGATCGTGGTGGTCGACGACGGGTCCACCGATCCCGCGACCGTCGCCGCGTTCGACGCGCTGTCCGATGTGGTCAAGGTGCGCCAGCCCAACGCCGGGCTGTCCGCCGCCCGCAACGCCGGGATCGCCGCGAGCCACGGCTCCTGCGTCGTGCCGCTCGACGCCGACGACGAGCTGCCGCCGGGCTTCCTCGGCCCCGCCGTCACCGCGCTCGCACGGCATCCGGAACTGTCCTACGTGGTCGGTAATCTGCGCTACACGGGCCTGCTGGACCACGTCCAGGCCCCGCTCGGGCACGTCGGCGACGTCAGCGTGGTGGTCAACACGCACGGCCGCGCGACCGGCGTGTTCCGCAAGGAGGCCCTGCACGCCATCGGTGGTTACGACGAGAGCCTGCCCGCGTACGAGGACTGGGACCTGTACCTGCGGCTGGCACGGGCGGGCTTCGAAGGCGATGTCGCACCGGTCGAGGGCCAGCGGTACCGGCGGCACGCCGGCTCGATGACGTTCGGCCACACCAGCGACGACCGGCGCGAGCTGACCCAGCTGCTGCTGCGCAGGCACGCGGCGGACCTGCCGCCGGAACGGTCGCTGCCGCTGCTGCTGACGCTGGCCGAGCTGTGGAAATCCGGGTACGAGCCGAGCGCGTCGGCCCGGCTGCTGGAGGCGCGCGATGGCTGAAACCTTCCCCGGGCTGCTGCGTGACCGCGCGGCCCGCGAACCCGATCGCGTCGCGATGCGCGTCGGCGGCGAAGCGCTGACCTTCGGCGCCTGGCACGACCGGGCGGCGCGGATCGCGGCCGGGCTCGACGTCCGGCGCGGCGAACGGGTCGGGCTGCTCTTCGATGAGCACGACTGGCTCGACTTCGCGACCGCCTACGTCGGGGTGCAGGCGGCCGGAGCCGTCGCGATGCCGATCTCGGCACGCACGCCCAACCCCGAAATCACCAGGCTGCTCGCCGACTTCGGCGCGGCGGACCTGATCCACGGCACCGGTCTCGCACCCGAGAAAGGGCGGCCGCTCCCGGACGTCGTCGCGGATCGGCCGGGCGGGGTCGACGTCCGGCCCGGTGACCTGGCCCAGATCCTGTTCACCTCGGGAACGACGGGCAGGCCGAAAGGTGTCAGCGCCACCCACGCCAACCTGACCTACGGCTACCACCCCCGGATGCGGCGGCGGCCGCTCGCCCACTCGAAGCTGTTCCTGCACGCCTTCCCGCTCGGCACCAACGCGGCGCAGACGATGCTGTTCAACGCCCTCACCGCCGAGCCCGCCGCCCTGGTCCTCCCCCGGTTCGACGCCGAGGAGTTCTGCAAGCTCGTCGAAACCGAACGGGCCGGGACCGCGTTCCTGGTCCCCGCCATGGCGATCGACCTCGTCGCGAGCGGCGCGCCGGACCGGTACGACCTGTCGTCGGTGCTGCTGCTCGGCTCGACCGCCGCCGCACTGCCGCCGGAGATCGCCAAGACCCTGGCGGGAATGTTCCCCAACGCGGACATCGTCAACTACTACAGCTCGACCGAGGCCGCGCCTGCCCAGACGGTGATGATCTTCGACCCGGACCGGCCGGCGGCGGTCGGGCAGCCCGCGGACGGCGATCTGCGGATCACCGACGCCGCCGGCCACCCGCTGCCGACCGGCGAAACCGGCGAGGTCTGGCTGCGCTCCCCGACCACCGCGCGGACCTACTTCGGCGACGCGAACGCGGCTTCGGCGGTGTTCCGCGACGGCTGGGTCCGCATGGGCGACCTCGGCCGGCTCGACGACGAGGGCTACCTCTACCTCGTCGACCGCGAGAGCGACGTGATCAAGTCCGGCGCGTTCAAGATCTCGACCCTGCGGATCGAGGCGGAGCTGTACGCGCACCCGGACGTCCGCGCGGCCGCCGTTCTCGGACTGCCGCATCCCGTGCTCGGCTCGGTGCCCGCCGCGGCCGTCGTCCTGCGCCGCCCGCTGCCGGTCGAGGACCTGCGGGCGTTCGCGGCGGCGCGGCTGGCGCGGCACGAGATCCCGGCGCGCTGGCTGATCGTCGGCGCGCTGCCCCGCAACGACGCCGGGAAGGTGCTCAAGCGGTCACTCCGGAGCCTCTTCGACGCCCCCGCCGAGCCCGCCGCCCCGGCCTCCGGCACCGAGGCGCGGCTCGCCCGGCTCTGGGCGCGGGCGCTCGGCCGGGACGTCCCGGCGGGCGCGGACTTCTTCGCCGCGGGCGGCGATTCGTTCGCCGCCGCCCGGTTCGCCGCGCTCGCGGCCGAGGAGTTCGGCGTCGAAGTACCCGTGTCCTTCGTGTTCGACTTCCCCGATCTCGCCGCCCAGGCCGCCCGCCTGGCCGACCAGCGCCCCGCTGCCGGAGTACAGGTCGACGTGCCGGACGGGGTCCCGCTCAGCTCCCTCCAGGAGTACTTCCTGCGGTGGCTCGGCGAGACGGCCGAGCCGCGGGCCGTGTCGGCGGTCGCGGTGGCCATCCGGATCACCGACCTGCTCGACGTCCCGGCGCTGCGCCGCGCGCTGGACGACGTCGCCGCCCGGCACGACGCGTTGCGCACGGTGTTCCCCGGCAAGAAGGCCGTGGTGCTGGACCGCTGCGAGCCGGACTTCGACGTGATCCTCGCGGACGATCCGGTGCGGCAGGCGTGTGCCGAGCTGGAGCGGCCGTTCGATCTCGCACACGGCCCGCTCGTCCGTGCGCTGGTGATCGAGGAAGGCCCGGAGGAGTTCGTGCTGGTGCTCGGCGTGCACCACCTCGTCTTCGACGGCCACTCGATGGGCGTGCTGCTGCGCGAACTCGGCGAATGCTACGCGGGCCAGGGCCACCGGCTGCCCCCGGCGGCCCGCGCGGCCGACGTCTCGGCTTGGGCGCGGACCCGCTGGCCGGAGGCACGCGAATTCTGGCGGCGCACTCTCGACGGCGCCCCGCCCACCCTCCCCGGCGCACCGCGCTCGGCCGAAGTTCCGGCGTTCGAAGGACATTCCGTCGCGTTCGAGATCCCCGTGGAAGCGGCCGAGCGGCTGCGCGCGGCAGTCGCCGAGCGGCGCGCGACCGTCTACATGGGCCTGCTTGCGGTGTGGGCCAAGGCGATGGCGGAGTGGGCGGGCAGCGACGAGGTCGTCGTGATGTCCCCGCTGCCCGGGCGCACCAAGCCGGAGTTCGACACCGTGGTCGGCTGCCTGGTCCAGTCGCTGCTGCTGCGTATCGACGTCGCCGACGATCCGCCGTTCGAGGAGCTGCTCCCCCGCGTCCGGCAGGTCGTGCTCGACGCGACCGAGCACCAGTACTACCCGTACGAGGAGTTCAGCCGCCGGATCCCGCAGCCGGCCTGGCTGCGCTTCGAACGCTGGGGCGGGCCGGTGCACTTCCCCGGCCTCGAATCCGGACCGGTCGGGCTGCCGCGCGAGCTGATGTTCTCGTGGCCCATGCCGGGCCCCGACCTGAGCGTGCCGGAACTGGCGCTCACCGAGCACCCGGACGGCCGGATCACCGGCTGGCTCGTGCACAACCGGCTCACCTACGAGCCGTCGGCGATCGACCGGCTGGCCGAGCTTCTCCTGGCCCGGCTGAAGGAGGTGCGATGAGGCAGACATCGTTGGCCCAGAACGGGATCTGGTTCACCGAGCGCGCGGTCGACGCGGGGTCGGCGTACCACATCCCGCTGTCCGTCGTCCTGCGCGGCGACCTCGACACGGACGCGCTGGCCGCGGCGTGCGGCGACGTCGTCACGCGGCATCCGCTGCTCGCGTGCGGACTGTCCGAAAGCGACGGTGTGCTCACCCTCGTCGCCACGGATCCGCCGGTCCTGGAACGCGCGGCAGGCACCCGGCGTGAGCTGATCACGCGGCCGTTCGGTGACGGACCCCTCGCGAGGTTCATCCTGCTCGAGGGGCACGAGCTGCTGATCGTGGTGCACCACCTGGTGTTCGACGGCGCGTCGAAGGATATCCTCCTGCGCGATCTGGCCGCCTGCTACAACGCCCGCGTCGCCGGGACCGAGCCGGAACTCCCGGCCGCTCCCCCGGACTACCAGGAGCACGTCGAGGGCGAGACCGAACGGGTCGCGGCGGCACTCGAGGGGGCCAAGGCGTTCTGGGCGACGCGGCCGCTCCCGGCGGACGTCGTGCTGCCCGGGCTCGACGGGCCGCCGGACGCGCACGACGGCGAGTTCGTCAAGCTGACGCTGCCCGCCGGGCTGCGGGAGTCGGCGCGAGAACTCGGGCTGTCGCAGTTCGAGCTGCTGCTCGCCGCGATCCAGGCACTGCTCTTCCGGTACGGCAACGCGCGGCCGTCGGTGGCGATCGACCTGTCCACGCGCACCCCGCGCCACCGGCACGCGGTCGGCGTGTTCGTCAACGAGCTGCCGATCGCGCTCGACGCCGAGGCGGCGACACCGTTCCGGACCTTCGGCGAAGCGGTGCGGGCCGAGCTGCGCGAGCTGTACCGGCACTGGGAAGTGCCACTCGCGCGGGCGGTACCGGGCATCCGGCCCGCGACCGCGCTCGCGCCGGTGTCGCTGAGCTACCGGGACCGGGCCACCACGCCGGAGTTCACCGGCCTGGAATCCACTGTGGACTGGACGGAGTTCGCGTTCGCCGCGCGCAACGCGCTGCACTTCCAGGTCGTCGCCGGGGACGGCGAGCCCGCCCTGATCCTGCAGTACAGCAGCCGCCGGATCGGCCACGCCGACGTCAGCCGGATCGGCGAGCACCTCCGGACACTGCTCGACGCCGTGGTCGCGGCGCCGGACACGCCGCTCGGCGAGCTGGCGATGCTCGGCGAGACCGAGCTGGCGAACGTCCTGTCCGCGTGGAACGACACCGCGGCCGACTTCCCCGAGACCACGCTGACCGCGATGATCGAAGCGCAGGCGGCGCGGACGCCGGACGCCGTGGCTGTCACTTTCGAAGGCGTCGAACTGTCCTATGCGGACCTCGACGCTCGCGCCAACGGCATCGCCCGCCTGCTGCGGGAGCAGGGCGTGGGCACCGACGACGTCGTCGCGATCTGCGCCGAGCGCTCACCCGAGCTGGTCGTCGGGCTGCTTTCCGTTCTCAAGGCCGGGGCGGCCTACCTCCCGCTGGATCCCGAGTACCCGGCGGAGCGGCTCGCGTTCATGCTCTCCGACGCCAAGCCCGCCGCGATCCTCACCCAGCGCCGCCTGCTCGACGAGCTGCCGCCGCTGGAGCGCAAGCCGATCCAGCTCGACGACGTCGTCCGCGGCGAGCGGCCGGATCCCGTCGCGGGCCCGGACAACGCGGCCTACGTCATCTACACCTCGGGCTCGACCGGCCGCCCGAAGGGCGTGGTCACCGGCCACCGCGCGATCGTCAACCGGCTGCACTGGATGCAGAAGACCTACGGGCTCGGTGCCGACGACGTGGTGCTGCAGAAGACCCCGGTGAGCTTCGACGTCTCGGTGTGGGAGCTGTTCTGGCCGCTGACCACCGGCGCCCGGCTGACGCTCGCCAAGCCGGGCGGCCACAAGGACGCCGCCTATCTCCAAAGCCTGATCGCCGCGGGCGTCACGACCGTCCACTTCGTCCCTTCGATGCTGGAGGTGTTCCTCGCTGAGGAGGACGCCGGCGCACCGGCTCTGCGCCGGGTGATCTGCAGCGGCGAAGAACTGCCCGCCGACCTCGCGCGCCGGTTCACCGGCCGCTTCCCCGGCGTCGAGCTGCACAACCTGTACGGCCCGACCGAAGCGGCGATCGACGTCAGCCACTGGCACTGCCGGCCGGACCTCCTGGACGGGCTGACGCGGGTGCCGATCGGGCGGCCCATCGACAACATCCGGCTGTACGTCCTCGACGCGGACCGGCGGCTCGTTCCGCCGGGCACGCCCGGTGAGCTGCACATCGGCGGCGTCGGCGTCGCGCGTGGCTACCTGAACCGGCCCGAGCTGACCGCCGAGCGGTTCGTGCCGGACCCCTTCGAGCCCGGCGCGCGGCTGTACCGGACCGGCGACCTGGCGCGCCACCGGCCCGACGGCACCCTCGAGTTCCTCGGCCGGATCGACACCCAGGTCAAGATCCGCGGCCAGCGGGTCGAACTGGGCGAGATCGAAGCCGCCCTGCGCGGCAGTGATGTGCGCGGCGACGTGCGCGACGCCGTCGTGGCCCTGCGCGAGGACCGGCCTGGCGACCAGCGCCTGGTCGCCTACCTCGTGGGCGCGACACCGCGGCCCGAGGAGCTGAAGGACCGGCTCAAGCGCATCCTGCCCGACTACATGGTGCCCAGCGCCTACGTCACGCTCGACGCGTTTCCCCTCACCCCGAACGGAAAACTCGACCGGAAGGCGCTTCCCGCCCCGTCACCGTCCACTGCGGACGCGGGCGGCACCGAGCCGCGCACGGACGTCGAGAAGCTGATGGCGCAGCTGTGGCAGGAGGTGCTCGGCCTGGACCGGGTCGGCATCGACGACGACTTCTTCGACCTCGGCGGCCATTCCCTGCTGGCCACCAAGGTGGTCTCGCGGCTGCGGCGCCGGCTGCCCGAAGGCTCGCCCGGGATCACGGTGATGGACGTCTTCGCGGAGCCGACGATCCGCGAGCTGGCCGCGATGATCGAGACGCCGGACGCGGAAAGCCGCGCGGGCAAACGGCTTTACGAGCTGACCCGGCCGATCCCCGATCACGAACGAGTGGTCACGTACATCGGCGTGCCGTACGCGGGCACCAGCGCGGTCGTCTTCCAGCCCCTGGCCGACGCGCTGCCGCACGGGTGCACTCTGTTCGCCGTGGCGTTGCCGGGCCACGACCCCGGCGTCGTCGAGGAATCGCTGCCGCTGGAGGAAATCGCGCAGGAGTGCGTCGGCGAGATCCTCGAGCGGGTCACCGGTCCCCTGGTCCTCTACAGCCACTGCCTGGGCAGCGCGCTGACCACCGAGATCGCGCGCCGGCTGGAGGCGGCCGGGCGGGAGATCGACGCGGTCTACGTCGCCGCGAACTTCCCGTTCGCGCTGCCGGTGCGGGGCGCGCTCGGCAAGCTGGGGCAGCTGACCAAGCTGAAGCGGCTGCGCAGCGACCGGTCGTGGGCGAACTGGCTGCGCGGCATGGGCGCCGACCTCGAAGGCCTGCCGCCCGAAGAGATCCAGCTGATCGTCAAGCTGATGCGCGAGGACGGCGCGAACGCGGAGGACTACTTCTCCGCGCTGCTCGACACCGGCGCCGCGAAGCTGCGCGCGCCGATCATCTCGGTGGTCGGCGAGCGCGACCCGATCACCGAGTACTACCAGGAGCGGTACCGGGAATGGCAGATCGTCACCCGGAAGACGGCGCTGGTCGTGCTCGACGAGGCCGGGCACTACTTCCTGCGGTTCCGCCCCGAAGAGCTCGCCGAGATCATCACCAGCACGCACCCCGCCCTCGCCGCCGGGACCACGGACAAGCTGACGCACGAGGCCCGCGGCGAGGACGCCAGCTGGTGGTTCGTCGAAGTCTCCGAAGCACCCGACGACGTGCCACCGCCACGAACGCCCCAGCCCAGCCTGGGCCGGTTCCTGACGGTCGCGGCGGGTCAGCTCGTGTCGATCACCGGCTCGCAGCTGACCGAATACGCGATTCCCCTGTGGATCTACCTCACCACAGGATCGCTGACGTCATACGCGACGTCGTGGATCTTCGGCATGCTCGGGCTCTTCCTGGCGCCGGTCGCCGGGGCGATCGTGGACCGGTGCGACCGGCGGAAGGTGATGCTCGCCGCCGACTGCGCGTCCGGCGTCATCCAGGGCGTGTTCGCGCTGATCTACTTCACCGGGGACCTGAAGATCTGGCAGATCTGGATCGGGCTCGGGCTGCTCTCGGTGGCGCTGGTCTTCCAGCGGCTCGCCTACCAGTCCGCGGTGCCGCAGCTGGTGCCGAAGCACTTCCTCGGCCACGCCAACGGCGTCGTGCAGCTCTCGACCGGCATCGGCCAGTTCATCGCGCCGCTGCTCGCCGCCGCCGCGATCTCGCTGTTCAGCCTCGGCGGGATCCTGGTGTTCGACCTGGTCAGCTTCGCGGTCGCAGTCGCCGTCGTCGCCGCGGTCCGGTTCCCGCGGTCGATGCCGCACCGGCATCGCGAATCGCTCGGGCGCGAGATCGTCAACGGCTGGCGCTATTCGGTCGGCAACCGCTACATCCGCGGCATGGTCGCCTACATGGGGCTGCTCAACATCTTCCTGTCCGCGGTGATCCTGCTGATCTTCCCGCTGGTGCTGTCCTTCGGATCGCTGTCCACGGTGGCCACGGTGTCGTTCCTCGGCGGGATCGGTGCCGCGCTCGGCGGGCTGGCGATGTCGATGTGGGGCGGGCCGGGGCGGCGGCGGATGCGCGGGATGCTGACCGCCGGCGTCGCGATGGGCCTCTGCGGCGCGTTCGCCGGGCTGCACGCGGGCGTCGCCGTCGTCGCGACCGGGCTGGCCGGGATGTTCTTCTGCGTGGCGCTGGTCAACGGCATCCACGCGACGATCGTGCAGGTCAAGGTGCCGCAGCGGTACCACGGCCGGGTGTTCGCGCTGGACCAGATGATCGCGTGGTCGACCATCCCGCTCGGGCTGATCGTGGTGGCACCGCTGGTGATCGGGTTGTTCGAGCCGCTGCTCATGCCCGGCGGTGGGCTCGCCGCGAGCGTCGGCGCGGTGCTCGGGACCGGCCCGGGCCGGGGCATCGGGTTCAGCTACGTCGTGCTCGGGCTGCTGATCGTCGCGCTCGGCCTGGCGGCGCTGCGCACCCGCGTGCTCTCGCGCTTCGACGAAGACATGCCGGACGCGTTGCCCGACGACGTCGTGGGCATCCAGGCACTGCGGGAGCGGCGGGGAGAAGGAGCGCGTCGATGATCGAGCGGGCCTTGGCCACCCACGGCGACCTGCCGGCATTGCTCGCGGAGGACGGCACGGTCACCACCTACCGTGAGCTCGCCGCGCAGGTCGACGCGCTGTCCGCCTGGCTGCGTGGTGTCGTGGCACCGGACCAGGTCGTCGCGGTGGCCGAGGGCAACTCGCCGTCCGCGGTCGCCACGCTGCTCGCGACGGCTTCGGTCGCGGTCTGCGCGCCGCTGCCTCCCGCGCCGTCGGCGGCGGAACTGCGCGCGCTCGGCGCGTCCGTGGTCATCGCCGGCTCGGCCGAGGCCGACGTTCCGGTGATCCGGCCCTTCGCCGACGTCGGCCGGGTGTCCGGGCCGCGGTGTTCGGTGCCGGGAACCGCTCTGCTCGTGCGGACCTCCGGCAGCACCGGCGCGGCGAAGCTCGTGCCGCTGCCCGCCGAGGCGGTGCGGCACGCGGCGTCGCTCGTCGCCGGGACGCTCGGGCTCACCGCCGCCGATCGCGCGCTGAACGTGCTGCCGCTGCACCACACGCACGGTCTCGTCGGCGTGGTGCTGTCGACCCTGACCGCCGGGGCGAGCGTCGTCTGCCTGCCGGGCTACCGCGACGAGGGGATGCTCGCCGCGTTCCGCGCGTTCACGCCGACCTGGTACAGCGCCGTTCCGGCGATCCACGCGCGAGTGGCCGCGTTCGCCGCCGGCGGGCAGCTCGACGGGCACCGGCTGCGGTTCGCGCGGTCCGCGTCCGCCCCGCTGCCCGAACCGCTGCGGGTGCGGCTCGGAGAGGCGCTGGGAGTCCCGGTGCTGCAGGCCTACGCGCTGACCGAGGCGCCGGGCGAGATCTGCGCGCACAGCCCGTCCGTGCCGGTGACGCCGGGCACGGTCGGGCCGCCGGCCGGCTGCGAGGTCTCCGTGCACGCGTCGGGCGAGATCATGGTGCGCGGGCCGCACGTCTGCCCCGGCTATCTGTCCACGGTGGACGGTCCGCTGATCGGGCACCCCGGCGGCCTGCTGGCCACCGGCGACCTCGGCCGGCTCACCGGCGACGGCGAGCTGGTGCTGTCCGGACGCCGCGACGACGTGATCAACCGCGCCGGTGAGAAGGTCTTCCCGGAGGAGCTGGAGAACGTCCTGGCCGGGCATCCGGGCGTGACCGACGTGGTGGTCGGCGGCGCGGCGGACCCGGTGCTCGGCGAAGCCGTGGTCGCCGTCGTCGCCGGCGACGCGACCGACGACGACCTCCGCCGCCACTGCTCGCGGACGCCCGGCCGCGGCCCGGACCGGTTCGCGCGGGTCACGGAGATCCCGCGCTCGGCCACGGGCAAGGTGAACCGCCGCGCGCTGGTCGCCTCGCTCGGCCCGGCGGCCGCCGGGAGCGGCGACGTGCTCGGCGCCGTCGCCGCCATCTGGGCCGAAGTGCTGTTCCTGCGGTCACCCGACCCGGACACCGGCCTGGACGAGCTGGGCGGCGAGTCGCTGCACGGCGCCCGCATCGAGGCGCTGGTCGCCGACCGCCTCGACGTCCGGCTGCCACCGTCGGCCGTCCTGGACCGGGGGATCACGATCCGCAAGATGGCGGCCCTGGTCCAGGATTCATGAGCCGTCCGGGCGGTTCTCGGCCACGCCCGGCCGCGGCAGACCCCTCGACCGCCACCGGCGTCCTGGGCACCGCGGAAGGCGGGCGAGGGGCATGAGCCCCGCCGCCACCCTCGGCACGGTGCTGCTGGCCTACCTCCCGGCCGCGGTCTCGCCCGGCCCCAACTTCGTCCTCATCGCGCACACCGCCGCGGCCGGAACCCGCCGGGCCGCGGTCGCCGTGGCGCTCGGCGTCGTCGCCGCGGGCGGGCTGCTGGCCGCGGTCGCCGTCTTCGGGCTGGGCACCCTCCTGGCACGCGAACCGTGGCTGGCCACCACCCTCCGCATCGTCTGCGGCGCCTACCTGGCCTGGCTCGGCATCCGCCTGTGGTGGACCGCCCGAGCCGCGGAAACCGCTCCACCCGACACTCACGGCAACGCATTCCGCCGCGGCGTCCTCAGCAACCTGACCAACCCCAAAGCCGCGGCCTTCTTCGGCAGCGTCCTCACCGCGGCGCTGCCGCCCACCGAACCCACGGCCGTCAAGGCCGCCGCGGTCGGCCTGATCGTCGCCGCCTCGGCCGCCTGGCACCTGAGCGTCGCCCTCCTGTTCTCCTCCCCCGCCACCCAACGCTGGTACGCCCGCGCGAAACCGGCGCTCAACCGGGTAGTGGGCACGATTCTCGTGGTCCTCGGTGTCGTCTTGGCCATAACGCCGTGAAGGCCTCCCCGCGCGAGCGAGGAGGCCTTCACCGACGAACCGCGGTACTACCGGACCCCGCCCGAAGCACGCTGCTTCTGGGCGTGCGCGGACCGGGTGCAGACCTCGCCGACGTCGACCGTCTGGGCGCGGTCGACGAAGACGTCCGCCACGCCGACGAGCTTGCCGTTCGGCGACGAGCAGGTCAGCTGGTAGGCCTCCTTCGTCCCGTAGGTCGGCGGGATCGGCGACGCGAACGACACGTCACCGATCCAGTCGTCGGGGACGTTCGGGTCGGTCTGGTCGTAGTTGACCACCACGGCCTTGTAGTCGCCGGCCGGCGGGTCGAACAGCACGGCGTGCTCGGACGTCGTGCCGCCGTTCGCCGACGAGGTGACCAGGTTGCCCGCCGAGTCGTAGACGTACAGGTCCCAGTCGGTCGTGGTGTTCTTCCAGTTGATGTTCACGCTGAACTTCCCGTTGTCGACCTTCGGCAGGCCGTCGACGTGGAAGGTGAACGACTCCGCCGTCGCGTCCGTCGGGTAGTTCTGGTTGATCGGCGGCACGCCCGCGGGGTTGGTGACCGCGACGCCCTGCTGGGCCGGGCCCTGCGGGGTGCGCCCGTACCGGCCGGCCACGTACGGCCGCGTCGACGGGTTGACCGACCAGGCGAACCGGCCGCCGGTGGCGGTGAACTTCGAGTTCAGGTCGTCGGTGTAGTAGATCGGCGGCTTGGTCGAGCCGTCCGGCTGCAGCACCGGCGACGTCGGCGTCTGGAACGTCTTGTGCAGCTTGAGCTGGTAGCCCTTGGGCGCCGAGCCGATCAGCGTGGAGTGCTGCTGCGGGTCGGCGGCGTTGCCCAGCATGTCCAGGAACGCCTGGCGGTTGCCGCCCTTGCCGGCCCCGGTCGCGGGGGCCAGGCCCTCGTACTCGGCCACGACGCTGTCGGCGTAGGGCCCGTGGAAGCCGTTGCCGCCGACCTCGATCGTGAAGCCCCAGCCGCCGGTGGCCCAGTACGACCAGTCCTCGGTGGTGCCGGTCGTGTCGTAGAGCGCCCAGCTCGGCTCGCTGGTGTAGCCGTTGCGCGAGGCCAGCTTGTCGCCGAGGGCCTTGTACTGCGGCTCCTCCAGCGGCGGGCGGACGTCCGCCACGCCCGGCGGGCGCAGCACCAGCGCCGCGACGGTGTGCATCGTCAGCAGGTTGGTCACCTGGCGCGAGGCCACGACCGAGCGCACGTTCCGGACCTCGGGCTCGCTGAACGGCGCGGACCCGCGGAAGGTGTCGCCGCTCCAGGCCAGCTCGGCGCCGTTGCCGCCCCAGAAGCCCGCGTAGTTGCGGTTCGGGTCGGTGCCGCGCAGGCGGCCGCCCGGGTTCGCCTTGCACACGCCGGTCGCGTACTGCGGCGGCGAGTCGTTGACGTTGCAGTTCTTGCGCTTCATCTCGTAGTCGAACCGGGTGAAGTCGCCCTTGGGCTCGGCCTCGCGGGAGATCTCGAACCCGTCCGGGTTGATGATCGGCACGACGATGTTGCGCGTCTTGCTCACCAGCGACCGGATGGCGGCGTCGCGCGAGTAGCCGTTGACCAGCTCGTACGCCCACTCCATGACGTGCTCGCCGGCCGGCCACTCCCGGGCGTGGTGCACGCCCATGGTGAAGTTCACCGGCTTGCCGTCGGTCAGGTTCTTGACATCGGTGGCGATCTCGACGCCGACGACGTCACGGCCCTCCCACGTCGATTCCGGCATGGTGAACGCCGAAACCAGGCTCGGGTTCTTCCGGGCCAGCTCCTTCATCTCGTAGTTGTACTCGTAGAGGTGCCGGTAGCTGGTCCGCCCGGACGGCAGCGCCGACGCGGCGGTCTTCGCGGCGTACTGGCGGTCGGTCTTCGCGTCCTGGACGGACTTGGCCGAGAGGTCGGCCTCGATCACCTTCGACTTGAAGCCGCTGTTCTTGAGCGTCTGGCGGTCGGCGTCCCCGGCGAGGACGACCTCGACCCCGGTCGCGTCGCCCTTCTCCGTGACGTCGAGGCCGAGGGCGGTCAGCTTGTTCTTGTCGGCGCGCGTGGGCGTCTCGACGCGGACGAGCTCCGCGCGCTGCGCCGCCGCGGCAGCGCCGGTCGGCGTGCCCTGCGGAGTCAGCGCCAGGAAGTCGACACCGAGCTGGACCTGGCCCGCCGAGCCGCCGTACCGGCAGCCCTGGACGACGAGCTCTTGTCCCTTCTTGACGAAGCTCTCGGCGAGTTCGTGGGAACGCAACGCCGTCGAGGCGGCGACCACGGCGCCCGTGGCCTTGTCGAACACGGCGACGTCCCAGTCGCCCTCAGCACCCTGGACCGCCTTGAGCCGGGCCTGGACGAGACCGTCCACCGTGGACGTCAGCTCGCGGCGGTCGGCGCCCGACGTCCCCTTGGGCAGCACTTTCGCGAAGCACGAGCGCGCTACCGACTTGTCGGCACGCAGGATGTTCTGCGCCGCGCCCGCGGTACCGGACGGCAACACGACGAACGTTCCGGCCAGCGCGACGGCCGAAGCCAGCATCACTAGCCGTCTTGGTGAATTCCCCACAGGAAAAGACCTCCTTGACCGTGGCCGGCAGGACGGACCTACCGGTAGCGAGGGACCATAATGGAGGAAATCCGGCCAGGGTAACCGCCGTAAGTTGTACAGGTGGACCACGACGAAGCCTTTCACCGGGAGTTCAACCACCGGTCGGCTACTGTCGGTCCATGGTCACGGTCTCTGCGCGACGGGTTTCGGCCGCGGTGTCGCTGACGGGTGTCGCCGCACTGGTGGCCGGTGCCGCGCTGGTGCTGCTGCTGCAGGTCATCCCGCCGACCGACGAAATCAGCGTCACCCGCCGCACGATCAGCGAGTACGGCCTCTCCGACCACAAGTGGGTCTTCGACCTCGCCGTGGTCCTGGTCGCGCTCGGGTCGGCCGCGGGGCTGGCCGTCCTGGGCCGTCAGCGGCGGCTCCCGGTGCCCGCGGCCATCCTGGGTACACTGTGGACGGTCGGGCTGCTGGTCATCGTCGCCTTCCCGAAGCCGGACTGGGCGACGGTCTCGCGTGCGGACTTCGGCGGCACGCTGCACCGGATCGCCAGCGTCGTGGCGTTCGTCGCGCTGCCGCTGGCCGTGCTGGTGGCGGCGCGGACGGCGTTCCCCGCCTCGCCCGGCCGCCGCCGGCTGGCGCGGGTGCTCGCGATCGCGTCCCTGGGCTGGTTCGCGGTCATCCTGGGCGCGGTCGTGGTGGCCGCGGTGGACGGCGGCCGCTGGTGGACGCTCATCCCGCTCGGCCTGGTGGAACGCGGGATGGCGCTCACCGAGCTGGTCGCGCTGGGCGTCCTGCTGGCGCCGATCGGCGAACGATCAAGGCGGGAG